>NZ_LOCN01000006.1:49227-199637 GCF_001574435.1 Moritella sp. JT01
ACACTTGGTGCAGGCGCATTAGGGATTATTTTACTTGAATACTGGTCAATGCTTGAGTTTTCATTTTTGGCTACATTCGCTTCACTCCTGTCTGGATTATGTTATATAGCGACCCCTTACAAGCGCCAGTTTCGTCCATCCTTAAAAGAGGCATTCTTTAAACAGCTTGTAGCAAGCAAAAGCATATTTTCTAAACAAAAACACTTCTATGCATTTTTGGCATTATCTTGCTTGTCTTATCCAGTATTGACCTTTTTAGTAAAACTTGTCCCTATTTATTTCGCTGAACAAGGCATTAGTGGTAGTTGGTTTGCGGCATGGGAAATGAGTTATGGTCTAGGTGCGTTACTAAGTGGATTGCTGATTGCTCGCCTTTTAAGGCGTTATGAGCATGAAAATGCAATGATAGTTTCAATTCTAGTTATGGCGACCTTACTTATTTTGATGGGATCTTACCTTTCCCCTACTTTGATTATATTACTTACTGTTGTCCTTGGTTTTTTCAATTCATATAATCGTATTGCGAGAACCAATAAGATGCATCATGTCATTGCGATGGAAGAAAGAGGACGCGTTGAAGGTGGATTAAAACTGTTTTCTACACTAGCGCAAAGCTTGAGTTACGTCGTTATTGCGCTGTTAAGTTACTTACAACTCACAGCTTTGGGCTTCATTATTATCGGGATAGTATTGCTGATCGCAGGGGTGATAATGCTGCACTTAAAACAGCGTTCAAATATTAAAATATTTATAAATCAAGCTGAAATTATCGGTCACTAGTCAGTACTCATCGTGTATTCTTGATGGCTGTAGTTTCTTTGATTCGGAGATGAACCGTTTAAGTATCGCAATGTCGCGTAACCGAGTGTCTAATTAAGTCTGGGAAGTCCAATCCCTGCGTAGGTGCATACTACACCAAAGCCTACCACAAAATACCGAAGAAAAAAAAGACAGTCTCTAATATTTGACACTCGTATTGTACGGCTACTTTTGGTATCACCACAAATTAGTAAATTGTGGTTGCATAGCTCGGCTAACTCGGAGCCGAGCATCTCCAATATGGACGGTCATCTTTCCAGTGAAATCTTTTTTCACCTTTTCAATCGCCGAAACATTCACGACACTTGAGCGATGAATCTGCCAAAACATATTAGGATCAAGCTGTCTTAGTAATTCTTTAAGAGAAGTACGCAACAGATACTCTACACTCTGCATAGCTTCCTGCTTATACAAAGACACGTACTTATCTTCAGCCTTAAAATACAACACTTCCGACAGTGAGATAAGGTGAATGTCATCACCTTTAGTTGCTTTAATCCAGGTTAAGTAATTTGGCTTAGCTTGATTAGTCAATTGCTGAATTTGATCAATCAGTAATGACACATCTGTCGTAGTTGTTGATTTTTGTTGGGACAGCTGTGTTTGAAGCTTTTCAACGCATTGAGCTAATCTTTTATCTGAAACTGGCTTAAGTAGGTAGTCAACCGCATTTATTTCAAAGGCTTGCACAGCAAACTCATCATATGCGGTAATAAACACAACTCTTGTTTGACTGTGATTTTTTACTAATAACTTAGCCACACTCATACCATCACGCTGCGGCATTTTAATGTCCAAGAATACAATGTCAGGCTGATGCTGCTCGATAAGGAGTAAAGCTTGATCACCATTTTCAGCTAATGCAATAATATCTAATTGAGGCCAACTTTCGGCTAACGCCTGATTTAAGTGATGTCTCAACAAAGGTTCATCATCTACAATAATAGCTGTTACTGAATTGCTGTGCGTCATCCTTCTATTCCTTTAAAGATTCTAAGTCTGTCAATGCAATATGAAGCTTAGCAGTGACTCCACCTTGGGCATTTTCTACAATCGTGAGATTTCCCCTATTAGAAAATAATGCCAGCAAACGTTGTCGAACATTCTCAAGCCCAATGCCATGACCAGCACTTGATGATTCGAGCATAAGCCCATTACCGCTGTCAATAACTGATATGCTTACCATACCCTGCTTTTCAGCAATAACTACTATTATACAGCCTCCTTGGACTTTAGGTTCAATACCATGTTGTATGGCATTTTCTACTAATGGCTGCAGTAATAAAGGAGGGAAACTTACGTCATAATTTAACTGATTATCTATCTTATATGTTAACCGCTCACCTAAACGAATATATTGGATACTTAGGTATGCATCGATCAATTCTAATTCACCCGAAATGGACGTATTAGACTGACGGTTCGCCTGTAGCGTACTGCGTAATAGATTAGTAAGTTTCTCAAGCATCAACCGAGCGTTTTGAGGGTGCTGATCAATGAGCGCATTGATATTTGCTAACGTATTAAATAAAAAGTGTGGTTCTATCTGACTTTGAAGCTGCTTTAACTGACTCATAATCAATGTTTTTTCTTGCTCTGCCTGTTTACGCTTTGCCGTTTCGAGTTCTGTTTGCGCAAGTAGTTTTTGTTCGTAAATATAAAAATATAGAAAGCATATAGCAGTAAATACAAAACCTAAAAAAATAACCGGTGTTAGTTTGGCAAAGTTATTAACATTACTGTATTGATCTAACCAGAAAGCCGCATTGCTAGTGCCGAGAATTATAGAACACACAAACGAAAATACCCTAACCCACGGCAAATTAAGGTTTGGGGAAAAGTGAGCTATGGCTAATGCACTAAATACAGCACCGTAGCCATAACCAAAACTGATCAAACAATGTTTAATGAAGGGCGTGGTGGGCCAGATCTGAGTCGTCATAATTGCAATAACAAAACAAAAAACACCTGTAAAAAAAATAACGTTTATGACTCGACTCTCAACGCCAATATCCTTAGAATCACATAACTTCATGGTCAGAACTTCCCTTTAAGATTTAACAAAATTATATGCTTATCAGGTAAATTTGCATATACCGAATCACCATTGCCACCTAAAAACTGGGTAGCTAGCTCAAAGCTGAATGAAGCAGAACCTGTATCATATATTTGATAACGCAACCATTGAGTCGCAATAATACCACCGTCTTGCGGTGATAACATTACATCAAACGAGGGCTCGAAATTATTGAGCCACAACCAATCTTGGCTCCACTTTAAATGACTCCAACTACTTGAGTTCAAAGACCAATGGAACATTAGATTATGCTGTACAAGATTGGCGTGATTAAGCCCTTGAGCATAAGACAGGGCTAATGGCTGCGTTTGAATCTCTGAGGATAAAGACGCCCCTTGCTCAAATGCTTGCTGCCATTCATTATTACTCCAACTTCGACTATCAAACCAGTATTCCATAATAACGTGATGGCCACTGCTACTGGCCCAGTTAATACCAATAAGTGACTGGTATCCATGCTGCTTAGTTTCTAAACCCACCGCAGTTAGTGAGGTTCCTTGCTGGTAAGCAAGGTATTTACGTTGATACAATGCTGAAACATGGAGCTCCCACGCTTGATTAAGAACGGTGACGAACGAGCCGCTGAGCAAACCATGCCGGACATCATCATAATAAACTATGCCTTGCCACTCACTGTCACCCTGCAGAGCATAGTGACGAAGACCCAAACCTTGCTGCACTGATTGCTCTTCAAGATCTGAGCCTTGCTGCTGCGCCCAAGACGAATCGGTATATATCAAGCTCCACTCGCTATTCATATCAAAATATGAAGCCATCGCAGTTCCTGCGCCTTCTTCAACTTGAATACCAATTGAATTGCGTCGATACGACTTAAAGAGGTCTAAAAGTCGATAGCCATAACCGACCCCCCAATCTAATCGAACCTTACCGAGAATAAAGTCGATAGGTAATCCGCCAAAATCAACACTACTTTGCCAAAATAGTTCCTGTACAATACCATCAGCATCGAACGTTCGTTCATCTTCGCGATTCCAAAGTGACGTCCCTTTCAGCGCAAAGGACCCTGTTAACTCTTGCCAGTTGGCTTTGATATCAAGCAATGCATTTAATGACTCTGTATTTGACTGTGTGGTTTTACCGATTAAGGTCGTATCTCGATGGGCAGTCTTGCTTGCGCTTAACTCCCAATCCCAATCTAAGTTTAGGTTTGAACTCAATGCGTTTGTACTTATTATCAATGCTGTTATGCAAAACCATCTACTCAAATACTTATAGGCCATGTCAAACGCTACAATTTGTCCTTGTGCATTCATTGTCCGCACAGTTATAGATCTACCGTTTTATTACGAGTCAAATAAGCAGGATTGTAATATCTGTCATCAAGTTCAACAACTTCAATAGCTTTATATTCAATCACTGTCTTTTTCGCAGGTTGAATTTTGTCGAGCAATGTCATTGCAACAACGCGCAATTGCTCATTTCTTATTCCTGCTTCAAACCAAGCTTGTTTTGCCAGCTTTCCTGAGCGTAAGTACAGATCCGCTTTGATTGGAAAATTATTTTTCTCATCAAGCCACAAGTCGATCTTTTGATAACTGGTTCCTGATGTCATTGCGGTTAATACTAATCTATTTGTATGTATTATCTCACCAAATTCAACAGAAACCGACTCTTTATCCATAAGTTCACCTTGATAATCATCACTCCACGTTAACGTTGATATATCGCCTACAGAAGCTTCACCTAATAGCTTTTGCATTGGAGTAATACGAATTGGTCGACGGCTTTTCGGCATAAGTAGCCAATAGTTATCACCGAGCATTAGCATTTTTTGTCCCGCTTCAACCTGAGACTTAAAGACCACCAAAGACTCTCGATTTGGTCTTGTATAGACATGGTATTCACGCGTTTTTTTGAGCTGTTGATATTCAAATAACGAGACAATCGATACTATTTTGGCAGAATTTTCTTCCATGCGATAAAGATCCGCCTGTTTGATCATTGCTTTGACATTATCTTTAGCCGCGACAGTAAAGCTCGACACTGTAATGATAAGAGCTAGTTGAATCGAAACGAAAGTTGCCTTAAATAAAACATTAAACATAAACCAGAGCCTCCGTGATAGGTTTGTTTACACCTTTTCGTGCTGAAATCCATGCAGCAAGGATGCAGATAACCATGACACCAACAGAGCAATACGCCAGTAGTTCCACTGAAAAATAAATATTAAGCGGGTATCCATCAGTTCGGCCTGGGGGTGGCGGCATTTGTACATCAGCTATCATCAAAACTAAGCTTGTTACCAGAGTGATAACGCCGCCAATGATTGAACCTATTAGAGCCAATAAACCCGCTTCATAAATAAACCCTGACACAATTTCTTTCGGGTAGGCTCCAAGTGCTGATAAGGTTCCAATTTCTCGTGTTCGCTCGGTAACTGACATCGTCATAGTGTTGAACAGAGCAACAAATATAATTAGTGCCATGACTGCCCCCATGATTCCGAATATTCGGTCATATAAGTCTTTAACACGAGTGTAAAAGAACGCTCTCTCTTCCCATGGTGTTACTTCAACTGCTTGCGTAAGTGTCATATTATTGAGTTGTTGTTCAACCCATAACTTGGTTTCAGCAGTTTGTTCTGAGCCATACAAAAAAACTGATAATGTACTAATTTTGTCACTAGCGAGAAGGTCTTGAACCGATTGAATGTGCAGATAAAGCTGACGTTTATCAAGCTCAGGTACACCCGTGGAATAAACACCTCGCACCTTAAAATCAAACGCATTGAGTGCGCCATCGCTCGTCGTTGTAAGCAGTGTCACCCAGTCGCCTATCGTTACTTTTAGATTCTTAGCTAAACCTACAGCTAACATTACTTCAGGTTCAGTAGCATCGTAACGTGGTGATTGAATGTTAGAGAGCGTTTTACCTTCACGCATATCTAAGAACGGTCCTTTCATATCAAACTCACGATCGTTAACCCCAGAGCCAACAAAAATGGTTGATTTGGTGCCATTAGAAACAAGTCCGGTAAATTCAATGCGCGGCTGTACTCCACGAACACTTTGGTTAATGAGTAACTGTTTTATGATGCTATCAGTATCTGCGAGTCCATTAGAGAGTGGCACTTCTTCATCTTGCTCAAAAAATCCAGGCTGGCTGAGCGTTAAATGCCCGGTATCTCTTGCGGTCGATTCCTTTAACGAGTCATAGGTATAAAGGCCAAACCCACCCGCACTGGTCAAGGCAAAGACAGCAACGGCAACGATCAACACAGATAGTAAGCTTCGGCGGCCATTACGCTGCAAATTGAGATACGCAATACGTAATGAGTGTGGAATTAACTTACCCATTTGATCGCCTCCTGATTAACACTGCCATCCAATAATTCAATGGTTCGATCACAGTGTGATGCCATTCTTGGATCATGCGTGGCAACAATAAACGTTGTACCAATTTCTTTACCAAGTCGCTTCATAATGTCTATAATAATGCTCGCGGTATGACTATCTAAACTTGCAGTAGGCTCATCGGCAATGACAATTTCTGGCTTGTGTACCAACGCACGCGCAATGGCGACTCTTTGCTGCTGACCTCCAGACAAATTTCCAGGTCTATGCTGAGAAAAATCAGCTAATCCGACTTTATCTAACATGGCAATCGCTAACTGTTTCTGCTCATGAGCAGAGCTTCCATTTAGCATCAATGGGTAAGCCACATTTTCCCAGGCTGTCATTACCGGGACCAGATTGAACTTTTGGAAAACAAACCCTAATTGACTACGACGTATCTTGGCAGCAGCCGTACGGTCTTTAGGGTACTGAACACCAGCTAACGTAATTTCACCTTGGTAGTCCATATCCAACATGCCCAATATATTGAGCAAGGTGCTCTTGCCAGAACCTGATGGCCCACATAGAGCCACCATTTCACCTTTAGTAATCGAACCGCTCGCCTCTGTTAACGCTTGAACGCTCTGCTGTTCCAGTTGGTAACGTTTACTTATTTTTTTGAATATCAGCACAATAACCTCCTAACCAGCTCGGTTGATTAAGGCTTCAGCTTGCAACGTCATGGGATGTTGAGCGTTTTCCGCTTGCATCTCAGATAACCACTGGTTTGCTTGATTAACATCGCCCGCTCGCAGTGATGCTTTAATCGCGTAGATGTAAATCCAAGAGGTTGCGTCATAGCTTTGCGTTGAAAATGACTCATCCGCTAAAAGTTCTAAATAAATATCGTAACCACGCTCAAAGTGATTAAACATATCTGGCAGAGAGGTAAATGTGGAGGCTGCAATGGCTTTGGCTAAAATCGATTCAGGCAGACCCTGACGATATTCTTGATGATCAATCGAATCAGTACCCAACAGAGATAATCCTTTGGAAATCATTACTAAACCTTGTTCTGTGTACTTCATTTTATTCCAAGGCATAAAGGCATCGCGGCCCATTAAGGTTTGTGTGCTACCAAGGTAAACCATACTAAGAGCGTCAACACCTTTAGATTTAATCTGTTGATTGAGTTGCTCATACACAACTTCAACTTTATCTTCGTCACCTTCAGCTGCAAGATTGTATTGAGAGATAACGGCTTCACTTGGCGCAGCTATTGCATTAGTTCCGATCATAGCCTGACTGCTGAACAATAATGTGAGAGCTGCAAATTTAGATACTGTTTTGATGCTCATGTAGGTTGTCCCTTTCATTGGTTGATGATGAAAGGTTAAAGTAACCTTGAATCGCATGCAGAGCTTTGCGACGAATGGACAATATAGAGTGTGAATGGGCTATATGGAGAATGAATTTTTTATTGAGGCTACCATTGTCTTTAAAGAAACTGAAAATAATGAGAATTTATGATCTAATGGACAAACCAAATATACCCTTGAGCATCAATTCCGTCTCAATGGCTGTATCGCTATAAGTATTGCTTCGGACTTGTTCAATATCCGAATAGATGTCGGCTGCGCTGCACCTATTGTTATTGTTAAAAATTACCAGCCACAACGTTCTCTAAGTGGCTTTATGATATTTGCTAAACCAGAGGTATTGAAAACTGCTGTAACGGCGCTTTTATTGTACAACGTTACTTGAGTAACTAATTTAGGTGAATCAAGCATCTCTTTTATGAAAGTAATTGGCTCGTTATGATATGTGGTATTTTTGTCAGTAGACATACTCCAGCTTTGAGTAATGGCTTTATGCGTACCGACTTGGGTCTGAACCGAGGCTTCGCGACCAAGATAGTCGTTCCAGCCAATATAGAGATCTGTTGTATTATTTTTACACCTTACAGCCAGATAAACCGGTTTACCCCATCGATTTTTTCCAGAATCAGCATTCAAAGTTAATGTGACTCCCTTAGAATCATCTACGGATACATACCACTTTCCTTTGCCCACGAACGATGCTGGTTTAACTTGACGAACATTAAGTTTTTTAGCTACGGCCAAATTATCAAAGCACTCAAGTCTAACCAGATCCCCTTCAACAATAGCGCATTTAGCATATTCTTTTTCATTTATTGTAGCGCTCGCGTTTGCAGCCAACAACAGTGAGGCTGCTACCAGTAAAATTTGTCTCATCATCTTCAGATCTATCCTTGCGATGCTTAACGCTTTAATACTCTTTATGAACAATACCTTACCAATTTATGGCTGTAAGGTAAACGGCCAGCGACTATTGATGATTATTCTCGTGCGGTACGCCGCATTTATGCTTACTTTGACCTTTCATCAGATAAGTTTACGACCTGTAATCTAAGCCTGCAACAATTGCAAAAGACATGACCAAAAGGCAAGCAACCAGATGAGAACAATATTCCTCATGTACAAATAACGTCGAGCAGATCCATTCAACTGGTACTGTCATCACGTTTTTCTCTTTGCTATACTTTTTGCTATACTCTGCCATCGGCAAACACGCTGTCACGACAGTAACTTAAACTCTATTAATCGGCATCACGACCGCATAGATATAAAGGCTTAACTTGGAATTATTAAACATTGACTGCCTTGGCAAACCGCTGCGGCTGGAAGGCTCGCTAGCGGGCTGGCAACAAGTATTTTGGGACGACAAACTCGTGTCGGCGATTAACGCCTCTAGTGACAATGAGGGCAGTAAAACCCATGAATTTGAACTCAACCAGCACAGCGATAATGCGCAGCCACCAGCCAGCATCGTTATAAAACTCACCACAGAACTGCTCTGGCAACCCTTTAAAATAGACTATGCCTTGTATGTTAATGAACAGCTCATTAACGAAGGCCAGCGCGACACGAAAGATATTGAACGGCAAACCCCGCAACATCCGGTTGCCGCAAAAACAAAATTTAGCTTAATTGGCTTAGGTTCACTGGCGTTAAAGTTATTGAAGAGTGCCAAGGTTATCAAAGTAGTGCTGGCCGGCGCCAGTCTGGCGGCTTACTCTTGGCTATTTTCATGGCAGTTTGCCCTCGCCTTGATTGCTTGTCTGGTGTTTCATGAATACGGCCATGTTAAAGCCATGAAATACTTTGGTATGAAGACCAAAGGCATTTACCTGATCCCGTTTATGGGCGGGTTAGCATTAGGCGATGATAAGATTAATACCCGTTGGCAAGATGTGGTGATCTCGATTATGGGCCCCACCTTTGGCTTGCTCATGTCGCTGCTGTCTCTTGTAGCCTACTGGCTAACAGGGGAAATATTCTTTGCTGGATTGGCCAGCTTTAACGCCTTGCTGAATCTATTTAACTTGTTACCGATTTTACCGCTCGATGGTGGCCACATCCTCAAAAGCATTAGCTTTTCGATGAACAGCGTCGTAGGCCTAGTTGCTTGTATCGCAGGGGCCGTGGCCGGGATATTCATCAGCTATAGCTTAGGCTTGGCCCTGCTTGGCTTCATGCTGTTAATTGGTAGCGTCGAGATCGTATTTGAATGGCGTGGCCGTCATCAAAGCCATCTATTACCCCTCGACAGATACGGGCAGCTGTTTTCCGCTATCTGGTATGTGGCGACAGCAGGCGCGCTTATTGGTGTGATTTGGTACTTTGCCGGTATGGGTGATGAATTACTCTCCCTACCACTGCAGATATTACAAAGCTAATTACCAGCGGTGCCACTAGCCCATTGCGACTTGATTTTCGCAATGGGCTTCATTGTTAATTAGTTTACATAACCGGTCATTTCCACAAAGCCTTCACCGGTATGAGAGCCTTTAAAGCTAACCATGCCCTCAAAATATTCAATCCCAAAGCGCATGATCTGCTGCTGATTAATCACAGCCACGCGTAAATCAACATTTAAACCAATACTTTGTTTTTCTACTCGCAAGTCAAATGCATAGGGATAATCTAGCGTATCGTTAGCATGACTGACCAACTTGATATTATTCGCATCAAGAATATCAATAGCACCATTACTGTGCATCAAACTACCATAGATAAAATCCTGTTCAGAAGAGCGAATACGGTAAATCATCAAGGCTTTATCTGTTGATACACGCAAAGAAAACCAGTCCCAACCCTGTTGATCTTGCGCGAGCATTGCCGATCCCCACTCGCGGTCAAACCAAGCTGAACCAGTCACATTTAGCCATTGTCCTTGCCATAATATTTCACCTTCTACGTCGATAAAGGGTTGAGAATAATAATGGCTAGCGATCGCCTCACGCTGATGCTTTTTACTATAGCCCTGCTCACCTTGCATAAAAAATGGACTCGCAGTCACTAGCGATAATTTTACCTGCCACGCTTCATTATCAGTACGCGCAGACCCATAACTGAGCTGCGCAGGTAATAATGCCGCCGATGACTGCCATAACCAATCATCAATTGCAGCAGAAAAAGGTTGCTCAGTAATAGCCACATTAGCAAACTCTTCCCTTCCCTGACGAAAGGCAGCAAGGTGCACCTTAGTATCCGCCAACGCACCATGAGCAAAGTACCACTGCGCCTGATTAATCGCGGTACGGAATAATGTCCATTGCGTAGCAAAACGTATTCCCGAGTCACTCTTTAAATTAGCCGTTAAGTACCACCATTCATGGCGATAATCTTTATGTGGCGAATGTGCTTGAGGAAAACGAAGCCTATTTTCAGGTAAGGCTTGCGCATATTGTAGCTCCTCACCGTCTCTGACTTTAAGCGGACTTTTATTCAGCTCTGGTAGTGTTTTGACTTGTTCGCCACAGGACAATAATAAGAGTACGACTAATACTACAAACACGAACAATTTAAACATTTTACGTGGTTTCATCTGCGACTCCTTAAATTCAATTTAAACAGCGGAATACCGAGTGCTGGCAATAAGAATAACAATCCGAATATGCTGCTGACAGCAAAAGACCCCACATTGAACATCAGTGGCATTGACCAACCAAAAGAAGCTGGTAATGCCTGACTCACCAATGCATGGGCTAATATCGTGGCGATTGGCCAGCTTAAAAGTACGCAGCCCACAGCAAGTAAGCACCATTGCAGCAGCATATGCACAAACAACTCAGTCTTGCTATAACCCAGACTGCACAAAATGTATAAATCGGCTTTACGTGCCAGCTCTAAACCATTAGCCGATAAAAACAGGCCAAAGCAAGCAATCACCAATAATATAACCGCGATCAACTGCGTTAATACAAAGGTCTGTGCAAATACCTTCAGCGCTATTTTCTTTACTTGTGAAGGCTCATATATTTGATCATCAGCCAATCCCAACGCCAAGCTCACAGCTTGTTTATCGATAACAGTACCGGAACGAAAATACACACCGAAACCACTATAAACCCAGCCCGTAAATAACGGGTTAGCTTGTGTGCTATCTAACGTCAGCGAAAAACCCGGATAGCCATATTCATAATAAATACCTTGAATATGACAGCTATATTGCATCTCTCCCTGACGAAAATGAATTAATTGTTCAACGGCCAATTGGCGTTTAAGCGCGAGCTGTTCATTGATAAAGCACCCCTGCTTAATCTTAGTCGATAACGACTTTAATAATAGCGATGACAACTGTTGGGGTGATTGATAGCTGGATACTTTGACGGCGTCATTTTCTACCCTTGCCCAAGTATGCTGATGCAGAGTATATTCATCAATATCATTGTTATTTTGCAGCCAATCTTCCACCTGTTGTTTTTGACCATGATGATAACGGATAAGCAAATCTGCACTTAACTGTTGATCAAGAAAGCGCACAAATGCCCCCTCAAAACTGTGTACCATTAAAGCAGCAGCAATACTGGTCGTTAACGCGAGATAAAAAGCCGCGAGGGGTAAGTAACGCCGTCCAATCTGATTACTGGCATCTTGAAAAATATAGTTAACCCAGAAAGAATTAAATCCAAAAGACTTCACACACAGCCCACTTAGAAATAACATGCCTTGTAAAAAATGGGGTAAAAACACCACACTCGCGATCAATAACAAGCCATACTTAACCATGATCTGATACCAACTTTGGCTCGGCCACCCGCTAAATAACAGCAATAGAATAACCGCTCCCGCTAGCGTGACCAATCGAGGAAGATACCCTGTTAACGTGCTTGTAGAAAAAGTAACATGCGCAGTACTGATCCGCTTAAATTGCTTTGCTAATGCCAGTAATACCGCAACGGATGAAATAAGCAGCGCCCATAATGCGTATTGCCATTGCCAAGCAAAGTGACCACTCATATTCAGTGAATAAAGCTGACTAAACGTGAGTCCCAGCAAGGGCAATAATACGGTCACTAGCGCGACGGCAATCAATACCCCGACAATACTGGCAACCAACACCAGAAATAACGCTTCAAGCAACATCGCTATTTTGATCGTATGTAGTGCAACCCCCAACAAACGTAACTGCATCGCTAATTCAGCACGTTTATGCCAAGCCTGCTCACCCGCCTGAAACGCAATAAACATACTGACAATAAATCCTAAAACAGCCAATGCCATTAAGTTAAGGTGCAGCGCATCGGCAAATCCACTGCGTTCTTGATATGACCAAGGTTCATTGAGGGATAAATGCGCGGGCAATGCAGCCTCTAACGCCTGCTTCTGTGGTGCTGTCAATGGCGCCACCATTAACGCGCTAAAATCAATCTGCTGGGGAAATAACTGCCAAGCGAGTGCAATATCAAGCAGTGCAACCCGACCCCATTGTTCGCTCGTGGTTAAACGAATGGGAATGGCGGTTTTGTCAGCCAATATCAATACCGGATTAACGCTGGGGTTGATATCGATATCAACATCCAATGACGCCAGATGCGCTTTAGTGAACAAAACGGCTTGATGATTGAATTGGGCAGGATTAGAAATACTCAGCCCTAGCATATCAATAGCAAGGAACTTCAAACGTTCGCCATTCGCAAGGTGCTTTCGAAATGTTAATACTGGCGTAATGTGGGTGAAGCCTTGTCTACGCAAGTGAGCAAAGTCACTCTTACTTACTCGACCACCTTGCTCAGCGACAATATAAAAACCGATAGGACTGGTTAACTGTGCGTTGGCTTGGTTATATTGTTGTTTGCTCGCATGATTTAAGACCAGAATACAGAGCAAGGTGCTGGTAGCGATGGCTAAGCTGAAAATGAAACCCAAATGTAATAAGCGATGATGATTATATTCTGCCATCTGGGTTTGTAATACTAACCACAATTCTTGCCGATCTACTCTGCGGATGAAACTAATAGCATTACTATCTGTCATCGTCTCTACCGCCCCAACTCGATTATCTCTATTTATAGACGTGGTTGATTAAGCTTAGCTGACCGTCCGCTAATTGATAGATCTTATCCATTTTGGCCGCAACGTTATGGCTATGCGTAACGAGTACGAGTGCGGTATTGTGGGATTTAGCTAATTTAACTAACAATGCCACGACACGGCTACTATTATCGTCATCGAGATTACCGGTTGGCTCATCGGCAAGTAATAATTTAGGTTGTGCACTCATGGCTCTGGCAATCGCCACACGTTGTAATTCGCCACCAGAAAGCGTCGAAGGATATTGATTTAATAAAGAGTGGATCTCTAACTGTCGAGCCAAGTTATGACACAGAGCAGTATCGTAGCGCCCAGCCAGACGGGCACTAAAAGCAATATTATCCTGAACCGACAAACTCGATAATAAATTATATTGTTGAAAAATTATTCCTAACTGTTTCTTTCTCAGTTCACTCAGCTGCTGTTCACTCGCCTGTGCCAGTTCAACCCCTGCAAGCGTGATCTGTCCTTGCTGTATCGGCTCTAACCCAGCAATAAGATTAAGTAAGGTAGTTTTACCGCTGCCACTGTCCCCCATCAAACCAATACATTCACCTGGCCCCACAGTTAAGTTTAGATCAGACAGTAATTGCCGCTGACGCTGGCCGTCAGAGACCTGATGGCCAAGAGACTCGATGGTTAATGACACGATTACTCCTTGATGAACTATCACAGTAAAACGACAAAGATAGTGATTATCCAGCGCCGCTAGTTGAAGAATAGCGGTGTTTGAAATATATCGACAGGTTGGTCACGGAAAAGATACAACTTTACTTGTGTCTCCTCATATTAACGGCACGCTATCGTTGATGTCTTGATCTACGATAGAAAAAATGTGCCATAAATTCTATTGTTCAATTATCTTCTTTTTAGTCTAGCGGTTGATGTACCTTTAGTTGGAATGACCTCAGCACCACCGATAATATTCACGTTGTCATAAGCAAAGCGGATTTCTCTTGTCCGCCGTTCAATAGCTTGCGGTAAACTAGATGAGTTAGACAATAACTGAACGATTTGTTTACGGAAACGATATATTTGAATATTGATATGGTTCTCACTCTGTCCCAATATCTTGCTCAGTAACTCCTTGTCGATCCAGCCTTGCTCATCAGCTCTCACCCCTTTAATCACATCTTCCAAACGTTTTCGAGCCAGAATTAACAGTAAATAGTGATGATTACGTTGCCCTAAATCGTACACCTGCCCACCCATCGTTAGTTTCATCGCAACATGTTCTTCATTTTGACTAACCATGAATTGTATTGATACTTGTTCAACAGTTTCAAGATCAGGCACATTATTCTGCAACCTCTCTGTTGTAGAGCTGGCTCCAATAAAAAGCCATACTTGTGATCGCCGACTAACCAACTCCGTCACTTTTGGCACCATAGTCGGTAGCCCAAGTGTAACCAGTATTAATAAACTATTTGGCGAAGACAACTCAACAATACGCCACGCTTCTCCGGACAGACTGCCGAAATTAATCAGATCACCCAGATGTAAATGGTACTCACGCCTTCGGTGAATTCGTTTGCCATTAACATAAGTGCCATTACGGCTAAAATCTTGTAGTACCCACACTCTCCCATTCCAAAAAATTGTGGCATGCATACGAGAACTATCTGCCTCAAGCAATAATGAGTGTGAAGCATTAAACTGCCTACCAAAGAGATGCTGCGGCATCAACGTGACTTTCTCTTCAGTATTAATATTGATAATTTTTGCCATAAACAATTCCATCTATAATTATTAATTTAATCGTATCCGTTACATACATAATTCTGTGCCGGCAGCCAATTCAGCACAGTTTCGCCCTTTAGCTTTCGCTCTGTACAAAGCTTTATCTGCACGAGCAAACAAGGTATCCAATGTATCATCACATTGAAATTCGGCACTGCCGATACTACAAGATAGATTAAATTCGGATAATGAATGGTTTATGGTTACCGCATTTTGAATCCCCTGTGCAAAGCATGAAATGAAATGTTTATCCACATCATTAATCAAAATAGTAAACTCATCTCCAGCGAATCGGAAAATTTGTACTTGTTCACCACTGAACTGCAATAATAGTTGCGCAAAATTGGCTAGCACAAGATCCCCGGTTTGATGGCCATATTTATCGTTGACCCGTTTAAAACCATCAAGATCAATGATAAGTAATGATAATTCCAATTGCTTTTTATGGCTATTTTCGGATAATTGTTGAAAACAGTGCTCAAATTTATTTCTGTTAGCTAACCCTGTCAAGCTGTCTTTAAATGCCAGTAATTTCATTTTTTGATATTCCAGCGCATTATATAATGGATTGCTCAACGCCTTAGATAACTGAGTTAATAATGCTTGCTGTGCCATCGTCAGGCTTTGTTCTAAGCCGCACTCTAACTGGCCCAAAACATAACCGTGATTAAATAAATCTAACCTTAAATTAACATTATCGGGAGCAGATATTTCAGCTGCTGAAATATTATTGTCAGCATGAAAGATAAGGTTACAAAGAGGAATGTATTCACGGACGTTGTGCTTAAAAATAGCCAACAAGACTTCAGGATCTAAACTGGATTGTAATTTACTCGCTAAATTGACATAAGCTCTGTCTGCTACTTTGGATTTGATCAGCATATTTAACAGTAGCGGATGTGTGAGACTAAGATTAAATAACTTATACGATAACCAAGTGTGTGCTGTCATTGCTATTATCACCAACTTCTGTTTCCAAGTCAGTCATATTAAACATCTGACTTTCCTCGGGTTATTATTAAAATAATAACGGGACTCGTCACTGTTCCTATACCATTTGCCAAAAAGCAAACTATATAAACAGTTTAAATGCAGATTACCATTTTTGAGGTCTAAAAAATATTACAGCTTATTACACTTACAGTTATTGCACTTGTAATAAGCTATTAAATTACATGTATTTTCTAGATTAATAATATATAAAAAGTGAAATAAGATTAAGATCGGTGGCACTGTGCAGGCTATTCTGAGTATATACAGGGGTTATGTGTGCGTTGATACTCAGCTCGATTGTTTTAGAGTAGATCTAAAAAAAGCGACTCTAAGAGTCGCTTTTTTATTTATAGTCTTTATTTACACTTATTGTTATTTAAGTACTATTTTTTCTTCGCTGGACGGCGGCGACGTGGTGGTTGAGAACGTTTTGGTACATAACCTAAGATAGAGTCAGGGATACCAACTTTCGCTTCAAAACCTTCAACGTCTTTACGTTCGATCACATGATCTAGCAATTGTTCGATAGCACATAAGTTACGGAAATCATCACGAGAAACGAATGAAATAGCTTCACCTGATGCGCCAGCACGGCCAGTACGACCAATACGGTGAACATAATCAGCCTGTTCTTCAGGTAGATCGTAGTTTACTACGCGGTCTAAATCATCAATATCGATACCACGAGAAGCAACACCAGTCGCAACAAGAAAGCTTAGTTCACCGGATTTAAATTCTGTTAATAACTGCTCACGCATCGCTTGGCTACGACCACTGTGGAATGATTCTGCTTTAATGCCGCGTTTTTCAAGTTGACTTACTAACTTAGCCGCACCACGTTTTGTTTCAATAAAGATTAACGCTTGCTTCCAGTCATTTTCAATAATCATGTGGCTAAGCAATGCCGATTTCACATCTTTATCTACAACTGTTAACCACTGGTCAATTTCTGGTGCAGTTGTATTTTCTGGTTCAATCGAAATTTCCAGCGCGTAGTTAATAGCAGTTTTTGCTAAGAAACGTACTTTGTTCGATAACGTTGCCGAAAACAGTAAGTTTTGACGTTCTTGCGGTAAACGCTCGATGATTTTGTTAATGTCGTTAACAAAACCCATATCTAACATTCTGTCCGCTTCATCGATAACTAACACTTCGAGTTCGTCAAAGTGAAGCGCACGTTGATGTGCCATATCGAGTAAACGACCAGGCGTCGCAACTAGAATGTCAACACCTTCAATTAAGCGTTGTTTTTGTGGGTCCATATCAACACCACCGTACATCGCCATTGATGTTAGGTGTAAATGTTTACCGTATTGCTCAACGTTTTCTGCTACCTGAATTGCCAATTCACGAGTTGGTGTTAAGATCAGCGCACGAATACGTTTAGCACGTAGTGTATGTTTGTGGCTGAACATTTGTAATAGTGGTAATACAAAACTGGCTGTTTTACCTGTACCTGTTTGCGCAGCGGCAATCAGGTTTTTGCCCGATAAAATCGCAGGAATTGCTTTTTGTTGAATCGGCGTAGGTTGCTCGTAGCCTAACTCAGCTACTGCTTGGGTAATTAATTTGTTTAATCCAAACTTAGAAAATGGCATTTGTAATCTCAGGTGTTTGATAAATAAGTAAAATAAGTAAACTGTTAAGATTGGAATAAGTAACAGTTGGATATTGGCGTGCATTCTAACACGAAGCGAGGACTAACGGGATAATTTAACGTTTACTGCGTTTATTGCGATACATAAGCTGATCAGCTTGCTCAATCATGTCTTCAAGCACTGTTATCCGCTCATTATTAAATGTTTGGTAACCATAACTAATCGATGTTATTCCACCTACATCGAATGCTGATGCCGCAAAGTTATAACATGCGAGTATACGTGAACAAAGCACGTTTAATTGTGCATCATGAATACATTCATCATTAAACGACGTCATAATAATAAACTCATCACCGCCGATACGCGCAATAATATCACTTTCTCGACCATTTTCGTTTAATACATTAGCAAGGGTGATAATACATTGATCACCCACTTGATGACCTTGTTTATCATTAATTTTCTTTAAATTATCAATATCAAGGTAAACAAGACCAATCGTCTGCCTTGCACGTCGTGCGTCTTTAATACGCTGGTCACCAAGAAAAGATAACCCTCTGCGGTTATGAAGACCCGTTAATTCATCCGTTAATGCTAGCTCACGGATCTCCTGACAATCACGTAGCATTTGTAAATCTGCGGTAATTAACCGACAAAACTGTGCCAATACCTTGAGCAGCGCTGATGAATTCTTGGTTTCTTTGGTATCAATAATACAGATAGTGCCAAACAGTTCACCACCGGGCCAAAATATAGGCAAACCACAATAAGAACGTATTTTACCTTCCACCACAAGCGGCGATGATGTCCAGTAAGAGTCGAGTTCCGCATCTTGTATATTCACCCCTTGCTTGGTTTCAATAATATGTCGACAAAAACTATTCACGTCCCATGGCCATGAGTCATCACGAGACAGAAAATTGTCTTCATTTTGACTCGCAACAACCACATTGAATTCATTTTGACGTAATTGCACAATCGTACCACACGCAGAATCAAACAATTCAGCAATCAGATCAACGGTTTGCTGCCACTTATCGAGATCAATAATATTTTGCTGAGAACGAGATAAACAGGCTTGGTTATCAATCATGGTGACTTTCCTTTTCATACCAGATAATCATTTTTAAGCTTAAAATAGCAATTAAAGATATACCTCGGCTTTATTAACTAAAGCATAAATAATCATATTATGGATAAATGACTCGATGTTTATGTCATATTATAAATAAGTGTTTAAACGAATATAAATCCATACCTTTTCACCATTAACACAAAGAGTCATTAAGTTATGTTTGATGCCATTAAAGAATTCATCAATCCAAGTGAAAATCCCAATTTATCAAAAGCATTCGAGTATCAAAATACGCACTTACCAACATTATGGTTACTGGGTAAAACAGGCGCAGGTAAATCGTCATTGATCCAAACTATTACTGGCGATAGTGATGTTGAGGTTGGTAATGGTTTCGAACCTTGCACAATGACATCACACGCTTACAGCTATCCTAAGGCGACCCCTTTACTGCGTTTTCTTGATACGCGAGGATTATCAGAAGCGGACTACGATCCGGCTGACGATATTAAGATCAGTGCGCAACAAGGTCATGCTTTACTTGTCATAGCCAAAGCTGAAGAACCGGAACAAAGCGATGTGCTTAACGCACTAAAAAAGATTAAAAAACAAAATTCAATCAAACAGATTTTAATCATCCATACAGCCGTTAAACAACTCAGTGCTGATGAACAGACCAAAACAGTACAATATAACCAACAGCAATTTGAAAAAGTATGGGGTGATGAACTACCCTACCTTGAAGTCGATTTCGAACTCGTGAACGGCGACACATTTGGCATTCCAGCTTTAAAAAATAAGCTAACGGAATTACTGCCAATTATCCAACAGTTTAACGACGAACAACAACACGCGGATACAGAAGGTGCTAATTTTCAAACGTTAAAAACAGAAGTACTCTGGTATGCGGGCTCGGCTGGGGCAGCGGATGCAATTCCTGCTGTTGGATTGGTTGCAGTGCCGAGTATTCAAGCAAAAATGCTACACAGTTTAGCTAACCAATACGGTATCGATTGGAATAAACAAGCTTTTGCAGAATTTATCGGAACGTTAGGTTCGGGTTTTGCTTTCCAATATGCATCGAAGTTCGGTATTCGCCAATTAGTAAAATTAATTCCTGCTTACGGACAAACCATTGGTAGTGCATCTGCCGCCGTGATCAGCTTTGCATCTACGTATGCCATTGGCCGTGCGGCTTGCAAGTACATGTATCACAAAAGCAAAGGGGAAACGGTGTCGAATAAAGACATGCAAGCGATATACAAAGACGCACTATCAAATATTAAAGAGGTAGCGAAAAATGAAACGCGTTAAAAACAGTCTCGCACGGCTTAATAACCTCTCGGCGGGTGTAACAACTGTGCTTACATTAGCGGTATTCCTGCCCGTACTTGTACTGTGTGGTTTTGGTTTATACGCCATTATCCAATATGGTTATACCCTGCAGTTTGCAATTGTATTAGTGGCTACATTTCTCATCTCTTATATCCCCCTGTTACTATTACGTCGAAAAACACAAGCGAAAACCGCTGAACGACTCATATCTGAAGACCGTTTATCGGAAGGAAGAACCCCAGAAGACAGCTTAGTGAAAGCCTCTGCCGATTGGTCTGATGCCGAAAACGCCATTTGGCAACGTCTTAACCAAAAGATTGAAGCGCAGCTCGCCGAAGATGATGAATGGGGCTCGTTAAAAACACACGGCCTTGTTATCGCAAATACCACAGCCCAAGCGTTTTCCCGTGCTGATTTTCAATTTTCAGTCACCGACGGATTAAAGCTATTAGAAGAAGTAAGCCGTCGCTATCGCGTAACTCTCAAAGAAAACGTGCCCTTTGTTGAAAATATTAAAGTCTCCCACTTAAAATTTGCTTATGATCATCAAGATCAAATTGAAACCGGAAAGCAAGCCGCAGACTTACTCAGTAAAGCGTATCGTGTTTATCAATTCATCAACCCTACAGCGGCGATAGCGAAAGAAGTACGTAACAAGTTACTCGGGGATATGGCTGGTAATGTCGGTGCCAATTTACAGCTCAATATAAAAAAAGCGTTTCTGCAAGAAGTCGCGGCAGTTTCAATTGATTTATACAGTGGTCGTTTTTCTATTGAAGAAAGTGACATTACCAAAAGCACGATCGCAGAGGAAGATGAGAATCGTCGGCCAGATCAGCTTGAACCCTTGCGTATTGCGGTAATTGGACAAATCAGTGCCGGTAAGTCGTCGCTTATCAACACGATAAAAGGGGCGCTTGATGCAGAAGTAAGCGCACTCCCCTCTACCAGTGAAGTGCATGTTTATAGTTGTGCAGTGGGTGATATTGAAGTGCTAAATTTGGTGGACTTACCCGGCCTTGATGGTAATGAAAGGACCAACAAAACAGTGCTTAAACATGTAACCAATGCGGATATGGTGTTGTGGGTATTAAAAGCAAACCAATCATCACGGCAACTTGATCGTCAATTCATGCTTCGCTTAGATGAGTTTTACGCACATAAAGATAACTTACACCGTAAAAAGCCTGTATTCACGGGTATTTTAAACCAGGTGGATAAGTTAAAACCCTTGGCTGAATGGTCGCCACCGTATGATTTAGCCCAGTCTGACTCAGCAAAAGTAGTGACGATTAACAAAGCGCTTGATTACAACCAAAAGTTACTTAACTTCGATACGATCATCCCGACTTCGTTTTCAACTGAATCGAAGACGTGGGGACAGGAAAGTCTAGCGCAACTGATTGCCAATAATGTGGATGAAAGCATTAACGTGCAACGTAATCGTCAACGTTTAGAGGGGGGTAACACCAGCGCATCTGAACAATTAAAACGTGTCTTTAAAGGCGGGAAAAGCTTGTTTAAAAACCTGATTTAAACAATGCTGGGAGGATGACGACTCCTCCCAGTATTAATGTGTAACGCTGAGCACTTTAATTAACTTAATGGAACCGCTTCAGCGACTAATTTAAGGTGTGCTAAAAACTGTTGTTTATCCATCTCTCCAACAACACGTAATTGCTCAATTTCATTACCGTCACCATCAAAAAACAACATACTTGGCGGTCCAAATAATTTTGCTTTCGCCATCCATTCTGATTGCAGCTTGGTATTGTCCGTAATATCAAATTTAAGCGCATTGATTGCGGTCATTGCTGTTACAACACTTGGGTCTGAAAACACGTGTTTTTCCATCACTTTACACGATGTACACCAGTCTGCGTAGAGGTCGACCATAGTCACGACTTTCGGCGCTTGCAGATTATTAATCGCATTATCAATATTTTGTACTGACGCCGTTTTCATAAACAACGGTCGCGCGTCTTTCTCTGAACCCGTGCTAATAGCGCCACGCTGGGTGATATGCTGCAGCGGGTCAGCCATATCATCAGCGCCTGTCATCATGCCCACAAATAGCATAGCGCCGTAAACCAAGGATACGAATACCACGACGTGACGTAACCACAAACGACTTGCTTGTATATTCGTGATGTTATGGATGTACATTGCACAACTGATCATAAGCAATGCCCACAATCCTAATGTCACACTCGGAGCAGCAAAGCGGCTGATAAGTAAGATAGCGATCGCCAGTAGCATCACGCCAAACCCTTGTTTAACACGGACCATCCAAGGACCGCTGCTTGGTAATAACTTACCGCCCGACGTACCGATTATCACCAAGGGTACACCCATGCCTAATGCCATCACAAACAATACGCCGCCACCAAACAACCAGTCTTGAGTGGTAGAAACATACAATAATGCACCTGCCAGCGGCGCGGATACACAGGGCGATACAACCAAGGCTGAAATAGCGCCCATCATAAATACCGTTATCGCCTTACCCCCTGTTAAGCGTTGCGACTGGTTATTTAATGCGACCTGTAAACGCGATGGTAATTGCAATTCATAAACACCAAACATCGCCAGTGCTAACAATACAAATAAACCCGAAAATATCACTAACAACCAGGTTTGTTGCATCGCCGCTTGTATATTAACGCCCTGCCCAACTGTCGCCATTAACACGCCAATCAGTGCATAGCTTGATGCCATACCCAACACATACGCTAACGAAATATAAAAACCTTTCCAGCCCGTCATGCCAGGGCCTTGACCACCAATGATGCTCGATAAAATGGGGATCATTGGTAATACACAGGGGGTGAAAGCAAGCCCTAAACCAAGTACAAAGAAGAGTAACAAGGCTTGTGCTCGTCCAGCCCCCGCTAACATACTCGCTAAACTTTGGCTGTCATTCGCTGAAGCCGCCGTTACATTGATCAACTGACTTGACACTAGACTGATAGGTTCAACAACAGACGGCATTACCGAAATATTAGTCATCTTAGCTTCAAGTTCAATTACTTTACGCTGTGGTAAATAACATAAGCCACTGTCAGCACACCCTTGGTAGCGGACCTTAACACTGCCACTTCCGGTAAACGGCAAGGTAACCGTTAGCGGTTGATGATAAACCTTCACTAAACCGAAATTAGGATCTTGTTTTTGTTCTGCGACAACTGAAAATTGTGGTTCAGCCAAGCTGACATTACCACTCGTGACATTGAAAGAAAAACGTTTGTGGTAAAGGTAATAACCCGGCTCGGTCGCAAATGTTAATACCAATTTATTGCCATCTTCAGCGCTTAATACTTGCGATGAAAATGGAAAGGCTTGGTTAACCGTAAGGAATTCAGACTCAGCATTACTGCCCGTTTGCGTCTGAGCAATAGCGCTAACACTGGTTAACAGCAGTAACATGATACATAGCTGCTTCATTGCATCATTTAATTTTAAAAGTAACTTCATGATAATAAAAAATCCGTATTTTGATGAACATTCAACTGCTCATCAACTAATGCAAACCCAATCTCTTCGGGAACCGTTAAGCGAGGGTTAATCGTTAATGCTGTGCTCATGATCCCAGCTTGCAATGCGCTATCAGCAACAACTGTCACTGAAATAACCTGCTGGTGGGTATCTTGTGACGCGAGAATATGAGAACTTTCTTGGTCAGAAAACTGTTGTCGCCTTGCATAATGTGCTGATGTTGTCAGTGCCTGATTACGCAGTGGTAAGGCAAACAGCACTTGCGTCTGTTGATACGGGTTCACCACTGCCACCACAAAATCACTGCCATCAGCCTTACAGCCCGACGCGCGAACATCGCCACCAAAGTTAATTAACGCACCACTACTGGCTTGCTCTGCAATGGCTAACGCCTGATCAACGGCGACTTCTTTAATCACGCCACCGAGATCCAATTGCGTAATAGGGTAATGCATGATCAAGATATTATCCTCTATATCCCATGCCGCTAATCCCATATAAGGGGCTGCGTCTTGATAGACTTGTTCACGCGTTTTAGCACTGTTTTGCAATAAGGTTTTGACCGTACCAACCGTAATATCAAAGATCCCCTGCGTCGCAATACTATACTCACGCACCTTCGTTAAAATAGCCTGAGTTTCAGCATCGATAACCACACGTTTACCACTGCGTTGGTTAATCGTTTTCGTTAACATTGAGGTATCAGAATAGAAGTTAAACTTTTCTTCTAAACGGCGCGTATTTGCTTCAATATTACGCGCTAACTCCGCGGCTCCCGATGCAATCAAGGTCGCTTCACAAGGCACGGTCATCGCCATAAAACGATGCACATAAGCTTGCTTAATAGTCATATGTAACCCCTACTGCCCACCAGCGACTAGCATAACCATTACTCTGTTCATAATAAGCCGCTAATGCATTCATCCGCCATTTAGCTGATAACTTAAGGCTTACACCCAGTTCATAGGCATTGGCATTAAAATCACCTAAACGAATGTCTGTAGTGGCATAACCTGTTGAGGCGAATGTTGGATCACTGGCTTTCGGATCAATAAAGAAATTCGCACCTTGTTGGGTATACCAAGAATAACCAGGCGCTAGCATTAACCAATCCGTGATTTTGATACTCATTTTACCACCCAGTTGATGCGACATTACGCCCCAATCATCGGTGAAAAATTTATAACGCGGACGCACAACTACACGGTCAGTCACACTGTAAAATGTTTGTACATTAATCCCACCAGAAATACGAGTATCAGGGCGCGAGTCTTGTGCCAAAAATACTTCATCATCACTCATTTTACCGTCATCATCAATATCGACTTCACGCAATACCGTAAGATAATGATTACTCAAATAACCACTTTTATAACCGCCGTAGGCCGTAAAGGTTGCATACAAATTAGGAGTGAATACTTGTGACATCCCGACTTCCATACTTGATGTAAAGATGTCTTCCCATTGCTGATCATTTCCGCCATTTTGATATTCCTGAAACGCCAATGTCTGATCGGCAAGGAATGAACCACCAAGGCTAAATGAACGGTTTTTACTGCTGTCTGTATAGAGCAAGGCTTTCGCATTCGCGCCCATGCTTTTATAATCATCTTCTTGTGAGTAGTTCACGCCCAGCGTCCATTCATCTCGGTCTTTATCCCGGAAGGTCACATTTGTTGCCGCAGAATAGCGCGTATCCTCTAACTCAACAGGACGCATCTCATAATTGCCACGGTAAGGGTCATAACCCGCGCGGATGACTTCCGACGTCTGATCTTGTGCTTCTTGCGTACGTTTTCCAGCAATAACACCCGATGACGGCGTTGTCGGCACCCAAGCCGGTGAAGCACCAGACACTGTGTCATAACCAAGTTCGGCGGTGATGGTCCAGTCCAAACCAATATTCTTCTCTAACGAGAGAATGTTGTCTCCGGCTTTGATCTTATCGCCGTATTCTTCAAAACTCAAATGATGGATCGATACATGGTCTGCAGCAGATACAGAGCCAGCAACAAGGCCAAGTAGGGTTAACGGTAATTTTATATTCATTTTTATCATTCATCTTTAATTGATTACAACCGTGATTTATCAGCAATACCGTCTAAATCACTAGCCACAGAACAAGCGTCTATTTACGCGCGGTACAAGGTGCTTTTAGTTACAGCCACAGCCGCCACCACCGACACCATTACCGCCTATCGAACCTTGTTTATAAGCAAATACTTTTTCTGAAAACACATCAAACTCAGGCACTTCACCACCGGGTTTCATGGATTTTTTCGCCAGAGTGCCCTTTTGCCAAGGTTTAACAGGCTTAACGCTAAACCAGTCACTAATCGCCGAGAACAAAGAAGGTTCTTCATCTACATCGTGACTCACAGGTGCGGGTAATGCCGATGTATCCAATACAGGATAAACAGGTATCGGTGTTGGTATCACTGTGGGTAACACACTTGGTATCACACTTGGTATCACTCTTGGTAAAACGCTTGGTATCACTGTCGGTATCGTTATTTTCGGTAAAGCGCTAATAACAGATGGTGATGGCTGGTGACTCAGCACATTCACAGGGCTGATCACAACGATTGTCGGTGTTTCAGCGGTATGTTGACGAGAAGATGCCGACACTTCTGCGATTGTTTCCTGGCTTTTGTAAACCACATTAGAAACAGACTCCGTCACTTGGTAAGGTGAGTCTGAATCTGTCGAGATTACTTCAGCTTGCAAACCAAAACTGGCCAACAACAACGAAGAAGAAAGTAAGGTTAATTGTGAATAGGATCTCATTGACCTAGCCCCATACCTTTCAAGTCACTCATAATAACATCACCAATATGATTAATCGCACCATAACGCACCTTTAACACTTGGCCTTGGTAAATGTAATACAGCGCCGGCATACCAATCGGTTGAAAATCATCAACCAGCGTTTGATCGGCATCGTTAACAACGCGGAATTTGATTCCCAACGATTTCTGAAATTCAATACCAGCAGCCACGTCTTCATCCACATCGACACCAACAACATCAACACCTAATGCATGCAATGAAGGCACTAACTGGTTTACTTCTGGCAGTTCAGCACGGCAAGACACGCACCATTCAGCAAAGAAATCAATTAACGACACTCGATTGGGGTTTAACCCGAGTTGTTCCAGAGCGGCTGCAGAAAGCATTTCGCCTCGTTGATAAGCGTGCGCTTGGCTAGACAACAATAATGTGAACACAACAAGCCATTTTTTAAACATAAGTACCTCTAATACAATTAATTTAGTTAATTTCTGACTTCTTACTCTTCAAGCCCTAGATAACATAACAACGCTAAACATCTACTCTCCCAGTACAATGCGAACCTTGGTTTCAGTATTGATCTTGATTGCATCCTTAAAATAGGCTGCTAACTCCGCAGTGTTGTTCGCATCAAACACGGTGCCATTACTACCCGCACATTGCCGGAATTGCTTAATCCGTTCTGCCGATACCCCAAAACCGATAAAACTGACTTCAATATTAAGGTTTTGCTGAACCTCATCGCACAAACCAGCACGCATTAAGTCATTGAAATAATCTCCTCGACTATCACTACCATCGGTAAACAAGATCAAGCGCTGAGTCAGCGAGGTTGACTGTACGGGAGTAACATTCCACTCTTTTTGCCATTCCTCCGTCAAGGTGCGAATCCCCCAAATAAACCCTTGAAAAGAAGCGGTACTCCCACCACTTGTTTCTAATAATTCAACATGGCGAATAACATTATGAAGATTGTTTGTCAGTGGTAAAATAAATGAGGTTTCGCTACAACGATCTAAAAAACGGCGCGGTGTTGTTTCATCAAAATCCAATCTGTTAGAAGGATAATTTAACGATTGTACGGTTTTATCTGCGTCTAAATTTCCGTTTGTATACACCAGACTATCCACACATTTAGGACTGTCTTCAGAACTAAGTAACCAAGGCGCGCCAGTCACACCAACACCCGTTTGAAAAGGCACAATAGAAAATCGAACCTGGTTACTATTTGGATCAATATCGTTAATCACATCAGTAATGATTTTTTTTAATTCAGGCAAATCCCCTGACATCGAACCTGATATATCTAGAACGAGGGAAAAATCTACCGGATCTTGAATCACATTCACATTACGGATCAATTTAGAGCGTGACAGACTGTTTGACTTAATCTCGACACTACCTTTAATATCAACAGGTAGTGCTCTCAGCATCGCTGGTTTAAAGCGATATTGCGCCTTAATCTGACAACCATTCTTGCTATTGAGGTCGACACTTTTATTCAGTACCGGTAGCACGAAATTGGGCCTGTAGTATTCCAAAATATTCCCTGTCACCTCGGTATTGTTACTTTGCTGATAAGCACAGGCAAGCACAGCTGAATCCGTCGCTTGTCCCGCACGAATAACAACTTGGCTATACATAGCAAAAAATACAGTAATGGCTAATAAGCTCACTATTGCTGGCAACGTAAAAGCAAAGGTTAACGTGATCGCGCCGCGTTGACGTTGTATAACACTCATAGCGCTCGCCCTATTAATAACGCTGAACTCTGATAATAACGGTCGTTAAAATTGCGCATTAACAAAGGCGTTAAATTACCTGCAATGCTATTTACGCCTTTAATACAAACAGTGACTTGGAATATTTCGGCATGTTGGCCCGCATTGAAACCTTGAATCGTACCAATTGGAGACAAATCCGTTAAGGACAATAACGTCGGCCTCGATAAGCATGCAGCCCCAGCATTAATATCGTGTAACCTTGGTATCTGTGTTGCCACATCAAATACCACTTGTTCAACATGGATCCCCAGTTCTGCTGTGGATTTTGAAATCAACGTATTAAAACGACGTTGCGCAACCTGCAGTAAAGACTCCGTTAAGGCGGTTGAAATGACTTTGGATGTCGATGATTTAGAGGCCGAAATCAGCATGGCATTGTCACACTGCTCACACGCCACGATAGACGTGAGTGAATATGCCAAATTATCAAGTTTATTTTTTTGGCTAATAGCTTGATTGATATTCACTATAAACAAGACCAAAACGACCATAACAAATGTGATAACGGGTAATTCGATCACACTACTCCCACGCTGACCCGTACGCATACTCCATTTAATACCCATAGCGAGCACCCCGCTCTAACGTCACTAAAATCGTACGATTAAAACTCGTTAAACGGTTAAAGCTATCAATCTGACCAGGCATAAATAAAGCTTGATAAGGATAAACTAGCGTGAACTCAGCAAAATCCTGATTCTGGAAATCGTCTAACCCCGAGCCATTAGCAAGCGCCGTCAAAGAATCGAAGTAACGCGCTTTAACAGTCATCTTACTGCTATTCAATAAAGGTAAATGTTGTTCAGACAAGGTCCGCTGTAATTCCCCCGTCAGATCTTGACCCGCATTCGTCACGACTAATTGTCGAGTCGCAGAAGCCAACGCGACATCGATAACACTCCCCACCATCATAAAACGGCTAATTTCGATAAGCGCTAACAACAATACAAAAAAGGGTAAAATACTTACCGCAAATTCAATGCTGACACTGCCTTTCTGACGATGTTTTGTTTGACTAGACTTCATTGTCTTACCAAAGCTAATCGCGTGACTAACACTCATGGCTTAACCAGCTGTAACTGTTGCTGTTGCTGTAATTGTTGATAATAGGCGATGTTATTTTCCAGCTCAGCTTTAGTCAAATCTTGTTTTGCAATGGTTTTAGCCGCTTCGACATCCCCTTTCATGGCAAATGCGAGCGCTAAATTTTGACGACTCTTTGATGTTGAACTGCCGCGTAAATAATGGGCATAAAGGACATTAATACCTTGCTCTGGTTGTCCGTCTAAGATCCAAGCTAAAGCTAAGTTATTACGATATTCTAGATTTTCAGGATCGTTGGCTAACGCGCCAATAAAGGCAGTTCTTGCTGGGCTATAATCTTTAAATAATGCGTAATTAATACCGAGGCTGTTTAATGTTTTCGCATCATTAGGTAATAATTCTACTGCTTGTTTTAAATCCACTAATGCCAGTTTAACTTGCCCTAAACCTTGTTGTGCATTGCCCTTTTCACGTAATATTTGGCCGCGAGTTTCATCCAATTTAGACGGTTCATTCGATTCGAAGCTTTCACTGGATAACAGAGACTGCGCTTTATGAAGGTAATGCAAAGCTAAATCAAACTCAGACATTTGGTTGTAAGCAATCCCTAAAGCCAATAACAACGAAATATCCGTTGGTTGTAGCTTAAGTTGCTGGCGATAGATAGTAATCGCGCTTTCTGGTCGGCCACTTTCAAGCGCAAGTTGCGCGAGTTCACGGTCCTTTATCATCTCTTCAGCGACATTAGCTTGATGAGAGCTACACCCAGCCAAAGTCAGTACACTGCAGGTTAATAGCAATTTTAGTAACAAAGACCTCATCATAATTCTCCTATGCTGTCTAATAAAACGAGAATCGTTGGCGCAACGATCAGTACTACAACAGGTAACATAATTAAGAGCACCACAGGTAATGACATTTTCGCTGGGATCTTGCCGACTTTCTCTTCTAAACGAAGGTATTGATATTGACGGCTATCACTGGCTATCAAACGCATCGTCGGTGCAATCTTACTGCCGTATTTTTCAGCCTGAGACAATGCGATGACCATATTTTCAACTTCAACTAAGTCAGTCCGTTTGGCTAAGTTATCCAGTGCGGTTAAACGAGAATCTAATAAGCGTAATTCCGCTTCGGTAATTAGCCATTCACGAGATAACTCAGGTGCAACCGCCGCCATTTCATGACCAACGCGTTGAAATACCGCTTCTAACGTGAGACCCGATTCAACACAAATAACCATCAAATCCAATGCATCAGGTAACGCCAGAGCGATACGATAATTGACGGTATTTGCGCGCCACTTCAACCAATGTTCGGCTAGCAAACCACCTGAAATAGCGAAGACTAACGTTTTGGCTAACACAAATTTATCTAAGTCAAAATCGACATACCATTGCCAAGCCAATCCACTGATCAACATCAAGCTTAATTTACCTACCAAGAAATACGCACCCGCTCGAGAACCATGAAATCCCGCTTTAACCAATAACATCGCGATATCTGGCGCGACGGTTAAACGCTGCCATAAACTTGATGCTGGCTCCGTGTTAAGTGAACTCACCAGATCTCCATTGTGTTTAATCGATACCAATGCAAGACGCTGCAACAGCAACTCTCGGCGTTGAGCTTGACCATTAAATATCAACGCCATCACCGCGCCACTGATGAGTAACGCGACTGCAAACCATAAAGATAAAGTCATTAAGCGCGCACCTTAGTTAACAAATGAATGATAGCTAAACCAAGCGCCATACTTGTCACCACATACCCCAACACTAAATGACCACTGGCACTTTGGGTTAAGGTAATAAAAGCACTTGGATTTTTGAAAAACATCACACCAATCAAGATTACCGGTAAGCTTGCTAAAATTGCCGCCGTCATGCGTGGCTCTGCCGTTAAACTTTTGATCTTCATTTTAATCGCGGCATTGTCATGCACAGTACGACTCAAGCTATGTAATACTTCACGAAGCTGACCACCGTTCTCTTCATTTAAGATCAGCGCGACACGAAAGAAGTGAAAACTAACATAAGGTAAACGGATACTGGCTTGATTCAACGCTTGCTTTAAACCAATACCAATTTCTAACTTATCGCGGATCAAACTAAACTCTCGGCCTAACATCCCCTGCTGATAATCCGCAATTTGCGCAATCGCTTGAGGCACAGAAATACCCGCCGATACAGCACGGGACATCTGCCCTAATACTTGGGTAAAAGCCGCTTCAAATTCACGATGTTGACGCATTCGCATAAGCCAATAACTCGACCCAGCAATGCCAAGAATAGAAATCGCAATAATCATCATTCTTATCAAAGGTGAAAAAAATGGCATGAAAAACCAAGTGCCCAGCGCCGCAGCAACTAAGGTTACCAATAACCAACGTTTAGACTGACGATCAAACAACGAATCAATGCGCGACTGTACCTGCGACCAGTATTGCACCAAAAAACCTGTTTTCTGCTGCCAAATAAACAAGGCTGAAGTCGTTGTATTCACGGTTAAATCAACTGCGGAGGCTAAGCTTAATCGACGCTTTAATACCATTCGTTGCCGCTGGTATTGCAGTACTTTATAACTGCTTAATAGGAGCACTAAAAATAACAACGAACCAATAATAATAACCTGCATTATCGCACCCCTAGCGCTTGCTTTAACTGCGATTCAAGTTGGTAATAACGCGCTTTTTCACTAAATCTCGGTAATATTTTTGCCGATAAGAATTGCCCAACAATGTCACCATGAGCATCCGTGTGCTGATAATCAAAATGAAATAAATCATGGGTAAGATATTGCTCACCTTCAAGACCAACAATTTCGGTGATATTAACAATGCGGCGTTTACCATCTCGCATACGCTCCACTTGCACAATGACATCTAAGGTACTGGCAATTTGACGACGTAAAGCAGATACAGGTAAGTTAACTTCTGCCATCAATAACATATTTTCTAACCGAATTAAGGCATCATGTGGTGAATTAGCGTGAAGCGTTGACATCGAACCATCATGACCCGTGTTCATCGCTTGCATCATATCAAATGCTTCAGCACCACGAACCTCACCTAAAATAATACGATCGGGACGCATTCGTAGCGCATTACGTAACAGTTCACGTTGACCAATTGCAGGCGCACCTTCGACACTCGCGGGTCGCGTTTCGATACTCACGACATGAGGTTGCTGCAGCTTTAATTCTGCCGCATCTTCAATCGTAATAATGCGTTCGTCAGGTGATATACCAAATGACAGCGCATTCAATAACGTTGTTTTACCTGCGCCCGTACCACCAGAAATCAATACATTAACGCGCGAACGGGCAATAATATTAAGTACACTCGCCATTTCTGTCGACATCGCACCCAACGCCGCAAGTTGCTCTAAGCTGTGCTTTTTCTCATTAAACTTACGAATCGAAATACACGTACCATTTAATGCCAACGGGGGGATAAGTACATTCACACGGCTACCATTTGGCAAGCGAGCATCGACCATCGGCGTTGTTTCATCGACACGACGACCAATTCGGCTCACTATCCGTCTCGCCAAGTTCAATACATGCTCTTCATCGCGAAAACTGACATCAGCGCGTTTCACTTTACCCCGCAACTCAATGAAGACTTCTTTATGCCCATTAACCATGATGTCGGTGATCTCAGGATCATCCATCAGTACCTGCAAAGGACCAAGACCAAGCATTTCGTCGACAAGACGCTGACTGATATTGCGCTGTTCGGTACCGCCAATTGGAAATTGCTGACGTGCAGCAATGTTTCCAACCGCTTCAAATGTACGGTCCTCAAGCTCTTCCGGACTTAAAGTAACAACGACAGATGGCGAAATAATCGCCATAATCTCTTGCTGAATGGTCCGAAAACGCTGTTCTTCAATATTGCTTGCCGAAGACACATCCGCAATCGGCACTGATAATGACTGTGTCGTAGATGATGTTTCAGATTGCGTAGCTGCCGTTACATTAACTCCAAACATTACGCCCCCTTAAGCCAGCTAAACAAGCGTGATTTAGACACTTCAGGCTCTCCACTGACTAGGCCTACTAATTTTTTCAGTGCTTTAGCATTTCGGCTTTTTTGATTAATCGCCAATACACCCAATGCGTTACATCCTCGCATATCTGCTGGCGAATAAGGAATTTCCACATCGAACTTTCGACTTAACGTCGACGCTACATCATTCGCTGTAATCAGAGACAAAGCCTCAGGTTTAGTATGATTCAGCACCACTAACGTTCGTGTTGACGATGATTGATCCAATTTAGCCAACAACTGGTTGGTACTCCGAATAGACGCCAATGTTGGCTCAACGATAACCACACGAATATCACTGCTGTTTAGCGTGTCAAAACCGACCTTATCGCGTAGACAAAACGCGGGTACATCCCATAATAAATGTGTTGCTTGCTGCAGGCAGAAACGAGACACTTTTTGCATACTGACCACATCTGGCCAAAAGTGTTGTTCAAAACCAGATTGATAGCCAGTAAACACATATAAGTCATCATTTACCTTAAGACCGCTGCGCTGATAGATAACGGGTTCTAGGCAGTCAGGAAATTGCAGCATTTCTACTAATGCATTGTTTGCCTGCACACTAAATTGCAGATCCAAATCGCCAGTGATAAAGTCTAGATCCGCACAAGCAACATACGTCCCTTGCTGCTGTGATAAACCCCAAGCAATATTCGCTAATAAAGACGTTGTTCCAGCGCCACCTTTGGCACTAACGACCGTAATTTTACGACCACGAGGTTTACTATCTAGGGTATGCTCATTCGCCATTTTATTAGACATATTCACAATTATTGACCTCCTAAACTAGCAGCGATGCTACTCTTTTTATCTTCGTTTTGGTTATTGCTCGCAACGGGCTGATAATAAGCTTCAACAGTGGCAACCGCTTTACGTCCGTCCGTCGCTTCCAGTGTACGCCCCACAATTAAATCACGTGGTGTTGCGACCATTTGCGCCAACGCACTGCTGTTAGCACAGCCAAAGTTATCGCTGCTTTTAAATGCATTTAGCACTGTATGTTTAGCTTTACCCGCCTGGCAACTTGGAACAATACTGCGGTAAGATTCAACAACTATCGCAACATCCGCGATTGAAGACGACTCACTAAATTGACTCGAAACCTGAGATGGATACACACCAGCATGTTTCAAGATTGCAATTAACTCGGGTACTGCTTTATTACCTTTATCGCTATAACTATCAATTCTTATCCGCAGTGCCGAAAGTTCGCCTCGCTGATAAATAAACTCAATAAGCGCCGCTTTATCACTTTCATTCAGCTTTTCAGAGTCTAGCTGTATCGCTATTTTATGCGTTACAGCTTCTACTTTTACGTGTGGTTGTCGTTGTACAGAATTACTCGAACAAGCACTTAACAAACCACAAACGATTAACATCAAAAATATCCGCATAACTACCTCAGTAATAAAATCCATTATCGCCAAGCAGTCGCGGCTGGCGATTGTTAGTGCGACTTTCATTGTCTGTTGAATTTGTGGCTTGCCTTGATACTGGCCACGCTAATAAACGCTCAACATCACTCATCGGAATCAAGCCATCCGTTGGTAAAGGTAACGAGTCTGCACGGGTTGGTTGCACAAGATACGCAGTGGCAATAATGATTAACTCTGTCTCTTCGCGCTGAAAACTCGTTGAACGGAACAGTGCTCCTAATATGGGAATATCACCCAGTAATGGCATCTTTTGTAACTGTTCAATATCTTTTGATTGCAACAATCCACCCAAAGCAAAACTTTGACCACTTGCCAGTTCTACCGTCGTTGATGCACGACGCGTAACAAAGGTGGGGAATGAAGAAGTGCCCTGTGCGCCACCGATTTGAACATTAGTTTCCGACGAAACAGTACTCACCTCAGAAGCCACTTGCAGACTAATTTTATTGGCACTGAGTACGGTCGGTTTAAAGTCTAATTTCACACCAAATTGCTTATATATAACTGAAGCGGTATCATTGTAAACCAAGGGTAGTGGGATCTCACCGCCCACTAAGAACGATGCTTCTTCACCACTCATTGCCGTTAAATTAGGTTCTGCTAATACCGACATCATACCGTTCGTTGCTAGTGCATCGACAATCACAGAAAGATCTGCCCAACCCGCTGGATTTAGCCCACCGATATTACCGCCAGAGTTGTCTAGAAAAGAAAACGTGCCGGTACCAAAGCCTTGCGAACCCCACTTAATACCCAATTTATTGGATACTTTACGTGATACTTCCGCTATCCTAATTCGTAAATTAACTTGGTTAGGCATGGTGACCTGCAGCTGATTAATTAACTCATCCTTATCAATCTTGTTCTCTGCCGATTGATCTTTTTTATCTGAACCTTTTGAGCTCTGCGTGTTACCGCTTTGCTGACTATCACTGGACTCTGTGTTCGCGAGTGCTGACACATACCCTTCGGATAAACGCACTATCTTTTCCGCCATGCTCGGTGTTGGTACCTGCCCTTTCAAGAACAACTTACCAGCGGTCGATTCTGCGTTAAATATCGCATCAGGAAACTCGCTATGAATCAGCGCATTAAGCTCTGTTACATTGTGGCTAACCTTAACGGTTGCAGAATAAATAACGTTTTCTTTCGCATCAAGGACATACAAAGACGTACTCCCGGTCTTTTTACCAAACACCATAATTTTGGTATTCGTTAACGTTTGGTAATCCGCGATACCACTGCTGGCAATAAAAATAGATTTCGCTGTTTTCGGTAATACCACCAAGGTGGCTTTATTCAATACCACATCTAACGTTTGTGCTTGCAACAAAGTACTAAGCAGTAATAACGACAATGCACTCACTAGTTGTTTAATCATTTTCGTTTCCTGCGTTGCTCATCACTCGTTTATCTTTAGCACGAAATTCAATTAAGCCGATATCCGGTTGCACTTGCTTAATTGCAGGCAAAATATCATCAACATGAATTGCTGGAATCACAGCGGTATCCGTTTCGTTACTATTTTTACTGCGTAAGACCATCGACAATGTACCAAGTTGATTGGCTAAGGTGATTTGATTTGCTTGTACTGGGGAAACTTCTAACGTCACCGTACTGTTATCTGGAATCACACCTTTGTTATGCTTTTGTTTTTCTATATAACGCGAGATCTGTACCGCATCATTAAATGCCAATACTCGAACATTCTGAGCGATAGTTTTCACATATAAACTTTGAGTTTCATTACCACGAGAGCGTAACTCTTGCGCTTTTGACGCCAGCAGTAACACATCAACATGATCACCCGGACCAATTAACCCAGAATTCGCTGTTACTTCATCAACAGGTATTGATACCGCGCGATAATTTTGACGTAACATCAGGGATAAAAAACCACCTTGTTCTGGTTTTAAGAAATCCGACGGACTGAGTATTTCCCCCGTAATAAAATCACCTGCGGCAACCGTGTTTTCTAAACGAACCATAGAAAAATTGGCTTTATCAATAAAATCGACACGATCACGCACACTCGTTTCATCTACTGTTTTCCAAGCAAATAACGAGGTTCGATAAGGGCTACCGATAGCTATATCTTGTGTCGATACTAAGACTTCATAAGTTTTTACCGTGTTCTGTTTCAAAGTACTTTTTACTGGTGCCGCCAAACTGAAGAACAGCCAAACCAACCCCAATAACGACAAACAAACAGACAAGTAAACTAAACGTTTTGCATTCATAATTATTACTTCTATCTAATACGGTAAACCGTAATCACGCTAAATTAACGGGTATCATTCGCCGCCATTAATAGTTTCAAGTTTGCTAATCACAGACTCATAAGTAGTATTAATTGCATTAGTCAGGTCGCCATCGGTTCCTAAAAATTGCAACATAATAAGTGACATTGCTGCTGCTAGAATTGCATATTCAATTGCCGCTGCACCGCGTTGTTTTTGTTTATTATTTTTCATTTTGTTATCTCTATTATTTTTATGGTGACGTTAACAAATAGGCTATTAGCTGCAACCAACAGCCTATTTATAAACAATTAATGAATTGATTAATCGACAGACATCAAACGATATACATATTGACCTGAATAAGAATTGGATTTATTTACATCTGAGGTTGACTCGGTGACCATATTGAGACATTTTTGACGTCCATATTGCGCAGAGTCAGCTGTTACATAGCAAAGTTGTGAACCGTACTTTTCGACAGTATTATGACGAAATACGCTATCATTCATAGGCAAGAGCATTTCTAATTGAGCTAAGCTTGGTACTTGCCAATTACTCTTATTACATAACTTTTCAGTATTACGCTGCGCGACCTCAGCTAATACAGTGTCAGCATCCAAGTTAGACTGACCATAATATTTAGCTCTTGTTGCAAGATCAGCATTATCAAACAGCTGCCACGTTTTCTTTGTTTCCGGCTGATATGCACATACTGCTGCATCAACATCAGTAGTCACAGAGCCTGCACTATCAAGCAATTGATAAGATAGTTTTATTTCACTGACTAAACGGCCGAACACAACTTTACGTTCATCTCCCTGCTTCGACACATAGAAAGTTGCCGATGATGATGTGTTATTCGTTTCGTAGTGGTAAATATATTGTAGATCACTGCTACGTTCTTCATCCGTCCAGTACCAGAATAGTGTCGCAGGCAGAGCATCATCGTATTCAGGTTTTAAAGCAAGATGATGTGGGAACACATCAACATCGATTGTCACGTAACGCGAATCAAGATAAGTTTCAAGCGATTTGAACTTCCCTTTGCTTGGTAATGTCCAATCACTGCGGCCACATAACTTCGCAGTATTCGTCGACTCAATTAAACCACCAGTACCAGTGACACTCGCAATACCAGATGACGATGCATCAAATGCTAAATCATCAACACCGTTTGGCAGTCCATCTTTAAGTAATGTCCAATAACGCTTACGAAAAAGATCTCGGTTATCCATCACACAACGCCAGCCTTGCGCATAGGTTGTCGCGCTTGGAAGGTAGTCACCATTCATATCAAGTTTAGAAAAGTGTGTTCCAACCACGGCATCTGCGGCAGCAACTTCATAACCTGCATCTGACGCACGTTTTAAGCCCGCTTCTGCGACTGTATTTAGTGCATCAACATCTGCTGAAGTTGGTAAATCATTAAACATCACCCTCAGCTTATTGAATGCTGAAAACAAGGCTGTATTATCCTCTTTCGGCAATTCATCTGCTGCCGTTTTCAAATCCGCAGTAATTTTAATGTTAGCTTTAATGAAATCACTAATGGTTGAGGCCGCATCAAATAAATCTAAGCTCTTGGCGTGAATAGTTGCGCCATCCGTCGCAGCAATTAATTCACCTTGAGTGGTGTTTGCTGCGGTATTTTGATCCGTTAACTGAATCAAAGCTGTTAACGCAGGGGTTACTTTCAAAGCGGTGAAAAATGAGGTATGTAACGCCGTAAATTTAATAAACTCTGCATTAGCTAATGCCGTATTTTCTTTAATTTTTACTTTAATACTGTTATCAACACTTTTATCATTTTCAAGCATCGTCGAATAAAGAGCTAACAAACCAAGCCTTTCTTTATATTTAGCCAGCTCCAATTCTAATGCATCAAATGTCGTTTTAGTCTTGGTCTCTAACGCTTGTACATCGGATAATAGTGGAGACAAAGTATTGCCAGAGAGAGCGTAAACATCATTGATAACAGTAATAATGTCAGTTGAAGTCGTTTTCCATTCGCCGTCATGTAACAAGACTGAAGCTTGAATATTAGTATTTACCGTATTACTTTCAGTCACTATTTCAGCAATTTCAGGGACAGCCCAACGGCCAATAACACTCGCATAATCATACGACTTCGTATTTTCTTTACCCGCACTGATTTTTTTCAGCGTCACCGCATCAGTTTCTAAAGCCCAATATGAACTATATCGAGAATCACTAATTAAATATTTATCAAAAGCACTTGGCACATAGTCAGAGTTAACTAAGGTTTTAGCTGTCATTTGAGTAATATCGAGTAAATTCCAGTTCGGCATACCACAAAATTCAGGATTTAATTTATCTTGAACACCATCCACCTTGTCATTAGCTCCAGCATAAGCCCAGAATTGTGGGTTTTCGCCATTTACATCGTATTCAATATAACAACCATCATCGTCAGCTTTACGCCACTTACCATCATCTTTTAAGCCTTGCGCTTGGTTCCATGTTTTCATTGATACAACGCGAGTCACGTAAAAATTTTCACTCGCCGCCGTGGCAAACAATACTTGACCAGCAGGGTTTACTTGACTCGTGATCGCATTTTTCTTAACGCGAACGCCTACTTTAGTTTTATCATAAGCTTTTGCACCAATATGCTGGGGTTTACTCGTCACAGCCTGCCAGATAACACCACCGTCATTAGTAAATTCGTAATATTCAGGTTTATCGTAATCTGCCACCCATGCCCAGCTAAAACCATTTGTTTTAATTTCATTCGGATAACCTATGTTACCAATATTGACATTGACGATACTAGGTAGTGTAGGCGCATCTATGACGATTCGTATACCCGCTGTAAATGCTTGTGTACTGATTAAAGCTGCACCAGCAGCAGTGCCAGTTGCAACATTTTCTTTAACGCGTACTTGCACTTGCCCAGCATCAATATCAAAATCGCCTACCATTAACGGCTTATCCGCAACGGTTAACCAATCTCGTCCGCCCGTGAGTGAATATTCATAATCGCTCACGCTATTAAAACCAGTAACCAGCGTCCAATCAAACGTATTCAAAGCGTCATCTTGTAAAGGGTTGGTTGGTGCCTCTGGTCGTAACGGACCTGTATGTCCAGTATAAGGAGACGTATTAACAAGCGCGTCACTCACACTTCTGTTTGTCGCAGAATCAGCTTTAACACGTACCTGAATCTCCCCAATAGCGTAAACAGCATCAATGGCTAACTGATGAGGATTTCCATTAACCGCTGTCCATTCTTTGTCTTGTACTTTAATTTCATAAAACTGTTTGCCATTAAAATTATTACTCCAGGTCCAGCCAAACAGATCTAAATCATCATTAGTAATTGGGGTTGTAGGTGCATCAGGTTTAACCATCGGCTTCGTTGGATCTGTTGGCTTCGTCGGATCCGTTGGCTTCGTCGGATCCGTTGGCTTCGTCGGATTCGTTGGATTCGTTGATTTTGGATCCGGACTGCTATCGTTACATCCCGTCAATAATGTGCCTGCAACCACTGTCAATGCGAGCAGTGATTTGTTAACCCTTAACAACATATAACCTGTCCCTTTAAATGTAGATTTAAATAACCTAATGAAAACTATAGTCAAACATAAAATTTCGCATATAATAACGATAATGATATCGATTATCAATTGTATTTGATCGGTATGCTCCGATAATATTCTTTAATGAACTAAAAGTGACCATAATACGAACAATGGTTAGTATTAAATTTCAACAAGCGAAGTATTATTTTTATGAATGGAAAGTACAAACTGTCGAAAATAGCGACTATTTTAGCAAGCTGTAGCCTTGTTATTAGCTGTGGTGGCGAACAAACAAGTAAGACAACATCTGATATTTACGACTACAGTAAATTACCAATTTGCTTGGATGCAGATCGTAATAATGCGTGCGGTCAACAAGAGGAGCAAGTACCGAGCTTAGAGAGTGTTTCTAGTGCTAATACGGCACCTTACTTAATTGATAATTCGGGGTATTTTCTCACCGCGACAGCGAGTGCAGCAGTAATCAGCCCATTCACAACCTTAATCCAAAATGAAGTACTGTTTAACCCGCAAGTCGCGGGTAGTGAAGAGCAAGCTAAAGCACTTTTAAAGCAGCTTTTTGGAAGTAAATATAACATTGATTTTTATAAACTAAATGATATGCACGGTCCAAAAGAGCCAACTAAATTATTACTTGCTTCATTCAAACATGCACTGTCCTTGCAAGGTGATTCAAAAGCGTTAAAAATCTCGGCTGCTGTTGATAAAATGGTGAGCAGTCGTAATTTTGATATTACCAAAAGCTTGTCACAAGCAGATTTAGACAATAGCTATGTTAACTTGAGTAACCGCTATCTAATCCCAGGTTCTTATCCTGTAAATACTTTCTTTTCATCCTCTCCAATTACCATGAATGAAAATACAGGTATGTTACTTGCCCTCGCCTACGGTGATAAATTATTACAAGTTGATACCACGACTGGCTCGAGTAAATTATTTACACCAACAAGTACAACACCATCACTACCGAGTATGTCGACATTTGATGATCATGATGATGATGATGACGATGACGATGATGACGATGACGATGACTGTGATGATGACGATTACGGCTATAAGGATCACTGTGGAGGAAAAACCCAACTCACATCCATAATGACATTTGCAGCACAAGGTAAACACGATAAGAACGCTTATTTAATTTATCAACCGACTATTTATGGTGACAATGCTGTCAGTAATACATGTAATAGCACGGGTAATAATGGTATTTATCTAACCGAATTAGGTAAAAATAGCAAAGCATCGCCTTTATCTTCCGCACTAAGTATAGATACGTTCAGCAAGGCGTCAGGTGGAGGTCAAATAACACCTGTAGAACCATCTCTACCCGATTCATCGGCTGACTGTAAGAACAACCATATCAATAACTTAGTTGTTTCTTACAATCAAAACTGGGTAACGGCCGTGTTTACAAATGGTTACGGGGCAAATGCTGAATTACAACAATTATCAAGCTCAACATTAAAGCAAACTGGTAAGCGTTATACGTTATCTTCAAGTCAACCTAATCTCATATTGAGCAAAGAGCAAAAGCTATTACTGGTGCTACAAACATCAGGAACCGCCGCAGCAGTTGTCGATGCCGAAACGTTGGCTCTGCGTAGCGAAATCATTAAAGACAATATTGATTTTGCCGCCTTCGTCAATGACGATAAATATTTGATTGTCAGTGATAAAACCAATACCTTAAGTTGGTTTGATATAACTCAGCCAACATCACCGAATGCGACCTTAGTATTGCCCGAAAACGTAACTAAATTAGCTTCCGATCCAACAGGTAAGTTTAGTGCCGCACTCACCAATAAAAAAATATATCTCATTGATAATAAATCACAAACCGTTATCCATTCACAGGCTTATTCGCAACGATATGTCTACGGTATGAGCATGTTAAGTAACCGCATCATTATTAGTCGTTCAGGGGCTATTGATTACATCCAATTTGATAATTTGACTGGTTCACCGATTAAAGTGGCAGAGCAGATGCTATCAAAAGACTTGCTAACTCGCTGGTCTACTATCTCAGGCCGTTCATTAGTGGCAATGACATTAGCTGAATTATTACAAGATAGTGGCGAAGAAGATGCCATAAGTCAGCCATTTAGTGGCATTGATTTGCAATGGCGACCAACAAGCGCAACAACAGTTGAAGAGGTAAAAGAAGTCGTGATTAGCGGTGTTTATCGCGATGAACGTATCAGCTTATCTAAAGTGATATAAGTTCTGAATAAACCTATCTAACCGCCTTTCACCTTGATAGGTTTATTCAACATTGTAGCTGTATTAGTACTTTGTTTTCGTGTTATTCACTAACTGACTTAACATCACTGATAAACGTTCAATTTTGATATTGGATAACTGTCGGTAATCAAAATAAGGGCAAACAATTAAACGCTTTGCAGTATCAATAGCAAATTCTTCATCTAACCAAATTAAGTTAGCCTTTAATTCACTGGATGCTAATAGCTGCTTGGCATAAGTACGTCCACATATAATGTGAATAGTCTGCGCATTAGCATCAAACAGAGGTGGACTAAACAATAATGCTGTTTCACTCCCCGCTTGTAACAAATATTTATCTCGATACATTTGCCAAGTAGGCGCCCGCTGCGCAAAATCAAAGTCAGTCGGGTTTAATGCATACAACAATTTGGCATAGACGTTAAAGACTTTACGCCAGCCATTGCCGCATGCTTGACCTATGGCATTAACTTCTCCAGTCACCAGTGAACTAACGCTATTTATACCTTGGTACTCCAACATATTGGGAGTATTTGCTAGGTACACAGCAAAAGTAAATTTAGAACAACCAAGACCTTTGTTTGTCATCACGCACTACGCCTATATTTCTATTATTAAACAGCGCGTATTATACATAGCTATAAGCAACTTAAAACACGCTTCAGCTTAACCAAGCACAGAAACACCCGACGCTTTTATTATTGATAAAATTAAGCCCATTGAGAACACCGTATTTACAACCAGAAAAATTAAAGATATCGATATCGCTAATCCATTATCACGATACTTACCGACCAAATAATTAAACACTTTCCGAATCATTGCCAGAGCAATAAAAAATAAACTCACGCCAGACACAATACCGATAACTAATGGTACAACGTCACTGGTTTTATCATATATGACAAATAATAGACCCGTTACGCCTAGCCAGCCTAACCATGAAAACCACAAGTTAGCATACTTTTTATCGAGCGCTAGTTCGCCCAAATCAATCAATATTTGAAAGAAAATAACGGCAATACTCTTATTTCCCGAACTGCTTCCAGTTCTATTTCCAGACCTATTCATAGCGACACTACCCCAAGTTATAAGTGATTGTTTATAATAACTTCCTTGTGTCTAATCACTGTTGATACGACACACTTATCATCATTACATTACTTAGTTATAAGCATCAAACTAAAATCCAGATTAAACAAAAGTTTAATCACGAATGAGATGAAAGTATGGTTGATAAGAGATCACATAATTCAGTTATTCACGTCAACGGTACCGACGTAAAAAGCATTAATCGCTGATTGTATCGATTCTGACATAACATGATCTTCCACTATACCTTCTCCCGTTAAGTTACTACCCAGTAACGGGACAGTGATGCATGCGCTATCTATGATATTTCCAGACATGGTACGAACGATTTCGTACAAAGAGTCCAATGCGTGCGAGGCTCGTGGTGAGGTATTAAAAATAGCGACAGGCATATCAACAAATTCTTCTCCACTCACCAGCCAATCGAGGGCGTTCTTTAAAACACCGCTAATGCCATGTGCATATTCAGGACTCGATAAGAAAAGACCATCAGTCTCTGCAAGGCTATTTTTAAAGGCGATTACACTCACAACTGTATTTGGATCTATATCTGGATTGAACAGCGGTATGCTGCCCAATTCATCAAAAAATGTAATTTCAATATTTTCTGGTGCTAGCGCTTTCATTGCCTTAAGCAGAGCCGTGTTATAAGAGTCTTTTCTTAGACTTCCCGATATTGCTAATATCTTCATTTAAAAATCCTTCTTTCTATCAGTGCTTGCTCATCATTAAGTATTAAACTTTGCGTCCATAATACAGTGATTTTTATTTATAAAACCACCTAGAAATCAGCCTTCAAAATAATACTTAATAAAATAATCCCTTATAATATTAATCAAGATCAACAAAGCTTTTGTTATCCAAGCCTTTCTGCACACAAGTATTTACAGCCATTAACCTCGATGTAAAAATCACATCACTCTCGATATTAAGGCCTATGTATGCAGACTCCTCTCGACCAAGCGATGTTACAAATTGCACTCGATCTCAATTTAAATTTACCGCCAGGTCATCATTACCAGCGTTTGATGCAGTCGTTACAGTCGGTTCTACCTTGTGATGCAAGTGCTTTGTTCATTCTTGACGATGAAGGGTTATTGTCTGCAGCTGCCGTCAATGGCTTATCAGATGAAGTATTAGGTCAAAAATTCGATCCGCAGCAGCACCCTCGCCTACAAGCTATTCTAGCCAACCGAGAACCTGTACGCTTTCCCGCAAGTTCAACCTTGCCCGACCCCTTTGACGGGTTATTAAAAAACGATCCTAATCGGTCGATAGACGTGCATGACTGCATGGGTTGTAGCTTATATGTTGAAGATCATTTGGTTGGCCTTATCACCCTTGATGCCATGCAGGTCGGTGCTTTTAAGCGCATTGACGATATAACCGTTGCCACCTTTGCAGCATTAGCAGCTGCAACCATTCGTAATGTAAATCAAGTTGAAGCCCTACGAAAAAGCCACCAGCAACAGCAAAATATGAACCAAGTTCTCATTCAAGAAGCCCGGAATAAAGGTGGTGCATTGGTCGGTATCAGTCCCGAAATGCAAGCCCTGCGTAACAATATTAACATGGTGGCTTATTCCAATTACGCTGTATTAATCAGTGGTGAAACAGGCACAGGGAAAGAGTTAGTCGCCCATGCTGTCCACTCCAATTCCTCACGCGCAACACAACCGATGATTTACGTAAACTGCGCGGCATTGCCCGAAAGTCTGGCTGAAAGTGAATTATTTGGTCATGTTAAGGGCGCATTTACAGGTGCCATCAGCAATCGGGCGGGTAAATTTGAGTTGGCCGATGGCGGCACTATATTCTTAGATGAAATTGGTGAGTTACCCTTATTAATGCAGGCCAAACTACTGCGCGTTATTCAGCAGGGTGAAGTACAGCGAGTCGGTGCAGATAAGAACTTAATGATAAATGTCCGCATTATCGCTGCAACTAACCGTAATTTAACCGAAGAAGTCGCAGCAGGCCGCTTTCGTAGTGACCTGTTCCACCGTTTAAATGTATTTCCTATTAACGTGCCACCACTGCGAGACCGCAGAGGGGATGTCGCGGTATTATCTGGGCATATTCTTGATAGGGTTCGTTCACAATTTAATGTGGCTAAATTGCAACTGCACCCACAAGCATTAACCGCACTTAATCACTACAGTTGGCCGGGGAACGTACGCGAATTAGAACATACCTTAATGCGTGCAGGGTTACGGGCTATTCAAACACAACAAAGCCTGATTCTACAGCAGCACTTATCCGATGAAGTAAGCCAGACTGCCTCATTCGATGCAGAAACAGAAATAAATGACTTGCCTGCGACATCATTTGAACTACGGGGCGCAGTAGAAGTGTATCAAACCAAGCTCATTTCGCATGCCCTGCTGCAATCAAACTTTGTTTGGGCACAAGCCGCAGCATTTTTACAAATGGATCGCGGTAATTTATATAAAATGGGTAAAAAACTCGGCATTAAACCCAAAGAATTACGCGCAGCAATACTTTAGTTAAAGTTGCGCCGTTTTAGCCACGTCCTAAACAGAAATGATGTACTAATCACATCAATCTCGATGTAATTAGTGCATCCACAGGTCAAACACAAAACAAATAAATATCAACAAGATAAAAGTTAGCATGCTCAATGCAATATAGATTCCGAGATCATCGTTAATTCGATATCAATAATATAATTATAATGGAGTCTTAAATGTTCTGTATCCAATGTGAGAAAACGGTTCAAACACCTGTGTCGAAAGGCTGTTTTATACTCAAGGTATGTGTGGTAAAACGGCTGCTGCAGCATACATGGAACACGCCAATGTACTTGGTCAGAGCGACGAAGCAGTAAATGAGGAATACCATCAGATCATGGCATTCTTAGGTACTGAGCCGACAGATTCAAATTCCACCATTTATCCTATTGATATCAATTATATTTTGGTGATGGTATGACTATAAAGCCATTTTTTTAGTAATCTCGTCATAATAGGCATAGCAACTAACGACATTGTTAAGGTGATCACTGCCGTAGCAATAGCTTTAACAATTAAGCTGGGTAAATAAGGGGCCATGGTTACCGTTAATAAAGGCTGTATGGTTAACATAAGGGTAAATATTACGATATACGTCAGTAAAATGCTTTTCCAGCGAGGGGGGACGGCGTTTCTGACAGTGAACCAATATTCAAAACCATTGCACTGAGTGATATAGCTCTGTTTAAGTGAATCATCTAATAAGCCTAAACAATCCTTTCTTTCTTGAGACTTCTGCCATATTTCAAACCCTTCGACAGAAGAAAAGCGTACTATCGCGTGATAGTTACCTGCTTTATGTTCAGGTCTTATGATTGTTACTCCCAAGTAGTCCTGGGTCACAGTAGCGGCTGATGCAGAAACCGTCTTAAGCCATAACTCATATTCAGCAGCTTTCGCTGCTGGTACATTTCGACTAATGGTATATGTGATTAAGTCATCGCTATCATAAGTATTATCCATTGCTAATTCCCCAGACCAATTTATTTATTCCAATCAGCGTCATCCAAAAATAAGTATTCGTCTGCGATGCAGCCATTTACCCAGAGAACCCACGCCACAATGCGAATTGATAACTTTTTTCCTGCAGGTGGATTATAGCACCATTTGTCAATTGTATTGTCGCTGAGAATATATAAGTAGTTACGCTCATACCCTATCGTGCGGCCAAAATCCCCATCAAAAGCCAGTAAAGAACCCCGCGAGATTGCCGTGGCAACCATACCTTAATGCGTGCAGGGTTACGGGCCATTCAAGCACAACAGAGCCTGATTCTACAGCAGCACTTATCCGATGAAGTAAGCCAGACTGCCTCATTCGATACAGGAACAGAAATGATGTACTAATCACATCAATATCGATGTAGTTAGTACATCAAACTCAACATCAAAAAACATAAAACCGATAAATATCAACAAGATAAAAGTTGGCACGCTCAGTGCAGTATAGATTCAGAGATCATCGTTAAATCGATATCAATAATATAATTATAATGGAGTCTTAAATGTTCTGTATTCAATGTGAGCAAACTGTTCAAACCCCTGTGTCGAAAGGCTGTTCTTATACTCAAGGTATGTGTGGTAAAACGGCTGATGTTTCAGACCTACAAGACGTACTGGTATTTAATTTACAAGGCGTGTCTTTTTGGGCCGAGCTAGCACGTAAATACAACATCATTGATGCCGAAATCGATGCTTGGGCACCACGTGCATTCTTCTCTACGTTAACCAACGTTAACTTTGTGCCAGAGCGTATAACTGAATACACTGAAATTGCAGAGCGTTACAAGATACAACTACGCACGCAAGTAATGGCAGCTGCAGCAGCGGCGGGCGAAGCGTTACCTGAATTATCTCCAGCAGCGCAATTTGTATTACCAGCAACAGCTGAAGAAGTCATGAATTTTGCACCCGAAGCGGCGGTTAACCGTGGCCATGACGAATTACACGAAGACATCATTGGTCTGCGTTTATTATGCTTATACGGCCTTAAAGGTGCTGCAGCATACATGGAACACGCCAATGTACTTGGTCAGAGCGACGAAGCAGTAAACGGGGAATACCATCAGATCATGGCATTCTTAGGCACTGAACCGACGGATGCAAATACGTTATTAGAAACATCGATGCAAATTGGTTTACTAAACTACCGAATTATGGAAATGCTAGACAAGGGTGAAACAGATACTTTTGGTCATCCACAACCAACGCAAGTAAACGTAAAACCGATTGCAGGTAAATGTATTCTAGTTTCGGGTCATGACTTACATGATTTAGAAAAGATCCTGCAACAAACCGAAGGCAAAGGCATCAATGTTTATACCAACGGTGAAATGTTACCTGCACACGGTTACCCAGAACTGAACAAATACCGACACTTGGTTGGTAACTTCGGTAGTGCTTGGCAAAATCAGCAAAAAGAATTCGCTAACTTCCCCGGTGCTATCGTGATGACATCTAACTGTCTAATCAATCCGAATGTGGGTCAATACGCAGATCGTCTATTCACCCGTAGTATTGTTGGCTGGCCTGGCGTTGTTCATATTGAAGGCGATGATTTCGCACAAGTGATCGAATGTGCCTTAGCTCAATCTGGTATTGCGCACACAGAAATTGAACACAAAATCACAGTTGGCTTTGGCCGTAATGCATTAATGGAAGCTGCACCTGCCGTTATCAAGGAAGTGAAAGCAGGTAATATCAAACATTTCTTCTTAATTGGTGGTTGTGACGGTGATAAATCCGAACGCAGTTACTTCACTGATTTAGCCGTGAATACGCCGAAAGATTCGGTTGTATTAACCTTGGCTTGTGGTAAATACCGTTTCAACAAAAAAGAATTTGGCGATATCAATGGTATCCCACGTTTATTAGATGTTGGTCAATGTAACGATACTTACTCCGCTATCCAACTGGTATTAGCATTAGCAGAAGAGTTTGATTGCGGCGTGAACGATCTACCACTAAGCATCGTATTGTCTTGGTTTGAACAAAAAGCCATTGTGGTACTGCTGACGTTATTCGCGTTAGGTATCAAAGGTATTTATACCGGTCCTACAGCGCCAGCGTTCTTGACTGATAACTTGATCAAAGCATTACAAGATAACTTTGATATGCGCAGTATTGGTGACGTTGATACTGATTTAGCGACCATGTTAGCGGGTAAGTAATGCTAGCTAATAAATAGTACTCGCTAATACATAGCGATCATAATCGGCATTGGTTAAAGACGTTTGACTTTAATCAATGCTTATCCCCCACGTTCAAACCTTCAATTATCACTGCGATAGGTGCAATAATGTCTTCTTCAAATACGCCGTCTTCAACGCTTTCTTCACCAGTACTTAAGCCCCTAAAACTATCGACGCCGAAACCTTCATCACCAAAACTGACAACGCCAAAGCTTAGTTTTTCTCTCGGTGGTGATAATTCAACGATCACAACAAAACCAAGCTCAGCAAAACCATCATCAAAGCTTTCAACACCAAAACTGAGTTTCTCACTTGGTGAAACAATCACTAAGCCCAGCTTAAAACCAGCAACATGGTCGCCTTCAACAACGCCATTAGTCTTAGTTAAGCGTGAATCAGAAACCCATGACTCGATGAGCTTTACCTTTACTTCAGCAGATCAAGCACAGTTTGATTTTAAGCCAGGTCAATTCGTCACTTTAGCAGTGAAGATAGAAAATAAAACCCATTATCGCGCCTATTCAATTAGCTCAGTACCACAACAAAAACAATTACGTTTGACCATTAAACGCGTACCCGATGGCTTAGTCTCTAACTGGCTTGCAGATAACTTAAGTATCGGTGATAGCTTGTCAGCATTAAACATTGCGGGTCAATTCAATAGCAGTGATTGTAAGCACAAATCTAAACTGCTGCTTATCAGCGCAGGTTGTGGTATCACCCCAGTCATGTCGATAGCAAAGACATTATTAGCGCATAATAGCGATGCTGACATTGAATTTTTACATTGTGCTCGAGATAAAGACAACGTTATCTTCCATGATGAAATGCAGACCTTACTTGCTCAAAATAGCAATTTTAAAGTGCAATTGCTGTTGGAAAACAGCGATGGTTTTGCGAGTTTTAGTGCCGATGACAGTACTAATGAAAAGACGAATACCAGAGCCTTATCGCATCAAACCGGTATGGTAAGCGCCGACGTGATTCAACAGTTGTATCCAGATCTAAACCAACGCACTATTTTCCTATGCGGTCCTGTCGGCTTCATGAAAGCGGTTGAAAATATAGCCCAAGAAAGTGACTTTGATATGGCTAACTTTTTTCAAGAAAGCTTTACACCAGCAGCAGATAACAAACAACAAGACCAGATCGCATCAGGCGCTACAGAGGCAAGTGTCATGCTACACGTCCCTGACTTTGCGGTTGAAGCAGAAGTCATTCGAGGTTCATTGTTATTAGATGCATTAGAAAAGCATGGCGTTCCCGTTATTGGTGCATGTCGCGCCGGGGTTTGTGGATCTTGTAAGTGTAAAGTAACCAAAGGTTCGGTAAAGTCGACAAGTACCGAAACTCTCACCGAAGAAGAGATTGAACAAGGATTTGTATTAGCCTGCTCAAGTACTCTTAAGGATGATGTGACTGTCGCATTAAGCTAGTGAATCATCTTGTGGCTTAAATCCTGGTTCCCAATTCGATAATACAGCATCTCGCAAACTTCTACTGTGGGCTGAAAATCAAATTTTTCGAACCAGTTTTATATTACAGTTAATGCATTACGTTACACTTACCTCTAACAGGTTATATTCCATTACATTCCGTTACATTTCATTATGTTTCATTACATTTACATCGTGATAGGATTACTGCTCATCAAGACAATAACCAAAGGAAAGAGTTATGATCTATGCAGCACCTGGAACTCAAGATGCACTTGTTAATTTTAAACCTCGTTACCAAAATTTCATTGGTGGCCAATGGGTAGAGCCACAAAACGGCTGTTACTTTGATAATATTAGCCCAGTGAATGGCGAAGTCATCTGTCAGATCCCACGCTCAAATCACCTTGATATCGAACTTGCACTGGATGCCGCCCACAAAGCCAAAGATGCTTGGGGAACCACATCTGTTACTGCCCGTTCTAATATACTGCTAAAAATAGCCGATCGTTTAGAAGAAAACCTGACTCAACTAGCAGTAGCAGAAACCTGGGATAACGGTAAAGCAATTCGAGAAACCCTCGCTGCAGACATTCCTTTAGCGGTTGATCACTTCCGTTACTTCGCAGGCTGCTTACGCGCCCAAGAAGGCAGTATTGGGGAGATTGACGAGAACACAGTGTCTTATCACTTCCATGAACCATTAGGGGTTGTTGGTCAGATCATTCCTTGGAACTTCCCTATTCTCATGGCTGCATGGAAACTCGCACCCGCACTGGCCGCAGGTAACTGTGTGATCCTAAAGCCTGCAGAGCAAACACCTGCCTCTATTTTAGTATTAATGGAATTGATAGAAGATTTGCTACCACCCGGTGTACTGAATATCGTCAACGGTTACGGCGCTGAAGCAGGTCAAGCCCTTGCCAGCAGCACTCGTATCGCTAAGATTGCCTTTACCGGTTCTACACCCGTTGGCTCACATATTCTAAAATGTGCTGCCGAAAATATCATTCCTTCGACAGTCGAACTTGGCGGTAAATCACCGAACATCTTCTTCGCCGATATTATGGATCACGAAGATGCGTACCTGAGTAAATGTATCGAAGGTGTGGTATTAGCGTATTTCAATCAAGGTGAAGTTTGTAGCTGCCCATCACGCTTATTAGTACATGAAGATATCTATGATCAATTTATGACTAAGATCATCGAACGCACCAAGTTAATTAAACGTGGTAACCCATTGGATACCGAGACCATGGTGGGTGCGCAAGCATCGAAAGAGCAATTTGATAAGATCTTAAATTACATTCAAATAGGCAAGGAAGAAGGCGCTGAATTATTGATTGGAGGTGGAGTTGAAGAAATTCATACCGATTATGAAGACGGCTTCTATATCCAACCAACACTGCTTAAAGGCACAAATGATATGCGCATCTTCCAAGAAGAAATTTTTGGTCCGGTGATCGCAGTAACCACGTTCAAGACCGAAGAAGAAGCCCTAGCATTAGCCAATGATTCTGAATTTGGTTTAGGTGCCGGCGTTTGGAGTCGTGATATGAATGTAGCTTACCGTATGGGTCGTAAGATCCAAGCAGGCCGCGTGTGGACAAACTGCTATCACATATACCCTGCCCACGCAGCGTTTGGTGGATATAAAAAATCAGGTGTCGGCCGCGAAACTCATAAGGTGGCACTAGAACATTATCAACAGACTAAAAACTTACTCGTCAGTTATGACGTTAACCCGCTTGGTTTCTTCTAATTAACCTTCTATTTTGATTATTAAATTAGCAGCTTAACGGTTACCTCATTACCTTTAAGTTGCTAAATTAAACCTCTGCCCCAGATCAAAAACACCTCCAATTAGGAGGCCAAATTAAATAAACCACTAAAATGGATTTTTATTATGAAGTTAAAAGTTTTACCAATATCTTTACTCACAGCACTATTGTTTAGTACCTCAAATTATGCGGCACTAGGAGAGCATGATGTTAATTTTGACAACGATGCTTTAACTCATAAACATAAAGTTCGTGACTTTAAATTTTATGCATCTCTGTATGAGAAAAAATCTAATAAGCTTGATCGTATTTTACAAAGAAATCAAAGCAACCAAAAAAAGATTAAAGCTATTTCTAAATTATTCTTAAATTCGTCCTATGTGAAAAACCGTCTTATTGGCTCAGATATAGAAAAAGAAAGGTTTGTTGCAGATTTCAGAGCATTAGATTGTTTTACCTTTTTAGATTATGTAGAAGCTTTAAGAAAATCATATGATTTTTCATATGATTTTTCAGATAATTTAATTAACACGCGATATAAAAATAGTGAAGTGGATTTCTTATTAAGAAAACATTTCTTTTCAGACTGGACTTATGCAGATGATAATGGAGACAGAAATGCTGAAGATGTGACAGAATATTTAACAGATAATACGAAAACGATACAAAAAGAATTAAATCAAAAAGAGGATGGTGGAACTTACATCGCGGGATTAGCAATAACCTCAAGAAAAATAACATATATTCCAGGATATAGTATAGATAACAGCGTAGTGAATAATCTTAAAAATGGTGACTACATTGGTATATATACAAACATAAAAGGACTAGATGTAACCCATACGGGGATATTTATTAGAGGGAAGAATGGACCAGTATATAGAAATGCATCATCTATCTCTAAAAATATGAAAGTCGTTGATACACCATTTTTAGAATATGTCCAAGATAAACCAGGAATTGTAGTCTACAGAGCACTTTAAAATTTCGACCCTGTCTCGAAATATTGAAGCTGCTATGATACTAGTCAAGCGGTTATGTTCAATAGCCCCATATTGATGATTTTTATCTCATTTAATAACACATATTAACCACCCTACACCTGCCAATACAATTTACTACCAAAGGGGTACTAGTCTGTGTATGATATTACCAGCGCCACTTATTGGCTAGGGCTAGGGCTGGTACATTCACCATGTTGCACATTAATCACAGCCTTAATGGTACCCAAATTTTTCTTGGGACACTTAATGTGAAACCGATTTAAAAAGCTCATACCTAAAATAATAAATAATAAATAATAAATAATAAATAATAAATAGGATAATAATGAAAAAAATATCATTAATAATAGCGTCTTTACTTTGTAGCGCTAATAGCTTTGCTGACTCTATAACTCTATCAACAGATGGCAACATGAGTGATAGAAATATTTACATACTAAAAGTTTATAATAAAGACATGAACCCTAATAAACCACTGGGTATTTTGTGCACATATAACAATGACAACAAAGACTTATGCAAAGCTTATAGTGTAGATGAAAAAACAACATTAGCTCTTCCTACAAATTCAACATTTGAATTAAAACAAGCAGGTGCTTGGCAAGATTACTACGTGGGAACCATATCATCGACATCAGCGAATCAAACTCAATGTGATTATACAGTTCATATATCATACCCTGATGAGAATACAGAAGAAGTTAGTTTAGAAGGAAGCAACGGCTGTAAAATAATCAGGGCTAAATCGGTAAAGTAAAATCAGGGCTAATACAAATAATCCGGGTTATATCTATGCCAACTTAAAGATCAAAAAGACCTCCAATTAGGAGGTCATATCTCATAAACCACAACAAACTAAAACTTTGATTCGATAGATCTTACTTTTCAGTGATATTAATTGATGAACTTATTGCTTTATTCAGTTCAGTCCTTGCTTCCAACTCAGTTAAAAGAATATCTCGCTTTTCCACTTTGGCTAATAAAAAAGTAGTGTTATTATTTTTATTATCTTGAACACCTTTGGCAACTACAGCTAAATGAGGATACGTTGATTCAAGAACACAAGATCCTATCGCAGCAGTTCCTGCAGGATATTTATTTTGAGATACTTTTTCAGCTGCAGCAGCAGTGCCTTCTGGAACCGAAATTTCCTCTACATTTAATGAAGTTTTCCATTTATAAATTTGCTTTAATGCCGCAGGATGGGAAGCAATGTATTTTATTTCATTATTTTTCTTAATATCATCTGTATTCATCAACACACACATTTCAATCGGCATTGAAATTAAGGCTTTAACATCAATAATTCTATACTCCTGAACTGCTTTAACACTAGCTTGAACAAGATTACCTTTTATCGTTGAGTTTGTAACCGCTGCAAAGGCAAGCTGGTTATTCTCATCAGCTAATTTAAAAGCATTTTTAGGTGTGCCTGAAAATGTTACGCCAGCCCTTAGTTTTGGTTTCAGTGAAAATAATTGAGTTATTGCTGCATCATTAAAACTTCCTTTAGATGCTTGTACATACACGAGAGAATTTTTATTTGTACTTGTACTTGTACTCATAAACAATGCCAAACTAATAGTCAAAACAACCCCAGTAGATAGTATATATTTGTTAAGTTTCTTCAAAGCAACCGTTCCTTATATCCAAATATGGGTAGTTAATCATGATTTTCATTTTATTGTTATAAATACTTGTAACAAAAACAAAACAAGCTTCAAATTAATCAATAACTATCGAACTGTTAGCTTAACCATCAACAGAATACTCAAATGGTCTGCTATGTAAAATATAGTGAACTAACCCCCACACATAATAACTTGCATTTTATTGCTAACTAATAGATCATTTGTATAGTCAATTAAGTTTAATTGATTACTCCATTATACTGCTATTAAAGTTAGACGTTATTAAGGTTAGACGCTATGAACAGTTCGCCACGCTATATTCAGATCCAAGACTTCATTCTTGAAAAAATTAATTCTCACGTTTGGATACCTGGAAGCAAGATCCCGACAGAACTCGAATTAACCAAACAGTTTAGTGTCAGCCGCATGACGGTAAATAAAGCGATCCGCGATCTGGTCAACAAAGGTCTACTGGAAAGAACGCCGCGATTAGGTACATTTGTCTGCCAGAAAAAGGTGGAATCATCACTGAGTGATATTCGTAATATTGCTGATGAAATTCGCCAACGCGGCCGAACATACAGTAATAAAATCCTCCGTCAGGTAACGGTCCAAGCGGATGATGAGATAGCCATGAGATTGGGTGTTAGACTTGAAACAGCTATCTTTTTCAGTGAAATAATTCATTTTGAAGACGGTATCGCATTGCAACTGGAATTACGTTGGGTCAATCCAGAGTTTGCACCACTATACATTGAACAAGACTTTAATCTGGCTACACCCAATGAATACCTCACCAAAAACTGCCCATTAAGCTCTATTGAACATACTGTTGAAGCAATAATGCCAAGTGCCTCTATCCAGCAGCACTTGAATTTAACAGCGCAACAACCTTGCTTATTGCTCAATCGTCGCACGTGGAGCAAGCAAGATTTAATCAGTGTCGCCCTACTTTATCATCCAGCAGATAAATACAAACTCAGCCTAAAAGCCGAAATATAGCACCCACATTCAAATCATTATGCCAAACAATATGTCGGTTTTTTAAATCGACAACGATCATAAAACTCACTCAACTCATCAACAAAATCAGCACTTAGTCACAACAAATTAATTTAAAACTTGCCATTTGTATCTAAATTGTCTATTTATTTGTATATACATTTAAATGACGTGAGATTCTGATGAGTTTACTGCTAACGAATACAACAATTGTATCCATGGATCAAAGTGATTCAGATTACCAAACACAGCCTCATTGTTTCATTGCAATTGCGCACGGCAAGATAGTCGAAATAGGCCCGATGCAGCAGTGCCCGACAGCAGACTACTCACAAATTATCGATTGCCAACACCGCCTTATTACACCGGGTCTTATCGACAGTCATACCCATCTGGTTTTTGCTGGTAACCGTGCCAAAGAATTTGAACAACGCTTAACTGGCGTGCCGTATGAAACAATCGCTAAACAAGGCGGCGGTATCCTTTCAACTGTTAACGCGACTCGCGCAGCAAGCGAAAGACAACTTGTTGAACTCGCTCTACAACGTCTATCAGCACTGACCGCAGATGGCGTTACTACTATTGAAATAAAATCGGGTTACGGCTTAACGCTAGAAGATGAATTAAAAATGCTACGCGCAGCTAAACAGTTAGAGCTGCACGCCAGTATTAAGGTATCCACAACACTACTGGCCGCACACGCAGTACCGCCTGAATATAAAGACAATGCCGATAGCTATATCCGTTATGTGTGTGACGAAATAATACCAGCCGCCGTGGCAGCTAAGCTCGTGGACTATGTCGATGTATTCTGCGAAGGCATTGGCTTTAACTTGGCGCAAACGAAAACCGTTTTCGAGGCTGCTTTATCTTATGGACTAGGCATCAAAGGCCACACCGAGCAATTAAGTAACCTTGGCGGAAGTGAACTTGCCGCAACAATGGGCGCCACCTCGGTTGATCATATCGAATTTATTGACGAACAAGGCGTGAAAGCACTGGCCGAACATGGCACCGTCGCCACCCTGCTTCCTGGCGCATTCTATTTTTTAAGAGAAACCCAATGTCCACCCATTGAATTACTCCGTCAACATAACGTGCCAATGGCATTAGCAACCGATTTTAACCCAGGTACCTCCCCTATCGCATCGTTAACTATGATGATGAATATGGGCTGTACTTTATTTAGATTAACGCCTGAAGAAGCATTACGTGGCGTAACTTGCCATGCAGCGAAAGCGTTAGGGTTGCAAGATTCACGCGGCCAGATTAGAGTTGGCTATGATGCTGATTTGGCGATCTGGAATATCGAACACCCTGCACAGCTCGCTTATGAAGTGGGCACACCAAGATTACACTCTCGCATCGTTAACGGAGAGATTTGTCATGACTAAAACAACTGTTCCTGCAGGCTCCCAACGTACAATCACGAATTATGCCGTAACTAATGCTGATATTTGGCAGGGTCGAATTGACGCCGAAGACGGTGAAGCAGGCATGCGTTTTCATCAAAAAGTCACTTTAATCGCGGAAAACGATCAGTTAACAAACCAAGCCGGTGTTGTCCTACTCGGTTTCGCTTGCGATGAAGGTGTAAAACGTAACAAAGGCCGTGTTGGCGCAGTACAAGCACCGGATCTTATTCGTAAAGCACTGGCTAATATGGCATGGCATCATGACAATGCCGTTGCTATAGATACAGGTACTAGCACATCAACCCTTGTTGATGCAGGAAATATCTATTGCAGCGATGCTGATTTAGCCGCCAGCCAAAAAGAACTGGCTAATCATGTCGAAACAGCCCTCAACCAACAAAACAAAGTAATGGTATTAGGGGGTGGACACGAAATTGCGTGGGGAACATTCCAAGGATTAGCGCAGCACTTTCAAAGTATTAAAATTAAAAATCCAAAAATCGGCATTATCAACTTTGATGCCCATTTTGACTTACGCACCTATTCAACAGATGGACAGGCATTCCCAACGAGCTCAGGCACGCCATTCAATCAGATCGCGAAACACTGCCAACAATTAGGCTGGGCGTTTAATTATGCGTGTCTTGGTGTCAGTCGCGCCAGTAATACCCAAGCCTTATTCACCCTTGCAGATCAACTTGGGGTGCATTATCGCGAAGACCACCAGCTGGCTTCTTATCACCTTGCCGAGCGTATCGAAGAATTAATCGCATTTATTGATAACGTGGATTACCTCTATCTGACCATAGATATCGATGTGTTCTCTGCGAGCACAGCGCCCGGTGTTAGTGCACCAGCAGCGCGTGGGATTAATTATGAAAGTGTTGAAGCCTTACTACAACCCATATTTAACGCTAGAAATGCAGCAGACCAAGCAAAATTGCGAGTAGCTGATTTAGCTGAATACAACCCTGTTTTTGATATCGACAATCAAACTGCGCGATTAGTCGCACGATTAACGTGGGATATCACCCGCGCTATGTTCAAGTCAAAATAAAATAAATAAAAAATAAAATGCAAAATGAAAAGGAGATCATAATGACTGATAAACGTTTAGATACGTCTCGTACTATCATTGCCCCTCACGGCACCCAGCTCAACGCTAAATCATGGCAAACCGAAGCGCCATTAAGAATGTTGATGAACAACCTACACCCTGATGTTGCCGAGCATCCACATGCATTGGTTGTTTATGGTGGCATTGGTCGAGCGGCGCGTGACTGGGAATGTTATGACAAAATAGTCGAAGTACTAAAGCGTTTAGAGGATGACGAAACACTCCTTGTACAATCAGGTAAACCGGTTGGCGTATTCAAAACCCACAGTAATGCCCCGCGTGTACTTATTGCCAACTCAAACCTAGTACCACATTGGGCAAACTGGGAACACTTCAACAAGCTCGATAAAGCAGGCTTGATGATGTACGGACAGATGACCGCAGGTTCTTGGATCTATATCGGCTCGCAAGGCATAGTACAAGGTACGTACGAAACATTCGTTGCTATGGCAAAACAACATTTTGACGGCCAAGCACAAGGTCGCTGGGTGCTTACTGGTGGTTTAGGTGGCATGGGTGGCGCGCAACCACTTGCAGCAACAATGGCAGGCTTTTCTATGATTGCCGTTGAATGTGATGAATCACGTATCGATTACCGCCTGCGTACCGGTTATGTCGATAAAAAAGCCACAACCCTTGATGAAGCATTAGCGCTACTTGATGAAGCAATCAAAAACAAGCAACCAACTTCGATTGGCCTACTTGGTAATGTCGCCGATATTTTCCCTGAATTAGTGAAACGTGGTGTTGTTCCAGATTGTACTACCGACCAAACATCTGCTCACGATCCACTTAATGGTTATCTGCCACAAGGCTGGACCATGGCGCATGCTGCATCAATGCGTAAAGAAGATGAAGCGGTTGTCGTTAAAGCCGCGAAACAATCGATGGCTGTACAAGTACAAGCCATGTTAGATCTGCAAAAAGCAGGTTCAGCAACCGTAGATTATGGTAATAACATTCGTCAAATGGCACTGGAAGAAGGCGTTGAGAATGCGTTTGATTTCCCCGGTTTTGTTCCAGCCTATATTCGACCACTGTTCTGTGAAGGCATAGGTCCTTTCCGTTGGGTTGCATTGTCTGGTGATCCTGAAGATATCTACAAAACAGATCAAAAAGTAAAAGAGCTGATCCCAGATAATCCACAGCTACACAACTGGTTAGACATGGCGCGCGAACGTATTCAATTCCAAGGTCTGCCTGCACGTATTTGTTGGGTTGGCTTAAAAGACCGTCAGCGCCTTGGTTTAGCCTTTAACGAGATGGTTAAAAATGGCGAACTTAAAGCGCCGATTGTGATTGGTCGTGACCACCTTGATTCCGGTTCTGTTGCTAGCCCTAATCGCGAAACCGAAGGCATGATGGATGGTTCTGATGCAGTATCAGATTGGCCACTATTAAACGCCCTGCTCAATACCGCAAGTGGCGCGACTTGGGTATCACTTCATCATGGCGGCGGCGTAGGCATGGGCTTCTCTCAACATTCAGGCATGGTGGTACTTTGTGACGGCACCGATGATGCCCATGAACGTGTTAGTCGTGTATTACATAACGATCCAGCCACAGGCGTTATGCGCCATGCAGATGCCGGTTATGATATTGCTAAAACCTGCGCGAAAGAACAAAACTTAGACCTACCGATGCTTAAATAATTGGTATAAACAATCTTGGAGAAAAACATGTACCAACTAACAATTAAGCCTGGACAACTTACCCTGGCACAGCTTCGTCAAATCAGTCGATCCCCTGTACAGGTGTCGCTCGACCCTAGCTGCTTTGATGACATCCATGCCAGCACAGAAGTTGTCAATAATGTGATTGCAGAAAACCGGATTGCTTACGGTATTAATACCGGTTTTGGCCTGCTTGCTAACACCCGCATCGCACCTGAAGATCTCGAAACGCTACAACGCAGTATCGTGTTATCCCATGCGGCAGGTATCGGCGAATTCATGAACGACGAAACTGTACGGTTGATGATGGTGCTTAAAATTAACAGCCTAGCGCGTGGTTTTTCAGGTATCCGCTTATCGGTTATTGAAGCGTTAATGCAATTGGTTAATGCCGAAGTTTACCCTTGCGTACCGAAAAAAGGCTCAGTGGGCGCATCAGGCGATCTCGCCCCACTTGCTCACATGAGCACAGTTTTACTGGGTGAAGGTGAAGCGCGTTATCAAGGTAAAGTGATTACAGGTGAAGAAGCATTAACGATTGCAGGCATGCAGAAGATCACATTAGCACCAAAAGAAGGGTTAGCCTTGTTAAACGGTACCCAAGCATCTACTGCGTTTGGTCTTGAAGGCTTGTTTGCTGCTGAAGATCTGTTTGCTTCAGCAACCTTATGTGGCGCAATGACAGTGGAAGCTGCGCTTGGTAGCCGTCGTCCGTTTGATCCACGCGTTCACCGCGTGCGTGGTCATCGCTCACAAATGGACTCAGCAACTATGTATCGTCACATACTTGAATTTAGCAGTGAAATTGGTAATTCTCACACGGCATGTGAAAAAGTCCAAGACCCTTACTCACTGCGTTGTCAGCCACAAGTAATGGGCGCATGTTTACAGCAGATCCGTAATTCAGCTGAGATATATGAAGTCGAAGCCAACTCAGTATCAGATAACCCGTTGGTGTTTGCCGATGATGGCGATATTATCTCAGCGGGTAACTTCCACGCTGAACCGATTGCGATGGCCAGTGATAACCTTGCGCTAGCGATTGCAGAGATAGGCAGTTTATCAGAACGTCGCATGGCGCTATTAATCGACAGTAGCTTAAGCAAATTACCGCCATTCCTCGTAGATAATGGCGGTGTTAACTCTGGTTTTATGATCGCACAGGTAACCGCAGCGGCGTTAGCCAGTGAGAACAAGTCATTAGCCCATCCAGCATCGGTCGATAGTTTACCAACCTCAGCCAACCAAGAAGACCATGTATCTATGGCGACCTTTGCTGGGCGTCGATTGAAAGACATGGCTGAAAATACCCGTGGTATCTTAGCGGTTGAGCTGTTGTCTGCGGCACAAGGACTTGATTTCAGAGCGCCGCTAAAATCATCCCCGTTAATTGAACAGGCTAAAGCAGAGTTACGTGAACGTGTCGATTTCTACGACAAAGACCGTTACTTTGCCCCCGATATTGCCAAAGCTAATCAACTGCTCCTAGAAGCGGTCCACAACAAGCTTGTTGCAAGAGACATGCTGCCTAGTTTCTAATAACTCAAATTGGATAAAAGCCTTAAATCCATGATTTGATATAAACCGAATCAAATTTAAGGCTTTGCTATATCATTGAGCTGTCGGTCGTGGAACTTAGAAAGTAATAATACTGAGACTATCGCACCTAATAATGCAAGCCCCATATCTGATTGGGTATCCCATATATAACCTTGTGTACCTAAAAATGCTTCAGCATTCTCTCCTGTCGTTAACGCCACCCACCATTCGATAAGTTCGTAGAATGCACTAAACGCGAGACTCACCGAGATAATAAACAGTACCCGCCAACGCTCACCATTGACCACATTCTTTCGTATAAACAATTCTCTGGCGATTAATGCAGGTACAAAACCTTGGAAGAAATGCCCTACTTTATCGTAGTTATTCCTTTCTGCACCAAATAAACCATCAAAAAGAGGGACTTCGGCATACGTGTAATGTCCACCTATCATCAAGACAATACAATGTGCCAAAATTAAAAAATACAGTAGTGAAGTCAGTCTAAAACCATTATAGGTTGACGCTAGAATAACAGCGCCGATGATTGCAGGCACGACTTCAAGGAACCAAGTAAACTGATCTTTTGGATCAATACCTGACCAAATAAGTACGACTGCGAAAGTTAAAATCCAGAGATATTTAATAACGCTGCACTCCATAAGTAATATGTATGTCACTGAGTATATTAATGTTAACGCCATGTTACAAGCAGAGCGAGATCAAAAACAACCACACTCTAAACGACGATTAACATAAAAATATTACCAACGAGGTAATCAGAAACCTAAGCCACTGACAAGAATGATTTTAAAATATCTAAAAAACAAACGTATTGGTTAAATATATCGCAAAACATAATCGGCAGGAATGTTGAACTGGAATATTAATAAAATACTGGTAATATACCGCCCCTCACCCCTAAGTGAGAATTTTATGCAACTAAATGCATGCCAAATTGGCGAAGAAGTACCCGTAATACCGAATACCTCAACGCGTCGCAAAAGCGACAAATTGGTTCCAGCACTAACGATTGGCTTCATTAGCTTATTCTTATTGGCTGCGATCATTGACCTCCCTCGTTTCACTACCTTAATTCAAGACTTATTTTTAGCAGCAGCTGGACAATTTGGTTACTTTTGGCAATGGCTAATGGTGGCAAACTTTGCTGTTGCGTTATGCATTGCGGCAACCCGTTACGGTAAAACTCGTATGGGCCTGAAAACCAAACCTGAAATAGGCACGTTCCGCTGGTTAGCAATGATCATGTGTACCCTATTAGCAGGTGGTGGTGTTTTCTGGTCTGCAGCAGAGCCTATTTATCATTTCATTACACCATCAGCAAGTTATCCTGACATTACAGGATCAACTATTGATGCCGTTGTCCCCGCACTCAGCCAGAGTTTCTTGCATTGGGGGTTCCTTGCGTGGTCAGTGCTTGGCACACTCGCAACGATTGTATTGATGTATGCACATCACCATCATGGTATTAAGCTGCGCCCACGTGCGTTACTTTTCCCTATCGTTGGTAATCGTCTCGAAAACCATTGGTTTGGTGCAGTGATTGACGCATGTTCAATTATTGCCGTCGCAGCAGGTACGATTGGTCCAATTGGTTTCTTAGCATCGCAAATGGGTTATAGCCTTGAAGTGCTAACAGGCCTTAAAAATGACATGAACTCTCAGCTGATGATATTAGCAGTGGTTGTGTTGATTTGTGCGCTATCAGCCGCGTCTGGCATGGACAAAGGTTTACAGTGGCTTAGTCGCTTAAACGTCATTGGCGCATTTGCATTACTGCTCGCTATTCTGATTTTAGGACCAACACAATTCATTTTTGAACAGTTTGGCCGTGCATTCGCAACTTACCTGCAAGACATGCCAACCATGAGCGTGACTAACGACAATCCAGGTTGGAATGTTTGGTGGACTTGGTTCTTCTGGGGCTGGTTCATTGGTTTTGCACCTATGATGGCGATTTTTATTGCGCGTATTTCAGAAGGTCGTAGTATTCGTGAGTTAGTATTGGCTGTTGCCATTGGCGCTCCGATTGCAACAAACTTCTGGTTCTCGGTATTGGGTGGTACAGGTATCTTCCTCGAGTTACAAACACCTGGCATTATTTCAGGCCCATTAAATGAAGCTGGCTTGCCTGCGGTATTGTTAGCAACATTACAGCAATTACCATTAAGCGAAATCTTGCTACCTGCATTCTTGGTACTAACAACAACGTTTGTGGTTACCACGGGTGACTCGATGGCTTATTCGATTGCGATGGTTGTATCTGGCGATAATGAACCCGACCGTAAGCAGCGCATATTCTGGGCTGTTATCATGGGTTGTGTTGCTGCAGCGTTATTACTCGCGGGTGACGGTGGTTTAAATGCACTGCAATCATTCATTGTGATTACTGCTGTACCAGTATCATTGCTTATTGCCGCAACCTTGGTAACAGGGCCAATGGCTGCAATTAAGATGACTAAAGCACAAGATGCGCTACTTGCAGAAAAAGCACTAGCACAGGGCTAATATGTAAATTAGCCTGACTTTAAAAAGCAACACCAGCTTAATATTGTCAGGCTGATTTATTACCAATCTCAAATAATGCGTGATATCAAGGATATCGTTACTTCAGCATTTTTATAATCAATCGGTATTTCCACGCAATGTCCTTCTTTTTCAATAAACAGAGACGGAAAACTCGTCCCCCCTATAGAACGAGCAAAGGCAATTTCAGTTAATAAATCTTGATGAAGTTGTTGAGATACAAACGCAGTTTCAAATTTATCCGACTCTAGACCAAGCTGCTTCGCTAGTTCAACCAAGACTGTATTATCACTGGGATTTTTGGCATTAAGATAATAAGCAACTTGTATCGCATCAAGCATCGCCTGTTCTGCACCTTGATAACGGGCAGCAAGAATTGCTCTACATGCCGGATAAGTGGAACGTCGTGGGGTATTTTCAGTCCAAAATTCATAATTAAATGTAGTACCAAGATAATTTTCAATCTTCTTCCAATAAGATGCAATTTGCGCCTGCATCATTTCAGGCATTGGCTCATCACTATCAGGTGCCAATCCACCCAATAGATAGATAATGTCTACATCATCAGCAACAACCTGCTTAATTTCATTCCATATCGGTTTATAACCCCAGCACCACGAGCACATAGGATCATAAACGTAATAAAGCTTTGGTTTTACTGATTGCATTTGACAGTTCCCTTAATCATTACGCTCAGAACGGTTTTCAGCAACTATATCAGAGTCTTTCTGCGCGTAAAAATCAACTCTGAATTCGGTATCATCCGTCATAAACTCGACCTTATGCCAATACTCCGGTGGTGAGATAGCCGATTCATCTTGTTCAATCACAATCTCTTGCTCTATCGCGCCTCGTCTTTCGGTAAAACCATAAAATTTCAACGAGCCACTAATAACCTTAATTTTTCCGTAAACACCTGCGCGGGTATTATGTAAGTGTAGGAACATTTTAGGGATATTATTCGGTGTAAAGACAGGCGTTGATTTGTAATTCACAAAATCAGTTGGGATTGTCGGCATAAGCACACTCACTTGTAGTAAAGATAATGATTAATAGGTATAAAATATACGCCCATTATCCATGAGCGCAAGTAAGATATCCCAGCGGTTAGATCTTAAACGTTAAGTGAGGCTCCGCGCGTTTGGATCACATCCCGATACCAGAAAAAACTTTCCTTACGGGTACGTTCTAAAGTACCACTACCATCGTCACGACGGTCAACATAAATAAATCCATAACGTTTATCCATTTCAGCGGTGGAGTTAGCCACTAAATCAATCGGCCCCCAACTGGTGAACCCCATAAGTTCAACACCATCTAAGATCGCCTCTCTTGCCTGAACTAAATGATCGTTCAAATATTTAATACGATAATCATCAATGATCTCGCCATCTGCAGTAACTTCATCACGCGCCCCTAAGCCATTTTCAACGATAAACAAAGGCTTTTGGTATCTGTCATACAAGAAATTCAATAATATCCGTAAACCTTTCGGGTCTATTAACCAACCCCACTGACTTTTCTCTAAATAAGGGTTCGGCACACTATCAATAATGTTACCGACTTCTTTTTGCTTGGCGCCAGCACTGGCGCAGCCGCTGGCGTAGTAACTAAACGAGATAAAATCGACACTCGCTTCAGCCAACGTTTCTAAATCCCCCTCTTCCATTCTTACTTCGATATTATTGTCACTGAAATAACGCAATATATAACCAGGGTATCTACCTCGGGTCTGCACATCACCAAAAAATAACCACTTGTTATTCTCGTTTACCGCCGCCATAACATCATCGGGATTACAGGTATAAGGATAATTAAGCGCACCCAACAACATATTACCAATTTGGGCATCTGGGATTATTTGTTTACACAAAGTCACCGCTTTGGCACTGGCAAGAAGTTGATGATGAATTGCTTGATAAATGGCTTGTTCATCTGTTGCTTCAGGTAAACCTACACCAGTATACGGTGCATGTAACGACATGTTAATTTCATTAAAAGTCAGCCACAATTTCACTTTATGTTGGTAACGCTCAAACACGGTTATTGCATAACGTTCAAAGAATCCAATCAGTTTTCGGTCAGTCCAACCACCATAATTGTCAACTAACCCCACAGGCATTTCATAATGTGATAGCGTCACAAAAGGTTTAATATCATGCTTGGCTAATTCATCAAAAATACGGTCATAATAAGCAAGACCCGCTTCATTAGGCTGACTTTCATCGCCATGAGGAAAAATACGCGTCCATGCAATTGATAACCTTAAGCAGGTAAACCCCATCTCTTTGAATAGCTGAATGTCTTCCGGGTAGCGGTTATAAAAATCGATAGCAAGATCTTTAATACCCGCGGTTTTATCTGCACGTTCTTGATGATCACTTAAAATCCCTTTAGGCAATAAGTCCGCTGTCGATAAACCTTTACCGTCTTGATTAAACGCACCTTCGGTCTGATTCGCCGCAATCGCGCCGCCCCATAAGAAATCCTGTGGAAATAAATTCATTTGTTCCTCAACTCATAAAACAGTCCATGTTAAATACGATGATAAACTATAATAAATAATGACTAGTTGAACACGTCCACATTTTTAAACATTAAATAAGGCTAAGCTCGCACCTCTTTTAATTCACTAATCAATACTCTAAATACCGTAATTGCATTCAGCATATGTGATACGGCGGTTCTGGACACTTTATCCATCGTCCAAGGTGTCGTTTGATTTTGTTCAAAATAAGCACTTGTTAATACCATTTGCTGGTACTTATCTTTTATATCGACTATTTCAACTGCCACACCTACTACATGAGTATTAGAGTATTTCCATGTGGGAACCGTTTGAGGTTTTCGGTCACATGGCGCCACATCATTCGGAGACATGTAACGACTCTCACCATGGAAAACTAAATTAAGATCGACTCCTTCCCTGTCACACGCTTGTCCTTTCAACTTTTTGGCTAATGCGTGTCGATTGCTAACATGACCAATTAAATAACGCTCATCAGCACTCAAATGAAAAGGGATATGGCTAATATGCGGTATATTATTAGCGTCGATAAATACCAACGTCGATAGTGGGTGTTGCTTAATGATCGCAAAGGAATCAATCATACCTTCTGCTACATCGTTATCATGCTTAGTTTGAGACATAAGAAAACGCCTCTTTAGACTGGCCTGTTTTTAATAAGTTCGCTTTTACTTGCGGCCACTCGTCGGTAATAATGCTAAACAAGGCCGTGTTTCTGTAACTACCCTCTTCTGCACGACGATTCTTTCTTAAAATACCTTCAAACTGGCCACCGATACGCGCAATAGCATGACGTGATTGTAAGTTGTTCTCATGAGTACAAATTTCAACACGAGTGAAATCTAATGTTTCAAAAACATATTCAAGCAGTAAATATTTAGCATGTGAGTTAACATGGCTGCGTTGAAACTCAGGAGAGATAAAGGTATGTCCGATTTCCAAAGCGCGATCGACTTCATTTACACGAAACAAACGCGTTGAACCCACTATTTGATTGTTCTGCTTGTTAATGATGACAAACGTAACTTGTGATCCCGTGGCCATCTCATTAACCACAAGGTTAATCCAAGCTCGCGCAACATCTTCATTTTGACAAGGGTTTGGCTGCATATACCGCCAAACTTCAGCAAAGTTTCCCGCTTTACAAAAATCAGATAAGTGAGCCATTGTTATCGGCTCTAATTTGATCCATTCACTTTCAAGACTAATTGGTTTTAGCATAAGTTAGATTTCCTATTCTTATTTTGAATACAGAGTGTTGAATGTTTTCTAATTATGCTTTCATTTGGTATAACTACTACAACCAGAATAGATATAAATGGTAGACCAGATTGAAATTACTTAGCCTAACACTTGCCATCAATGCGCACATAACGGCACAAACCAATGTTGAAATTGAACAGAAGATAACGGAACCAAAAAGAAAGCGCCGAGCAAAATATTTACTCATCGCCGATGCGTTAAAACAAGCAATTAAGCAGGGACAGGTAGTTCCAAGTGAAGCACTCCCCTCGGCCCGCACATTAGCCACACAGTTAAATGTTAACCGCCATACCATTATGGCTGCAGTCGCAGAATTGGTTGCCCAAGGTTGGATTGAAGCCAAAGAACGTTCGGGATATCGGGTCGTTAATAAATTACCCATTCAAACAAGTAAGGCGATAGCTAGCACCACAGTCGAGCATCACACTTTTGACTGGCAGTTTCGACATAAAAAGACTACAGCCATTGCACCGACTAAGGGTGCCAGTGCATATAAATACAACTTTTCAGGGGGCCAGCCTGATAACCGCTTATTCCCGTTTAATGAATTCAAACACTATTTTTCACAGCTTTGCCAGCACCCGAAATTTACCCATTTAGGCTATGATAATAGTGTCGGTGAAACGGATTTAATCACCCAGATTTCAACCTATTTACGTCGTGTCAGGTCGATAACCAATAAAGAAATCATGATTTGTAATGGTTCTCAAGAAGGCCTATACATGGTGTCTAAACTGCTATTACAAGCAGGTGATAAAGTGGCCGTGGAACAGTTCGGTTATCCACCAGCATGGGCAGCCTTTAAAAGTTCAGGCGCTGAGCTGGTTGTGATTGAACAAGACAATAAAGGCATCATCCCTGCGCATTTAGCCGCACAGCTTGAACAAGGAAATATTAAACTCATTTATCTGACCCCATTACACCAATACCCGACTACAGTCACATTGGATGCCAGTAGAAGAATTCAGATATATCAACTAGCCGCACAATACGGCGTCGCGATTATTGAAGATGATTACGACCATGAGTTTCATTACGATTCTCAACCGATTGCCCCGATGGCGGCAGATGATCCCCTCGGCTTAGTAATTTACATTTCCACCTTCTCAAAGTTAATGTTCGGTGGTGCGCGGATTGGTTACGTGGTCGCAAATAATGCATTAATCACGGAGTTAACGGCATACAAAACGTTAATGAACCATAAGAGTAATGTGCTAATGCAACAAGCAGTCGCGAAGTGGATGCAACAAGGTGGTTTTGAAAGTCATTTAAGACGCATGACCCGCTGCTACCATAAACGCCGCGACTTTTTAGTTAACCTATTACGAGATTATCAACAGCAAGGTCTGCCAATCACTTTTGATTGCCCCCCTGGCGGTATGGCGCTGTGGGTGGATATGGGCGTATCAATTATTGGTCTAAAGCAAACGTTACTGACTAAAGATGTGTATTTACAGACCGAGGTTGAGTTTAATTTGATAACCGAACAAGACAAATCACAATATCGGTTTATTCGGGTGGGCTTTGCTTCCATGAATGAAGTCGAAATAACACAGGGAATGAAAATAATCGTTCAAGAATTATATGGTTAATTTACTCAATAGTAGATCGAGCTAATAGATATAATACCTAACGCCTTTCGGTTTGATCTATGGGAGGCTAGCTGGAACTAACTTTCAAAAAAACCAGCAGCCGACAAAAGATGATCTACATCAATAATTTATGATAAAAAACTAAAAGCCATACCTTCAGTTTTATTAGATTTCGTTGAAAAAAAGAATTATTCACTACTTCACAAATTCCACAAGCTTATAATGCCAATCCTAAATACCTTTTTAGCCCAATATAATAATAGCACTAGTTAAAAAATCCAATTTATACAACTAAACTGCGCGGTTACACTTTTGTTCAATAAATGACCACTTCAACAAAAATCCTTAATTAGGTGTACAACAATGTAGGTACACTAATTTCACGACAATCAGTTACAAAACACCGCTCGGGAATGATTAAGGGATAACATGTTTAAAAGTATACGGACGCGTATTGCCATTTGTGCAGGGTTCACAATGGTCTTTACCTTATTAATAGCGATGGGAATGACAACCAACGCTTTTACTAAAGTAAACCAAGAAATAACAGAAAAAGTAAAAGTACAACTAACCAATGCGACCACTTTGAACTTACGTTCGACCGCAGCGAATCAAGCTAAAACTATCGAGAATCAACTATCCCCAGTTTTAGCAAACCTTACTCAAATACGTTCCATCATTGAACTAAGCGCACAGACCCAAGCAGATGCTGAGACAATTGTTAAGCAGTTCACAGCCTCACTTGAAGTACAAGACAAAGCTGTTTTTGCTGGATATATGGTATGGGAAGAAAAAACGTGGCCACAAGAGTCAGAATCGAACGCGGCAAAAGCATTCAATACTAAAGGCTACTTAGCACCATTTTTTTCACCTAATTCAAATAACAGCTTTGATATTGTCGCAATGGATAGTTTTAACAATACAACCCTGAACGAAAATGGCGAACGAACCGATGATTGGCACTTAATCCCTTATGAAACCGGACAAACTTTCGTGATGGAACCCTATATGTATCCAGTTCGAGGCCAAAAGGAACTGATAACAACAATTAGCCAGCCATTAAAACTCAACGGTAAAATCATAGGTTCACTTGGCTTCGACCTCTCTTTGACAGAGCTACAAGGCCAAAGTGAAAAGTTAGCCAAAAAACTCTTTGATGGCAAAGGTAATATTATTATTTCTTCATGGAAAGGGGCTTTACTCGCTAATAGTAAAGATAACACCCATGTAGGTAAAAAAGTACCTTCAGCTTTGTCATCACAGTGGAAAAAGATTCAAAATTTAGCGACTCTGAATGATATTGGTATGATCACGATTGGTAATGATGAGTACGCTATCACTTCTATCGATACGACAGGTGCGCCTTGGATTGTAATGGTATCGGTTCCAACCAATGAACTCACTCAAAGTGTGGCTAAATTTGAGCATTGGAGTCATGAACAAAATTCAGAAGCACTCAATAAAGGTATCTTTGCAGGCGTAATTGCCGTTATTATTGGTATTGCTGCAATGAGTTTTATTGCAAACTCACTTGGTAAAGTGCTGATTAATTTAGTCGAACGTTTTAAAGATGCAGCCCAAGGTGATGGTGATTTAACCTACCGTATAGAAGTAAAAGGTAATGATGAAAGTGCACAACTAGCACACTGGTTTAATACCTTTTTAGGACGTATGCAAGAGATGCTACGTGCTGTAATGAAAAGCGCAGACCAAGTTGATCAGGGGGCTGGTGCCGGGCTACAGGGTGCAGCCCGTTCCAAAGAGCAACTCGATATTCAAGTCAATGAAGTCAACTCTTTAGCAACAGCAATAAATGAAATGAGTGTAACAGCTCAAGAAGTCGCTAATTCGGCTATGCAAGCTGCCACCGCAGCAAGCCAAGTTCAAACGAATAGTATAAGCGGCATTGGCCGGATGGATAATGCCGTATCCTCTGTAGACAATTTAGCGGTTCAAATCAACAACGCTCAAAATCAAACTCAAAGCTTAGTTGAATCGAGTACCTCAATACAAGGCATACTCGGAGAGATAAGTAGTATTGCTGAACAAACTAATCTACTTGCTTTAAATGCAGCGATTGAAGCTGCACGAGCTGGAGAAGCTGGACGTGGGTTTGCTGTAGTGGCAGATGAAGTGCGTAACCTTGCAACCCGTACGCAAACTTCAACTAAAGAAATTGGTGCAATGCTAGCAAGGCTAGAGCAAGAAACACAATCCATTGTGATATTGATGCAGCAGAGCCAACGACAAGCAGTTGAAACCAAACAAGAAACTCAAGCTGCACAACAAGCATTTGAGGAAATAAACCAAGCAATTGAAGTGATCAACGATATGAATAATCAAATCGCATCGGCGGCAGAGGAGCAAAGCTGCGTATCTGAAGAAATTAACCGTAATGTTGTACGTATTAATGATACCGCAATGGAAGTAATGGAAGGTATGAGTGCTTCAATCATAATTAGTAACGAGTTAACTGACAGTGCGACGAATCTACGTGGAGAATTAAGCAATTTCAAAATCTAGAACTTAACTCATCTAATTCACATCACGATTAGTCAAAGTCAAAGCCAATACCATGAACCGGGTATTGGCTTTTTGGGTTGTAGATTTCTAAATCGCACTTGCCCGACTAGAGCGTCAATATTAGACCTGTAAACTTGCGGCATTGTGAATTTTTAAGCTACTATTTCTTATGTACTATTTCTGATGTGATTAAGGCTAATAAAGTTATAGCGACGGCATAATCTACAATTAATTACACATATATCGGTTTACTAGAAAATAGGGAGTTTGAAATGATAAGGCTGTTAATCATTTTTATTGTTATCCTAATTGCATGGATACTATTTGGAACGTTGGGCAGAAAGGCAACATTAGAGGATGCAAGAACAATAGGCCTTCAAGAGGCAAGTTCCCACATTAATAATCCTATCTTATTAGAGGATTACACAGTAGCTAAAGGCATCCCTAAAGAAGCGCTAGATTCTTTAATAGAGGAAGGTAAGATCCCTTCCTATCTCTGGCGGCAGTACACATACATTGAAAATCGTGAACTGGTTGTTGCTAACAAATAGGCTTAACAGACGCGTGCGTGAATTACGCAATTCGACATACCAATAATGCATTTAAATGTGTTTGCTCTTCATTGGTGATTTGTTCCCCGCTATTCTTGGAGATTAAAAAAACGTTCTCTGTCGATTCACCAAGAGAACTGATCTTCGCTGAATGAATCGTTAAATCACTTTGTGAAAATACAGCGCAGATTTCCTCCATATAACAAGGGTCATCCAATGTGTTGATTTTTAGGAGTGATTTATTCTTTTTAGTTGATTTTAAAAACTCTACAACTGTCGTGTTTTCAAAGTTTTTAACAAACCTTGGTGTAGACAAATTGTTGCACGATATTTCATTGTTAATTGATTTTTTAACTCGAATGACTATTTTATCAAGTCTAATTTTTTCAGTTATCGGCTCATTTTTGTTATCAAGTAACTTGATTATTTCTAATACCATCCCGTCTTTGGTTTGCATAATTTGCGCATCTTTGATCTTTAACTTAGCCGTTGCTAGGGTGTTGAATATATCAACAAAAAGCTTAGGTCTATCCTTTGTATACACGATTAAGCAGGTTGCGCTAGGCAATAAACTATCGGAAATGAAAATCATATCTTGTTTCACCGAGCCCTTTAGTATTTGCTCCGTAATACAACTAATTTCATCGACACTGTTACTACTAAAAAAATGATTGGGTAAAGTAGACCATAACGACGCGATGTCTTGTTCGCACCAGCCCATGCCAGTTAGCTTACTCGTTGCGTCATTTCTATTTTCTCTGATAAGAGTACGAACTTCGAATATATTCTCTATACCTTGCCTTAGCGCATCTCGGGTTGATAAGTACAGCTGTTTTAGTTGACTCTCGTGCCACTCATTCCAATATTGCTCGTTTGTAGCGATCATATCGGCCACAGTAAACACGTAGAGCGCATTCAGCTTGTCAAAAGAACCGACCTGTTTCGCAAATTGCTTGATAACATTAGGATCGTTAATATCTTGAGTTTGAATCGTACCAATAAGAAGATCTTGGTTTGCTACTAACCAATAAACCAGTTTAATACTTGAGTTTTTTAGTTGATGAACTTCAGCGAATTCTTTGGCAATAATTGCACTGAGTTGACTATTTTCAACGGCTTGCTTACCTGATATATGATGACAAAGCGTCGCCAAAATAAGCGGCAACCTATCTTTAATATGTTGATTTACATTGTAAATGAAGCTTTGTTTATTAAAGTCACGACTGAAACTGTCGATTGCTTGCACCGCTTTACAGGTATGCTCATCGATGGTGTAAGCGTTATGCATATCGTATTGCATTTGACCTTCAATTTGCTTCCAATGTGCAAAATAGGACGCTAAAATACCATATCGATGCATTAAACTGAATGAGGTTTTTAACCCATTAGGCTGCTGTAAAAGGGTAATGAATTCTTCTCGGCATCCTTGATAACAGCTAAGTTCACCCAATAATATTCGTCTGGTTTGTCTCAATAGTCGGAGTGTTTCAGGCGCAATACCGTTAATATCTTTATGTTTAGCTATCAACAAAAACAGCCTCAACACTTGCCTTTTGTCGATAAAAACCTCTTTATATCTTGCTTCAATTAGGTTATTTCGAACCATAAAGTATTCATCAATAATGCGCTCTGGCTTCTTCGGTTGCTGCTTTAAAATATCAAATTGAAAAGAATCACTGAGCATTTGATTCAATTCGCGTATACGTGTCATCGCAGTAAACAAGTAACCCATCATGCTTTCAATCGCATGCTGGGCATTATCATCGCCACCGAAACGCATAAATTCAGCGACTGCCGATTGATAATCAAACAGTAGTATTTCTTGTGGCCTGCTAACAACTGAATGTAACGCCCAGCGTATTCGGCAGACAAAATCATAGGACTCTAACAGTTCAGAGGTTTCATCTGAGGTTAAAAAACCTGTCGACTCTATTGTTTTCGGATTATCAATTAAAAAATGCTTTTGTGCTATCCAATGTATGGTTTGTACATCTCTCATGCCACCCGGATTATTTTTTAAATTAGGCTCTAAGTACAACGCCGTATTTTTTGCATGTTTATGGCGGCTCTCCTGCTCTGTTAGCTTTGCATGGAAAAACGCTTTACTTGTCCAAACCGTGTTTTGGAAAAGCGCATCTTTGATCATTGATGCGTGAGACGATGGCCCTAACAATGGACGAATATCGAGCAAATTTGTCGCTATGGTAATATCTTCTGCTGCCAATTGAAGTGACTCTTTGAACGTTCTGACAGAGTGGCCAATATCTGTACCTAAATCCCAAAGCTTAGTGACAAAACAAGACAGTTTTTCTTCAACATCTTTGGAGACCTTACCATCACTAATAATAGCCAGATCTATATCTGATTGAGGATGAAGCCTTTTTCTTCCGTAGCCACCAACTGCATTGATGGATAAAACTGACTTATTTAATTCAAATGAACACCAAAGTGCAATAAGCAGTTGATCAAAATACTCGGATCTTTTTTCCATTAATGATTGGATAGAATCAGTATAAAATTTTTGATTTAACTCACGATCAAACTGTGCGATGCGTCGACGTAATTCTGCACCAGAAGTTTCCATTGAAACGAAAGACATGTTAATCATCCTTTATAATAGCTTGAACCAGTATTTAAACTGTCAAGCTCTCCCTTAAAATCTCACCAACAATAGTTAGAGTTAAAATGATAACAGATCTAACTAAATCATTACATTACACTGTGTTTATTACTCTGTTACATATCTCCGGTGGGTATCGTGCACATATAAATGTTAGAACACTAATCAATTAGCATAGAGTACTTGCATCAAATCAGCGGTGTCCTGATCATGTTTATCGATATTTATGTCCAAAATCTTGTTAAAATTAACAGCATGAATAATCTAGATAAAGCGTATAATATAAGCTCACTCAAAAAATAATACGTTACAGGTTGGCTAAAGACATGCTGCAAAAAGAACTACGACAGGCTAAATCGATTGATAATGTCTACAACTCGGCATATTGGCATTTGGCTCAAAAGGACTACACCCTTGCAGAAATACGCACCAAGCTTGAACGTAAAACAGACAATCAAGAGTGGATAGAAACCGTATTAGACGATCTGGTTGGCAAAAATTACATCAAAAGCGATTTTGACTTTGCAGTGCTTTTTGCTGAATCGGCGTTTCATAATGAACAAGGTAAATCAGCCATCACACGTAAATTACGTGCCAGAGGCGTAGACGAAAAAGATGCAGCAGCGGCGATTGAACAAGTAATGAATGATGAGGATATTGACCAATTTGAGTTGGCCGCATCACGATTAATAAGTACATTTCAAACATTTCACTCAACCACCAAAGAAAAACTCTATTCTCAATTCATCACCAAAGGGTTTTCACGTGCCGAAATTGACCACGCCCTCTCTCTGCACCCTGAAAAAGACACCTTAAGATCCAAACTCGAAGTCAAAGCTGAAAAAGCAGACTTGAGCCAAGAAACCATGAAGCTATACCGCAAAGGTAAGGGTAAACGCGTCATTCGCAGTGAATTACGCAGAAAGTTAATTGACGTTGAAGATTTTGATAATGTAATAGATCAACTTGAACAGGCCGGTGATATCGACTTTTACCAAAGCTGTATGGATGTGTTACACAAGAAACGCTTTGACGTGAGTAACGGCAAAGGAAAATCAAAAGCCTATGCTTACCTATCAGGTAAAGGTTTCGACTCAGATGAAATCAAAGAAGCACTCAGTCCATCTGATTAATTGCGTACTTAATTGATACGTTGAATTCAACTGGTCAACAAGAACGCTGCTTATTTAGCTAATTTTGTTCTCACGGCAATTTATTTACAATAACTTTGGCCAAAACCGAGAAATTTTGTTATATAGTTTCATTAAAGATAACAAAGCACCAATATCGAATAAAGGAATAACAATGACAAACCAACACACACACGGCGAAGAAGGTCATGTACACGGTCCAGGCTGTAGTCACCACCACGAACCACAAGCTCCGATCGTAAGAGAAGGCGCTAAAGTTGGCCGTAACGATCCTTGCACGTGTAACAGCGGGAAGAAATTTAAGAAGTGTTGTGGTAAATAATCACGCGCTTTATTAAATAGTGCTTTGACTAAATTAGTAGACGTACTAAATTAGCCATAAGTACTAAAAAGCCTCCACTGCTATTATTCAATATAGCTTTCGGAGGCTTTTTGCTAACCGTCTGCAGTGATTGTTGTAATCAATTCTTGCTGAATAGTGTCTGCTTTGTCCGTTTCAATCTGGCAAGTCCCCGCTGCTATATGACCACCACCGCCGTATTGCAGCATCAGCTCACCCACGTTAGTTTTCGAGTTACGATCAAAAATAGATTTACCGGTCGCAAATACAATATTTTGCTTTTGAAAACCCCACATTTTATGAATAGAGATATTACATTGTGGAAACAGTGCATAAATCATAAATCGATTACCAGCGAAAATAGTCTCTTCGTCAGTTAAATCAAGTAACACTAAATTGCCATGAACCGTTGCGCAACGCTGAACCTGTGCTTTAAACATAGTCTCGTGTTCACGGTACAAATCAATACGTTCCTTCACATCAGCTAATGCCAAAATATCATCAATACTATGATCTTTACAATAATCAATCAGATCCATCATCAAGGCATAGTTCGAGATTCTGAACTCGCGGAAACGCCCTAACCCAGTTCGCGCATCCATTAAGAAATTGAGCAGGTTCCAACCCTGAGAGTTTAATACCTCATCACGGTTGAACTGTGCAGAGTCACCTTTATCAACCGCGTCCATCATTTCGATCCATTCAGCAGGGAATGTGTCGAGACCACCATAATAGTCCCACACCACACGTGCAGCAGAAGGTGCATCAGGGTCAATAATGTGATTAACGCGTTCGCCAGTATTACGAATAGTTTCAGAAAGGTGATGATCAAACGTCAGATGGGCACTTTTAACATAGGGTAAATTTGTCACAATATCATTCGGGGTAATATCAATTTTACCGTCTTGCATATCCTTAGGATGAACAAATTTAATGTCACTGATAAGATCTTGTTGTTTCAACAGCACTGCACATACTAAACCATCAAAATCACTGCGCGTTACTAATCGATAATTTTGTTCAGACATATTCATTCCTTTGTCACATAAGTTTAAACCTAAGATAACTAAAGATAACCGTATACAAGAGTGAGAATCAAGAGGAGATTGTACGAGAAAGGTTTTGTAACTGCCCAAGCTTGAACTTGCGTGCAAAACAAGCCTAAGATAGATGAATATAATACCCACATGTGATAGCTAATAACCGCTAGATCACCATTCAAGAACGTGCTTTACCTCAATAATAGCTGATGAACTAAGCGCTACTTTCGTATGATTAAAAACTACTACTTTCATTTGTTACAACTTTAATTTCTTTGCAACACTTTATTAATCTTTCGTAACTTGGTATAAACATAGTTAATATACTTAGTTAGGTATTAATTTGAAATATAAACCTAACTGATGTAACTATATTAGGGTATTAAAGGGAATTTACATGGGTTCATTATCAGTTCAGTGGAAGATCACTTTGCTTTCAGGGTGTTGCATTTTACTTGTCGCAATATCATTAATCAGCTTTACACTTCTATCATCAACGTCCAACCAAAAAATCATTCAAGTCCAGAGCAGCGAGTCTGTCGGTGAAAAATCCGAACAATTACTGATGAGTGAAGCAAATACACAAGCATCAATCGTCCAAAAATATTTAGACGAAGCAACATACCGCGCAGAAATGTTAGCCGAGAGCATTGCATTCTTACAATTTAACGCTGAAGAAAATTTCACCAGTAGTGATGAACTACGCAACTCGGTTTCAGAATTATTAAAGCGCTCGGTGCAAAACTTCGACAATATGCACGCTGCATTTACCACCTTCCTTCCCGACATGTTAGATGGTGAAGATGCTAATTATGCCAATGCCGATTATGTCAGCTCTAACGATAAAGGTCGTTTTTCTGCTTACTGGTATAAGAACAACCAAAATAAACCCACCTTAACAATTAAAAGTGAACAGCAGATCAATAACACAACGCAGGCCATGAGTGGGCAGGCAAACAATTTTTGGTATAGCTGCAGCATTACCAATAAACGCATGTGTGTGATTGAACCATATTTATACAATGAGAATGGTGCTACTCGCTTAATTAGTCCCATTACCGTTCCATTACGCAAAGAAGGTAAAATAATAGGCGTAACAGGCATTGACCTCAAAATAGACGTTTTACAGCAATATGCACAACGCGCAGACCAAGCTTTATTTGCTGGCGCAGGTAAAGTTCGTATTGTGAGTAACAATGGACAACTGGTTGCTTCTGATGATGGTAATGCTACGATTGGTAAACAAATCGCAGACCCACAATTGAAGCAGTGGCTAGCCGATGGTGTAACACAATCACAATGGAGTGCAGATCAGCAATCTTTAACCGTCTTCATGCCGATTAAACTCAGTGCGGTCAACTGGGGTATAATCATCACCATGCCAAGAGAAACCTTGATGGCAGATGCGTTAGCGCTTAATCAACTCATTGAAGATCAAGCAAACGAAACCCTTAAAATTCAAATTATCACAGGGGTTATTGTTACCCTACTCGGTTTACTTATTATTTGGTTTGCAGCCGTTAAGTTAGTCGCGCCAATTAAGGATGTTGCAACTCGTCTGCAAGATATTGCGAGCGGTGAAGGCGATTTAACCCAACGACTGGATGTTAAATCTACCGATGAAGTGGGCGAACTTGCCATTTGGTTTAATCGCTTTTTAGATAAGATCCAAGGTACGATCAAAGATGTGATAGAAACCTCTAACGCCATAAGTAAAACGTCAAAAGAAGCAGGTGAAATAGCCGAGCTATCACGCCAAGGCAGTGAATCACAATTTAGAGAAGTGGATATGGTCGCGACTGCCTCTGAAGAAATGACACAAACGTCAGCCTTAGTACTAGAAAATGCAGATAAAGCCGCAGAAATGGCATGCCAAGCAGAACAGTCAGCAAAAGGTGGCCAAGCTGTCGTGCAACAATCAGCAGATACAATGCAGGAATTGGTCGAAAGAATGGCGATGGCCGTTCCGATTGCTGATGAATTGGAAAAAAACAGTGGTAATATTAGCGCCATATTGTCGGTTATTGAAGGCATATCGGAACAAACCAACTTACTCGCCCTTAATGCTGCGATTGAAGCGGCAAGAGCTGGAGAGCAAGGCAGAGGCTTTGCAGTCGTTGCCGATGAAGTGAGACAACTTGCAAGCCGAACACACGATTCCGTAGATCAAATTAGAGTCGTTATCGAAGATTTACAGTCCGGTACACGCAGTGTAACAATGGCGATAGCAGAAGGTAATCACCTTGCGCTTGAAACCGCGACACAAGTAAAGCAAGCGGTTGAAAGACTGGCTGACATCTCGTCGTTTGTGGCCGATATCCAAGTGATGAACAGCGAAATAGTAAATGCGGCCAGTGAACAGAAAGCAGTTTCGACCGAGGTTAATGGCAATGTCGCTAATATTCGTGATTTAAGCCAATCCATTTTAGATCAATCGACAGCGGCAGAAAAAATAGGCCATGATATTGCAAAACTGTCATCACAACAGCAAGTATTGGTTGGACAGTTTAAAGTCGAGTAGTCGTAAATTTAACGAATAGAAATAGAAGCAGAAACAATAATGACCATCACAAGCACCATTGTTCGGATTGTGCTGGTCATCTGCATATAACACCAAGTTGCATGATATACGCGTTAAGGTTTTAGCTTGAGAGCCTCAGTAATATCAGCAGCGCAATGACGTTCACTTAATGCTTCCCATGCTTCGCCTGATGTACGATTCACAATTCGACCACGCTGCACTGCAGGACGGTCTGCGATACCTTGAGCCCAATTTAGCAGGTGCTTATAACTTGCAACATCTAAAAATTCAGCAGCATCATATGCCTTACCAAGCACCACGTTGCCATACCAAGACCAAATCGCAATATCGGCAATACTATATTCATCACCTGCTATAAACTTATTCGCAGCAAGTTGCTTGTTTAATAAGTCGAGTTGACGCTTAACTTCCATCGTGAAACGATTAATTGGATATTCAAATTTTTCTGGTGCGTAAGCATAGAAATGACCGAACCCACCACCTAAATACGGAGCAGCTCCTTGTAACCAAAATAGCCAATTCAATACTGTCGTGCGTTTCACGATATCTTTCGGTAATAAATGGCCGAACTTATCGGCAAGGTAAAGTAAGATAGCACCTGATTCAAACACTTCAATCGACAGTTCATCAGATTTATCCACTAATGCGGGAATTTTAGAGTTTGGATTAATACCAACAAAACCGGATGAAAACTGATCGCCTTCACCAATGTTAATAATATGAGCATCATATTCGGCCTCAATCACACCCAAAGCTAACAGCTCTTCCAACATGATCGTGACTTTTTGACCATTTGGCGTTCCCAACGAATAAAGCTGTAAAGGATGAATACCGACGGGTAGTACTTTGCCGTGGGTAGCACCAGAAACAGGGCGATTTATTGATGCCCAAGCACCGCCATTATCATCATCGTTTGTCCAAACTGCCGGTGGTATGTATTCGCTTTCCATAATCTTTCCTTAGTGTTATCTATTAACTGAGTCACTCGATACTATCTTGCTAAACTACAGAGCTCAAGAACAGAAGGTAAAAGCTGTGGTAGTAAACCGAACAAGTCCACCCGCTTATCTAATACCTTGCCAGTCAGTTGCCAGGACGGCCATCATTACTTTATCGACAAATTCACCGTTGCGAAAGCCAGATTGCCTTTTCACGCCTTCATGAACATAACCAGCTTTTTCATACGCGCGGATCGCAGATGGGTTATTGGCATAGGCCGTTAATTCAATTCGGTGTAAACCCAGCGTGTTAAAACCATAATCTGTGATCACTTTGGTGATCTCTGTACCAATACCTTTACCCCAATAACTTTTATCACCAATAAGGATAAAATATTCGCCCGAACGATTGAGCGTACTGATTGACGCGATACCTGCATAACCAATCAATTTGCCTGTTTCAGCACAGCAAATACCCAATGACACGCATTTTGAATTGCCATTAATGCTTGATAACCAAGTTGAGATATCCGTTTTGGATTGCGGGTAGGCATAGGAAGATAAGCTAAATTGAGTCACGTCTCGGTCACATGACCATGCGTAGAACTCGGCAGCATCACTCATATCGAGCGATCGTAATTGCACTCTATCTGTAACTAAAAACATCCTTTTATACCTTTAATATTTATCGCTAATGTTAATTTATGCAGCATAAATTAACATAATTAGCGAAAATATAAAGTATAAGTCCTCTGCTCTCACAAGGGACTTAATTTAACTTAAAGACCACCCTGAGTCAGTTTTAACGGGTTGAGTAATTCACTCAGTTTCTCACGCGATAAGTCAGTGTGTTCTAACGCCACATCAATGATCGCGCGTTGCTCTTTGTAGGCTATCTTGGCAATTTTAGCTGCTAATTGATAACCGATAATCGGATTAAGTGCAGTCACTAAAATTGGGTTTTTATCCAAGGCTTGTTCGATGTTCTGCTGCTGAACTTCAAAGGTCGCAATGGCTTTATCGGCTAGTAGCACCACGTTGTTGCTTAGTAAATGCAAACTACTAAGTAGATTGTTAGCAATCATAGGCAGCATGACATTAAGCTCGAAGTTGCCAGACTGTCCACCAATCGTGATCGCAGTGTCGTTACCGATAACCTGTGCACAAACCATCGCCATTGCTTCTGGGATCACAGGATTCACTTTACCCGGCATAATTGAAGACCCAGGTTGCAGTGCTTCAAGGGCGATTTCGCCAAGACCAGACAGTGGACCAGAGTTCATCCAGCGCAAGTCGTTCGCTATTTTCATCAACGATACTGCGGTTGTTTTTAACGCACCAGACAATGCAACAGCGGTATCTTGCGAGCCAATTAATGCAAATAGATTATCTGCGGGCGTAAATTCTAGACCCGTTGCAATACTTAATTGTTGATTGAATACACGACTAAAGTCGGCGTGCGCATTAATCCCCGTCCCCACCGCTGTTCCACCTTGCGCCAAGCGCTGAATCACAGGTTGTAGCGCCGTTAAGTTATTAATATTTTGCTTAATCTGCGCGCTCCAGCTATGCAGACTTTGGCTCATTTTAATCGGCATCGCATCCATTAAATGAGTGCGCCCTGTTTTTACAAAATGATCAACGCTTTTCGCTTTTTTATCAATAACTTGAACTAAATGATTTAATGCCGGTAATAACTGATTAGCAAGCGCAAGCGCCGCACTCACATGAATTGTACTTGGGATAACATCATTACTACTTTGACCGTAGTTAACATGATCGTTAGCACTGACTGGCACACCCGCTATTTCGCTAGCAAGATGTGCAATCACTTCATTCGCGTTCATGTTCGAACTAGTACCAGAGCCCGTTTGGTAAACATCGACCGGAAAATGCTGCATCACATTTTCCATTTCAGATAAGTTTTTACAAGCCAAAATAATCGCATCTGCAATCGTTGGGGATACTAATTCAAGTTGTTTATTCGCTGCCGCAGCGCTGGATTTAATTTGGATTAAGGCGCGAATAAAACCGACGGGTAATTGCTGACCACTAATTGGAAAATTGTTAACTGCGCGTTGTGTTTGTGCACCATAGAGTGCCGAAGATGGCACTTCAAGTTCGCCCATACTGTCTGTTTCTATTCTAAAATTTGTCATTGTTCTTTCCGTGATTGTCAGATGAATGGCACTAACTCAGTACCGTCGAATTAGCCTGCGATTAACGTAATTTAAAAAGGGTGTAGGTTGAATACCTTGGTTACTTGTTTGTTTATTTGAATATAGTAACTATTTAGCTGATGTTTTTTTTCAGTCGTCGTGGCTATACGTTGCAATGAAAGTAGCGGCTTGTTCAACACTTCGTAACAAGCTCGACGCCAATGATTAGGCAGCAGTTCATTCTTTATTGAACGTAAAAGGAGCGCAAGTTGTGCTAAATATAGTGACCAGCACTGCTCTACATCAAGCGGAGCAGCGATCTGATCACTTAATTGAAAGTAGGACAAGAATATGTCATGACGTTGCGGTGACTCTGCATGCTCAATAGCATTGCCTAGTTGCTCATAATATTCAAGATCGCTGTCGTCACCTAAGGTGCTTTTAACATTTAATGTCGACAAGTTCATCGCATTTCCTAAAAACAGTTTATGATAATGATTCTTATTATCATAAACTGTTTAATTGGATATTCAAGGAAATATTAAATTGGTCATGAATCTTTTACGTCGAAAGTCCGTTGGATTAGTCCGTTCAAGCACTTACAAGCTGCCGACTCAATTCAACTTCCGGCAATGGACGAGAAAACAGATAACCCTGAGCTAATCGGCAACCACCTACTTCTAACAATTTCCGTTGCGCCTCTGTCTCCACACCTTCTGCGACGACTTGTAAATTGAGTAAACGCGCCATCGTAACGATTACCTCAATCATTACCTGCTTACTGGAGTCTTCTTCTAAACCATCAACAAACGAGCGATCAATTTTAATACCATCAATCGGAAACTGAACCAAACGTTTTAATGAGCTATACCCGGTACCAAAATCATCAATATATATTTTAAAACCCATCGTTCTGAGTGCCGACAAACGCTCTGTCACCACTTGCTCATTCATATCCAAGGCACTTTCTGTTAGTTCGAAACGGATACTCTCTGGTGCGACTTTTGCCTCGGTTAACAATCTAGGTAAGGCTTTCACTAATTGATCATCATGCAATTGACGGGGTGACAAATTAATATTCAGGTAAAGCCCTGCATTGGGCTGTAACAAAGATAAACGACGAAAACTGGCTAATGCCTGGGTAATAACCCATAAACCTAAGGGCTGAATCAGCAAAGATTTCTCTGCGAGAGGAATAAAACGCTCAGGGGAAACCTGACCCAATTTAGGATTATACCAACGCAACAAGACCTCAAAGCCTCGGGTTCGGGCATCCTTCAAACAGACGACTGGCTGAAAACATAAACTAAACTCATTTTTTTCCAATGCGCTATGTAAGAGATCATCAAATTCAGTCTGTCGCTGAACCTGCTCATGCAAGGCTAAACTAAATACTTGATAGTTCGCCTTACCGTTCTTTTTCACTTCGTACATGGCTAGATCCGCGTCACGTAAAATATCCCTAGCATGCTGATAGTGAGGGCCTAAGAAGGTGAATCCAATGCTGGCAGATACCTGTAGAGCGATAGACGAGCCATCTAATATAACAGGCTGAGTGACTTCACGCTGTAAGCGCTCAGCCAACTGCTTAATGGTTTTTTGAGACATTTCCCCCTCAAAATAAATGACAAACTCATCACCGCCGATACGGGCAATTCGATCTTTGCTACGTAAAATGTGTGTTAATCTGTTCGCGGTTTCTTGTAGAAAAAAGTCGCCAACGCCATGCCCATAGGTATCATTAATCTTTTTAAAACCATCAAGATCAATAAATAGCACCACGCCCCACTGTTTATTCTGTAAATATTTTTCCAAAAAATTCTGGCAGGCCGTCCGATTTAACAAACCCGTTAAGGCATCGTGATTGGCTTGATAACTCAACTGCTGCTCATTAAATTTACGTTCGGTAATCACATCTAAAGTGCCTTGATACACAACACAATCATCATCAACTGTATTTAAATATGCATTTTCTGACAGCCAAATAGTATTCCCGTGTCGATCTTCGCCTTCCCATTCATAGTTAAATACTTCTTTTTTTTCCCGTAACGTCTGTAAAAAAGCCTGATATGATTGATTTTCTCGATGTAGTTGCCGACCAATATGCTCAACCGCTTGCTGCATCTGTCGTGGATCTTCATAACCAAAAGCCCGAGCTAACGCCGGATTAACCTTTAAAAACTGTCCTTCAAGCGTTGCGCTATAAACACCTTCAACCACTTTTTCAAACAAGTTATGATATTCATTTTGTGCTAACTCTAGCGAATGTGTCTTCTCTCTGGCGAGTTCTTCAGCGCGTATGCGACGATATAGCGAATGACGTAACAACAAGAGAAACAATGAAATGATTAAACCAATACCGATGACAATTAGCATGGGGCGAGATAGATACCACCAAGGCATAGGTGGACTTAAATCAACAAACTGATATCGCAACTGCCAATTTGCATAATTTTGTGTAAAGTCAATTCGATACTCAGGCGTAGAGCGTTGTTGATGTAACGAAGTAAATAACAGCTCAGTATTTTGCAAACAGTCACGGTAGATCTCTAAACCAAGATTCTGCCTCTGGCTTAGTACTGGCCCTAAAAGAATTTCCATCGCAGCATCAAAGTGAGTCATCGCACTTACATAGCCCCTCAATTCAGAACCTACCTCACCTTGATCATTCAAAGCAAAAACAGGTAATAACAACCTAACTTCAGGTGTTGTCGCTTCATCAAGTGACATATTCTCACTGATCACTAACTGCAGACTATTATCCCGCGCTGCTAACACCATTCCCTCGCGAATACTATCGATATCTGCCAGATTAATCCCCAAGGATAAACCATTCATCTGAGCCGAGGCCGAATAATAAATAGGGTAAAATACTTCACTTGTTCCAACTCGGCTAAAACGAAAATCAAAAATGCCGGTATTAACAGCTTCCTTAATTAAATCCGGGGTTTGTTGCTGACTGGTTTTAGGAATCCACTCATACACAACAATACCGTAATCACTTAGCGATGACTGAGCATTAAACTGATCAAACTGCTGGCGAGAAAGTTCAGGCTGGTAGGTCATCATACTGCGTAATGACACGAGGTGTTCCTGCAAAGCATCAAGATTACGCTGAGCAGTGTCGAACGCTAGGCTAGCATGTTGATTCAGTTCCTCATAATCCCGTTCTTGCTCATTCTGCTGTAATTCCACATACAGAAAATATAAAGGAAACAACAACAAACTCATTGTTATAGACAACCATAAACGGATATTTTGTGCCAACACTACAGATTACCTACTGGTTTAATACTCAAATCAGATATGCATTATATTGATAATGAGAACGATTATCAATTGCGTCTGTGCATTTTAAACGAACTGACCAGCTTTGTTGTCCAACTAAATATTTCCTACTGATATGGTTAGGCGATTCATTATAGTTATAGCTATTCGAAGTCATTTCAGTAAAATTTAACGTTGCGGTGACTCAGCATGCTCAATAGCATTACCAAGTTGTTCATCATATTAAAAACGTGCATGGATCTCTTTAGGCGTAAGAAACTCAAGCGGTTTATCTAAGATATGCTGATAAATGACGTTATAGGCTAAAACATTTTTGACATAACGTCGGGTCTCTTTATAGGGAATGGCTTCGATCCAACTATCCATCGTTAAGCCTTGCTCTGCCCTGCCGTCTTTGCTGCCTTGCCAGCGGTCAACTCGATTCGGGCCCGCATTATATGCCGCAGTTGCCAGCACCCGATTCCCTTTATAGCGCTTAAGTAAGCTATCAAAATAGGCTGTACCTAACTGTACATTGATATCGCCATCAGTTAATTGTGCTTTCTTCTTATAATTTTTCAACCCAATTTTCCGTGCGGTCTCTTTTGCCGTTTTCGGCATCAGTTGCATATAACCACGAGCCCCGACCGGAGAATTAGCAGACTCGTCAAAAGAACTTTCCTGACGCGTAATGGCGTAAATATAGCTTGAATCGAGTTGATATCGAGCGGCATTAGCATAAAATAGCTGTGGTTTAGCGGCGGGGAAACGAATATTCAAGGCATCCCAACTTTTAGAAAGAATACTGGCAACGACCGAAAGATGAGCCCAACCTTTTTGGAAGGCAAATAAGCCTAACTGCCTTTGTAAATTGTTACTTTGATCGCTAATTAAAGCCCGCCACTCACGTTTAAGTAAATACCTATGTTGATGGAAATACAGTTCATCAATATGTGTTAGTTGTGTTTGCAAATGATCTAAGCCTTGCTGCTGCAAGCTGACTATATTGGCATTAAACTGGTAATCTACACCTAATTTCTGCGCGGCCAAAAAACCGTAGTAATTACGCTCAGTCGCGATTTTTTGATAAAGTTTATCGGCCTGACTTTGTTGCTGTTTATTTTCCAATACCCGTGCTTGCCAATACAACCATTTACTATCGAGTTGCTTAGTCTCGCTCAGCTGCGCCAGCCAATATTCTATATCGGCCCAATTATTAAATTTAATCGCATAACGGATCCTACGTTCCGTTAATGGTACATCCCCTAAAGCCGAAAGCGCTTTATCTAGCCAAGGTAACAACTTAGTTTCATTACGGATCATAATGCGCGATATAAGATATTTTTCTAATTTGATTTGCTCTGCCGATGTAAAATATTTTTTACGCTCATAAGTGAGATATGCATTTAATCCTAATTCAGTATCTTTTTTAGCAAGACGTTTAATGCTGGCAACTAAAAAATCGAGGCTAGCATACGCTTTGTTGTTAAATCGGGGGGTCTTAAATAAGGGGCTGTTTAATAACGTTGTTGGGGTTTTATGTAAGTCATATAACTGCTTAGCCAACAGTTTATTTTCCTTGTCCATTAAGGTGATTAAATAGGACATAAGGGATGTTTTATTATTCGCATAAGCTAAGTAAAAACGCTGAAAAATTAATGCCTGAGATATTTTCTTACTATTAAGATAATACTCCAAGACGCTATCACAGGCATTCGGCAAGGAAGATCCCGTTAACCAGGTTTTTTGCACATCAGTCCAAATTTCATCTGCTTGATCGGCCGCTAATCGCGCCTGAAAATGAAAGCATTTCAAGTCGAGTGAGTTGGGAAGTCGCGGATAAAAAGACAGGTACTCACTCCAATATTGGTTTTTTGCTAAGTAATATAAATAACTTCGCTGTAGATCATAACTCACGCGACGATCAGGGTTATCCTTTATAAAAGATTGCACTGCAAACAAACTGTTGCGGCTAAAGTGTGCTTTAAGCTGTTGGTATTCAAGTAGATAGGTTAATGGATATGCAGGAATAAGCTTTGTTTTTTGTAACGCTTTGGACCACATTTGTTGTGCTTGTAAGTCTACAACTTGCGTATACAGGCCTCTTTGCTGGCTCCACGTAAGCGAACTAGCTAAACTTGAAAATGAGAATAAAAACAAAGATATAAAAAATATTTTCATCGATTCGTCCATGAAACACTCTGCTTTAGCGCAGCTAACTAAACACCGATACTGTATGTAATCGGCTCTGTTCCTTTTTAGTGTCGGTGTTATTCAAAAAGTTCATTAATCCACAAAAATATAATGACCTGACTCGAATGGCGTAAAGGGGGGGAAGCGCCTTAGTGCTTAAGCTTCAAAGGGTATGGTTCGCATTACATAAAGTATGATGAAATTGACCAATTCTCAGCGAACGCTAATGGCGAAGTAAAAACCAATACCAAGATCAAGTATTTCATCGATGCCCCTTTGGAAGCTAACAGAGTGCTATACGAACTGATGCCGCATAACCCCTTATAAACGGGAAAGACGAACGAATATAAATATTGTGCTGCAGCCATCGAACCTTGAGTCCAAAGAATTATTTTCTTATACCCTTCATTCTGTGCTTGAAGAATAAGTTCGCTAAGTAATCTATGACCTAAATTATTATTTCTATAGTCTTTTTTAACCGCAAGAAGATGAACTTCCACCTCATCTTCTTTTACCAATTTTCTAGCATTAGAAGTCGGGGGAACCATTACAACCATCCCTGCTTGCCCATCCCCACATCCTGTATCGCTTCCCTTTTATAAATAAGCCCATTAATCGACTAATAGAGAGAAGGCGGCAATGCCTTTTATTGTTAAATACAGCATTAATTATTCCGATACAAGCAGATAGATTTATTGGAGGTCAATGTAGATACTTTTTTATTCGACTTAGTATTGATAGAAACTATACGACCGTCGTTGCTTGCTGTATTAAAATTTAACGAATATCTAAGTACCACTACTGGACAGTAGTGGTACTTAATGGTGGCAGAGCTACCCTTGTTAATCAGCCGAGTATTACAGCTGCCCAGCAAACAATTCGAACACGGGGATTTCATTGTCATCTAGCATGCCCATGGCTTCGGGATAGCCAACCACATGCTGGTATATACCTTGTGCCAAATAGTTATACAACAAAGGCTTAAATCGACCTTGTATAGGCTCAGCGTCAGCCTCAATTTGTTGATAGCCTTTACGCCACGACAAGGCTAGCATGGCCGAGATCATGCCAATCACAAGCGGCCCAGGCAGCAGAAAATCGGACTTGTATAACAAGAACAACTTGCGCAAAGACTTTTGATTCCAGGCATGGGGGGCTACATCTAAGGAGTTAGCCACACGAATACACTCGCCCTCTGCAAAGCGCTGATCGGAATACGTAGCGAAGTCTTTATTACCTGCGGAAGGGCCCGCAAAAGCAACCGTCGATATTTTTGCGCTCTCAGGCAATTTTTCGCCCTGGATATCCTTCAGCCACAAAGCCAGTGTCGGCGCTAAAGCACCACCCAGACTGTGCCCCGTCACGCAGATATCAACGGCGTCTTTACCCTCAATGTCGCCCTGTAAAAATTCTAATAAGCTCTTACCCTCTCCAGGTACGCCGGGTTCCGCAATCATTTCCTGTAACTTGGTTATGCCAATTCCAATGCTCTTAGAAATTTTGGGTTTCAACTTAGCTGCAGGTTTTCCGTACTGCCACGGCACCATGCTAGCCACTTGAAAATCTTCTATTAACCAGTCTTTCAGCCCCACCGGGTTAGTGCCGCGTATGCCTATAACATAACGTGACGGATCTTTAATATTGCGCACCAGGTACATTAAGTTGTCATCAAACAAGGCAAGGTCGAAGATAAATACTCCCGGCCCCCAGACCAACTCCCATTCATCTTTAACAGGTGCCCAGCTGGTTAAGGCATGCTTAATATCTTTCTCAATTTTTTGAGCATTACACTTATCGGGACCAATTAAATCAAATCCATAGTAAGACATATAAGCAAAGGCCAACATGGTTTGGCTTTTTGAATAACTCATGATCTATTTCCTTTTCATTCGGCACGGTAAACCCGCCATCAAGCAAATGCTTAACAGAGGGACTTATTACCGCGTTAATTAATAACCAGGTCCGGTATGCAGTACTGAGGGTACTGAACGGAAATAGTTGTAGTTGTGCTGCTTATCTTCTTCCGTAGTAGTCCACTCCGTCTCTAACTTAGCAAGATCTTCTTGCAGCTGGTCAAACACCTTGTGCATGTCGTCCTTATACTTCGCATCGACACCATTGAGCAGGTTAGTAAAGTCACCTTGCAGTAGCGTGAATCTAGCCTTGCCGGTTGCCAATGCCACGAATGCCAAAGAGCGCCATTCATTAATAGCGGAGGTGCCGCCATCCATAGGCACTTGAACCTTACTAATGCGAGGGTCCAGAGCCGCACGTATACCCGTTGTGCCATAAACTTGGTGACGAACAACCGTGTGGTGAATTGTGTCCGAAGCAAAGCGTGCAACACCCGCCTTAGTCTGGAAGCCCTCGTAACGCGCAGGTAAACCCTTGATCAAGACTTGTAACAAGCCAGCGTGGAAATCTTGCAAGTACTTATCCGCTTGTACCGCTGCGTCATCCGTATAAATGATATCGATCAATGCAGTGGTATAGCCATTCCAAATTTTAGCGTAATCTAACTCCCACTTAATACAGGCATTCGGCAATAGCTCGCCGGGCTTACCCGCAGAATCCTGCATAGTCAGCATCGCAGTACGCGCTTCAAAATCTTCATCTGCGCCATACTCGAAGTTGGAGTAGCAGTCGTTTAAGTGATTCACCAAGCTATCATGGGTGGTCGCAAAAACTTGACTAAACACCGCGCCCTCTTGAACCAAGTGCTCGGTAGTAATTTCTTCCGCCAACTCGTGGGCAAAGAAGTGTAAATACATGAACGTTCTGAATGGGTGCGCCCACTGCCCTTGTGCCTCAAAGGCGTCATGCATAGCCACTTCAACCAGGTTATAAGTCATATGTATTTCAGCCAAGTGCTTACCGCTGATCACTTGATAATACATAGACGCTAATACCAAGCTTTCCGCACGACGGAAGCTAGGACTGCGCGGATCGACTGGCAATACATCAGTGGAGTGAGGCGCCACTACAGAAATCAATTCCAAACACTTCTTTGTGCTGTTTACTTTAAAGTAAGCCGCACCACCATAGGACTCATAATCAGGCTTGGTTTCATAGTTTTCTAAGAAGCGGAAATCAATGGTCAACATACCCTCGCCCATTTCTGGAGCAGGCTTTAAGAAAGGCGATGCCACACCAGACTCGGCTAAGTACGCCAACAGCTGACCTTCTTTAAAAGCGGCAATAACAGGCTCAGGCGCTGTGTCCATCTTGCCGCCGTCGGGTAGATGTAAACCAAATATTTTCTTCGTAAACAAGCCCGGCCAGTATTCAGAACCGTCGCTCCAAATAGCCATACGCTTCTTATTGGTCAAGGGGATTTTAACATTCGCCTGAGGCAGGTAGTGATCCAGTATTGCCATGACAGAAAAAGCCGCCCTTGCCGTCTTTATCAATTTTTTAAACAGCGTGACTGATTCCTCGATATTAACAACGGCAGGAATACTCAAACGCTGCAGTAAAAACTCGGGGTGTGCCTGGTAGTATGGCTTCAGCTTAGTCTTTTCAGGTGGCTTTTTCCCACCATAAACTTCCGTCAAATTAAGCGGATGAGGGAAACGATTAGCACTAACCAAAAAGAAGTACAGCGGCGACCAGATCGTATTACTCAGCATCACTAGGAAACCACCTAGCGTCTTCGGCAATAATACCGCCGTTAACACCAGGCCGGCAATACAGGCACCCATAAAGCTCCACAAGACCAAAGAGCCCTCTGGTAACGCCACTGCAACTGACTGAGAAAAGCTAATGTCCGCAGCGGTCACGTTTAAGATTGCGCTGTACAGTAAAACACCAGAGATCGAACTAATCGTATGAAAGGCTGTGCTCTTCCAGGGAGTAGCGGTACCGATCAACAATGCCGTTAGCTGCAATGCAGCCTGTCCCACTAGCAACCACGCAATGATTTCTCCGCCTGCAGGTATTGTACCGGTGAGCACCATGATTATTTGAGCAACCTGAATACCCGCCAGCGCGAATGCCACAAGGGCCTGTGCACCGCCAAAGAACAAGGCGAAACCCAAACCAAAGCAGGCGCCGCCCGCAAGATAGAGCATGGTAAAGCGCATGTCTGCATGAGTCACAACCATACAAGTAATAAAGAAGAAGATGGTAGTAACCACAGGGGCTAAATTTAATAGGCGAAGATTTAAAATGAATACGCCAAACTTAGTTCGCGTTTGCTGAAAGGCGTGACCGCTCAGTAACAAACCCAGTTCAAACAACATACCCAAAACACTACCGATGATAGTGAACAAGAAAGGCACCCACGTCCACGCGGCCATATTCGCCCCAGCCTGAGGTGGTTTCAAAAAGGTAAACAAATCACCCACCCAAGCCAAGCCTGTAACAGCGGGATTGAACAGCTGAATAAACATAATGCTAGACAGCGTTGCCATAAACAACAAACTCAATATAGAAAAAATTGAGGGCAAGATTGCATAGGTAGGCTGTTCTGGTTTTTGAAAGCGGACTTCATCCGCATATTGAATAGGTATGGGGGTAGGTATAGGTGATCTTTTTATTTGTCTGACGACCTCGTTACCGACTCTTTTAATGGATGCAGAATCCTGTCCCGCATCATCCTTCAGTTGAACTGCAGTTTCATTTTTCATATTAGTCCTTTTTGCTTATTTATTATTTAAGTGAGAGTTTTATCCGACATTCCGCACGTAGTTTTGGTGAATTTCGAAGGAATTGCCTACACGTTCGTAAAAGATACGATTGTTGCCCATGATGGATTTTTAAATGTGAATAAGAATGTAATATGAAATTTAAGCAATGTACCACCTCATCAATAATTCAGAAGAAAGACAATATTAATATGGCATGGAAACTTTTTAATATTCAATAAGTAGTAATTATAATTATACTGATTGTGATCTACTCACCAATAAGTATAATTATTTAGGGGTGCGGTACGTAGGTTTTATAATTATTACTAACAAAAAACTGGGATTACCGTAGTAGAAAATGAAGATCAGCAGCCAATACTTTTTTATATTTCAGCGTACAACTGCGCATAAAAATAACGATTAATAACTTTCTTACTATCGTGATGGCGCAGAGTTTAACTTCAAATAAAACGAGCGTCTGTAGGGTAATTACCTGACAGACTTTTTGTTTTTTATAGCTTATGCGGTCTAAAAAATCAGCATCTAGCTATTGTCATCATTGTTTTTATTATTGTTTTTATTATAGACTCACCATGAAATATAAATCCAAAAGGACTGGAACATGAGCAACCTCATTGATATCACCACCGCACGTCAAACGGTTGTCACACTCGCCTATTTAGCCTACGCAGGCGAGACACTAGAAAAACCCCTGCCCGGCGACCAGTCTATCGATGAATCCATCGCCAAGATGATCAACTACACAATCCCTAATTAAGCGTATTGCAAGATACCCAGCAACAAGCGGATTTGCGTGTTATTTGGGGCCCAGTGAGCTATACCTTTGAACTCACCAAGCTACAAGACAATATGATGTATGTGGCGCAGTCTATTTCCAAGCCATCCGAATATGTAATGGCTATTCGCGGCACCAATGGCACAGCCATTTGGGATTGGATAGAAGAATACTTTAGAGTATTAGAAAAAGAAAAGTGGAAGCTGCCCGCTGGAAAAGCAGCCCAGGGCACGCCGAAAATATCCAAAGCAACCGACATAGGTTTAGATGCCTTGTTAAATAAAATGACGCCCGCCTCCGGCTGGGAAAGGAGGCACTGAAGCAGCTCCCTGAACTATATAGCAGTATCGGTATAAAGATGGATTTCAAGCTAAAAATAATGCGTGGCTGTCAGATTTAAGAACTGCTGTGTGTTCTGCTACCTGCCAATTAAAACCTAGAGCCTTTTCAGAGCTTTCATTGTAAGGTCCCAAGAAACAAACCTTCGTCCATTTCTCACTGCCCAGCGCAGAAAAATTAATAGACTTAAAATCGTTAGTTTCAAGTTGAAGTGATCTTTTCTTGCTGGTTTCACTTTGTATATAAGTAAGCGCGTGGTTAAGCGGTGAAGCCTGATATCTCGTTCGGTTACGTTATTATCAATCCCTAATTCACCCGAATAAAGATAACGCCTCAGTTTTTCCCATTGATTTAAGGTATAGCTAATGGCCACGCCTATTTTACTTTTCGGGGTGACTGTTTTTGCACTTTTGCTTAGCCACTCATGAAGTTGCTGCAAGACTGGTTCTGCTTTTTTCACTCGTAAGTGTTGCCGTTCTTCGGGGGTTAACGATTTGGCTTTTTTCTCAATCGCATAAAGCGATTGAATGTAATTTAATGCCACAGTGGCTTTGCCTGTTTTTTTGGCTGCGCGGTTAAGGCATCGTGAAAATTACGTCTTGCATGAGCCCAGCAACCAACAGGAATAATATCGTCGATATTTTCATAAGCACTGTAACCACCGCATTGTAAGTAACCTGCAAACCCAGCTAAGAATGCTTTAGGGCAGCTACGTGCGCGACTCGGTTGGTAATCGTAGATTACAACCGGTTTTGCCGTGTATTCATTACTACGATAAACCCACATGTATGATTTTTGCTGTGCAGTTCGATCTTTTTCATCAAGTACTTGGATCGTTGTTTCATCTGCGCAGAGCGTTGATTGAGCAAGTAAATGTGTTTTCATTACCGCTATTAATGGGCTGAGTAATTCAGCGCTTTTAATACACCAATTAGCTAATGTGCCTAGGGTGATCTCAAGACCACCGCGAGCATAGACGAGGTTCAAGGTATAAATAATGAAGGATTAGGTATTAAATAAGGGGCGTTACGTAATTTTCAAAAAGAAAAACACGGGGGCAAATTAATGCACCCCGTTACGATTTAACTATTATTTATTGGTACATGTATGCTGTTTTTCCACATAGGCGTCCACAATTGTTTTTCTAATTGTGCGGTTGCATCTTTATCATCCACAATAACACCAAATTGCTGTAGTGATGAAGGATATATATTATGGCTACCTACATAAAATACTTTGTCATCAACAATCCACAATTTATTATGACTCATGTTATTCGTTTCACGGCCATTAATTGAAATGAAGTTGATATGCAGATTTTTATCTAAGAACGTTTTTGCATAGTTTCTTTCTAAGTAATACGGTGCTTTATGTAATACATTTAATAAATAGTTATAAACAAACTCAGAATTATACCCTGAACTATAAATACCGCCGTCTAAAGAACTCGTCACGATATCAACCGTAACACCTTTGTAAATAGCACTTGCTAACGCTTCCATTACAGTGCCATCGATTGTTTTAAGTGGATGTAATACTTTGCCAAATGCGCCTTTAAAAAACAATGCTTGTTGACTTATTTTAATGCTTTTAGTGGCATTTTTGAATGCATATACTCTCGCAACTTCCGATTGATCTGCATCTTTATCTAGCACACCATTGTTGAGTTTGCTAATAGACATTACTTTCACAGCAAGGCCATTTTTAGCATCTGTAGGAGCTACATATGTTGACGAAATATGTGCAGGACAGTCATAAGTGTACTGACCATTTGCGTAGGTAACGAAGGTATTAGTAATTGTACCAGTGTTATTACATACATAATTCCACAGTGTATTTCCATATTTAGTCGCAGTAGATGCAATCGGACCTAAGATATTAATACTGAGATCATTAACAGGATTTCGCTGTAAATAATCAGCACCCCATAAGTTATGCCCACCAGTAATAACAGACTGGTTATCAACGTTAATTATTTTCCCATGATTCCAAGCAACATTTAACAACACATCTTTTTGACTATTATTGTTGCCACAATTACTTATTAATTTATTACAAGAACGTACGCTGCCTACAGTAATATCAAGATTATTAACTTCAGGAAGTACGCTAGCAATCTCAGAAAGGTAATTGGTCTGAGTTAGACTCAATTGACGTATTTCTTCCTCTTCAGATTCAGCATCATAACCAAGCATCGGCGTAAAACTACCTTGTAATAGTCGAACCGTAATATGATGATCAGAATATTGCGTATTCTTCGCCAATTGTGACAGTGCATTTTTAATTGTTGCGGTAAATGCACCACTCGAAAAACTCAGATTTAAGTGACTTATATCCATCGGCTGTAGTGTAACGATATCTACAGATCGTTTTGCTGATACAATATTGTCATATATAGCATCTAATATTTTATCTGCCGGAACCGTACACAGTTTTTTAGCATCACCGTCTTTGTTTTTGGTATAAGCTGGCGCAGTACAGGTAGAAACACCTCCACATTCCGAATCATCATTACAAGTAGACATATTGAACTCACTGTCTACATGATTAAAACTCAGCGCATCAAAACTCTTATTATAGAATTCGCTACTGGTTCCAAAAGTGAAATGGGTATCGAGGATCCATCCAGGTTTTAAATAGTTCGTACTTGGTTTTGAAAAAGTTACATCGTTAAATTGTGAATACTTTTCATTTAAATGATCGTAAATATCATTAACGTCCAATTCATTTGTACTTGCACTGGCGCTGGCGCTTACAAGTACAAATGCAGAAGCTGCACTTTTCAGAATTATCATCGCGTGTTTATTTTGTATCTTCACGTAGTCGTCTCTGTTTAATTATAAATAAATCTTTGTAACTTAAAGCTAAATTACAAACTTAAGACGAATGTTACAGCTTTAAAACTATTTATAAAGACTCTATTAGTTTGGTTTAGTTTTTTAATCTTTACTTTTTAAATATAAAGACCATTACACTTAATTGTGAATTCATTGTTTTTCATCACCAATCTAATTTTTAATCACCCCCCTTCCCTTTACAATCTATTAGCAATGCAGATTAACAATATTATACGTTAACGTACTGCATTCGCGGCTTTAAGCTACTTCCCTTCTATGAATACAGATAAATCAAAGCGTTAATATACCCGTATGACAATAATCAATAACATGTTTCATTAAATATATTCAGCAACATCAATTCATTAAAAAACAACCTAAAAATAAATATCTAATCAACAACACCCTGTCCTATAATAGTTTCAGAATATTCTAAAACTACTCAAATAACACCCAACCCCTTGCCTCATATAAGTATAAATAAATTATTAAAATAAAAATATACTATTTAACAATCACAATAATATACAATTATTCAGCTCTATCTTTAGCCATTATTTAATTGAACAGACACTTTAAAATTTTTGATATCGTATTACGGTGCTCAGCATATAAATTATCTACATCCATAAGTTGTCACTAAAATTAAGCATATATTGTCACAAACATAATTGTTCACAGGCTTAGCCGTTATTGAGTTAGCTAGGCTAGCTCGTTCTTGGACAGAGACGGCTTAGAGCTTGAGTTGAGCTTCAAAGAATAGAGTTGCATTACTTAAAATGTATCTTAAGCTGTATACCGTTACTCATACAGCACCCTTCCTATTTATTTTAATGGATTTATTTCATGTCTAGAAGCCAACGACTCTTTGACTTACTCCAGCTATTACGCTGTCATAAGTACCCTGTCTCAGCAGCACACTTAGCTCAAGAACTGAATGTAAGTGTTCGTACTATCTACCGGGATATAGTGACATTACAAGCACAAGGTGCGGAGATTGAAGGCGAAGCTGGCCTTGGTTACGTATTGAAACCGACATTTACGCTACCTCCATTAATGTTTTCAACAGAAGAGTTAGAAGCTCTCCTGTTAGGAGCTGATTGGGTTGGAAAACAGGCTAATGGTGAGTTTCATAAAGCCGCAAAAAACGCTATTGCTAAAATTTCATCAGTATTACCAGAAAATCACATTGTGAAGCGAAGCGCGGATATCATGCGTGTAGCTTCTATCATTGAAGTACCAGAATTAACGACAGAACTATCATATATTAGAGATGCCATCAAACATCAGTATAAAGCTGAGATTGACTATCAAGACTCTCAAGGGAATCCCAGCTCACGGATAATATGGCCTATTCTCATAGGTTTATTCCAGTACCATTATGTTCTAGTGGCTTGGTGTGAAACAAGAGATTCATTTCGTAATTTTAGGCTCGATAGAATAGAACACTGGCAGTCCCTTGAGCAAAAGTACCGACCTAATCGTCGTGATTTACTGAAAAAATGGCAGGAAATAGAAGGAATTAGTGAGAAAGAAATTCGCTACTGACAAAAACTGTCACTCACATCCATTATATTACTCACTCAATCAGTTGTACTTTTTAGGAACTTATATGTTTAAAATCGATTCCTTTGTTCTTTATGTCGAAAATATTGAAATCAGCAAAAATTTTTACACCAATACTTTTGAATGTGACGGTGAAGTTTTATCGCCAACATTTATTTCTTTCTCATTAGGCGATGGGGTTAGCGTTGAGTTAAAACAACTCGCACAAGTTTCTCCGAAAGCTCATATTACTGGTGGCGGTACAGAGCTATCTTTAATGGTTGATAATTCAAAAGTATTACATCACCTTTACGAACAATGGGAAAAAAAAGGAGTTAAATTCATTCAAACTCCTTTAGAGTTAATTTTTGGTATTACCTTTGTTGCGATTGATCCTGATGGACATCGAATTAGGGTCTTTACGCCGAATATCAAGGGGTCAGAACACTTGATTACTGAACTGTTTTTGTGAGATGTTTTGTGGGGATTTGTCAGAAAAAGTCACCTTGAATACGTCTTAAATATGTTAAAGCATTCTGTTAGAATAATAGGCTATTGATTAAAGAATACCGAGCCAGCATGTCAGAGTTTAAAGAATTTTCACTTTTAGAGTCAATTATTGACCGCGTTAGCCTTAAAGGCTATAAACAGCCCACACCAATCCAAAAAGAATGTATCCCAGCTCTTATTAATGGGAATGATCTTCTTGGTATAGCGCAAACGGGAACAGGAAAAACGGCGGCCTTTTCATTGCCTATTATCAATAATTTGGGGCGCAATAAAATAGATATCAACGCTAAGAGCACGCGTTCGCTCATACTAACACCCACGAGAGAGCTGGCCTCGCAAATAATGCAAAACATTGATGACTACTCTGATGGTTTAGGGCTTAAAACTAAGGTTGTTTATGGTGGTGTAGGAAGACAAGATCAAGTTGACTCTATCGCACTTGGACTTGATATTTTAGTGGCCACCCCTGGAAGGTTATTGGATTTAATTAAAACGGGCGATATAAATTTTAAGGCGTTAGAAGTATTTGTGTTAGATGAAGCAGATACAATGCTTGATATGGGGTTCTTTAAGGATGTTCAAAGCATCATATCTAAACTGCCAAAGAACCGACAAACACTATTGTTTTCAGCTACTATGCCTCCTGAAATAGAGATACTTGCAGAAGCAATATTAACGGACCCAACAAAAATTCAAATTACTGCTAAAACGGTTACTATCGACTTGATTAATCAAAGTGTATACCATCTTGAAAAATCGAATAAAGTACCTTTGCTATTTAATATCCTGAAAGAAACTGACTATGAAAAAGTGCTCATCTTTTGCAAAACAAAGCATGGCGCTGACATCATTGTTCAAGCACTAGAAGAAGCATCAATAACTGCCGCTAGCCTTCACAGTGGTAAAACACAAGCAGTTAGGGAGAAAGCGTTACAAAACTTTAAAGATTCTAATTTAAGAGTATTAGTTGCAACTGATGTTGCTGCTCGTGGCATTGATGTTGATAATATTACTTTAATCATTAACTATAACCTTCCTGAAGATCCAAGAAACTACATACACCGTATAGGACGAACTGCTCGTGCCGGGAAAAGTGGAATGGCCATTTCATTTGTTGTAGAAAATGATATAACGCTATTAAATAATATTGAAAAGCGCATAGGGCAAGCCATTCCTGTTGTTACAGAACAGCCTTTCCATAAAGAGTTTTCAAAAGCGCCTAAAAAAGTCAAAAAAAAGGTTAAAAAAATAAATAGAAGGTGAGAATATCGAGTCTGAGTTACGACTCTAAGCCACTTTGGGAGAAGTGAAGGCATCTAGCTGATACCCTCACATTCGTTGTGCGTAGTGAGCAGAGCCTCTTAGCATGTGGTCAAATTTACTGTATCACTACATTTAGATGAGATAACAGAAAAAGACTCGTGGAACTGCTGCTTGGTCGAGAAAAAACATGAATCTAAGAGCAAATGCCTTTTATTCTTCCTATACTCAATGCAGTTCTTTTAACCGTCGTAATATGCTGAGATAAGGAAGACAATGGCCTCTTTATTTGATGTTGCTCGTCGAGTGATCACTAAACTTGAAATTGTGAGTCAAACCCTCAGTCTACGAAAAGTACGCGGGGAGGAGCCGAGTTATTCGCCCTCATCGTTGCCTTTACCGGATGTTGATATTCTTGTTGGAAAAACAGTGTTGATCAGCGGTGGGTCGCGGGGAATTGGTTTAGCCATTGCGACCGCGTGTGCTAAGGCTGGCGCGAATGTGGTGATTGCTGCAAAAACCACGATCCCACACCCTAAATTACCGGGTACCATTTATACCGCAGCGGAGGAAATTAATCAGGCTGGTGCAGGGCGATCAATGGCTATTCAGCTTGATGTACGTGATGAAATAGCGGTTCAACGCGCGGTGGATGAGGCTGTTGCTGAGTTCGGTGGTATCGATATTTTAATCAACAATGCCAGTGCGATCCATCTGGATAAGATTGAACATACGCCCGTGAAAAAGTTTGATTTAATGTTTTGTATTAATGTCAGAGGGACATTTTTACTGACTCAGGCCTGTTTACCGTATCTGCGCCGTAGCCAACATTCCCACGTAGTGACCTTGTCTCCACCGATCAATCTCGACCCGAAATGGTTTAAACAATACGGGACATACACCACGTCGAAATATGCTATGTCATTATTGAGTCAGTCATTTTCCGAAGAGTTCGCAGCCGATGATATTGCCGTGAGTTCTTTGTGGCCGAAAACAGCGATCGCAACATCCGCGGTCGAAAACATGATCGCGGGAAAATTGATTGAAGGGGGCTGCCGCAAACCAAGCATCATGGCGGATGCGTGTCTCGCTTTGATTAGCCAGTTACCTTCAGACCATCAGAATGGCTTTTATCTTGATGAAGATGTGTTACGTGCACAAGGTGTTAAAGACTTCGATGCATACAGTTGCCATCCGGGTAAACCGTTACAACGAGATTTATTTTTGGATTATGACCCACAATAGACGCTGTTTTCTCAGTGTAGTTGCTAAGTAATACTGGCCATCGTTTTCGATTCATTTATGTAAATTGTGTGTGAGAACCTACCCCATTTTTCGCATGATAACATCTATGTAAAACCGAACGTTCACATTTTAGTGAGTAACCACTCTACACTTAGGGGCAAAATCGAGTTAGCCGTTCCCACCACTAATTTATCTTATTAAAAGAAGTCGCTATTTTTACAACTTCATTATCAATAGATTTGGAGATAAGCTGCCGTATCCAAATATTACCAGGGTCCCTGTCTTGTCGGGAATGCCAAAGCATAGATATTGGTGCAGGATCAATATCAAAAGATAACGGAACAACAACAAGCGTTTTTGCACTAACCGCACTAGCCACTACAGATTGGGGTGTAACACAAACAAGATCACTCTGTTGTAACATTGATGCGACGAGTGAAAAATGATTTACCGCCATCGCTATTTTTCTTTTCACTCCCATTGATTCTAGAACATCATCAACATTGGCGCGGGCTTCTCCTGATAACGAAACCATTAGGTGATCTTCTAAAAGATACTGTGCTAGTGGTAATACACCTTTCGAGTCCAGTAACTTTAATAATCGATGACCCGGTCTAACAACACAAACCAGTTTATTATTAAACAACCAGGTAGCATTAATATTTTTATAATTTCCAACATAATAATGCACTGCAAGATCAATAGAAGCATCCAATAGTAGCTCTTCGGTATTACGATGAATCGGCACCGAGTGAATACAAATATTTGGAGCCTTTACTTCCATTAGCTGACGTAAAGGCAACCATAGCATATCGGCTGGATGCTCCGTTATTCCAATTCGAAATACACGCTCAGAACTAGCGGGATCAAAGTGATTTTGGGTATTCATTTCACGAATCTCCAGCAATGGAGTTCTAAATTTTTGCCATAAGACGATCGCTCTAGGTGTTGGTCTAATCCCCCTCCCTTGTTTTACAAATAGCGGATCATTCCAAACAAGACGCATTCGAGCCACCGCATTTGATACCGCAGGTTGCGTCATACCAACCCTAGATGCAGCTAATGTAATTGAACCTTCCTCTATGATCGCGTCAAAAACAACGAGAAGATTTAAATCTACCTTTGACATTGCCACTCCCTATTCATAAATATATCTATAGATACTATATAAACAATAAATTATACCTATGTAAATAAATTGATTATCTTTATTTCACCGCAATTTAAACAATGGACAAAAAATGAAAGCATGGAAAATTATTTCAGATAAAAATGAATTCAACATCAAACAGCAGACCGTTCACTTAAGAACTCCAGAGCATGGAGAAGTCTGCATTAGAATTCGTGCCGCATCATTAAATAAGCGTGACCTTATGATCATAAAGGGCACATATCCTGGCGTGAAAACAGGTGAACTTATTCCTCTGTCGGATGGTGCGGGAGAAATTATCGCTCTCGGTGAGGGGGTGAGTGATCTTCGCCTTGGCGATCGTGTTGTTAATTTATTTTGGCGCGATTGGATAGATGGTGATTTGGCGCCAAACAATGCAGCTATGGGAAGTACTATACACGGAGTACTAGCAGAAGAAATTATATTACCTGCACACGCGCTAATAAAGATACCTGAATCTCTTAGTTTTGAAGAAGCTGCAACATTACCTTGTGCAGCCCTTACAGCTTGGAACTCACTCATGGAATCAGGTAAATTAAAACCAAATCAAACAGTTCTTACACTTGGTACAGGTGGGGTATCTCTCTTTACATTACAGTTTGCCAAAGCTGCAGGTGCTACGGTAATTATAACCTCAAGTAGTAATGAAAAACTTGCCCGAGCCAAAGCTATGGGTGCCGACTTCATCATCAACTACAACACGACGCCTGATTGGGAAGAAGAAGTACTGCGAATAACTGAGGGAGAAGGTGCCCATTTCATTATAGAAACAGGTGGCCCGGGCACACTGAGTCAATCTTTAAAAGCAGCATCTTTCAACAGTCAAGTTACTATGATTGGAGTACAGGCCGGAGTAGATGAAAAAATATCGCCATTACCGATTCTATTTAAAAAAATACATCTCAAAGGCATCATGGTAGGAAATAGAAAGATGTTCGAAAATATGCTTACTCAGATTGCGACCCATAAAATCAAACCTGTCGTTGATCAAATATTTGACTTCAACGATGCACCTAAAGCATTCGAAGCTATGGAATCAGCCAAGCATTTTGGAAAAATAGTGATTGTGAATTAGTTGCGTATTAACCATTCATTTACATCATAGACTTCAGGTTTGTGAATCGGTTTGGGTGCATTTGCAAGTTAGTTTTCCAAGTCGTTTTTTGAGGGGGGAAGCACCTTAGCATCCAGATAAAAGATGAAAAAGCATTATGCTCATAATTGGTTTAGGGAGCTGTTGTGATATGACAAATCACTTCCATTCCTCACATCAGAAAATCTATGGCAAATAACTATGTTCATATTACGACTGATTCAAAGCTCTAACTCATTTTGGGGCAAATTCAAGTTAGCCTTTCCCCTAGCTCATTTTTCCCTAGCTCATATTTGGACATAAATTAGTTACACACATAATTGCCACTCCTAAAGACAAATTGCCAACACACAACCGATTCAATGCATCGGAGGTTAAAATACTAACTAAAAATGGGGTGACAATAATAGTAAACTGGTTTACCATTATTTTACTATAAAGGAGTAGATTATTATGTGGACTAAAACATCGAGCTTGATCGTTGACGGACTAAGTGCGAATAAGGTTTGGAAAGTGTGGACAGATGTCAACCAATGGCACACTTGGCAAGACGATATTGAATATGCAACATTGGAAAGTGAATTTAAAAAAGGGGCTGTATTGAAATTTAAGCCTAAAGGAGGACCAAAGATTAACATTGAACTAATAGAAGTAAGAGAGAACTCAATGTTCATAGACCTGACTAAATTCCCTCTTGCCAGAATGTATGATTCTCATGAACTAATAGAACACGGTAATAAATTGGAAATTAAATCGACATTAAAAATCGAAGGTCCACTATCATGGCTATGGAAGAAGCTTGTTGCTGAAAGTGTAGCAAGTGGAATGGATAAGCAATTATCTCGATTGATTGAGAAAAGTAAAAATGTCTAATTCATCACCCTTTAAGCATGAAGCAGCAGATGACAGTGTAGGTTTTCTACTTTGGAAGATAACTACACTTTGGCAAAGAAAGTTAGCTGTAGTATTAGGGGGTTTTGGAATTACCCAAACTCAATTTGCAATTCTAGCTTCATTAAGATGGTTTCAAGATAACCAAAAATTGGCCACGCAAACCAATTTAGTTGAGCACACTAAAATTGATAAAATGACAATATCTAAAGCAATTCGAAAGCTCGAATTAAATGGTTTAGTCGAACGTACTTCCTCATTATCTGATGCGCGAAACACCAATGTTCAATTCACAAAAGAAGGAAATAGTTTAATAATTAAAGCTATCTTTACCATTGAAACTGCTGATGACGAATTTTTTTCCTGCTTAACCGAGAGTCAACTTAAGCAATATAAATCTCTGACATCATCACTAATAAAAAGTAATACTTTATAAATCAAAGAAAATATAGAAATCTTCTATAGGAGGTATTTTGATAAAATTTTGGTGTGGTGTCGTTTCTCGTGAACACATTAAACGAGGAGTCGTAGGAGGATTTTGCCAAGTATGCCATGGTAAACCTGCACCTTTAAATAGAATGTCAGTTGGTGACGGGATTGTTTTTTACTCACCCACTCTCGAATTCAAGGGTAAGGAACAATGCCAGAAATTTACAGCTATTGGCCGAGTCATAGGAGAAGATAGCTATCAGTTTCAAATGGCACCAGACTTCATTCCATACCGCCGAGATATTGCATATATAAGTGGTAAGGAAGTAGCAATTCGTCCAATGCTCGATAAGTTAGAATTTACTACAGGAAATAGAAACTGGGGCTTTAAATTAAGGTTTGGTCATTTTGAGCTATCACAGCACGATTTCTTTACTATAGGTCAACAAATGGTAGGCCTTGTTACTTTAACTGAAACCTTTAACTTGTATGATTGCACGGTATCAAATGTTCAACATCAGGGTGAGTTATGGGATGATTTTCCCGTTTAGTACTTAGCAATACATAACGTACCCCATTGCCCCGTAAACACAAAACACAACCTTGAACTGAAAATTACAAGCGTTGGGAATCTGTCTTAAACGCTTGTTATATGTGGAGTTCAAAACTAAAAATACGCAGGTATTGAGCCATGAAGTCCCGATGGCGCGTTTGAACTAAACATGCAATCAGAGCCCTCAATACAGACAAAACCAAGCTTGCTATAAAACTTATGGTCAATATCACTATGTAAGAATACGGCTTTGCAGTTGTGATTAGCGAGCAACTCCTTCGTGACTAAAGTTATCATGTGAGATGCATAACCTTTACCACGGAGGCTTGGTGGCGTTGCTATTGAGCCCACCCCAAAACAATCGTCTTTGAGCCCAAACATACCGCTGTAAACAATGAGAGACGATACGATTTGATCGTTTTCCATTAGCACATACCAAGTACCCGCTCGATACTTTTCACTGCTGCGACAGCCTGCTAGATACTCTTCAAAAGAAAGACCATCATTCCACGTATCAAAGCCCATAGCATAAATAACATCTAGCTCACGAGCCTTTACTTCTCTTAAGTGCATCCTTGTAACCCCCGTATTGACCAAGACGTAAACTATCATCAAACAGTACCAAATTTGTAAGTTATTACAAATAGATAACTTCAATTAACGGCCCTAAATCAAATAAAGCGAAGAAAAAACAAGAATCATATTTATATAGACCCGTGTAAATGCATAACCAAAAATAAAGTTTACATTTCATACTTATACGATTTAAGGAAGTTAAAAATGAAGATTATTTGGCAGTATCACGATGCCCACCACAAATGATTAAATCCTATTATACCTGTATATGAAGCTAGGTTTTCGATAACAAAATATATGTAAAATCAATATCACTATATTGTGGGAGAGTAATAACTCTAGGCCACTTTGGAGCATAAATGGATTAGCGTTGATGCTTCAAAGGTGTTATAGCATTCCTTCGATATCCACTCTGTTTTAAAACTTCTAAAAAATCGTTCCGTAGGCACTCTGTGTCCCAACAATTTCCGCATCGGCTACTTAAATTTTAATCTGTATTTAGAGGGGGTTAGGTGCTTATATTCTTTGAACAACCGATTAAAGTTCGCTTGGTTTCTATAGCCTACTTTTTCTGCGATTAAGCTAATTGATAAATTCGTTGTCGTAAGCAATTGAGCTGAATAATTCAGCCTAAGCTTCTTTAGGTACTGACTAAAACTTTCATTGAAATTCTGTATAAACCAACGATGAATGGTGTTTTCACTAACATACATATAATTTGCTAACTTTTTTAATGTTATATCCGATGCAAAATGGTTATCAATGTACTGACAAACTCGGTCAATTTTATTGTTGTTATGGTGTGTTGTGTTTTTCTTTACATCTGTTGAACGTGAAAGTAAGGTTAAACTTGATTGGTCTGCATATAATTCAGCCAGTACTTGAATCAATACAGCAAGTTGTCCTATGGAAGAAAGGCTTTCAAAGTTGTTTAGGTGCTTATAAACCATCTCTGCTGTTTTAGGTGAAAAACTAAGCCCTTTATTCGCGCGTTGAAGTAAAGGTGCTAACTGCCTCAACTCAACACAGCTGTACATTGCTTTGGCTATCCACTCTTCTCTAAACCATATAATATGGGTCTCACAAAGATTATTTTCATCTGTATCTATGGATTCAAAGCTATGGACAACGTTTGGTCCTATCAGTATTAGGTCATTGTGTTCTATCTGACCTTCGTAAGAACCTATTACTGCTTTTCCTTTAAAGTTTCTATGTAAAACAAGCTCAAATTCTTGGTGAGCATGCCAATTTTCGGATTTGTAAATTTCTTCCAACATTTTGTAACGCCAAGACCAGCCTTGTCTTTGGGGTACTTTTTGTATTGTTGTTTTCATGATTACTTGTCTACAACCTTTGGTTTAGAAATATGAAAATTGGGAACAGCCTAGTACATACAGTAATATATCAAGATAAGTATTACTTGTTAATGGAATAGTATTATATCTTGGGTCGTGGGACTGTAAGCTAGTTATATCTATAACATACAGAGAGCATTATATATGTTTGAATATTTTAATCACTTACAGCCAAGGCTTACTTCTCTCGTTGAAGCAAATAGAGATACTTTATCTAAAGCGACCGAGCTTTTCACTAAAGCTATTGTTGATGACAAAATGGTGCAAGTTCTTGGAACTGGGCACTCTCATATGATTGGGCTAGAGGGATTTATTCGAGCCGGGGGGCTTGGTAATATAAATGCTATTTTGGATTCAGTATTACTGACCAATGATGGTGCCTTAAGAGGCTCTGCAATGGAAAAATTATCAGGGTTGGCAGAAGTCGTGTGGAATGACCAAAATATATCGTCGGGGGACGTTATTATGATTATTTCAAATTCTGGTCGAAATGCACTTCCTATTGAATTTGCTAAAATAGCTAAAAGCAAAGGTCATTCTGTGATAGCAATAACATCAGTAGAGCAATCATCAAAATACGAGAGTCGTCATAGTTCTGGTTTTAAGCTAATGGATATTGCTGATATTGTTATTGATAATTGTGTACCTCCAGGAGATGGTCTGTGTAATATCAACGGGAATATTACTGGCGCATTTTCTAGCATTGCTGGTATGTTAATTATGAATATTCTTACGGTCGAGGCTCAAAAAGAAGCTATAAAGCAAGGTGTAACACCCTTGGTCTTCTCCAGTCAAAATATTGATGGTTTCAACAATGATCATGTCTACAAACATTTTGGCACAAGGTTAAAATCAATGTAGTTAGTCACTTACGAGCAATGCGTTCTCTCTGAAGTTGTTATGTAATTGGTGGGTAGATGCACTAACACATTTTGGAGCAGAACCTTGTTAGGCGACTTTATGTCTAAAATACCGGATGAAGATGCTGCTGCATAATGTCTCTCAATCGTTTTAACCCTTTCCCTTTATTCACGGTTTTCCAAGCAAGGTAAATGTCTGATACAGGCTCCCTTTCGCCTAGGTCAATTTCGACTAAATCACCCGAATTTAAATGTGATTGAATACGTGTTTTCGGCAGATAACCTACGCCAATGCCAGCAATAATGGCTTGAATCTTGTGTTCAACTGAATTAACGTAAAAATGTCGGCTCTGTTCAATAATGTTATTTGACCAAGGTACTGCAGTTCTTGCTGAGTCGTGCACAACGACAGTCCGGTAGTTATCAATTTCGGATTTGCTAACCGGTGCTGTAAAACTCACTAGCTCATGACCTTTAGGCACAACGAATATTTTCTGCAGATTGCCTAAGGCGGTCACACTAATACCTTGTTGATGTGGAATTGGGGCAGGTGCAGCGATAAGTAAATCGGTGCGATCTTCAATCAATGCTTCCCACGAACCATGCATTACCTCTTCATTCATGTCTACTTCGATATTCGGATGCTCATTTAAAAACAGCGCTAATGGTTTAAGTAATAGCTGCATGTCAAAAAGAGAATCGAATGTGATATTAATTTTAGGTTCCCAGCCATGGGATATGGTTTGCGTTTGCTCGGTCAGTTTACTCACTGCACCAAGCACTTTTCGACCTTCACCGAGTAAGTGGCGACCCGCAGGCGTTAATACCGACCGCCTACCCTGACGCACAAACAAAGTCACCGCCAGTTGCTCTTCTAATTTCTGCACTATGTAAGAGAGCGCCGAGGGTACTTTATTTAACTGTTCAGCGGCGGCGGCAAAACTACCACGACGGTCAATCGCATCTAGCACCTGTAATGCTTCTATCGTTATCGGAGATTTATACATTCATAGCCTCTCTCTTCTTATTATTTTATTGTCACGCTTATACACGCCATCAATTGTTCAAATATTTTGAACATACTAAACAAATTTCAGCGGTTATTCCAATCCATTTAAGCGAATACAATAGCTACACACTTATAAGACATACTTAGAAACCCATTAACGAATCAAAGAGAGCACAACATGAATACTTCAACAATTAATAAAATATTAACATCAGATAACACTTTTTCGGCATTACCACTGCGTTTAGTGGCGGGCATTATTTTTACCGCTCACGGCGCTCAGAAACTGTTTGCTTGGTTCGGTGGTTATGGGCTCGAAGGCACAGGTCAATGGATGGAATCTATCGGCCTAGCACCAGGTTACTTAATGGCGATGATGGCAGGCAGTGCGGAATTTTTTGGCGGCCTACTGCTTATCCTTGGTCTACTCACCAGACCAACAGCACTGGTATTGTCACTAACGATGATCGTCGCTATTTTTAGTACGCATATCGATAACGGGCTGTTCATGAGTAACAACGGTTATGAATTTGCCTTAGCACTGTTTGCAATCAGCCTGTCGGTAATGCTGCAAGGCGGCGGTAAATTATCAATCGATCGCCTTATCGTAAGTAAGCTTAGTTAATAAACCCGATTCGGAAACATAAGTATTAAATTTAACGAAGATGGGCGCTAACACAACATAAATTAGGAGCATTATCATGGGATTAATCGTCAACGGTAAATGGCATGACCAATGGTACGAAACCAAAGGTAGTAAAGGTCAATTTGAACGTCAGGCAAGTCGCTTCAGAGACACTATTTCAAATGAGGAAGGTAGCCGCTATCCGGCAGAAGCAGGCCGCTATCATTTGTATGTTTCGTTAGCGTGTCCTTGGGCGCATCGCACTTTGATTTTCAGACAATTGAAGCAACTCGAAGACATTATCTCTATCAGCGTCGTTAAACCTGAAATGCTGAACAATGGCTGGGAATTCGGCGCTAATAATGACGATAGCAACGACTACAGCGACACACTCTATCAAAGTGACTATGTATACCAGCTTTACCTTAAAGCTGCGCCTGATTATGAAGGACGAGTTACCGTACCTGTATTGTGGGATAAGAAAACACAAAGCATCGTTAACAATGAATCGAGTGAAATAATTCGCATTTTTAACACTGCGTTTAATCAGTTAACTGGCAACCACGATGACTATTATCCGACTGATTTACAACCAGAAATCGACACTATTAACGAACGTATTTATGACACGATAAACAATGGTGTCTATCGTGCAGGCTTTGCCACCGCACAAGTAGCATATGACCAAGCCTTTGACGCACTTTTTGCCAGTTTAGATTGGCTTGAAGCGCGACTTAGCAACCACCGCTATTTACTCGGTGAACAACTAACAGAAGCGGATTGGCGATTATTTACGACATTATTGCGTTTCGATGCCGTTTATCATGGTCATTTTAAATGTAACCGCAATAAATTAAATGAGTTCCATAATATCAGTCACTATGTACGTGAATTATTTCAATTTGAAGGGATCGAAAACACTGTCGATTTGGAATATACCAAGATCCATTATTACGCGAGTCATGACACAATTAACCCGACTTTGATTGTCCCGCGTGGCCCACAGCAAGATTTCACTGCACCGCATGATAGAAATCGATTAACAAGTAAAGTCTAGGGGGAGGAAAATACAATGATAAAACACTATCCTTTTCAGCAGATTGGCAAAGCAAACCACGGCTGGTTAAAAGCCAATCATCACTTTAGCTTTGCTAATTATTACAATCCCAAAAGAATGGGGTTTGGCACGCTCAGAGTTGTTAATGACGACTGGGTTGCAGCAGGAACAGGGTTTCCAGCTCACACACACAAAAATATGGAGATCATTACTTTTGTACGCTCCGGTGCGGTCACTCATCAAGACAATACTGGTAATAAAGGCGTGACCCTCGCAGGCGAAGTACAAGTGATGAGTGCAGGCTCTGGTATTACTCATTCGGAATACAATTTAACAAAAGAACCCTTAACGTTATTTCAAATTTGGGTTGAACCGAATAAGCACAACGTAAAGCCGAGATGGGACAGCAAACTGTTTTCTGAAGATACCGATACGGTTAATAATACTAGACTACCCCTACTCGTTTCTGGATACCCAGGCGAACAAGATAACGCACTATTTATCAATCAAGCTGCGCGAATCTATGGTGGCAAGATTAAAAAAGGCACGCAATTTACTCACTCAATTGAACACCAAGCATATGTTTTGGCATCAAGTGGAGAGTTTGAACTTATCGATAATCAAAGGGCGATATTGATGAACAAAGGCGATGGAGCAGAAGTGACGAGACAAAAAGACGTCATTATTAAAGCCCTATCCGATACGGAGATCATCGTAATTGATGCACCTGCCCAGTAATATTTTGTTTATGTGGCAGCAATGGCAGTAGCGATCAGACGATCGCTATTTTTTAAGACCCTCGGTTTACTTGTGTAAATGTTCCCGGCATATAAGATCAATGTCATTTATTAAGAGTGGTTCCTGTGTCAACTCACAAAAATAACCGTCATCACGTTTAGAATTATGCATACAGGTATGACATTGACCAAAAGATTTAAACTGATTAGCTGACTGCACTGCAAATAATAAATCATGAAGCGCAGTGTTAATCGTATTAAATTTTTTATTATTAAGTTGTTCACTCGCTTGTTGCAGTAGTGGTGAGATCTGCAACCCATTAATCAACTCTAGGCCAGATTCTGTCACTTTAAGATGTGCAACACGTTTATCTTTACTATCCGCTACTTTCTCAATAAGTCCTTTTTTTTCAAGCACTTTTAGTGTCTGAGAAACCGAACCCTTGGTCTGATTTAAATAATCAGTCACGCCCATTGGTGTGTCTGAATAACGGTTACATATCGACAGATAATGTAACGCTTCAAATTGGATGGGCTGCAAACCATACTCAAGCAAGCGATTACGTTTTTCACTGCGTAGCAAGCTAGAAAGCCGCTCTAATGTTTGTTGGATCATTGATATATTCATTCATATATAGTATCGAATAAACACCATATTTACAACCTAGAATGGTAATTGTAGTATTGAGTCGATACCATTTGACAACACGGAATGCCCGTGTACACTTAGTGTTGACTCAATACTAATTTTGGAGATAGTTATGAAACACCATTCTTTATTTATCACAGCCTCTTTGGCACTGTTGTCCTCGTCTTATGCATTTTCTGACGGCTCACATGATGGCGGCATCCACGCTAAAGTCGATCCTACAGGTAACACACCTGCCACCTTTGATATCGTTCACGCCAAAATAACGACTGATAAAAATATTGCGACCTTCCACATGGCGGTGTCTGAAAAAGCAGGGATAAGTAAACCACTTGCATCGGGTAAATTGGCGGGTAGTAACGTGTTCTCTTATGTGTGGCCGACTTCGCTTAATAGCGCAACAGTTGGTTTCGAGAAAGACGCCGGAATACTGTCACTTGCAGTGACAGCTCATGCCGATTTTGATGACACGCCTTTATACGATGAGAATTCAGATAACAATCCAGCCAATGATGGCGATGTTTGGCACAGTCATTGGGTCGTTTTACAAGCCAATGAACAGTGCGGTAAAGGCATGCTCGCGGTGGTTGATATTCCAGAAGGTACATCGCCAAAACTGCCTAAAACATGGCCGGGACTCCCTATCCTGCTAGATAGTCCAGGCTGGGATCCTATCTTTAATAACAACACCGTTGAAGTAAAAGTAGCCTTTGATTCTAACGTTGATATTTCCAATACCAAGTATGATGGCGTTACCGCTGGCCTACGCGTTAATCAAAGTGTTCATGCACCATTACTATGTGTAGTCAATGTAATGGACGTTGCCTCTGGAGATTTAAGTTTACCCGGTAAAGTAAATCAATAAAGAAATTAGGCAGGTGTTAGCGCGCCTGCCTATCAATTAGTCCCATAATCAATGAGGTAATAAGAATGTCTATATTAACCGAATACCCAATAGCACCCGAAATTGAAGCAAGTGCTTGGCTCAATACGACTGCACCACTGTCTCTATCAAAAATGAGAGGGTCTGTCATTGTTATTCATGCATTTCAAATGTTATGTCCAGGTTGTGTATCGCACGGGATACCGCAAACAAAAATGATCGATGAAACATTCTCCGATAAAAACGTTAAAGTCATTGGCCTTCACACTGTATTTGAACATCACGCAGTGATGACCGCTGACGCACTAAAAGCATTTATCCATGAATATCGAATCACTTTTCCGATTGCCATTGATATGCCAGCTTCAAGCGGCCATATACCCAAGACAATGCAACGCTATGAAATGAGGGGAACGCCGACTCTTATTTTGATCGATAAAAATGGCCGAATAAGACTAAATCATTTTGGCAGAATCGATGATATGCGAGTGGGTAAGATAATTAGTGAATTGGTATCAGAAACAGCTGCACTTACCAGTACTACTGAAAAGACAGAGTCGACTTTAGATTCAGCTGAAAGTAGATGTGATGAGAACGGTTGCTATATTTAATACCGATGCGCCTAAGAACTGAGTCTTAAGCGCTTTATGATGACCCGATCCAGCCTACCTTTTAGTATCTTATATAGCGCTAATAACCGTTAATTATGTTCGCTATTTAAATGACATATTCCATGTTCATTATTCCATTTACATAACATTTCACTTTCTTTACATAGGTTTAATTGTCCTTGCAGCTCTGTATCGGTATATTGCTGCAAGCAAATTATGATGCCGTTTTCGAAAATTTTACGGCATTAAAATGTAACGAAATTACGGTTTTTTTTTAAAGATAAACCTTAATTTAGTATTGTAAATAATGCCCACAGGAACTAATTATGAAATTTAAGCGCGCCATTTTCCCTGCAAGTATCCTTTCAACTGTCACTCTTATGGGTTGTAATTTAGATACCAATGACGAATATTCACCAACACAAACACAAATCACAGCTATGAGCGGCTATTTAGGAAATGCTCTAATATGCAGCGCTGAAAAAACAAAATCTTGTAATGAAGACCGAAGTAATGTGCTCGGTACAACCAACAGTAATGGTAAATTAAATACGAGAGACACATCCCTCCAATACCCTTTGATTGCAAGGGTATTGGAGGGAGTTTCATTTGATAGTGATAAAATAGGAGCAGCCAGAAAAAGTTATACTTTATTTTCTTATCCTGGCAGCACAGTTATAACACCATTTACAACAATAATGTATACCAAGAACATTGGTATACAAACGTTAGCTGGCTGGCTAAGTATTGAAGGAAAATTTATCTCTGGTGATTATATTGCGTTGAAATCAAATGAGGAAGATAACGAGCAAGCCCAACGAGCGCACCTTCTAGCAAGAACAATCAGTGACTTAGACATTCACACCGAAACAGACCTCCGTAATTTAGGAAAATTCGTAACAGACTTAGTTAACGATGGCGATAAACTAGATGAGATAAAAATAACCCGAGGTAATGCAAACAACTTCACCAAAGAAGAGGCTAAACACAATTCACTCGCTGCATATGTTGACGGTAATGAATTTACTTATCGTAGCTTAAATGAAAGCCATCCCACTCATGAAGGGGATTATAAAAATGGTGAATTAACAATAGATTACAATAATAATCAATTAAGTGTTAACGGTTCTCGTCATCTTTATTCCTATACAGCATCAGGTAGTATAATTAAAGCGCCTGGTGTTGGTTACATCGATACATATTATTATGCGAGTGATGATGTTGCGTTAGTTTCAACATCCCGCTCAGGCTTAGATTTAGTTACAAAAAAATCCCTTTCTAACACTGATAGTATTCGTATTAGCACTATGGATATTAAATTAGAAGGTAACTCTTGGTTTTATATATCACCAACAGAGTCTTTGAAATTAGCAGATATTACCAAATTTAGTTTTAATAATAATAAGACGCTAACCATTAAGATTAACGATGATAATGAATTTGAAGGTTCATGGAAGACCGAGAGAGAGCAGCTGACAATCACTAGTGACAAAGTAGTGAGTTATAAATTCGAATTCAAAATCAATGATGAGAATGTTTTACCTGTAATCAATACCGAAAATGAAAAAACACAGTACGGGCTATTTATTAGAACATCAGAATTTGCGGAACAGATAAAGAAATTATGGAATAAGGGCAAGCATTAAACAATCCTTTCATAAAATAATCACCTAACGGTAAGCAAGGAAGCGAACCGTACTCACCTCGAAATGATATTTGATTAAGTTATAAGCCCAAACTACCTTTATAGTACGCTTAAATTAAATATACCCAAACTACTTCAAAATACGATATCAGAGACCCGATAGCATGGAAACCTTATATGTCATCCTGCCTATGTTACTCAAGATTGCCGTCGTTGTGGCGGTGCTTCTACTGCTGCCCTTACCTCTTACCTGGCTAGAACGAAAAATTGCGGGTCATATCCAACAACGTCCGGGCCCCATGCGGGTCGGCTGGCACGGCTTGTTACAGCCCGTGGCCGACGGCATCAAACTACTGACGAAAGAAGATCATATTCCCAGTGCCGCCGATCGAACCCTGTTCAAAATGGCCCCTGTGGTCGCATTAGTACCACCTTTTGTGGTGTTTGTCGCCATCCCACTAGGGGAACCTGTAACAATTTTTGGTACTGAATTAATGCTCAGTCTGTCAGATATGAATGTAGGGTTGTTATTTATTCTCGCCGTTAGCGGCATCGGCATCTTTGGAACCATCCTCGCTGGCTGGGCCTCCAACAGTAAATATGCGGTACTCGGCAGCCTCAGGGCGATTGCCCAGATGATCAGTTATGAAATACCTATGGGGTTCTCTGTCATTGGCGTGGTGATGCTGGCTAACTCGATGAATATGATGGACATAGTTACCGCCCAAAAAGACATGTGGAATGTGGTCTATCAACCCTTAGGTTTTTTTGTATTCTTTGTGGCGGGACTGGCCGAAGTCCAGCGTATACCGTTCGATTTGCCAGAGGCAGAAGGCGATCTGGGTGCCGGTTATCATACCGAATATAGCGGCATACGCTTTTCCTTTTTTATGCTTAGCGAATATTTGGGCGTCGTGATCATAGGCTTTCTCAATGTGATGCTGTTTTTTGGCGGCTGGCATGGCGCGCCCCCCTTTATACCAGATACAGTCTGGCTGTTACTCAAAGTTGGTTTTTTCATCTGGGTGTTTATGTGGTTCCGTTTTACCTTTCCGCGTTACCGCTATGATCAGTTAATGGCGATTGGCTGGAAGGTGCTTTTACCCCTGTCGCTAGTAAACATTTTAATCAGCGGATTATTTATGTTTTAAGAACATCTCGTTACCCAGCAAAACGGGATAAGAAATGAGGTATCGATAGTACCGGGAGGCCAACATGGCCAGAACACGACAACAAAAGCAAAGCTGGATCGGATGGCTTTTATTCAGCGATCTGTGGCGCGCACTGCGGCTGACATTACACTATATGTTTTCCAGAATTATTACACACAGATATCCGGACCATGAAAAATGGCTGCCTTACCATCGTCATCGTGGGCATCATTTCATGAAAACCAACGATGAAGGCGACGTGAACTGTGTCGGCTGTGAGCTGTGTGCAAAGATCTGTCCCTGTGACTGCATCACGGTGGTGCCCTATGAAGATGAAAAAGGTAACCGACGGCCAAAAGTGTTTGATATCGATTTATCGCGCTGCCTTTATTGCGGCTTGTGTGAAGATGCCTGCCCGGCTGACGCGATCAAGCTAGGTCAGGAATATGAGGTTGCTAGTACCACCACCGAGGCGTTAGTGGTGCATCTTGAGGACTTAATAGCCGCACCACATAAGGCTGAAGAAGGGGCTGGCACCGTCGTCCCAGCATCGCTGGCTAAAGATGGCAGTGGTAAAACCATCACTCAGGCTAACGTAAAAGGCTACGACTGGTGGCAATTGCTCAAACGAGAGAAATAACAAAAAAAGGATTAATCAATGGAGCAACAATTTTTTATATTACTTGCCTTGGTTGCCATCGGTACTGGCTTGCTGGTTGTTGTCGCCAGAAACCCGATCCACAGTGCCCTGTCTCTTGTCGCCTGTTTTGTGCAGATCGCAGCCCTGTTTGTCCTACTGGGATCACCGTTTCTTGCGGTGATCCAGCTATTTGTTTATGTCGGGGCCATTATGGTGCTGTTTTTATTCGTCATCATGATGTTAGACGTACGTAAAGAAGCCCATGGTCGGTTTATCAATAACAGTCGATTTATTCAAAAAGGGGCAATACCAGCTATAGTCGCGCTGCTGGCACTGGCAACTGAGCTATTCTTTCTACTCAGCCAAAGCAGCCGTCTGCATGCGGTGATGGCGCAGCAAAGCATCATTGGCGATGAACCAACCAAGCAACTAAGCTTAACCTTATTCAGGGATTTTCTGCTGCCCTTTGAAGTGGCTTCAGTCATCCTACTGGTCGCCCTGATCGGCGCGGTAGTACTGGCCCAAAGTAACGGTCGTAACGAACACAAAAAAGGGGCCACGAAGGAGGTATCCAAATGATCCCCATCTCTTGGTATTTGATATTAGCTGCCATTTTATTTGTCATTGGCGCTGCAGGCGTATTACTCCGGCGTAATGTTTTGATTGTGCTGATGTCTCTCGAACTCATGCTCAACAGTGTCAATATCAATCTGCTTGCCTTCGGGTATGAAATGAACGATCCCCGCGGCCAGATCATGGCTATTTTTATTATTGCGATCACCGCAGCCGAAGTCGCTATTGCACTCGGCATACTGGTGGCTTTATTGCGTAACAAACGCACGCTGGAAGTAGATGACCTAACAATCATGAAAGGCTGAGACTGGAATTGATGACTCTTATCAATATGGAATTACTGAATTGGGAATTATTGTTATCCATAAGACCAGCCTTAGCGGTCACCGTCTCGCTCATTGCTGCGGGCGTCATACTGTGCCTGCATAATCGCCCCAACACACGGGATGCGGTATCGGTTGTAGCCGCGGTGATAAAGTTCATCATCGTTATTTCCATGGCGCCGTTAATACTGGCCGGCAATACTGTCGACCTGACTTTATTTGAGATCCTGCCAGGGGTTGATTTTGCGTTTCGGGTTGACGCGCTGGGCATGGTATTTGCCACAGTATCCAGCCTATTATGGATATTAGCCGCCATTTATTGCATCGGTTATATGCGCAGCCAGAATGAGAAAAATCAGACCCGATTCTATGCCTCTTTTGCCGTCTCGCTATCTGCAGCTGTGGGGGGAGCATTTGCCGCTAATCTGTTTACGCTGGTGATCTTTTACGAACTACTGAGCCTTATAACTTACCCACTGGTTTATCATAAAGAAAACCAGGAATCTTGGAATGGTAGTAAACGATATATCGTCTATTTGGTGGGAGCCTCAAAATCCTTTTTGCTTGCCGCACTGGCGCTAACTTATCAACTTACTGGCAGCTTTGATTTCTTACCCCAAGGCCTGTTCAAAAATGTCGTCGCCGCCGATGGCTTATTGATTATTATCTATTTCTGCTACCTATTCGGATTTGCCAAATCAGCCATCATGCCGTTCCACGCCTGGCTGCCAGCGGCCATGGTCGCACCAACCCCGGTCAGCGCTTTGTTACATGCGGTCGCGGTGGTGAAAATGGGGGTGTTCTGTCTGTTACGGGTCATTTTTCATGTGTTTGGTATCGACCTGATGAGTACCTTGGGTCTTGGCATAATCACCGCTTATCTGGTGTCCTTCACCATAGTTACCGCCTCTATTTACGCCCTGACCCGAGACGATTTGAAAGCCCGACTGGCCTATTCCACTGTGAGTCAACTCTCTTATATCATTCTCGGTGCTGCCATGCTGACCCCGATGGCCGCACTGGGAGGGATAATCCATATCGCCGCCCATGCCTTTTCAAAAATCACCCTGTTCTTCTGTGCGGGTTCTATTTATTGTGCCAGCCACCGCAAAAAAATCAGTGATCTTTCCGGCATAGGTAAAAGACTACCTGTAACCATGACCGCATTTTTCATCGGTTCCCTCGGTATGATTGGCATCCCGCCAAGCGGTGGGTTTATCAGTAAATGGTATCTGGTAGTGGGTTCTGTCGATGCCGGACAGATGGCGCTGCTAATCGTACTGCTGGTTAGCGCTGTGCTTAATGCGGCTTATTTTCTGCCCGTCACCTATAAAGCCTTTTTTGAGCGTGAGAAAATAACACAAAATCCATCACTCGTGGCGGCCAATGATATCCATGAGATCCCAATGATCGCGGTACCCTTACTGATCACTGCACTATTATCTTTGCTCCTGGGACTCTATCCGGATTATTTTTTAGGCCTAGCCAATACCTTAGTCGCAGACGCATTTGTCACAGGAGAATCGCTACCATGATGGCAAAACTGGTCAACTTCTTTGGTGACAAAAAACACACCAGAACACGCTGGCGTCTGTTAGTCGTCATTTTAGTGAGCATCGTCATTGCCGACTTTCTGGTTGCAAGACCTCACGGTTATAACGTTTGGGATGCTATACCCGGCTGGGGAGCACTGCTTGGGTTTATCGGCTGCGGCTTGATCATATTAGTCAGCAAATTCATCGGCAAAAAAATCGGTATCTCCAAGAAGGAAGACTATTATGACTGAATGGTTCTCCTTCTCCATGATGCCAGCCGTTCTGCTACTCGTAGGCGGTTTGCTGCTGCCGTTATTTAAAGGCAATAGCCAAAAATCCTACTCAATCATCATTCCACTGCTGGTGATCTTTTCTCTGACCCAAATGGAAATGGGGAGCTTCGGCGAAATTGACTTTGCCGGTATTTCATTGGTCATGTTCAAAGTTGACAAACTGAGTCTATTTTTTGGCTGGGTGTTTGCTATTGCGGCGTTGATCGGCAACATTTATAGCTTGCATATCAGTCATACAGGCCAAAGAGTGGCGGCGTTTCTTTATATGGGCAGTGCCTTTCTCGTACTCTTTGCCGGTGACTGGTTTACCCTGTTAGTCGGCTGGGAGATCATGGCATTTTCCTCTGCTTACCTGATCTTTGCCACTCGAAAAGACCCTGCTGTGAAAGCAGGCTTCCGTTATCTGATGGTGCATGTCACTGGGGGCGTATTACTGTTTGCCGGTATTGTACTACATGGTCTTGAAACCGGATCTTACTTGTTTGGCCCGATAGATGGCGCACAACAAGGGGGTATAGCATATACCTTGATTCTGATCGCCTTTATGATAAACGCCGCGGTTCCACCGTTAAATGCCTGGCTCACAGATGCTTATCCAGAGGCGACAGTAACTGGTGCGGTATTTTTAAGTGCCTTTACCACCAAAACCGCTGTTTATGTAATGATACGCGCCTATCCCGGCGCAGAAATCCTGATCGGTTTTGGGGTTTTCATGGCGCTTTATGGGGTGATATTCGCGATGCTGGAAAATGATTGCCGTCGCCTGCTAAGCTATCATATTGTCAGTCAAGTCGGTTACATGGTCGCAGGTATCGGCATCGGTACCGAAATGGCGCTGAACGGTAGCTCTTCCCATGCCTTCGCACATATTATCTATAAAGGCCTATTGTTTATGGGGGCGGGCGCTGTCATTCATATGACAGGCAAGCGTAAGCTTACCGAACTCGGCGGACTCTACCGAACGATGCCCTGGACGGTAGCGTTTTACATGGTTGGCGCATTTGCTATCGCAGGCTTTCCTTTTTTCAGTGGTTTCGTCAGTAAAAGTATGGTCATCGCCGCGGCCGCTGGAGATCACCATGCGACTGCCACGCTGTTACTTATGTTAGCTTCTTCCGGTACCTTCCTGTCGACAGGGCTTAAGCTACCTTATTATATGTTTTTTGGTAAAGATTCCGGCCTCCGCCCCAAGGAGCCGCCAATCAATATGTTAGTGGCCATGGGCATTGCCGCATGCTTCTGCATTGGCATCGGACTCTTTCCTAGTCTGCTTTATAACATGCTGCCTTATGCTGTTGAATTTGAACCCTATACAGGTGCACATATCACCGAAAGTCTCGGTATATTGATGTTCACCCTGTTGGCTTTTGTATTGTTACTTAAATACCTCAATCCCAAAAATACCATCAGCATCGATACCGACTGGTTTTACCGGCGCGGGGCAGCTGTCTTTATGTGGCTGGCTAATAAACCCGTGCTCCACTGGGAACAGATGGTTATCACGCTGGGTGATGGCGTTATCCTCAATACCCTGCATCGATTGTCCAAGTACAGCCTGACCGTCGATACTCACGTTGTCGACGGCGCGGTTAACGGCGTGGCGAAAACGGCAATGAAAAGCGGTAACTTGTTGCGCCGCCTGCAAACCGGCATTGTTTCCCATTATGCCCTTGCGATGGTGATTGGCCTGTTTTTGGTGATTGCCGTTTATATGTTGATTGGGAGTGAGGGCTTATGACAGACTCCTTGATGACCAGTTTACTCATAGAAAATGTACCGATATTAAGCATATTGATATTTTTGCCCGCGATAGCCGCATTATGCGTGCCCTTCCTATCAGGTAAAAACACAGTGCGCTGGTTTACGTTGATCATATTGTTTATCGATTTCCTCATTGCCACTTGGTTGCTGGTCATTTTTGATAATAGCACCGCCCAGATGCAATTTATGGAGAGTAAACCTTGGGTCCCCTCTCTGGGCATCACCTATAAATTAGGTATTGATGGGGTCAGTGTTTTATTTCTATTCTTAACCTCCCTGCTCGGCTGGATCTGTGTGTTGGCGTCCTGGAACGCCATTGCTAAGCGACTCAAAGAATTTATGATCTGCCTGCTGGTAATTCAGAGCCTGATGCTTGGGGTTTTTTGCGCGTTGGATCTACTGTTATTTTATGTGTTTTGGGAAGCGATGCTGGTCCCCATGTATCTGATGATAGGTATCTGGGGCGGCGAAGATCGCATCTATGCCGCGTTTAAGTTTTTTCTTTATACCCTCGCTGGCAGTCTGATATTTCTGGTGGGAATATTGGTGCTTTATTTCGCTGGTGGACGTACCTTCGATATCTTGGCGTTAATGGATGTGTCATATGACTTTGAGCTGCAGCGCTGGGTCTTTATTGCTTTCTTGATCGCATTTGCGGTCAAGGTACCCATGGTGCCAGTGCATACTTGGTTACCGGATGCCCACGTACAAGCCCCCACCGCAGGCAGTATTATTCTGGCTGGGGTACTGTTAAAAATGGGGGCGTACGGTTTTATTCGGTTTTCGTTGCCAATGTTACCCGATGCTTCCCATTATTTTGCCCCGTTAATGCAAGGGTTGTCGGCCGTCGCGATTGTCTATGGAGGGTTTCTCGCATTAGCGCAGCAGGACATCAAAAAACTGATCGCGTATTCCAGTATCAGCCACATGGGATTTATCACTTTAGGGCTTTTTACGTTCTCGACCAATGGCACAACTGGAGCCGTGATCCAGATGTTTAACCATGGCATTACCACGGGTGCCTTGTTCCTGTTTATTGGCCTAGTGTATGAGCGTACCCATTCACGGGATATTCCGGCTTATGGTGGTTTACTCAAGGCCATCCCCTTTTACGGCATATTTTTTGCGATATTCTTACTGTCTTCCATGGCAGTGCCCGGAACTAACGGGTTTATTGGCGAAATACTGGTGCTGTCAGGGACTTTTGGCGTCAATAACTGGGCCGCGACAGCTGGTGTGTTAGGGGCTTTGCTCGGCGCAGCTTACCTGTTAGGCATTTATCGTCAAATGCTATTGGGACCAGTCCGTATTCCTGGTGCCGCCAAAATGTGGGATCTTAATGTACGAGAGCTTTGCTGCGCACTGCCGCTTCTGCTCTTTGTGTTCTGGCTTGGATTTTATCCTAAACCCTTCCTCAGTATTCTGCAACCGACCCTAAAACACCTGCTTGAGCAAACATTGGGAGCAGGCTTATGAGCGACATAGCAGAAAAACAAACAGCTGCTGACTTCGTCACTGTCGATCTAACGGCTATCAGCCAATCGGTATTGGCGAGTGGGCCAGAAATTATCATCATTATCGGTGCCTGTGTGGCGTTGATGTTATCGCTGGTGCCACATCCTCGCCAAGATCAGCTGCTGGCAGGTGTTTCGGTGTTCATGATTTTACTTGCCGCCGGTATGAGCTATGCCCTATCCGATTTTCCGCAAACCGCTTATGCCGGTATGTTCGTCGTTGATGGATTTTCCACTTTTTTCAAAGTTATCCTTTATCTTGGCACCACGTTAACTGTGCTTATGTCAGGTAACTATCGACCCAATAACGGGCTAATCAAGGAAGGTGTGTTCCAAGGTGAATATTATGCCTTACTGCTGTTTGCACTTTTGGGTACGATGATCATGGTATCCAGCACCGATCTCCTGCTCATCTATATCGGCCTGGAACTGCAGGCGCTCTCGATTTATGTGTTAACGGGGTTCCTCAAAACTGACCTAAGATCCAATGAAGCGTCTTTAAAATATATCATTCTTGGCGCGTTCTCGTCCGGCATTATTCTTTACGGCATGTCTTTATTTTATGGTCTGACTGGCACCACTAATCTCAAAGATATGGCTGTAGCGCTGTCTACCTTAGATTTGTCAGACCCTATGTTGATCCTGGCAACCTTGTTTATGCTGGTTGGTCTGTTATTTAAAGTCGGTGCCGTCCCCTTCCACATGTGGGTACCAGACATTTATGAAGGAGCTCCGTCACCGATCACCGCCTATATGTCGGTGGCCTCCAAAGCGGCCGCGTTTGCCGTGATCATGCGGATCTTCATGCAGGATCTTTCGGTACTACAACCCATTTGGATTTTAAACATTGTAGGTATTTCAGTGCTAACAATGACGCTAGGCAGCTTTGTGGCTCTAGCACAAAACAATATCAAACGTATGTTGGCTTATTCCAGTATTGCTCACGCTGGGTTTCTGATGCTGGGCCTAGTGGCTGGTGGCAGAGACGGGATGGCAAGTATCATGCTTTATCTGCTGGTTTATACGTTTATGACAATCGGTATTTTTGCCGTCATCATTCTATTAAATAAAGGGGTAAGCCTAGGTGAGCCCATCGAGGACTTCTCTGGTCTGGCAAAAACGCATCCCGGTCTGGCATTTATGAGTCTGATTTTTTTATTTTCTCTGGCTGGAATTCCGCCAACTGGTGGTTTTTTTGCCAAGTTTTATGTGCTAACAGCGCTTGTAGATAAAGGCCATGTGATATTGGCTGTGATCGCAGTGCTATTGAGCGCCGTCGCGGCCTGGTTTTACATCCGTATCATCATGTTGATGTATGTGCAGCCTCCAGCACTAACACCAACACAAGCGGCCGAGATACAGCTTACCTCATCCATACGTATTGTTTTGTTAATCGCCACAATCGGCACTTTACTGACTGGGGTGTTACCCGCCTGGTTCCTTGGTTTTGTCGCCGATTCAATCCCCCTTGGTCTTGGATAAAACCCCAAAACAAGACTACAGTTAAAAAGAGCGTTGCTGTAGGAGAGCAGAGTAAATGCCTATTGATTTTTTACCCGTGTTTTTGATGGTTGCGGTTGTCGTTACACTGGCCGCATTTATCCTGACCGTCTCCCGCCTGCTCAGGCCAGACAATCCCTATCCAGAAAAGAACCGGCCCTATGAATGCGGTATAGACCATGTTGGGGAAGCGTCAGCTGGATTATTTAAAGTACAGTATTTTGTGATCGCCATCCTATTTGTCGTATTTGACGTAGAAACGATGTTTCTGTTCCCTTGGGCGATGGTACTGGCAGACCTCGGCTTGTTTGGTTACATCGAAATGTTTATTTTTATCATGATGCTGTTGGTTGGATTTATCTACGCTTGGATAAAAGGAGCCTTAGAATGGGAAGTTTGACAGAACGATACAAAGATAATGTACTTTTTACCACCTCCGATAGCATTATCAATTGGAGCCGAAAATCATCCCTGTGGCCAGAAACCTTTGGCATTGCCTGCTGCGCCATAGAAATGATCGCGGCCGGTTGTGCCAGATATGATCTTGACCGTTTTGGTGTCGTTTTCCGCTCCTCTCCCCGCCAGTCTGACGTGATGATCATCGCCGGTACAGTGACCAAAAAGATGGCACCAATTATCAGGCGTCTTTATGATCAGATGCCAGAGCCAAGGTATGTGATTGCCATGGGTACCTGCGCCATCTCAGGTGGTGTTTACAATACCTATTCTGTGGTGCAAGGTTCAGACCTTTTTGTCCCGGTTGATGTTCATGTGGCTGGTTGTCCGCCTCGTCCAGATGCACTCTTACATGCCATGGTGCTATTACAAGAACAGATCACCGGCAACCGTCAACCTAAGCAGGATCAAGAGCAAACTACCCCGGTCTCTATTTATAATACAAAAGAAAAATCTGCCTTTGTGAAAGAAAATGTATGATCATGTCGGGGCAGTTTCCACTTAACCAGCTCATTGATAGTTTCAACGGCCGCATCAGCATCGATCCAAACGTCATCGATATGCCCTGTGTCGTGGTCAGCCCGAAAGACTTAGTTGAACTGTGTTTGTTTTTGCGCGATGACGACGCCTTTAAATTTAATTTTATGGCTGATATTGGCGGTATTGATTTTCACCCGAATACCCCGCGCTATCAGTTGGTCTATCACCTTTACTCCATTTCACTGGGCTGGCGATTGCGTATCAAATGTCCGCTAGAGGATCCACCAAAAGCACCGACCATCACCCACCTGTGGACCACCGCCAACTGGCATGAACGGGAAGCATATGACATGTTTGGTATCGTCTTTGAAGGTCACCCTGACTTGCGCCGGATCTATATGTGGCAAGAATTTGAAGGCTGGCCTATGCGCAAGGATTTTCCGCTGCGGGGTTACAAAGATAAATATAATCCGTTTGGCGAAGAGAAACCGACCCCAACACAGGGTCCCATCGGAGATATTCTATGACCAGTGTCAATATCATCCACGAAAGCCAACAGGAACATGGCCTAAGCCGCGAAGTGTTGATGAATCTAGGGCCACAGCATCCCAGTACCCATGGGGTATTACGTCTACTGTTACAGATGGATGGCGAGATCGTGAAACGCATCGAGCCGCATATTGGTCTGCTACACAGAGGCACCGAAAAGCTGTGTGAAAGTTTCACTTATACCCAGATCTTTCCGCTCACCGATCGCTTAGATTATCTCTGTCAGCCGTCCAATAACCTGGGCTATGCGCTGGCGGTGGAGTCATTACTGGGTATCAAGGCACCAGAACGCGCGCAATACATTCGGGTATTAATGGCAGAACTGTCCCGGATCTCTGGGCATTTGCTGATCACTGGCGCGCTGCCAATGGACGTAGGTGCGATAACAACCTTGCTGTATACCATGCGTGACCGAGAAATGATCATGGACCTGATGGAGATGATCAGCGGCGCGCGTATGCACACCTCCTTCTGCCGAGTTGGCGGTGTAAGAGAAGATCTGCCTGACGGCTGTGTCGAACGTATTATTGAATTTTGTGACATCTTCGAAAACAGCATTTCTGATTATGAAAATCTGGTAGGCAACAACCGGGTATTTCTGGCCCGGGTAGAAAATGTCGGCAACATCACCGGGGAAGATGCTATCGCCCTCGGCCTCAGTGGACCCTGCTTGCGGGCTTCTGGTATCGACTGGGATATCCGCCGTGATGCCCCTTACGAAATTTACGACAGACTCGATTTTAACGTTATCGTGCGCACCGATGGCGACTGTTATGACCGTTGGAAATGCCGCGTCGACGAAATGCACGAAAGCCTAAAGATGATCCGCCAATGTGTCGCGCAAATGCAGCCGGGCCTATTTTTAATCGATGATCCTAAGATCGCCTTTCCAGTCAATAAAGACCTGTTGGCTCATTCTATGGAAGCTCATATACATCATTTTAAACTGGCTGCCGAAGGTTTCAAAGTACCCAAAGGCGAGGTTTATACCGCCATCGAAGCACCAAAGGGGGAACTTGGCTTTTACATCATCAGCGACGGCACTGAAAAACCGTTCAGAGTCAAAATCAGAGCGCCCTCTTTTGTTAACCTACAGGCGCTGACCGACCGCACCACTAATCTGAAATATCTGGCCGATGTGATCGCCATGATCGGTTCACTCGATCCGGTGATGAAGGAGGTGGACAAATGACCGCAGAATATTCCAGACAAACTATCATCGCCGATCTTACCGCCCCCATCGCTGATATTGTAAAACGCTACCCCACCCAGCGCAGCGCGATCATGCCAGCACTTTATCTGGCTCAAGATAAATATGGGTTCATCGACGAAACTGCCTATCTGGCAATCTCAGAGATCTTAGACGTACCGGAGATCTGGGTGTTTGAACTGGCTAGTTTCTATACCCTGTATAAAAATAAAAACATTGGCAAATATCATCTCCAGATCTGCACCAATCTCCCCTGCATGTTACGTGGCGCCTATGACCTGCTGGACCACCTGCAAACTCGGCTTGGGATTAGCAAAGGCGATACCAGTAAAGATGGTCTTTTTACCCTGACCACGGTTGAATGTATCGGATCCTGCGATCTCGCGCCCGCCATGATGGTCAATGAAACTTACCACACTAATCTATCCAAAGAGCAAGTAGACAAGCTTCTAGACCAGTTATCACGATCAGGTATAACGTCGTCAGTAGAAGAAAGTAAGTCGCCTGTGGAAGAAAGTAACGCCTCAACGGAAAAGGGGCCCTCCACAGGGACAGCGCTATGAGCGAACTTGTGTTACTAAAATATATCACCCACCCAGACTCGACCAATATTGAGTTTTATGAAAGGACTGGTGGATATCAGGGTCTCAAAAAAATACTGACCACTTATTCTCCAGATAAAGTGATCGACACAGTCAAAGCTTCCAACCTACGCGGTCGCGGCGGGGCAGGTTTTCCTACGGGTATGAAATGGAGTTTTGTGCCAAAAGACGATGGCAAAACCCATTACCTGTGTTGTAACGCCGATGAAGGTGAACCCGGCACCTTCAAAGACCGACTGCTCATGGAACGGGATCCACATAGGGTGATTGAAGGCATGATTATTGCCGCTTACGCTATCCGAGCTAAAGTGGCCTACATTTATATTCGCGGTGAATATGGCTTATCCATTGAAAAAATAACACTGGCGATCAACGCCGCTTACGCGAGGGGTTATCTTGGTCAGCATATATTTAACACCGATTTTTGTCTCGATATCTATGTGCATAAAGGTGCTGGTGCTTATATTTGCGGTGAAGAAACAGCGCTGCTGGAGTCAATTGAAGGCCGACGCGGTCAACCGAAATTAAAACCACCTTTCCCTGCTGTATCAGGCCTCTATGATTGCCCAACCGTGATAAATAATGTGGAAACGTTTGTCTGTGTGACGCATATATTGGCCAGAGGCGTTGACTGGTTTACCTCCATCGGCCCTGAAGATGCGCCCGGTCCACGCCTGTTTGGTCTGAGCGGGCAATTGCAAAACCCCGGGATCTACGAGCTACCGATGGGGCTTTCGCTGAGTGAATTAGTTTATCACTATGGCGGCGGGCCTTTAACCGGAAAATTCAAAGCCGTGATCCCTGGCGGGTTATCTGCGCCAATGATCCCTTTGTCTGGACTTGGGGTGAAAATGAATTTTGCCGATCTCGCCACCGCCGACAGCATGATGGGGTCAGCCGCGGTGATCGCGCTGGATGAGACCGCATCGATTCCCGCCGTCGGCAGGCGGATAGCCGAATTCTTCTCACATGAAAGCTGCGGTAAATGTGCACCTTGCCGAGAAGGTCTTCCCTGGGCCAGTAAAATCCTTAACCGCATCGAGCGTGGCCAGGGCAGACCCGGAGATGTAGAGCAGCTACAGGTAATATGCAGCGGTGTATTTGACAATAGCTTCTGCGCACTGGGTGTCGGTGCCGCTTGGGCGATCAGGGCCACCCTGAAACATTTTAGGCATGAGTACGACGCGCTGATCACCCATCAAACGATCCCGGTGGACGATAGGACAAACACATGATCAGCTTCAAAATCAATGGTCAGGAGGTGGAAGTCAAAGAAGGCACCACGATCCTTAACGCAGCCCGCGCTAGTGCGATTGAGATCCCGACCTTTTGCTATCAAGACCGACTATCAATCTTGGCCAGCTGCCGCATGTGTCTGGTCGAAGTTGAAGGCCGACCAAGACTGGAACCTGCTTGCGCCACTGTGGCAGCGGAAGGCATGGCGGTACTCACCCATTCTAAAAAAGTGGTTTCCAGCCGCGAAGACATGCTGGAGATCCTGCTGGCTAATCATCCGCTCGACTGCCCAGTCTGTGACAAAAGTGGTGAATGTGAATTGCAGGATACGGTGTTTGAATATGGCAAAGGCGATTCAAGGCTTGCAGATCCGAAACGCGTATTCAGAATCGACGATATTCAACTCAATAATGTGATCACCTTTAATGCCAATCGCTGTATCCAGTGTCAACGTTGTGTCCGGGTTTGTGAAGAAGTGGTCGGTGATGTGGCACTCGGCACTATGGAGCGTGGGTTAGATTCAGAAATTACCGGTGTCGGTAATAGCCTGAAAGATTGCAGTCATTGCGGCAACTGCATCGAGGTCTGTCCGGTGGGGGCGCTGATGAGTACGCCATACCGTTATAAAGCTCGCCCTTGGGATCTTGAGAAAGTTGAAACCACCTGTGGCATGTGCGGTACTGGCTGCAGTATGACCATAGAAACCCGCGAAGGTAAGCTCGCGCGGGTCAAAAGCCAATATGAAACGGGGATCAACGGTGAGCTGCTGTGTGCGAAAGGCCGCTTTGGGTTTGATTTTATCGACGGAGGAGAACGTATCACTCAACCTATGCTGCGTAAAAATGATGTCATGACACCTGTGAGTTGGTCCGAAGCATTAGATTTCATCATCAACAAAACCCTGGATATCCTCGGCAACAAAGGGCATATCAAAGGTCTGATCTCACCACGACAAACCAATGAAACCGCCTTTATGTTTCAGAAGCTGATGCGGGAGGTTTTTCAGTCGTCTGACATCCATGCCAGTTGTCGATTCTCAGGCCTGAACCTGCAACCGGAAACCAATGACATTCTGAACAACCTGCTCACCCAGACCTACAGTCGCCAACCACTGGCTGAAATCCTAAAAAGCGACTGTGTGTTTTTATTAGGCGGTAACATCTGTGATGAAAATCCAGTCTCGAGTTACCTCGTCCGACAACACAAGCGGGACAATCATTATCACTTATTGTTGGCAAGCTCTAGACCCTGTGCTTTGGATGATATTGCCACTGAAAAATTACGTTTACTGCCCGGTAATGAAGCGAAGTTATTGGCGGCTCTGACTTCAGACCTGGAGATATCAGATGACAGGGAAATGTCCGATTTTGTTAGCGCTGGTAAAGTTATTCTGGAACAGGCTAACGCTGTCACCCTATTAATAGGCTCCGAGTTTATGCGGGGGAAGCAGACCAAAGACTGTTTATTATGGATAGAAAAAACCGCACAGCGTCTGCAACAACAAGGCAAGCAAGTGTTTGTACAATTCTTGTTTGACCGGCCCAATCAGCTTGGTCTATGGCATATGGGCTGCCAGCCAGACTTGCATAACGATCAGTCCGGCTTACAAAAGTATCACCCAGACAGTGTGCCAGATATGTTTTATGTGGTCGGTGCAGATCCACTTGCAAACTGCACAGCAGGTGATCCATTGGAACAAGCGGCCTTAAATACCCCCTGCCTCATTGTCCAAAGTGCCTTTATGACAGCCAGCGCACAGCAGGCGATGGTTATTTTACCCGCGCCTTCATACGGGGAAGAAGATGGCACTTATACCAACAATGAAGCAAGGGTACAAAAGGTCAGAGTAATCCGGCCTCCAGCCCCGGAGGTCTTACCTAATTCAGTGATTTTCACTCAGATTTCCAACTCGTTGGGGGTGGATATTGGCTCAAGTAAAATCAAGCAAATATTCAGTCAAATTAAACAGGAAATAGAAGGTTATCAAGCACTCAAAGAGGACTTTATTTTTGGCCCCGAGCTCAATGACTATGGTTTGACAACAGAGCCACCAGCAACGAGCGCGGCTCTCACAGCTCCTGAAGTAAAAGTCCCAGCGATTAAAGTCCCACAGGTCGATTATCTTGCTTTAGCAGGTTATACCTTGATCACTGGCGACAGCCTGTTTCGCTCTGGCAAACTCACCGCCCAATCAAAAAATCTTTCCGGCCTCGGCCATAATGCTTATGTGGAAATGAATCCTGGCGCAGATTATGACGAACAGCAGGACTATGAGGTGACAATCACCCGCGGCAACACGTCTCACACCGCACCGTTAAAAATAAACCGTGCTTTCCCTGAAAAACTGCTATTTATGCCAGAAGCTCAGTTAAGTTCCCCTGCGAATAAAATTATCACAGCGGCGGAGTATCCTTGTGTCGTCGAGGTTGAGATTAAGGTTTCGAACGAGGTTAATGAGGACTGATAAATTTGCACAGGAAATGAACAGGCACAGTGACGTTTTGTCACAAGGATTATTCGATACCCATCTGCAGCGCTATTTTGTACACTAGGTGGTATATTTTCGTTCATGGGTTAGATATGAGTATACCGACAGACGTTTTACAGGCGGTCGCCAACGCGATGATGGCGGAACGCGTAGTCAGTACCCAGCTAATCCAACCTTTATGGGGCGGATACGGCGAGCTTTTTCGTGCCACGTTAAGCGGTAGTCAATATACCTCGGTGATAGTTAAACACATCAAATTACCCCAACCAAAAATGCATCCTCGCGGTTGGAACACGTCTATATCTCATCAGCGAAAATTAAAATCATATCAGGTGGAGCTCCACTGGTATCAGCACTATGCTAATAATGGTCTGCCGCAATGCCCAGTGCCAAAATGTCTGTATGTTGAAGAACATAATGATGAAATACTACTGATTATGGAAGATTTGGCTACGTTGGGGTTTGAGAAAACGTTTACTAGTTTTGAGCCTAAGCCTGCTCTCATCGACGATAAGCCTAACCGAGCCAGCCACATTTCAGCTACGGATAATCCACAAATCAGTCATCAACACATAGAGGCCTGTTTATCTTGGCTGGCTTATTTCCATGCCCAACATCTCGCGATTGAACCGGAAGGTTTATGGGAGTGTGGTGGATATTGGCACCTAGCTACCCGCCCCGACGAGCTGGCCGCATTAACCGATGCCCCATTACAGCAAGCAGCCGAACAAATAGAGCAAACATTGCAACAATGCCAATTTCAAACCCTGATCCACGGGGATGCTAAGTTGGCTAATTTCTGTTTCACAACCACAGGTGATCGGGTCGCAGGTGTTGATTTCCAATATGTCGGCAAAGGTTGTGGCATGAAAGACGTGATCTTGTTGCTGAGTAGTTGTTTACCCTATCAACACTGTGAGCAAGATGTACCAGAACTGCTGAACTATTATTTTAGATTGTTAACACAAGCACTCGTCGAACATCAACCACACATAAACGCGCAAGCAGTGGAAGATGAATGGCGACCGCTTTATTGTATTGCCTGGGCTGATTTTCAACGTTTTATGAAAGGCTGGAGTCCGACTCACTGGAAGATTAATAGCTATACAGAAGCGCTGACTCAACAGGCATTAGCACAATTAAATTCAGCTAAACAAGGTCAATAAACACAATGAAACTCACGGTTTGTCAGCTTGAACAGTTACTAAAACTCGCCACCGAGGCTGCATTAAAAGCTGGAACGTTCATCAATAGCGTTGATAGAAATTCGCTGCAGGTACACAACAAACAGGCAGGGTCGAGTTTGAGTGCGCAGGTGGTAACGCAAGTTGACCTAGACAGCCAAGCCATCATATTGGAGATTCTACAGCCTACTATCGAACAATATGATATAGCCCTGTTAACCGAAGAAAATGCCAGCGAAGAAGATGTAGCAACCCACGCCCGTTTTAATAAAGACTATTTCTGGTGTATCGATCCACTCGATGGCACCCTGCCCTTCATTGAAGGTGGTAATGGGTTTGCCGTGTCTATCGCTTTAGTTGATATTACAGGTAATCCGATCATTGGCGTGGTGCATAACCCAAGCACAGGTGATACCTATCAGGCCATTAATGCACAACCACAGACATCAAAAGTGTTGAAGAATAGATCTCCTTGGCAGTCTGAACGGCTTAAGGAGTACAGCCATTCATTAAGTTTGTATGTCGACCGCAGTTTCCAGCAAGACCCACGTTACCCGGCTGTCATTCAGCAATTAACAACGCTTTCAGAATCACAAAATTTGGCACTGCAAATTATCAAAACCTGCGGAGCAGTAATGAATTCGATTGGGGTACTTGAAAATCCTCCGGCTTGTTACTTAAAATTACCCAAAGCACAACTCGGTGTGCGGCAGTTTATGGGACTTTAGTGCTACAGCAGCAATTACCCAAGCATTGTCAGCTCAGTATTTAGCGTCATCTTCGCCAATGCTATGCGCAGTCAGTGACTCTCAAGGCGCAGCTTTAGATCTTAATCGCACAGACTCTAATTACATGAATCATAAAGGGGTGTTGTATAGCAGTGGATTGCAGCATCAGACTTTTTTAAATGTAATCAATGGCAAAAACAATAACGATTGATTTAATACATTACAATACGTTAAGCGTATGAGATAAGTATGAACTTGTCCCCTGAACACACCTAAGCAATTGAAATATAAGCCATCCGTTGTTATGCTCTTTGTCACTTTAGATATACAGGAGATTATAATGAAAGGCGCAGGTGGCAATTCAGGTGGTATTGGTCATTTTTTTATTGGTTTGATTATGATGTGTGGTGGTTTCTATTTGCTACTTAATGCAATTACAGTCACATCAAGTTTTGGACTCAGTTCTCGTATATATAGCGTCAGTGCTTTAGGGACTAGTTTTGGTATTACTGGTGGAACTGTAATGCTGCCATTTATATTTGGTATTGGACTTATCTTTTATAACTCCAGAAATATCTTAGGCTGGTTATTATCGATTGGTTCTATCACTGCGCTAATTTTCGGTGTTATATCTTCTGTTCGTTTTAGCCTACGCACGATGACATCGTACGACCTCATTGTGATTTTGGTTTTGGCGATAGGTGGCTTAGGGCTATTCTTACGTTCTTTAAAAGCGATTGATGCCAAATACAGTTAACTGGATTTTATCGATAGACTTACATTTGCTTAAGTTTGCTTAAAGTTAAAAAGGAGCAAACTCTATACACTCATATTATTTAGTGCTTGGTACTAATAAACACTACATAAAATTAAGGTATAAATTATGCAAAATGAAGCTAACATACATAGTAAAAAAACAGTCATATTCCACTGGTTAGTTGGACTATCTATGATCACAGTACTCATAATGGGTATGTATATGGTCGAAAATAAAGTGTATTCACTTTATTATTGGCATCGCTCATTAGGACTTTCATTATTCATTTTTGCCGTTTACCGCCTTATTCTCAGAGTTAAGGAAGGGTTACCAAAACCAAAACTTTCTTATACTAAGATTGAGAAAAATTTATCGAGATTAGTACAAATATTACTATTAGCCAGTACAATTTTAATGCCTATATCTGGTATATTAATGACCACGATGAACGGATTCGGCTTGATTCTTTTTGATCTAGTATTCGTAACTCCAACCCCAGATCCAATAAATAGCATGCTGGGTAATCTGAGTAAAACTATCCACGTTACTTGTGGTTGGATTATGGCTGGTACTTTACTATTACACGTATCAGGCGCTCTGAAGCATCATATTATTGACCGCGATGATACTTTAAAGAGCATGTTAAAATTAAAATCGAATTAGAATCACGTCAACTTAAAATACTCCAGCTTACCTTAAATTTAAGAAACAGGTAATCACGTGTACTCCTGTACAATAAAGACGAAACAATCATTAAATTGTATTCGTCTTTAATCGCATTTATTTATTCATTATTCCGGTCTTTGGATGCTAACTAATGCTCGATTAAGGGAGTTAGAGTCAAAAAATTAAGAAGTAGGTGCTAGTATCCAAAATCATGATATCCATCTATTGCTGGACAATATGATAGGGGCTCGTCCTCTAGCTCTTTGTCTTTTAAAAACGCAATAAAACAACCTTTTACTAGACAAAGTATTAATTGAAAATTTCGCTCTTATATTTGTTATTTTCTCGAATCTCTTAGTTGTTCCCAACAAAGCAGTGAACCTGTCATCTCCTACATTACAAATCGCCATATAATCTTGAACAAATAGTGATTTAGTCTGCAAAAGTAAACATCCAGAAGTTGGAGATTCATTCTCGACTCGAATTAATGACACCCTTCATATATTATGCCCCGTATCTTTAAGTCGACTCATCTATCACAGCGTGATTTTTACATAAACATATCATAGGGCAATAAGTAAGAATGTATAAAAAATATTTACTATTAGCGGCATGCGGGTTAATTCTTACTGGATGTGGAGGTGAATCTGAATCTAAATTTGATTCAAATACCAATACCAATACCAATACCAATGGGAATGGGAATGGGAATGGAAACGGTGATGGCAACGGTAACGGTAATGGCAATGGCAATGGCAATGGCAACGGTAATGGCAATGGCAATGGCAATGGCAAATATCTGGTCGTACCTAAAGATTATGACAAACCTGATGGTGATAAAGTTAGGATCTATTACACTATTCATCCCGCAACCTCATCAAAACAACGCATAGGGATATTATTATTAAATTTTGGTGGACCAGGTTCAACAGCTGCCGATAGATTATTGAGTCAAGTAAGCTCAATGCCTACATCCATTACTGAGTCATTTGACATCGTCGCTATGGATCCTAGAGGCGCTGGGAAAAGTGCATTTGCAAGAGAATTAATGACCTGTGCAGTGATAGGGTCATGTGATTCGACATATAAAGAGATATCCCCTTATATGGGAAGTAATGCTGTTATTCAAGATATGGACTCGTTACGTGAACATTTGAATGAAGATCAAATTAACTATCTAGGTTACTCTTATGGCACAAGACTAGGTGCGCTTTATGCCGAACGTTATCCGACAAAAATTCGTGCTCTAGTACTTGATTCTTCAATGTCTCCTTTACATCAAAATTATGAAGAACTACGAATTGATCAGGCTCAAGGGCACCATAAAATTGCTAATTATCGACTGGCCGAAAAACCAAAGAGTATGGCGAAACTAAATGATATTGTCACTCAAACCAAGGATGGTGATTATACGGCGAATGATGGTGGCACGCTTAACAAAGACAATGTACATCAAATACTTGGTGAAATGACAAACCCTATGCGAGACTTTTTTAATTATTCAATGGGTATTTCATGGCGTGAGTCTAAGTTAGGATTATCATTATCTGCATTATTTGATAAAGATAAAGCAAAACCTTTTATTTGTTGGAGAACACAATGTGAGACTGAGTCCAATAATTTGAGCTTTAGCCATATACTAAAAGAAAGTTTTACTTCTGATGAAAAGCGTTCGTCAGCTATGTTTCGCTCAGTTATGTGTACTGATGAACGAATACCTTTGGACGATAGCGACATAGAAGGAAATGAGGATAAGTATTTAGCTTCATCATCGATCTATGGCGATTACCTAAAAGAAAATCTTTCAGGTTTATGTAAGGGTTGGACGGCACAGCGCTCTCCTATTGCCAGTCAATCTGAAATTGAAAATAAAATAACCGAGCAAGTGTTGATCGTGGGTGGTTTATATGATCCGCAAACCTCTTATAATTGGTCTGTAGAAATGAAAGATACAATAACCAATGCAGCACTCATTACTATTGCAGATACTGTCGGTCATGGTTTTAGTTATAATGGCATTGGTTCCTGCTTAGATGACATTGTGACTAATTATCTACTTAAACCAGAGGTCAAAGTTACGGATCAACAATGCAAACGAGTTAAAAAAATATCTTATCGTTATAGTAATGAAGATCCTACCGTCCCTGTTAATTCAGCACATTCCGGAGATATTCACTTGTAGTTAAACATCTATAAGTTCACTCGGCGAGTTGCTCACAGCTGAGAGTTCTGTAGCCGATGACTCATTACTCAGGTCTTTGAATACTAAAAGGTGCGGTAATTGATGCATACTCCCCTCCGCCTAACCGCGCGAGGGGTTTAATTTTATCTGCTGCAATATTCAATCGTTCTTTCGCGTCTGTACTTACCACAGTATCATTGATGTAAAGCTGCTTAACTTCCATTTAAAATATAACCACTAATAATCAACAACTTAAAATCAATCAATGACACTATTGGCGATTGAGTGGCGATGTAATCCTAAAGCATTGCTGTTTAGCCATTTCATTACGCTATCTTATGCTTTCCAGCCGAGCTACCACCCACTACATTTGCCTCTGCATTAGCAGTGATCTCATCAACGACCGCATTAGCGATGGCTTGTGCTAACACCGATGCCTGCGCATATGGACCTGCGATAACAATACCGCCCTTAACCATTTCAGCTTCAATTTTACTTTTGAGTGCAGATTTACTTAACGCCATATTATTTCCCTGCAAAAACGGTTGTGGAGCCATCGACATGTGGCTTACCTGTGAATGGACAAATACTCGCGCAGGTAATAACACCACAGCCGCCATTTAATTTAATGGTATCTGCATCTTCGGTTATATTCTTGGCTTTAATGATCAGTGATTTTGTACTGTCTAAATGCATGTCTTCTGTGCTTTGTATCTTAACTTCTTTGTTACTGCCTAAAAGCAGGTTATCCAACGAGGTAATAATCGCCTTTTCACCGACGAGTATTTTTAACGCCCCCATAATTTCATTTACCTGGTTACCGTCTATTTTATTAATGTCGTGGGTGGCAACCTTAGTGCTGCGTTCGTGGTAGTTTTGTTCGCTGGTTTGGGCTTCCACTATCGATTTCTGACTAGACTGTTTTATTTCACCATCTGTCTGCAGCTGCCAATCGCCATTACTACCAACTAATTTACTGCGATGCGATTGCAGCAGACTCACATCTGTTGAACGATGATCGGGTACCAAAGTATGCCAGGGTAAAAGCGACGTGATCACTGGTAATGAATCAAGACCATCAATATATTGAATTAAGCACTGCATGCCTGGTGTTGGTTCGACGAACAGACCATGTTCATGCCCCTGCCCTGACGCAATACTCACTTGTTCAAAGACGGGAACGGCTAAGGGTTTGCCTGTCACCGCATCTAATAATTGAATATCGGCCGCTTTATAGGCGCGAAATGCACTGCTTACACAGGCGCCATTAACCGGCATATCATAAATTTTTTCTATTCGAGCCAATTGAGGTAAGTGTTTACGCTGTCCTAATTCGGGAAAGTAACGTAATACTAAGCGGCGTATAGCGTTTTTGACCATCTGATAACCTGCTTATTTCCTGTTAATGTCACTTCGGTAAGGTAACGGCCATTAAGTTTTAGTCCTGGACGTAACTTAGGGATCGCAATTAGCTCACCTTTACTCGAGCTGATTGGCTTGATTGGGTGTTCTGAAAAATCAGTGATGACCGATTTGGCCCAACCTGAATCATGCCAGCTACCGACATAAATTTTGCCATCGGGGCGTTGCTGGAAAATGTAATCCGGTACCTGGTATATTTTCCCTAACTGACGTAATACCGATATACCATCGCCTTGATGATAAAAACACGGAACCGGCTGATTGATATAATCGACATCTGGATAAATAAATTGAAGACCAGTCAGCGAGAGTTGGTCCAGCACATCTTTCATCGTCGCAAAACGTATGGCCATGTTAGCCGGCAGTGACAATGCTCCGAGTAATTCACGACAAGTCAGATACCAACGGCCGGATGATTGATATTTAGATTCAATAACGCCCATGAAATAAGGCTGCAGTTTATCGACCCGATAGCCAAGGTGTAATTCCACGATGCCTTTGGGTTCATGCTCACAAGTAACAACAAAGCTAGCGCGACCAGGACTAAACAGATCAAGCTGCACACTGTTATTGATAATATTAACCACGGGTTCGCCACCAATGGTTAATACGGTGGTGAGTCGTGCCGAATCGGGTTTATCCATATCTTTACCCCTAGTTAGGGACCCTCTACATTTTCAAATTGTTGCTGCAGTGAATTATGACCATCACTGCTTTGCAGTGTTGTATTGTTACTGGCTTCACTATCGATCTGCAGTTGCTCGCGTTCTGACTTACTCATGACTTCAAGTAGGTTAAAACTGACAATCCAAGCCTTCACTTCTTCATCTTCGGTCGCGCTCATTTCACCATCAAACTTGGTTTTACGTACTTTGAATGATTCTGCTACATCACAATTCACCGTGCGAATAATTCTAGCGCCATGTTCATCAAGTTCTTTGGCTTTAGATATTAACTTGGCTAAGTCTGATTTTTCGTTAAAGGGGATCTTGGTAGTGACCGATAATACGGCAGGTTTAACACCGTTATCGGATGACATAGAAAACGAGCCGTAGCCACTTAAATCTTCGCCAGCTAATTTGAAACTGCATTTTATTTTGGTTTCATAACCTGGTATTTGCCAACCATCAAGCGCTATCATAAAAACACGTCCTTAATCGATTCAAGTTCGTGGCTGCTACCTACAAACGCACAAAAAGCCCAATACGCTTTATCATCACCTAGACCTTGCAACTTATCGGCTAAGCCTTTGGCTGAATTGGCGCTGATGCTGATGCAATTTAAGCCGGTGTTAATGGGGTTGAATTCAGTTGCCGTTAAACGCGTATCACGCAAACCCTTTAACTGCTTGCATTCTGCTAGTGCGCTATCGATATCACTGTTCAAACCTTGTCCCTGGTCATTCACCTGAGCTAATGAATCAGCCTGATACTGCCGCTTAAGCGCTGGTATATACCGCTTATCATTCAATACCGTCCACTCAATTGATTGTTCGGTGCCTTGAGGCCGAATGAGTTTGTCTGAATCTAATGTTGCTAGACTCGCTGCATAACGACCGCATTCGACAAAACCGGTTAATGGACAGTAGTCATTAATAGCTGCTAATTGCTTAGCTAAGTCATTCGGGTTATCAGCGCTAACCCACAAGACCAGGGCATTAAAAGCCGCAGGTCTGAACTGGCGGCTTTCATCCTGGATGGCACTTGCCAATAAGAGCGCGCCCTCTGCAGCAGTGCAAAGGGTAGCGGTTTGGTGGAAGCAAAGATTAATGCTATGCATTAGCTAATCGCTGGTTTCTGTGGCCAAACGACATCGTCAGGATCGCCCACTGATTGGGGGATATCACGTAATGCTTGGCGATATACAATTATTTCCGATTTAAGGCTATTCGATAACGGATAATCGGGTTGCACAAGATAGTCAGTATCACGAATTAACTTGTCACGTTTGATTCTTATCTCAAGCCATTTTTCAACACTTATTACGTTGTTGATAAGTACGACAGCTTCGTCTTCACTAAAACCTATTTCAACTAATACGGTCAGCTCCGCAGACACATTAACCAATTCATGCCCCCGCTTATCAATTAACGTTTCAATTACTCTGTTCATATATATTCCTTAATTACGGTCTTTAATTATGCATTTTTAGGGGCGAATAATTTGTTGTAGTGGTAAGAATATGGCAAGCGACATTCTGGATATTCGGGACCCAAAAATTCGTCATCTTTATGGTACGATTTAACTTTCCAGTTAATTTCCCAAGTAGACGAGGTAGCGGAGTAGATCGAGACTTCACTGTCTTCTCTCGAATACTTAGGCGCATTACTCATGCTGCTCATGACATGGTAAGTTAACCCACCGCGTAGATAACAACCGCTGAATTTTCGGCACGAGCCGACAGAACCATCAGCGACCGCAGCATATAGCGGGAGGTTTCCAGATACAGGGCGAGCAATACAGCTAATACCAAAAGCTGCATTACGAACTGTTTTTCGGTACGTTTGGCCAATGCGTTTAATCACAAAGCTTTGTGCACCACCGCCCCAAGGGTAATCAATACCTTCAATGTATAATTCCAAACCTGCAACATGAGTAACACCTGGGCCGAAAGGTTCATCATTTATATTCTCTCTGTAATCACGTACAATATTAATGAACGAGGCACCTGCGCGATTATTAGGGAATACCCACCACACCGGGTAATAACGGTCTGAACTCAGTCCCGTTAAATCAATTTCAGATTTATACAGCGCTTGGCCATTAATATCTTTAGCTTGAACCGACCCTTTCCAGCCATTAAGGCTATCTTGCGTTTGTTTAACCTTCTTATCGATTTCTTGTATTTTTCCATCAACCACCCCAGTGAGGTTATTGCTGGCTTGCACGAGTTCTGCAATGTTCTGTTCTATTGTCATGCTCTGTCCCCTTTATTCATCATGAGTCGATGTAATATGCTTTACCTGTCGGTACATCGTACTGACCTGTGCGGTTGCCATTTTGGCGAGCGAGGTTTGTACCTCACCATCGTGTTCCTGACGCTGCTTTATCATTGCTGATTGTGTTTGCTGCAGAGCTTGGCCTTCTTGCTCTAGTGTTCCAATGTGAACCTGCTGCAGTTCGATAGTATTTCGTAAATTGGTGACAACGTCTTTTAAGCCTAAGTGGCGCGTCATGTTGTCTATTTGCGCTGTAGCATTAGCGACAAGAGCCAGTTGCATACTGTCCAAGCGTGGGCTGTAGTCAAACATCCAACTACTGGCTTTAATATCGATGCGGGCAAGGGCTTTGGCTGCGGCGAACTTCAATACAAAACTGCGGTTGTGTACGTTATTCACGCCCTGACGTTTACGCTGCAGAGGTAAATAATCCAGCGCTAACAAGGTGCCATTACTGGTCACTAAGCCAATCCAGTTGTAATCAAAATCACCAACGTCCTGGTCTAATACACATGCCCATGCCACGGTATGCTCATCAATGAAACCATCGAGTAATTCATCCGTTTGATAGGCAATTTGAGCCTGTGCTGGGATTGTCATATTAGGATCGCGTTCTGCGCTATCACTTAAATTAGGCACATTCGCTAACACCAGCGTTGAGACGTTTAGCCCCGAGTTGGCTAGTGCGCAGTTGGTAATGTGTTGCTTGCCAGCATTAGTAAGAATGCCGGTTACCTGTTGTTCTGACATAGAAACTTACTCCGTTGCAGTACTAATGCTGCTTTCTTTACTCAAAAAACCATAAAGTGGCTGTAGTGTCAGTGGATGCTCAACCAACGTGTTCAGTGGCATTAACGGCACTTTTTGCACATGGTATTGCACATCAATCCAACTTGGTGCTAAGTCACAATCAGCAAAACTATGTACCGTAAATTCATAACGTCTGCAGGTACGTCCATAGAGCTGGATTAATTCGGGCATCAGTTCGCCGTATTGGGATACCGCATGACTGCTAAAATCGAGCGCAATAATGTCCCAATCCCTGTTTTCAATACGCTCTGTTACTTTGATTACATCAATACCCAGACGATTGAAGATATCGGCAATGGTTGCTATCTCACCCGCATCGGTAGTATTAACCAGTGCATGTTGAACCCGTTTCCTAAAAAACTCAGTCGGTTCGGTTGCCAGTCTTTCGGTCAACCTTTCCCAGGCTAACAAACCTAAAAATGGCTCTGCACTTTGTTGCTCATCTTTTTGTGCTACCGCCCACATCACCCAGTCTTTGGTATTGTTCCAATATTGCTGCGCGGCTTTCATTAGCTGCTGGGCATGGCCTTTATTTAGCCAGGTGGCAATTTCAGGTTGTTGATGCTGCTTTTGCTGAGAACTATCCATGCTGCACAACCAATTGCGTGAGTTTAGGCAGCCATAAACCCGTCTTAATATCACCACAATCAAAATCGATACTGCGCAATGAAGGAAACTGATTGTGTAACTGGGTTTGTAACTGGCTCATGCTAAATGATGAATTCGGCCGCGTTCGTGTTGGTTGATATGCATCGTTTAATCGAAACGCAGCCTGAATAAAGGTTTTTATATCCGCGCCAATATCGATACTATTTGCATGTAATGAATACGTGGCCGTTATTGCTCTGTCGTGTATCGGCATTGCGTACACCAAAAAATCATCACCATGACCATGATGGCCGTCATCACGAATATGTTGATTAATAGCGCCTAACAACCCCGTTGATACTTGACCAACATTTAAGTAAATAAACGCATTGGCGGTACCAGGTCCACGCGGCGCTTGGTTTACAATTTCTATATTTTCAACCGGTATAGCGAAATCACTGATTATCGATTTGTACACAGTATTGATGTGCCATTTAGCAGCAGTGCCGAATACATTTCTTATTCTGTTTCGATATGCTTCAGTGTTCTCTTCGTTCGCACCAGGGATAAGCAACCAGTCTTTTTCATTACGAACAGTCACGCCCTCAATGGGGTTAACTAAGCGATAATAACTGCCTACGGATAAGTTATACGCCTGCCCAGTTCCAACCGCTTGGGCCAACACTTCAATGACGTATTCACCTTCTTTAAATACTGCAGCGCTGAGTGTACATAACTGATATACCGTGCCGCCAATACTGGCACTACTGACCAAGGCACCAGCTGGTATACTCAACACGCCATCACTGTTTGTGCGTGTTAAAGTCAGCATGCCTTTGGCTTTAATTGCATCCATAACAAAAACATTGCGGCTTGGACCATGTAACCCAATTAATGCGCTGCGACTTGCCGTCATGATAAATAAATCGGGCATCAATATACGCGCTATCCAATCGAGTAGACCAATAACAGGTAAGGTAATTAAAGCCTTAACCGTGCGCCAGAACGGACTAAATGGACTGCCATTCTCGACAATAATTTGCTGTTCGCTTAACACCTGGTCCCATTGCTGCTTGGCGACCGTCTCATTCACTGGTAACCCAGCATCTGCCATCATTTTTTTAAAATCAGGTACCATGTTATGCCCCCGCCCATTTCATTGTGCCGTATTGCTTAGTTTCAGCTTCAATCGATAAGGTCTTATCACTGTTATAACTGATCAAGATTGTGCCAGGCTTGAGTCTATCGTCTTGTTCGACTTCGAGTTCTAAATCCGTCAGTACCGGCGCAATGCCATTGATGTTGCGCTGTTTAACTAACTTAACTAATAAGCCACTTTCGATAATGCGGTGCTTAACGTCTTGGCCAATCACTTTGGCCGCAGATAATTTGCCAGCACTGAGCGAGGAATTAAATACAAAATCCCCATCAACAATATTTAAATCAACATGCATATTTATCATTATCCGGCCAACTCCATTAACTGTTCAAAATCATGCGCAAGGTTGTCACTTTTCATCACTACATTGTCGATATAAACCCGCTTACTGTTATCGGCACTGCTATTACTCTGGTTATTCGTGTTCAGTCTGCTTTGCTGGAAATACTGCGTTCGCTGTATACGCGGACGGCTTACCTTGGCCAGCTGTTGGTTGTTTTCTTGATACTGTTGAATACGCGCACTGTGTGCATTTGTTTCATTAAACGTTTGGCTTTCAACAAGCGAAGCAGCAACCGGCGATAAACCGCTAACCTGATTGAACTGCGTATTTGTATTAACTAAGTTGTTCGCTGCATAAGCCTCTGTGCTTAATACTTGGTTTGCAGCAACTGGTGTAAAACCGTTAGCCTGGTTAATTCGTGTATTCATGTTTGCAAGATACTTTGATCCAAGAGTCTCTGTGTTGAGCTTCGTTGATAGTGTATTCTCAGTTGATATTGGCGCTGCTGTTTTGGTCACCTCTTCAACTTTTGAGTTAATGGTCATCTCTTTACCGTCCATCAATCCCAGTGCTTCGAGCACCCATTTAACATTATCAATTAGGCCTGTGAATACCGACATTACGCTGTCAAATATCTTAATCAGAACTTGCCCCCAACTTGAATCTTTAAAGGCAGCAACAATGGCATCCCAATAAAAGATAAGTCCCACAACGGCAGCCACTAACGCAACGACCCCAGCGATAACCAGCCCAATAGGATTGGCAAGCAATGCTGTATTAAATAACCAAGTCACACCCTGCGCCGCTAACATAGCACCACGATAGAGACCGATAGCCGCAAGATAAGCACCCATCACTGCAATGTTGCCTAAGAACCCCATCACGCGCAGTGCAACCAAACCAACCTGCCACAGTTTTGTTGAAATAGCGGCGGCATTGGTCACGACACTAAGGCCGATTAAGGCAAAGCGATAAATGCCGATGATCATATTCATGGCACTGAAGGCCATCATCAATGCAATGACGCCAACAGCAGCAGCACCAAGTACGCCCGTTAATGTCGGAAATTCTTGGGTTAGCCATATCACGCCACCTAACATAGCAACCAACATATCGACAACCGGTTCAATAATCGGTAACACTGCTTGCCCCATCGCCGTTGCAGCGCCATTTAATGAACCACTAAATCTGTCCCAGGGACTGGCAATGATATTCGCCATTTCACTGGCCTTGGATGCATCAGTAACATTGGTTAGTTCGTTAATACCCTGTTTTAACTTGGCTGTTTTTGAACTTAAAATATCAACCACCGAGGCGGCATTTTTAGACCCGAAGGCTTTATTTAAAATATCGCCCCTAGCCACGCTGCCAACGCCCGCCAATCGAGCATTAATACGCGAGAGCACCACATCTATACCAAGCATATCGCCTTGACTATCGGTCAGTTCAATCCCTAATCCTTTTTGCGCTTTACCGATGCCATCAATAAAGGCGGCATATTGGGTACCCGCGACAGAACCCGACTTAAGGACCAGCTGCAGTTCGCCCAGCACCGCAAATTGTTCTGCGGCATCGATACCACGACTGGCGGCTTTGGCGCCTAACGCACTAAAGGCCGATTGCATTTCTGCGCCGGTGGTTTTATACATTTGCACGGCTTTCGCTGTTTGCCCTGCAATCTGATTCACCCAGTCGGACTTGCCCATTTTGTTGGTGGTTTTTTCAAAGATGCCGTACATGGTGCCCATATAACTGGTGATCGTGCTGGCATCCGCTTTAGTCGCAACCGCTAATACATTGGATGCCTTGGTAAAGGAGGCAAGCTCATCACCGGTGAGCCCAGATATGGCCGACTGGATATCGTAAGCACTGCGCACGAACTCTGCAGAGTTACCGCCAAACTGAGCGGTAAATTCAAACGCGGTTTTGGTTAGTTTGGTTAAGTCTTCGCTGGCTACACCCAATGTTTGTACTTCACCCAGTGCAGCAACATGATCAATAGCAGGTGACAAACTACTGACCAGAGCCATGGCGCCGCCAGCTGTGCCCATAAAGCCACTCATCATTTGGTTTTGAGCACTGGCCGTTTGGGCGCTAAGTTGATTTATCTTGTCCATGATCTTATTCACTGGCCCTGTTGCTTTATCAACAACGCCAATGGTGTACATGAGTTTTTCCAACTTACTTAATGCGCTCATTCGTTCCCCTCAACCTGTGACTTAACCACTGTCTAACGCCATGCAAATACCATTGTTGATGGCGATCTGCTGCTTTTCTTGATTATCATTTTCCAAAAACAATGCCTGGGCTAAACTGTCTTCGGTGGCCACGCTGTGTGGCAGCCATTTTTGCTGATAGGCGAGCAACTGATCTAAGCGGTTTCTGCTTATCTCTTTTGCTCGCTGTTCTATTTTTTTACGGTGATATTGAACTCAGGTTGATACTCTTCAACCACACTGCCGACCAGATGCAGCGCTGCACCAGGCAGGCCTAACATTTCTTTTAATGTTGCTTTGCACTCGTTATCAACCACCGTCATTAAGAAGTTGGTCGCAGGTTGAATTTTATTAACCTGGTTACTTTGGTTTAAAAACTTGTTGTAAGCCGTTACGTTCACATTGAAACTCAGTTCAATGTCATTCACTTCTAGGGTAATTTTTTGCTCTAACGCCATGGTCACTCTCACTCTTTATTTGGGATCAAATCAGCTTGGTTCAATAGGGTATACGTAAAGGTACTGCCCCATTGCTGACGGCTTTGATGGCAAAGGGCCATCAGCTTATTAAAATCATTCGGGTTGGCTAATACCTGGCAACCTGCAGACCACTTGTCGACTTGCTTTGACTCATGGTTTGCACTCGCTCGATGGCAATTAATACCGAAATAACCACGTTGTAAATTATTCTCACAATCCAGTTGATTATCATTGTTGTTGTCTCTGTAAACGGTGACGGGTTTATGCTGCACTAACGCAGGGTATTTTCCCTGGTGATAACCGAAGGTCCATAAACTGCGATGCTGCATAGCGGCAAGTACTGCGGTACCATCCAGATTGCAGGGGTTTTCACGGTAATAAGTGCCTGCATCCGTGGTGCATTTAAAACTGACGAGCTGCCATTTACCGTCTTGCTGATACAGGACACAAAGCAGATCGTTAAAGCTGTTTGCCTTGGTGTCCGTGTGACGAACGCCAATCAAGTTAAGGTTTAACTCACCTTCAAATACTTTGTACTGCTTGGCCTGCATCGCTTTAAGCAAACTACTTGCAGTGAGGTTTTTCATTGCAGCCATTACAGGTCTCTCACTTCTTCTGCAGTCAGATAAGGAATGCCGTTAATTTTGATAAAATCAGTCGACGTCACCGGCCCTTTGATCGTGGTGGTATCTTCTTCGCCACCTTCCGCTTTGATATTTAAGATCTCGTCTAACTGCGGCAGTACACCAAAGGCTTCAATATTCTTGGTGCCAGCGGCAACTTCCGCTAAGAACGAAATATCAAAAGGTTCGATGCCTTTCCAACTGCCCGCCGTTTTAGCTACATCCTGCAGAATAAGAAAGTTCTCATGATCTAATTTAATGGTTACTTCGGCGTCAACCGGACCATCGATATAGCCTTTAGTAATGCCACGTACTTTTTTGGCTTTACGGCCATCGGTGATCTTTACGCTGGCTTCAATGACATGCACCATTTTGTCACCAATGAAAATATCAAAGTCTTTACCGCCTAATGCTTTTACTGACATGTGCTGTTCCTTATTCGTCTTTGTCTAACATGATGCCGACAAGGATTTCACTTGGTGAGTCAATCGGCTGTATTTTTACTGTGACTCGCAGTTGTCGTGCATTCATAAACGTTAAAGTGATTGAATCATCTTTCGGTTCACGTATTTCACCAGGGAATTTGTCTGCGCCGATATTGATACTTTTTGACATGTCGCGCAGTGGTTTGCCTAACACACGTTTACCAAAACCAATACCTGTTGAACTGTTGTTGAGTCGGCGGTTTTTGATTTGATAAATCGCGATAATGCGAATTTGTCGCGCGGCTTTATCGACGATACGACCGGCTTCAATTTGCTGATAGTCACCGCCTTCGGCATCGAGCATATTGACGTCACCAAAGTAGATGCCATCAAAGTCAGGATAAAATTGCACACAGCTAAAACGGATAGTATCCAGTGCGGCTGTTACTGCATTGGTGATCGGTTGACCGGAACTGTCGTGCGGTGTCGGTTGCAATGCCATCGACCCTGTTTGTACACGCATTGGTGAATCGGCAATCGTCACTGAACGTTTACAAAGTCGCCCCGTGACAGCGCCAAGTTCGTCACCATAAAGCGCAGGGATCACGGCCACTCGCGCAGCAACAACACCATCTGTTAATGGGGTGATCGCGGCGAGGTGTTCAGCCCATGTTTGGCT
>NZ_LOCN01000006.1:199821-328868 GCF_001574435.1 Moritella sp. JT01
CCTGGATTGATAGGAATAGCCCAACCAGACACCAAGGCATCGCCATTACGCATCCAGGCTGTTAATTGTGTTTTCAATACTGAATCAGCTGTTGATATCAATGCATCAAAGTCAGATTGCGCATTAACGGGGACTATTTTGTTTATGTTCAACGTACCAACACCGATAAACAATGCTGAACGTTCCACTTCTTTTGTTGCTCCGCTACCCGTATTTAATGCGGTAACTAAAACCTTGCCCTGTGCCATATATTTACCTTTTTAGCGGAGGCGAAATGCCTCGTCCAACATGTAGTTTTTTAACTCTGTTTGTTCATTTCTGTTTTGGCCCATGAACGAACGGGCTGGTAACTTAACGTCCCAACTGGATTTAGCCTTTTTGTTACCGCGTAAAATACGCAGTATCAAACCAGCTTGTCCCACGGATATATTCTCGGTTATCCATTTAAGCGACGGTGCTTTCCAGCCTTTACCGCGCTTCTTTCTGACCTTATAACCACTGTCACGCAGTGATTTAGCTTGCCTGCGTGACGCTTTACCACGGTAATCAGGGGTACCATTGTCTTTCGCTGCCTGCTTAGCCGTTTGCGTTAATGTGATCCCTTCTTGGTGAACTCGCGCTATTTGCCCTAACCGTTTATTACCAAAGGTAACTTTCGCGTTATTGGGTGTGGTGTGTACCTGGATACCTTTACCCAGTCGCTTTAACATGCGTTTTTTACGACCATCACTGCGGCCTTGCCAATTGGTACCGGATAACCCTTTCTGCCCTTTTAATCGGGCTTTGGTATCTCGCCTAACTTGTCGACCAGCACCGCGTAAAATACGGCGACGCTTATTGGCATCGAGCGTTAACAGGTCTAATTGCTTTAACGCGTTATCAGTGGAGATACCAAGACTAAGCATGTTCTACCTCGCCACACACTCGGCATCTAATTCAAATGCAGCTGCAATCCAAAGACTCTGTTCACCAAAATCAAAACGCTTGGTTTCGCCTTGAAATTCCAATTCAAACGGCCCGTTCATGTCTTCAACTAGCATCACATCTTCTGCGAACCGCTCGATTGTTAATTCGATTTCAGCACTGTTATCGTCATTAATATCCAGGCTAAATTCCACATCATGGCTGTCGTCTTTCTCTGCATTTGTCATTAACCAGAAACTCACATAGGTTGCGATCAATTCAACAGGCGCATTGCATGGGTTAATGCTGATCACACCACTGTAATAAAAACGCGCGGCGAGCAATCCTGTTCCGTTTATTCGTTTACTGGCGTGTTCAATACGTCCGCCTTCAATCCAACTATCAAACTCGCCAGCCCTGGCTAAATGTCGTCCCTTGTAAGTGGCCGATACCAGGTACTGCACTAAACGCTGTAATTTGCTTTGGCTCATATCAATTCAACACCTGAACGCGTTACCTTCATCATTTGACGTAAGGCGGTATCGCTTTCTGCTAACCAGTATTCTTGATTGTCACTGGCCATCACTTGCTGTGCTGCACGTTGGTCGCGATGCGTTTCACCTAGACGGCTGATTAACAACTTGGCCTTAGCGCGACAATACACTGCGCGTTGGTACATAAGGATTAATGTATTCACGCCATTAATTTCATCAACGCTCACATCTTGTAACTGTTCGATCTGTTGCCAATGACGTAATCGATACCTTGCCAGTGCTTGGTTAACATCGAGCATGGCGAGTACTAATGTTCGCTTAACCTGTTCGATGTTGTTGGCGTACTCCGTCGCTATCGCGTAATCAGTGATAAATTCAGCAGTGCCAAGGTCTGGATAAAAGCCGTTGTTGGCTACATTTTCATTGCTTACTTGTGCGTGTGGCATGCCCGCTAAATTCATCACATTACTCACTTCTAATAGGTCGGCTCTGGCCACTGCGATAAGGAGCCCATTTCACTACTGTGAATAAGTCCAACGCAGCCGAGCCGGTGGCGCGAGAGTTGTTACAATTCTTTTTACAAAGACTGCCAATAAACTAAAGTTCGGTTTCTTTACCAATGGTGTTGGCGATTTCTCTGACCATCTTTTTAACGCCCGCTTTGTCGTTTAACGCGGTTGCTTTGGTGCCGTAGGTATAGGCATTGCCCAGGTTAAATACGCTTTGTTCTAGCTTTGCAGCCATGGCGTATAACTTGCCGCCTATCAATTCACTTAACCGCCATTGGTGCGTGTCGAGCAAATGGATAAACTGGGTAAATAAGTGAATCACTTGACTGCGCTCTACTGCGTCACGGCCTTGGCTTAAGTGTTTAGCGCCTTCGTCATAGAGTTGGTCTATCAAAAAGGTCGGCCAATCTTGGGTACTAAAGCGCCCTGGTAAACGTTGGTTTTGCGTCACTAACAAGGGTACAAAGTCAAAGGCGGTTTTCCAGTGGCCAAGGTCAACAAGCCAAATCACCACCCAAGCCAACACCATGTTCTGGTGGTCTGTACCTTGTGTTTGATAGCGGCGTAAATAATCCAGGTATTGATGGTTCTCAATGGCCTTGGCTTTGTATTCAAGCTTGTCTTCCATGTGCGAAAACTTTTTAAGTTGAACAAGGTCTGAATCCATTGCCACTTTGAAAAAATCAAACTCGTCCATGATGCTTTCGGTGCGGCTTGATTCTATTGGGACTAACTTGCCAACTCGGTTTGCTGGATCGGCAAATTGGTCAATAAGGTCGCTTGCCAAATCCACATCGATAATAGCGGCATGGGTTTTACGCTGATTACGTTTTACTATGCTCATTTCAAAAAACTCTCTGCTTGGTAAATAACTGGCTTACCGTGATAAGCCAGTACTTGATTCATCTACTGATTAAAAATCGGTTAAGACCAAACCCAGTGCGCAGGGTTATCCGCGTCAAAATCACCGGCTGCCACGGCAGGGTCTTTGACCTTATCCAGCTTTATGCTGCTAGCTTCAAAGAATGCGATCTTTTCCATGTCGTTGATGTAGTAACAATCGTTACGTGATTGATAATCTTCGACACGTTTCTTCTTGGCGTTGTTTTCAATCGAGGTGCGCGTTGAACCTGATTGCACGTAATGACAAAGGTTATCGAACGAGGTGATTAAGATGCCGCGCTCTGGGAAGAACGGCACCTTATACGCTTTCAAACCACCGAATGTTTCAATGATCTGCTCTAACTCGATCTTGTCTTTTTCGCTCGGGGTATGGGCTTGCTTGGCATAGAGCTTGTTCTTTTCTTTGGATAACAGTTCATCACCAATAATGGCGACTAAACCAATGCGCTTATGGGCTGGAATGGCTTGTAGTAAATCATGCACGGTTTGATCAAGGTTTTCATAATCACCGCCTGCGCCGATACGGATCTCACCGTCTTTTTGTTCACCATCGGCAAACACATTGGCGGGATTGTCACGACGAACCAGCTGGAACCAACCGATGTTCACATCATCCATCATGGGGAATGCTGCGATATCCGTTACTTTCTCAGCGCTAGTACCGTTCCAGCCAATCTTGATGATATCCAGTGCAATGGCTTGACGAACGTGAGCACGAAAACGACTGTGGAAGTCTGGGAACTTGGCCCACATGTCCATGCGTTGCCACGTAATGTGGGTATCGCATTCAACCGCATAACAACGGTATTCACGGTCAGTTAAACCCAGTGGGTCTTTGGTACTACGACTTTTAGTTTCATCCGTTTCAACGCCTGCACGACCAGTGACACCGCCACTGATACCTGCCGTAATTGAACTGCCGACTAAATCATCGACCATTTGTGTATCAATGCGCTGTAAGAATTCTGCACTTTGATATACCTGGTCATATAGCGTCTGCTCAATCGACGGCTCGACACTGAACTGTTCAGATACGGAGGCAACCCCGTAATTGACAGCCAATGCAGACACAACCGCGGCAAAAACTTGTGTTGTTTTAAGCTTCATTAATTTGGTTCCTATTGCTAAAGAAGGTTGTGGTATTTGGCATTTTCACCAAGGTGTTCTTCTTCACCATCAGTGGTTGTTGATGCTGGGTCTTTGATTGCATCGTTCACGGTTTTAGTCAGCGCTGCAATTTGTTCAACCAAGCCATTAACCTTGCCATCAATAGCCGAGAATTCAGCCGTTGGTTCACCTGTACTTGTGTCTGCTTCGGTACCCGTATTCACATCATCTGTCGGTGCTGTGGTCGTATTTTGCTTAGCAAGTAAGTCTTGCGTTGCTTGGGTATTTGCTTCGAGCGTTTGGCTAAATTTAAGCAATGGTTCACCGAGCGCGTCGGTCATTGCTGCGGCAAGTTCTTCGCGGGTCATATCGTCATTGTCCTTTTTAAAATTAAAGAGTTGTTTAAACAGGCTCTTGGTGGGTTTGGCCGCTTCATCTAACGCTAATGACACCTTGAATAGGTCAGTATCTGAAGATGTATGATTAGTGTTGTCTTTGTCTTGCTGACCAAAGTGAATGCGGTCGGTGTAGGTACTGGCGGGATAATCCGTCACGGCCAACCCAGTTAAATAGGTTTGCCCTGACTTCATAAAATCACGGTCAATTTCGATACTGAAATATACGGCTTGGTCAGCTTGGTTTAGTTGCACAAATGATGCGTTCGGCGATAACACGGCATATAAGACTTTAATACCGTCTTCATTTTTAGCTGTGCTTAAGGCAATCACATCACCGAGCATGCCGCCATTAAGTTCTACGCCATGTAAATTCTTTGCCGCCCAACCCGACCAATTACATTCGTGGTCTAAATTGATGCGTGCGCCGTACTTTTTATACTTGTAAGTGGTAACAATATCGTCGATATCTTTTTCTGATATTTCGCGACCATCTACCGTTAACCCCATGGCGGCAATGGCAAGTGGAATTGTGCGTAACTGAGCCATGTTGTTTCCTGTTTAATGTCAAAGTGAATCTAAGTGAGACCAATTTTGCCCGCAGAATAGGCCTTAATCCATCACATTAAATCCGCTAAGTTCCGATCTTGACGATGGCGGAATAACACGGAAATCTTCTTAAAGAATTACGTGTTTTAGGGTTATAAACTTGTCGCTTGTTCTTACCAACAGGCCAGTTATGAAACCGAGGACTCCCCGATATACACCCGAAATGATTAAAACGGCGCGTGACCATTATGTTTTTGGTGGGCTGACGTTTGATGAGATTTCAGAAATTGACGGTATGCCAAGTGCAAGGTCATTACGACGTTGGGCGGATGATGGCAGCTGGAATGAACTGTGCCCGTCGCTTAATGCCGAGACTGCGATTGCACGACGTATTGTGTTATTGGCTGATCGCGACGTTAAAAGTGAAGCGGACTATAAAGAACTGGATTTCCTGACCAAACAGCAATGTGCGTTAAATCAGTCACGCTTGCCCAGTGCCGGTATAACGAAGAAATACGGTAATGCGCCTGCAGCGGCTGATCCCCAACATGAACAGGCAAGTGAGCGAACTAGTAAAAGTAAGAAACGTCAGAAGAAGATTAAGAATGATGTGTCTAGTATCACCAAGGAAATGCTGGATACACTCAAAGACAACCTGCTCTACCCGCACCAATTACACTGGTTTGAACATCAAGATTACCGTAGCCGTTTTATATTAAAGCCGCGTCAGATTGGCGCGACTTTCTATTTTGCGTTTGAGGCGTTTTATGATGCTGTGGTGAATGGCCGTAATAAGATCTTCATTTCTGCATCACGTGACCAGGCAGAGATATTCAAGGCCAATATTATTGCCTTATGTCGTGAACAGTTTGGTATTGAGCTAAGCGGCTCACCACTGACCATGCGCAACAAAGGCAAGACGACAACTCTGTATTTCAAATCAACCAATGCCCGTACTGCACAATCGGCGTCTGGCGACTTGTATATTGATGAAGTGTTTTGGATCCCGAAGTTTAAAGAGTTACGTAGTCTTGCCCAGGCAATGGCGACCCATAAAGATTTTCGTATTACCTATTTTAGTACGCCGTCGGTGACTAGCCATGAAGCTTATGATTTGTGGAATGGTCGCTGGTACCGAAAAACTAAGGCCTGTAATGATCCCGAGTTTGCCATTGATGTTAGCCACAAAACTTTAAAGCATGGCTTGCTTTGTGACGATGGTATTTGGCGTCAAAAGCTCAATGTTTATGATGTGGTGAAACAAGGCTTTGACCGCATTGATATTAGCATTCTGGAAAATGAGTATTCTACCGAAGAGTTTAACAACCTCTTCATGTGCAAGTTTATTGATGATGCCCACAGTGCGTTTAGCCTTAAACAACTGATGGCCTGTGTCGGTAATAGCAAGAAATGGACTGACTTTGACCCAACTTGGTCACGCCCTTATGCCATGAAGCCGGTGGTGATTGGTTTTGACCCTGCGCGAACGCGAGACATTGCCTCGGTCGTGGTCTTGAGTTTACCGCTTGGCCCTGACGATAAGTTCCGGTTATTGGAATCACTTAATTTAAGTGGTAACGATTTTGAAACCATGGCCAGTGAAATTAAAGAACTCACCCTTAAATATCATGTTGTGCATATCGGTGTTGATACAACTGGTATGGGCTTGGGTGTGTTTGAACTAATACAAAAGTTCTTCCCTCTGGCGATGCCGATTCATTACAACCCGCACAACAAAAACAAGATGGTGATTAAGGCGCTTAATGTCATTGGCAAGAAGCGTTTTGAGTTCGATGAGAATTCGGTGATGGTTGCCAGCAGCTTTATTAATATTCGCAAAAAGGTAGTTGGTGACCAGATTAGTTATGCAACCAACCGCACTGCAGCAACAGGCCATGCTGATATTGCCTGGGCAATCATGCACGCCATGATTTACGAACCATTATCTGGTGACAGCTCGAGCACCAGAACGTCAATAGGATTAGATGCCGCATAATGAATTCAACTAAGAGTACGACAGCAGAACCGGTGAAAGACAAATCCATCGATACGTTTAGCTTTGGCGACCCTGAGCCGTGTTTAGATAATCGCATGACTGAATACATCGGGCTTTACGCTGACATGGACGGTCTATATTCACCGCCCGTGAGTTTGGCGGGCTTGATTAAACTGCTGCGTGTTAATGCCCAACATGGTCCTATTTTATATTTTAAACGCAATATGATTTTGAAATGGTTTAAGCCTAATTCGCTATTAACGCGGCGCACCTTTAAGAAGTTTGCGTTTGATTATTGTTGGGCGGCGAATGCGTACCTGCAGGTAATTAAAAATACCTTCGGTAATGTGATTAAGTTAAGGCATTTACCTGCGTTATCGATGCGCTATACCTCAACACCTGGTGTTTATGCACAGCGGTTAAGTAATGGCAAGGTGCTGCGGTTTAAAAAAGGGGAAGTTATTCACCTAAAAGAATACGACCCTAACCAGGGTATCTATGGTATTCCCCAATATTATGGCGGTATTCAGTCTGCGCTTTTAAACGAAGATGCCACCCTGTTCCGCCGTAAGTATTACAAGAACGGCGCACATATGGGGTTTATCTTCTCGATGGCAGATCCCAATTTATCGACCGATGATGAAAATGATTTGAAAGCAGCAATCAAAGATTCTCGCGGTGTGGGTAACTTCCGCAGTTTATTTATTAATAACCGCAGTGGTAAGGCTGACGCTGAGAAGGCTATTAAGATTATTCCGGTGGGTGATATATCGACCAAGGATGAATTTGAGCGCATTAAGAAGATGACGTTAAACGATATGTTGAGTATGCACCGCGCCCAGGAAGCGTTAAGCGGTCAAACATCGGGTGATAGTCCGGGCTTTGGTGATTTGGATAAAATCACCCGGGCTTATTACAACAATGAAGTGGTTCCTATGCAGCAGGACATGCTGGAAATTAACGAGTATTTACCTGCTGCGCTGCATATTAAATTTGCAGAGCCAGCGTATTCCGACTTAAACCCGAGGAGTGAAGACTGATGGAAGAACTGATTGTTTTTATAAGGCAATGGGGGCAGCTGTGTTTGTTGTCGTTATTGGCCGCCGCAACACAAATGTATATGTCTGGTACCCGAATTACGTTTTTTCATTATTTTATGTCGGTGTTGATGGCGATTTTGTCGGCGTACATTGCGGACAGTTTTTGTCGTTGGCTTGGATTAGATGAAGGGTTGAAGACTGGCATTATTGGTATTGCAGCGTATGTAGCGCCGCATATTTTAACGGGGTTAAATGCCCTAGCGAAAGCGGTATCAAAAGACCCTAAGCACTTTTTAGATATTATTATGAGGAATAAATCATGAGTTGGCTTACTTCGTTATTTAGTTTTATTTCAGCACCGATTGCGGATTTATCGGGTAGCTATCGAGAGCGTAAACGTATTGCAGCAGAAATGGCGGCATCGATTGCGACTGCAGAAGGTAACCTTAAGTTGGCCAAGTTGGATGCTGAAGCCAAACGGTTAGCGAACCAGGAAGGTAACGATGCTGATTATGATCTGCAGGTGTTGAAGAACCGGCGCGAATCGATAATGGATGAAATCATTATTACTGTGTTTTTAGGATTATTCATTGCCCACTTTATACCACAGCTGCAGCCGTATATGGCGGCAGGTTGGCAGGCGATGGGTTATAAAGGCGCGCCCTGGTACTTTGAATTTGTGATTGTGGGTATTGCGGTATCAACGTTGGGGTTAATGCGGTTGTTCCGGGCATTCTGGGGGAGTAAGAATACTAAAGGGGCTGGTTAACCCTTTAGTAAATAAAGGCAAGCTACTATTAATTTGTAGTAGCTTCACTGTTCGATTTACATAAAATATGGCTAAATTGAGATTAACGCCTAAATCATACGTTTTACTATGCAGACCATACCTGAATTTACCACTTAAAACACTGAGACTAAAAGAAGCTAGTATCCTGAATATAATAAATCGTATTGACGAATTTGTTATCTCTCTATTTTTTTAACCATCGCCTTTTAATTCTGGTGCAAAGCGAGTCTAAATCCTGATAAATAAATTCTTCATCAATTCCCATGGAATCTAATGTTGATATCATTTGAAGACGAGCTTCACTTAATGGCAAAACAATCTCGATAAAATAACATTCATCCTCCCTCAGAAACTGATCGATACTTCGCGGATCAGAGCCATGTACAGTAAAACAACCTCTTTGGCTAGCTATCCTTTTGATATGTTTCGAGGCATTTATCGCTAAAGGAAATTGAGGATATTGTAAGCCGCCATCATTTAGCGTCAGGTTTGGTGGTAAATATTTGTTAAAGCTTATAACTTTTCCCTCTGTAACTTCGAACTCAGAAGCTTTTATAACCGCAGGGCAATACAATTCACCTTTACCAGTGCTCAACTTATTTAGCGCTGAAGGCTTCAAGACCCAAATTCCCCGGTTATTATTTTGTTGTGGCTCGGATGTTAGTGCAAAATAGAGAGCGACTAGCGCTGAGTCTGACCAATCCAGTAGTCTTGTTGGTAACCCATGATGTTGCATCATTGCATAGATTTCCCAACTATTTAAATCATGTCGATCAGTATAAGACTTAAAAGCAACTAAGAAATCATGTTCCATTGCGCCTTCAGAATTCATCGCATTTTGCCAGACCACACCAGGTAGTGGCTTATAGGAAACATTCGAAACACCCCGAAACCACAGGGTCTGATTAAGATTTATTTTTTCTATTAACCCAATATATTCCGCAACTGAAGAAACTGAATATTTACTCATCTAATAAACTCCAAGAATGTAGTGTGAGTTATAACAGTGTATTTTACGGAATTAAGTAAAATACCTTTTAAATTGTTGAGTTCGCCAGAAAAAACAAAATAAAGCCAACTTTAGTCCGTTAGAATTTTATATTTTCACTCTATTCTAACTAACAGTCTACTTATATAGGCGTCTGTATAAACTCAAAGAAAACACTTTAAACTATTTTCAATATAAAAACTAAATACTTCTTAATAATCAGATGTAACCTGATTTATTCCAATCTAATTCCTTTACCTTTTCAACAACGCCTGCCACAGTATTCAACCGCTTTAATGCTCGGTTGAAATTTTGCTGTGATACACCATTCAGCATAGCGGCATCATTTTCGGTGAGGCCCTTCGTTAAATGGTCAACCAACGCGATTTTAATATTCTCACTACCAATTTTGGTTAACTTTAAAAGCAGATTGATTCGTTCTTCTGTCTCTAAACCTTTCGTTAAAAACTTCATAAAATTAACATCACTTAACTGATTGGGACGGATTGATGTTTATCGCTTAGATAAACCTGAGTGGTCTGTCATTATGTGACAACACCTGTCACGACTTTGACATTAGCGATCTTTAAATGATCGTTGAGATCCTTTCTAGATAAGGCTTGAGCAATATCAGCGTGTCCATCGTTGTGTCAAAAACGTAAAAAAATTGCGAAAACGCGGTAGGCGAAGAGGAGTGAATTTACCGAGGGCTCACGCGCACTATTAAATGTTTTCCCTAGCTATCTACGATGTCTATGTATTATAACGAACATGTCATACAACTGTATAAAACAACAGTTAAATATCGTATAATTTACAGGTCAGTATGTGAATTGAGTGGATATGTTATGAGAGTAGTTTGCCCAGACTGTGGCGTTAAAAGCCGTATACAAAAAACGAATAGAATTTCGAATAGCTACACAGATTTATATTGCAGTTGTAATAATGCGGAGTGTGGTCATTCGTTTGTGATGAATCTTAGTTTTAGTCATACGTTGAGTCCATCAGCTAAAATAACGTCACAGATGGCGGTCAGTCTGGTTAGAGCGTTGACGCCCGAACAACTCAAAGAGTTACAGCTACAACTGCTCCCAGCCTAAAGCAATATTTAACACATGTTAAATATTGTACATTTTTCTTTTAAATTATGTGTTTAGGTATACATTTATATTTATTAATATATATTACGATCTCATCATGCCAATTTACCTATAACACGTCAGCTCTACATTCAACTGATGGTTTGCGAGATAATATGAGTAATAAACAATTATTAATTGATACGATTTGTGAAAGAATGCCATGGAAAGTACTCCAGGCTATTTTAAAATCTTTAGATCTTCCGATATCCAAAGGAGTTAAATTCACAAGGCTAAAACTATTAAGTCTCGTTGAGCAAGATTTGTTTACTGACGCAACAGAGCAAAGTTTATTTAACCTTTATTGCGAATATCTCCGTTTTGGTGACAAAACGGTGATGTTTAACAAAATCAGCCCCGTATCATTGGATAAACTGACCAAAAACTTAGACTGTATTCCTCTCGATATAAACCCTGATTTGATAAATTACCCATACAGGGACCCAAGCAAGGAATCACACCTTAGTTCTAAGCACCAACTAGTAGATTTAGCTATTATTGGCGACTCTATTTATTTTTACTTTGTGGCTCTTAAAAGCTTAACGGAGCACGTAAGAGTCGATTCAGACTACTTATCATCAATTAATGCTAACTTCACATTCCCAAGCTACCTCCACGATATATCAGCAAAAAAAATCGTTGAAAAACGCTATTATGATATAGTGTGTATCAATACATTAGAGGATACTATCGAGTATAGACTCGACACCGCAAGCGGTTTAAGTTCTGATGAATTAGAAGATTCATTTATTAAATTAAAAACAGCATTTATTAATAAAGTAAGAAATTTACCAGGTTTGGATAAAATAAAATTACATAATTTTAATTTATTTAATTTTGTAACAGCTATCTATGAACACTCCATGGATAGAGTTTGCCAACTAGGTTTTCAGGTGGGTTCCGTAACTCATCATGAACGAACTAGAGCATCAAACAAAGATCTTAGGAAAGAGGTTTTCCACGAAGCGGGTAAAGAAAAAGTAAAAGCAATCGATGTATTTAGGATTGCAATCAGAAAAAACAAAAAATTAAAGAAAGTATCATATGAATCAGAGCTATACCTCCCCGGAACAGTCAAAATGTTAATTGGCGCATCAACTGCTACACTCAATCATGCTATTATTTCAAATTGTATTAACGAGCAGGATTACCGAGAATTAGTCGCATCGATGAATGCCTGCATGACTAAAATCGAAGAAACTGAGTGTGCGTAGCTATGAAGCCAGCTAACCTACGACAACGAATCATGAATGATTGGGCAGGTACAACAACACTGCCTGTGTTGTTGTGCATTTTTGATGAATTTGTTATTTCTCCAGAACTATATATCGATTCAAAATCATCATTAACCACTTTTAATAATATTGTAAGAAGAGGTGTGAATAATTTCAGCTACGAAGGGTTCTCTAAAAATATACTCAAATCAATTAATTATCTATTAGATCCTCACATTAATGTGTTATCAACTAATTATGAATATATAGATGAAAGTGAGACATTCGAATTAACTGCCGAAGAGATTCTAGAAGCTAGTAGTGACGGTTTTCTAGTGCATCCTATATCTGGTGAACAAATCTTTAGATATGAAACAGATGTAGTTATTACCTTTAGCTTAAAACCTGATGCCATTACAGAGGGCGTTTGACTTGAAACTACCAAATGAAATGTTAGCGACAGTAACTCTGGATAAAATATTATCAGGTGAGTATGAAATGTTTCTACCAAATGCCACTGCGGCATTTCAGAGTGAGATGTCTAAAGGTTCTTTTACATCTTTTATTAATAATATTCATAGCCTCCTAGATAAGATTGTCCAACGAATTGAACTACACCCAATTCATCGAGAACATGATACTGAAGATAGAACAACCATTGAAATTGTTAATGCATTAAACTTTCTTGGTGAAACTTGTGAGCACGAAGCAAGCTATGGTGGAAACTGTGATATTACAAGTAACTATCAAAATAGATATCTCTGGTTAGCTGAAGCCAAGATTGATTATAGCAATACTCACATAATGGAAGGTTTTCGCCAATTGGTTGATCGCTATTCAACAGCCTCTAGAATACAAAAGCAAGGATCATTACTAATATATTGTAAAGACAAAGCTCCGCATGAAGTATTAAAGGCGTGGAAAAAATATTTTTTTGATAAAGATTCGAGTAGCAAAGAGTACAGTATCAATCTTGACTCCGAAAATGATCGCTCATTTGTAACCTCACATCGCCACCACCAAAGCGATAAAGTGTTCGTTGTAAAACATGAGGTCATATCATTATTTGACAATGCTACAGATAAGAGCGCTAGAAAAAAGAAAAAATGTGCTCACACTTGCTTAAAGTGTTGCCCGGCATCATCCCCTTCTCAGTAATATTAAATATCTAGACTTGCGCCAACAATCATTTGATGGCGCTTATCCAGCCTGTTCATAAAGCACATTCCCTATAGTTGATGTTCCTGGTATCGCTAGCTTTCGTCTTCGTTTTGTATTTCAGATATCAACATCAATAAAAACAGCACAACATCGGTATTATCATTCAATGTATCCTGTGCAGCCGCGATAACAACAAAATCTTTAGCACGTTCCTGTAACACTTTCATAACGGACCTCAACAAAAAACCACTGGATAAGAATACAGTAGTTTTAAGGGGTAGTAAATAGAGGTATTTCACACCATGTGGTCATATATACAATAGGTTAGCCCCAGTCCCAACTTTCCCAGTCTTCCCAACCAGGTATGTAATTGGATGTATCTTTAATTTCAGTTTCAGGACTATCCCAACCATCCCAAACCTCAGGTTCTTCTGGCTTAACATCGATAAGTTCGGGCGGGTGATATAGATTCTCAGCGTAATAGCCCTGCCTCAATTTCACAATGTGGTCCTTATCAACTCTGATTTGGGCCCCCTCTTCCATAACATTGACCAGGTGGTCATCTAAATGAATACCGCGCCTTTTCAAAAGCGCTTTAATTCCAGTATTTAACCTGCCGCTTGGGGAGCGCGTACAGTTAGTGACAGAACTCCAAGGAGCCCCTGCGGGGCCATCTAAAACCTCAGCACCTGCGGTGCTACTGGTGATCACTTCACTATCGAGCAACCCTTGAGACTTGCGCTGGATTACCCAGTTACGTAGACGAGTCTTAACCGGTGTTTCATCAGTAACTTGGAAGCCTTGAATCTTACCAACGTATTCACCGTATTCATTACCCATTTCGGTAACGTCGTAATCATTACGAATAAGTAAATCTTTACGTTTCACGAATGGACCACCTTGCGCCATTACATAACCTGCAAAGTCACCTTTGTCGGCACACTTCATTGCGGCCGACGCACTATCCGTTTCTGTTTTTAATTCAGCTTTATATTTGCAGGTGATCACTTCCCAGCGTTGTAACTGATTCATTGCTGAATAGTTTAAACGTGGCCCCTGAAAGTCTAATTGAGGACCAACAAAGTAAGCATTTTGGTCTGGGAATAGCTCAGTAAATAGATTGTATTGCTGTTTTGAATTGAGCAACGCAACGTAGCTTTTAAATGCGTTAACGTCATTATTCGCATAACGGCGTAATTCCCGATACGTTGTAACAGGTGCCCCACCAATCGCTTGAAACTGACGAATACGCCAACGACTTGCCCAGGCAGTTACATTTGCCGACATTTCTTTTTGGTCGCGTCCTGTCTCGTCATCTTTTTCATCATCCATAGCATAACCATCGATGTTCTTGCTTATGTATTTGGCAATGTAGCCGGTTGCAGAACCAAGTTCAGGATCGATAGCAACGATCTCACATCGAGTGCGTAAGTTCGGTGGCCCTACTGCTATTTCTTTCTTATTTATTGACGGGAACAGCTCTTTAAAATCTTCTTGTACTGCGTAATGAGTGAATACCTCACTAGCCTGTTTTACATCTTGTGGTTGCATGAATAACAGTAAATGCCAATGTGGCGTACCGTCGTGATGCGGTTCGACAACTCTGATACCAAATACTGAAATGTCATCGCGTTTGAATTGAGCGCGGATTTTAGCCCATACATTACATAAATAACGCTGTGCATCACGAGGACTATTGCCCATCCACTGATCAATAAACCCTCCCTTTTTTCGGGTGTGGTGATATTTGGATGGTGCCGTTAACGTAAGAAACAAACCTTCACAACCCATTGCTTCTGCAATATTCTCGTAGCCACGCATGCGTACCATGAGTTCGCAACGGCGAATAGCTGGATTACCAGTGGATTTATAGAACATTTCTGAAAGTGCAATTTCTTCTTCCGTATCTTCATCAAAGACCGACATGCCTTTGATGAAATCACGGTTACGTTGCTTTTGGGTCTGCCATTCATGCAAGCAGTCACGCGAACAATACGGGCTTGCCGATTTTTGCACTTGGCCTACTGCAATAGCAAGGTGTTCGCGCATTATCGAACGCTTGGTCTTTAACTTATTTTCCCAGGCACGATTGCAGGTTAAACGTAAAATGCCACACTCTGCGTCTGCAGTTGTTAAGTCTGATTTGGGTTTATCATAAGGCGGTGTATAACCAAATTTACGGCCTATCTCACGTAGGTCACAAAAGACTTGGATAATGGACTCTTCATAGCTTTGCGACTCATCTTGCGATGCAGCTAGTTCATCCAGCTGTACAGAAAAGAAATCAGCGAACTGTTGCGCCAATACTTTAAGTTCACTTTTATCCATTTCTGCGAGCAGTTTTTCACGGAACAAATCGTTACAGTGAGTATAAGAATCACGATATTGAACCTGCTGGTTATATTGCCCTAATACTTTTTTTAAACGTGGGTTAATCTTTTCTCCCACGGTTTTTCTTAAGTACTTGTTGGCGTATTGGCGGCCTTTGCGGTTAAAGGATTTGATATAGCGTTCGGCGAAATAGCGACTAAGGTAGTGCGGCATGTCACCAAAGAACTGCTTGCGCCATTGATGGTCTTCTAGATCGGGGTTAACCTGGAACATCGCATTTTCAATTAGCGACATTTCAGGTTGTGGGAATGCTTTGCCTAGCGCGGGCATTCTGACTGGCTTACTGCTGCAGTCCTCCGCGCTTTCAATCATTTCAATAATGGTGCTACGGCCAGGTGATGACTTTGCTTTATTGGCAGCAGCAATCAAAACGGGATCTCATCTGCATAGTCATACACGTCATTTTTTTCAAAACTAGGTAAATAACCAGGACCTGCATTCCAGAATTTCTCAATAGCATCATTACTAAGCCTAGAATGGCTCCGATGAATATCAGATGCGCTACGAATTACCCGTGGAAAAAATATACCGCAGACACAACTCAACATATCACTAAAATAGTTATCACTAGTTAAATTATCAATGCTATAACACAACGATGTAGCTTCTTCACATCCAGCTCGTACCAGACGATGAGCGCGATAAAACGTCTTCCATATTTGCTGCGGTGTTACTGTTATATTGATATTGCCTAAGGTCTTTTTATATTCAGTAATCCACTCAGCTTTATTATCAGCTGCTTGTTTTAATTCCAAGCGGCGTAGCTCTGAACGTGTTAGTGGTTTTGCGTCAGACTCTGATTTAGTTAAACCAATGGCTTCTTCAACCATTTCCATTGCATCACCTAAATCAACCACATGCTCATTAATACAGGTATGTGATGCTTTAATCATGTGTTTAACCATGTGGTCATTCGCATCTAATCGTGGGTTCTGGTCAGACCGAGCAGCGTGATAAGCCATATTCCAGAAATCTCGATATGCTTTTGAGCGTGCAACTCTAAGCGCTTCACAATTTTTCTCTATTGCAAATCCTACAGTTATCGTTCTAACGCCATCTTCTTCACAAATACCATTACAAATAAAATTAAATTCATCATCCAATGTATGTGTTATATAAATACTACTTGCACCAAGACGTTTAAATTCGTTTCTCAACCCTAAGAAATCATTAAACTCTGACTGCCAAATATGGATAAGGGCCATTCCTTTGCCGTTCTCTTCTTCAAATACGCAAAGCTCACCAATACAACCTTTAGACAAATGAACATTAGGAATACCGTTGTTTAGATACTGCTTAACATTTAGGTAAAACTCATCAACGTTAAATTCTTGTTTTACTTGCATCGTAGCCCTCCTTGTCCGTATCAATTTTTATAACAGTGGTATGCGCGAGAAATGCCTCTTTCGTTACAACCGCAGTTTTCCAGTCTTTAGCAACAAATGACTCTTCATCAATTTCAAAATAAACATTTCGGACTAAGCTTTTAAAACCAACCAAAGGCATTAGCCCGGTGTCCAAATTTGCTTCATGTCTTGCTAGAATGACCTCTTCAACTGGGGCATCCCAATACCAAATATCTCCGTCTGACTCTTGGGTAATACAGGTCGCTTTTTCACACCAACAACTGTCTAAGCGCTTAACGATATCGAGTAGCGTTAAATCGACCGTTGGTGAGTAAACTGCGTTGTCTAAATCAATAAATATGTCTGCCATTTTAAAAATCCTTTTATTCTCAATAATTCATACTTCCGCATATTCCTGCGCATTTAATACGACATAACCGCCCTTGCCTTTTGGTCGGCCGATAACACCACGAAACAACTGGCGACAATCTAGCTGTTGGCAAGCGTTGTCGATGGCATCTTGCTTGGTTTCGCATTCGCCTATTTCGACAGTACGAAGTTCGTGGGTTTTAGGGTGTTCACGCATGCCGCCATTTGGACACAGCTCTATTGCTAAATACATCATGCAACCATCCAGATAGTTGTATTGTGGATATCGAATGTTTTTTCCCACCACAGTTCTATGCAGGCGACTAACTTGGTTAAGCCTAAGCCTTGCGCCATAAAGTACACAGAACGAATAGCGCCTAGGGCAAGTTGCTCTTCAGTTGAATTAGTATCAGAACAAGTCACCACGCTTTGCCAAAAGGCAAATACAGTAATCAATACCTCTTCTTGCTTTAGCGTTGCGTAAAGGTTGAAATGAAAGCAAGGCATTGCAAGTGCGTCGCTACGACCAGCATCAACGCATTCAAACAAATCGATAATCCAATCGGCTTTGTCTTCATCGATACCAAGTGAGTGCAGTGCCGAACGCACATTTTCAACAGGGGCTAAAATACGTTTCATGCCACCACCTCATTTCTTATCAAGTTGCTTAGTTCGTGATATGCAGAAGTGACTTGCCTAAATGCAGTTAAGCCATCGAGATAAATGGTTTTATCAATTAGCTTATGCGCTGACCAGGTATTCGGGTTTTGCATGCCGTTAAAGTAGGTTTTATCAATTGCGATAACTTCTAACGCATCGGCATGGCCAATATAGCGAACAGACACGCTTACTTTTTCAGGTTTGGCGATGGCAATAAACATTAGTTCGTTGATCACATCGTTCATTGTTGGATTTGGTTTAATCATGGTATTCCCTTACTTAAAGTCGTTTATTGGGTGGCCAGCTAATTTGCCAATCACAGGTTCTAGCGAGTTGATCGCTCGGTGTAGCTTCACTTTTTCTAACTGGTCAAGTTCATCAAGTTTCAAATCAACATGGTGCTGCTTTAATCCAGCGGCGAAACAGAGTGTTTTACGCATATTAAAATCTAAGTTGTCATAAAAAGACCCGATACGGCTGTTACCAAATAACCCACGAATTTGAGCTATTGACTCAGCAGCGACTTTTACTTGTTCCATAAATAATCTCCTATGCTTAACGGTTCATGAATTCTTCAAACTTTTCTGGGTCATCAGCTTCGTGGCAGCTGTTGCACAAATCATGAAAGGATCTTGGTTCGTCCGATTCAATAAAATCACCACATTCACAACATTTAATTACTTCTTCATCCATTGTTATCTCCTTACATGCCAGGTATTGGCATTCCACTTAATACTGTATCTACGCACATGGACACGAACGGCCCTGCACCACCGCAGCGGTTTTCAACATCTGACATAAGAAAGACCAACTCACGAACAGCGTCTTGTGCCTTTGTGATTATTTGGTCTTTTTTGACTCGGGTTAGCCGACGATCGGATTCGGCTTCTAAGATGTGACGGTTTATTTCACCGGTATGACTTGTCACGCTCATGGCGCTAAGTGTTAGCGGTTTTGAATCACCTTTTTTGGGTAGGCGAACGGCTATTAGTCCGACTTCGAGTATTGCGCTGTTGATAATGTCGTGATTATCAGTTGCGGTTGTGATTTTAATTAACTCGCTAACGGTTAATTGATGTGGCTGATTGGGGTTTAACTTGTTACGCAGTACTTGCCCACGCATGCCGCACTCGTTTGCAATTTGTTCTATGTTTTCTATGTCTGCAAACCGAATACATGCTGACTCTATTGGGCTCTGTTTACTCTCATTTGACTCATACATTGCGAAAATCTCCTTATATGCAATGATTAAGTAACAATCCAAGTACGCAAATGAATATGATCGCTTCTGCTTTAACGATTAAAGAGAAACGATGCTTACGTTTATTCACGCTTGGTTCAATGAATACACCTGTCGAAACCTCTATAAACCCTTGTTGATGGGCGTTTACAGTGATCTCTGGTTGGTTATTGGCTTGATTACACAAATTGTTGTGCATCGGCTTTCTTGAACAAAGCGACAAGGTTTATGAGTACGCCACTGTTTTTGCTTTCTTTTGGCCAAATAGGTAGCTTTCCATTCGCAACAGCTTGATCAATAGCGCTTATTGATTGCCCTGTTGCGGCGGCATATTTCTTTTTTGTGCAATAAGGTACGTTGAGCTGTATTGTAATTGACGACATAATGGTATCCTTGTTGGTTAATTTATGAATATTTACCCATATTTGACCTTATATGCACTCAGATATGGGCTAAAATGAGACGGCCCTCTATAACCGTCCCATACATAATAGTCATATGAACAATCGATTGCAACCATTTAGGGACGGTATTTGTGTGGGAATTTTAATGTCTGATTTTGAAGAGCAGTTAAACGAATTAAAAATATTAACTAAAACGTCTAAAATCAAAGATTTAGCTGACTCACTCGGAGTTTCAACATCGACTATACGGACCTGGCGTTCTCGTAATAAAATCCCAGGTGATATTTATTTAAAAGCACAAAAAGATTCTAAACCGCATGACGAGACGGAATACAACACTCAAATGACGAAAATAAAAATCCCGCCTTTCGACTATCATGGTGGGAAGGCGATAACAGAAAAGTTGGTTAAAATAATAGGATCTACGAATCTTATTGATTTAGCAGAATCTTTGGGGATTCCAAGAACAACGATATCTACTTGGCATACCCGTAATATGACTCCTTTTGAAATCGCCGTTAGGATTAACCTAGCTAAAGGCGTATCTTTAAGATGGCTGTTACTAGATGAAGGCGATACTTTTGAAAGTGATGGAGTGATATTAAAAGAAAAACTCATTATTGAAAAAATAGCGAACAGTATATTGGACGAGTCTGGAGAGATGAGTCTAGATATTGTGACAATGGAACGATATGGATTAACTCCGGCCACTACTCGCGTGATCGATCTTGATGGCTCTTTGTTATTTGTCAATACAGAAGAAATAACCCCTAGTTCTGGCCGTTATTTATTGGATATCGATGGTTCGATTTCTATTAATGGTTTACAGCGTTTACCAGGTAAAAAGTTAGCCATGAGTTATGGCAATACATCAGTTGAAGTTGCAGAAGCGGATATTGTGGTGTTGGGTCGTGTAACTTTGGTGATGGAGAAAGAGTAATAAATAATACCTCCTGCTTGAGGAGGTGTTTAATCCCTATTGACTCCAGGTCATTACAACCTCGCAATCTTGCAACGCTGCATAACCACCCTATTATCATTACCTTGTATCTTCTTAATGCGCCGACTACGTTCGCACTCCCATTTATTCACTGGATACATCTTATCCCATGCTGTCATTAACTGCCGTTGCTGCCGACTTAACTTAAATTTGGAATATGCAATATCCATATAAAGATAAGAACGAGCGATGCGGCCCCTTGCATTGATGGGTGGTTCTACCTTTCTATCTTCTATTTTCATTTGGCAACTGCCAAAATTAGATTTAGCTGATGGTAGCACTGAGAAATTATAATTACTCCTTAATGCATTCACAGCACCAATAGCGGGAAATAAATTGTACATATCAGATTGCATTAGACGATATTGTTTACTGATTTTTTCTGCACATTTACGACCTTTAAAATGTTTTCCTTTACTGCTTACGCATTGTGAGTGTCCTTTCCTCCACTCTTTAAATGCACGACCAAAGTTTTCGGCAGGGACTACATGTTCCCACTCTATTCGTTTAGCTCGTTTTTGATATTTACTTGTGATAAATCCATATGCTGGTAATACATTTTTCTTACCATCAAACTTTGCGACACAATAAAGTGTTTCTCTGTGATCTTGGTAAACACTTCGTTCCAAGTTCTTTTTAGCTTTGTTGAATGAATAAATTATTTTATTACCAGTCGCGTTCGTGATAGTAGTGGTTAGAGCTAATAATGTTATGGGTAATAGTATTTTTTCTATCATGAACTTCAAATTAAAAGTATTAATAGATTTATATACTGAGCTAGATAAAGTAGCGAGTCTTGCACGAAACTCTATTTTTGTGAGTCACTTACAACATTTAGTTTGTAAAACGATTACCATGAATGATGGTAATACATCAGTTGCAGAAGCGGATATTATTGTATTGGGGCGTGTCGTGCTGGCGATGGAAAAAGAATAATTATAACTTAAAACTATTACTGCCTAATCAAAAGGGAATTTAAAATGACAACTAGCAAACCTAACTTTTTACGTCGATTTTGTTCGAAGGTTTGGAATTTAGCTAACGCAAGAAAAGAAAAAATGTTAGCCATCATTAATGATGATGAACAATGGTCTGCATATTGTATTGATAAAAAATTAACGCCATCAATGCAAAAGTTCGTACTATTAACCTATGGTATTAAAAAAGAACCAGTCGAGATTGTTAAAACAGATATAACTAAAAGTAATCATTCTACTAAAGAATCTGAAAGTAACGACTTTGATAGCCATCTGGTGACACTATGGACTGGTAACACAAAAAGCATTGAGTTCACATATGAGTCTTTTCATGGTGAAAAGTTACGACGGACAATAAATCCAACTGAAGTTTGTTTTAATGATAATGATGAATTCTATATTAAAGGAATTTGCCTCACCCGAAACGCACCAAGAACTTTTAAAGCGTGCAATATAACAACCAAAATTAAAATTGGCAGTAAACTATATGAGTTTGCAGAATGGTGTGAAGATGTTCTTAATGTTGATCTGTATTCGGCATAGGAAAGAACCCATGTTAAATAAATACACTTAAACGGATCAAGTTATGCCTAATGGATACGACGAGTGGTATTTGAATCACATTCATCCCGTCGGACAAGATGGGTTTAAAAGTGATGAAGAAATTACAGCAGAAGCACAGCTAGAAAGAAGTGATGATATTTATTTACAAAGCCACCCGTTTTGTGAGGCGGTTTTTTATTGTAGTTTCTGTGATACCGCATTCGTAGCTAAAGCATCTGAAAAACACTACTGCAAATGCGGTAGTGCTTCCCTAGCTACGCGTATTAAGTTACGAAAGATAAAAAGTAATTATGCAAATATTCGAGGGTGAACAACGCCATATTCTGCGGCTTGTTCGCAGCAATGCTTTGTTATGCTAAGCCACTACATAGTGACGTAGCTCATCAGAAGAATCGAGATATTTTGCCTTTTTACCGAATGATAATAATTTAAACTCACCCTTACCAATTTTTTCGTCTAGCTTTGACTCAACCGATTTGATTGATCCGCTTAGCAAGCGTATATCTTTTCCAAGGTACTTCTGAAGTGGAAACTCATCGCCAGAATTATAACCATCTAGTTTATTAGTTAAGAGGTCTTCAAATTTTTCGAATTTTTGAATAATTTCATCCAGCTTTCCTTTGGATTCTTTATCCAAAATGTAGACGGTGGTGATGAGATGCTCAACTATGATTAAGGCAGCGTCTAAGGATTTCCTTGATGGTGTCTTAATATCATGAGCTGCATCGTTTCCGAGAAAACGAATGGAGTGCAGACGTATCGAATCTTTCTTTGAAATAAGACCTTTACTTGCCAAGTTGTTAATTCTTGTGCTTAGCTCTTTTCCCTTTATTTCTTGATCGTTACAAATGGCTTCTATTGTTGCTCTGAATCCAATCCCTGAAAGGGTTCGAGCACCATCACGGTATGCGTTACAGGTTTCTTCATAGATACGATCCACTATGTCGGGTAAATATCTAGTATCTAGATTTCCTTTATCCTGCTTAGGAAATATATCGACAGTTAATGGGACTTTCCATTCGCCATCATCAGTAGGATATGCAGCATCATATTCATGAACGACCTTTCTGAAAGAAACTAGATCGCATCCCCTACATTTCACGACAGCGTGCTCTACCATACAATGATATTCATCGGGATTGTGAGTGTAAGAGTGCATACCTTCAACATCGTGCCAGGTATTATGACCACATGAATTACAATGATTTCTGACTTTTTCTTTTGTCATATAAATTACTCTAAAGTTACCTTCTGTAGCCTAATTCCTCATAAAGAGGAAAAAATTGTTTGCTAAAATGTTGAGGAACGAAAACAGCAAACTATTTTTGTCTTTGTTTATTAGCTTGTCATGCAAAAGGGTCAATATGAACAAATGTCCCATTTCTTTTCATAACGTTTTTGGCTTGAGAAAAATCAGGTAGATAGCCATTATTTTTGGCTAAATTAGCTAGCTGGTAAGTTTCATCTAATAAGCCGTATGGATCACTTGCTACAACTTTTCCTAGCCAAATATCTTGTAGATTTGTGTCTATCCAAGTTTTATACTGGGAAGCTTCCAACTCTGTCAATTCATCTAATAACTCTAACTCTGTATAAGTGAACTCATCAGAGATTCCCGGTAAACCTGCTTTTCCTATAAAACTCACATGCCGATATATCTTAGGGTAATGTTTTGAGCTTTGAAGTTGCGATATGACAAATTTTGCAAAAGTATCATATCTATCATCGACCCCTATTCTTACCACTTTATTTTTTTTGAATAATACTTCTGTTCCAAGTCCTGATTTGTTCAAAGGTATTTTCTTATACCCCAGAGATTCCAGAATTTGAACTAAATAATAACTGTGCACTTATCATCTCTCTTTTTTTACATAACGCTCTGTTATGTGTTTTTTACTTGTTCAAACAATTCGTCAGTAACTTCAGCCGCTTCATTGGAGTAATTAGTTACCCCACCTAAAGCATCGTCAAATACCTCAATAGCGAAAAGCAATATTGAGCGAGCGAATTTTCGATTTACCTTATCTGCAGGTACTTTAAGTTTCCCATTCTCACGTTGAAAATACAGAGAGAATTCTCTTGCTTGAACTAACCCCGAGTTCTTTGCCATATTAATTAGACGATCTATCTCTTTTTCGCCAATAGCGTCTTGTAACCTTTTGCCCATTGCTACTGTAGGAAAAGCAGCCAATATATGCTTAGTTTTATGGTCTTTGAATACGTTACGATTTTTCACTGGGTGGTTACCCCCAGTGAATGCACCAACATGGGCTTTGGCTACTTCCTCTAAAACGGTAATACTCAAAAAAACAGAGCTAGAATAGCTTCCGTTTAAGTACAAGCACGATGAATCTTGAATCAAGGTGACAGCGTGCCCTATCGCCTTATCCATTTCCTCTACACTTCGAATGAGACGTTCTTCTGAACGGACCAAACTATATATTAATTCAATAACTTCCATCGGTATTCCCTAAAACACATAGCCTGCGCTTTATTAGCCTTCCAGAACATCAGACCGCCATGCCCATTGAGAGCTTTCATTCAGCCCAAAGCTTTGCTCTAGATGCAAGTTTTTTAAATACTGAAGAGTACAAACGTTCTGAAACTCTTCCCCAACATCAAGGTCCTCAGAAAGGTAAAAGTAATCCTGAGACTTAAATTCATTGTGCACAATACTAAGCAAAATTTGAATGTTCATTGTGGCGACTCTGCAGGCTCTCAACAACAAAGTTATGACCATATTTTTTATCCTAGGATCATCAAACTCCCAAGTAAACTCTGGGTTTTCGACAATTGGAAATACAGCATGAGCAATGTGATTCCTTATATTTCTAACTACCGACAGTCCCCTAGATTTTTCCCGGTTTTTTTCTAGATCAACATCAAAGCCTACGTTAAAAATAGTCTTGTAGTGGGATGAGATTTCGAGGAGAGCATCTACCTTATGAAAATAAAAGTCAGGGAACTCAATCGCACTAAAAACTTCGTCTATCAACCATGCCGCTTGAGTAGAATAGCTACGCTGTCGCTTTATCTTAGGACCACTTTTCAACGCCAAAACATAGCGTTCCTCATATAGACCGCTTGTCAACCTGTAAGCTTCTTCTAAAGCATTCGAAATGAAAATAAAACGAGTAATATGAGTTGCAAATGATGAGTAATGCGCTGAGTTTGAGTTAAGCTCATCAGCGACGGGGTCACAATAAACATGTGCTTCTTCATACCTGAATGTATTCATCTCAACTGTTTCTAACTGGCTAGCCAACATTAACCATTTAGCCACACTCGCAGATTTTGCCTCACTACATATCTCGACTTTCTTCTTGAGAAGCTTATATACATCCCGCGTATCATTAATCAAATCGCAAAACTTACTCAGCTCATGGAGGTGGAGAGTTATCTCTCTAAATGAACTACATTTTGGACATACCGGTTTATTTATATTCAACTTGCGACCTTGTTTAACAATTTATTATGTTTATTCATGTACAAGTTCAACTTGTAATGATGAATTATTAGAAATAACAATTTCCATTTCACTATCATTGGCATAGTGATGAAGTATGAGAGACTTTGGAATTTGAGACTTTACCACTATGCCTCTCTCGTCGTAAAAATCAAAAGCGAACCTCTTAGCATTTTGTTCGCAAAGCGACCAAGACATTCCAAACTTTCCATTACTGTACTCATTTAGACTCATTCCTCTATACGCTGTAATCACCTCAGGTAGCTGATGGAAGTCATCATCACTTACAATCCTCTCCCGCAGTTCAATTTGTGGACCAAGATCTTCAGCTTGACGACACTTAAATATTTCAGGTAGCCCTCCATTGTAATATGCTGAGAAATAACCAAGCATGACATAAGAGAACTCAAAAAAATCCTCACCTAAGTTCAGCTCTTTTACATATTTTAAAAAGCGACTTTTAAGTTTCTCGTATTCAGACGCATAATCGATACCAGACAAACCATCAAGACTCTGAGATGAAGGATCATTGATCAGAAAGTTAATTACTTCATCAAAAGCGTAAGCATTTTCTGCAAACCTAGAAATTAGGTTCGATTGAAACTTGTCTATATCTATACACATCCTATTTTCTAGGAATGTTGAAACGTTTGGACTGAAAATTTTCACAAAACCTCGAATATAAACATAACGCCCTTGTTAACAGGCTGAAAATAATGGGCTAAAAGCGAGTGGGCTCGCTATTTTTAGTTCTTGTTAAATGTCGGTAGTGCGACTCATAATTTTACCTAATTTTTTGTTTGTTATTGCTAGTTCACAAATATTCTTTTCGAGATACTGTAGAAAACGATTTGAAACTTCTAATAAACCAACATGTAGGTGGCCAATGTTTACATACACTTTCATGTCAGGATCTTTAGCCGCCATCTCAATCGAACCACCGTAATAATAAACATATCGAGCATTGCCATTTTTTACATCTCTAGCTTCAGATGTCCCTGTATGTAATAAACTACACCGCGAAGCCCACAAATCATTTGCATTACATGGCAATGTTGATGCTTCTATAAAGAGGTACTTATTCAACCATAATTTAAAATCTGCACCTGTGGAATACTCATTTTCAACAGATAACCATGCTAAGCGATCTATCCATGAAAATAGCAAGATTAAAGCTGATTCATGATGGTTATTTTGAAACAATACTTCCATTGCTTTATTTGATTTAATTATATGTTCAGCTAATTGTTTTGCAGTATGTGACAATCTATTCCCTTTATATTTAACGCCCTAATAATGGGCAAAAAATTGTTGGCTAAAATGTTAATGAACGAAAAAAACTGTTTTGTCCTTATTAATTAGTTTGTTAGCTAACCATTTACTGTACCTTTAATGGCGTCTTTACATAACCCGATAAGGACTGCTTTTAAAACATCAAAAGGTAAACCGCTTAATTTAGATGAAACACTATCTTTTGCTTTATTCCAGATTTCATCATTTTTAATTGTATCTGCGAAATCGTAACCAGCCCAAGTTAAGCCAAATGGAATAACTTTTATAATTCGCTTATGCGTAGGTCTCAGCACGAATTAAACCTGCTTCATAAAGAAGATGGTAATGTTCAAGTAAGATTATTTCTTCGTGCCCCTCAAATGGAGGTTCTATTATTGGGCGATCATCTTCCTTGGACTCAATAAAGAGTAATATTTTACGAACTAGACCCATGTCGCGTTTCACGAAACTTTCCTTGGGTAGCTAACATTTGTATTGTAGGACATCTCAATACCCCAAATCTGTTCACCCTAATTAATAGCAACTAATTAAATGAAAAATAAGATAAAACGCCAATTTTACATTTCAATCTGTTTTGAGAAAGTGTGCATTCCTGTTATTTATTTTTAAATATTCTCAATTATTAGCAATATTTAATATGTAGCTGATTCTATTACTATTCTTACTTATTTAAAAGAAAAGCACTACTCTTTAGTGGTAAACCGTGATGCAACTGAAGTTATAGACAAATGAAACAGTATAAACCTATGTTTAAGCCTGCATGATAAAACATAGATTATTACTACAATTGCTTTATAACTGTATATAAAAACAGTGCTTGTTATTTTATAATGCCAAATACACCGATTTACGAGTTATAAAGGAATTCATCATGTCTGTTCGCAATCTCAAAGACGGCCACAAGAAACCTTGGCTTTGTGAGTGCTATCCGCAAGGTAGTAAAGGTAAGCGTATTCGCAAACGCTTTGCCACCAAAGGCGAAGCGACAGCATTCGAACGCTACACAATGAACGAGATTGACGATAAGCCCTGGTTGGCAGACAAATCAGATAATCGACGCTTATCTGAATTGCTCGATTTGTGGTGGAAGTTACATGCTAAGAATCTTAAAAGTGGTGCTCATGCATATCGTCGACTGCAAATCATGTGTGAACAATTAAACGACCCCATTGCGACCACGTTTACCGCTAAAGACTTTGCTCACTACCGCGCAAACAGACTCACAGTCGGGCATGGTAAAGGCCGCAGCGGTGCAGAGCTATCCATCTCATCACAAAACTATGATCTGTTATGGATGAAAGTATTATTTAATGAACTTCGTCGGTTAAAGGAATGGAATCTGCCAAACCCGCTTAAAGACATGAAAACGATAAAGACAGCAGAACGCGAGCTTAGCTATCTAACACATGACCAGATAACGCAATTATTAACATTCGTTCAAAGAAGTCCTATTTCTGGACAAATGACACAAATTATTAAAATTTGCCTAGCAACCGGTGCTCGAATAATGGAAGCAATAGAACTTAAGGGATCACAAGTAACAAAGCACAAGATCACCTTTACCAATACCAAAGGTAAAAAGAATAGGACCGTACCGATTTCAGAAGATTTATATAATGAGATATACCAAAATACATCAGGCCGATTATTCACCTGTGGTTATGGGGTACTGCATAAGTGGTTAAACTTATGTTTTTCTGATTTACCCAAAGGACAAGCGACTCATATTTTAAGGCATACTTTTGCAAGTTACTTTATGATGAACGGTGGTAATATTTTAGTATTACAAAAGATACTTGGTCATGCAGATATAAAGCAAACAATGGCTTACTCGCACTTTGCACCATCGCATCTACAAGATGCAGTGTTATTTAATCCACTGGCAAGTATGAGCTAAAAAGTGGCGGTAAAATGGCGATGAATTATGTAACCATGTATGAATATACAGTGGTATTAGACAGTAGACCCTTTTTGTAAGCACCTGATTTTAAAGAAAACAACTAAATAACAAAGGGTTAAAAAATCAATGCAAATAAAGCTGCTTAATTTCAACAAAGATAAGCGTTTGCGGTGCATCTCCAATCTCTTTAATTTCATAAAGTTCGCAACCATAAGCAATGTCACATTGCGTTAGTCTCGGTAGTAGGAAATCATCAAAGGCAGTGGTCGTTAATCCCGCATTAGCAAGTTCAGATTCACCATGCGCTAATGTGGCGGCCGTTTGCGTGACAATATCAGCTTGATCATCTGATGCAATGTGAATCACCATTTTCTTATTTTTAAGGATATTAGTTAACGTATCTTTATTATCACCATTTGGCTTTTTACCAACCGAGATCATTAATAGCGCAGGTTTACTCGATACAGCTGTAAAATAAGAAAAAGGCGCTAAGTTATAGCTCTCATCACCCGAGTCTGTAAGTACCCAAGCAATAGGTCGTGGGATAATCGTTTGTGTCATCAAGTGATAACGTTGATTGGCTGAAAAGTCTGAAAAATTTAGCTGCATGTAACTAAGTCCCTGTTATAGCAAAGATAGTATCGTGACATATCAGAGGTTGTTAGCCTAGGTTTAATTTATGGCTGTACATAACTAGCGCTAACAAGCGCGTAAATGTCTATTTCGCATAAACAACGAGATAAAACGTTCTTACTATGAATTTATCACTCACGCCTGTATCATAACCAAGCTACTGAAATTCTAGCTTTGAAGCTACGTAGAAAGTATAAACCAGTAATAGGACACTATGGAAAAGAAAAACCAAGGCATACAATCTGTAGAGCAAGCCTTTGAGATTATAGATTTTTTCTCTAACAAAAGTCACCCAATTTCGTTAGGTGACGCTGCTGTAGAAATGGATATATCTAAAAGTAAACTCCATAAATATCTCGCTAGCTTTCTGCGTATTGGGGTCATCATTCAAGATGCAAATGGTAACTACTGCCACGGGTCAAAACTGATCGAACTTGGTGCCAAAATCCTTGGTCATACTGATATTTTCCACGTCTGTGAACCTGAATTACAACGATTGAGGATAGAAACGCAAGAAGCCACAGCACTCGCTGTTTGGACAACACAGGGGCCGATGATTGTTCGTTTCCTCGAAAGCCCATACCCTGTCGCGATAAGTTTTAGAGTTGGCTTCCACGCACCACTAACTGGCAGTTCTGTCGGCATGTGTTTTGCGGCATTTTCACCGGAAGAAGCTTACCAACACCTTTTAAAAACAGAAACGAAAGGTCAAGCACAGCTGGGCGAAGAATTTAAACAAGACCTAATATCGATAAAAGATGAAGGTTATGCGATTCGAAATAAAGTAAACCCAAGCATACCGGGTGCCAAAGCGATATCAGCACCAGTCTTTGACGCGACAGGCAATATAGTTGCGTGCATTCTCATTATCGGTTTCAAGCAACAAGACGCCATTCAAGAAAAAGATATAAAAGCCATACGTGAGACGAGCAAACGACTGTCTCAACACTTAGGTTACACAATGACGAAAACTGTAAGATAAGGGCAATAAGCAGTTAATTTTGAACCATTGGCCCGAATAACCGGAGGTCCCAGTTCTCTACAGCGTCGTTTTCAAGGCGACGTTCAAAAAGCCTTCTCCACGAATCGACCAATGGTAACTCCAGAACTTGTATGAGCGCTTGCTTGTCTAAACATCCCGTAAAAATTAAACTCATTATTCTTGCGACAGACCAGTCTGGGTAAGGTCGTTCACAAAGTAAAATCTCATCACCAACGCCGATTTCACCTTCTTCCAACACCCGAAAATACCAGCCTGTCCGTAGGGTATCTTGTAATTTTAGCGACATATCGTGTTGATCAAATCTTTCGTTTAATTTCCAACAAGGCATACGTCCTTGTGACACTTCCAATAGTGTCGTTCCGATGCGGATCTTATCTTCAATACAAATGGTATGTTCATTCAGCCCCAAGGAACTAATGTTTTCACCAAAAGCCCCGATCTCTTGAAACATTACATTATCACCGAGATCTTTTTGCCACTCAGCATAGTGTTCACTCGGATAGATATGTAGCGCTTTTTCAATGCCGCCGTGTACACTCAAGTCCCCGACTTCATCGTTGACAAATCCGAGCCTTTCAACAACCAGACGTTCATTCATCACTTTTTTATCTATCGCACTTGTTGAACCTCTCGCATAAGGCACAGCTTTACCTACAAGCACTGCACCAACCGTTCCTATTTTTTTCATATTGAAGCCACCTCTTTGTTCTGCTGTCATGTTACTTCGTCTCTATTCTATATTACTTCACCATTTGCGTTTTGGCAGACGAGTATCCTAATTATTCGTCGGTCGATAAATGGGTTGTGAAGCGAGTACTTCGATACCTGTCGGCGTACTTTTTAGATAACGCACTTCATCATCTGCAAATAGTACCTCTCTCTCAAACCCTTCAGCTGTTGAGAATCGGTCCAACACTAAGGCCAAGATTTCTTCCCTTGCTCTCTGATCGTTATTTTCGATCACGACTTCAAAAAGTGGTTTTTCTTCCTTCGTTATTTTTATCTTATATCTCATTATTATTCCTCACCCTTGTTGCTTCGACTCTGTCTAAGTGACTTCTGACAGCTCAATAATATAAATAGGAAATGCTATTTAATAATATTACATCGAAACTATACCAACCTCGCACCCGTTTATCTATAGGTAATGAGATTTAATATAAGGAAACGAGTGTATAAGTAAAATCAGGGTGACAATATCGGGTTGATACGCAGAGGCAAGTAAATCACCATCCAATGTCTAACCAACAGATATAATTAATAAGGCAGGTTTACTGGATACGGTAGTGAAATAGAAAATGGGTTAAGTTAGAAGTGAAGCAGAAGTTACGACGCAATCGCCATAAAAAAGACCTACATTGTGAGGCCTTTTTTATATCTATATTAAAACAGCATAATGATAAGAAATTTAACTATGTATTTTAATTTTTAAATACGACTGAACCATTTTCATTAGTATAAAGTATTGCTTTAAATTGATTAATTAACTGCACTGCATAAGAAGGAGAAACTGAACGTAAATTGCCTTTTACAGTATAGAATGAAGGTTCCCAAGCTCTATCTTTGTACCGACCTGTTTCTATAAATTCCACTACAACTTTCATAAAGTACCTCTATTGATCTAACCAACCTCTGTCACGAATAAAATATCGATATCCAGAAGAAAACATGACTATTCAGAATAATAAACTAGCATTAGGCTTTATTTTTTACAAACGAGTTGAGATGAAAAGAAACAGAATTATGTTTTCGATCAAGCTTTTCCATTATTCTGCAACATCAACCAGACAAATTTGGTTATAAAACCACTAATTTAAGTTGGTAAATTACAATTTCTTATTGAATAACTAGATGCGCCGGTAATTTAGGAGTGCCAAGAGTAATTAAATTACAATTGGGTTATTTAAGTTACACCAACACTTGTCGTGTGTTAGCGATGTAGTGATGGATCTTATGCTCAGTCTTCGAGTCAATCATCTCTTCTGGTCGACAACCATTTGGCAAGGCATATTCGGTGTTGTGCCAAACACGCTGTATATCAAAAGGCGTTCTTCATACACTTCGCAGCCCTTAAGACATGGCTTGATGGGAAACTAATTTGGGCAAAAAATAATTTAGCTCAAATTCAAACTGACAGCTACCATACAAAAATAAAGTAACTGTCAGATCAAGTTTAAGCTAATACAATTAAACTCAGGTTAATAATATATTTACAATGGTAAATATTTCTGTGTATTAACTTCAATCTCCGCAGCTTCAACCGTACTAAGTGCTTTGATTTCCTTTATTTTTTTCAATAGGTCTATATTGTCATTAAAAGTGATGATGAAAAATCCGTTACCAATAACCAGTATTTCAGCATCATCAAAAGAGAGGGTTAGATCATCACTTTTCATTATCACCAAAATTGAACCTGTTAAGGTTCCTGTATATTCATCCTCTAATGATTGCATTTCTTGACCTGCATAGAGTGCTGGTGAAGAACCTGTACCTTCCTCTGACCCCATATAGGCTGCGCCTATTATCGGTGAAAACTTAAATCCATCACTTTCAATAACGATATCACTATTCGTATGTGTACTGGAGCTCTCATTAGGCATCGCTACATTATCTTCATTATCACTGTTCATAATATTTGCATTAGCAGATGCATTACACAAAAATAATGTTGATATAAATAATGTTGATATAAATAAACTTTTTATTTTCATCTTAAATTCCTTCATGTCCATATATTCTTATTGAGACACCTTTTAACAATCCATCGTTTATATTATTCTTTAGTTCTTTTAACGAGCGACCAGAATAGTAAATAAAACGACCATTATTTGTATCCGTTACTTTTATCGTCCATATTCCCGCTGATTTTTCACCATAAAATGCATTACTGAGTAAGACTGTATTCTTGAAATCCGCGTCTTTGGTTAATAAGCTTCTCGGTGTCAACAGCATTGAACTTGTCCCTTGCGGTGAAATAAGTTCAATTGAAAGATCACTATTACGCCCATGTTTAATATTTAATTTTACCTGTACAGCTTCAATAGTGAGGTCATTATCTTTGGTTATATTTACACTCTTTTTTGTAGGAGTCCCTTCACCTATATCTAGATCAGTAACATCATCAGATGGAATAAATACCGTTTCTTTTAACGGAGGTAATAGTAGACCGTCCTTAATGTAATTTTGTGCCATTTCCACAGCAGCAGAAGCATCGATGAGACCAAAACCATACCAATTATGGAAATTAAAGCCCGCGTTATTCGTTATCCAGCCGGGTTCGGCAATATAAGAGTCGACAAGTATGGGTTTAAACTTATCATCAATTTTCTTTGCTGTTTTAGCGATAATATAACGAACATCACGCCATGTTATAGCATCATCAACACTAAAAATAAGGGCCGCGACACCGGACACAACAGGGGCCGCAGAAGATGTACCATTAAAGGAAGATGTATAATTACAGTCTTCATTTAGTGCTTCTTCGCCACGGTTAAAACCTTTGTACCTGCTGCCAGTTCTCGCGTAGCCAATGGTACAGCCCATACTATCTGTTGTAATAATGGCTGGTGCATTACGACCGTCTTCACCACCAGGAGCAGAAACAAACACAGCAGCCCCCGTAGATGAATAGGATGATAGTGGATCACTCGCATTTGCATTTAGCGCTGATACGACCGTGTTATAAAAACTAGCGTTACTAAGATTAATTGATGCATTATGTGCAGTTAATCTTGGCAACGATGAATTTTTACTGTAAGCACTGTATTGATAAGTTCGCCACCATCTGTTGTGGGACTCCATCACTCGTTGGAATGAATTACCTGCTGCTTTAACGAATAAAACGCCCCGACCATCGTTATTCTTACTCGTTACTTTTCTTAGATTCGCCTCGTGTATTTTATTTCTGGTTGTCATAAAGTTATATGGTTGCATCATGTAAGCATTGCCATAACTTTGATTTATAACGAGCACGTCTTGAGTTCGTTTTCCACCATGGCTATCAACCCAATCTTTATCATCTTGAGTTTTAATATAATTTAATCCAATTAAACTCGCTTCCGGAGCAACACCTCGTCCACCAATATTGTTAAAACCGCGCGCGGCAATAATGCCAGCAACCGAAGTACCATGGTCACCATCTCTACTTGTAGAGGTCGGATCATTGGTTAACTTCACATAATTATAAGATCGACCTGATAATATATTCTCAACTAAATCCTCGTGCTTAATTTCGAGCCCTGAGTCAACAACGGCAACCTTAACGCCTGAGCCTTTTATTCCTTTTTTATGCAGACTTCCTATATTTATATCGTGCCCAGCCGTACCTCCTGACTTTGAAAATGCACTCTGTCCTGTATTTTTAAGATGCCATTGTTGAGTATACAGAGGGTCACTCGCATTGAAATGGAAAGTGAAGTCAACTTCTATCGATGCGATCCCGTCGGAGATAATGATAGGAAGTGTAACCCGACTCTCTCCCTTGGTTTCCGTTGTTATGTTAAAAGAACCATCACTATCAAGGTTAAACTTGATATCTTTATTAGTGACGTCACCTTTTAATTTAAAGCTAAGTGTGCCACCTTTATCAACATCTGCAGCTTTAATTTGACCCTCAATCTTATTCGTTGAAGATGTAAACGTACGTTTACCCGGTACTTCTGGTGCATCATTCACCGGATGAATCAAGAATGTTATTCTTGCTTTATCAAAGCCATCATCTTCTGTCACTGTTATTTCCAGTGAGTCCAAACCAGAAAAATCACGCTTAGGTGTGTATATTAGTATACCATTTGCATCTAATTCTGCTTTACCCGAAGTACGCGCTGTTGATAACGTGAAACGAGGCGCTGTTGTATTTGTTGTCTTAATCTTAAATGTAGACTTCACATCTTCATTTAAGGCAAAGCTTTGCTCTGAGATATACTCTTTCTTCTTTATCGGTTCAATGTTAAACGTGAGAATAGTTTCAACAGCCTCTTCACCATCGCTTATAATAATAGGGATCTCTATAGAGTGAGGGCTCTTCTTTTCACTCTTGAACGTGAATAAACCAAAATAACCATTTAATTCAAATTCAATATATCTAGGCCTATTAAATTTGGGGCTAATCTTGTAGGTTAACGGATAATCATCTGCATCGGTCGCACTTATTGTACCGCTAATGTATTTACCTGGAATAGCAAAGAAGGTTTTATTATTTACAACAGGTAAATCGTTGATACTCTTTACATCGAAATTAATCAGTGCGGTATCATACGTATTCCCATTTGTTGCTTTTACTATGATAATATCTTTACCATAGAAGTTTTCATCAGGCGTATAACGTAAATCCCCCCCCTTTGTAAGTGTTGCTGTACCAAACGCTGCCTTACCGGTTATTTTCCAGTTCCAACCCAATGTATCACTTGTGCTAAGGCTTCCCTCATATATCGTATCCTCATTAAGTCTTACGTCTCTATCTGCTATAGAACCGGATATATATGTTGGTTCTACCGTTGGTGACGTCTCTGAATCACCGCCTCCACCACAAGCTGTTAGGTACCCAGTAAGAATCACGGGAATTAGATGTATTAATTTGTTCAAGATTTACCTATAAAATAATTCACTACAATAAACATTTTTGTTCACTATTTCGTCGGCGGAGTATACATTATCTTATAAAACGCATTGTAAGGGATTGTAAACCCGACCTATGATAAAATATAAGCATTTGATATAGCTAATATTTAAACGCTTACTGGAAATACAGGTGTGCGTAAAATTATTTAATATCGATGCCCGCAGAATCAATTTCAATATCACCAACGGGTTCCAACATTTTTCTGTCACAAAATAGATAAAAGTAAATCAGATATCGATAATGAATATAAGTTTAATAATTAATAGTTGCGGGATTCAAAAATAGAAGGTGTCAATTTGCTTATTGGTAATAAGCGGAACGATAACTACAAAGGGAATGAAATAATAACGAAGATAAAGCGATAAGAAATTGATTTGAAAAAGCAGAACGTCAGAAACGCGAAAAGCACAACACTTTTGAAGGATACCCTACAAGCCTCACTCCGGCACTTGAGTTCTCTGCTGCGGTTGCTCCCTTCCAGGCCTGGCCGAATTCACAAAGTATCAATGCGGAGGGACCCATAAGGCACCCATCAAACGTGTTGTGCTTGACAACGAGTGGATTATTAACTATTCACTGATTCTTTGCAACCGTTTATAGCAGTTTTGTGCTCTATAAATTCCAATCGCACACTATCCAACCAAGTAGATCAAAACCACGCCAACTAAACGGCTTGTTTGCTAAGGTACTGACCCGTAAACATAGTTGCTGGTACAGGCTTACCATACAGATAACCCTGACCATAATCACAACCTTCATCAGCAATAAACTGATCTTGCTCTACCGTCTCAACACCTTCAGCAACAACTTGTAATTTAAGCTTCTTCGCCATGGCAATAATCGCGCGCGCTAATTCTTTATCTTGATCTCGCTCCATTAGATTCATAATGAAACTACGATCAATTTTCAGCGTATCAAACGAATACTTCTGTAAATAACTTAATGACGAATAACCCGTACCGAAATCGTCTAACGAAATGCGTACACCTAGCTTTTGTAATCCAGCAATGGCTTTAGCGGCTTTATTCTCGTCTTGTAATAAAACGCCCTCGGTTATCTCAAGCTCTAACGAGCTACCAGGTAACCGATAATAAGCCAACAACTGTGCAATACGAGAAACCAAGTTATCATCCCTAAATTGCACTGGCGACATATTAACAGCGATACAAAAATCGCCACCGAAACTGTTACGCCACTGTGCGGCTTGCTCCATTGCAGTACGTAATACAAAGTTACCTAATGCTAAGATCTGGCCATTCTGCTCAGCTAGATGGATAAAACGATCCGGCGCAACCGCACCGAGTATCGGATTCTGCCAGCGAATTAACGCCTCAGCCCCCAATACGCGACGAGTTTTAACACAAATCATCGGTTGATAATGTACCGACATTTCATTTTTATCCAGCGCTTCGGCTAAATGTGATTCTAAATAGTGACGCTCACCAATCGCGGCACTTAACTCTTCAGTAAAGAAGTTATAACAGGTACCCTTGTCTTTACTCGCACTCATCGCGGCTTCAGCTCTTTCCACTAAAGCGATACCTTTGTCTGCGGGTGAATCTGCTAACGCAATACCACAACAAATCTGAGTGGTGATCGTATAATCATCAACAATAAATGTAGATTCAAAGGATTGTGAAAAACGTGCAATCAAATCAATGACTTGTTCAACAACATTCTCATCGCGAACAACAATAGCAAACGCATCACCCCAGCAACGTGCAACCAAGTATTCTGTCGTTAGCTGCTGGTGAATACGCTGGCTGACTTCGAGTAATACTTTGTCACCAATCGCATAACCATAACTGTTATTAATCGATTTGAAGTTACGAATACCCAAATAAATAACAGCAAGTTCGTTGTCATCATCAACATATTCCAACATGTCATCAATCTGTTTAACTAATGAAAACTGATTAGCGACACCTGTAAGCGTGTCGTATTCTTGCTGATAAATAAGGGTCGATTCTAATGCCGAACGGCTATCTTGTTCATGCAGTAACGCTTGATTAGACAAGGTTAGCGCCATTGATTTCTTGGCAAGTAAACTCTGTAATTTACGGTTAGCGTTCAGTAATTCGGCTTTCTCGTAGAGTATAGAGAGATCAGCATTCATCGATTGCTGAAAACGTGCGATAAGTAATTTGCAATGAGGTGTAAATTTATGGATTTTCGTATCTAAGACACAAAGTGTACCAAAAGCTTGATCATTCGGCCAAGTAAGCGGTAAACCGTAATACGCCATGATGTCGGCACTAATATTACTGTCAAATTTCCACGTCGAATCGAGGCTAGCGTCTTCAATAAGTAGCTCTGCACGATTATAAATAACCTGCGCACTGTAACAGCTTAATTGCTTCGATTCTGATAATAACGGCGAGGTTGAACTAACCGTGTCGTTTGACGAAAATATTCGAATATCATTGTGGTGAACGCGCATAATTAATGCTGCAGGCAGATTCATAACGCCAGCGATCAACTCTACAGTTTGTTGCCAACCACGAAACATCGGTTCCGGGATCTCAATAACCTGAGTATTAATATTTAGCATACTACATCTCTGTTAATTACACCGCTCTAAATGACATCGTAAACCTTCATTACTATGTCGCTATTCATCTGATGAATAAGGAGGAATCTGTATACTACAAGAAAACAAAGCGAACACCAAGTCAGATTTATAACAAGCAAGAATTATTCTCATCTAGCTCAACTATTCGTATAAACTTGTGACCCACAGTTGAACGAAAGCCCTATTTAACTTGATGCATCTCACATTTATTGCGTCTGGTAGCGAATAATAATTTATCGGCCACATGAATTTAACCAGCTTATTTTGTAAAAATTTATTCATATCATCGACTGATAAGTATCCAATAGCATCAATAACAGCAATTGGACGATGGCCAAATTCCACATCTTCGCATGGGAACACTAGCGCTTGATTAATGAACGGATGCGAAAGTAAAATTCGCTCAATTTGTTCTGGATGAATATTTTCACCACCGGAAATAAACATATTATCTTGTCGACCAAGAATAAATAATTCATCCGCTAACGCATCACCTTGCGCTATCATGCCTAAGTCCCCCGTGACAAGCCAACCGCTTTCGTCAGTAATGGGACGTAACGCACCTTGATAATAATAACCCATCCCTAAACTTCTACCTCGCACCTTAATTTGTTTATTAATCAAGCACAAACAACGATGTGCGAGTAAAGTACCAACGCCAGCACTATCATCCGCAGGTTTAGCGGTAACAGTAGAGGCCATTTCGGTCATGCCATAACCAGACCAGCAATCAATACCGAGAGATTTCGCTTTATCCGTTAATACGACGGGGATCACTGCGCCGCCTAACAAGATTCGTTTAAGACTAATGACGTCTTTACCTACATCCAGTTCATTAAGATAACGTCTCAATTGGGTTGGTACTAAAGACGCATGTGTTACTTGTGATAACTGTTCAACAAGACTATCTGCTGACGGTAACACCAGTTGCCCACCAGCCAATAACCAACGCCAGACAATCGCTAGCCCCGACACATGAAACAAAGGTAACGACATTAACCAACTGTCTTGCGCCGTATAACTGAACACCGATAACAAGCCCGCGGCAGAATACAAATGATTTTCACCGCTATGTGCAACCGCTTTGGCTTTCCCTGTTGAACCTGATGTAAAGACAATACTGGCTAGCCGTTCTGCTTGCCACTCCAGCTTAATACTATCCTCAGTACTCACGTATTTGGTTGCCGCTGTAGATGCTGTTATTGCAATAGCCGACCTTGTTGATAAAGCCTTACTCGAAGGACTGGGGAAGAGAGTAAACACTAACTCTCTAACATTATTAGTACTTTGCAGACCTTGTGAGCGATTAAATGCCGGTGCTGATACCCAAACAAACTGCGCGGCGAGAGCTTCAAATTTATCACTTAACTGTTCAGCACTCTGTTTCGGGTCTAATACCACACAGCAAGCACCGAGTCGTAAACAAGCTAAGTATAACCACAATACATCAGGGTTATTAACGCTCACAGCAGCAACAATATGATCTTGTCGTAAACCTTGTGTATTTAACTGTTTGGCATATTCATCCACCAGCGAATTCACATGCTGCCAAGTAAATGAGTACTCACCATATACCAAGGCAATACCATCCGGATTAAGTGATGACCAATGCTGCCAAGGCCAACAATTAAAACCGACTTCATGACACGCCATTGTATCCATTACGTTGTCATTCATTACCATTTCTATCATCTATGGGCTTCCACAATATTCTGTTGCTTTGTATTCATATTTTGTAGCTGGTTATCTATATTTTGTAGATAGGTACGACAAGATAATGCGGTTAATGCTATCAAAGGTAAATTACAGCCCGGATAAGGCATAGCCACTTGCTGCTTAAAAACATGTAAGGTATCTAATCCTGGGGTCGTATCAGGTGTTAACCATTGCGATAAACGAGCCAGTTGCAGTAAACCAAAACTTGATTCAAGACTTGAACTAATCACCACAGTTAAACCCAATTGATACGCCTGTTCAATCAAGTGACGGCAGTGAGTAATGGTGCCAACCAGCATAGGTTTAATCACAATAGCGGCAATTGATGCTGTTTCAGAAGCATGACATTCAGCGATTGTAGACATCAGAAACTCAATATATCCCCGCCCTCGCTGGTTTTTGCAAGCATCCCGCAAGCTTTCATCCCATGCGATGGCAATCCCGGTTTTACGCGTAAACAGGTAACTATCGCTTGAGTTATGACACGGCTCTTCAATGAAATCGATACGTGGGCGTAACGCCACGGGGATCTGCTTGGCAAACGCCAACGCATTCACAAGGTTCCAACGTCGGTTGGCATCTAAACGTAAACGTAATTGGGGGTATCGCTGTAGTAACTGTCGAGCAATCTCGCCGTCATGACAGGCACCTTCCGCTGTCGGTTGCGTGGCAATTTTCAACTTGCATAAGGAACTCGCAGCAAGTTGTGCATGTTTACGGTTTATGACTCTAAGATCAGCAGCCAATAATAGCGCGCTGTTAATGTGATGATGACTATTACCGTTATGAAGCTTGCCGTTATGAATATCGTCGCAATAAATCATTTGCGGTAGCTCGTCGTCTAACTCCAAAAGTGCCATGCTAAAACCAAACGCCACAGAGGGACAGCACACACTCAGCTCCACGATGCCCTGCTCTAACCAAATGTGGATCATGCTTTCGAGTTGCTGCTTTGCTTGCGCTGATGTCTCATCACTAAAGCCGGGTAAAGGCGCAATTTCGCCACGCCCCACTTTATTAACTTGAGTGCGTTTGCACTGCACATGCAGCTCAGCGCTTTCTTGTAATTCAGCACTCTCCTGCAATTCAACACTTTCTTGCAATTCAACCCTTTCTTGCAACTCAATAATCCAGCCTTCACGAACACTGACAGACTGACCACGTAATATCATGGCACAGTCCAAAGGCAACTGATAATGGTACAACTTAACCTGACGTTGCATTAACAATGCTCCGCTGACTGATTAAGGATTACGGGGGAATTTAGAGAAATCAGGACGTCGTTTTTCATTAAATGCATTACGTCCTTCTTGTCCTTCGTCGGTCATGTAGAACATCATAGTGGCATTACCCGCGAGTTCTTGTAACCCAGCTTGACCATCACAATCCGCATTCAACGCTGCTTTCAAACAACGTAATGACATTGGGCTGTGTTGTAATACTTCACGACACCAACGTACAGTTTCACGTTCTAAATCTGCCAGTGGCACAACCGTATTCACCAATCCCATATCCAATGCTTCTTGTGCATTATAAAAACGACACAAGAACCAAATTTCACGGGCTTTCTTCTGGCCAACAATACGCGCCATATACGATGCGCCCCAACCGCCGTCAAACGAACCGACTTTAGGACCTGTTTGGCCAAATTGCGCATTGTCTGCTGCAACAGTTAAATCACACATCATATGTAATACATGACCACCACCAACAGCATAACCCGCCACTGCCGCTATCACTGGTTTTGGACAAGTACGGATCTGACGTTGAAAGTCCAACACATTTAAGTGATGCATACCTTCATCGTCTTTATAACCGCCATAGTCACCGCGAACTTTCTGATCTCCACCAGAACAAAACGCATGCTCGCCAAGCCCGGTTAGAATAATAACGCCCACGTTTGAGTCATAACGAGCATCTGCTAAGGCTTGCATCATCTCTTGTACTGTTTGTGGACGGAACGCATTGCGTACTTGAGGACGTGCAATGGTGATTTTAGCAATGCCATCTAATGATTTATGAAAATGAATATCTTGGTATTCACCGGTGCAATCTTGCCATTCTACGTGTGCGTATAGTTCTGCTTCTGTAATACCGACGGTTGTCGTCATAATAATTCCTAATCTGTTAAATTTTATTTAGAACGCGTTTAAGCCGCCTTTTTGTGCGCAACGTTGTTAACCGCTATCCCACTCACGAAATCTCTGACTAACAGAATGAATTCATGTGGCTGGTCTGCATGTACGTTATGCCCAGCTCTTGATACTAGGCGATAATCCAATTGACTTGCTTTGGTTAACAGCACAAATTTAGGGTCTAATTCACCACAAACCATGCGTACAGGAAGTTCAGTGTTTTGTAATTGTGGTAATAAATAACTTTGCTTAGATAATGAGGTCGCAGCCAACATTTTACTTATTTGCATACCGCCGTTGAACCCATTTTTATCTGCTTGAATTTGACAACGCGTTTGAATCAAAGCGTTTTTTTGAGCCTGAGTGAGCGATGCAAATACCCCTTGCTGATACCAATCAATAAGCACAGTGGGTAATGTGTCTTCGCTAAAACGTGTTACCCAACCCAAGTCATGTAATCCACGCTCTAATTGTTCCGCGCTACTGTTCAAACCTGGATTTCCACTTTCTAACAACAGTCCATCGAGGGTATACGGCCAATTAGGCGCTTGATCACTCGCGATCGTCATGGCAATCCGTGCCCCTAGCGAGTAACCGATCAAAATAATATTATCGAGTTGATATTGGGCAAGCGTCGCTATGATGAGTTGTTGAACGTGTTGAAAGTCATTCGCAGTCACAGCTTGGCTACCCGCATGCCCCGGTAGGTCAATACAGATACACTGATAATCCGCTGATAAGTCAGCAACAATCGGTTGCCAATCTGTCGTTGAACCCAGTAAACCATGCAAGAACACCAAACTTGGTTTTGCTTCAGAGCGTTGAACGAGGTGATTAACAGGTTCAAATGAGACTGAATATAAAGGTAGTTGTGTCTGTGTAGAGATGATCATCTTAGATAAACGTTGCATTTTTCACCTCGCTAAACAACTGTTTAAGTTGTTTGGCAGCTTCCCCAGCTGGCGTTACTATTTCCACCAACAGCGTTCGTATCTCCTCAGCCACTTCACGCATTGGATTTAATCCATGATCAATAGCAGACAGAGCATCCGCTAGCGTTTTAGGTTGAACGTAATCCAGCCCAAACATCGCAGCCGCATGTTCAAATTTAAGTCCGTGTGGCATACGGTACAGCTGTTCTTTTTGTTGTTCATTCACAGGTAACATATCGAAAATTGCACCTCCGTCATTATTCAGTACCACGATCACACTCGGATATGTCGGATTCGAAAATAACGCCAGTGAATTTAAGTCATATAGCAAAGACGTATCACCCAATAAACAAAGCATGCCTTGCTCTTGCCCTGCTTGTACTCCAGCAGCGGTCGCCAGCAAGCCATCGATCCCCGAAGCTCCACGATTACTGAATACAGGCACGTTCGGTAATGTCACAAACATATCAAGTAAACGAACAATCAAGCTATTACCAATAAACAAACTCGTCGGATTGGTTAAAGGAGGCATAGTCAAGCAAGCATCTAACGTGGTAGCAAAACTAATTTCCGTTAAATTATCAATGTAACGCGTCTCGACCAACTGGCGTACTTTACAGCTAGAAAACGTTAATTCCTTAGCCCACTCATAACCGTTAGCATCATGATGACAAACACCAACATCTTCAAATATGCAGCCATTTGTTTCTAACGAGTCGCTTATTGTTACCAATGACTCACTTAACTGGCGATTTAAGTGGCCTTCAACAAAACATGTTAACCAAGCAGAAATAGGACTAATGAATTGTTTACAACTTTGATGATAAGGGTCGAGCTGCCCAGCCTGATCTGCAATTAACCAACAGTCTTGCCAGTCATGCTGTGCGATAAACTGGCCTAAACGCTTTGAAACCAATCGCGCGCCAAATTGCACCAAGATCTCAGCTTCCGCTAACTTATCGTGACACGCTTGGTTTTGTAACCAGACATCATAATGCGCCCATTCACTGCTGCCACCGGCCTGCGGATCAACCAATACTGGCCAACCCAAAACAGCCGCCCACTGTTTGATCGCTTGCACCTCTGCAATTGCTAGTGCGCCAATAACAACGAGCCCTTTTTTGCTTATAACTGGCATAGAGGCATATAAGTCGGCTGATGCCTTCAAGTCTAAAGAATGACAATGTACGGAATAGCTATCGGATAAATAAGTGTTTAGTCCATGGATAGCAATTGAATTGGCTCCTAATGAACTAATCGACAAATACGTTTTCTGTGAGGCTTGCCATCCTGCGATCCCAGTAAGGTAATCACTAAAATCAGCGTCGCCGCCATACAAGGGTTCAGGGTAAGGACAATTGATATGAACCGTACCACCCACTTGCTGCTGCACCGCTAAGCTTTGGTCTATGGTACTCAACAACCATTGCGGTGTGATGGCCAGATTCGGGCTAGGTAATAATAATTCATGACAAACATGGCTTGAGAATAAACCTGATTGTTGAATGGCCTGATTCGCACCACAATTAATTTGTTCGATAGGTCGGTCTGCAGTTAATAGCACCAGTTTTTCTTTGGTTAAACCACTTTCGACCACTGCTGGTAATAGATTCGCCACCGCAGTGCCTGATGTAACAATCACAGCAACAGGCGCTTGTAATGATTTAGCTAACCCCAGTGCATAAAAACCCAGTCCGCGTTCATCAAAGTGGCAGTGCAAGGTCAGATTGTCATTCCCTTCAGCCGCTAAAACAAGGGGGGTTGAGCGAGATCCAGGTGCGACGCATACATGACGAACGCCTAAACGACTCAATTCATCTAACATTAAGCTCGCCCATAAACGGTTTAATGGGGCCTGTATGTTTAAAAGAGATTGGTTTGTTATCATGCGCGTTGTAACTCAGGTACAAATGCATTTAAGCGAATATCATCGCAGTCTATATTACAGTTCACAGTCGAATCAGGTTCAAGTAAGGTTAACAAGGTCGCGGTTTTACGCTCTAGCTCTTGCCATTCACTTACCGGATTAGAGCCAGGTACAATACCCGCACCCGCAAAAAGCTGTACTTCATGCCCTAAAATTCGCGCGCTGCGGATCGCAACACAAAACTCACTTTGCTGCAGACCAACATAACCAAGCGCACCGCTATACCAACCCCGTGAAAATGGTTCATTGTTCGCAATAAAATTTAATGCTGGTTGGCGTGGTAATCCTGCTATCGCAGCGGTTGGTTGTAAGTTCGCTAATAACTCTGCATCATCAACGTCTGTAGCAAGTATCCCTGAAATGTGATGTTTTAAGTGCTGCACTTTACGCAGTTTCACTAATTCTGGTTGCACAGATACCTGTAATGAATCACAACGAGAGTCTAAACGCGCCATTAAATCATCCACTACTAAACGGTTTTCATAGCGATTTTTGCTGTCATGTAATAACCAATTGGCTAAACCTCGGTCTTCCGCCGCATCATCACTGCGTGCCGCTGTACCCGCAAGCGCCTCGGTATGTAATTGACGTTTTTTTCGCGAAAATAATAGCTCTGGCGTAGAACCTACAAAATAATCGTTAGCCTGAAGCGAAAATATAAAGTGGTAACACTGCTGATTAACCAGACGACTTTGCTGTAAAAACTGAGCTGCAGAAAGTGGACGATTTAGTGTTAATTTTGTTTTCCTCGCTAACACCACTTTCTCAAAATCTTGTTGTTCGATAGCACTCAACGCTTGGGTGACAAGATGAGACCACTGATCAAATTCAGGATAATGACTGCGCGCTTCTATCTTATAAGATAATGGGAGAGGTGTCGGTGCCGGTGTAATTAAACAGGCGAGACTTTCAAGCAATACAGCTTTGTCATACGCTTGTTCTGTACGCTTTATTCCAACATTTTCATGGATTGGCGCTGAATGAGCAGGCAAATTCACCGATAATTGCCAGTTATTGTTTTTACGTGTTAATTCAATTTGTGGTAAGAAGTAATAATCTTGATGTGAGAATGCGCATCCGCCCCAGATCCGTTGCTGTTCGTTAAGCTTGTTTTTAGCCGTATCGAGATCATAAAAATGGCAACACTGACCTAAGGCGACGACTTCTTCATCGCCGTCTCGCGATTGCCAATAAAATTGAGGGAATAAAATCTGAGCATCAAACCACTCAATCAGCCCGCTGGCATGCAAGGGCTGTAATTCGACCGAAAGACGAGTTTGCTCTGGCTGAGCATGAATAATCAGTTGCTGTAATGCTTTAATCGCAGTTGTTAATATTAACAAAACGGCCCCTTAGTAAACTACTACTTAGGGGCTGAATTTAACATGGTTTATATAGTACCGTTTACAAACCTATACTAAATGAGTAGTTATTCGAACTATTTATAGTCTAGATCAATAAAATGTTCGTTTTAGAAGAAAATAAACTTCGAACCGACACCCAGTAACAACAAAGCAAAATACCGTTTTAGGATATGACTCGGTAATGAATGCGCGAGTTTTGCACCTTGTTTAGCAAACACAGTGCTAGTAATAATGATGCCCAAAAAAGCGGGTAAATAAATATAACCCAAGCTGTACTCAGGTAAATCAGGATTATTCCAACCCGTAATAATATAGGTACACACGCCAGCCACCGCAATCGGCAAGCCACAAGCAGAAGACGTCGCAACCGCATTACGCATTTCCACACTACACCAAGATAAGTAAGGTACGGTGAGTGAACCGCCGCCAATGCCAAATAAAGCAGAAATAGCACCAATGACCCCCCCTGCAACACTCAAGCCGGCGCCTTTTGGTAGCTCATGTTCTGCTTTTGGTTTTAAATTAAAGCCCATTTGAACCGCAACAGTTAATGCATAAATACCGATAATCATTTGTAATGTATCACCCGGTAAATAGTCAGCAAAAATACTACCGGCAACCGCGCCAATAATAATACCGATAGTCAGGCGTTTAACCAAAGACCAATCAATTGCCCCTTTACTGTTGTGGGTTTTAATCGAACTAAGGGAGGTAAAGATAATCGTCGCGAGGGAAGTGCCAATCGCTAACTGGGTTAAGATTATTGGCGAGAGTTCTTGCAAAGAAAAAGAGAAAACCAGTGCTGGCACGATAATTAAACCGCCACCAACACCAAACAAGCCAGCGATCAAGCCTGCCGCAGCCCCTAAGATTAAATATAAAACCACAATCATTTCAATAAGTCCTTTTACAACATACACCTATCTTTTAAGGTGAGGATTTTAAGGTAAACACTTTAAGTGTCTAATGAGAGTATCAAAATTGTGGTTAAAATACTAAGAAAGTGACAACACACCTGTTACTAACAGATAAACCGCACCCGCTGCCCCTGCGAGTAACACGACTGAATAAGCATAATCTTGCTTGCTAAATCCCTGTTGTTTTTCGGCAAGTGCTTTCTTATAAACTAGTACACCCGGTAAATACAATAATGCACATAACAACATATACTCCGCACCAGCAGCATATACGAGCCAAGCACCATAAAATGATGATATTAATGCAATCACAAGGTCTTTCTTACGACCTTCAGTCGCGCTATAACCTTCACCGCTTAACGCGACTTTCACGCCATAAGCGCCCACTAAAAAGTAGGGTAACAATACAGCCGAAGTCGCAATGTTTACCAAGGCTAAATACGAGCTTTCTTGTAATAAAGTTAAGATTAAAAAGAGTTGAACCAAACAAGAGGAGAACCACAGTGACGTTGTTGCTGCGCCTTTACTGTTTTCTTTGGTAAATGCTTTCGGGAATAACCCTTCTTTAGCCGCAATGAAAGGCACTTCAGCACTAACCACTGTCCAACTCAATAACGCACCGGATACCGAGATAATCAAACCAGCATTAATAAGCATTGCCCCCCAAGGACCAACGATCATTTCTAAAATATTTGCCATTGATGGGTTTTGTAGTTGCGCAACTTCAGGTTGAGTCATTACACCTAAGGTAAATAAGCTAACAGCGATATAGAGTATTAATGCCGAGATCAGCGCAATACCCGTTGCTTTCGCCACATCGCGTTTGTCTTTAGCACGGTTAGATAAAATAACCGCACCTTCGATACCAATGAACACCCATAATGTCACCATCATAGTTGCTTTAACCTGATCTAATACCGAGCCGAGTTCAGGTGTTTGCTCACCCCAGAAATCAAGGGTGAATTTATCGAAACTAAACGCCATCACAGCCAAACAAACGAAGGTTAAAATAGGGATTATTTTCGCAACCGTCGCAAATACATTAATCAACGCGGCACGTGTCACACCACGTAATACTAACGCATGCATAAACCAAATTAATAACGAACCGCCCAATACTGCAATCGGCGTATTACCCTGCCCCATCATTGGGTTTTCAGGGGTATCAACAAAGTAGCCAATCGCACTGAAAAAGACCACTGCATATGATACGTTCGCTAATAAGTTACAGATCCAATAACCCCAAGCCGACATAAAACCGATGTAGTTACCAAAGCCCGCTTGCGCGTACGAGAAAATACCACCATTTAAATTAGGGAAGCGAACAACCAAATTACGTAATACCGTCACCAGCGCGAGCATCCCGCAACCCGTGATCAACCAGCCGAGCGTGATTGCACCAGGTGCCGCTGATACGGCAACGTTTTGTGGGAGACTAAATATTCCAGCGCCGACCATGGTACTGAATACCAATGCAACCAACATACCTAGTCCGAGTTTGTTTTCCATCAATAATTCCTTAATCAAGCCAGATTGCGACATAAAACGCCGCCCCAACCCTCATTTAAGCTTGCTTATATAAATAATTTAGCGGATTGTATTGCATTATTATGGATATGCAAGAATATTCACTAAATTTGCATAAATCCAACGGAAAACACAAAGTTGCTGATAATCTGAGCAGAACCACTCATCACCCGACTAAACTTATCTTTTTTTCTTACATCTTGTGCGTCATTCAGTTAAAATATGGGGTTCGATTTCTTGCAAAATAATGATAATGACTGATTCTTCACAACAATATCTTTGTCGCACAACTTACCTTATTGATAGCTTTTGGCCGGGTAAATTACTTGAGTTAAATAACACGGGTAATATTAAAGTTGCGGGGACCAATGGTGCCGGTAAAACGACACTACTTAAACTGCCTATGCTGTTTTGGGGTGCGCGACCTGGACGTATTGTTGAACGTAATGCCAACAAGAAATCATTTGCCGCGTATTATTTGCCGCGTAAAACCAGCTACATCATTTTTGACTATCAACGTCCGAACGGCACTGACACACCGCAGTTATGTCATGTATTAATTAAAAGCGATGGCGATAAACTGCAATATCGCTTTATTGATCACCCGTTCGATATCAAGATGTACCTAGATGAAAGTGGCAATATCTTTGGCGATGACGAAATTAAACGTAATTATCGAACCCAACATCGTTGCGAAATCAGCAGCCTGTTAAGTGTCGATGAATATGCAAAAGTCATTCAGAATCATCGAGATCTCGGCGGCAAGAAATCACTACGTACACTACAACAACGTTTTTCAATGAGCCAATCACCGATTAAGCACATTGAAAAAGTCGTTACCTCGGTATTTAATAAGATCTCTAACTTCGACGTGATCAAACAAATGATCATCGAGATCTCGCAAGACGCGATCAGTTCAGAAATGCTCAGCCACAATGTGACTGACATGGTTAACATTGATAAAACCGATATTGATAGCTGGCTAGCCGACCTGCATTCATCACAAGCCATTCTCAATCTAGAAGACAAGATCCTGTCGTCATTAACTGACATTGATTCACTTGTTGAAATCAAAAAAGATCTACAGCACCTACATCACCTTGCTGATATCTACCAACAGAAGTGTAATCAAGATCAAGACACTGCAGGCACACGTTTAAAAGATGTATTGCTTGAGCTGACCGACTTAAAAGAAGCACACAGACAGCAAGTATTGACGATTGAAGATGCCTGTCACGATGAAGAAAAAGCCCATCGTGAAATTAAACACGATCTAGATAAATTAGAACAAGAAAAAATTGATTTTGAAGATGATGAAGCCGCGACCTATGAGCAGCGTGGTTCTGAGTTATCTGATTTTACCTTACGCTTAATCAATCTGAACAACGAAAAAACCCAGTTAAGTGAAAAGTCTGCCGATCTTAGTCGCACGTTTACCGAACAACAGCAAAAACAAGAGCTTGATTTTAACAAGCGCGAGCAACAACTAACGAACGAAATCAGTTCTCAGCGTCAACAATTAACAACCGCGTTAAGTGAAAACAAACTACACTATGCAACGTTAGAAAGCGAATTAAGAACGCAAACACAAACGCTGATTGATCAGTTAACCGAAAAGAAAACACCGTTTGAGCATACTAAGATCTCGCTTAATCTGCAGCTAGAACAGCCGCAGATTAATCCAGAACTGACTGTTCAATCTCAACAGCTACAACAAAACTTAAGCCAATGCCGTCGTAATATTAACGAACGTCAGGAAGCGTATAACCGTATTAGCAATGAGTCACAAAGCTTACGCCAAAAACAGCATCAAGCGCTGCAAGCCAATGACCGTTTAAAAATTGAATTAAACCATTTAGCGCAGCAGCACCGTGATGTACAAGCATTACAGAGTCCAGAAAAAGGCTCTTTACATGCCTTCCTTGCTGAACATGTGCCAAACTGGCAAAGCAATATCGGCCGTGTGATAAATCCTGAGCTATTAAAACACCTGCATCTTGAACCTGAATTATTAGCCGCATTTGCTGACGCAGCGAAACAATCCGATTCCGAAACCGCGCTAACCCAAGTTCAAGATTTTTATGGCATCAAAATCAACCTTAATGCCCTAGAACACGCCTCGTTCACAGACAGCGCACTAGCAGAAAAAGAACAACATATCTCAGCGCAAATAGGGGCTAAAAAAGCAGAACGTGAACAACTGCAAAAAGCACTCGAACAATTAAATAAAGAAGTTGAAGAGCTTGATAAACAATTAATGTCGAGCAAACAATTACTGTTTAAACAAAATCAATTACTGACTAGTTTAGTCAATGAAGAAGATGAGCTAAACGGTAAACTAGAACAATACAAAACCTTAGCGATTGCGCGAGTGCAAACTGAATTAGCGGATACAGAACTACTCTTAGTTCAAGCGCTACAAGCATTAAGCCAAGCGAAAGTTGATTATCAAAGTCGTCATAACGAACTAAACAACGAACGTTTAGGCGTACATTGCCAGCTAGAAACTGACTATAATCAGCGTATTGATAGCTACCAGTCATCACTCGACAATCTGCGCAATGAAGCACAAGTTGAAACGCAACGTATTGCCGATGCATTGCAAGCCGCATTAAGCGACGCCGGAATTAATGCCAGCATCTTTAACGCCCTTGAAGCGAAAATAAAACAAACGATGAGAGCCGTTGAGAATGCCAAAGTATTCCAACAAAAAGCGGATAAGTATAATAGCTGGTTAGAAACATCATGGTCGCAAGTGGAACCGGGCCGTGAACGTTTACGCCGCTTAGATGCTGCAATCCAACGTTTCCAACAGCAATTAAAAGATAAAAAGCAAGACTATCAGCAGTCGACCGACAAGCTAGAGCAAGAGAAAACCCAGCTCGATAAGCTCGTTACTGACTTAGTATTACAATTAAAAGGCTTAGATAACAGCCTCGTAAAACTAGCAGACTACCCAGCTGTTACACATGATGATTTACCAGAATACAGCGTCAACAACATCTCGAAGCTAACGAACAGTCAAATAAGTCTGTTAGGTAAACAACAAAGTAATGTATTAAGCTCGGTGAATAAAATCAGCAGTGAATTAAAACGTTACTCAAGAAGTACACTGCAAATTGGCTGGCTAGAAAACCGCATTGAAAGCGATCCAGAGATGGTGAACTATCGTCTTGAAGAAGCGATTAACAGCGGCGAACAGCTGAGCTATGTATTGAAAAATGCAAAACTATTGCAAACATCGACCACGCACGAAGTTGAATTACGTGCTAACGATATTTTATCTATCTATACCCATTTAAGTAACTTTGATCGCAACATTACCCGTACTGGCCGTAAACTGTCTAGCCACATGAATGGTAAACAGTTCTTCACAGCCCTCGGTGATATTAAAATTGCCATCCGAACTAAGATGGACAAGTTAGGTTACTGGCAACAACTTGAGAATGTAAACGAGGCGTTTGAAGCATATCAAGCTAATACCGAACTCACGCATGATCGCAGTATTCCACAAGACTTAATTGATAGCTTGGATGAACTGTCAGCGGTATTGCCGAAAAACAATAACATGCAGCACAATGAGCTATTTGATATTGAATTTACCATTGTTGAAAACGGTCGAACGACCCGTGCAACAACGCCAAAAGAACTGGAAGATGTCTCATCAACGGGTCTATCTTACTTAGCCTTAATCACTTTCTTTACCGGTTTAACAACCATGTTGCGCCCCGATGCAAGTACCGTGATCACTTGGCCAGTCGATGAATTAGGTGAACTGCATTCTGAAAACATTCAAGCAATGCTCGAAATGCTAAATCAACACGGTATTCAGATCATGACAGCATCACCGTCAACCGATAAGTCGGTATTGCAGTTATTCGATCACCTATATGAAATTGATAGCCGTAATAAACGTCTGATCCAGATGAATGTTGATGACGATCCCCTCATGGCTCTGTTAAATCGGGATGCCAAAAAAATCTTAGTATCAGAACCAGAATTAACGTCGTCAGTAAATACAGCGCCAGCAACTATGCAAGAAGAGGGTTAACCCATGTTTCAAACTACCGTTGAATTATTGTTACAGGGTCATACCATTTGTCAGGTCAGTCAACCTGATGCATACCGCTACCTGTCTGAGCAGAGCTTATTTGAAAAGGTAAATGATTACCTGCGTTTGATTAACCGTAAAGTAAAAGTGATTGAAGATGGTTTAGCCTTTGTCGCTTGTTACTGCACGATTGAAGAAGAGAACCGCGCGGATATTCGTCAGCAGCTACGCCAAGTACGTGATATCTTCCGCCCATTGGTTAACTTTTTAGATCTCGCCATGACAGCTCTTGTACATGATTGCGCCATGCGCGCAGGCGATACTATCCGCTTGTCTGAATTATTACGTGGTATTGAGCACGAACCGACGTTAAAGCAACAGTTAGCGCTATTAACCAATAAAGGTATTTTCAAAACCAGCCGTAATGATATCTCGGAACAGCTTAACTTTATTTTAAAAAAATTAGATGAAGCTGGCTACGTACAACGTTTAGAGACGGGCAGTACCATTTATCAGATCACCGCTAAAATGAACTACATTCACGAGTTAATTGATTTTATTAATGACAGTGAATCGTTGAAATTAGAAACACAAGATAACCATATCTTCGATGACTCACAGTCGGAGATGTTTTAATGTCACAGCTGAAAAGCGCTTCTGAAGTCGAAAAAATTGCCCAGATAATACGCACTTCATTTGCTAAAACAAACAGCAGCATGTTGGCGCAAGCGTATTTCGATGGCAGCATTATTGATAATGGCGAGAATAGCGCCTTATTAGAAATGCTCACCAAGAATGGGCTGATCCGTCCAAGTGAAGAAGATGGCACCTATATGCTGGCCATCAACTTAAAACGTATTTTAGACAAACTATTATTACGTCATGCATCTTACCGTAAACGTACTGATATCGCTAAAGTAATGCAACACATTGACGGTGATATTAAGTCATATAAACGAGCGTTATTAACCGGTCAGCACAATGAAGTTTCTTTCTATTTAAGTCAGGTAGACGAAGAGCTTTACGGCATTGTTTATGAATTAGAAGACAGTGTCAGTGGTTTGTTCGCAGCGATCACCAGTAAATTCGGTTTTGTGGATAGCTTAGAAAGTAAGATCCATGAGAATGAAAAAGCCATCGCTTATACCGAGGGCCTACTTAATGCGTTAGCCGATATTAATCTTAATGACGTATATAGCTGGTTAGATTGGGATGATGTGCCTGCAGAACTCAGCCGCAAAGTTACTTTCTTTATTGATGGTTATCGTCGTATTAACCGTCAGTTAGAAGGCGCAGTTCATCGTATGCGTCAATTGCTAATGACCCTGCGTAAGCAAAATGAACAAGTCGCCCGTCTTAAAGCCATGTCTAAATTCTTAAAAGACAATCCTATTTGGGAATTAGACGACTACGCTGAACGTGAACAAGTACCGGCTATCTTCAATCGCGTTGCGCCACTGCAATTATCAGCCAGTGTTGATATTAGCAATCAGGTACAGCAAGAAGAACTCACCGACATTTACAACTCATTACGTAAAGAAAGTAAGTCAGATACTGAAACCGTTGATTTACGCAGCAGTGGTCGTATTGATGACTTACAGCAAAAAGCGCGTCAACTCGAAGCCGACTATGTATTGTCACAGTGCGAAGCGTTATTTACCCAAGTATTGAGTAATAAAGGCGACCCCTTCTCTGCCCTGCACTATTGGCAGCAAGACAACCAGCTCACCGATATTTTACCGAAACATTTATGGTTAAGTATTCTATATAATGAATACTACAAGTGTGCGCCCGCCGTACGAAAAGTGATGGCGATTGATTTCCCTGACGCCAGCACGACTGAATTACCGGGTTCGATATTAATTTCGGGGAATTTACGCGTGAGCGATATTAAACTACAGCGCCCTTAATCTTTTTTACAAACAGGTACCAATTTTCCTATGTTCGAACTTAAAAAAATCATTGGTACCTGGTTAATGCCGCTGCCATTACTGCTCACTTTTTTTATCCTTGCGGCACTATTATATAAACTAACCCGCCATAAACGCAGTGCTCAAGTGCTGTTTTGTAGTAGTTTTATTACATTATTTCTATTAAGCCTTGATCCTGTCGCTAGCCGTTTAGCCGCTACATTAGAGTCTCAGTACCCGAGTTACCAGCAGCAAAGCGTTGATTATATCCACGTATTGGGCAACGGTCACACCACGGTAGACAGCTTACCGATAACCAGTCAGTTAACCCCTGCCGCCCTTGCTCGAACCACAGAAGGCGTACGTATTTATAAACTAAACCCAACAGCAACGTTAATTTTTAGTGGTTATAGCGGTGGTGACATTAACAGTAATGCGAAAATGAATGCGCGTTTAGCTATCGCATTAGGCGTACCCAAATCAGCCATTATATTATTAGAAGACCCTCGAGACACAATAGAAGAAGCTATTGATAATAAAGAGATTACTCAAGGTAAACGTTTCGTACTAGTCACCTCAGCAACGCACATGCCACGGGCGATGAAAATATTCCAACAACAAGGTTTATCCCCTATCCCCGCACCAACTGCGCATGTCAGTAAACCGGTGAATGGCATGCAACCATTACACTATTACTTCCCTCGTGCTCGATATCTCGCGGTAAGTGAAATAGTGGTCCATGAATGGTTAGGACTGGCTTGGTTGTCGCTAAAAAATGACCAATAAGTTTTCTATTCTGTAATTAACACTGCATTTAAGTCTAAATTGAGCAAGTAAACGTGGGTCAAGTCACAGTTACCGCATTTTATGTAGTTTTATTACCAATAATTGTCTTGTGACAACTTGCCCTGACGCTAGATGACTCTATAATCATCCCATGTTCTCAACTTAAGCGACTTTAGTCATTGTTACTCAAGTCAATTAGGTTGAAGAAAAATAGCGTTAAACCATATCGGAGATAGACATGAGACAAGCACTAGTAATGGGTAACTGGAAACTAAACGCAACTAAAGCATCTGTAGAAGCTTTAATTAACGGTTTAGTTGATGCGGCAAAAGACAATGCAACTGTTGAAGTTGCGGTATGCCCTCCTGCTGTTTTTATCCCACAAGTTGAAGCATTAACAGCTGACACTGCAATTAGCTACGGCGCACAAGATTGTGACGTGAATACAGCTGGTGCATTCACTGGTGAAAACTCAGCGGTTATGTTAAAAGAATTCGGTTGTAAATATACACTTGTTGGTCACAGCGAACGTCGTGTTATACACGGTGAATCAAGCGAAGTTGTTGCTGACAAATTTGCTGCTGCACAAGAACATGGCCTAGTACCTGTACTTTGTATCGGTGAAACGCTAGCGCAATTCGAAGCTGGCGAAACTAAAGCAGTTGTTGAAGCGCAACTTCAAGCGGTTGTTACTAAATCTGGTATCACGTCTCTAAAAAAAGCAGTTATCGCATACGAACCAGTTTGGGCAATCGGTACTGGTAAAACAGCAACACCTGAAATTGCACAAGACATCCACGCTCACATCCGTTCATGGTTAGCAGAGCAAGATGCTGCAGTAGCAAACAAAGTTCAAATCCTTTACGGTGGTTCAGTTAAAGGCGCTAACGCTGCTGAATTATTCGGTCAAGCAGACATTGATGGTGGCCTAGTAGGCGGCGCTTCACTGGACGCTGTAGAATTCTCTAAAGTTATTGCTGGTGCTTCTGCATAGTACCTATCAAAACCTAATATAGAGCGATGTTCTACTCTGAATTAGGAATAAAAGTGTAGTAATACAGATTACTTAATAATGATGTATTACTACGCTCCTTTCTTATTAAATTTATATTGTAAAAAATAAAATTGCACCAAGGCATTATTTTATTTTTCGATCGAAAGTTTCATATGAAAGCGCCAGAAGTATCACTTTAGTGATAATTATAGTCACAAGACACAGAAAATAATAGAATACATAGTTATAATAAATTAATAAAAAGTAATTATGATAACGAGAAAGTAACAGCAACAGATAAACTAAAATTGGTGTGCTAAATAAATTAACAAGCGTGCTATCACTTGCTGAAACAGTACTCTACCTAGATAAGTACAACACTCTACCTAGATAAGTACAACACTCTAACCCAATAAATAAAGTATCATCGACTGATATATTTGAGGCTTCAATGATTAAAAGAATAGGTGTTTTAACAAGTGGTGGTGATGCACCAGGTATGAACGCAGCAATCCGAGCAGTGGTGCGTGAAGGCTTACATCTTGGTTTAGAAGTTTATGGTATTTACGACGGTTATGCTGGTTTACACCAAAATCGTATTGAGAAACTAGATCGTAAATCAGTTTCTGATGTCATTAACCGTGGTGGTACTTTCCTAGGCTCTGCACGTTTCCCTGAATTTAAAGAAGAAAGCGTACGTAGAGAAGCAATTGAGAACCTTAAAAAACACGATATCGACGCACTTGTTGTGATCGGTGGTGACGGTTCTTACATGGGTGCAAAGAAGCTAACTGAAATGGGCTTCCCATGTATCGGTATTCCAGGAACAATTGATAACGATATTCCTGGCACCACTTACACCATTGGTTTTGATACTGCACTTAACACGGTGGTTGACGCAATTGACCGTTTACGTGATACCTCAACATCACATCAACGTATCTCAATTGTTGAAATCATGGGTCGCTACTGTGGCGATTTAACCATGGGTGCAGCGGTTGCCGGTGGTGCAGAATTCGTTGTAATTCCTGAAAAAGGTTATGATGAAGCTGAATTGTTAACGCAAGTCAAAGCGGGTATCGAAAAAGGCAAAAAACACGCAATCATTGCGATGTGTGAACATGTAACAAATGTAGATACACTGGCTAAACATATTGAAGCTGAAACAGGCCGTGAGACACGTGCTACGATCCTAGGCCATTTACAGCGCGGCGGTACACCAACTGCCCGTGACCGTATTATGGCAAGTCGTATGGGCTCATATGCAGTTAAACTATTAATCGATGGTGAAGGCGGTCGTTGTGTAGGTTTGATGAATTCACAAATGGTTCATCATGACATTATTGATTGTATCAACAATATGAAACGTCCTTTCAATCAAGAACTGTTTGATCTGTCTGATTCGTTATTCTAAAAGCGTGTAGTATTGATATTTTTAGATTAGATATATTTAAAATGGAATATTAATAATGCTAGAAGGCCGGCCCGCTAAAATAGTGAAGTCGGCCATATTACACTTATTTAAAAATATTAGCGTTATAGATAATCTTTTAATCTATTCAGCAATACGGATACTTAGTTCAGCGTTACCAAAGCCAAGAGACTCCAATTCATCTATGTCAAAGTTATCGAACACTACGATAGAGTCGGATAGTTTCGTCATTACTTGACCCTCAGGAACGGTTCCTCGACTATTAGGTGCATTTTTCAATTCTGTAGGTTTACCAATTTCAATTGCACCAGCATATTGCGATTTAGCATAAAAATCACCAGATACATAAGATTTGAACGGACGCAGACTTTTTCCTGTTGCGTATTGCATATTACTCAAGCCGTTTTGTGTAATCGCATAACTCCAGTCCCACCATTTTACTTCACCTGGAATATAGCGGTGATCCCACTGATACCGAATATCTGCTGATGGCTCACTACTGCGTCCCATACTAAAAGTATGGCTTCTGTATGGGCGGTTTTCAGGGTGAGTATTCCACGCATTACCACCCCAACGTAAGAAACCATTAAAGTTCGTATCATAACTAATTTTTGCATCAAACTGATAAGGATAAGAGATATCAGAACGATAAAGATCTAAACGAATAGGTAGTTGGGAATTAGCTGGAACCATTGGGCGAGCCTGTAGTGAGACCTTGTGACTGGTTGAGCCACCATTTGTATTACCAAAGCTCTGATTAGCTCCAAACTCGATAGTCAGTTTAGTTTCCCCTACCAGTGGCCACTCAAAGGTATTTTCTGTTGCAACCTTCTGTGAAAACCCGAATGTATTTGTTTTACTCCAACTAGTAGACTCATCGACCGTCAGGTCAACGACTACCTGCTGAGGAATATCACTGTAGTTCCGAGCCATGACAGATATTGTTTTAACCAATTCTCGATCAGATTCAACCACATCGCCATGCGAAAAATTACCATCGTCAACGGTATAAGCAAAGTTGTTAATCGTTATTTTTGTCTTCTCACCACAACGGTAACCAGAACATGGGCCATTATTATTTCCTTGGATAAACCATTGGTCCCCAGAGCGAGTAACATCCATATCTCTGCCAACGTATGAACTATTGTTCCCCCCAACCCAAGCATATCCGAGATAATGTGCTAAGTAGCTTAAAGGCCGCACAAAGTTATCGTAATCATTAACCAAAGCATACTGGATATCGATCTCATCGCCTTCAGGTATCGTTTTCATCGAGTAAGTGGGAATATCACTTTGGCCAGACAGAGGTACGCACCAAGTCCCTACTGGCTGATGTTGATTGGACAGTTCTTCTTTAATCACACTATTATAGCCAGGCCCCATAATTACCCATTTACCTTTTAGCCCTATTATGTCCCACTGCCCCATCTTTGATGCAAAATAATTTCTGTGCGTTGAAGCTTCGAGATGATCAACAGGACGATATCCAGCGCGACAAACATCATCACCAAGTGAATCAAGAACAATCTGATCCGTATAGATCTGTTCAGCTCTAACACCACCAGAAACGACTAGCAGAATTGAAGCTGAAAGCAGATTAAATGTTTGTATCTTTATTTTTTTCATAATTAACATTTCCCTTTCATTTATATTTATAATGTTAAAAACACTTATCATTGTTCATATTTCGAACAATGATATATATATATATTTTCATCAATACAACATCCACAGTAATAATTTTAATTCTCATTAAAAAAAAGCCTACATGCCTGCACGACTGTATTCAAAGTCATTTTTAATCAAGTGGTCGGAGGTTTATGATGAGATAAATATAAATAATGGATCGTAGAAGTTCATGAATATAAAGGAGAAGATATAGTGTTTCGTAAAAACAAAAAGGCCAACCCAATTTAAATTGGGTTGGCCTTTTCAGTTCTACCATTACTATTTAGATACTAAACGCTGTATTATTGAATCAGTTGCTCACGCAGTTTAGCCACTTTATCACGCGTTTCACTGGCTTTTTCAAACTCAAGATCTTGTGCGTATTTATACATCAGCTCTTCTAAGCGCACGATCTCTTTACTCAGTTCTGCTGGGGTAAACACTGCATACGTCGCTTTCTGCTCAGCAATATGCATCATTTGTTGCTCTGGTGTTCTACCTATATTTAAGGCATCACCGACCTTTTTCTTCAGTCCTTTTGGTATAATGCCATGCTTCACGTTATGTTCATGCTGCAAAGCACGGCGACGCTCGGTTTCGCTAATGGCTTTATCCATCGATTTGGTGATGCGATTAGCATATAAGATAGCTTTACCTTCGAGATTACGAGCTGCACGGCCAATGGTTTGGATCAACGAGCGTTCAGAACGTAAAAAACCTTCTTTATCGGCATCCAAGATAGCGACCAAAGACACCTCAGGTATATCTAGACCTTCACGTAGCAAGTTAATACCAACGAGTACATCAAATACACCTAAACGTAGATCTCGAATAATCTCCACACGCTCAACAGTATCAATATCTGAGTGTAAATAACGAACCTTAACACCGTGATCTGCAAGGTATTCAGCTAAGTCTTCAGACATACGCTTAGTTAATGTCGTTGCGAGTACCCTTTCGCCCTTTTCTACACGTATATTAATTTCGCTGAGTAGATCATCAACCTGCGTATCAACCGGACGTACTTCAATGATTGGATCTAATAGCCCTGTCGGTCGTACGAGCTGCTGAACAATTTCACCTTCGCAACGATCCAATTCATACTGACTCGGCGTTGCTGATACGTATAAGGTTTGCGGTGAGATAGATTCAAACTCTTCAAACTTAAGCGGTCTATTATCTAATGCAGAAGGCAAACGAAAACCAAACTCAACCAATGTTTCTTTACGTGAGCGGTCACCTTTATACATAGCACCAATTTGCGGTACGGTTACGTGGGATTCATCAATGACCAATAAACCATCATCAGGTAGATAGTCCAACAAGGTTGGAGGCGCATCACCCGGCGTTCGACCTGATAGATACCGTGAGTAGTTTTCAATACCCGAGCAATAACCAAGTTCTTGCATCATCTCAATATCAAACTGCACACGCTGACTCACGCGCTGCTCTTCAACTAACTTATTTGCTGATAATAGCTGCTTTTTACGCTCTGACAATTCTACCTTGATGTGCTCAATTGCATCTAAGATCTTTTCTCTTGGGGTAACATAGTGCGTCTTAGGATAAATAGTCGCGCGCTCTACTGTTTTTTCAACAGCGCCCGTGAGGGGATCAAAATAGCTAATACGTTCAATTTCATCATCAAACATTTCTAAACGCACAGCATGCTTATCTGATTCTGCTGGATAAACATCGATAACTTCGCCACGTACACGGAATGTCGAGCGTTTGAAATCCATGTCGTTACGGGTATATTGCAACTCAGCTAAGCGACGGATGATACTACGTTGGCTAATCACCTCACCCACAGACACATGCAGCATCATTTTTAGGTAAGACTCAGGATCACCCAACCCATATATAGCAGAAACAGATGCAATAAGGATCACATCACGACGCTCTAATAATGCTTTTGTCGCTGATAGACGCATTTGTTCAATGTGTGCATTGACAGCTGCATCTTTCTCAATAAAGGTATCAGTGCTTGGTACGTACGCTTCTGGCTGGTAATAATCGTAGTAAGAAACAAAATACTCAACCGCATTATTAGGGAAAAAACCTTTCATTTCGGCATAGAGCTGTGCTGCAAGCGTTTTGTTTGGTGCCATGAGCAATGTAGGACGATTCAATTGCGCAATCATATTAGCGACAGTGTAGGTTTTACCCGACCCTGTTACGCCTAATAAGGTTTGACTGGCAACGCCAGCATTAAAACTATCAACCAGCTTTTCAATCGCTTGAGGCTGATCACCACTCGGGGTATATTCAGAACATAAATCGAATAAAATCGTCATTATTTAAGATCACAACTCGGTTTTTTAATTTATATATAACCCATAATACCAATTTACACTTAGTGCGCCATAAGAATTATCTATCCTCACAGATAGTTTGATGGATAACGCCAATCAAAAACAAAACTCAATATAAAAACAAAAATGTCAAGTAGTTATCAACAGATTTTAAAAACATTGCATCTTCATGGTTGTTTTTGATACAAGCATTTAAACCGATAAGTTATCAACAGACAAAAATACACATAAAAACACACAAGCCATTGAATTTTAATACATTAAGTGACTTCAGACTAACTGGTAAACCACTTTTTTAAATCCCTAAATTAGTTGCTTTTTTACTTTTACAGATTTAATCAACAGAGTTACCCACAGATTTAGTGGATAACTCAATAAAAAATGTCATATTCAAAAAGCTCAATAAAAAAGAAACATATCGTTGTGTATAAAATAAAAATTAAACTTGTTTGGTGTCGCTCATATTTATAAAATCAATTCTATATTATTAAATATATCTGCTATATAGAAAGAAGTTAAGGATAAATGGTAGGTACAATATTGTCTGGCATAGAAATACCGCCATATTTAAATGCTTGTCGTATAAATCAATTGTTTACTTAAACTACGCTATCAATATTTCTTAAGCATCATCGTTCAGTTATTCGACAAAAAAAAAGCAAATAACCGTTTTGGCCGTTTTATCATTGACAGTAGAATCATCTAACCTTAATATTCGCCCCGTCTTCGAAACAAAGACAAGTAATTCCCCTTTAGTTCAGTTGGTAGAACGGTGGACTGTTAATCCATATGTCGCTAGTTCAAGTCTAGCAAGGGGAGCCACATTTTCTTTCTTTAACAGAGAAAGTAACGTTAGTGATTACTACACTGAATTAATATAAACGGTGTATATCATTAATTGGCTTCAAGAGAAGCACACAAATTATAAGCTTCAAGAGAAGCAAAAAGAATAATTCCCCTTTAGTTCAGTTGGTAGAACGGTGGACTGTTAATCCATATGTCGCTAGTTCAAGTCTAGCAAGGGGAGCCATATTAATTAAACGGCTTATTACATAGCTGTTTATGAAAACGAATAATTCCCTTTTAGTTCAGTTGGTAGAACGGTGGACTGTTAATCCATATGTCGCTAGTTCAAGTCTAGCAAAGGGAGCCATATTACCTAAATTGCTTATTACATAGCTGTTTATAAAAACGAATAATTCCCCTTTAGTTCAGTTGGTAGAACGGTGGACTGTTAATCCATATGTCGCTAGTTCAAGTCTAGCAAAGGGAGCCATATTACCTAAACTCCTTATTACATAGCTGTTTATGAAAACGAATAATTCCCCTTTAGTTCAGTTGGTAGAACGGTGGACTGTTAATCCATATGTCGCTAGTTCAAGTCTAGCAAGGGGAGCCAAATTCTTTATTATCAATATAAAGAGTCATAGTATGTTGTATAAATAATCACAACATATTAGCTTTGCAAGAAGCACACAAGTAATTCCCCTTTAGTTCAGTTGGTAGAACGGTGGACTGTTAATCCATATGTCGCTAGTTCAAGTCTAGCAAGGGGAGCCACTTCTTTTAATATCTAATAATCCCTCTTCATTGCACGCTTTTTCATCGTACTCTTAACGAGTAAATTAATGTTTATAACTAAAACATCTCTCCTACTAAAGTTTAATTCTTACTGAAATAGTGCCCGTTATCGCATAATCTATATCCGACTACCTCTTATACGTATTTTTATTGATCTAAACAGGTTAATCTAGCCTAACAAGGATGTAAAATATTATAGGGATAATGAAAATGACGGATTATTTTCGCTGCAACCTTTCTATCACATTTATTTTTTTATGTATGTTGATCAGTTCATTAGGTTTTGGCTACCATTCATTAAATTCATCATTGTCGATACAAGGCAGTATTGTTAATGATGCATTGAGTCAAAGAATTAGTCTTGATTCAATTACGGATGATAATGCTAAATTATTAACAGAGCGCCTCGGGCTAAGCCAATTATTTATTCAAACAGAATCTATATCTTCGAGTTGGGACGCCAATATCAACTACCCTACTCTGATCCAGTTGATCTTCCCTCAACTCGCTAAAAAGTTTTCAGGTGCCACAGATTTATTTAGTTATAAATTTAAGCTCAGATTTAATGACAAAGATAACGCACAAATTAAATTACTAATCACTTTTATTATTTCACTCTTTATCGCTTATTTATTGTGCCTTGCATCCATAAAACGATTATTAGTTAAGTTAGAAAGGAATATTCTTAGCGATATTGGTAACACGACAAAACCAAAATACCACGCATTCCCAGCTATCACCCGCCGCCTTGCCCAGCATAAAGCAGACCATCATAAAGAATTACAAGATCAGCATGATAAAATTGAAGCCCTATCAAAACAAATTAACATGGATAATTTAACTGGTTTATACAATCGATTCTACTTTCGTGGTGAGCTTGTAGATTTATTGTCGAAAAAAAATAAATCCCAATCAGCCATTCTCGCATTAATTCGCGCAACAGCGCTTGGACATATCAATAAGCACAGAGGATTTCAGCGCGGCGATACTTACCTAAAAGATATATCTAATATTCTTAAACAATGTACAAAACGTTATCCCGATAGTCGATTATACCGTGTTTCAGGCCCTGATTTCACCATTATCATTCCTAATATGACTGCAGCCGTCGCACATAAATTGGCACGAGAAATCAAAGCGAATCTTGATGACTATCAATCACTTCATGATCTAGAAAATGTTGCGTATATAGGTATAACGACCGTTCATTCAGGGCAGCAGCCTGAACAAGTATTAGCGCGTGCGGATACCGCATTAGCGAAAGCACAACTCGAAGGACCTAATTATTGGGCATTCCAACAACAAGATGCCCAGCAAGAAAATCAAGGACAATCTTATTGGAAAGATGTGATTGAAGAGATTATCAATAAACGCAGCCTGATGTTACTCAGTCAACCAGTACAACCCATCCACCGTAACATGAAAAACTACCAAGAAATTTATACTCGTTTTATTAGTAGCAACAATTCCATGCTGCCAACTCACACCTTGTTTGCAATGGCTCAACGCTTGGACTATACAGTTAAACTTGACCAAATAATTATCGAAAACATCATTAGTAATAGCCGGACACAAATGGATGGTTCCAGTCGATGGGGGGTTAATCTAACCTCACAGTCCGTGCAAAGTAGCGCATTTATTGTCTGGCTAGAACGCTTATTATTACGCGAACCAAGTATCGCGACCAATTTAGTTTTTGAAATTGATGAAGTTATGCTAGAAAGAAATATAGTCTCAAGTAAGCGTATAGTCGATATGCTGCGCCGCGTTGGTAGCCGCTCAGCAATTAGTAAATTTGGTCATGGTATTAGTTCATTCAAACTCTTTAGAGAACTAAAGCCAGATTACATAAAAATAGACAGTGGTTTAATTCAATCAATTACAGATGATAATGCAAGTCAGCAGTTTTTACGTATGATTGTTGATGTGGCTCATCGTATGAGTTGCCAAGTAATTGCCGAGGGTGTTGAAGACTTAGCGCAAAAGCAATTACTCGAGTCCATGTATGTTGACGGGATACAAGGTTATCTCATCTCAAAACCTGCACCATTAAGTAAAATAGCCTGTTAAACAGCAAAAACCCAAGGTAACGTAAGGATACTAATTAATTATTAGCCTTTTTACGTTATCAATTTACTTCTTTTCTATTGTAACAATGATACAGATACCCGATAATATGGCCTCCCATAGTAACTGTATTACTTCATCATGACCGAATATCTTTTACTGCTAGTAAGCACTGTTCTTGTAAATAACTTTGTACTAGTCAAATTCCTTGGTTTGTGCCCGTTTATGGGTGTATCGAGCAAACTAGAAAGTGCTATTGGCATGTCGTTTGCGACAACGTTCGTACTGACCATTGCTGCAATGTCTTCATACCTTGTTGAAACCTATATTTTAACGCCGCTCGGCTTAGAATATCTACGTACACTTAGTTTCATTCTCGTCATTGCCGTTGTCGTACAATTTACTGAAATGGTTGTACATAAAACCAGCCCGACCCTTTATCGTTTGTTAGGTATTTTCTTACCTCTCATCACGACTAACTGTGCGGTACTTGGTGTAGCATTACTCAATATTAATGAAAAACATAACTTTATAGAAAGTGCCGTGTATGGCTTTGGTGCTGCTGTTGGTTTTTCATTAGTACTTATATTATTTGCCGCTATGCGTGAACGGATCGCAGCAGCAAACGTCCCGGCCCCTTTTAAGGGTACTTCAATCGCCATGATCACAGCAGGTCTTATGTCACTTGCGTTCATGGGTTTTACGGGCTTGGTTAAACTTTAACTATTGATAACTATGACTACTATTCTCATTGCAATTATTACCCTTGTTATTCTCGCCGCTTTATTTGGGCTCGGGCTCGGCTGGGCAGCTATTCGTTTTAAAATTGAAGGCAATCCTGTTGTTGAACAGATCGATGCCGAGCTACCACAAACACAATGTGGCCAATGTGGCTATCCAGGCTGCAAGCCTTATGCAACAGCCGTGGCTAACGGTGAAGAAGTAAACTTATGCGTTCCAGGTGGTGCTGATACCGTTGAAAAACTTGCTGATATTATGGGAGTTGAAGTCAAGCCTATTGCAGAGCAAGAACACGACGCCAGCATAAAAATGGTTGCGCGAATTATTGAAGAAGACTGTATTGGTTGTACTAAATGTATTCAGGCCTGCCCTGTTGATGCGATTGCAGGTGCAACACGCGCCATGCACACAGTGATCGTTGATTCTTGCACCGGCTGTAAATTATGTGTTGCACCCTGTCCTACCGATTGTATCGTGATGGAACCAGTACAAGCTGCATGGAAGTGGCAGTTAGACTCTATCCCTGTAGTGAATATTAAGTAGGTCACATGATTTCATTAATCGAACAAATTAAAAATGGTAAACTGTGGCGCTACTTTGGTGGTGTACATCCACAAGAGAATAAGATCCAGTCAACGCGTTTAGCAATTACGACGGCGAGTATCCCTAAACACCTGATAATTCCTGTTAAGCAACATATTGGCCAAGGCGGTCAAATAATTGTGGTTCCAGGTGACAAAGTTTTAAAAGGCCAGCCGCTAACAGCATCCGACTCGTTTATGTCTGTGCCGGTTCATGCCCCAACGTCAGGTACGATTGAGCATATTGCACAATATCCAAGTACTCACCCATCAGCAATGCCTGAAATTGCAATAAAACTAATTTGCGATCAAGAAGATCAAGCACTCGAAAGTCAGCCAGCGCTCGATTATAAGCAGCTATCAACAGCTGAATTACAACAACATATAAGCCTAGCCGGTGTTGCTGGTATGGGTGGCGCAGGTTTCCCAACGGCTGTAAAATTAAGTGATAAACAGCCAATTGAGTTCTTACTAATCAATGCTGCAGAATGTGAACCTTATATTACTTCTGATGATGTGCTCATGCGTGAACGAGCTGATGATATTATTCAAGGGATTGAGATATTACGTCACATGATCAAACCTGCACTTTGTGTCATCGGTATTGAAGATAATAAACCTGATGCCGCAAATGCGTTAGAAACAGCGATTAAAACAGCCAATCTAAGTGCTGATATCATCGTACGTAAAGTGCCGACAAAATACCCGAACGGTGGCGAAAAACAGTTGATTCAAGTATTAACGGGTAAAGAGATCCGTAAAGGTCAGATCCCTGCACAATCAGGGGTCGTCATGCAAAACGTCGGTACTATTTATGCCGTCAAACAAGCAATCATAGATCGCCAGCCATTATTAAGCCGTATTGTTACCTTAACCGGCAAAGCATTCCCACAACCACGTAATGTAGAAGCGTTAATTGGTACGCCAATCAGTGCATTACTCAGTGAATTTGAATGCGATGAAGATAAAGCCGCTGCGATTATTTATGGTGGCCCTATGATGGGCTTTACATTACCGCACGGTCAGTTTTCACTGACTAAAACAGGTAACTGTATTTTAACGCCAATCAAAGATGAAATACCGCAAGTAAGAGAACCTGACGCGTGTATTCGTTGTGGTGAATGCTCTGAAGCCTGCCCAGTCGATTTATTACCACAGCAATTACATTGGTATAGTCTGGCAAAAGACGTTACTAAGCTTGCCGATTATAATCTAATGGACTGCATCGAGTGTGGCGCCTGTAGCTATGTTTGCCCGAGTCAAATCCCCCTTGTTCATCAATACCGTATTGCGAAAGTTGAAGTACGCGAAAGTGATGCTGAACTTGCTGCGGCAGCGATTGCTAAAGAACGTTTTGAGAAACGTAATGAACGCTTAGCATTAGAAAAAGCGCAGCGTGAACAGCGTCAAAAAGAAGCAGCAGAAAAACGCCGTGCAACAGCAAAAGCGACAACGGGTGAAGATCCTGTTAAAGCCGCGATGGAACGAATCCAAAAAGCCAAAGCTGCAGAACAAACTACAGCCGATGGTAAAACAAGTAAAGGTTCTGCAGTTGCTGACGCAATTGCCCGCGCTAAGGCGAAAAAAGCCGCGGCCGCATCCACTGATACTGCCGTTCCAGATAATGCAGCGGTAATTGCAGAGCGTAAAGCGAGAAAAACAGCGGCCAAAGCCAAACGAGAAGCCGAAGGTTCAGAATCAGTACAAGCAGCAACGAGTCCAGCTATCGAAGCGAAAAAAGCCGCCGTTGCTGCTGCTATCGCTCGTGCCAAAGCCAAAAAATCTGCCGCACAAGCAGGCGAAACCGCAGCATCAACACCAGCGCCAGCTGTTGATGCCAAGAAAGCCGCCGTAGCTGCTGCAATTGCCCGTGCTAAAGCCAAGAAAGCAGCTGCACAGTCAGCTACCACTGAATCAACCGAAGCAACTGAGTCTCCTGCGCCAGCGGTTAATGACAAAAAAGCAGCCATCGCAGCTGCGGTTGCCCGCGCGAAAGCTAAAAAAGCCGCAGCGCAGTCAGCTACCACTGAATCAACCGAAGCAACTGACTCTCCTGCGCCAGCCGTTAATGACAAAAAAGCAGCCATCGCAGCTGCGGTTGCACGCGCGAAAGCTAAAAAAGCCGCAGCGCAGTCAGCTACCACTGAATCAACCGAAGCAACTGACTCTCCTGCACCAGCCGTTAATGACAAAAAAGCAGCCATCGCAGCTGCGGTTGCACGCGCGAAAGCTAAAAAAGCCGCAGCGCAGTCAGCTACCACTGAATCAACCGAAGCAACTGACTCTCCTGCACCAGCCGTTAATGACAAGAAAGCAGCCATCGCAGCTGCGGTTGCACGCGCGAAAGCTAAAAAAGCAGCTGCACAGTCAGCTACCACTGAATCAACCGAAGTAACTGAGTCTCCTGCGCCAGCGGTTAATGACAAAAAAGCAGCCATCGCAGCTGCGGTTGCCCGCGCGAAAGCTAAAAAAGCCGCTGCGCAGTCAGCAACCACTGAATCAACCGAAGCAACTGACACTCCAGCACCTGCTGTTGATGCTAAGAAAGCGGCCATCGCAGCTGCTGTTGCCCGCGCTAAAGCTAAAAAAGCAGCTGCGCAAACAAGCGATTCACCCGACGAGGCTCAACCAACCGAGCCTGTCGATAAGAAAAAAGCAGCTATTGCCGTGGCGATAGCAAAAGCGAAAGCAAAGAAACTAGCCCAACTTGGTGACAAATAACATGGCATTTAGATTAGCAAGCTCTCCCCATAATCACAGTGGTAGTAGCACCAGTAACCTGATGCGTACCGTTATTCTGGCGACAATCCCAGGTATTGCCGCACAATGGTATTTTTTTGGTGCCGGTAACCTCATCCATATTGTTTTGGCCTGTATGACAGCAATTATTGCTGAAGCAGTAATTTTGAAATTACGTAAGCAACCAATACTAAGCCGAATACAAGATAACAGTGCTTTGTTAACCGGTTTATTAATCGGTATTTCAATACCCGGCTTTGCCCCTTGGTGGATCAGTGTCATGGGTGCAGTATTTGCCATTGGTATTGCAAAACATCTTTATGGTGGATTAGGTCAAAACATCTTTAACCCTGCAATGGTCGCTTATGTGATGTTGCTTGTTTCATTCCCGCTGCAAATGACAACTTGGCCCCCAGTGAGTGAAATAACAGGTTATGAATTATCATTATGGGATGTCTTTAACGTTATTTTTTCAGGCGTTACCTTAGACGGCCATACCGCGCATCAGCTGATGCAAAATATTGACGGTATCACGATGGCAACCCCGCTTGACACCTTAAAAACTGGTCTGGCTATGGGCCATACGGTTAGCGAAATCCAAACCAAAGAACAATTTAGTTGGTTATCAGGTTTAGGCTGGGAATGGATTAATTTAGCCTTCCTTGCAGGCGGTATTTATTTACTGAGTAAACGCGCGATCCTCTGGTATATCCCAGTAGGTTTGTTAGGTGGTTTATTTGTAATAAGCTTCATTGGTTACCTGTGGGAACCAGATGCTGTAGGATCTCCAATATTTCACCTGTTCTCAGGTGCAACCATGTTAGGCGCGTTCTTTATTGCCACCGACCCGGTATCAGCATCAACAACACCAAAAGGCCGACTCATATTCGGCGCATTAATTGGTGCATTAGTTTATATAATTCGAACTTGGGGCGGCTATCCTGATGCAATTGCGTTTGCAGTACTACTCGCGAACATGTGCGTACCGTTAATTGACTATTACACTCAACCCCGTGTTTACGGTCATAAATAGGAGATCACCATGTTAGTATCAATGAAAAAAAATGGTGCGATACTCGCCCTATTTGCTTTTGCTTGTACCTCTGTTGTTGCGATCACGAATACGGTGACAAAAGACCGTATTGCAGAACAAGAACAAACCCAACTACTCAAAATCATAAACCAGTTATTACCAGAAAATAGTCATGACAATAATATTTTTCAAAGTTGTAAATTAATGACGAATGAAGCACTACTTGGGACATCTGAACCACAACGTATTTTCACGGCAACAAAAAATAATGAACCAGTAGGCTACGCAATTGAAGGTATTGCACCAAAGGGCTATAGCGGTAATATTAAACTCGTTGTCGGTGTTGATACCGTCGGTAAAGTAACGGGTGTACGTATTCTTGGACACCATGAAACACCTGGATTAGGTGACAAAGTTGAATACCGTAAATCAAACTGGCTAGATGACTTTGTTGACCAAACGTTAACTAAAGAGAATGCACATACTTGGGCCGTTACTAAAGATGGCGGTGACTTTGATTCATTCACTGGCGCCACTATTACACCTAGAGCCGTTGTGAGTTCAGTGAAAGATATACTTACTTTTTATCAGTCTGAACAATTTTCTGACCTACAAAGCGCGCCTTCTTGTTGGAGTAAATCATGAGCCAATATCGCGATATTATCTATCAAGGATTATGGAAAAATAATCCTGGTTTAGTACAAGTATTAGGGCTTTGTCCCCTACTTGCCGTAACGGCAACCGTCACTAATGCAATGGGGCTAGGGTTTGCAACCTTGTTAGTACTTGTTGCTTCGAATACGACAATATCTCTGATACGTGAATACGTGCCAAAAGAGATCCGTATTCCTATTTTTGTCATGATTATTGCCTCATTTGTAACAACAGTACAATTACTTATGAATGCCTATGTTTATGAATTGTATCAATCACTTGGTATTTTCATTCCATTAATTGTAACCAACTGTATTATTATTGGTCGTGCTGAAGCATTCGCATCACGTAATAAAGTCTTACCCTCTGCGGCTGATGGCTTCTTTATGGGTCTGGGTTTTGCAAGCGTATTAATTGTATTAGGCGCCATTCGTGAAGTGTTAGGTCAAGGTACGCTCTTTGACGGCATGGACCTACTGTTAGGTGACTGGGCAAGTGTATTACGTATTGAAGTCTTTCATGCGGATACGAGCTTCTTGTTAGCGATTTTAGCGCCCGGTGCATTCATCGGTATGGGTTTTTTGATGGCCCTAAAGCATATAATTGATGAACAGCTAGATAAACGCCATAAAGCACAACCGGTGAGTTCATCTGAATCTGAGCCAGTTTCAGATACTGAATCAACAGCAAATTAATCAACACAAACCGTTATTAAAACAACTTAAGCCATACTGATTTATAATTATCAGTATGGCTTTTATCCAATTTCATTAAATAAGTGATTATCTATTTATTGTGATTGGTATCATATATAGGATCAAGATATGAACAAGGATAAACGCCGTATTATTTTAGAGCGTCTGCGTGATAATAATCCCCATCCTGAAACTGAGCTAAATTTCTCCTCAGCATTTGAGCTACTTGTTGCGGTAACGCTGTCAGCCCAGGCTACAGATGTGAGTGTAAATAAAGCGACTAATAAACTTTTTCCTGTTGCAAATACGCCACAAGCGATCTTTGATTTAGGTGTTGAAGGACTAAAAGGTTATATCAAAACGATTGGTTTATACAACACCAAAGCCAATAACGTCATTAAAGCCTGTCAGATCTTATTAGAGAAACACAATGGGGTTGTACCCGAAGATCTAGATGCTTTAGTGGAACTACCTGGTGTTGGCAGAAAGACCGCGAATGTTGTATTAAACACTGCATTTGGTTGGCCGACAATCGCTGTTGATACGCATATCTTCCGCGTCTCAAACCGCACTAAATTAGCCATGGGTAAAAACGTTGATCAAGTAGAAGCAAAACTACTAAAAGTGATACCTGCTGAATTTAAAGTAGATGTGCACCACTGGTTAATTTTACTCGGTCGTTATACTTGTATCGCCCGTAAACCGCGTTGTGGTTCTTGTTTAATTGAAGATCTTTGTGAGTATAAAGACAAAATATACCCTGAAGAATAGCGACTCGCTAGAATGATATTTAATGTAAAGTATACCTTTTTAACATTGACTTTAAATATCATTAAACTTACAATCCGCTCGAATTAATCAAACAAAGGAAAATAATATGGAAAGCGACCATTGTAGGAGAGCCTATATATAGAGATTTGGATTTCACATTATAAAACGACTCCCTCTTCTATTTATACTCTCTCATTATATAAAGCATAAATAATCTGAAATAATAATTATTATTCAGACGTATTTGCTATTCACTATAAACACCCCTTACTTCCGATAATTAATCGGTTATGGTAAGTTCAGATTTAATCAATATTAAATTTAATCAACTGTGTTTAAATGTTAGTTATATGTAATAAGTAACAATTGTTAACCATTACTCTACCACTGACACAAATAATACTTAAACACTTGATTTAACAGGTGATAAAATGGAAATTGACATTCCCCCTAGTCCACTACCAATCCCCAAAGCGATATGTAGTGGTATGTTAATTTAGACTTTAATATAATTAACACCTAAATTAAATCACGTAATTAATATACCCATCTTCGCTGCTATTAATATTATCAAATATATTTAATCCTATTATATTGGAGGACTTCTCATGTCCAATAATACAGCGCTAAAAAATAATACACACCAACTAACATCAAATGACAACGTAAACTTAAATTTAAATTTAAATTTAAATGATATTAATAACTCGTTTGATCTATGGAGTGATGAAACGAAAAACAAATTAATTATATTTTTCAAAAATAATTCCATAGAAGATATACGTTATTGGTTTAGTAATAAAACATTAAATCAATATTATCAAATCAAAAAGTTATTGTTAGAGGGTGATAATTTAAATTTAAACAAATTATTACCCGCTTGGCTACTTGCCGATATTGAGATTTTAGGTAATGTCGATAGTCCAGTCTTTTCTGTTATGTCGCCAGCCCTCCCTCTGCAACTAAATGCTAATATGTCAGTTGCAGAAGCAGTAAACCACGTTAAATCAATGAAAAAAAGTCTCCCCTCTAAAGCCGCAATAATTGTTGACCAGCATGGACGTTATTATGCTTTATTGGAATTACAAATGCTGCTCCAGCATGATGATAATGTCTTATTAGCAGATATTGCATTGCAAGTTGAGCCTTGTCATGCTGGTGAGGATCAAGAGTATGCAGTCAGACAATTACAAATGGGCAATACAGAATATTTGCCCATTGTTGATATACGCGGCCATCCAGTTGGATTGTTTCAATGGTTGCAAGCCTCTCGAGTGATGCAGCTTGAGTTAACGGAAGATGTAAATTTACAAATGGGGATTCAGAGTAGTCTAAACGAGCCTAGTTATCTTGATATGTCAGTAATAGATCATGTGCGTAAACGCATATTTTGGGTGCTGGGTTTAGCTGCTATCGGGATCTTCTCTGGCATGATTATTCAGAGTTATGACGATGCGATAGCCGCATTAACAATACTCGCTTTATACATGCCTATGATTGCTGACACTGGCGGCAATGCTGGAAGTCAATCTGCGACTGTAATTGTACGTTCCTTAGCATTAGGAGAACTGAAAATTAAAAACTGGCTCACGGTTGTCTGGAAAGAATTAAAAATAGCGAGTTTAATCGGTTTAGCGTTGGCAGTCGCTTCATTTATAAAGGTCTCTTTTTTATCTAGTAGCACCGAATTACCGGGCAATATAACGTTGACGTTACTAGGTTCAGCTATTGCATTAGCACTGTTTCTACAAGTTCTTACTGCGACAGTTATTGGTGCAATTTTACCTTTAATTGCTAAATCATGTCGATTAGATCCTGCCGTTGTAGCAAGCCCTGCTATTACAACCTTTGTTGATATTACGGGATTACTGATTTATTTCTATATCACCACGACCTTACTTGGTATTACGGCTTAATTTTCTGTATTTAAATAATAAAATTATAATTAAGGAATACAAATGTTAGATTTTAAAGATGTATATACAAGAGTGCAGTATTTACGAATTGTGCATTTAAAATTAGGACTTCAGCTGTTCGTGGTTACTTTTATTAGCGCAACCATACTTGGCTGTTCAGAGCCTCAGCTAACGAATAGTACTTTTAAAGGTCAAACAATGGGCACATTTTACGACATTAAAGTGGCCCACTTTCCATTAACTAAAAGCAAACAGTCCTCTATTCACACTGAAATAAATAGACTCTTAGAACAAATAAATGATCAAATGTCGACTTATCGTTCACACTCCGAGCTATCACGTTTTAATTTGAGTCAAGCGGTTAATTATTTTCCAGTCTCGGAAGGTACCGCTAATGTAGTTGCAGAGTCGATACGAATACATAAGATAACATCAGGTGCATTCGATATCACACTTGGCCCTTTAGTTAATTTATGGGGGTTTGGTCCCGATAAGTTACCGCAAGAAAAGCCGACGACGGAGATGATCAAAGCAGCACAATCACGTGTTGGCATTGAGCACCTGAGTAATACGGAGAATACCTTAAGTAAGAATATAGATGCGCTTTACATCGATTTATCTGGCATAGCTAAAGGATATGGAGCAGATGTCATCTCGGAGTATTTGGAATCTTTAGGTATTGAAAATTATATTGTTGGTCTTGGTGGCGATTTACGAGCAAAAGGAATAAATGGGAATAATATAAACTGGCAAATTGCGATAGAAAAAGCGTCAACAACAGAGCATTCAGTACAGCATGTGGTTACCGTTGGTAATAATGCCATAGTAACATCAGGTAGCTACCGTAATTACTATGATCTTAATGATGAACGTTTTTCTCATACTATAGACCCAATAACAGGGCAACCAACACAACATAACTTAGTTTCAGTGACTGTTATTCACCCTTCAGCTATGACTGCGGATGGTTTTGCCACTGCATTTATGGCGATGGGAAAAGAAAAAGGGATGAAATTAGCAAGTCAGAAACAGTTAGCTGTATACATGATTTATAAGTCGGATGACCATTTTAAAGAAGTGTATACGGAGGCATTTTCACCATTCTTTCAGAAGTAATTTGGATTAATTAAAAACACGCGATATTGGCTATCAAAAAGGCGCGTTCAAATCATTGAACGCGCCTTTGTAATATTCATGTTTAACCGCTCTATTTACCTATTATATAAAACAGGCTTCGCGATTATTTAAAAACAGGTTTGCCAACAGGCATAACTTCACGGCCATATTCGCCGTTCAATATTTGCGCCATACTGAAGTACATCGCACTTAAGCCACAGAAAATACCAACATAACCCGCTATTACACCAATTACTGCACTGCCGCTAAAGTCATGAGCAGCTAAAAGGAAAAATAATGCGGTTAGAGAAGCAAATACAACTTGTTTTGCACGTGGGTAACGTAATGAGCCAACAAACATACCTGCAGTAAATAAACCCCATAGTAGCAAATACCAAGCCATAAACGGTGCTGGAGTTGCAGCTACGCCCATTTTAGGCATTAAGATCAGACCAACTAATGTTAACCAGAAAAAGCCATAAGAGATGAAGGCAGTTGTGCCAAACGTATCACCACGTTTGTAGCATAAAATACCCGCGATAATTTGGCTAATACCACCGTAAAAAATACCCATTGCAAGTATCATTGAATCCATAGGGAAAAAACCCGCATTATGGATATTTAATAAAACGGTCGTCATACCGAAGCCCATTAGGCCCAGTGGTGCTGGATTAGCTAGTTGTGTAGACATTAATTATAAAACCTGTCGAATATAAAGAGGCGGCGATTGTAGATTAATAATTCTAACAGGGCAATTTTTAATAGTTTAAAATATCAACAAAACTATAAATATAATTTAATTCTAACGTTATAGCCGATAAAAACAAATTTAAATAAAAAGTTAAATTTTTTAACAAGTAGAATAAAAGTAACAGCGTTAAAACTCAAACTATTGATATTCAAAGCTTAGCTATATGTTAATTGTTAAATAAAAATAAAGAGAGGAACGTGTACACTATATTTTCATTGAAATAAAGCAGCTAAAATTAATTCAACCACAGTTATTCTTTTTAATTATAAAAAATAAAATATATATGCCAATCGGTTATATAACGCAGCGTTTATATTTTTAAAGACTAAATGGATGGTTTGATATAACTTTAGAGTATATTGGATTTGTTAACGTTAAATAGTAGAAAGATTAATTTAGTGTGACTTATTAACGATAATTAAATTTAATAAATCACACTGATAAGCGAGTGATTACAACCCAGTAATGAACTGGTTACCACTCACCAATATTTTGCATTGAAGCCCAAGGTTCTTGTGGTGCTAATTTAGCGCCTTTTTGTAATAACTCGATAGAGATGCCATCCGGTGAGCGGATAAATGCCATATAACCATCACGTGGAGGACGGTTGATAATGACACCAGCAGCCTGTAAATCTGCACATGTAGCATAAATATCTTCAACTTCGTAAGCCAAGTGACCAAAATTACGACCACCTTCATACACTTCTTCATCCCAGTTATAGGTAAGTTCAAGGGTAGGACGAGATGTTTGTTTCGCTTGCTCAGCATCGCCAGGAGCAGCTAAAAAGATGAGGGAAAAACGTGCAGCTTCATAGTCATTACGTTTAACTTCGATTAAACCAAGTTTATTACAATAAAAGTCTAAAGATGCTTCTAAGTTTTTGACACGAACCATAGTATGTAAGAATTGCATAACACGTCCTATACAGCTGAGTAATATTAAAGAATGGCTTATGCTAATGATATCACAATAAAAAGGCGCTAAGAGTATCGTTCTTAACGCCTTTATGTCATAGCTATATTAACTCAAGCTTAAACCTGCACAAATTAGTACTAATCTACTGGTGTGTATAAGTCATTCTTATAAACTAAACTACCCCATAGTGCATTAGCTTTCGCCATAATGACCATATCTTTCGATACTGGCTTATTGGTCAAGTTCGTCGTTTTTGCATCGTAGTGGTAGCTAGATTCGGGCTTTTCTGGTTGGAAAATAACGACATCATTATTATTATCCATCCACGCGAAGTTCTTATAGAACTGCATCATTGCACGTAACTTAGATGGATCGATATCGTGCGTCATGTCGTGACCAATCATCGGCGTCACACTATCAATACCAGCCAGTGATAATAATGTTGGTAGCAGATCGATTTGACTTGTTAAGCGATTATCCTGACGCGGCTTCACATCACCACCGAAGATCACTGCAGGAATACGGAAATGGTCAATAGGTACCAATTGGTTTCCATAAGTACGCGAATCGTGATCCGCAATAACAACGAAAATAGTGTCTTTCCAATACGACGATTTTTTCGCTTTATCAATAAAGCTTCCTAATGCGTAATCCGAATATTTAGCTGCATTTTCACGTGTTTGCTTCGGTGTATTATATGCTGTAATACGATTATCAGGATAATCATACGGGCTATGATTCGATGAAGTAAACACTAAACTAAAGAATGGTTTATTTTGCTTAGACAGCATGGCGAATTGCTCATCAGCTTTATCGTACAAATCTTCATCTGATGCACCCCAAGCGCCAACAAACTTAGGATTATTAAAGGTTGGAAAATCTTGCATATCAGCAAAACCATTGCCTAAAAAGAAGCTTTTCATGTTGTCGAAATGACTCTCACCACCATAAATGAACTGGGTGTGATAACCTTTTTTCTTCAATAAATCTGCTGCCGTAAAGAAGTTAGTTTGGCTCTTACCTAATTTAACAACAGAGCGAGCTGGCGTTGGAGAGAATCCAGTTATTACAGCCTCAATCCCCCGTACTGAACGAGTCCCTGTTGCATACATACGATTGAAATTCCACCCTTCTTGTATGATAGCGTCAAGGTTTGGCGTCAATGGTAATCCGCCTAAAGCACCGACATATCTCGCACCTAAACTCTCTTGCAACAAAATCACAATGTTTTTTGGTTTTCCTTGATAAGTCGCTTTACGTGTAGCAAGACTTGGTTGTTCGTCAGACACAAACTGCTCGGCAGAAAGACTAGTCGACTGACGGATCAACTTAACGATTTGTTTCGTATCCATCTTACCGTAATATTTAAACGCATCATCTTCGGCTTGCATTTGACTCACGGCGAATAATAATGAATAAGACGAATTCAACGCTAAGTCATTCATCAGAGGGTCGGTAGAAAAAGCAATCATTGCAGGATTCATCGGACGATGCCCCAAAGACGAACGAGCCCCCATCACACCAATAGCTACCACACACAATGCCAATACAGGACGCCAGTACCAACGAGGGAATGTCAGCCCTTTAACAAGATGGCCACTTAATTTCCATCCACCCCACACGGTAAAAATAGATGCAACAGTGCCGATGAAAAGTTCGAGTTTGTAAGCACCCCACAACATCGCGAACACTTCTTTCGGGTAAATCAAGTACTCGACAAACAGACGGTTCGGGCGAACATCATACTCCATAATAAATGAAGGTGTCGCTAGCTCCATATACATCACAAACCACAAGCCTGCTACTATCCAAAAACGAAGTATTACATGCCAAATTCGCCCAACCAGACCATCGTTAGAAAGAAAACACGTCAGCATTGCTGGTAATATCAACAAATAAGACAAACTCGCTATATCGACGCGTAAACCACTAAGAAAAATCGTACCCCAACCGCTGACGTCAGTAACACGGTCAGCATGCCAAAGGCTTAATCCTAGGCGAGAAATGTTTAATATAATGAGGCAAATAAAGAATGTAGTAACAATGGGGTAAAATACACCCAATCGTCGTTTTGAAGAGTTAAGCATTAAATGTCCTTTCGCTAAAAACGTCGTTCCATTTCTATGTGGAACGATTAATTGAGCTGATTATAAAGGACACAACGAAACCATAAAATGGTTTATTACAATGTCTTACAAACTAATACATTGTCTTACAGAGAAAATATAGATTAATTCAAATAAATAATACCGGGGATTTAGCTGAAGGCTCTGCGTACAAATTTATTTATAATGATGTTGTACAGACTGTCTACCATGAGAATATCAATATAGACTGAGAAATAAATGCGATTAAAGAATGGGCTGCCCTAATGATATTACAACGCGTTGATTTTTTTGTCGCTCAATAATATTACTATTCGATGCTATTTGGCTTTTCTCGCCATAACCATTGGTTTGGATTTCTAGGTTTTTAAGGCCATTGTCTAAAAAATATTGCTTAATGTTTTCGGCACGTAACGAGGATGTTTGTAAATTTTGTAACTCGTCGCCATAGCTGCCAGTATAACTATCAACGACAACAACATTAATGTCTGGACTGTATTGCAAGAATTCACTGATCATCGCTAAACGTTGTTGACTTTGCTGTGTTAGCTCATCACTTGCGACATTGAAATCAAGCACTGAATAAGCAATATCATCCAAGCTATAGGGTAATAGGTTACTCACGCATTCTAGAAATTCTTGGTATTTATTTTGGAAGTTAACCGAAGACAGACCGACACTAATAAACTCACCGCCGCGGTACCAGTCTCGAAAGTAGAATGTAGGATAGTCGCCAGAATCTAATGCATCAAGCATACGCCAAGCTGGCTGTTCACTCACATACCCAGTAAATTGGCGATACAGTTTAACATCGGCAAGATCTTGGGCTGCACTTCCCGGCTTCCAGTTGGGTGGAACAGAACGTAACGAAGCCATTTCAGCTTGCGCAGGTAGACGTTTCATATCTAATTCAAAATCAAGGTTGATTAATTTCGAGGCACGACTAGTAAAAATGGCTTGGCCGTAACGAGGAATATCATGCTTCAAGCTACATTGTACAGGCGTAGAACGGCTATTTTCCCATTGAGAAAATTCGTAATTGGCCGCATAGTTTTTCATGTTAGCAGAAGCACTTGCTGAACCAAAAGCAACAAGTGAAGCAATTATAAAATGTTGGCAGTTGATCATACGGTTCAAAATCCTGTTTATTCGAAGCCCATATTAACTTATCGGTATTAGGTTAAATAACTTGAGTTACTTTTCTATAAATATAGAAAAATATCTAAAAAAATAAAAAGTGCCTAAAATTGATTCCTTGTTGATTATGCCTACAACTAACAAAAAATTAGTAAAGTTGATTAGAGGACAAGCAATTATTATGGCATAATCCTATCCAAGTCAACATTAATTAATGATCACATGAGCACAACTGAAAAATCAGCTTTTAGCCAACGATTCCGTGGCTACTTCCCTGTTGTTATCGATATCGAAACTGCGGGATTTAATGCACAAACAGATGCGATGTTAGAGATCGCCGCTTCTATCCTGGAAATGGATGAAGATGGTTATCTTAAAATTTCGCATACCTTACACTTTAACGTTGAGCCATTTGAAGGTGCTAATTTAGAGCAAGCAGCCTTAGACTTTACCGGTATCGACCCAACTAATCCATTACGCGGTGCAGTACCTGAACGCGAAGCGATCACCGAGATCTATAAAGCTGTGCGCAAAGGCTTGAAAGATACAGGTTGTCATCGTGCAATAATGGTTGCGCACAATGCGGCATTTGATCACAGCTTTTTAAGTGCTGCATCGAATAGAGAAAAGATTAAACGTAATCCTTTCCATCCTTTTGCTACATTTGACACCACGACACTTGCTGGTCTAGCCGTTGGTCAAACAGTACTTGCTAAAGCATGCATGGCTGCAGGTATCCCTTTTGATCATAAACAAGCGCACTCTGCTAAATATGATACAGAACAAACTGCGCAACTATTTTGCTATATAGTGAATAAGTGGAAAGATATGGGCGGTTGGCCACTACCTGTTCCAGAAGAAGAAACAGAACTAGATACTGTAAGTGATGCCACGTTAAACACTGACAGCGATTAAATCATTATGCCCCTTTGTAACAACAAGTATCGCGAACCTTTCGTGACCTATAATGTTGTAGCTGTATAGGGGCAAAATATAAGATATGAGTATTACTGCTTAAAACTTCCCCTTAATACCGATGATCGTAGTATCTGTATCACTTTCATAATGAAAATGTAACACTGTCGCGCCATAACTTACTCCAGCCAGACACCCTAATATGTTTGCCACCATGTCATTTTTACTAAACTCATTCCCTTCCTGGCCCGCATCATACGTTTCCTTCAAAACTCCAATAGATAAACCAACGAGTACCGTCTGCCACCAACTTTCTGTGTACATCATGGTTGCACCGCAAATAACCGTCTCCGCAATAAAATGTTGCTGTTTATCAGTTTCTATACCTCCGGCATTTACGGAAATAGAAATCAACATGAGTAAGACCAAAAATATACGTCGACACTGTCGCGTCACGAACTCGACCAATTGATGTATAATTCGGATAGATTTATTCACATAATCCAAATAGGGAATAGTCTTAAGGATGCAATACCTATAAAAGCGAGTGCTGATTACAATAATATTGATTTTATTGTTATTTATTTTCGCTAAATTAATCATGAATTATTAAACACCATAAAAAATCTAACAATACAGCCTAAACACACGACTCTAATTCGAGAAATACACCATAAAACTGAATAAGCACAGCTTTATTTTATAACCCATTTCCGCACAATTTAGGTACCAACGCTAGATTTAGTTAATTTAAACCCTATAAAGGACCTGTTTACACAAGAATCATAGAATGAAAACCCAAGTGCATAAAGTAATGCTAGCACTCAAAATACTCTTCGCAACAAATGATAAATATGAAAATAACTATCAAATAGTTAAGGATTTTCATTTTTAACGGCAATAATTCACTGCATCTGCACAATTACCCATAAATAGACTTAAAATTCACTTATCTTATCCAGGATAGTTTTATATACTACATACAATGAAATTATTAACATTGGAAAGTAGATAAATGAATCCTGTAGTTATCGCGGTGCTAGCTATGTTAATCCTCAGTTTTATGCGGATTAATGTGGTTGTAGCACTCACAATTAGTGCCTTTTTAGGTGGCTTAATTGGTGGGTTACCTTTAGAAGAAGTCATTTCGGCGTTTAACTCAGGTTTAGGTGGTGGTGCGTCAATTGCATTGAACTATGCTATGTTAGGCGCATTTGCAGTTGCAATCTCAAAGTCTGGTATTACAGACCTACTCGCAGCGAAAATTGTTAGCCGTCTAGGTTCTGCGGGTTCTCAGCGTCAAATTAACGGTTTTAAGTATGGTTTACTCTTCACCTTACTACTCGTTGCTATCTCATCACAAAATGTTATCCCTGTTCATATTGCCTTTATCCCTTTACTTGTGCCGCCACTACTTGGCGTGATGACGAAATTAAAATTAGACCGTCGTGCTGTCGCTTGCGTGATCACGTTTGGCCTAACTGCAACGTATATGTTCCTACCTATCGGTTTTGGTGGCATCTTCTTAAACAACATCTTACTTAAAAATCTAAATGATAACGGTGCGAATGTTGTTGCTGAGCAATTACCAACGGCAATGGCTTTACCTGTATTAGGTATGGTTATTGGTTTAATTACTGCCGTGACATTTACCTATCGTAAACCTCGTGAATATTTGGTTGAAAGCGAATTAACTGCTAAAGAAAATAAACCAGTTGAATTTAACCCTCGTCACATCATTGTTGCTATGGTTGCGATTGTTTCAGCATTAAGCTTACAGTTAACTTATGATTCAATCATTCTTGGCGCACTCACAGGCTTCATTATCTTCACGCTTGGTGGTGTTATAAAATTCCACGAAACACAAGATATGTTCACTCGCGGTGTACACATGATGGCAATGATTGGCTTCATTATGATCGCAGCATCAGGTTTTGCTGAAGTAATGAAAGCAACAAGCGGTGTTGAATCATTAGTGAGTTCAATCGGTGGTGTCATTGGTGACAATAAAGGTCTGGCTGCATTGCTAATGCTAATAACAGGTTTATTGGTAACGATGGGGATTGGTTCATCTTTCTCTACAATCCCAATTCTTGCGACTATCTATGTACCTCTTGCTTTACAGTTTGGTTTCTCACCATTAGCAACAGCATCTCTTGTGGGTACCGCAGCCGCGCTTGGTGATGCAGGTTCACCAGCATCAGACTCAACATTAGGTCCAACATCGGGTCTAAATGTTGATGGTCAACACGATCATATTCGTGACTCGGTGATCCCAACGTTCATCCACTATAATATTCCGCTTATTATCTTTGGTTGGATAGCTGCAGTTACGCTGTAAGCATCTTAAACAGTGCAGTAAGCTGAATATCGGCACTGTACTATGCTGTCGACGGTTCAAATCGCAGACATAGAAAAGGGAAGCAATTGCTTCCCTTTTTAGTATTCTGATTATGCTTACAAGCGATTAATAGCGCTTATAACACAACGAACACTTAACGACTATTAACAGTTATTCAGCTTTCGTTTTTGCAGCAGCTGCAGCGATTAATGGCTGTAGCTCACCTTGTTGGAACATTTCCATGATGATGTCACAACCGCCAACAAGCTCGCCGTCAACCCATAGTTGTGGGAATGTAGGCCAGTTAGCGTATTTAGGTAATTCAGCGCGGATATCTGGGTTTTGTAGAATATCAACGTAAGCAAATTGCTCACCACAATTGATTACTGCTTGTGATGCTTGTGAAGAAAAACCACAGCTAGGTAGTTTTGGAGATCCTTTCATGTATAGGATGATTGAGTTCTCAGCAAGTTGCTGTTTGATTTTATCTAAAGTTTCCATTGTGTCCTCACAAATCTTAGCGTTTACATCTATTGTAGTTATTATTTGAATCTAGTTATTTAAACTCTAACCATAGAATGCATTATATAAATACAAATTTCGCAGCCATTTTATGCTAATTATAGCTTGGTTAACACCGTTATTTTGTAGGGTTATTTTGTTTTATATTTAGTCTAATTGTTAAAAAATGAATTCACTCGTTACAATTTATTAATTGAACAATACAATTACGGTCAAATACTTGAATATATTCAACGCTAGCGTTAGTATTCCTGCAATAATTAAATCAATAATGAGCAATGGATAGCTTTTAGCTATCAATAAATAAGGAAATACCTATGAGTATTACACTACCAGCTTTACCGTACGCACAAGATGCACTTGAACCACATATCTCTGCTGAGACTCTTTCTTTTCACTACGGCAAACACCACAACACTTATGTGGTTAAGCTTAACGGTCTAATCGAAGGTACACCTAATGCTGAAAAATCATTAGAAGAGATTGTTAAATCTTCTGAAGGTCCTATTTTCAATAACGCAGCACAAGTTTGGAACCACACGTTCTACTGGAACAGCCTTACTCCAAATGCAAAAGGTCAACCAGAAGGCGCGCTAGCTGACGCTATCAACGCTAAATTCGGTTCTTTCGAAGCATTCCAAACTGCATTTAACGACAAAGCAGTAAACAACTTCGGTTCAAGCTGGACTTGGTTAGTTAAAAACGCTGAAGGCGAATTAGAAATCGTTAACACTTCTAACGCTGGTACTCCTATCACTGAAGCTGGTGTTACGCCACTAATCACAGTTGATCTGTGGGAACACGCTTACTACATTGATTACCGTAACTTACGTCCTAGCTACCTTAAAGGTTTCTGGGCACTCGCTAACTGGGATTTCGCTGCCGCTAACTTCGCAGCTTAATAAACCTGTTAGTTCTAGGTTTGTCTTACAGTAGACAATAATTAAAAACCGATAGTGAGCACTATCGGTTTTTTTGTTCTTTGGCTAGTATTAGTCATACTAAATTGCTATGCTTTATCTCATTATATTAATGACAAGGATGTTATTACTTAACTCTTAAGACCGAGGTCTCTATGAATTTTAGTAATACATTCAAAGCAATGTTAACATTGTCTATTCCAACGACACTAATGTTCACTGTTCTCTACTTATCAATCAACTAACTGAATTTACTAACAGTATCGACTGACAATTAACAGATTAGCTGCCGACCAAGTAATGAATGGGACAAGGTCGTTCCATCTACATACTCTAATTCACCACCCACTGGAACGCCATGCGCAATACGGCTTGCTTTCACGCCATATTCTTGTGCTATTTCAGCAATATAATAGGCAGTAGCTTCGCCTTCAACGGTAGGATTCGTTGCCAAAATAAGCTCTTCATAGCTACCCGATGCTAATAATTCGGCTAGCTTATCTAAGCCTATTTCATCCGGTCCGATACCATCTAATGGTGATAAGTGACCCATGAGTACAAAATATTGACCACTAAATTGATTGGTTTGTTCAATCGCAGCAACATCAGCAGGACCTTCAACAACACAAAGTATTCTTTCAATTTGACGTTTAGGGTTTGCACAAATAGCACAGATATCTAATTCAGTCAGCGTATTACACTGCTGGCAATGACCAATCTCAATCATTGCCTTTTCTAAAGAATGCGCCAAAGATACAGCATGATCACGCTTGCGTTCTAAAATATGGAAAGCGATACGCTGTGCAGACTTAGGGCCTACACCCGGTAAAATTTGTAAATCATTAATCAGCTGATCTAACAAGGGACTAAACTTCATTTATAACTCCAAAAAGAAACCCTGCTCAAGCTGGATTTCGCATCTATATTGAGCGCAATACTACATTAAATAGGATGCTTTAGCATATAATTTTGTCCCCTAGGTGACGAGCATGTTTTGGAGTGACTCACTCTGGAAGCACTGTTAAAATGGCGATAAACATAAATTATACGGGAACAAAACAGCAGAATGAAAAAACGAGAACAACGCATAATCGACCAGGTAAGATCATTAAGCCACAACAATGTCGGATTTGTGTTGTGATCTGACCTTTCAGCCGTTAAACTTCTGCCTCCCAAATTATTGGTTGCGCTAATCTGCCACAGGTAACATTATGATTAACCACTTTAGTGTGCTTGGTATCAAGCCGAACGCAAATGAAGACGACGTTAAGAAAGCCTACAAACGTCTATCGAATCGGTTTCACCCTGATAAATTACTCGGCGCATCAGACGATGAGAAAGTGCATGCTGAAGCTCAGCTGCAACGAGTAAGAAATGCGTATGAAGTACTTTCAAATCCTAAGCTAAAACGCGATTTTGTAAAAAACTTCAGTAACGTTATTGTGACCGACCCTGCTGCCGCAATGCGCGAGCTGTGGGATCAATTTTATTCTATAAATTAATTTCTGAGCACTCATGACCACAGCACTAATAACCAAAGCACTCGATCTATCACGTATTGATGAATTAAAAGAAAATGCATATAACAATATCGAATCTTATAACGATCCCGATACCCCAAATGCACTCGAAGAGTTTACTAGCCAAATTAAGACTATTTTACAGGCCGATCCTAAGTTACTTGACTCTGTACCAGAGTACTTACCGATTGCGCTTTATGGTAAGGTTAAATTCCCACCTGAAGCAAAACTCAAGTGGGCTCACTGGATAAAAGAAGGCATCCAGCCTGAATGGAATGATTTTAAAACGACAGTCGCTTTTAATAAGGACGACTTACCGCTTGTTTTAGCCGTTCGGGACTACTCTGAAGCATTATTAATAGAAAGCTGTTTCGTTCTATTTTTGTTGGCAAATGACAATAAGTCAACCGCGACAAATAAAGAGCAAGAGCATGATCGAGATAATGATAATGATGACTACATCGAAGAGCAAGAAGAAGCTTATTACGACCCATTTGATGAGGAAGAGGAAGAGCGATAATGAATAGCTTAATTGAAACAGCCGTAATCGAAATCAAACAACTTGCCGATGTAGAACCTAAGCAGGCGAGTAAGAAATTTGAGTTAATGGCTAACACCATGACTGATGACGTTTTGATTGAAGTTATCGAGCAAATGGATATCGTGACCTTAACGCAGATTAACAGTCATCATGATATCTCTTGCCCTTCTATCATGTCTGAGCTAATGACCCCTGAACAAATCCGCGATATTGTGTGCCAACAACCCCTATACTGGGAAGAAAAGGTTAAAAACAATGCCGATGAATTGATCCAGCATACGTTTGATTTTTTAACCTATCTTATCCGTATCCAAGATAGTGAAGCGAAACAAACGGCTATTTTAGAGTGCATTGCTGAAGACCAAGCTGGTCTTTTTTATCTGTCTATCCCATTTATTGAATATCTATTAGCACCCGCGGTTGAAGCAGATCATCACAGCCACATCACTGATAACTATGATGATGAAGATGATGGCGAAACTGTCGGTTATACTGGCCGTAGTGCAGAAGAAGAAACGCACAGCTTAAGTATTGATGATCCACGTAGCTTACTCGCCTTGATCCGTGAGCTTGCTCCAGATGTTGAAAAATCAATTAAGAATTTACTGCGTAGCGAAAATTCAAGCTGGGTAGCTATCATCGACAGTTTCGTCAATGAATTAGTGCTTCAAGCAAAAGAGAAAAATGAAGTAACTGATGAATATGCTGAAGTAGATGACATGTTTAGTTTTCTTGATTAAGGATCCCGTTAATGCAAATTGTACTAAGAGACAGTAATCAAGGACCTTTTTTAAGTAAAGTATTAGATTATGGTCAAGCCGAAGCGCGATTAGATGAAGCACAACTTGCCGAAATTAAAGGCAAGGCAGTATTGATGAGCCTTAAGCTGGCAGATAAATTTTATAATAAACACAAGATGCATCTGCTAGAGAACGCTGCTTACGATGTGATCGGCGTGACAAGCTTAGGACTAATGTCACTCAGTAATCACGATCTAGCGCAAGCACTTAAACTCGTTTTGACACCAAACGGTATTGTTAAATCCTTCCAAAAAGGTTGGAGCATGCTAAGCCGTGTCAGCAAGTATAAGCTAAACGGTAAGTCAGTATATGGCGATATAGATCCTACGTTACTCGATAAAATATCAACCCCGAGTGATGCTGATGAATGGCAAGGCTGGCAGAGCTATCAAGATGCCCTGTTAGAGTTTAACCGTGAAGAGTCTGTTGTGTGCTTGTTAAAGCAGTTTTATGCCCAAACAAGCTACGATCCTTTAGACTTTTTAAGCCTCGAATGCGTGTTTGCGGAAGTGGTACTGTACCGTCTATTTTTTGGTCCGGTTAAAGTAAGACCAGATCTTAAGCAACGCGTAGCGAAAATTGAACTTAAAGACGCCTGGTTCTCGATTGAACATCTTGATCAACAAATTAAGTTGACGTTGTCCGAGTTGCCATCGGCACTTGTCGAGACCATAAATATTGAACTGGGTCAGTACTTTACGCCAGGTCTACTGCGCACGTTAACGTTTGCTAAAAACTATCGAGAGCTGCGCTTAAAAGATGCGAGTCCAGAGCGATTAGAGCGATTTGAATATAAAGAAGGGCTAACAGGTTTGTTAGGTTGGCCAGTCTATATCGTGATGTGATATCTATAAATATTCACAGAATTAACGAATAATAAAAAGCGGGCATATCCAATCGGGTATTCCCGCTTTTTTACACCCTCGGATAATTTTTTAGACTATCAAACACCAAGCTTAAATGTTGTTATAAAACATTGATATACAATGGTATGATATTGTATTTTAAGTCTAGGTATCAATAATGGAATATGAAACAGAGTACTCAATTAATAATGTTGTTCAGCAAGATGCTGCGAATTATCTAATTAACATGATTAACCATCCACAACCAAAACGAATTCTAGATATCGGTTGCGGCAGTGGAAATGTAACCCATAAATTAAGTTTAAAATATCCCAATGCTATAATTGATGCCATAGACCCATCATCAAAAATGATTAATATTGCAAAGAGTAATTTCCCCTCATCAAACTTCAATTTTATATGTCAAAAAATTGAAGAGTTTACTCCTGAATATGACTATGATTTAATTTTTTCTAATTCATCTTTTCAGTGGTGGGAACGACATGATATTGCATTAAGCCGAATTGCTGATGTGCTCGCTCCCAATGGCGTTGTAGCAATTCAAACACCATATCGGGATTTATGGTGTGAAGAAATAATAATACTTGTAGAACACGTTTTTGATATGTATTTCTCCGAATTATACCGACATTTCAAGTGTCCTTGTTTGCATTTAGAAACAAAAGCACAATTTAAAGATTTATTAGTACACTCAGGGTTAACACCTTCCACAATTAAAGCTCATAGCTTTACTTATAATGTAACTAATGAAGAACTATTTAGAATTTTTAAGTCTGGTGCGGTCAAAGTCTATACTTCTAGTGATAACTTTGACGTAGAAGTACCGAAAGATTTTCAGACTGATTTTATACAAAAATTCAAAGCATTAATCAGTAATGATAATGTTCGGTCCACATTATCATTACATCGAATGCTATTGCTATGTAATCCACCTAGAACGCGCTAACCACGTTAAAACTACTAGGGCTAATCGTAGCCCTTTCTAATTATTAGCATATGCATGTATCAATTCAACTTTAAATATATTTTCATTCACTTTCGTTAGCTTTATTTGAACAAATAGATCACTAACATAAACTGTAATGTAAAAAATAATAAACAATGATAAATAATCTTTATATCCCATTCTGATAATCCAGACATAAATTTATTAATACGATTACGATAAGCAACTAATATATAAATTAAGCCAAATAAAATAAGAAAAAGTAACATTAAAATAATGATGACGAATTTTTCAAATATCACTGTATCCACATTTAAATCTAAATTTTTATACATTCACAACAAAAAGCAATGAATAATATTAAAGTATTAGCCATTAACTTTATGAAAAATCATACTCGCCGTTAGTTTTAATTTCGTATATGCGTAGCTAATTACAGCGGGATAAACAGTATGGTTAAGAGGGTTTGTAATTTATCATTCAATAACTAAAATTTAAATTAGCTAATGATGGTTTTTTTATTATAAACAAATTTCCCAAAAAAAATGTACCCAAAAAATGGGGACGGAAATTACCAGTGTAAAAATGGCTGTTTAACCGCTCTTAATCACCTAATGGCCGCTATCTAAGGAATGGGATGATGTGAACCATCAAGAGCTCAAACCAAAAATAATGACTCTGCAATTACTATGGAAAGAATACAGAGAACGAAACAGCAATAAATTCTACAGTTACAATCACTTCTGCCGATTATATTAAATATGGCTTGGCAGTCAAAAACCATCGATGCGATAACAACGCAATGTTGAGCCAGTACCACGGGTTTATCTTTTAGGCCTAGTTTTTTTTGTTTGGTGGTATTGTCAGGTCAAACGTCATTGGTTAAATTCAGCGGATAGACGACTGAGCCAATCTTGATTTTTCATATCGCTTACTCCAATTTACATGCAATAAGTAAATCAAATTTTTAACGTTAAGTTGAGCTATGTTCTCGTCAGCTCAAATTATAACCTTGAATTAACAGATTAAAATATTGCTAAAGTGTCGCTTTGCGATACTTCACCTCGAATTAGATAGTTTGGTTGCTCCACCCTATCTAAACTACCCTAAAAGGGTAACATCCCGCCAAGTGTTGTAAGTAGGTTGCAAATAAGTAGCAACCAAGCTTGTTTCGTAATGAGTCAAAACAATTGTAGTTATATATTTTTTTGCATCAAGATTATAATAAATAGGGGTTACTTGGAAAAGAAGATTAGGTATTATTTCTGGTAATATTTTTGAATACTATGATATTGCTGTTTATGGTGTTATCTATGTTTATATCGCTGAAAATTTTTTTTCTAATTCCTCTCTTGAACAATCAATTATTTTTGTATGGGGTATTTTTGCAATCCGATTTTTAATGAGACCTATTGGTGGTTTTATTATTGGACTTTATGCTGATCAATATGGAAGGAAAAAAGCTTTAATCCTAACGAGTTCTCTTATTGGTGTAGCAACAATTTCAATGGCTATACTCCCGACTTACTCTCAAATCGGGATTGCAGCACCACTTATTCTATTACTTCTTCAAATGATACAGTCATTTTGTTTTGGTGGTGAATATCCGGTAATAATATGCTATCTACTTGAGACATCAAAAAAAGAAAGTAAGACTAAAGTCTCAGCTTTAATTGTTGCTAGTTGTTTGGTTGGTGTCCTCATGGCGCAATCACTCATCTTGATTTTAGAATATAACTTGTCTAGACAGGAGATGGTTGACTTTGGATGGCGAATTCCACTATTTCTAGGTATTTTTAATATAGTATTGAGCTTTTATTTTAAATTCAAGTTAGTTGATAGAGTTCCACTGGCGGTCAATAAGAGTAGATACAAGGTTGATAAAAAATCAATTCTTAAGGTATTTTTAATTTCAATACCTGCTGGAATTGTATTTTATGTGTATGCCACCGCAGGACGAATTCTAATAAATGTGATAAATCCTAGTGACACTATAAAATTATTATTCCCACTTTTAAGTAATGTTTTTTTTATTATATTTATAGTATTTGTTGGTTGGTTGTTTGATCGATATAGTTCATCAAAAAAAGCAATGGATCTAGGTGTATATTGTTTAATTATATTATCTGCCCCTCTCTATACAATACTAGATACAGGAAATGTGGTATATTTGGTTATAGCTAATGCAGGGTTACTTTTTATTTCCGCATTGATTCTAGCACCTACATGTGCAGTGATTTTCTCTCAAGTAAAAGGGACACATAAGGCTGTTTCATTAGGGGTTGGATTTAATTGTGCATTATCTATTTTTGGTGGTATTACTCCATTAGTTATAACGTTATTATCACCTTATGAACTGAAATACACCGGACTTATTATAGGTCTTTTTGGATTTACATATTTATATTCAATGAGAATTAAAACTACCTAACTAATATAAATAATTTAATGAAATTGGAGTAAATAACACGTGATTTTAAATTGGCATGCAGGGGATTATTCACAGAACTCCGAAGTACAAAAACTATTATCTTTTGAACTTATTGATAAAGAACACCTTGAAAATAAAAGTATTATGGATATTGGTTGTGGGGACGGAGCTATAACATCGTATTTACAAAAAAAATCTAAAAAAAAGGTTTTAGGTGTTGATTTGTCCATAGATATGCTTAATTTTGCAAAGAAACATTACCCCGAATGTAGGTTTATAATGCAGGATGTAAGTACATTAAGTATCGAAGAAAAGTTCAATGTTATTACTAGTTTTAATTGTTTACATTGGGTTTCTGATCTAAAAAAAGCATTGGGACTTATTTATAAATCATTAGATAAATCAGGGCGTTTTATAGGTTTGATATATCCTAGGTGTGAACATCTTTGGAAAGCATCTGAAAATATTGCGGTTTATGAAAAGTATAAACCGTATTTTTCTTCTTTTACAAATCCTTACTTTTTTTATTCTACTTCAGACTTAGAGCTATTTTTAAGCGAAGTAGGATTTGAGAATATAAAGATTAAAGTTGAGACCCGTACACATCACTTTCATAACGACAATTTATTTTTGCGTTACATAAGCTGTTGGATGCCACATATGCAAGTAGCGCCACCTGAATTTATAACTGATTGGATTTATGAATTTAGACGACTAACTAATCAACAGGAAGAAAGCATTAATATGGTTTATGATGTTATTACATTCAATTGTGTTGCTCGAGATTAATTTTATAAATACCTATAAAGTAAATAGTATTTTTTATTTAGTTTAGTTAATTAATTAATTCTAAATTTAACATTTCCATTAATATCTTGTTTTTAAAAGGGATTTTATGTCGACATATAAAGATGGGTTAATTAGTGATTCCAGACAATTTATGGAATTGATTTGGAGTGAAAAAAATGTTGATGATATATCAAATATAATGTCACATAATACTATAATCGGAAGCCCAGTGAAGTTAAGTGTAGGGTACGAACCTTTTATTAACACGCTACATTCTTGGTTTAGAGCTTTCCCAGAATTGAATTATAAAGAAAATTCAATTCACTTGTGTGAAGATACTATTATTATTAATTGGGAGTGTAGAGGTAAACATTTAGGGGAGTTTTTATCAGTCTCAGCAACTGGAAATTCAATTTTCTACGAAGGAGAAACTAAGCTTATTTTTAAAGATAGAAAAATATGTAATTATCAAGCTGATGTTAATATAAATAAATTAATATCTCAGATTTCAGATTTCATATTCTGATTTATCTTCACAATACATTACGAATGATAATATAAATTTTTATAAAGTCATTAATGAAATATGGAATAAAAAATTATCTAACCGTCAAATAGAATGCCTTTCACTTTCAACATTAAATATTACCACTAAAGGAATCGCTAAGTTATTATACATTGGAACAAGTTCTGTTGATACTCATTTAAAAAGAGCATTTTATTTATTAGGTATAAATAATAAAAAAATGTTCATGTCTTATATAATAGAGAATAATACAATAGAACTTGTTGTTCGTATTGCTTTACATCTTAGGTCCTAGATTCTCAGATTAACCAGCGCGGTTCCATTACATTTTGAGTGATCGAGAATTTCAATTCTCTGATGTGGCGATTGAAACTGTGCTAATGGTAGAAGGCGTATTCACTCTGCCATTACGCTAACCCATCGAGAGGTGCTATCCGACATATCGCTATCGATTCAACGCTCACGAGCGGAACACTATCACTTCGGTGTTACAATGCTCAAGTTAGTGAAGTCTATGTCAATGCTAAGGCGCTCAACAACGTCATTAGACTAAGTATGCCTGAAAGAAATACGAGGTATTACTGCCGCAATGATGTCTAGAGATCTTGGTATATCTAGGGAAGAATATCAAGTATGACAACAGGCAGTGTTACAAACACCACGTAAATATCTATCTGTAATAGTAAGATATTTAGGTATATCCGAACTCAGGATGGAGAATATCGAAGGTGTTAAAATTATTGGATATGTTGATGCTTTTTTAAATAAAGAATTATATGAACACTAAAACTTATTATGAGGTAACTAAACCCCAGCTTAACCTCAAAGGAAAAGCCGAGGCTAATTGATCGATATTAAATATCAGTCAACTTAGAACGGCATTTTCATACCTGGTGGTAATTTCATACCGCCGGTAACGTCAGCCATTCTTGATTTGTTTTCTTCTTCAACACGACGAGCAGCATCGTTGATAGCAGCAGCGATAAGATCTTCTAACATTTCTTTATCGTCTTCCATCAATTCAGGATCGATTTGTACACGACGTACGTTATGGCTACCAGTCATAGTAATTTTAACCATACCAGCACCTGATTCGCCAACTACTTCCATATTAGCTAGCTCTTCTTGTACTTTAGCCATTTTGTCTTGCATTTGTTGGGCTTGCTTCATTAGCCCGCCCATTCCGCCTTTACCAAACATATTAAACTCTCTTTCTATCTGACTGTCGCGAACAACAATAAGTAAATACCGATTGCTTCGCACTGAATACTCATACTATATGGGTATCATTAAAAAAAAATCAAGGTTACTAAATCTTTATAACGGCACAATTGAACTATCATCAACAACAGCCCCGAGACGGTTCATAAAGAACTGAATATACTTATCATCATACAAGTTTTTCGTCGCATTCGCTAAGCGTTGTTGATAAATTATTTCTTCAAGTTGCGCTGGCGTTGATTGGTTTGGGTTTTCACCAAAGTTAATCACTAACTCCACAGGCTCAGATAACACTTGTTGTAGCGCTTCGCTTAACTGCTGACGTGACTTGTCATTGGCAAAGTAACGTTGATCTGGATTCATGGTTAATGTAACGCGACCAGGCTCCTGCTCCATCACACTGTGCAGCGCCAATTGACGGACACGCCCACCTAAACTCATCTGATTAATATAACAACACCACGGGTCTGTTTCATCACGTAGCTTATTATCTAACGGTGCAGTAGCCGTTGATTTACCTGACTTTTGTGCCTGGAAAGCGGGTGACAAATCATTAATATCAACCTTAACCTGGCTAAAGCGATCTATTTGACGAACGACGGGTTCAGCAAAGCCTTGCGGTGGATAAGTATTCTGGTCAGGCATTTGGTTATGATAATCGCCCTGCCCTTGATCAGGATAGTTACCTTGATCTTGATACGAATCCAACGGTGGTAGATCTTGCCATGCAGGTGCAGACTGTTGTAAAGACGATTGCTGCATGTTCTGGCTTGCTGGCGGTTCGTTAAAACGATTCTGGCCAGGTTGTGTATTCTGTCTAACAGGTGCTACCGCTTTTTTCGGCGGTACATACGACGATGGAGCCTGTTCACTCTTCGCCGCTGTCGACTTTTTTGCAGTTGTACCTAAACGACTACGTAAGAAGTTACGTGTTTTACGACCTTGGTCAACACTGCTTTCTTCTACTTGCGCTTGCGCAGGAGTTTGACTCTGCGGTTGCTGCTGAGTTGTATTTACTTGCTCATTGTGGACAGGTACGGTTTGTGTCGGTGACATATCCATCGGTTGTGGCGTGTATTCTGCTGCTGCGTTATTTTCTTGTGCAACGCTATTCTGTTGTTCAAAACTGTTTTGCGGCGCGATATTACTCTGTGGCGTTAGATCACCCTGTGGAGCAATACTTTGTGACTCAACTTGTGGCGCTGTATAGCCCTGCGGTTCAGCGGTTTGTTGTTCAAGAGCTTGCGCTTCAACATGGCCCATCGCTTGCGCTGCTTGTAATAGCTCGTTTTGCTCTAGGTTTAAATTCGTAACCGCTTCATCAATCGGTTCAACAAATGGAGCTGCTGGTTGTTGCGTTAATTCTTGTATAGGTTGCTGTACTTTCTGCGGCGCTTGTTCAATCTGTGCTGCAACCACCGTCACCGCTGGTGCGATTGCGACAGGTGCTGGCGTCACATCCCTTTCTGGCGCTTGTAAGCGACCTTGTGGGCGGAACGCTAACATACGTAATATCGTCATTTCTAGCGCACTACGTGGATCAGGTGCAAGCGGTAATTCTTTACGGCCAGTCAGTGTGATTTGATAATATAACTGTACATCTTCTGGTGACATGTCATCACACAAGGCTTTCACTTTATCGGCATGTTCAGTATCAACCACTGACGACGGTAAAATTTGCGCCATAGCAATACGGTGTAACAAACTTGCTAACTCGACGTGTAATTGGTCGAAGTCTGGTCCTAGCGAGCTCACTTCTGCAATCTTCGCCATGCAATTATTCGCATCACCACTGACAATTAAGCGCAGTAGTTGCAACATATGGCTATGATCTAACGTACCTAACATATCTAACACAGTTTGGTGTAATACTTCACCTGCACCGTGAGACAAGGCTTGATCCGTCAAACTCAATGCATCACGCATACTGCCATCGGCCGCTTTGGCGATTGAGTTCAATGCTGACAATTCATATTGGCAATGTTCACGCGATAAAATATGCACCAACTGCTGAGAAATCTGCTCAGTCGTTAGGCTTTTTAAATGAAATTGCAAACAACGCGATAAGATCGTAATAGGCAGTTTTTGTGGATCGGTTGTCGCGAGTAAGAACTTCACATATTCAGGTGGTTCTTCTAGCGTTTTTAATAGGGCATTAAAACTGTGCTTAGAAAGCATGTGTACTTCATCGATTAAGTACACCTTAAAACGACCACGAGCTGGCTTATACTGCACGTTATCGAGTAACTCACGGGTATCTTCAACTTTGGTACGTGATGCCGCATCAATTTCGAGTAGATCAACATAAGAACCTTGATCAATCTCGACACACGTTGAGCATTCGCCACAAGGTTTACTGGTGATCCCTTTCTCACAGTTTAAGCTCTTCGCTAAAATGCGGGCGATCGTTGTTTTACCAACACCGCGAGTACCACTGAGCAAATAAGCATGGTGTAAACGATCTTGCTCTAGCGCATTAACTAAAGCGGTCAGCACATGTTGTTGACCAACAACTTGCTGAAAATTATGCGGGCGCCATTTACGCGCTAAAACTTGATAACTCATAACAGTTCAATGATTACTTAATATTGATAAGCACTAATATGCTCGGGACTGAAAATAGCTGGCAGTCGGCCACCAGCTAATCATGATAATTACGATGATTACTGTTATTACAGTGGCAGCGGATTATTCGCCGGCAAAATCAACTAATTTGGTAATATTAACATTAAGATTATTTAATACAGCTTCACCACCAAGATCCGGTAATGAGATAACAAATGCAGCATCTTCAACGATACCGCCAAGCTGACGAATTAACGAAACTGTCGCAGCAACAGTGCCACCCGTCGCTAATAAATCATCAACGATAAGTACTTTATCACCGGCATCTACAGCATCAACATGGATCTGTAACGTATCTGTACCGTATTCAAGCTCATAGCTTTGCTCGATAGTTTTACGCGGTAATTTGTTTGGTTTACGTACTAAAATAAAGCCTAAACCAAGCGCTTTAGCAAGCGGAGCACCGAAAATAAAACCACGCGCTTCAGTACCGGCAATTTTTGTAAAACCAGCATCTTTAAAACGTTCAACAAGTAAGTCGATTGTCGCTGCAAATGCAGGACCGTTTTCAACTAAGCTTGTTACATCACGGAATATAATGCCTGCTTTCGGGTAGTCTGGAATTGATTTAATACTGTTTTTAATAAACCCGAGTGTATCTTGGTTCATGTTTCAACCTGTTAGTTTGATGAACTATACCCGAGTTACTTCAAGATGCTTGGGTATATATGTCATATCACCAAATAATTTGGGTATAAAACATGTGCTCATATAAAAATAATATTGGAGATAAATTTTATGTAACTGCTTGTTGATATGCAAGCGAGTATTAAGATTAACCCTCCTTTTGAAGAAATTATTATACGATATATTTGGCAATTGTGGTTAATTCTGTTTTAATCGCTCATTTTGCCAACGCAGGACAATAACATGCGCGTAGTTTTAGCCCCTATGGAGGGCGTTGTTGACAATTTGATGCGCGAGTTACTGACAGCGCAAGGCGGTTACGATTTGTGCGTAACCGAGTTTGTTCGAGTCGTTGAACAACTATTACCAGAGAAGATTTTTTATCGTTATTGTGCCGAATTAAACAATGGTTGCCGTACGCAGGCAGGTACCCCTGTACGCATTCAATTATTGGGGCAACATCCAGAATGGATGGCAGAAAATGCAGTTCGTGCCATAGACCTTGGTTCTCACGGGTTAGATATCAACTTTGGCTGCCCGGCGAAACAAGTCAATAAGTCATCTGGTGGCGCGGCATGTTTACGTGAACCTGAACTTGTTTATCAAATCGTAAAACAAGTACGTGACGCCGTACCCGCAGAGCATATAGTCAGTGCAAAGATCCGCTTAGGTTGGGAAGACAGTAACCAAAAGCTAGAAATTGCCGATGCAGTGCAACAAGCGGGGGCGAATGAGCTAACAGTACACGGTCGAACAAAAGCAGATGGTTATCGCGCAGCCGCAATTAACTGGGAAGCCATTGCCGAAATCAAACAATATGTATCAATCCCTGTTATTGCTAATGGTGAAATTTGGAGTCATGCCGATGGCCAACGTTGTTTAGAGGTGACTGGTTGTAACGATTTAATGGTCGGTCGCGGTGCATTAAACTTACCGAATTTAGGTGAAGTGGTTAAATACAACAAAGCACCCATGCCTTGGGCTGATGTAGTCACTTTATTGCGGAACTACTGCCAATTAGAAATCCGTGGTGATAAAGAGAAGTATCTACCCAACAGAATAAAACAATGGTTTAGCTACCTACGTAAGCAGTATCCTGAAGCGGTCGACTTATTTACCCAATTAAGAGCCTTACGTCAGTCAGAAGAAGTGATTAATACACTAAACAACTACCGTGTGTGATCGTTTAAGCGAACTTGACTCTGTTAAATCTCGATGTTAATAATAGTGTTCAACTCGATATCTTATGCATAATTCAAGGATGAATTACCATTGCGCATTACCATAAAAAAAGCCCTTATTAGCGGTATAATCCTACTGCAATTTGTTACGTTAACGACACTATTAGTGTCGAGCTACATCTCGAATCAACGTTCATTCAATTCTCATGCCCACAAGTTAATGATTGATTATGCAGACAATGTTATTAACAATTCGAAACGTTTTCTTGATACTGCAGCAGCAACGACATTATTAAGCAGTGAATTACTCAGCTCAGATGTGTTATCAATTGATCGATCCGAAGATCTTGGTTTATATTTTTTTCAACAACTAAAACAATCTCCACATATCTCAGGGATCTACTTTGCAAATACAAGTGGCACCTTTGTGCATGTGCAACGTGAGCAAGGCTTCAATGAACCATTGTTCTCACGAAAATTCATTACATTTGATACCAACAATGTCTTAAAATCATCACATCTCTACACCCATGATAATAACTTTGCACAGCTTTCCGTAAAAGAAATAACCAAAGAAGCTTACGATCCCCGAGACCGTATTTGGTTTAATAAAGCACTCGATAACGACGCCTTATCTTGGACTGACCCTTATGTGTTTTTCTCTTCACGTAAACCCGGAATCACCAGTTCAATGCCTGTTTATGACAAAGATAACCAATTAATCGGTGTTGTAGGTGTCGATCTGTCCTTAGCCACTATTTCATCCTTTTTTGATAACCTTGATCTCGGAGAAAATAGCACCGCGTTTGTCACTAATCGACTTGGCGAAATCATTGCGTATCCAGACCAAAAAATCATTCAAGATACCGCAAATGAAAGTTTACGTTTTCCACGCATCAATGAAATTAACAATCCAATTGCCTTAACGGCGTGGCAAGCGCTACAAGAAAAAACACAGCTATTTTCAACCGGAAGTACAGCGACAACCGTTACATTTAATTACGATAATAATAAATACCATGGCTTGTTTAAAGAGTTTACACATCACAAATGGCCTTGGATAATCGCTATTTATATGCCAGAGAAATTTTTTCTTAATGAGTTAATCGATAATCAAAAACTGAATATTTTATTTGGCCTAGTGATCAGTATCATCGCGTGCTTAACCTCATTCTTTTTCATCAATCACATTACCGATTCACTCCGAAAAATAAAAATTATTGCTGAAAACATTCGTTGTGGCCAATTTATTAAGACGAATATATCGGAATCTACCTTTGTAGAATTACAGCAAACGCAATACGCGTTTAATAATATGATCGATAGTTTAATTACATCACGCAAAGAAAATGAACAACTGCATTTAATGCTCGAAAAAACCAATGCCGAAACCATAACTCGGCTTGGACTTGCGACAGAATATAAGAATGATTCATCACCCAATCACATTCGACGCGTTTCACGTTATTGCGAAATAATTGCGTTAAGCATGGGCATGCCAAAAGATAAAGCGAAAGAATTACGCGCTGCCGCAAAACTGCATGATTTAGGGAAAATAGGTATTCCGGAGCAAATCTTATCAAAACCCGCAGCATTAACAATGCAAGAGTGGGTAGTGATGAAAACAGCTCCGACTATCGGTGCTAAAATTTTGCAAGATGCCGAATCAGCCACGCTTAAAGTGGCTCATGATATTGCACTAACCTTACACGAGCATTGGGATGGGCATGGTTACCCTAACCAATTACACTACAATGATATACCATTATCCGCGCGTATTGTGGCGGTTGTCGATACCTTTGATACCATGATACATCCCCGTTGCTACAAAAAGGCAATCCCCATTGAAATCGCAATTAATAAGGTTCGAGCACTATCCGGTAGCAAATTCGATCCAAGTGTTATCGCTGCATTTGATCATTGTTTAATGGATATTTTGAACATTTATAAAAAATTATCACCGAGTATTGAAGTTCATCAACTGCCTCGGCGATGCCAATAGACGGTATTCTGTAAACTAAACAAATAGCGAAGTTAATGAGCTAGTTCTCCTGCGCCTTGAAGCGATTGTTCACTATTTTCAACCAAGAGTGCTGTTGCGGTTTGTTTCAACGTTTCCCATTCCGCATCATCAACCAGAATGCCGTCATTCCAAGTATCACGTAGTGCGCTATTTAGTTCTGAAGACTTAATATGTCTCGTGTAACCCGCAGAGTAGCCCGCAATATCAAAACTTTTCACTGATAATTGAATGGTCATATCATGTAACCCACTCCCCGCTAAGTTCAGATGGTCAGATAAAAACAATTCCGGAGACACACAACCTTGATTCAAAATATACAAGGTATTTTGTGGTGACGAACCATTATTCCATTGTGCTTTACATGCTAGTCCTTTAGCAGCTAGCTTCACTAGTTCATTATACGCAAGCCAACGGTTGTGACAATTTTTCAACTCGATAGTCAGGTGTTTTTTACCCACCATTTTTTCAATCGCATAATCAATCACCACAGGCAAGTGACAAGCTAAACTACAGCCATGTAAATCAACCACTAAGCTACCATCATTCGTGGTGAAAATATCAACTGGGCAATCTTTTTCAGCCGTCAAGAATTGTGCGGCATTGTTGAAATGGCCGATACCGTTCAAGCCTACCATCTGCAAACCAGCAACCATATTAGCAATGATATCAGCTTCACCACAGGTACGGCGCATACCAAGAAAGGCTTTGTTAACAACGGCCGTTAATTCATTATGTGAAACAATCATGACGCATCTCCTTCTGCTACTGCTACTGCTTGATTTAATGAATGGGTCGGTAACAACGGGAACAACCACTCACCATCATGAATTTCATTAAGCAAAGGGGCGCCTTGGAAAAAGGTAACCCGCACCCAACGCTCTGAACGAGGATCGAACTTAGTTGCGCCAAATACCGCTAATTTACAACGCAACAAATGCATTGGTAGTGCTGTTTTGTGCAATACGTTCATCTGGATCTCGCCCATGTCTTTATTGCCGAGCGTCCAAACTCGACGTGAAATAGCACGATATTGAGGATGTAGCACTAAAAACTCAGCCAACTGCATGTTTGGTTTACAGATCAATAATGCATGATAAAGGCGATAGGCTTGACGACCAATATCCAGCGGTAACTCACGGTCTTCGCCAGGTTCTTCCCCCCGTACGCCTAAACGTGGTTCTTCCTTGTCTTGTGAACGATACCAAAACCAATAATTGTTTTCTGGTTGCTTAAAATCAGTGTCGATTGCCCAACGATAACGACTTTCCAAGACCGCTAATAAATCTTCAATCCGTTTACCGCTCGGTAGATTTAAGCTTTCATCACAATTCATCTTGGTTTCATAGCTGTCCACTAAATCAGGATTAATCTCCATCAAACATGACAACAGGATCTCCTGGGTTTCCAAGCTATATTGTTGACTGAAATCAACTAACGCCTGCCAGGTAGAGCTCTGGAATAGCACGCTTTCTAACTTATTCAATAAATCATCCAGCTCAACTATTGCGGTCGTATTAAGATCTTGTTGCTGTTCATTAATCGTGATAATTTGATCCAAGTGGCAAAGGGCTTTTTGTAATAAACGCTGCAATGGCTCGCGTTTATTACCAGTAACTGAACTGTTTAATACAGCCGTCAGCGCAGACTCTCGAGATGATAACCACTTATCAACGACACAAGGGTGATTGATTAAGTATGGCGCCATGCCGAGACCTGTTGCATTACCGATACCAAGGTAGCGTTGTAAATCGACATCTAAACTAACCGCCTTCTCACCACCTTGCTGATTGGCTATGTAATGAATCCAATCCAGGCTGAATTCACGTAATATATACACAGCACACATCTGCGCACTGAATGACTGGTTGAAATCGTCATTACTCTCAAGCCAGCCAAAATCGGCAATACCAAACTTGCCATTACCATAAACAGCAGTCGTACGTAGGATGTAACCAACTTCAGCGAGTTCTTTGGTATTCGGTTGTTGACCTTTTGCAAGGTGCGACACTAAATGTTCAAATACACGAACACTTTTGTTTGCCCGTGCTAATACCAATACCTTATTTGGATTCCGTCCTGCTTCTTGTAACGGCACATTTGCACGTAAACATCCCAGTAAATCAGCATCGACATCGCCATAAACAAGGGCGAACGTCACGTCCCATTTTTCGGCAATAACACGATCATTACGCTCTTCATCCGCGATCTCATCACAAAAAATAACTAAGTGATAAACATGTTCCAACGTAATCAATTTATAAATCACATGACCAAAACCTTGTGGTGATAATTGCCAATCATGCTGAGTGACCTGCCAGTTTTGTTGCGCCATTTTACGAACCAAACTGCGCACAAAACTAATTCGATTTTGATGCATTGCACCGAGTCTTTCTGGTGCCATGACGATTTCAGGATCACGCATATAAGTGCCACCACAAATTGAGGGACGAGCATCCATATTATTAACTTCCATTTTAATTATAAGAGTTTTAATTAGGCGGCATGCTCACCGCCTTGCTTCACATTACTTTTTTACCACTACAACCTATAACCTATAACCCTTGGTCTTTCGCCATCTGAATCGCTATTTGTGGTGCGTTCCAAAGTGATGGCAATAAAATTAAAGAAACAGGTACAGCCGTGATAACGATGAAAGATTGCAGTGCCGATATGCCTCCTGAACCAAGTGAAATAAGGACTAACGCGGTTATCCCCATAACCACCCCCCAAAATGTACGAATAAATGCATTTGGTTCCTCTTCACCACTAATCACCACACTAATTGTGTAAGTCATCGAGTCACCCGTCGTCACGATAAAGATCGTAGTCAGGATAAGAAAAAGGACCGAAGTAACCATAGGAAATGGTAACTGTGTTGTGACAGCAAGCAATGCGCCAGGTAGATTAAAGCCCTCAAATGCAGAACTGACTGAACCCGGATTTGCAATTTCAAATGCTAAACCCGAACCTCCCACGATGGTGAACCAGAAACACGTTGTTAGCGGCGCAATAATACTGATCGTGGTCACTAACTGTCGAATTGTTCGACCACGCGAAATGCGAGCAATAAAGATAGCCATCATTGGACCATAACCTAAGAACCAGCCCCAGAAAAATACCGTCCACCAGCTCAACCAACCTTCATCACCACGGTACGTCGCCATTGGAATGAAATTATCGATCAGGCTACCCACACCTTGGATATAGCCATTAAAAATAAAGTTAGTTGGACCAAAAATAAGGATATAGACCATCAATACACAAGCTAAAACAACGTTGTAACGACTGAGCATTTGCATGCCACGATTTAAGCCACTCAATGCCGAAATTGTATATAACGTAATTGCAAATAAGATGATGATAAGCTGCGTAGTAAATCCGTCCGGGATCTCAAACAAAACGTTTAATGCGTAGCTCACCTGTAAACCAAGAAAACCAATAGGGCCGATAGTCCCTGCCGCAACAGCCACGATACAACAAGCATCAATCAAGGCACCAGTATGACCAGTTAGCACGCGTTTACCGAAAACAGGATAAAGTAAAATACGCGGTTTAAGCGGTAAGCCTTTATCATAATGAAGATGCATCACCACGATAGATGTAAGGCTACCAACAATCGACCAAGCGAGAAAACCCCAGTGCATGAATGATTGTGACAATGCGTTGATAGCGGTTTGCTGAACATTTTCTTGTGCACCATACAAGGGTGGTGGACTCACAAAATGTGCAATTGGCTCTGCAGCAGCCCAAAATACACCGCCACCAGCGAGTAAGGTACAGAAGATAATAGCCATCCAACGGAAGCCATCCATTTCAGGTTTAGGCAGTGCACCTAAAACGACATTACCAGTACGACCAGCAGCTAAACCTATGCCAATCAAAAAAGTTAATAACAACAATATTTGCCAATAAGGACCAAAGGCTGTGACAGCCCACGAGAACCCTGTATTCACAAGACTGGATAATAATGCTTCATCGTATAACGCTAAGAGTACAAATAAGGCAAGAAAACTGCCACTGTACCAAAACGCGGGGTTACTAAAACCCAATTTATCCGCTGTAGAATTACTCTCACTTACTGCGCTTTTATTTGAAGAGCTTGAAGCGCTAGCGGTATTGCTACCTTCACTATCTAAGCTCGCCGCTTTCACGCTTTTGATTAAATCTGACATGCTCTGACTCCAGAGGTTTTCTTTGCAATTGCAAAGGTGTATTTACGCCAGCCCAATAGCTTAATCATGAGCTGGTGTTCTATATGTGGGTTATAACTTACGAAATAGGCTCTAATCCTTGCTTTAAAAAGTTAAACCAATTATCACCCAGTACCTGCCCCGCTTCAGACTCTGAGAATCCGTAGCGCATTAATCCGTTATAAATATTCTCCATGCCTGCGCTGCCGCAGAACCAGGGTAATGAGTCCGGCCAGCCTGCATTACTTGCAGAGCCTTCACCGTAATCCATCGCTTTAGACCAGCGACCATTACGCATCCATTCCAATACAGTTTGTGGTTGATTGAGACACAAATCGCTACCAATCCCCAAGTGTTCAACACCCACCATATCGGCCGTTTTCGCGACCATTTGGCAAAAATCATCTAAGGTACACTGGCTACCATTAGGTAAGTGAAATGGGTATAAACTGAACCCCAACAACCCACCACGCGCTGCGAGAGACTTGATCACCGTATCCGATTTGTTACGCAGTGCTTCAAACGCAAACGTCGGGTTGGCATGACTGATACAAATAGGACGTGACGATAAATCAATCGCTTCAAGTGTAGATCTCTCTGCGCTATGTGACATATCGATGAGCATTCCAACGCGATTCATCTCCGCAATAGCTTGCTTACCAAAACGAGTAATACCATTATCATTTTTCTCATAACACCCTGTCGCCAGTAAGCTTTGGTTGTTATAAGTCAGCTGCATAATAAGCAGCCCTTGTTGACGCATCACTTCAATTAAACCGATTTCATCATCAATCGATGAGCAGTTTTGTGCGCCAAAGAAAATACCCACTTTGCCTAATATCTTCGCCTTTTCGATATCAGCAACAGAATGGATCGGCATGATCAAGTCTGCATTTTGTTCAAACCGTAAATTCCATTCCGCAAAACGGCTTAATGTTTCACGCGCTGTTTCGTGATAAACAATCGTGGCGTGAACAGCGGTAATACCACTGCTTTTTAATGTCTGGAAGTACTCTCGATCCCAATTACAATATTGCAACCCGTCAATAACAATCCTTTGGTGATACATACCGACTCCTAACTTTTCATTAACTTAGTGATTATTCCAGAAACTTAATAAGCACGTTGGTAAGCTGTTTTAACCACGGTATAGAATTCTTTTGCATATTGGCCTTGTTCACGAGGTCCAAAGCTAGACTCTTTACGGCCGCCAAACGGTACATGGTAATCCGTACCCGCTGTTGGCAAGTTAACCATCACACAGCCTGTTTGCGCTTGTTGTTTAAACAAGGTACTGGTACGTAGGCTTTGCGTGATGATGCCACTCGTTAAACCAAATCGTGTATCGTTGGTTGTTGCGATTGCTTCATCTAAGTCAGTAACACGGATAACACTCGCCATTGGCGCGAATACTTCTTCTTGGTTCACAGTCCAATCATTTTTAGTATTAACAAACAGTGTAGGCGACATATAGAAACCTTCATGCTCTAAACTTAAACGTTCACCACCGAATGCCAGTTCACCACCACTCTTACGTGCGGTATCAATCCAGTCAAAGTTAGCATCTAATTGCTTACCATCAACAACAGGCCCCATGAACACACCTTCTTCTAAGGCATGACCCACTTTTAGTTCACTCATGCGCTTAATTAATGCTTCAACATAGGCATCATGAATACCGTCCATCACCACAAGACGAGAAGAGGCTGTACACTTTTGACCAGCGCCAGAGAAAGAACCGGCAATCGTCGCTTCAACAGCAATATTGATATCCGCATCATCTGCAACAATAAGTGCATTCTTACTGCCCATTTCTAGCTGGCAACGCACAAAATTAGGGGCTGTTGCAGCTGCAATTTTACGACCCGTATCAACAGAACCAGTAAAGCTGACGCCATTCACTTCGGTTGAATTAATCAGGACATTACCCACTGCCGAACCACTACCAAGTACCAGGTTAAAGGTACCTGCTGGTAAACCTTGACGATGAATAATTTCTGTTAATGCCACCGCACTGGCTGGGGTTAGGTTCGCTGGTTTCCAGATAACGCTGTTACCAAATGCCAATGCTGGCGCAATCTTCCACGCAGCCGTCGCAGTTGGGAAATTCCACGGTGAAATAATCGCAACAACACCAACCGCTTCACGTGTTACCTCAACAGAGACACCCGGTCTTACTGACGCCGCACTATCACCAATTTGACGTAGCACTTCAGCGGCAAAATACTGAAAGAACTGACCCGCACGATAAATCTCACCACGACCTTCTAAAAACGGCTTGCCCTCTTCACTTGAGAGTAAACGGCCAAGTTCATCACAGCGGGCAATCAACTCATCACCGATACCTTGTAGTACCGCTTGTTTTTGCTCTAATGGTGTTTTTTCCCATATTGGCTGCGCATGCTTGGCTGCTGAAATAGCGTGTTGAACTTGCGTTGCACTTGCTTGTGCAAAGTTACCCAGATTTTGGCTAACATCGGACGGATTGATATTAGCGATAGTACTAACACCGGCTTGCCATTCGCCGCCAATGTAAAGTGAGCTTTCTGGTTGCCATTCACCACCGATATGCAGTGAGTGCTGTGTTTGAGTTGTCATACTACTTTCCTTGTTTCGGCTATGCGTTAGATTTGTCTGTATTCTATAAATTAGATCATATTCATTATTATGTTCGGGTTTTGTTTACGCTTAATTTGGGTTTAGCTCGGCGTTAACCGCTGCGTAGACAACGAGTTCCACCAGCATTTCTTCACGGGCGAGTCCGGCTACCACGATTGCGGCACGATTTGGATAAGGAGCCTTAAAATATTCGGCATATACTTGATTAACGGTTGCAAGGTACTCGCGGTCGGTCACGTAGATTAAAACTTGCAGTACAGAATTAAGTGATTCGCCTGCACACTCTAAAGTATGCACCAGGTTATCGAGCGTTCGACGTGTTTGAGCCTCAATACCGCCGTCAACAACAACGCCAGTTTGATCAATAGGGATTTGCGCAGTATATAAGGTGCCATTATTGACAATAGCCCATTCAAGGGGAGCCTTAGACGCAAATAATTCAGTTTGTACAGGGTAGCTTTGAGTTTTCATGTTTACATCCACTTTGTAACGGCTTTGTTTCAATATTGTGAATACTGACATTTGACTCTTGATAAATCTAACGGTAAATTCTGTTCGTTTGATAAGAAAAATTTATCACCCTGCAAAAGTGTGATCACTAATATGTTTATAGGGCATTAAAGATATGGATATTAAAATACAACAATTGAGACATTTTGTTTTAGTCGTCGAAGAAGGTGGATTTCGCGCGGCATCGAATCGGGCGAACCGTTCTCAGGCTGCGCTGTCGACCTCAATCAAAGAACTTGAACGTACTTTAGAACAACCACTTTTTGAAAAAGGTAATAAATCAACTCTCACGCCTTTTGGTCAAATTTGCTTACCAAAAATCACGCAATTTCTGCATATTTACAAGACATTAAATAACGATCTACGCGCTGCGGCAGCAGGCCAACAGGGACGAGTTCGTATTGCCAGCGTACCATCAGTGGCAGCAAAGCTAATCCCTAACGTGCTGGGGCGATTTTGTAAGGAATACCCCAATGTTGAGGTCAGTTTAATTGATGATAATGCCGCTGGTGTCGAAGCAAGGTTACTTTCTGGAGAGGTTGATTTAGCATTGGGTAACTGTGCAAACTTGGAAATGGAGGCTGTGGACTTTACACCACTGATTGCGGATCCGATTGGCGTTGTCTGTTTAAAAGATAACCCGATAACAAAACACACTAACGGTATTGAATGGCGCGAATTACTTGATCAACCCTTTATCCACAATGGTACTTGTACCCTGCTCGAACCCACAGCAGCACGGGTTCTCATTGATAAGGCGCTTTATTCAGTAGAGAATATAACCTCTTTATTTTCAGTATTAAAACTCGGCATTGGCATAACCACACTGCCTAAATTCGCATTTCCCAACAATGAAACCGATTTGGTGTGGCTACCACTCATCGATCCGCCTTTAGAGCGCCAAATTGGTATTTTTAGACTTGCAGATCATACAATTTCGCCCCAAGCACAAGCATTTTATAAATTATGTATTGAACACCTCATCTGCTCCGATGAGCTTGATAGCTGATAAATCTATGGAGCATTTATCCTATTATTAAGGCGTTCTCAGCTATCTCGATATTACCAACGGTGAACTGTCATTGTGTACTTTAGCTAATGCATCGTCCCACATGAGTCCGAAATCATAAAGAGCGTCTGAACGACTTCTAAAACGAGTATCAGCCATGAACATTATATTTTGGGTAACATAATCTCTGATACAAATTAAATAACCACAGTCCTCTCTTATACTAACAGCACCAAATATATATTCGTGATTACTGATTAATGTATAAATGATATGGACAAATTCTTTTCTGTGTATTCCTTTCATAGCTATTACCACCTAAGTTCTATTACCGAATATTGCAACTCTGAGTATACATACTCAACTATAGGTAAAAAATAGCTTTATCACAGAATTTTTTCTATAAAAAAGCCCTCTCACATTATTTATAAAAAACATGCGATAAGGGCTATATATCATATAGATTAGTTTACTTAATCTAGTAATTTAATGTCTAAATTATGTCTTGCTTAGTCTGCTTAATGACTACTCAATAATTAAAATAGTGCCATCCACTGCGACGATTTTAACTCGTAGACCTACCTCTCTGATTTCAACTGCCGCAGACTCACTTAAACGTGCATTCCAATTAATACCAGAATGGCGAACTTTACCACCATTGATAGTGACAGGTTCACTTACAGGTACCATTTGACCGATCATATCACTACTGGTGTCTGGTACGAATTTATCGCCTTGAAAGTGCTTAAGCGGTTTCCATAAAAGCAGCGTACTAGTCGCCGTTAATAGTCCCACAGATAGAACTTCAAGTTCCCATCCTGCAATCACGCTCAAGTTAACTAATAAGCCAGTCGCGAGGCAACCAAGACTGAAAAATAACAGCGGACCACTTAAACCAATCACACCCAGTTCAACGACTAACGCAATCGCCCCAATAACATAAAGTAATTGATCGTGATTATTTTGTAAGTAATCGATTAATGAATCCATTTCGTAAACTCCATTCAATGGTTACCCAAGCGTGTTATTCCGATAATTTTAATGCGCTAGATATAGCAATCGCTTGCGCGACCGTATTACCTATATTCTCGCTGGTTTTACCGTCTGTTAATATGACAGAACCTTCCGCGGCAATGGCTTTGTGCGCCGCAATCGCATCTTGGGCAAGCGTTAAACGTACAGCTTGCTGCCCTTCACTGGTTATTGCTGCAGCACCAACCACACTTAACGCGGCAGAATCGGCATTAGCGACCAATCTAATTGCTTCTGCTTTACCTGTTGCTTCCAAAATTTGTGACTCTTTACTCGCTTCTGCTGCTAATACCAGTTCTGCTTTTGCGGCTTCTGCATCGAGAACCCGGGCTTGTTTCAAACCTTCAGCTTTGGTAATCGCCGCGGTTTTAACACCTTCCGCAGTCAGGATCACGGAACGTTTTTCACGCTCTGCAGTCATCTGTTTTTCCATGTCTTCTTTGATTGAGGTAGGTGGCGTAATGTCTTTAATCTCATAACGTGTAACCTGAACACCCCAAGGTTGGGTCGCATCCGTCATCGCGGCCAAAATACTCGCATTAATCTTATCTCGATTTTGGAAACATTGATCGAGTTCCATCGAGCCAATTGCATTACGCATTGTAGTTGTCGCTAACTGAATAACCGCTAATTTATAGTCGGTAATATTATTCGTTGCAGCAGACGCATCAATCACTTTCATAAACAAGATGCCATCAATTTCTAATGAAATATTGTCTTTGGTGATAGCGAGTTGTGACGATATGTCTAATGATTGTTCTTTTAAGTTACGATCTGCAGCAACCTTTTGCACAAATGGAACGATAAAGTTAAGACCCGCTTGTAATGTGCCGCTATAGCGCCCAAACGTATAAATAACATAACCTCTATTTTGCGGAACAAAGAGTATGCCTCTTTGAATTGCGTATATAACCACAACAGAGATCCAAAGCCAGGGTGTTAATAGTATGTCAATTGCAGTTTCCATAAATTTGTATCCTTAGTATTTGATGTTGCTTTGCAACCATTAAATCATTATTGAGCGAAACGAATGCCAGTATTGAAATACAGCGTTAAATACACACGTCTCAGTATTATTTATTTAAACAAACAATACCTTATTGTAAGGCGTTCCAATAGTAAAAATCCTTATAAATGACAACTAAAGTCTAATTTTATATCTATATTTAGATATTACATCCATAATTAGCATCGGAAATAAGAGCAAGAACACTCGCATTCGTTAATTCCAGCCTTAACTCCTCCGATGTTTAGTGAAATAAGGCTGTTTTGAGCGTAAACGAACATTTATATATTGAGACCTGACGCTTCGGGCAGTAATATAAGCACTTATTTGAAAGTATGTATTTACTGTGTAGGGAATGTGATGTCATTTATACGAGGCTGTTTAGCTTTTATCTTTTGGGTTATAAATTTATTGTTTTGGGCGACCCCCATCATTATTTTAAGCCCAATCAAATTACTGCCAATTAAAGTACTACAGACTCTTTGTTCTTCATTGCTAGTTTGCTTTGCAAGTAATTGGATCAAGGTTAACGGGGTGATAGAACGCCTAATTCATCCAGTAAAAATTCATCTGCACAATGCTGATGTCGAACTATCTGAAAAAGAATGGTATATGGTCATTGCGAACCATCAATCTTGGGTTGATATCCTGATCTTGCAGCGTGTATTAAATAAAAAGATCCCCTTCTTAAAATTTTTCTTAAAGAAAGAACTTATCTTTGTTCCTTTCTTAGGCATGGCTTGGTGGGCGCTAGACTTCCCGTTTATGCGTCGTTATAGCACTGCTCAACTAAAGAAAAACCCGAAGTTACGCGGTAAAGATATCGAAATAACACGCAAAGCTTGCGCTAAATTCAAATCAACCCCTGTCAGTGTGATGAATTTTGTTGAAGGTACACGTTTAACCTCCGAAAAACATAACAAGCAAAAATCACCATTCAAGCACCTGCTAAAACCAAAAGCAGGTGGATTAGCGTTTGCACTGTCTGCATTAGGTGATCATATTCATAAAGTGGTTGATGTTGCAATTTATTACCCAGAACAAACACCCACATTTTGGCAATATATATGTGGTGAAGTAAAAGACGTACATGTACATATTAGCGTATCTGAAATTGATGCCAAGATGCGCGGCGACTATCAAAAAGACCGAGCATTTAAAATTGGTTTTCAGCAACACTTGAATCAACTTTGGATAGAAAAAGACGCCATTCTAGAAACAATGGCGCAAAGTGACTCTACAATAACAGATGAAAATAAAACCGTAGAAATCAATTCAACCAATTAATTCTGCTCTATATTCTCTAGACTGAATCCATCCTAAGCCGCTCTATTTTATTATTAGATATATAGCGGCGGCTTAATTGGAATGACTAGTACGATAAAATAGCCTGAAAGATTTTGTATTGATATCATAACGAACCAACGGGCTATTTTTCTCGTTATCAGTCAGCTTAACTGTCATTTAATAACATTTATTTGCCAATTTTAAATGCTTAGGGGTTTCTGTTGGACAAATTTTATAGACAAAGTCATGCCTTAAACGGTGATATTGACTATCTTGAATATAGAAACACTTTTTCATTTCAGCTAATTCTTCATCACGGTAGCTTGCCAATGGTTTTTCAGCTTCATGTTGTTCGCGCACGGCACGTTTGTTAGCAATTAAACTTCCAAATTGAGCGCTATTAGCAAGTTCACTACAGTTCTGACTTAGCTGCAGGGTAAAATCTAAATCATCGTTAGTAAAAACCGAATCCACAAGTCCAATATTAAGTGCTTGTTTGGCTCCCAAGGGTAAACATTGCTGTGTTAACAGCTGAGCTTGCTTTTCCCCAACACGTTTAGGCAGGCTATATGTCCAATATTCTGAACCGTAAAGACCCATAGATTTATAATGAGGGTTAAGTATAATACCTTCACGGGCAAAGACATAATCACAGGCTAATGCGAGCATTACACCTCCAGCGCCAGCATTATTACCAAGTGCGGCAATCGTTAACTTGTCTTTGGTTTCTAGTACAGATTTAACAAAATCATTAATCGCATTGATATTTAGCCAAGACTCTTGCGCACTATTTTCTGCTGCTTCAATAGTATTGAGATGGATGCCGTTACTCCAAAATTCATCACCTCCCATTAAAACGATAGCATTTATATCGCGCTGACAAACCTCATGATAAGCCTCAATAAGAGATTGGCACTGAAGCGTACTCATCGCGCCATTATGGAAATTAAAATATAAGTAACCAACATTATTCCTTTCCGAATAACTAATTTCTTTAAACGTTTTCAATTTATGATCCGCTAATATTGGCAACGCTAGTTCATCAATTTCAACGAGTGTTGGGCCTAACACCTCTGTAGCAGGAAGCTTAAAATAACTTTGCTGTTGATTTTTTTGCTGCTTAAGATGGCTGATCCAAATCAAACCATCTTTAGTAGCAACTAAAATGGCTCCTCGACGTTTACCAATTATTTGCTTAGGTTTAGCATTAAAGGGCTTTCGCATTTCAGCTTCTATATGTACGCCAAACAGATACACTTTGTTATGATTAAACTCGTCCAATACGCCTGGAAAACTATCGGCTGCATTAATTTTAGCAAGGACTTGTTCTGTCGTATCATTTAGCCAATCAATAGTCCGTAATGGCTGACGCATTAAAGGCTTAAGCTCACCTCTTACATCATCATTTGAATAATTCAAAGCTTCAGGTTGAAAGTTATCTTGCTCTAAACAGGTAATTAATTGATCAACTAACTTTATAGCTGTATTTGATACCTCTTTTCGATACAAACTCGCTTTGCTTCCTTTCCGCATAGTAAAGTTATCCGTGACCCAGATATCACCAGCATCCATTTCAGAATCTGCCTGTAAAGCAGTAACACCCCATTTAGCCTGCCCTTCGATGATAGCCCAATCAAGCGATGAAGGACCTCGGTCCCCTTTAATACCAGGGTGAATAATAATGGATAAATAATCACGCCATATATCTTCAGGAATGCGCTCTTTCAGAAATGGACACAAAATTAATTCTGGTTGAAACTGTGCGAGTGTATTCCGTAGTTCTAATTCGTTTACTGCGAAATTAACATTGATCTGGTGACCTTTATAACTTAAATGTTGCTGGACCCGTTGCGAAAGACCGTTAAATGCTGTGACTAACAATAGAATGCGCATGGTACTCCTCTAGCTGCATATTATGCTGATGAATTATGATTTTTTGCTGTAAGAAGCTTCTGTAGAGCATCTTCTAAAGCTAATTAATCTGCTTGGAATTAAACCGCAGATACCACTTACGAGGTACACACTAAACATTTTATTTCATTTAGCAACAACACTTGCCTCTAACCATTTATTTTGTGAGATAGCTTTAATTTATTGCCAACGTTTTATCGTATTACCGCACTAAATTTAAGGTTAAATAAGGGGGTGTATTCCGGTGCTCAAAGCTCTCTATTTACGACCCAACAAGACACTTAACACTTAGATATCAAAAGCATAACAATATTACAACTACTGCTTAACACCTAAATTTCACTCTCACTATAAATATTAAAGAAAATTAAACACCTATATTTAACAACACTTCCATTACTATCCTTACACTCCATGACACTTTGGTACAACCAGTCAGTTTATAGCTTAACTTTTGTTTCAACTATGTTATAAAACTCTAATCTACTTCAAAAGTATTAAAGGAAAATTATGTCTACAGTTACATTTCAAGGTAATCCAGTGAGTCTTTCTGGTACATTTGCTGAAAAAGGAACACAAGCACCGAACTTCACATTATGTGGTGCAGATCTAGCAGACATTACGCTACAAGATTTTGCGGGTAAGAACGTTATCTTAAATATCTTCCCTAGTATCGATACGCCGGTATGTGCGACAAGTGTACGTACATTTAATGTTGAAGCTGCAAGTAAAGAAAATACCGTCGTACTCTGTATTTCTGCAGACCTACCCTTTGCAACAGGTCGTTTTTGCGAAGCAGAAGGCATTAAAGGTGTTAAAACTGCTTCTTTCTTCCGCGCACCAACATTTACAGAAGATTATGGCGTTAATTTAAACGAAGGCGCATTAGCTGGTTTAGCGAGTCGTGCAGTTGTTTGTTTAAATAAAGAAGGCCTTGTTGTACACAGTGAATTAGTCAGTGAAATTACTGATGAACCGAACTATGCAGCAGCGCTAGCAGCACTATAAGTAGCATAAGTTAAGATCGCATTGAGCAATTCATAATGTGCCCAATGCTTATTCTGTCCTCCCCCCATCAGATCAGACTATAAACCTTTAGCAAAAACCTCATTATCAATACTTCTAAGCGCTAATCTCGAATAAGAAAAAGTTAAGTAAACTTAGTAAATTTACATTAATTTAACGTCTTACCCCCTACAATTCATAAATTTAAGGTATCATACCTACAAATAGGAAGACGTAAATAAGATGCGTTTTAATCATAAGTTAAGGATAAATAAGTAATGAACAAAAGAAACGCTCAAGTCATGAATGAAGAAGTATCATTCGATGTACAAGATGAATTAGTTTCTACCACTGATACCCGAGGTATCATTACTTATGCCAATCCCACCTTCTGTCATATTGCGGGTTTTGAACTCGATGAATTAGTCGGTAAAAACCACAATGTCGTGCGTCATCCTGATATGCCCGCCGCTGCATTTAAAGATCTTTGGACAAATTTACAAGCGGGAAAACCGTGGCGTGGCGCAGTGAAAAACCGCTGTAAAGATGGTCGCTATTATTGGGTTGATGCCTTTATAACACCCATTCACGAACAAGGTAAATTAGTGGGTTATCAGTCTGTACGTAGAAAATTAGCGCACAAAGATAAGCTTACCGCTGAACAGGCTTACAACAAAATTAATAACGGCAAAAGTTTATTTCAGTGGTATCAGCGTCCGCTCTTAAAACCCTTGTCTTTCTTTATTATCAGTGCATTGATCGTGTTCGCTAGTCAAGATATGCCTTACCTCAGTGTATTATTACCACTGCTGCCTTTTATTATTTTCCATAATGAATTGATCACCGTTCCTCGCTATTTTGCTACCTTAAAGCAAAATTATGACAGTGTTTCTCGTTATGTATTCTCTGGATTAAAGCCTCAAGGTATTGTCGATTTCCAATTAAAAATGGAAAAAGGTAAGATCCAAACTATTTTAGGTCGTGTTGTTGATAGTAGTCGCTCACTTGGAACGGGGGCAGATAACCTCACCGCTGCAGCCCAAAGAGCGAAAGAAGGCGTTGAACAAGAAACGCTTGAGTTACATCAGGTCGCAACAGCTGTCACTGAAATGTCCTCTACAATTGCAGAAGTATCTCAAAATACCTTATTAACATCGCAAAAAGTGCAAATTGCTCATAATGACTGTGAAAGTGCAACGCAAGCGATGTCAGATACTATGACCCAAGTCGGTAAACTCGCCATTGATGTCGCAGAGTCAGCGACATCAGCCAGTATGCTCTCAGAAGAAGCCAAAAAGATTAGCACTATCATGTTAGAAATTCGAGGTATTGCCGACCAAACAAATCTGCTTGCATTAAATGCAGCAATTGAGGCTGCACGCGCTGGTGAACATGGCCGTGGTTTCTCTGTTGTTGCCGATGAGGTCAGAGCACTATCAACACGGAGCCATAATGCCACTGAGCAGATCCAAACCTCAATTAACGAAATTCAACAAACGCTTGAACAGTGGTCAATAACGATGCAACAAGGTAAAGAGTCTGCCGAGTTGTGTGTCAATGAATCTAAACGTACACAGACAATGATGCAGAATGTCTATGGGGCTATCACGGATATTTCAGACCTGGCAATACAAATATCCACAGCCTCAGAAGAACAAAATATGGTGTCACAAGAAATCAGTCGAAATATCGTCAATATCAGTGATGCTTCACAACACAACCTACAACAAACAGAGTTAGTTGAACGTGAAGCAGCCGATATTAACAATAACTCTAAATCACTGGCGGCGTTGGGATTAACCTTTTAAGCTGATTAAGGTCTATCTCGATGGCTTTTACCGTATAGATTTGAAAAAGGCTGTGCGGTAAAGCCGTGAGCAAAAATGCTCATGAGGATAGTAAGCGTCACAACAGCGTAAACAATATCAAAACCACCAATATCACCGACGTTATGCGCCACAATCAACACATATAAAATAGAAGCAATTCCACGCGGTCCAAACCAAGCAATAAACACACGGCTTGCAAAGTCCAAATTTGTACCGATTAATGAAATCATCACAGGCAACATACGTAATACAGTCAGGCTCAATAATGCATAGATAACCACGTTCACGCTAATATCATGTAATGTTAATGGTACAAACGCTAAACCAAACAAAAAGAAGCTAATAAGAATAAATAACTCCCCTTCGCTTTCTGCAAACTCTTCAATATGTGCTCGCGCTTGTTTACTGGTATTGCCAATATATAAACCCGCAAAAAAAGCAGCAATAAAACCATTACCTAATAATGCTTCGGCAAGATAAAATCCGAGAATAGCAAGGGCGATGGGAATCAGGTTTTGATAGCTTTCTTCAATCCAGTTATGTTCGATTGCTTTATTCAATAATTTAGCACCAAGATAACCAACTATACCGCCGACCAACATACCAAAGACGATTTGTTCGGCTACATACCAAATCCAGCTATAGTCATTAGCTTTGGTTAGCCCACTGGTTATCAATGCGACCACGGTTAATACAATGGGAAAAACAATGCCGTCATTTAAGCCACTTTCAACATTGATACTCGATCGGATCATGTTGGGGACTTTGAGGTCTGACACGACCGCTTTACCTAAGGCGGCGTCCGTAGGTGTAAGCAGTAACGCCAATAGGACCATATAAATAATCGGTTGGTCTGGGAACAACCATACCGCTACAGCAGTGCCTGCGATAATTGTCAAAGGTAGGCCAATAAAGAGTAATCGTGCAGGTATATGCCATGAACGTCGCAGTAATTTCAGGTCTAACAATGCCGCATCACTAAACAACACCAGTACTAACGCGATTTCCACCAGCACAGTGACAAATTCGGCATCCACTTCAACAGCTGTAATGCCTAAACCAAACGGCGAGCAGATAAGCCCCAATACAGTGAATACCATAGGGCCTGATATATCAAATTGGGCGAGCTTTTTGGATATAAAACCATAGAACAACACGATTAAGGCAATAATCAAAATAACGACATGTTCATCCATGACTAAAACTCCGAACTAAAGTGAATTGATTTCTTTGACCATTGCGATCACTTGCTGATACGTTTTGGCATTTAGCTTTGCAGAGCAGCAATAATTTTCAATCACCGCATGCTTACGAATCAATTCGACAAATTCAGGTACTAATATTCGAGAGTCCAAAGAAACAAACATGCCTGTATCAGAGGGGGATGAGGCGAAAGGAAGTGAAAATAAAGCACCACTCGCATCGATTAATCGATCTTCTGATTCATAATTAGGCTGGCATAAATCAGGATCATTTTTCCACTCAGTTAACGACTCAACATAAATAAGTTCATCTTCACCGTAATATTTGATCACTGCAGGCCACTTTACCATTTGAGTACTCCTATCATTAACTATTAGCCCACTGTAGCAGCTTGTTATTCGCATTTCAGTTATCAAATTCAATTACTTAAGTTTTACACTCGTGTTAGCGAGACGATTGTTATCTTTTATCATATTTATGTCCATAAAACTGAGTATAATACTGCCATCATCACCTCACATAACTGACGATTGTGGAAACAGAACAAATAACATTAAAAAATAACTTTCGTGCCACCATGGATACCATCTTAGATAATATCCATGAGCATGGTTATGCTGTCATCGAAGATGCATTTCCAGAAGGCATTATTGAAGCGTTACAGACTGATTGCCTTGAAAACCAACCTGAATTTAAAGCTGCAGGTATTGGTCGTCAGCAAGACTCACAATTAAACGCACAAATACGTAAAGATAAAACCTTGTGGTTAACGGGTAACAGTCCTGCCCAAGCTGATTTTATGGCGCTAATGGGCGACCTTAGGCTGGAAGTTAATCGTAACTTTTTCTTAGGTTTATTTGATTATGAATGTCATTACGCGAAATATGAAATTGGTGATTTTTATAAAAAACACCTCGATGCATTTAAAGGTAAATCAAACCGTGTATTTACAACGGTCTGTTACCTGAACACCCCCGATGCCGGTGGTGAATTACTCATCTATGCACAAGATTCAAATGATGTGATCGCACGCGTTGCACCAAAATCTGGTACCTTGGTGGTATTTGAAAGTGAGCGTTTCCCACATGAAGTACTTGCCGCTGAATCAGCACGCTATTCAATTGCCGGTTGGTTTAGAATGAACAATTCAATTGCTGGCACGATAGATCCAACGTCATAAAAACAAAAGGACGAGTGATATTGCTATCCCTCGTCCTTTGTATCTACAAAACTAACTGTTCATAAACAAGGCCTAGTTCTGCTAAACAAGATCGCTTAACGTTCGCCTTGTACTTCAAAGTCATCTGCTGCTAATAACGCACTGCCATCAGCTTGAATACGCCATTGCTCGTGATGTACCGCACCAAACGCTTTATTCATTGTCCATTTTGCTGTTAATACATAGCTATCATCATTCATTACTACCCATTCAACATCAGTATAATCAACAGTATTAAAACCTTGGTCCATGATACCTTGCCAAAATGTTTGGATTTCTTCACGCCCAGTAAACGTACCAAACGGACGAGCATGCATAACTGTACCCTCTTCATATTGCGCTGCACAACCCGCTGCATCTTGATTATTAAAGGCTTTCTGCCATGCTGTGATACCATTTTTACATGCTAATAAAATTTGATCTTGTGTCATCGTCTTGCTCCTATGAGTGTCAGGTTGTTATATAAAGTGTATGGCTGTTACTTTAGTCTTATCATTACCAAACAAAAACAGACTAATAAGAAAACACTGTTAAGATAAATAGAACAATCTTAAATCCACAGCACAGCTAGCCGATAACAGGTATATAAAACCATGAGTAAATTGAAGAAAATGACAGTATTTATGTATGTCGTAAAACTTGGCTCTATAACCAAAGCGGCAGAAAAACTCGACGTATCTAAATCCGTTGTCAGCCAACATTTGAAACAGCTTGAAGCTGAGCTTGCGGTCACCTTGCTTAAGCGTACAACACGTAAACAAAGCCTCACGCCTGCAGGTGAACATTTCTATCAACAATGTTGCACTATGCATGAACTGGCAGAACAAGCGTGGCAAGACGCCCAGCAATTACAAGTCTCCCCGCAAGGATTAATCAAGATAACAGCACCGCATGCTTTAATGGACCACCTGGTCTTACCCGCATTACATGACGTATTTAATGCTTATCCAAATGTCGAGTTAGAATTAATTAGCCATGATGGCCAGTTGGATCTCATGCAAGAAGGCATCGACATTGCGATACGTGTGGGCGAATCAAAAATAAGCAACCTCAAGCAAAAGCGGATTGGCGATTTTAGAGATGTACTCTGTGGTTCCGTGCAAACCATTAATGCTCATCAAACCGATATAGACGCATTAAAACTTGAAGATAACATTGAGTCTGAAACAACAACCCTCTCGCTCATTCGGATAAAGTACGTCGCGAATCACTGGCAAGAAAAATCGATTCTTCATCATTTTAGTCTTAAGAAAAGTAACCTTAAACACCGTAAATCTACAGAAGCCAATAAACAGCGCTGCGAACTTACCTTTAAAGCCAATCATAAAGCCAATACCCTACCTACTTGCGTAACAATGTTAGAACAAGGATTTGGGGTTGGTATTATTCCAGATTTTATATTTGCTAAACACACAGATGCGTTAGCCGAGCTATTACCCAATTATCAACTCGATAAAGTAAATGTGTATGCGCTGCACTCTTATCAAGCGGCTGTTCCCATTGGCGTAACGATGGCAATAGAAGCTATCGCCAAAAGGCTAGCATAATGGACAACTAAAGTTGTGATTTTCATGATGATTTTTTGATGTTTTTTTGATGCTATTTCTATTTACTAACACATTGAATTAAAGGATATTAACCTCTGTTTTTTTGATGTAACGATGACCCAGCTAGGTTAAGCACAAAACAACGATCAAGATACGATGAGCATCATCTTACATATAGGCGATAACCACGATGAGCAAACTTAAGAAAATGACGGTATTTATGTATGTCGTAAAGCTTGGTTCGATAACCAAAGCAGCAGAGAAGCTGAACGTTTCGAAATCAGTTGTCAGTCAACATCTTAAGAACCTTGAAACCGAGCTTGCGGTGACCTTGCTTAAGCGCACAACGCGTAAACAAAGCCTGACTTCGGCTGGTGAACATTTTTACCAACAATGCTGCACAATGCACGAGCTTGCAGAAGAAGCATGGCAAGACGCTCAACAATTACAAATTTCTCCTCAAGGATTAATTAAGATAACAGCACCGCATGCTTTAATGGAACACCTAGTCTTACCCGCATTACACGATGTATTTAGTGCACATCCAGATGTGGAGTTAGAATTAATTAGCCATGATCGTCAGCTAGATTTAATGCAAGAAGGCATTGATATTGCGATACGTGTTGGAGAATCGAATATAAGTAACCTCAAGCAAAAACGGATTGGTGATTTTAGAGATGTACTTTGTGGCTCACTCCAAACCATTAGTGCTCATCAAACCGATATAAACGTATTAAAAGTTGAAGATAACATTGAGCCTGAAACAACAATGCTCTCACTCACTCGGATAAAGTACGTCGCGAATCATTGGCAAGAAAAGTCGATTAATCACAACTTGAGTCTTAAGAGAAATAACCTTAAACACCGTAAATCTACAGCAACCAATAAGCAGCGCTGTGAACTGAGTTTCAAAACCACCCATAAAGCCAACACCCTACCCACCTGCGTTATCATGTTAGAACAAGGATTTGGTGTTGGTATTATTCCAGACTTTATATTTGCTAAACACACAGATACGTTAGCTGAACTATTACCTCATTATCAGCTCGATAAAGTAAATGTGTATGCACTGCATTCTTATCAAGCGGCGGTACCCATTGGCGTAACGATGGCAATAGAGGCTATAGCCAAGAGACTCATATAACTGGCTATTGGCTATTAGCTGTTAATAGCCAATAGCAGACCGCTAAGGTTGAGATTTTTGGCGCAGTGCCGTCACCACCTCGCCACCGATGCCCCAGTTATCGGTATTTACTTCGTCAATCACCACTACGGTCGTTTTCGGGTTTTTCCCCAATACGTCCACCAGCAATTGTGTCGCACCTACAATTAACTGTGCTTTTTGCTCTTTCGTGACTTGCTCATCGGTGATTTTAATATTGATATACGGCATTTAACAACTCCTTTGGTAATAACGGCCAGAATTCCATAATCTAACCTTGAAATAACAGACTTAATTTATGCGTGATCACTCGTGGAATGAGTTAATTTTTTATTAGCAAAGTACTTTTTATTAACAAAAAACTGAGTATTAGCAAACCAAACACCAATACTCACCATTGTCATGGCAATGATCAAGCTTACTTTAACAGGTTCATCAAATACAAATAACGCACTCACACCAGCAATAACCGGTACCATCGCCATCATAGTGCCCATGTTCGCCGCACCAATAATCTGCACAGCGCGAACATATAACAGCATCTGTACTATGGTCGCGAGAAAACCTTGATAAAAACTTTGCAGTAAAATATCACCCCACAATTCTGACATTCCTAAACTGATATTTTTGGGTAACCAAAGTAAGTAAATCGGCATATAAATAGTACAAGTGATAATAGCTAAACTCGCGGTCGCTTGCCATGGCGTGATCTGCCAACGACTCAGTAATACTGAAAATATGCCCCAACAAAACGCAGCACCCGCCAGACTTAAATGACCAATCGATAATGTGCCTTGCGCAAAAAAGTCTTGTAAAAATAGCACCGCGATGCCCGATGTGATCACCGCAACACCAAACCACTTACTCCAAGCGTGCTTTTGCTTATTCACCACAACCGACAAGACAATAATCATCACAGGGATCAAACCCGGTAGCAGTACCGCTGACTGTGAACCGGGAGTCGTTTCAAATCCTTGAAAGGCAAATAACGCATATCCTAGACCACCAAACAGGCTACAAACAATGAACTTGGGTTGCCATAACTTGAACCGAAATTTAAACCACCAGATCGGGAGTACCAAAGCTGCACAGGTTGCATAACGAATGGCGATAACATCATAGGACAATAAGGGACTGATCCCACCCATACGTGACACTAAAATAAACCCCGACCAAATAAGTACGGCCCCAAATGCAGCCAAATAACCTTGGCGTGTTGAATTATCCATAATCGATTCCTAACTAAACTTATGAATTAGAGTATAAAAGCAATATACTGTTATTAATAATGAATTATTATGAATCTATCTTTCTCATTTGAAGAAGGTAATACAGTGTAACGTGGAGATATCAACAGTGGAATTGTCTGACCTTACTATTTTTTGTGCTGTAGTCGAAATGGGCGGGATAAGTCCTGCAGCACATGCATTAAATCGTGTACCTTCAAACATTACATCACGAGTCAAAAAGTTAGAAGCCGAATTAAATACCGATCTATTCATTCGAGAAAAAAATCGGTTAAGACCCTCACCCACAGGTGAACAATTTTTTAATCACGCTAAAGAAATTCTCGCCATGGCTGAGTCCGCGATACTACAAATCAATAATACGACACCATCAGGTAGACTGCGCTTGGGCAGTATCGAAGCTGTCGCAGCATCACGTCTATCTAACGTATTAATGGATTTTCATCAAACCTACACTGAAGTCGAGTTAGAAGTAACGACCAGCCCCACAGGTATACTCATCGAACAGATTATTGATGGCCAATTAGACTTAGCACTCGTGTCTGATCCCCCTCAAGATCAACGGCTGCAAATAACGCCGGTATTTAGCGAGACCCTAGTACTGGTTTCTAGCTTGCGTAATGAGGATATTAACTCACCATTAGATTTAGGACATAATCCCACGTTGCTGGGTTTCTCAACCCAATGTGTCTATCGCACACGTTTAGTCAACTGGATAAAACAAGCAGATCTGCACCCCAAGATTGTGGAAATCAACTCCTATACTGCGTTATTAAACTGCGTAACAGCGGGTATGGGGGTTGGTTTTGTGCCAGAAAAATTATTGACGGTATATCCATTTAAAGACGGTATTAAAACACACCCTTTACCGACCGCGATCGGTACTACAACGACTCATTTAATTTGGCGAAAGGACTCGGTAAAATCAAGTATGGAGGCATTTAAGAACATATTAATGGCAACATCAAATATTTAGTTTAACGATTATTTTCAGTTACTTATAAGCATCCGACCAGCTACTTAAACAATGAAAAATTATTTTATTGCTTTATACTGCGATGAAATACTGTGTTTTTCGTACTTCAACAAGGACAATCAATGAGCCTGCTGCTTATATCGTTACTTATCATTATCTGCCTATTATTACGTTTTTTTAACTTTCATCGCACCAAGTCAGTCGTATTATGCTGCACAATTTTGCTTACAGTGCTTATCAGCATAGGGGTCGTTCCAAAATATTTATTGGATAAATTACAGCAAGATTATGTAGCGAAAGCCCCGATTCATTGGCAGGAAAATAACGCTATTATCTTACTGGGAGCAGGCCTAGAAAAAGTTGGCGATAATATTAATAATGTTGATAGTATTGAGCCTCCCTTCCATGCTTTTGGGCGGATCTACGAAGCGGCAAAACTTTATAATGAATGTATTGACAGTAATCAACAATGTAAAATCATTGTAAGCGGTGGTGATACCAAAAAACTGGGTGATACAGAAGCTGCAGTTTATAAAGAACGCTTAGTTTCTATTGGTATTAATACCGTTGATATTATCACCGAACCAAACAGTCTTAACACATGGCAGAATGCACAATTCACCAGTGAAATACTCCGCAAAGGCGATTTCGACAACAGCGTTTTAGTCTCATCTGGACTACACATCAAACGTAGCCAATTGTATTTTGAACATTTTGGTGTACGTGCTACCCCAATCAGAGCGGATTATATGTCGGCAAGCATATCATTCATCCCACTTGGGTATAACTTTGCACTGACTGATTTTGCATTACACGAATGGATTGGGTTTTGGCGATATGATATCTACAACATGATTGGCGCAAATCAAAAGCGCACTAATGCGGGTGACGCCTAGTTAATGGTCTAACGTTAACGTAGATACTTAGCACAAAAGTGATAACGAAGGTAACGCGCAACAAATTAAATAATGCGAGGTACCTTCGTATTTAAAATAGATAAACTTAGTACGGCCAACGACCAGTGCGTTTAAGCCTGCGAGTCACCAAGTAATGATAATAACGAGCCAGCATAGGTTTGAGCAGTGGCAGGCCAATAAGGTAAGCCAAAGGTCGCAGTAACGACACCCGTAGCATCAGCTCAATATACGCATCAAGTTCAGAAAGGATGCGACCGTCACTGGTTTTAACATGCAGCTCGGTTAAGGCTTTTATCGGATCAATGCCCAGCGCTAGCAATACCAGCTCTTGGCCAGTAATATCAAACCAATATACCTGTTTCCCTTTACTACCTGCCAATTTCAGATAATTATCACGGTCTTTCACACAACGCGGGCAGGCACCATCAAAATAAACCGTGAGTTGAATACCATTGTCACCCACACACACCACCGATTATATATAACACCTACTTAATCATAGCCTGTTATAACAGCCATAACATATGCTTATTTAGTCTGCGATCCAGTAACCGGTAGCTGTAACTCAGTCCAAACATGGTGAGCGAAACCCGCACCCGCTTCTTGATACATGTTATAAACAGGATTAACGCCAAGCGCTCTCAGCTCCTCTTCATCACTCTTAAAATGAGCTAACGCAGCAACTTTGAAACTACAACGGTCCATCTTTTGTAACTGCTCTGCGGCATAATGATTACCGTGATGATCTGGCATCGCTAATAACACCAGTTTGATGTTGTCAGTCATTTCCAGCTTATTCCAAAAATCCGTGTCCAGTGCATCACCGGTGATAACTCGTCGACCAAGTTCACAATGATCTAAGGTCTTTTGGTTATTATAATCAAGGCCTAATACCTTATCACCATATTGAGATTTCAATTCATCATACGCACCGGCACCAATTCGCCCCATACCCATCACTAATATTTCGGCGTCGCCAAGCGAAACAGGACGATCATCAATGTGTAAATCCGTAGTCTGAAAACGCGCTAACTTATCGGTAAAGCGACTATAGATGTCATCAGCATACTTATTAAGCAACGAAGCGATAACAAAACTGATCGATACCGCAAGTGCAGTAATAATCAGCCAGTCTTGTGATAACCAGCCTTTATAAGTCGCCAACGCCGCCACAATCAAACCAAACTCACTGTAGTTTGCTAACGAAAATGCCGCAAATAATGACGTACGAGCACGTAATTTAAATTTCGCCAACGTAAAGAAATATAAGGCTATTTTACCAAACAATAAGACCGCTAAAATACCTGCAACGAACAAGTGATCAACCGTCGGGAGTCCACCTAACCCAATGCTGAGGAAGAAACAAACAAGCAGCATTTCTTTCATGTTAAACAAAGACTTTGCCATCTGTTTGGCACTGGGGTGACCCGCTAATAACATACCGGCAATCAACGCCCCCAAATCAGCTTTCATACCTACCGATTCAAACAACCCTGCGCCAAGCACAAGCGAAAGGAAAATGCCGTACAGAACCAACAGTTCACCGTGGCCGACTCTGTCTAACAATTTAAACAACAGTGGTCGAATTAACGGTAATGCTAATAAAATAACAGCAAACAACGACGGGATCTTACCGACTGAGACGGTTAAAAATACCACGGCAAAGATATCTTGCATGATCAAAATACCAATCGCGATACGGCCATATAACGAGTTTGTCTCACTCTTTTCTTCTAGAATTTTAACTGCAAATACAGTACTTGAGAAACTTAATGCAAAGGCGACAAGCACCAGTGAAAAGGTATCGAGGTTAGTAAAAAAGGTTAAACCAACTTGTTTTAAAATAAATAAAACAACGGCATAAAAAGCAATACTGGCAAAAATATGCACACTTGCCCCACCCCATACCTCGGCTTTAAACAAAGTACGTATATCTAACTTTAAACCAATCGAAAACAACAGCAAGGTAACACCGAGATCTGCAAATGTTTGCAAACCTTCGGTCGCTTCAAAACCATAAAAGTTAAGCGCAAAACCCGCCAATAGAAAACCAACCATAGGTGGTAATCCCGTAAGATTAACAAGCATGCCAAAACTGAATGCAGTGGCAATAAAAAGTAAAAGAGTAGTATCCATTTACGAGACCTATATAAGCTGAGATGAGCTAAGTACCTATACCCTCGACATGATGACAGTAAGGATTATTAAGCATTAAATTAGTTTGCTAATTTTAAGATAATTAATGGAATAGAACAATCTCTTTATACTACTAAGGTATTAATTTTATATTACATATAACTAATTTCTATATTCAATCCTTGAAGCTCCCCCACCTCGCTTCGCGCCCGACAAGTCGGGGAAGGAAGGGGATTCTTGTCGTCAACGGCTTAAGCATTGCAATATTAAATTGCGTTAGTCTTCCAAAACCTCTTACAAAGCGTTTAACGTGTCGGTACTACCTACCGCCACAAATGACTTA
>NZ_LOCN01000007.1:0-224182 GCF_001574435.1 Moritella sp. JT01
CGTAAAATACGCAGTATCAAACCAGCTTGTCCCACGGATATATTCTCGGTTATCCATTTTAGCGACGGTGCTTTCCAGCCTTTACCGCGCTTCTTTCTGACCTTATAACCACTGTCACGCAGTGATTTCGCTTGCCTGCGTGATGCCTTGGCATTGTAATCAGGTGTGCCATAGGCTTTTGCTGCCTGCTGAGCCGTTTGCGTTAATGTGAGCCCTTCTTGATGGGCTCTGGCTATTTGTCCTAACCGTTTATTACCAAAGGTAACCGTCGCGTTATTGGGTGTGGTGTGTACCTGGATACCTTTACCTAGTCGCTTTAACATGCGTTTTTTACGACCATCACTGCGGCCTTGCCAATTGGTACCGGATAACCCTTTCTGCCCTTTTAATCGGGCTTTGGTATCTCGCCTAACTTGTCGACCTGCTCCGCGTAAAATACGGCGACGCTTATTGGCATCGAGTGTTAACAGGTCTAATTGTTTTAACGCGTTATCAGTGGAGATACCAAGACTAAGCATTTTCTACCCCGTTACACTCTCTGCATCTAACTCAAATGACGCTGCAATCCAAAGACTCTGTTCACCAAAATCAAAACGCTTGGTTTCGCCTTGAAACTCCAATTCAAACGGCCCGTTCATGTCTTCAACTAGCATCACATCTTCTGCGAACCGCTCGATTGTTAATTCGATTTCAGCGCTGTTGTCATCATTAATATCCAGGCTAAATTCCACATCATGGCTGTCGTCTTTTTCTGCATTTGTCATTAACCAGAAACTCACATAGGTTGCGATCAATTCAACAGGCGCATTGCATGGGTTAATGCTGATCACACCACTGTAATAAAAACGCGCGGCGAGCAATCCTGTTCCGTTTATTCGTTTACTGGCGTGTTCAATACGTCCGCCTTCAATCCAACTATCAAACTCGCCAGCCCTGGCTAAATGTCGTCCCTTATAAGTGGCCGATACCAGGTACTGCACTAAACGCTGTAATTTACTTTGGCTCATATCAATTCAACACCTGAACGCGTTACCTTCATCATTTGACGTAAGGCCATGTCACTTTCTTGTAGCCAGTATTCTTGATTGTCACTGGCCATCACTTGCTGTGCGGCGCGTTGGTCGCGATGCGTTTCACCTAGACGACTGATTAACAACTTGGCCTTAGCGCGGCAATACACTGCCCGTTGATACATGAGGATTAATGCATTTACGCCATCAATCTCGTCAACGCTCACATCTTGTAATTGTTCGACCTGTTGCCAATGACGTGAGCGATACCTTGCCAGTGCCTGATTAACATCGAGCATGACCAGTACTAATGTGCGTTTAACCTGTTCGATGTTGTTGGCGTACTCCGTCGCTATCGCGTAATCAGTGATAAATTCAGCAGTGCCCAGTTCGGGATAAAAGCCGTTGTTGACTACATTTTCATTGCTTACTTCTGCGTGTGGCATGCCTGCTAAATTCATCTTTCACTCACTTCTAATAGGTCGGCTCTGGCCACTGCGATAAGGAGCCCATTTCACTACTGTGAATAAGTCCAACGCAGCCGAGCCGGTGGCGCGAGAGTTGTTACAATTCTTTTTACAAAGACTGCCAATAAACTAAAGGTCGGTTTCTTTACCAATGGTGTTGGCGATTTCTCTGACCATCTTTTTAACGCCCGCTTTGTCGTTTAACGCGGTTGCTTTGGTGCCGTAGGTATAGGCATTGCCCAGGTTAAATACGCTTTGTTCTAGCTTTGCAGCCATGGCGTATAACTTGCCGCCTATCAATTCACTTAACCGCCACTGGTGCGTGTCGAGCAAATGAATAAACTGGGTGAATAAGTTAATCACTTGGCTTCGCTCTACGGCGTCACGACCTTGGCTTAAGTGTTTAGCGCCTTCGTCATAGAGTTGGTCTATCAAAAAGGTCGGCCAATCTTGGGTACTAAAGCGCCCTGGTAAACGTTGGTTTTGCGTCACTAACAAGGGAACAAAATCAAAGGCGGTTTTCCAGTGGCCAAGGTCAACAAGCCAAATCACCACCCAAGCCAGCACCATGTTCTGGTGGTCTGTACCTTGCGCTTGATAGCGGCGTAAATAATCCAGGTATAGATGGTTCTCAATGGCCTTGGCTTTGTATTCAAGCTTGTCTTCCATGTGGGAAAACTTTTTAAGTTGAGTAAGGTCAGATTCCATTGCCACTTTGAAAAAATCAAACTCTTCCATGATGCCTTGGGCACGGCTTGGTTCAGTTGCGACAACCTTGCCATTTTTCACTGTCGAAGTGACCGATTGATCAGGACCACTTGCTAGGTCCACACCGATAATAGAGGCATGGGTTTTACGCTGATTTCGTTTGACTATGCTCATTTCAAAAAACTCTCTGTTTGGTAAATGACTGGCTTACCGTAATAAGCCAGTGCTTCATTCAATTCTGCTGATTCAAATTACTGACTCAAAACCGACTAAGACCAAACCCAGTGTGCGGGGTTATCCGCATCAAAGTCAGCGGCTGCTACTGCAGGGTCTTTGACCTTATCCAGCTTTATGCTGTCCGCTTCAAAGAAGGCAATCTTTTCCATGTCGTTGATGTAGTAACAATCGTTACGTGATTGGTAATCTTCGACACGTTTCTTCTTGGCGTTGTTTTCAATCGAGGTGCGCGTTGAACCTGATTGCACGTAATGACAAAGGTTATCGAACGAGGTGATTAAGATGCCGCGCTCTGGGAAGAACGGCACCTTATACGCTTTCAAACCACCGAATGTTTCAATGATCTGCTCTAACTCGATCTTGTCTTTTTCACTTGGGGTATGCGCTTGCTTGGCATAGAGCTTGTTCTTTTCTTTGGATAACAGCTCATCACCAATAATAGTGACTAAACCAATGCGCTTATGGGCTGGAATCGCTTGCAGTAAATCATGCACGGTTTGATCAAGGTTTTCATAATCACCGCCTGCGCCGATACGAATTTCACCGTCTTTTTGTTCACCATTAGCAAACACATTGGCAGGATTGTCTCGACGAACCAGCTGGAACCAACCGATATTCACATCATCCATCATTGGGAATGCTGCGATATCCGTTACTTTCTCGGCGCTTGTACCGTTCCAGCCAATCTTGATGATATCCAGTGCAATGGCTTGACGAACGTGAGCACGAAAACGACTGTGGAAGTCTGGGAACTTGGCCCACATGTCCATGCGCTGCCACGTAATATGGGTATCGCATTCAACCGCATAACAACGGTATTCACGGTCAGTTAAACCCAGCGGGTCTTTGGTACTACGACTTTTAGTTTCATCCGTTTCAACGCCTGCACGACCAGTGACACCGCCACTGATACCTGCCGTAATTGAACTGCCGACTAAATCATCGACCATTTGCGTATCAATGCGCTGTAAGAATTCTGCACTTTGATATACCTGGTCATATAGCGTCTGCTCAATCGACGGCTCGACACTGAACTGTTCTGATACAGAGGCGACTCCGTAATTGACCGCTAATGCAGACACAACCGCGGCAAAAACTTGTGTTGTTTTAAGCTTCATTAATTTGGTTCCTATTGCTAAAGAAGGTTGTGGTACTTGCCATTCTCACCAAGGTGTTCTTCTTCACCTTCAGTGGTCGTTGACGCAGGATCTTTGATTGCATCGTTCACGGTTTTAGTCAGTGCTGCAATTTGTTCAACCAAACCTTCAACCTTGCCATCAAGCGCCGAAAATTCAGCGGTTGGTTTATCTGTACTTATGTCGGCTTCGGTACCCGTATTCACATCATCTAACGGTGCTGTGGTCGTACCTTGCTTAGCAAGTAAGTCTTGCGTTGCTTGGGTATTGGCTTCGAGCGTTTGGCTAAATTTAAGCAATGGTTCACCGAGCGCGTCGGCCATTGCTGCTGCAAGTTCTTCGCGGGTCATATCGTCATTGTCCTTTTTAAAATTAAAGAGTTGTTTAAACAGGCTCTTGGTGGGTTTGCCCGCTTCATCTAACGCTAATGACACCTTAAATAGGTCAGTATCTGAAGATGTATGATTAGTGTTGTCTTTGTCTTGCTGACTAAAGTGAATGCGGTCGGTGTAGGTACTGGCGGGATAATCCGTCACGGCCAACCCTGTTAAATAGGTTTGCCCTGACTCCATAAAATCTCGGTCAATTTCGATACTGAAATATACGGCTTGGTCAGCTTGGTTTAGTTGCACAAATGATGCGTTCGGCGATAACACGGCGTATAACACTTTAATACCGTCTTCATTTTTACCTGTGCTTAACCCGATCACATCACCTAACATCCCACCTTTAATATCGATGTTGCTAAGGTTCTTCGCCGCCCAACCCGACCAATTACATTCGTGGTCTAAATTGATGCGAGCGCCGTACTTTTTATACTTGTAAGTAGCGACAATATCGTCGATATCTTTTTCTGATATTTCGCGACCATCGACCGTTAACCCCATGGCGGCAATGGCAAGTGGAATTGTGCGTAACTGAGCCATGTTGGTTCCTGTTTAATGTCTAAGTGAATCTAAGTGAGACCAATTTTGCCCGCAGAATAGACCTTAATCCATCACATTAAATCCGCTAAGTTCCGATCTTGGCGATGGCGGAATAACGCGGAAATCTTCTTAAAGAATTACGTGTTTTAGGGTTATAAACTTGGCGCTTGTTCTTACTAACAGGCCAGTTATGAAACCAAGGACTCCCCGATATACACCCGAAATTATTAAAACGGCGCGTGACCATTATGTTTTTGGTGGGCTGACGTTTGATGAGATTTCAGAAATTGACGGTATGCCAAGTGCAAGGTCATTACGACGTTGGGCGGATGATGGCAGCTGGAATGAACTGTGCCCGTCGCTTAATGCCGAGACAGCGATTGCACGACGTATTGTGTTATTGGCTGATCGCGACGTTAAAAGTGAAGCGGACTATAAAGAACTGGATTTTCTGACTAAACAGCAATGTGCATTGAATCAGTCACGCTTGCCCAGTGCCGGTATAACGAAGAAATACGGTAATGCACCTGCAGCTGCGGATCCCCAAAGTGAACAGACAGGCGAGCGAAGCAGTAAAAGTAAGAAACGTCAGAAGAAAATTAAGAATGATGTGTCTAGTATCACCAAGGAAATGCTGGACGAACTCAAAGACAACCTGCTCTACCCGCACCAATTACACTGGTTTGAACATCAAGATTACCGTAGCCGTTTTATTCTGAAACCACGCCAAATCGGCGCGACCTTCTATTTTGCGTTTGAAGCGTTTTATGATGCGGTGGTGAATGGCCGTAATAAGATTTTCATTTCAGCATCACGGGACCAGGCTGAGATATTCAAAGCCAATATTATTGCCTTATGTCGTGAGCAGTTTGGTATTGAGCTAAGCGGCTCGCCACTGACCATGCGTAACAAAGGCAAAACGACAACACTGTATTTCAAATCAACCAATGCCCGGACTGCACAATCGGCATCTGGTGATTTGTATATTGATGAAGTGTTTTGGATCCCGAAGTTTAAAGAGTTACGCAGTCTTGCCCAGGCAATGGCGACCCATAAAGATTTTCGTATTACCTATTTCAGTACGCCGTCGGTGACTAGTCATGAAGCTTATGATTTGTGGAATGGTCGCTGGTACCGAAAAACCAAAGCCTGTAATGATCCCGAGTTTGCCATTGATGTTAGCCATAAGACTTTAAAAGATGGCTTGCTTTGTGATGACGGTATTTGGCGTCAAAAGCTCAATGTTTATGATGTGGTGAAACAAGGCTTTGACCGCATTGATATCAGCATTTTGGAAAATGAATATTCTACCGAAGAGTTTAACAACCTCTTTATGTGCAAATTTATTGATGATGCTCACAGTGCATTTAGCCTTAAACAACTGATGGCCTGTGTGGGTAACAGTAAAAAATGGACTGACTTTGACCCGACTTGGTCACGCCCTTATGCCATGAAGCCGGTTGTTATTGGTTTTGACCCTGCGCGAACCCGAGACATTGCCTCGGTAGTGGTCTTGAGTTTGCCGCTTGGCCCTGATGATAAATTTAGATTATTGGAATCACTGAATCTCAGTGGTAACGATTTTGAAACCATGGCCAGTGAAATTAAAGAACTCACCCTTAAATATCATGTTGTACATATCGGTGTTGATACCACTGGTATGGGCTTGGGTGTGTTTGAGTTAATACAAAAATTCTTCCCGCTGGCGATGCCAATTCATTACAACCCGCACAACAAAAACAAGATGGTGATTAAGGCGCTTAATGTCATTGGTAAGAAGCGTTTTGAGTTCGATGAGAATTCGGTGATGGTTGCCAGCAGCTTTATTAATATTCGCAAAAAGGTAGTTGGTGACCAAATCAGTTACGCAACCAACCGCACTGCAGCAACAGGCCATGCTGATATTGCCTGGGCAATCATGCACGCCATGATTTACGAACCATTATCTGGTGACAGCTCGAGCACCAGAACATCAATAGGATTAGATGCCGCATAATGAATTCAACTAAAAGTACAACGACAGAACAGGTGAAAGACAAAGCTATCGATACGTTTAGCTTTGGCGACCCTGAGCCGTGTTTAGATAATCGCATGACCGAATACATCGGGCTTTACGCTGATATGGACGGTCTATATTCACCGCCAATTAGCTTAGCTGGCTTGATTAAATTGCTGCGTGTTAATGCCCAACATGGCCCTATTTTATATTTTAAACGCAATATGATCTTGAAGTGGTTTAAGCCTAATTCGCTATTAACGCGGCGCACCTTTAAGAAGTTTGCATTTGATTATTGTTGGGCGGCGAATGCGTACCTGCAGGTAATTAAAAATACCTTCGGTAATGTGATTAAGTTAAGGCATTTACCTGCGTTATCGATGCGCTATACATCAACACCTGGTGTTTATGCGCAGCGGTTAAGTAATGGCAAGGTGCTGCGGTTTAAAAAAGGTGAAGTTATTCACCTTAAAGAATACGACCCGAATCAGGGTATCTATGGTATCCCCCAATATTATGGCGGTATTCAGTCTGCGCTTTTAAACGAAGATGCCACCCTGTTCCGTCGTAAGTATTACAAGAACGGCGCACATATGGGGTTTATCTTTTCGATGGCAGATCCCAATTTATCGACCGATGATGAGAATGATTTGAAAGCTGCGATCAAAGATTCTCGCGGTGTGGGTAACTTCCGCAGTTTATTTATTAATAACCGCAGTGGTAAGGCTGACGCGGAGAAGGCAATTAAGATTATTCCGGTAGGTGATATATCGACCAAGGATGAATTTGAGCGCATTAAGAAGATGACGTTAAACGATATGTTGAGTATGCACCGCGCCCAGGAAGCGTTAAGCGGGCAAACATCGGGTGATAGTCCGGGCTTTGGTGACCTGGATAAAATCACCCGGGCTTATTACAACAATGAAGTGGTTCCGATGCAGCAGGACATGCTGGAAATTAACGAGTATTTACCTGCTGCACTGCATATTAAGTTTGCAGAGCCAGCGTATTCCGACTTAAACCCGAGGAGTGAAGATTGATGGAAGAACTGATTGTTTTTATAAGGCAATGGGGGCAGCTGTGTTTGTTGTCGTTACTGGCCGCCGCAACACAAATGTATATGTCTGGTACCCGAATTACCTTTTTTCATTATTTCATGTCGGTGCTAATGGCTATTTTGTCTGCGTATATTGCGGACAGTTTTTGTCGTTGGCTTGGATTAGATGAAGGGTTAAAGACTGGCATTATTGGTATTGCGGCTTATGTAGCTCCGCATATTTTAACGGGGGTTAATGCCCTAGCTAAGGCAGTATCAAAAGACCCGAAGCACTTTTTAGATATTATTATGAGGAATAAATCATGAGTTGGCTTACTTCGTTGTTTAGTTTTATTTCAGCACCGATTGCGGATTTATCGGGTAGCTATCGAGAGCGTAAACGTATTGCAGCAGAAATGGCTGCATCGATTGCGACTGCAGAAGGTAACCTTAAACTGGCCAAGCTGGATGCGGAAGCTAAACGGTTAGCGAACCAGGAAGGTAACGATGCTGATTATGATCTGCAGGTGTTGAAGAACCGGCGCGAATCGATAATGGATGAAATCATTATTACGGTATTTTTGGGATTGTTCATTGCCCACTTTGTGCCACAGCTGCAGCCGTATATGGCTGATGGTTGGCAGGCTATGGGTTATAAGGGCGCGCCCTGGTACTTTGAATTTGTGATTGTGGGTATTGCGGTTTCTACGTTGGGGTTGATGCGATTGTTCCGAGCGTTTTGGGGGAGTAAGAATACTAAAGGAAGTAGTCATCCCCTTTAGCATAAATGACTAAAGGGGATGATAGTCTTAAAAACAGCGCAATGAGTAAATACTACATTGCGCTGTTTGTCCTCTTAAGTGATTGTTATGACCATATACACGGAAATATAATAAATAGATAAGACAAGGTAAATGAGATCAAGATGCCAAACAGGGCAACAGAATGATCGTCTTCTGTCATAACTTTAAAGAACACACTAATTCCACCAATGAAAAAAAATAAGAATGGAATACTAAAAATTGTCGTTTGTACTCCCTCTCCCATTTGAAGTGCAAAAAACTGAGCTGTTACTGCGACACTAATAAATGAAATCAGTAATGCAAAGGCTAGATAACCCCCTCCCATTAAAGTTAAACGTTGTTTAAAATTGATGTTAGACCTATCTAAAACCCAGTCGATTAATAATGCAGACGTAACAATAGAGCCGAGCCCAACTAACCAAAATATATCGTTAAGATACTTATGACTTTCTCCAGTAACTGACGCCATCATAGGTAAAGTTACAGCAGATGCCGTAACCAGCAATGCAGCCATCGCAATTGCAATATTTACTTGTGCAAGTTCAGACCAATCTGGTGTAAGTTTTGCGACAGTTAATTCTGGCTCATGATCTTCCAATACAGCCGTTAAATCAGGCTTACTATTCATTTATAAAATACCTATTAAAATTAAGAATGCTAAACTAAAGCAAGGTTATAATAAATATATCTTACATTTCAATCCGTTGCATTAAAAAGATCAATCTATTAATTCCAATCCAATTCTTTAACTTGTTCAACAACACCAGCGACACCATTCAACCGCTTCAACGCTCGGTTAAAATTCTGCTGTGATACATCATTCAACATAGCTGCATCATTTTCTGCTAGGCCTTTAGTTAAGTGATCAACTAAAGCATTTTTGATATTTTCACTACCAATTTTGGTTAATTGCAAAAGTAGATTAATTCGTTCTTCAGGCTCTAAACCTTTCGTTAAAAATTTCATAAAATTAACATCACTTAACTGATTCTGGCGAATTAATGTTTATCGCTAAGATAAACCTGAGTGGTCTGTCATTTTGTGACAAACAATGTCACAGCTTTGACATTAGCGATCTTTAAATGATCGTTGAGATCCTTTATTAATAAGGCTTGAGCAATATCTCCGTGTCCATAGCTGTGTCAAAAACGTGAAAAAATTGCGAAAACGCGGTAGGCGAAGAGGAGTGAATCCTATTGGTGCGCGAACACATTTAATATATAATTCAATCTATTGAAATAAAATTATACATCGGATGATATAAAGAATGAGTGGTAATGGAACCAGTAACATGAGTGCAAAAGAAATTTTTGATCTTGCAATGAATTACTACAACGGTACTGACGTCAAGAAAAATAAGGAAAAGGCAGCCGAGTTATTTAAGGAAGCTGCTAACGCAGGCTATAAATTTGCCATTAATAATCTTGCTTTTATGTATAAAAATGGTGATGGGGTCAAAAAAGACACGGAAAAAGCAGTTATGCTATTACAACAAGCTGCTGATGCGGGTAATGGAAATGCAGCTTACGCTCTGGCTGAAATGTACTTTAAATCAGATAGTGTACCGTTAGACATGAAAAAATCAGCTCAATTATTACAGCAATCCGTTGATGCTAATCATCCAACCGCAGCGTATAACCTTGCTTTAATGAATTATGACGGCATACACATTGAAAAAAATAAGAAAAAAGCAGCCATTCTGCTCCAAAAATCAGTGGACCTAGGTAATGCAAAAGCTGCTTATAATCTTGCTGTGATGTATCAAACTGGGGATTACTTCGAGCAAGACTTACAACAGGCGGCCGTGTTTTACCAAAAATCTATGGACTTAGGTTATGACGAAGCCATAAATAACCTCGCCATGATGTATAAGGATGGTAAGGGTGTTGAGCAGAATCTAGACAAAGCATTCGCTCTGTACCAGCAAGCTGCCAAATTAAATAATTCAAATGCCACAAATAACCTTGCTGTGATGTATAAAAATGGTGACGGCATCTCAAAGGATCTAAAGAAAGCTGTAAAGTTATTCCAGCAAGCCGTCAAGTTAGGTAATTCAAATGCCATGAATACTCTTGCCGGAATGTATAGAAATGGTAATGGCGTAATTAAAAACATGGATCAAGCTGTTGATTTATTACAGCAAGCCAGCACCTTAGATAATTTAGATGCCATTTATAACCTTGCCATAATATATAGGTATGACGATATTCTTAAAGACAGAAAAAAATCAATAATCTTATTTACTAAAGCTGCAGGTAAAGGTCATGCTATGGCTGCTTTGCATATGCCGCATAAATTAATCGCCCAATTATTTAATAAATTAGATAAATTAGATAAATTAGAAGACAACTTCTTAGAATTAGAAGACAACTTCTTAGAATTAGAAGATACAATTAGGGCTATCAAAGAACGTCATATTTACACTTACAAGTTTCCTCTAGCTCATTTTACCTCGTGGCCTGCTATTGAAAATATTATCCCGGAAACAGCTAAAGAAAATAATGTACTAAGACTGTATAATGTAGATTATATGAATGACCCAGCTGAAGGACGTTCATTGATGAATGTCAAAAGTACTAGTTCAGAAAACTCTAATGTATTTTTAAATGATATTTTTGAAAATACCATCTTTTCAAATGAAACGAACACAATTAATTCAGTGCCTCCATCTATCTACTCACTTTCTTTTACTGAATCATCTGACCGTTTAGACCTATGGCGCGCATATGGTAATGACGGTGACGGCTTTAGTATTGTCACGACTTTCCCAATCGGTGGTATAGAAGAAATTTCTAGTCGGCAAACCCTAGATACCTTTGCAAAACAAATAGATACGGATAACATACAAAAAAACAACCTTAATACTCAACCAAATATACCTCCTATTTTATTCCGTGTTTTCTATGACGATAAAAATAAATTAGAAACAATTGAAAAATTAAATATCCCCTTAAAGAAAATTGAGGATAAATTATCAAAACTTAATGAATTGGCTAAAAATGAAATCTATTACGTATTATATGCCACTTTGTTAGAAGTTATGTATCTATATAAGGATGAACAATATTCAACAGAAAGAGAAGTCCGTGTAATTCAAGCAATGTCTTTAGACGATGTTAAGCTAGACGAACGAAAGCCTGGACGACTTTATTGCGAAACAACACCGTTCCTATTCAAAAATATGTCATCAAAAATTGTTATTGGTCCCAAAGTACAAGACAGACAAGTTGCACTATGGAATTTAAGGTATAGGTTGAAGAAAAATGGCTTTGGAGACACAACAAGCGTTGTATTTTCTGACGTTAACTATCGATAAGTAAATTATAGGCATATTACAATCATGACAATATGCCTAACTAACTTCTTCCATTACATTACATTACACCAAACTAAACAACTCTCGCTGCCTTTCCATAGGCATTTGTCTAACTCGGTCCACCAATAACTGATCAACAATATTAGCCGCTGCGTTTAGTGTATGGCTACACTTAGCATCCAAACATTGGCAATACAAGCGAGCGAAATCATTTGAAATACAGCCAGAACTATTCATCTTATGCGGGCATCACAAACAACTGTATAAAACAACAGTTGAATATCGTATAATTTACAGGTCAGTATGTGAATTGAGTGGATATGTTATGCGAGTAGTTTGCCCAGAGTGCGGAGATAAAAGCCGTATACAAAAAACGAATAGAATTTCGAATAGCTATACCGATTTATATTGCAGTTGTAATAATGCGGAGTGTGGTCATTCGTTTGTAATGAATCTTAGTTTTAGTCATACGTTAAGCCCTTCTGCTAAAACCACAACGCAAATGGCCATTAGTTTAATGAAAGGTTTGGCGCCCGAACAGCGCCAAGAGTTGCAGCAACAACTTTCTATTTTGTAAATATCAGAGTCATCTATACCACATAACCCAAACAACCAAGCGTGGAAGTCCCTCCCACAATTAGCCAATCCCGCACGCTTTAGACAAAAAAGGGTTAAGCCTTAGCTTCAAGAAACATGCTCGCATTACAGAAAGGGTGGTTAGATTGGGATTAACGCCGTAATAAGCGGACTAAAATAGTGGGTTGTAATGTTGAGAAACGAAACTTAACCCACTGTTTTAGTTCCGTTTAATTGTCTTGTTATGTTGCATTGTTCGAGGCTACGCAAGCCCAATACGCTTTTCAAACTCGGAAGGAAGCCATGTATAATTTAAATCATCAAAGACTCTCAATCGGTCTTTTACTTGTCCATGTGAGGATATATATTCAGGGCAATTCAAAATACAAGCTCCTGAAGAAAGGTTAAGTAACTCATCTTTATATTTAAGATAAGAAATGCCCAAATATGCGACATTTTTAACTTTTGTAGTATCTACAAAAGCCATAAGTTCTTCTTCAACAGATCGAGTTGTTTTATCTCGATTAAAGAGCCAAGCACCAACATGCTCAGTCGCTTTATCATTAACTCTAAAAGTATCACTTGATTTTACATAATTTAAAATTAAACATTTAAAATTATGTTTTTTAGCTTTTAAAAAATTTGTTTTATTTGTCTTAAGAAATAAGTACTTTCCCGAAGCGATATCAAGCGAAACTCTATTAATTTGTGCTTGCTGTGTAATTGGATACATCCAGTTGCCTAAAAAACCAATGAACTCTGAATGCGTGAACCCCATATCAATAAAAGCCCAATAACGGAGTAGCAAAACAATTTTATTGGTAACTGTGACTTCGTATGTAATATTACCTTCATTTTGAATTTTAGGCTCATCTCCATGTGCTACAGTATTTCTAAGTTGCTTCAAGTGTCGAAAATCATCATCTTTGAATCCCAGCACTTCAATGATATTTGGGTTAGTTCTAGACACTTTCAGATCGAATTTTTTATTAAATGAGGGAATAGATGTATTTTGAATATTCTGATTAACCTGAATGCACATGCTGTCAATAACAGCATTGAATTTTTCCTTATCTTCAGCGCCTAGACTGCATTCTGATTTCACTTTTTCCAATGAAGTTCGTGCAACTCGTCGGTATTTCTTAAACAGCCCAAGTGATAGAGACTTTTCTTCATTCTTGGCGAAGATACTTACGTATCGGTCGACCAAACTAACATATGCTAATATTCTATATTCCCAAAACCCTTCATATGAAAGCATACCAGAGATTCTAGCCCAAATATTTTTGTATTTTTCATTGTTACTACTGAAGTAGCCTTGTAATAATTCTTGCCACTTATTTTCTTTGAATAAAAATGAGGAAGGAACAAAGCACTTTCTCGGCAAGATATCTTCGCTTGTATCTCTTGTAGCGTTTACAAAATAGATTGACTGCTTAGTGTTTTTTGTAGTTGTATCCAGTACATACTCGACACCAATCGAATGACCAAGTAGTAATGTAAAGAATGTCCTTATATCGCTAATTATTGCAATCAATTCAGTAATAGACCAAGAGGAGTTCTTAGATTCGATTCTTAGAAGTGAGTATTGGTTAAGTTGGTAATTATTATCTTTAACATGCTTAGTATCACACCAATGTTCATTGCTTAAAGAAATCTTTTTACCGCCCAAGTTGACTTCAGCATCAAAAGTTCTAGTGTCTCTTTTTCTAATGATTTCACTATCAGTAAGTTCAAAACTTCCATTACTATCCATCCATTGTGATAGTCCTTGGAGAAGAAGGTAAACTTTCTTAAATTTAGCTCGCTTTTCCTTTCCCCTAATAAAGACACTTGGAAAAATGGCATTATCAAATACTTCACACTCTAGCAATTGGTACTGATACTTTTCAGACTTACAAATAAACACTTTTTGTTTTGCATATTTAGATATATCTGTATTTAAATCAATATTAACTTGAGGGGCTTGATTTTTTTTAACTGATAGATTTCCACTACCAACCGCAGTACCTGATGTAGTAAAAACTTCAACATTAACTGAAAACTCATCTAAAAAACCAACATATTGATCAAAAATCATAAATCGTTTCTAACGCCTCAACGTGAATAAATAAAAAGAAAGTAGAGCAACATAACGCCCCACTAAGAGGCGAGTAATTGTTGGCTAAACTGTGAAGCGAAGCGGAACCGAGCCAACTGTTACGAGTCCTACTTTAGTGGCTTGTTATGTGCATTGCTCAATATTTGAAAGAAGTGCTGTACTCACGACAAGCTCTTTTTCGTAATGCCATAACCGAGTCAAGAAAACTCCATGTTTTGGTATTGTAGCCCTTACAACAATTCTATCGGAACTTGAAAACCATGGTTGATGTTTATAATTTTCAAATGCAAATTCTTCTGCAATGCTTTTTTCAACCGACCATGATTGTTCAAAGCAACCAGAGATTAGTTCCTCTTTACTACACCCTCGATAAATATTAATTGGATCTATTTCAGTTTCGATTTCTTCAACGTCAATGACTTCATTAATAATAAGCTTGGGATGCCACTCTTCATTCTCTTGAAAGTGATATAAATCTTTAATACCTCCAGTAACGAAGTTATTAAATGAATGCCTAAGTGCATCTAAAACTTGAACAGAATCCTCATTGCTCATCAATGATTTTCGAGAAGTAAACTCTGTAAGTATGATGCTTTCAACAATGGAAGAGCTTCCATGCTTGATATAGGCATCAGAAATAACATCAAGATAACCTTCAATCTCAATAGCTGAATTTTTTATATCATACGAATTTAACTTATTATTTATGCAAGTCATATCAATGCACATATCATTTTCGAGGATAGATTGAGTACTATATTTCAATTAAACACCTTTGCACATGACGCCCTGTTAACAGGCAATAAAATAGTTGGTTAAAATAAGCGACGAAGGAGTAAAAACCAACTTTTTTTTGTCCTTGTTTAACAGGTTGTTATGCATCGAATTGCTCAACCAATTCGATTACATGTTCAATTTTTGTCACGAAAGCTATTTCATATTGTTCATAATATTCAATGAATACACCAGCTAAATAGAATTCATTAATTTTACTTTTATCTGGAATAAACCAATATGGGCCACCGCTACAACCTCTAGGATGAACACCTATTTGTCCTTGTGGTTGTATTTCTTTTCCTTGTATCTTTTGCCCTTGTACTTTTTTAGGCCAATGTATTGGATAATGTGAACCTTTTATTTTATTAAAACTTGGGTAGTCACAATTATCACTAAAATTAAACGAATAAGTCCATAGCCCACCAGAAAAATGCTTAGTGTTATTATCAAGACACTTTGCCGTTTTATTCTTGGAAGATGGAAAACCCTGTAATATTTGCATATCCACTTTTAGAAAGCTCTTACTCAAGGTTGTTTTATTGAGTGGGATTGCTAATTTTAGGCACTGTTCGTAATAATCAAATTTAGGACTAACTGGAATAGCAGCTAAATCAAACTGACTATCCGCGACTTCATCTTCTGTATTAACGGTTCTCTTGGAACCCGACAATGGCAGTGAAAACATTTCAGTATTCATTGCGATAACAAAGCGACTATTTGTAGATTGAATTACATCTATAACATGAGATGCAGTGATAAAATATATTCTTAAATTGTGTTCAAGGAAAAAGCCCGTTCCTTCCATTTCTGGACGTTCAAACTTATCTAAACAAAAAATAGGAATAACATAACTATCAAGAAGCTCTCCGGCTTCTTCTAATATCTCGCCATATTTTTTATGAGAATCAACGTCGAGCATTGAACCATCCTTGATGCATAACGCCTCAAGCAGAGGCGCCAGCTTCGCTGGCGTCCTGCTGCCTTGATTTGTTATGTTCATTGTCGGTGGCTGAAACGCCATCTAAGTACAGCGGCACATCTTGTAAATCTGTTAGCTCTTTGGCATTGAGCGCATATGACAGGTCTTGATTGCCTTTACCATGCCCCCATAAATACAGTTCAGCACCAAAAGCGCTTGGAGCAACAATAATTCCGTCGGAGCTAGCGTCCACAAAATGCTTTTTGATTTGTTCGAGGGGGCCATACTGGAAGCCCTCAATTAAGTCATCGCTGTTCAAACCAAATAAGGCATGATTTATAATGCCACCGAATTGTTGCATTTCCTTCTCATCAAATTGCATAGAGGCAATATAAATATTCATTGGGATGAATAGTTGCATCTTGTGCCTGTCATCTTGGTTGTACATATAACCTGATTCAGAGAAGACCTTCTTGATTAATGAGTAGATCACGTAATGCGAACGAATTTGATACGTAGACATGCCATCAAGTATCTTAGCTATTCTAGCTCCTCGATCATCTCTACCAAGATCTGTTCGGGATGACGCAAGAATTCCTCCAAAATAGTCTACTGCGACTTCATCATCACAATAAGAGCCTTCGTTAATGATTGTCTTTAGTACTTTTGGAGGAACGTGTCCCGGGGAATCAATATTTTCGCCTAGTTTTTCTTCCGCTTTGCTGAATATTTTCCCAACATTTTCGATTCTTTTCTTAGTAAACTCTTGTAGCTCACCACCAAGATAATCTGCCGTTGGGCCTAACAATTTTTGCAGACCATCCTTTCCTAAATAGGCTGCAATTGCTCCTATTCCGACTGTCGTAATTGGTTCTGGCATGATTACTCCTTTTGGACATAACAGTGTATTTTACGGAATTCCGTATAATACCTGAAAGACTACTAGTGTTAAATGATATTATATTAAATTATTATTTAATAACAATGAATTACATCACATTTGGCATTGAGTTGGTATTCCCTCTTATTTAGATATACAGAATGAAATTATTTATACAGGTCCGTATAAGTAATAATGAAATTAATATAAATCAATAACTTAAATTAATTCACATTTACAAAGAAAGCCAATCTAGATCTGTTAAAGTTACTAAATATTTATTTAATAGCACTAATTAGCAAATTGATTTGTCGCTTTGTAAATACTTGGATTTCATATAAAAATAGAAACAGAATCAAATTAGTGTCCAATAATAACGTTTGAATGGAAATTAAAATCTGACTTAAAAGAAGATAAAATCACAGTGAAAAATTGATATTTTAGTCACCGTTATAATGATTTATTAATAATTAATCATCTAGACTTGCGCCAACAATCATTTGATGGCCTTATCCAGCCTGTTCATAAAGTACATTCCCAATAGTCGTTGTTCCTGGTATCGCTAGCTTTCGTCTTCGTTTTGTATTTCAGATATCAACATCAATAAAAACAGCACAACATCAGTATTATCACTCAATGTATCCTGTGCAGCCGCGATAACGACAAAATCTTTAGCACGTTCCTGTAATGAGTTCATAATCACCCCCAATCCCAGCTTTCCCAGTCTTCCCAACCAGGTATGTAATCGGATGTATCTTTAATTTCAGTCTCAGGACTGTTCCAACCATCCCAAATATTAGGTTCTTCAGGTGTTACATCTATCACTTCGGGCGGGTGATATTTACTATCGGCGTAATAGCCCTGCCTCAATTTCACGATGTGGTCCTTATCAACTCTGATTTGGGCGCCCTCTTCCATAACATTGACCAGGTGATCATCTAAATGAATACCGCGCCTTTTCAAAAGTGCTTTAATTCCAGTATTTAATCTGTCGCGTCTGGAGGGCGTACAGTTAGTGACAGAACTCCGAGAAGCCCCTTCGGGACTCATTAAACCCTCAGCACCTGCGGTGCTACTGGTGATCACTTCACTATCAAGAAATGCTTGAGACTTGCGCTGGATTACCCAGTTGCGTAGACGAGTCTTAACTGGTGTTTCATCGGTAACTTTGAAGCCTTGGATCTTACCAACGTATTCCCCGTATTCATTACCCATTTCTGTAACGTCATAGTCATTACGAATAAGTAAATTCTTACGTTTCACGAATGGACCCCCCTGTGCCATGACATAACCTGCAAAGTCACCTTTGTCGGCACATTTCATTGCTGTGGATGCGCTATCCGTTTCTGTTTTTAACTCAGCTTTATATTTGCAAGTGATCACTTCCCAGCGCTGTAAGTGAGTCATTGCAGCATAGTTCAAACGTGGCCCCTGAAAATCTAATTGAGGACCAATAAGGTAAGCATTTTGGTCTGGGAATAATTCGGTAAATAGGTTGTATTGTTGTTTTGCATTGAGCAAAGCAACGTAGCTTTTGAATGTGTTTACGTCGTTGTTGGCATAACGACGTAACTCTCGATACGTAGTGACTGGTGCCCCACCTATCGCTTGAAACTGACGAATACGCCAACGACTTGCCCAGGCAGTAACGTTTGCCGACATTTCTTTTTGGTCGCGCCCTGTCTCGTCATCTTTTTCATCATCCATGGCATAACCATCAATATTCTTACTGATGTATTTAGCAATGTAGCCGGTTGCAGAACCCAGTTCAGAATCGATAGCAACAATCTCGCATCGAGTGCGTAAATTCGGTGGCCCTACTGCTATTTCTTTTTTGTTTATTGACGGAAACAGCTCTTTAAAATCTTCTTGTACTGCGTAATGCGTGAATACCTCACTCGCCCGCTTTACATCATGGGGCTGCATGAATAACAGTAAATGCCAATGTGGTGTACCGTCGTGATGTGGTTCTACAACTCTGATACCAAATACTGAAATATCATCACGTTTGAACTGAGCGCGGATTTTAGCCCAAACGCTACATAAATAACGCTGTGCATCACGGGGACTGTTACCCATCCAGTGATCGATAAAGCCGCCCCTTTTTCGGGTGTGGTGATATTTGGATGGTGCGGTTAAGGTAAGGAAAAGTCCTTCGCAACCCATAGCTTGGGCAATATTCTCGTAACCACGCATCCGAACCATAAGCTCGCAACGGCGAATGGCTGGGTTACCCGTGGATTTATAGAACATCTCGGTAAGTGCTATCTCTTCGTCCATGTCTTCATCAAAGACCGACATGCCTTTGATGAAATCACGGTTACGTTGTTTTTGGTTCTTCCATTCGTGCAGACAGTCACGGGAACAGTACGGGCTTGCTGACTTTTGTACTTGGCCTACTGCGATTGCTAGGTGCTCGCGCATTATCGAACGCTTGGCTTTTAATTTACTTTCCCAGGCACGATTGCAGGTTAAGCGTAAAATACCACACTCAGCTTCTGCAGCTGTTAAGTCAGATTCGGGTTTATCATAGGGTGGTGTATAACCAAATTTACGGCTAATTTCACGTAGGCCACAAAAGACCTGGATAATAGACTGATCGTAGTCTTGGGCTTCATCCTGCTCTGCAGCTTGTTCATCGAGTTGTACGGCAAAGAAATCAGCATACTGTTGCGCTAATACTTTGAGTTCGCTTTTATCCATTTCTGCGAGTAGTTTTTCACGGAACAAATCGTTACAGAGAGTATAAGAATCACGATATTTAACCTGCTGGTTATATTGCCCTAATACTTTTTTTAAACGTGGGTTAATCTTGGCTCCCACGGTTTTTCTTAAGTACTTATTGGCGTATTGACGGCCATTACGTTTAAAGGCTTTGATATAGCGCTCGGCAAAATAACGGCTAAGGTAATGCGGCATGTCACCAAAGAACTGCTTGCGCCATTGATGGTCTTCGAGATCGGGGTTAGCCTGGAACATCGCGTTTTCGATTAGCGACATTTCAGGTTGTGGTAATTCTTTGCCTAGCGCGGGCATTCTGACCGGCTTATTACTGCAGTCCTCCGCGCTTTCAATCATTTCAATAATTGTATTACGGCCAGAAAGTGAGAGCGGTTGAGTCGTACTCATACTTCGGCATATTCCTGCACGTTTAATACGACATAACCGCCCTTGCCTTTTGGTCGTCCGATAACACCACGAAACAACTGGCGACAATCTAGCTGTTGGCAAGCGTTGTCGATGGCATCTTGCTTGGTTTCCCATTCACCTATTTCGACAGTGCGCAGTTCGTGGGTTTTAGGGTGTTCACGCATGCCGCCATTTGGACACAGCTCTATTGCTAAATACATCATGCGACCATCCAGATTGTTGTATTGTGGATATCGAGTGTTTTTTCCCACCACAATTCGATGCAGGCTACTAACTTGGTTAAGCCGAAGCCTTGTGCCATAAAGTACACCGAGCGGATAGCGCCTAGGGCAAGTTGCTCTTCAGTTGAATTAGTATCAGAACAAGTCACCACGCTTTGCCAAAAGGCAAATACAGTAATCAATACCTCTTCTTGCTTTAGCGTTGCGTAAAGGTTGAAATGAAAACAAGGCATTGCAAGTGCGTCACTACGACCAGCATCAACGCATTCAAACAAATCGATAATCCAATCGGCTTTGTCTTCATCAATACCAAGCGAGTGCAGCGCCGAACGCACATTTTCAACTGGGGCTAAAATACGTTTCATGCTGCCACCTCGCCTTTAATTAAATTGCTTAGTTCGTTATATGTAGAAGTAATTTGCCTAAATGCAGTTAAGCCATCGAGGTAAATGGTTTTATCAATGAGCTTGTGCACTGACCAGGTATTCGGGGTTTTCATGCCGTTAAAGTAGGCTTTATCAATTACGATAACTTCGAGCGCATCTGCATGGCCAATATAGCGAACAGATACGCTCACTTTTTCTGGTTTGGCTATGGCAATAAACATTAGCTCGTTGATCACATCGTTTATTGTTGGATTTGGTTTAATCATGGTATTCCCTTACTTGTTGAATTCAGTTAATGAGTAACCAGCCATTTCCTTGATTGCTGGTGCTAGTCGTTTTATGACTTGATGGATCGAGGCTCTTTGAGTTTGATTAAACCTTTCAAACTTAAATTTCATGTCCCGCTCTTCCATTCCGGCTGCAAAACAGATAACGCGCTTTGTTTCATCACCTTGTTTGTTATAAATAACGGCGACACGATTACGGTTAAACATGGCGCGGACTTGAGCGATGGCTTCAACCGCAGATACTTTGTGTTGTGTTTGTTCCATACATAATCCCCACGATTAACGGTTCATGAACTCTTCAAACTCTTCTGGGTCATCTGCTTCATGGCAGCTGTTACACAAATCATGAAGAGCTCTTGGCTCGTCCAATTCAATAAAATCACCACATTCACAACATTTAATTATTTCTTCATCCATTGTTATCTCCTATTACATACCTGGTATTGGTAATCCATTCATTACTGCATCTGCACACATGGACACGAACGGCCCTGCACCACCGCAGCGGTTTTCGACGTCTGACATAAGAAAAACCAATTCGCGTACAGCTTGTTGTGCCTTTCTAACAATTGCGTCTTTCTTATGGCGCGTAAGGCGGCGGTCTGATTCGGCTTCTAAGATGTGACGGTTGATATCACCTAGATCAGCTGTAACGCTCATTGCGCTTAGCGTTAGCGGCTTTGACTCGCCCTGCTTTGGTAGGCGAACAGCAACTAATCCGATCTCTAAAATCGCACTGTTGATAATGTCGTGATTATCAGTGGCCTTAGTGATTTTGATTAACTCTGTAACGGTTAGTTGGTGGGGTTGGTTGGGGTTTAACTTGTTACGAAGCATCTGACCGCGCATGCCACATTCGCTTGCAATTGACTCTACGTTTTCAATATCTGCAAAACGGATACAAGCCGTGTCAATTACGCTTTGTTTACTATCATTAATTTCAAACATTGAACAAATTTCCCTATTTGAGATGATCAAACTACGCAGTCGCGACAGCAAAGAAAAGATAACCAGTAAGAACCAGTTGAACGACCGAAGGCGCTATTAAACTCAATTCTTGTCGGTACTTAGATATGAAGTTGATGATCAACATATTTAAACCTCTAATTTGAAATGTCTGTATCTACAAGGCGTAGATGTCTTTTGGAGTGCGAACATCCCAACCAGCGGCTTCTAATGAACTCATTACCATTTGGGCTTGGTTCACATAAATGGTGCTGCTTTTACCCACTTGCATAGTAGGCAAGACACCGCGAGTTGCTTGAGCACGAACGGCACTAAGTGATTGATCTGTACGGCGAGCGTAGACTTCTAACGTGATAGGCAACATATCTGGCTGAATGTTAATCACTAAATTTTCTTGGGTATCTGATTTCTTAGGCATTTGATGTATCCTCTATAGGTTTAACTAATGAATGCTGTGGTGCAACACAGCATTACCAATCATACGATTGGTAAAATATACCAATCATACGTGGGGTGTGTCAATGCTTTTTAAAAAAAGACTAAAAGCAATAATTAGAGAAGAAGGCATGAGCCAAAAAGTTTTTGCTGAAGAAATCGATGTCAGCCTAGGTGCTGTAGAGCAATATCTATCGGGAAAAAGGATTCCAGCTGGCGATGTAATAATGAAAATTGTCTCGCACGAGCAATTTAAAAAATACACAATGTGGCTGTTAACAGGGGACGTTGAAGAAGATTCAGACCAAGTTAGTCCAAAACCATCTACTCAAGAAAAATGCGGTTTAGTGTCTGATGATTCAGAGAAGGAAGCTTGATATGTCAGACTGGCAAGAAAATCATTGTCACTGGGTCGGACAAGATGGATTTAACGATGAGGGCGAAATATCACTCGAAGAAATGTTAGAAGAAAGAGCAAAAGAGGACAAACTGTACCTCCAGCGTAACCCTTTTTGTACTGCTCTGTTTCATTGTGAACACTGTGATAACAAATTCGAGGCTAGAGCATCTGAAAGACATCGATGCCCCTGTGATAATACTTCTTATGCCAAAGAACTATGGATACTCAAAGGTAAAAGAAAAGGCGCAAATAGTTATGCAAAAATTCGAGAGTAAGTGAACGTTACTGATTTACAGTTTGTCAGCAAACTGTAAATCAAATTCATAACAAAAACATGAAATCCGACAGCTAATACTGTCTCATTTTTTGCAATAAACAAAATGGGCAAAATCTGCACTAGTATGCAGCGTTATAGGACTCTCGATGCTTATCTTAAAAATCAAATCTTTAGTTGAGAAATACATCCCAAATAAAAATGACTTATTCACTATGGCAATCGAAGGGGCTGACTCTGAATATCAAATATTAGAAGTAAATGAAAAACAATTTTACGAAGCGTTGGTTTTGTTTACTTTACAAATCATAGGTGTGTTTTTGACTGCATGGTTTGTTAATTTTCTTGGTCATATTTTCATTACTAATTTTGATTCAAGTTTTCTTTTTGGTGTTTTAGTTTTACCTTTATTAGCTATTTTAAAGGAATTTCCCGAAGTATTTTCTGTTCTATTTATAAAGGTTGGGTTATCCAACCAAAGCATTGCTGTTAAAACAGGTTTTCATTTCGAGAGTCTTGATAAGCTCGACTTAGATACTATAGAAAATATAGAAATTGTAACGACTCCTTTAGGAAATAAATTAGGTTACGGAACGCTAGATATTTATAGTTATGGTAGCAGTATTAGGGTTCCCTATATTAACGAACCTTATAAAACCAAAAATATCATTGAAGCGTACGTTAAAGAAATAAAAAAGGTTAAGGCTTAATACGTTGCTAGGCGTTAGGAGTAAGTGTGGTAACTGTTAAAAGGATTCAGGCTGGTCAGTATTCTGTATCAGACGGGCGTTTTATTATAAAAAGTGGCTCAAGTTGGTATGTGGTAAATAGTGAGGGTGAGCCTAATTTTGGCCCAGTTCCTACGCTAGGTTCAGCTAAGGAATATGTAAATACGGGTTTAACACCAATTGGTCAGCATAACCTTGGCTCAAAGCACGGAAGACAACAAAGCAAAAAAGAGTTCAATGCTTATTTAGCCTCCGAGGCTAAAAATGGAAATAACGCTCCAGCAATTTTATGGACGATTGTTATGTTTGCTGTTTGTATATTTGTTTTAATTGTTCGCGGTTATTAAAATTCTACGTTTTATTAATGGAATATAATCACTATTCCTAAATTGGTATCTCAAACTCATTAATTTGTAAATAATTATAATACCCTTTTAGGGTGAATAATTTCATTCACTACAAATTAAAGGTGACAGGATGTCTTTTGATACGAGATTACGCGCTATTATTCAAGAAGAGCGATATAGCAATCAACAACTCGCTAATGCGTTACGTTTTAATCTATCCGCAACAGCGAACTACATTGCTGGACGAAGCGAACCATGCTACCAATTTTTAATGAAATTTAGCCGACATGACTGTTTAAAAAAATACACAATATGGCTATTAACCGGAAATGTTGAGCCACGTTCAGGTCAAGTTTGTCCGGTTTTCTCAACTCAAGAGCCATGCGTTTAAATCAAAAGGAGGTGGACTCAACTACAATAAAAACGTTAGCAATACAATTTTACCCTAGGGAGGACAACTAGATGTCTATTAAATCTATTCCTAACGGGTATGAGGTCGATTGTCGTCCGCAAGGACGAAGTGGTAAACGATACAGAAAGAAGTTTAAAACGAAAGGCGAAGCGCAACAGTATGAACGCTGGTTATTATCAACTCAGAACCAAAAAGGCTGGGTAGAGAAATCAGCAGACAAGCGACCGTTACGCGATTTAATTGATCTTTGGTATCACTACCATGGTCAACAGTTAAAGCGCCCTGAAAAAGAGCTAAAACACCTGATATCGATTGATAAAGACTTAGGGCACCCAAGAGCAGACCAGGTAACTAAACAGCGCGTTATGCAATTCCGAGCCGACAAAATGGCTATCGGGAATAAAGCAACAACGATCAATAGGAGCCAAGTCAGGCTAAGTGGTGTTTTTACAGTATTGATAAAAGCTGGTGAGTTTCATAACGAACACCCATTAAAAGGGATCGGCAAACTCAAGATACGCGCAACAGAAATGGGTTTTTTGAATAAAAAAGAAATCATTCAGTTGCTGGATAATCTTGGTGGCGATGAACTTAATATTGCTAAGTTGTGTTTATCTACGGGTGCACGTTGGAGTGAAGCAGCAGAACTACGGGGAAATGATATTATTCATGGGCGAGTTACGTTCAATGATACCAAAAATGGTAAAAACAGAACTGTACCTATAACGCCAGAATTAATGAATGATATCTACAATGGGAAAACAGGTCGGTTGTTTAATGGTTCATACATGGAGTTTTATGATGTGCTGAAAGCGCAGGGCTTTGATTTACCTAAAGGTCAGGCAACGCATGTTTTAAGACATACTTTTGCGAGTCATTTTATGATGAACGGGGGCAATATTTTAACGTTGCAAAAAATCCTAGGTCATTCAACGATTATGCAAACAATGACTTATGCTCACCTTGCTCCGGATTATTTGAATGAAGCGATGAAGCTAAACCCAATGTCCACATTGTGACCAAACTCGTAGTATATGATACATATCGCAGTATCAATACAAACAGTTAAACCTATGTTTTAAATAGAAAAACCACCTTAGAGCGACTTGTAGTAAGTCGCCCGAAGGTGGCTTTATTTTAAACAAAACAGGTATTAACCTAATTTAGCACGTAAAGCAGAACCAATATCGGCAAGTGAACGGACAGTTGATACACCCGCATCTTCCAGTGCTGCAAATTTCTCGTCTGCAGTGCCTTTACCGCCAGCGATAATTGCGCCAGCATGACCCATACGCTTACCTGCTGGCGCTGTAACGCCTGCAATGTAAGAAACGACAGGTTTAGTTACATTAGCTTTTATATAAGCTGCTGCTTCTTCTTCTGCCGTACCACCGATTTCACCAATCATAACGATTGCTTCAGTTTGTGGGTCATTTTCGAATAATTCAAGTACGTCAATAAAGTTTGTACCAGGGATCGGATCACCACCGATACCAACACATGTTGATTGACCGTAACCTTCATCAGTTGTTTGTTTTACTGCTTCGTACGTAAGCGTACCAGAGCGTGAAACAATACCAATTTTACCCGGCTTGTGAATGTGACCAGGCATAATACCAATCTTACATTCACCTGGAGTGATAACACCTGGACAGTTAGGACCGATCATACGCACATTTTGTTGATCAAGTTTAACTTTAACTTCGATCATATCAACAGTCGGAATACCTTCTGTGATACAAACGATAAGTTCGATACCAGCATCAATTGCTTCTAGAATCGCATCTTTACAGAACGGAGCAGGTACATAAATAACAGACGCTGTTGCGCCTGTTGTTTCTACTGCATCACGTACTGTGTTAAATACAGGTAAACCTAAATGTGTCGTGCCACCTTTACCAGGAGAAACACCACCAACCATTTGAGTTCCGTAATCAACAGCTTGCTCTGAGTGGAAAGTACCTTGACCACCCGTGAAACCTTGACAGATCACTTTCGTATCTTTATTAATTAAAATGCTCATTTATTTGCCCTCCGCTGCTGCAACAACTTGTTGCGCTGCATCCGTTAGGCTAGATGCTGCAATAATATTTAAGTCAGATTTAGCTAAAACTTCACGGCCTAATTCTGCATTGTTACCTTCAAGACGTACTACAACTGGCACTTGTACACCAACTTCTTGTACTGCACCGATAATACCTTCAGCGATCATGTCACAACGAACAATACCACCAAAGATATTTACCAATACGGCTTTAACATTGTCATCAGAAAGAATGATTTTAAATGCTTCAGCAACACGTTCTTTTGTTGCGCCGCCGCCAACATCAAGGAAGTTAGCTGGTTTGCCGCCATGGATGTTAACAATATCCATGGTGCCCATTGCTAGACCTGCGCCGTTTACCATGCAACCGATACTACCGTCTAATGCAACATAGTTTAACTCAAATTTAGCAGCGTGAGCTTCACGTGCGTCTTCTTGAGTAATATCTTGCATTGTACGTAGTTTAGGTTGGCGATAAAGTGCATTTGAATCGATAGTAATTTTACCATCTAAACAAACAAGATCACCGGCACTAGTAACAATAAGTGGGTTGATTTCAAGTAGTGCCATATCAGAATCAGTAAACATTTTAGCTAGACCCATAAAGATCTGTGTAAACTGTTTGATTTGAGCGCCTTGTAAGCCAAGTTTGAATGCAAGTTCACGCGCTTGGAAAGGTTGTGCACCAACAAGCGGATCAATCGTTGCTTTGTGAATTAACTCAGGAGTTTGTTCAGCAACAGTCTCAATATCAACGCCACCTTCAGTTGATGCCATAAATACAACTTTACGTGAACCACGGTCGATAACAGCACCAAGGTAAAGTTCATTAGCGATATCACCCGCAGCTTCAACAAGAATTTGTGAAACTGGTTGGCCTTTCGCATCAGTTTGATAAGTAACTAAATTTTTACCTAACCAATGCTCAGCGAATGCTGTAATTTCTTCTTTAGAAGTTACAAGCTTAACACCACCTGCTTTACCACGCCCACCGGCGTGTACTTGACACTTAACAACCCATTTATCGCCACCAATTTTGTCAGCGAAAGCTGCCGCTTCATGAGGTACGTTTGTTGCGTAACCTTCAGGAACTGGCAAACCATATTCAGCAAAAAGTTGTTTTGCCTGGTACTCATGCAGATTCATGCTCGTATATCCATGTTAATAGCCACTAGGGCTTGTCCCGAGAACTTACGCCTTAAGATAAGGCGTAAGCAACTAAATAATTAAACTAAATATTACACATCTAAAAGAAGACGAGTTGGATCTTCTAATAATTCTTTGATTGTTACTAAGAAACCAACTGACTCTTTACCATCAACGATACGGTGATCGTAAGAAAGAGCAAGGTACATCATAGGTAGGATAACAACGTTACCATCAACAGCCATTGGACGGTCTTGGATTTTATGCATACCCAAAATTGCGCTTTGTGGCGGGTTGATGATTGGCGTTGACATTAATGAACCAAATACACCACCGTTAGTTACAGTGAAGTTACCGCCAGTCAGATCTTCAATTGACAGTTTGCCATCACGACCTTTTAGCGCTAATTGACGAATATTCTTCTCGATATCAGCAAGGCTCATCGTGTCACAATCACGTAGTACTGGCGTTACTAGACCACGAGGCGTTGAAATAGCGATACTTATATCAAAGTAGTTATGATAAACAATATCAGTACCATCAAGTGATGCATTCACTTCTGGGTAACGTTTTAACGCTTCAACAACCGCTTTCACGTAGAAAGACATAAAACCTAAACGAATGCCATGGCGCTCTTCAAATACGTCTTTATATTGTTTACGAATATTCATGATTGGTTTCATGTTGATTTCGTTAAACGTAGTAAGCATTGCAGTTGAGTTTTTAGCTTCAAGTAGACGTTCTGCAATACGCTTACGTAAACGCGTCATAGGCACACGTTTTTCACTACGACCAGCTTGTAATTCAACTGGAGCACTAACAACAGGTGCTGGCGCAGCGGCTTTTGCCACTGGAGCTACAGCTGGAGCAGCTAATGCTTTTTCAACATCTTCTTTTATGATTAGGCCATTTTTGCCTGTACCCGTAATCTTAGAAGCATCTAAACCTTTCTCAGCAATAAGACGACGAACAGCTGGACTTGCGTCTACTGATTCTTCGCTTGCTGCAGCAGGTTTATCTTTTGTTTCTTCACCAGCGACAGCGCCAACTTTCAATCGACCAATAACTTGCTGGCCAAGAACCGTCGCGCCTTCTTCTTCTAGAATTTCAACAAGAACACCAGATTCAACTGCTGGAACTTCTAAAATAACTTTATCAGTTTCAATTTCTACTATTATGTCGTCACGCTCAACAGCATCGCCAGGGCGTTTGTGCCATGTTGCTACTGCTGCGTCAGCTACTGATTCAGGTAGTACAGGTACCACGATTTCAATTGTCATTTTCATAATTCCTTTAATAAACTATTTCTGCGCAACAGTTAAAGCATCTTCAATAAGTGCTAGCTGCTGTTTTGTATGTACAGACATATAACCGACTGCTGGTGATGCTGATGCAGCACGTCCTGCGTAACTTAATTTCGCCCCTTGCGGGATTGCGCCCCAGAAATTATGCTGACTCGAATACCAAGCACCCTGATTCTGCGGTTCTTCTTGACACCAAACAAACTGCTCTACGTGTTGATACTCTGCAAATACAGCTGCAATTTCCGCATGTGGGAAAGGATAAAGCTGCTCAATACGTACAATAGCAACATCCGTCTGACCCGATTTACGGCGCGTTTCCAGTAAATCGAAATACACTTTACCGCTACACATCACAACACGTTTAACTTGCGTTGAGTCAAGTGTATCAATTTCACCGATTACATTTTGGAACGTGCCTTCTGCTAATTCAGATAAACTAGAAATAGCGAGTGGGTGACGTAATAATGATTTAGGTGTCATGACGATCAATGGACGACGCATAGGGCGTACTGTTTGACGACGCAGCATATGATACACCTGCGCAGGTGTACTAGGTACACACACTTGCCAGTTATGCTCAGCACACATTTGCATATAACGTTCTAAACGTGCAGATGAATGCTCAGGACCTTGCCCTTCATAGCCATGTGGTAACAATACTGTTAAGCCACACATACGACCCCACTTCTGTTCACCAGAAGAAAGGAATTGATCAAATACAACTTGTGCGCCATTGGCGAAATCACCAAACTGTGCTTCCCAAATAGTTAAACCACTTGGTTCAGTCGTCGCATAACCATATTCAAACGCTAATACCGCGGCTTCAGACAATACTGAATCGTGAATAGTTAGCTCACCTTGTTCAGGTTTTAAATTAGCTAATGGTGTGTAGGTACTTGCGTCATCTTGATTGTGTACAACTGCATGGCGATGGAAGAAAGTACCACGACCAACATCTTGTCCAGTGAGACGAACTTTGTAGTTGTCGTCAAGTAATGTTGCATATGCAAGCGTTTCAGCAAAACCCCAATCACATGGTTTCTCGCCTTTTGCCATTAAAATACGGTCTGAATAGATCTTTTGAACACGAGATTGGATCTTGTGCCCTTCTGGTACAGCCGTCATTTTCAATGCAAGGTCAGATAATTTATCTTGGGGCACTTGTGACTGATAAGGCATATCCCATTCGTGTTTTAAGTATGGGTTCCAATCAACTGAGTGCTGTTGCATTGGGCGCCATTCTTTAACAACACATTCACCATGATCAAGTTGATCACGATATTCGTTAATATAGCCAGTTGCTTCAGCAGCATCAATAACGCCTTCATTTACAAGTTGATCTGCATATATTTTACGTGGCGTTGGGTGTTTTTTGATTTTCTTATACATTAATGGCTGTGTTGCACTTGGTTCATCAGCTTCATTATGGCCATGGCGACGATAACAAACTAAATCAATCACAACATCACGCTTAAATGTATTACGGAAATCAAGTGCGATTTGTGTTACCAATACGACAGCTTCAGGGTCATCTGCATTAACATGGAAGATAGGGGCCTGAACCATTTTTGCGATATCCGTACAGTATTCTGTAGAACGCATATCTTTCGGGTTTGATGTTGTAAAACCAACTTGGTTATTAACAACAATTCGAATGGTACCACCAATGCCATAAGCACGTGTTTGTGACATATTAAATGTCTCAGCAACAACACCTTGACCAGTAATTGCAGAATCACCATGAATTGTAATTGCCAGTACATCATCACCGTTAGTGCTACTATAACGTTCTTGACGTGCACGAACAGAGCCCATTACTACTGGGTTAACAATTTCTAAATGCGATGGATTAAAAGCAAGTGCTAAATGTACATTACCGCCTGGCGTACTGAAATCAGAACTGAAGCCCTGATGATATTTAACATCACCCGCACCCCATGCATCACCGTGTTTACCAGCAAACTCATCAAACAGGTCGTTTGGTTTTTTACCAAGTACATTCACCAGCATATTCAGTCTGCCGCGATGCGCCATACCAATAACTGCTTCTTTGATACCTTGTTCACCACTACGACGAATTAATTCTTTCATCATTGGAATCAGTGCATCACCGCCCTCAAGCGAGAAACGTTTTGCACCAGGGAACTTAGCACCAAGGTATTTTTCGAGACCTTCAGCCGCGGTTAAGTTATCTAAAAATCGTAATTTATCTTCTTTTTCAAACTCAGGCGTGCTTTCAACTGATTCTAAACGGCTTTGGATCCAACGTTTTTCTTCAGTAGAAACAATATGCATATACTCAGCTGCAATTGAACCACAATAGGTTTTTTGTAACGAAGCATAAAGCGCACTGAGTTTCATGCTTTCTTGGCCGATTGCATATGAACCAACATTAAAACTGGCATCAAAATCAGCATCTGAAAGATTGTGATATTCCGGATCTAGATCTTGTACACGATCACGTGTCCATAGGCCTAATGGATCCAAGTTAGCATGTTGATGACCTCGAAAACGGAAAGCATTGATTAACTGTAATACTTTAACCTGTTTCGCATCATTATGTGGGTCGCTTACTTGAGCAGCATAACGAGAGGTATCTTTCGCAAGGCGAATGAAATAATCCTTTACAGGACCATGTGGAACTTCTTTGGTATTATCAACTTTAGGTAGCTCTAAAAATACAGTTTGCCATTCTTCGCCAACTGAATCTGGATCTGCCAAAAATTGCTCATATAGATCTTCAATATATGTCTGGTTCGCACCGGCTAGATGAGAGGATTCTAACCAGGCTTTCATGACGTTATTCTGCATTCTCTGCCCTTTTCACTTTAAATGTCCATCGCGCCAGAGATGGTAGCAAAGATTTTAAATTACTTGGCCATTCCCAACGGAATGACCATTGTAACTAAAAGCTAACAAAAAACATTGCTACACCGCACGTTGTAGTAACATAGATTTAATATTACCGATTGCTTTTGTAGGATTTAGACCTTTAGGACACACGTTTACACAGTTCATAATACCGTGACAACGGAATACACTAAACGCATCGTCTAATTCTGATAAACGTTGTTCAGTTGCAGAGTCTCGACTGTCGATCAAAAAGCGGTAAGCCGCTAATAAACCTGCAGGACCAATGAACTTGTCAGGGTTCCACCAGAATGATGGGCATGACGTTGAACAACATGCACATAAGATACACTCATACAGGCCATCTAACTTCTCACGTTCTTCAGGAGACTGAAGGTGTTCGCGAGCAGGTGGAATAGCACTGTCGTCTGTAATCAAGAACGGTTTGATACGTGCGTAGTTGTCATAGAACTGCGTCATATCAATCACGAGATCTCGGACCACTGGCAAACCAGGTAACGGTCGAATTACAATCGTTTTGTTCATATTTAGATCAGACAATGGTGTGATACATGCGAGGCCGTTTTTGCCATTCATGTTAACACCATCAGATCCACATACACCTTCACGGCAAGAACGACGGAAAGCTAATGTCGCATCTTTTTCTTTTAACAAGATAAGAGCATCAAGCACCATCATGTCTGAACCTTCAGGAATTTCAAGGCTCGTTTCTTGCATTTTAGGCTTGCTATCAACATCAGGGTTATAGCGGTAAATTGAAAATTTAACTTGCATCTTGATCCCTTATGTTTAGTAAACGCGTGGTTTAGGCACAAAGTGCTTCAACTGTTCATCAGTTAACAAATTCGGTGAAAGATTCACTTCACGTGTTGCCATTTCTTCAGTTTCAGGTAAGTACAGTGAATGGCATAACCAATTCTCATCATCACGATCTGGATAATCAAAACGACTGTGCGCGCCACGGCTTTCTTTACGGAAATTAGCCGCATGAGCGGTTGCAAATGCCGTTTCCATCAGATTATCAAGCTCTAGACATTCGATACGCTGGGTATTGAACTCTGTTGAGTTGTCATCTAAGCGTGCATTATCTAAACGCTTACGAATGGCTCTAAGTTGCTCAAGACCTTCGGCCATTGACTCACCTTCACGGAATACTGAGAAGTTAAGTTGCATACATTGCTGTAGATCTTTACGGATCTGAACAGGGTCCTCACCGTCTTTGTTACTTTCCCAGCGATTTAAACGCTCAAGAGATGCATCAATGTTAGCGTCTGTCGCTTCTTGTGGCTCTGGAATTGTATCAAGTACTTTACCTAAATAGTTACCTGCAGCACGACCAAATACAACCAGATCAAGCAGTGAGTTACCACCTAAGCGATTAGCACCATGCACAGATACGCAAGCGATTTCACCAACTGCAAATAGACCTGCAACAACTTCCATGCTGCCATCTTCTTTGCGCGTTAATACTTCACCGTTAATATTTGCAGGTAAACCACCCATCATATAGTGACAAGTTGGTATTACTGGGATTGGTTCTTTAACTGGATCTACGTGAGCAAATGTACGTGATAACTCACAAATACCAGGTAAACGAGATTCAAGTACGTCTTCACCTAAGTGATCAAGTTTAAGTTTTAGATGCGGACCCCAAGGACCATCACACGCACGACCTTCACGAATTTCAGTCATCATTGAACGAGCAACAACGTCTCGACTCGCAAGATCTTTCGCGTTTGGCGCATAACGTTCCATGAAACGTTCACCGTCTTTATTTAGAAGGTAACCACCTTCACCACGACAACCTTCAGTTACAAGCACACCTGCGCCAGCAATACCCGTCGGGTGGAACTGCCACATTTCCATGTCTTGTACTGGAATACCAGCACGAATAGCCATACCAACACCGTCACCAGTATTAATGTGTGCATTCGTTGTAGAAGAATAGATACGACCAGCACCACCCGTTGCAAATACCGTTGCTTTTGTTTTGAAGTAGCAAATTTCGCCAGTTTCAATATCAATTGCAGTACAACCAGTGATAATACCTTCGTCATTTTTAACGAGGTCTAATGCATACCATTCCGAAAATACTTTGGTTTCGTTTTTAATATTTTGCTGATATAACAAATGTAATAACGCATGACCGGTACGATCGGCTGCTGCAGCTGTACGAGCCGCCTGTGCGCCACCGTATGCAAGAGACTGACCACCGAATGGACGTTGGTAAATAGTACCATCTTCAAAACGAGAGAATGGCAGACCCATGTGCTCAAGTTCTAAAATTGCTTCAGGACCCGTTTTACACATAAATTCGATAGCGTCTTGGTCACCGATATAATCAGAACCTTTAACAGTATCGTACATGTGCCATGTCCAATCATCTTCATGTGAATTACCTAATGCAACGGTAATACCACCTTGAGCAGATACGGTATGTGAACGAGTTGGAAAAACTTTAGATAAAAGTGCACAACTTTTACCTGATTTAGATATTGATAGCGCAGCACGCATACCAGCACCACCGGCACCAATAACTACTGCGTCAAATTCGCGAACTGGAATACTCACTTATAACCCCCAAAGAACAACAAAACCAACAAGCGCATAAATAAATGCAGTGGTTGTTAGAATAAACTGTAATGCACCACGTAAACCTGTTGATTTAACATAGTCAGTTAATACCTGCCATACACCAATCCATGCATGGATGACGATAGCGATAAGGGTAAGAAGAGTGAATACTTTATTGCCAGTACTTGCAAAAAAATCAGACCATACTTGATAAGTAAGATCATTAAATGCAACGAAACCAACAAAATAAAATGTATATAATGCCATGATGATGGCGGTTGCACGGATCATGATAAAATCATGAGTACCACTGCGGCCATAACTTGCTGCGTTAGTTACCATACCATTATCCCCGCTAGGATTGATAAAACAACGGTTGCAACAAAAGATACTTTCGCACTTAATGCACCCGATTCAAGCTCTTCAAAATACCCCATATCCATCAATAAATGACGGATACCACCAGCAATATGATATGCAAGTGCGGTTAGGATTCCCCAAAGAATGAATGTACCAAAGAAACCAGACACAATTTCTTGTGCATTTTGGAAACCTTGTTCAGAAGATAGTGATTCTGTCAGTAACCATAAAAGAATACCCACTGCAAACAACATTATTACACCGGAGATTCGGTGTAGGATAGATGCGATTGCTGCGATTGGCATGCTTATAGTCTGCAGATCTAAATTTACAGGTCTTTGCTTTTTCACGATATCGCTCACTCAGCTCCATTGAGCATAATTATTATTATATTGATGTGGATCACAGAATTTTATTATTTTCATAACAAATTCCTTTTCAAATGAAAGCCCTTGTTTATTTCTTGTTCAAAGCGTAAATAAAATAATGATTATAAGCACTTACATATCATGAACAAAATTAAAAGAAGGACTCTTGATCCGCGAATAAGTATACCTACATCACAATTTATTTACAATTATAAAAGACCTTATAGCAACATTTACATTAAAATTGAAACATCGGTTAACCTTTTAGTGTTTTTTATTTGATTATTTTGTAACAAAATTGACATTGGTAATTAATAAAGGTAGCTTTAGCTTCGAATTTCATGAAGAAATCTAATTATAAATAAGCAAAGGAGACGTGCTATGGCTAATCAAAAAGCCACGTTAAACCTACCCGGTCAAGAGCCAGTTGAACTTCCAATTTTATCTGGTACAGCTGGTCACGATGTTATCGACATTCGTACCCTAGGTAGTAAAGGATATTTCACCCATGATCCAGGTTTTATGGCAACGTCATCATGTGAGTCAAAAATCACTTATATTGATGGTGTAGAAGGTATCTTACTACATCGTGGTTACGCTATTGATGACTTAGCATTTAATGCAGATTATTTAGAAGTTTGTTATATTATTCTTTACGGTGATGCACCAACAAAAGAACAATATGAACAATTCAAAGCGACAGTACATAAACACACCATGGTGCATGAGCAATTTGCATCTTTCTTCAAAGGTTTCCGCCGTGACTCTCATCCAATGGCGATCCTTTGTGGTGTTTCAGGCGCACTTGCAGCCTTTTATCATGATTCGCTAGATGTGACCAATCAACGTCACCGAGAAATTTCAGCATTCCGTTTATTATCTAAAATGCCGACAATTGCTGCAATGTGTTACAAATATTCAATTGGGCAACCTTTTGTATATCCAGACAATAGCCTTTCATACGCAGGTAACTTCCTTAAAATGATGTTCTCTGTTCCGTGTGAAGAATATACGGTTAATCCTGTTGTAGAAAAAGCAATGGACCGTATCTTTACGCTACATGCTGATCATGAGCAAAATGCTTCTACATCAACGGTTCGACTTGCTGGTTCGTCAGGTGCTAACCCATTTGCATGTATCGCAGCAGGTATTGCGTCACTATGGGGCCCTGCTCACGGTGGTGCGAATGAAGCGTGTCTAACAATGCTTGAAGAGATTGGTACTGTTGAACGTATTCCTGAGTTTATCGCTCGAGCGAAAGACAAAGAAGACCCGTTCCGTCTAATGGGCTTTGGTCATCGTGTTTACAAGAATAAAGATCCACGTGCTACCGTAATGCGTAAGAGCTGTCACGAAGTGCTAAAAGAGCTAAACATTAATGATCCTCTATTAGATGTAGCGATGGAACTTGAGCGTATTGCGCTTGAAGACCCTTACTTCATTGAAAAGAAACTCTATCCAAATGTAGATTTCTATTCAGGTATTACATTACGTGCTATTGGCATCCCTGTTTCTATGTTTACGGTTATTTTTGCATTAGGCCGTACCGTAGGTTGGATTGCTCACTGGAACGAAATGTTAAGTCAACCTGGACAGAAAATTGGTCGTCCTCGTCAGTTATATACTGGTGAAGCGCACCGTCCATTTAAAAAAATTGACGATAGAGATTAGTCTTAACGTTAGTGACTAATCTTAATAAACAAAAAGGCTTCTGATTTATGTCAGAAGCCTTTTTTAATATCTATCTGAAAGAGCGTAGACAATATAGAACCAGCAAAACAAACCGCATAACTACTGACGAATAAACTGTGTTTGCAATGTTTCCGTTAATTGTGCGCTCATCATCGCCCTCAGTGATGCAGGTTTAACTAACTTACGTAATAAACCAACTTTAGCCGCCGCTGCTTTATCTGCAATCCCAACCTCCGTTGTCGCCGTGATAAGAATAGCGGGTATCGCAGGGTTTATTTCTCTTAACGCTGAGATTAATGTTAGTCCATCCTCATCATTATCTAATTGATAATCGACCAACAAGATATCAAAATCACATTGTTTAAATAACGTCATCGCACTCCCAATTGAACTGGCGCCATAAACTTCACAATCCCAACTGCTCATGAGCTCTAGCATGCCTTCTAAAATAGCAGGGTTGTTATCTATACATAACACAGCGGTTCCCGTCAGGTCCGTTGGCACAATAACCGGCGTGGGGTTGTCTTGTTGTAACGCTGTTGCCTCACAAAGTTGTAAGCTAAACCGACATCCCCTGCCTTCTACTGAATCAAGCGTCAACTGATGCTGTAATAATACTGACAAACTAGTACAAATACTCAGTCCTAGCCCTAACCCATCATTCGAACCATTATTGGCCTTTAATTGGCTAAACTGTTCGAAAACGCGTTCTTGATCTTTTGCAGCAATTCCCGGACCGTTATCTAATAATTGAACACTCAACTGGTCACTTTTTCGACGACAACCGAGCAATACACGCCCAGGGCTCGCATATCGAAATGCGTTACCAATTAAATTTTGTAAAATGCGACGTAGCAAGTGTTTATCGGTATTTACCCAATGCTTTGTCGGCATAATAGTAAAGGTAACGCCATGTTGTTTCGCTGCCGCGGAAAATTCGCTCGCAAGTTGACTAAATAGATCATTTAACGCAAATGTTTCGATATGGGGTTTAATGCTGCCACTCTCTATTCGTGCAACTTCAGCTAAATTAACAATCATTTCGTTAGCAACTCTTAACGACAAATCAATACTACTCACTTGCCGCTGCTGATTTTCATTTAGCGTAGACTGACTAGCGAGAGCCGATGTAAACAAACGTGCTGCTTCAAGCGGTTGCAATAAGTCATGACTACACACTTGTAAATAATAGCTTTTCTTACTCAGCGCCTCGTCTGCAACCACTCTCGCTTTCGCCAGTTCTTTATTTGCCCTTTCGAGTTTTTGAGTTCGCTCTGCAACTCGTGTTTCTAGATCTTGATTGGCTTCTTTTAATACCTGTTCTGCTTGCCTAAATGCCGTAATGTCTGAAAAAACCATTAAAAAACCACCGTCCGGTAATGGATTGCCTTCAATACGAATCACTTTGCCATCTTCACGTAAACGTTCAGAGCGATGGGACAGCCTTAAACGCAGAAAATCGAGGCGTTTTTGAACATGCTTTTCAGTATCACCCGAACCACACAGACCACGCTCGGCGTTAAAGCGTATTAATGACTCGACCGGACAACCAACATAAAGGATATCATCAGGATAATTAAACAACATCGCATACTGTTTATTCCAAGCAACGAGTTCGAGCTCATCATTAATAATTGATATCCCCTCTCTGGTATTTTCTATCGCACTTTTCAGCAAATTTTGACTAAACTCTTGTCGATGACTGGATGCATTCCCCACTAAGGTAGCAAGTTCATCTAACGCAAAATCATGCCCGTCTAAAGCAGAATTAAGGACCAACCGCGCAGACGAAGAACCCATCACACTCGACAATACTTTCTCTGTATGCTCAAGAGCATGCTCAGCGGTTTCCTTTGCTGTATGACCTAACGTGATAGCCATCTGTTCAAATGCTTTAAAACTCGCAGACGCTTTATCATTACCAACAAATTGAGCTGTTAACAATAACAATTCATCGACAGATATGGCTTGTCGCTTAGATTTGGCTTTACGCTTACTTTCGATAAGAGATGCCGGTAATTGCCGCTTTAAAAATAATGCGCCTTGTATTCGCTCCTGAATACTCGACCTAGTCACCAGTGAAATAGTGATCATAGAGACGGTATTAATTGCGAGGCACAGTAAGTTAATCGCCGTCGAACTCGCAAAAACTGTACCTTCTAGTGGCCCAGGATAAAAACCGAGTTGAGGCAAAAAATTAACCACTGTCCATAACGAGAAACCGATACAGATACCACTAAACACACCTTTTAATGTCGCACGTCGCCAATAGAAAGCGGCCAACAATGCTGGCGTTAACTGCGCCAGTGCACCTAATGCTGTTACGCCTAAACTTGATAACGTGGTTGGTGGTATAAACAGAAACACAAGATAACTTAACAGGATCACAAACAGGACTAATAACTTTCGAATGTTAAGAAGTTTTAATCTAAACGCATTGTATTGGGTCGGATGTTTATTTTTCTTAAACAAAATAGGAAATATTATTTCGTTACTGAGCATAGTACTTAAAGCAATTGTAGATACAATCACCATTGAGCTTGCAGCTGAAATAGCACCCAAAAATGCAAATAGTGTCAGCCATATTTGATCTTGATGCCAAGGTAAGACCAACACGTACATATCGACAGGAACACTATTTCCCAGTAGTAAGTAACCCGCTAGGCCTAGCGGTGCAGAGAAAAATGCAAATACAAGTAAATACAGTGGGAAGATACGACGACTTAGCCATGCATCTTGCTCGTCGCGTAGTTCCACAATCATGATATGAAACTGTCGTGGTAATACGAAAAATGCAGCCATGACAATGATAAGCATACCGACCATCGCGCTTAGATCGGGAAATTGTAATGCACTGGCTAATTCAGCATTCACACTCGCTTGTTGCCAAATTTCTTGTGGTGAATCAAACACGATATAACAAATGAAAATACCGACACTGGCAAAAGCTGCGATTTTAACCAATGCTTCAAACGCAATTGCCAACATAATACCGGGATGGCGCTCTGTGACATCAATACTGCGTATACCAAACAACATGCTAAAGCCTGCTAGAACACAACTGGTCACTAGACCAAGCTGCCAAGGCATAAAGTCTTGTTGAATTTGTAATTGCTGGAATGAATAAACAATGGCTTTAATTTGCAATGCAATATAGGGCATTGTCCCAAAAAGAGAAACGAGTGTGACAAGAATTGCTAATGCATGTGACTTCCCAAAACGAGCGGCGAGTAAGTCGGCAATAGAAGTTAAATTAAAGGTAATACTTGTTTGAATTATCCGCAGTAAAAAAGGCCAAGCGAAAACAAGCAGTAATATGGGACCTAAATAAATAGGCAGGTACGAATAAACACTACTCGCAGCCTGCCCTGTAGTGCCGAGAAAACTCCACGAAGTACAATAAACAGAAACAGCAAAAGCATAAATTAACGCTTGCCGTTTTCCTTGGATCAGATGACGATATTTATCGCCTAAATATGCAATTAAAAATAATAACGCGATATAAAAAAAACTTAATAGCATCAACTGCCAATTTGCGAACATACTATAACCTACCCAGCGACAACCTGCTCAACTGTAACCTATCGAACTACGACTGAATTAACTGATTCAAGAACAGAGAAAGCGCGATACTCAAGCCACTCAACGTGGACAAATTAAAAACCACAAAAGAGATATTCAAAACATGACACGACTTGGATATATACAAAACGACTAAAGCGAGGTTTCGAATTCGCTAATGTAATCGCCACCTTTAATTGAGGCGATCAACCTTAATTTATAACTTGTCGATGTACGGGCTAATTCACGCAATGGTGTTTGAGCTTGCCAATAATAATTACTTTGTACCTGAGATAGGGGGAATGCTGTCGCAGTATTGTCTTCATTCACTAGAAATAGCACTGCTTCATCAAGAGGGAAAGTCGAATTGACGACTGTTGAACCTGCTTTATCAAACACGTTTACTTTAAAATTACCACTTATCAACACACACCCACCAACAAGTACTTCACAAGAAGATTCTGGTATTAATGTGATTAACTTCGTTTTGTCCGCATCGTTTTCAATGAAATAGTCCGATGCTATATAGCCCAATACAGCTAATAATGGCGCGACAAGTACTGCCACTTTGGTATGTTTATTCATGCACTTATTCCTTTAAGGTATTACTATACTCTACGACATCCAACTGACCCAACATCATTGCAGCTTGTGTCCGATTCCGCACATTCAACTTACGGAAAATAGCACTCGCATGGGCTTTAACCGTGGCTTCAGCAACACAAAGCTTATCACCGATTTGCTTATTAAGGAGTCCTTCAGAAAACATCAGTAATATTCGATACTCTTGAACAGTTAAACTCGCAATCGCTTCATCTGTTGTGTTATTCGTTTCTTCTTTGATTTTTTCATATGATCCAGGAACCCATAACTGACCAGCTAACACCTTATTAATAGCTGAAATGATTGTTGGTACCGACTCAGATTTGGGCACAAAACCCGACGCACCATGCTGCATTGCTTTACTTATGATAGTTTCATCACTGTAAGCAGAAATAACAACCACAGGAATATTCGGATATTGTTTTCTGATACGGATTAAATGATCGAATCCATGTGCACCAGGTATGTTTAGGTCCAGCAATAATAAATCAGCATCTGCGTTAGCGACAAGGCACTCACTAATACTTTCGACAGTTTCAGCTTCCAGCCAATGTGTCGTTTTAAATTGCTCTTTTAATGCAATCAATAATGCTTGACGAAATAGAGGGTGATCGTCAGCAATGATGATTTTTTCTGGCATTACGTGCATATTCATCCATGTGTTGCTACAAATAATTAACCTCCACTATACATGACACCCTGTAATCAAACTGTGACGAACTTAACTTGCTCAGTTCGAGGTACACGACATAACTAACTAAAAGCTGTTGAGATCAAAGATTTAAGCTGGGTATTTCCTTTGAGCTCTGAATATTGCATTTTTGCCATAAATAGTTCTGCGGTGGCAATCGCATCGTTCAATGCGTTGTGTGCAGGATAGTGTGGTAGACCATATTCATCACGTAAATTACTGAGATGTAGAGTAGATGACGCATAAGTTTGACTGCATCTATCATGTCGTTTCTTGGCTAATGCTAGCGTGTCGATGATCGGAAAAACAGGTGCCATCCCATAAAGCTTTATACAGGCTTGTTCGAGAAATGTTTTTTCAATTTGAGCATAATGAACCAACATTGTTTTTCCGGCCAATGCGGTTAATAAGTCTTCGACCACACTTGCTAATGGCCGCCCACTGGCTTTTTCTTGGTCTGTAATGGTATGTATCATGACATTCTCCGCTTCGAGTTCACAATGCGCAGCAACAATTTGATGATAACAACTACCCAACCTAATTTGGTTTCCAGATAATTCAACATAACCAATACTCAAAATATCATCGTGCTTTGCATTTAACCCCGTGGTTTCAAAATCGACAGCTAAAATATCACTGTGCATGATAGGCTTATCAAGATCGATAATTGGGACACTCAAATATTGCTTCAGCGCCCCTTCCGGCGCTTTAATTAATAATCGCTTTCGCTGTGTTTCTAGGCTAAAGAAATATTGTATAAGATTCATCACACATCCCTATTGGTTGACCTACTGCTAAACCATTTGACGATAATTTTGCATTGCTTTAACGACTTTAAACGCATCTTTTAAATGTTCACGTTCTAACCGAGATATCTCTTTTGGTAACAAATAGCTATCAGCCTTCTCACCTCTTGCAATCTGCTTGGCTTGATGCTCTGCGCGTAACATACCTAACAATTCAAACGCATCAATTAAGTTAGCAGACTCGGTTCGACTTAATGATGGCGTACCCGCCGCCAATTTTAATCGCATAATCGTATTTACATCTTCAATGCCCTCAGCAAGTGCATAAATACGAGCCAAATTAATAATCGGAGCAAGACCGTTATGTTTCAGGTCGAGACCTTTTTTATTATTGCCATCATGAATAAGTACAAAATCACGAAAGAAACCTAATGGCGGCTTTTGTAATAATGCATTACGCGATAAATACGCTAAAAATAAAGTGTTCTTTTGGGTTTGTATGAGCATATTACGACGAACATCTTGCAATAACGAACTATCGCCATACACAGTTGTAAGATCAAAGAATACGCTACTATTTAACAACGCCTGTGGATCAGGCTCTGTTACCCAATCCGTAAAATACCGCTGCCACACTTGCTTTTTTTGTCGCCACTGCTGATTAGTCGCCATAATATTACCCGGACAATAAATATAACCGCAGGCCGCCAAGCCATCACAAATAAAATGAGCGAAAGCTTTAAACCAGCCTTCTTGTTCAGGCGTAGCATGATCAGCAATGATTAACGCATTATCTTGATCGGAATAAACAAGTTGTTCTTGCCGTGCTTGTGATCCCGTACACAACCAAGCATAACTTACCGGAGCGCCCCCTAATTTTTGCTCTGCTAATTCAATCAAGCGGATAGTAAAAGCCATCGTCAGCGCACTGATATTTTTACCTAAATAATCTGCGCTAGCACCCAGTTTCGCCATGCTTACCTGTAGTTTAGGTAACATCGAACTAAGTTCAACCAAGGCAGCGACAGAACTGGCTTTATGGATCACAGAACTTAAATTTACGGCATGATGACCTTCTTGATTCATTAAATCCGTTGCCGTTAGCATCCCAACTAACACCCCATGATTTGTCACTGGCAAATGATGAATTCGCTGGCTTATCATCAATGCTAAAGCGTCATGTCCACACAGGTTGATATCAATTGTCGCCATTTTATCAGTCATAATTTCTGTCACCGGACCTTGACTACTCAGTCCTGTAGCAACACAACGTCGTCGTATATCTTTATCTGTCACTATCCCCGCTGGGCTGCCATTAGCCATAATAACCAGACAAGATACATTCTTTTCTGTCATGTATTTTGCAACATTTTGAATACTTGCTTGGCTTGATATCGTAATGGCAGGACTATTGTAATAATCCATAATTGGCGCATTGGTTAGACTAGACGCTATCAATGCAGATTCACTTACCGCCCCCATTTTATCCTGTAAACGCTGGGGAGCCGTTTGTAATAAAAATTGTAACGCATTAGGGTAATCAATCAGTAATTCCTGCAATGCTTTAAAATCAATGGAGTAGATCAAACTATCTTCTTCAATTAGCAAGGTTATCTGTAATTCATCTATATTTTCTTGGCATAATACACTACACAAATCGCCCTCAGAAAACTTAGCCTGAAGTTCGTTTATTTCGTTGTAATAAGCCACAACGCCCTTTTTAACCAGATAAAGCATGACTTGATCATCACGCAGTGTTTCTAATTCTGATTGATTTCGGTAATAGCCAATTGAAACCCGTTTAGCAATGAGGTGACAATGCTGATCGCTCAACAAATTAAAAGGAGGAATAGTTTTAATAAAATCAACTATGTCGTTTAATGCTGCATTCATATTTTAATCCCTACCCGTTAATCAAAAACCACTAATCGAGTTCTACACCACTTATTTTGTATGTTCAGTTTTAACCTATCTACCTCTAAATCGTCAATGCCATAAATAATATATAGACGAAAGTTGTATAGGGTTAATTTTTAAAGGTTGCTAGATTTACAACATGCTAGTTGCGATAACCAACAATTTGTCATTCAAGTTAAGGACAACTTATTAAGGTAATCAATCACTATCTAATTTTACTTACTAAGATTTAATCGTTTTTTTTGGGAGAAAGGATATGGAACAAGAAAACGCCTATTGGCAAGCTAATATACGACTCATATTAACGTGTTTAGTTATATGGTTTGTCGTGTCATTTGGCTGTGGCATTTTATTCGTCGAACAGTTGAATGAGTTTAGACTTGGCGGATATAAACTTGGTTTCTGGTTCGCGCAACAAGGTTCAATTTATACCTTTGTTGGTTTGGTATTTTGGTATGCAGTACAGATGAATAAACTGGACAAAAAACATAACGTTGAGGAAGAATAAATGAGTGAATTAAAACTCTATACCTATATCGCCGTATTTGGTTCATTTGCCATTTATTTTGCCATTGCTTGGTTTGCCCGCGCCAAAACAACCAGTGATTTCTATGCTGCGGGTGGTGGTATTACACCATTACAAAACGGTATGGCGATTGGTGCAGACTGGATGAGTGCCGCGTCATTCCTTTCGATGGCAGGTCTTATTGCCTTCATGGGTTACGGCGGTTCTGTCTTCTTAATGGGTTGGACCGGTGGTTTTGTACTCCTTGCGACCCTACTTGCTCCCTATATGCGTAAACATGGTAAGTTTACTGTGCCAGAGTTTATTGCCGACCGTTATGATTCAAAAACAGCACGTATCGTTGCTATTGTCTGCTTAATTGTCGCGTCAGTAACCTATATTATCGGTCAAATGAAAGGGGTTGGCGTGGCGTTCTCACGTTTCCTTGAAGTAGATTATGACCTGGGTTTAGGCATAGGCATGGTTGTCGTATGGGTTTATGCGGTACTTGGTGGCATGAAAGGGATTACTTATACCCAGATCGCGCAATATTGCGTATTGATTTTTGCTTATACCATTCCAGCCGTCTTTATTTCATTACAACTGACTGGTAATCCGATTCCGCAACTTGGATTAGGTAGTACCCTAGCCGATGGTAGCGGTGTTTATCTACTCGATAAAATCGATATGGTTGTTACCGACCTTGGGTTTAAAGAATATACCACTGATAACATGGGTGGCACATTAAACATGTTTGCTTACACCATGTCACTGATGATCGGTACAGCCGGTTTACCCCATGTAATTATGCGTTTCTTTACAGTACCAACAGTGAAAGATGCGCGTGCTTCCGCAGGTTATGCCTTAGTATTCATCGCGTTACTTTATACAGTAGCACCAGCGGTAGGTGCAATGGCACGTTTTAATTTAATGAACACAATTGAGCCAACGGCTGGTCAACCGCTTGAATATGAAAAACGTCCACAGTGGTTTAAAGACTGGGAAAAAACAGGTTTATTGAAATTTGAAGATAAAAATGGTGATGGTAAAATCCAATATGTTGCGGATCCAGTTAAAAATGAAATGGTTAAAGTTGACCGTGACATTATGGTACTGGCAAACCCTGCCATTGCAAATTTACCAAACTGGGTGATAGCACTGGTTGCCGCAGGTGGCTTAGCGGCTGCACTATCAACGGCTGCGGGTCTGCTATTGGCTATTTCATCAGCGATATCTCACGATTTAATGAAAGGTATATTAATCCCGAATTTATCGGAAAAAAGTGAGCTAAAAGCCAGCCGTATCGTCATGACAATTGCTGTCATTGTCGCAGGCTACCTCGGGCTTAATCCGCCTGGATTTGCCGCGGGAACAGTTGCCCTCGCCTTTGGTTTAGCAGGTTCATCTCTGTTTCCAGCGCTCATGATGGGTATCTTCTCGAAGAAAATTAATGGCCAAGCCGCTGTTGCAGGTATGTGTTCTGGTTTAGGTGTCACTATGCTGTATGTATTCCAACATAAAGGCATTATGTTTATTCCAGGTACATCATTCCTCGGTGGCATGGAAGAAAACTGGTTCCTTGGTATTTCACCAAATGCATTTGGTGTAGTAGGTGCAATCGTTAACTTCTCAGTTGCTTTCATTGTTACCAAAGTAACAGGTGATGCACCATTACATATTCAACAACTGGTTGATAATCTGCGCTTCCCTCGTGGTGCTGGTGCTGCGGCAGACCATTAGCCCCTGACATAGAAAAAGACCATAAAGTTAAGTCAGTATACTTCAATACCAGCTTAACGATATATCAAGCACTGGGCGTAAAAACGTTCGGTGCTTTATTATACTCAACATCCCTAAGCTTAATAACCCATAGATTTGAGATAGTCACCAGCTACGCCATAAAATCCTTTTAATTCCTCTGCGGTTAATTCCGACTGCCACTGTTCATCAAGTTTGATGACTTCACTAGAATCCAAACGCATACCATTTCCAACAACGTGATGCTCAACAGTTTTAAAGTCCAATCGTTTTTTCGTAGGATCAACACCGATAAATTCAAAAATTCGATCTAATGTATTACCTGTATTTTTACAAATATCTTCATAATAGACTTTAATCCATTTATCTTGATCCATGGTTGCTAATAAAGCCTCGGATTCCTGATTGCTACGGAGCCATTCTCTAGCCGCAGCAGAAATAGTACGTCCTTGTTCTTGAGTTTCCCCACTACCACCACCACGTAGTTTAGGGTCTTTCGCATCCGCGTATTTAGAAGGATTTTTGTAAGCAAGCGATACACCTCGTCCATCGCGTATTACCCAGATAACCCTTACATCCAGATCCTCATTCTTAAGCAGATATTTAAGACGGATTCCAATTTTTGAGGAATCAACAACAGCCTGCGATCCAGTCTGCTCGATAATGGCGCTAACATAATCAGTAGTGCGTTGTTGTAGTTTTGGCGATTGTTCTCTCCATGTTGGTGACAATGATAATAAGCCATCTCTAAGCAATTCAATAAAAGGGGAACGCACTAATGGCTTAAACAAGTGCAACATATATGGCGTTGCATCAGTACGAATGTCCGTCTGGGCATTCGAGATACTGAAATCTTGTCCTTTATTCGCCATCTTATCGCTGATCCCACTCCAGAAAGAGCACTCATCAATAATAGTTTGGCACGAACACAGATAGCGCTCTTTTTCACCTAGCCTAGGTGTCATTAATTCTCCAACACAGCACAAATCTGGGTGCGCCCCTAATAACATAGCGGTTAGGGTCGTTCCTGAATGACTGGCTGCAGACAAAAAAATCAACTTTTGTTTTTTATTGGCCATAATAATCAATACTCAAATTTTATTTAAATAAAACTATAACTTCAGATGATAGGATTCCAGTGGACGGCTAATTAAGATGAACGCTATTACTATTCAGCATCAACTCCTGATATACATAAAATGTACGCTTGGCGACGTTTTGGGCATGGTATTGAGAAAAAGCTAACTCTTTGGCATTTTTCCCCATCGTTAATCTTAGTTGAACATCATCCAATATCATTTTAAATTTATTAGCAATATTATTTTCATCCAAAGGATTAATTAAAAAACCAGTTTCACCATCACGTACCATATACGGCATCCCGCAACGGTTAGAAGTGACAACAGGTACACCGACAGCCATTGCCTCTGCGATTCCCATCGGTGCATTTTCACTTAACGAAGCTAAGGCATAGATCGAAGCCTGACCAAGCTCTTTTTTTATTTGAGATACCGATAGTCGACCCAATAATTTAATATTGTCAGACAAGTTGTTTTCTTTTATATAATTATTTAACGTTTCTGCATACGCATTATTTACCATTTCACCAGCAATTCTAAGCTTAATGTCATACCCTATACGAATAAGTAGATCTGCAGCTTTGACTAGAATAAGTGTGTTTTTTAACGGTGATATCACCGAGGATGTAAAAATAATCTGTTTATCTTCATTCCGTTCCACAGAAAAAAAATCTTCAAAAATTGGATTTGCAATATCGTAAATAGTTGCAGAAGAAACAGATGATACTTTTTCCCGTACATGAGGATTAATAGATATTATATTTTTTTGAGCTGCCCAACTGCGTTGTTCAATTAACTTCCAAATTTTGGATCTCAACCAGCAAAACCGACTAGATGAAAAAAGTGTATTTTCATAGATAAAACCATGTACGGTAAACACTTTTGGAATAGATAAATCATTAAGCATAATACCGTAAGTATCATGTACATGAATTAAATCCGGTTGTAAATATTGTACATAACCAGCAACCAAAACCTTACTTTTTGTCACGGCATTAAACAGATCACTACCTTTAGGTTTAGGTAAGCGATGAATAGTCACTTTCCCCCAACTATTTTGAGTTACTTTCTTTGTTTGCGTACAAAGAGTAACAATCTGAATATCCAGTTCAGTGTATGCAGATAGTGAATGAACCAAATTAACACTGACAGCCTCTACGCCACCAAAAGGGTGATTAACATCAAGAGGAAATTGAGTGACAAAAGCAAGTTTTATTGATTTCATGAAAAGACCTGTTAAATTTTAGTCCCTAGATTATTAAATAGTGTTTCAAAGCGCTCCATCACCTGATCAACGGAATGATGCTCTTGATAATAATCTCTCGCATTAGACGAATATACTTGCCATAAATCACGATCAGAACAAAGCTTTCGAATGCCTGAAATTAATTCATCTTTACTCGTTGCACTTATCCCAAGTTTTCTTTTCTGTATTAAATTGTCCGGATCAAACGTAGAAACAATCGGTAAACCTTGGCTCCAAGCTTCCAAAAAAGTATTGGGAAAACCTTCATATTCTGAAGAGCAACAAAATACAGTACTGGAATGATATAATTCGGGCATATCTGTACGTGCAACCATGCCCAGATAAGTTACATTTACCAATTTTCTCATGGTATCCATTAACCCTTGTGAATAGGCGTCTTCTTTGCCCGGATTCCCTCCGACAACAAAATTATACTCTGGCAATTCAGAAGCTACTTGTAAAAACATCTCTAAACGCTTACATTCGTGAATCCGTGCAGCCCAGAGTATCGTTGGTTTACCTGTATACCATTTTAATGGCGAGTATTGGCTGTCATCGGGTCCTAGGCAGGGCATCGGCATCATCGAAGAGTCAATACCGAAACCATGTTTTAACAAGTTAACTTGTTTTTTAGTTTGTGCAATTACCTCATTGGCATTTAACAAACCATATTTATAAAGCCAACGCTCTCTTAATGTTTTCATGATAGGCAAACTAGGATCAGCATCCATATCACTTGCTAATGAATATAAAAACTTTTTATTATTAGCTTTACACCACATAGCTACCTGTCCGGTAATATATTCACCACAGTTTTGATAATACACATCAGCGCCTGCACGTTTCATCGCGCTTATTAAGCTAGTCCATCTTGGATGAAAAAAGCGAATACCAGGTAAGCCAGCATCTTGGCGGCAGGTTTTAATTACATGCACGCCATCAATAATTTCATCATCCCCCCCCCCTTCAACCCAAGTTAATAAGGAGACTTTATGGCCTTTTTTCACTAACCATTTTGCCATCAGGCTCGTTTGTCTTTCAACTCCACCGATAGATCCCTGATCGCCCCCCGTTACCGCGCCATATGCAAAATGTGCAACAAGACAAATATTAACCATGACATTTTAACCTTGCGTTTAGTAAGTGATAATTAATATATTTACAGCGATAGCGAGTTCTTCTAACTGTGATAAATACTTAAAGATTAAGCAGGTAAAGAATCTCAGATTCTGTTTTATTTGAAGGGAAATCTAGGCGTTTTAAATTCATTAAATCATCCTTTGATTTACACAAACCAAGATCAGTTGAAAAAGCAGCACGATAACCACTTTCTTTTATTAGTTTAATCGCTAACTGATTATAGCTACCATTAGGATAACAAAAATATTGACACTTCACCGCAATCTCTTGTTCTATATGATCTTTCGATGATTTCACTTGTGGTGACATTTGTATTTCCGACAATCTTTCTAAACGGAAATGGTCAACGGTGTGGCTTGCAACGTCGAGTCGTCCTTGCACTACCACTTCTTGAAGCTGGGCCCATGTAGCAATAGCGGACCAATCATCATTTGCACAGATATCAGAAAGAGCCCTACCAGACTGTTGTTCAAGTATTTCAGAAAGCCCATTAAATAGCTCATTCATTTGAATCTCGTCAGTAAAATTATGTTTACAATAATCCCTAAAATTTTTGTAACTCTTCTGCAAAACGCCACGAGAAGTTGCATCAAAGTGATACTTTTGTTTTTTATATTCAAGGGTGATCTTTCCCCCCATATTTTGTTGTAGTGCGTAATCTAACCGATCAAACCAAAAAGGCAGCCCAGAATCAATATGCCCAGTGACAACAAATAAAACAGGCTTAATACCAAATAATTCACAAATTGGTAAGGCATAATCAATATTATTACGGTAACCATCGTCAAAAGTAATGAGCATCGCATTATCAATTAACGGGGCTTTCCCTGCTAATATATCAACCGCTTGCTCAATATTAATAAATTGATAGTAACCAGACAAAATACTCAAAGTACGTTTAAATTCATCGGGAGAAAGCTGTGAACGCAGTGGATCCCAAGCACTTTTTGAGTGCCTTTTCATTACTCCATGTAGCATCAAAACACAAATTTTATGCCTATTTTTATAATGCCAAAATGATAAGATCCCCAGCTTATCTAAACAGTGCAATACTATAGATTTAAAAAAATTATTACTTTTCATCACTCCTCCATGAATGGCGAACATGTGAGTGCTTAACAGAAGTAAACCGTTCAACAGATACTGAAACTATAACGGTGCAACTTTATTTTAAAGCCAACCTGCTCAACGACCTCCTGCCCGGCTAAATCACTAATAGAAGGATTTAAACGACACAAAAAGCTGTTATACGGGAAAGCTTGCTTCTGGAACCTTCATCAAAAGCCCTTTAAAATAGTTCTAGGCTTATTACAATTAGTTTAGGTTATACCTGAGTGAACTGCAGAAGCATCTAATCTAAATATTCAAACCTCTATAGCTAACGCTTCAATTTTAGGCTTTAAACTGGGATTTATCTCATTTTGGCTTATAATAAACATACTTATCAAATACAACATAAATGCAATATATTATAGGAATAATCAATTTATCTATTACTAAACATAAGTTATTTCCACACGGAGTAAACATGAATAGTTCATTAAGATACGTAACATATTGTATATTCATAATAATACTTTCAAAAACTAGCGCCGTTTGGGCGTTTAACTATCCGGTAGGTATTCCTGATGCGTGGATTTCCCCTGATATTGCAGCCCCTTTATCTCCTTCACCTTGGACATCCGAGATCACTAACATGTATTATATTAATGGATCTGATTCTAAGTGTTCTGCAAAAGTTACATATGGAACAATTACCGAACCAAGATGCTCTTTTCCTTCATTACTTCCATCAGGCTCGTATGTAGAGGTACACGGAGGACCATATACTTATACAAACACGGCTTATCTCCACTCAGAAGGCACTAAATCTAAACCTGTATGGGTCATAGGTGCAAAAGATAATCTGATAAAAATGCATCTTGTACTATCTGGAACATATTTATATCTAGATGGATTCAATATTGAAGGTGATAAAGGGATTTCAGCCCGACCTTATCAGGATAGACAAACAGATCATATAATGGTACGTAATACTGTTATAACAGGTTCCGGTTCTTTTAGTGTTGGCACTACCGGCATTAACGCAAATGGATTGTCTGGATTACAATTTGAAGGCTTCATCGCATATAAGAATACGATATCGTATATGGGTGATTCGGAAATCGCTGCTGAAAATGATCGGCATGCATTGACAACTGGTAGTTATATTAATGATGTATGGCATTTGTATAACACGACACACCACAATGGTGGAGATGGAGTTCAATATTCCCATAGCGGCGTTGATAGTCACCACTTCTATTATGGAGGGAATACTAGCTATGATGAAGGTGAAAATTGTGTAGACATTAAGCAAGCAAATGATGTAATCATTAGTCAGAATACTTGCTCTAATATAGAGAGTTCATCATCCTCACAAGGATCTTGTATGGTGGTTCATTATGAACCCAATAGAATCTGGTTTATTAATAATAATATATCAGAATGTGTTTACGGAATAAATTCTTCAGGAGCCAGTGAGCTACACGTTATCGGCAATAACATTCATGGGATGAGGGAAATCTCAGGAGAAAAACATCCCGATATATCAACCTATCAATCAGGGGTAGGATTCATGGCGTACAATACGGGAAATACATACATTAGTAATAACACCATTACTGATGCAGTTCATGGTATTGCGTATCAAACACTTCCTGGATTCGAAGTTGATATTACAGGGAATATAATAGCAAATCTACGCAATGGCGAATTCTCAGGTAACAATGCATACGCAATTATCTTGAAGGGTGATGATATTGCTGTGGCTAATTCAGATATTGAAAATAGTTTGTTTTATAACCCTATTCGGATTTATGTGGATGGTCTAATACACACCGAACTCGCAACACTCGTATTATCAGGAAAATGTAATGATAGCGTAAACAGTTGTGTAACCCAGAACCCATCTTTTTATAAAGATGGTCACACCCTAACGTTAGGTTCTCCTGCAATAAATACTGGTATTCTTTCCAGTTCTTACGCTGTTTTTAAAAATCTTTACGGCAAGGAGATAACCACAGATATACTTGGTAATAATCGTCCACATGATGGAGAATGGGATATTGGCGCGTATGAATACATAGGTAGGGACGACACGCCTAAGGCGCCTTCAGGCATTTCCATCAAAACATTAGATCCTTAATAATTGATTACCCAGCTTATTAAAGTGTTGACGGGAATTACAGCTAATATTTTAAAGTAATGTTAACCATCAATAAGAGTGCTATTTTTTCCTAAACGTTTTTTGTTGCGCTCAATATACACTCGAAGCAAAATGCCTATCCCCACCCACATTGCCACAGAACCTTCTCTCGGATAAAAACTTTGACTTCCTATCGAGGCAATCAAAAAAGCCAGTAATAACGCGAATGAGAGTCCACCCGTAGCGACATATATATTTTCAGTTCGATCACGAAAAAGACTCCAAGAATACTTTAATAATAGAAAATATAATAAAAACACAGGAATAGCACCGACAACGCCATTGTCTAGAACCCATTGCAAATAGGCATTGTGAGGATGAGCGAAGGTATCATACTCACCATATTCGAGCCTCATTCTCAGTGTGATACCTATATTCGCCATAGCCTCTCGCCCATAACCAAAAAATGGCGCTTCTTTAATTGACTCCCAAACAAGTGGCCACGCCAAATTTCGTCCAGACGTCACAGAATAAATATCCACGCCACCTTCTTCAAAGTCTATATTTTGTGTTTCAGTAGACTGTTCAGATGAAAAACCGAAGCTAAGACGATCAATCGTAGAAGGGGCAAACATTATTACAGCTAAAAAAACTAGCGGTGCTAATAAAATATATTTCCGCCATTTAAACACGCAATAAAAAAACCCGAGAATAGCCCAAGTACCATAACCAGTTCGCCCTCCGGTTAAAGCCATAGCAAGGAATACAATAAAACAACCAGGCAAAATCAGTAACCAATAATACTTAGTGCTAACTAACTCTTTCATAGAAAAAATGGCCCAAAAAGCACCACTCATCATCATCGATATATTTACACGATGAAAGCCGACATCATTTGATATTATTTTAAGCGCCTTATACTGCAGAGCATCTCCACCCAAGGTAAGCGACCCTAATTTCATCATTTTTATCACTTGCAATGCCAATAATATTAACATTAAAATTAAAGAGCCTACGGCAAAATTATATTGTTTAGGACTGCGGCAACCATCAAAAATAATAATGCCAGGCAATACCCATTTTAAACAATTTATAAAATATTCATTGATATCATTTATAGGCTGTGGAGGAGCTACACCCATTATTTCAAACAATTCAATTAAGCCGCTATAGTCATATAAATATCTAATCACGCTGATTAAAATAAAAAGACCATATATCAATAACAAGATATTAATAAGTTGTGACATTTCCCAAGTTAACTTCTCTTTTTTTCGATTCGAAAGCCAAGATAAAACTGTATTTAAAAATAAAAAATTCCAATGATTTAGACCAGGAATTCCTGCTATAGATTTTGGCATATCAGGATGTTGAAATACCGCCATCAGTAAAACTAACCAACAAGTAGCGCGGAACCAATCTTTCCATGCATAAACAGACAAATAAGCGACTAGTAATGTTAATAATGTAATCCTAATCATTAGATAACCCTACTATTCAAAAATTTATCAAATATACTCTGCCAATGACCTTGAACTTGAATAATTGAAAATGGCTTAGTACTATTCAATGCATTATTAGATAACTCTTCTAACAATGACATATCTTTAAATAATTGAATAAATATTGTTGAAAATTTTTCAGGGTTTAACTCTGAAACTAAATACCCGTTATATCCTTTTTTGATAAGATCACTTAAATCACCCACATCTGATGTAATTGCGGGCAATCCTGTCATCATGGCTTGAATTAACGCCTGAGAGAGACCTTCAGAATCTGAAGTAAGCACAAAGCATCTCGATTTTTGTAACCACACATGGACATTATTTTGCAATCCGACAAAATCGATATCATCAGCAATACCTAATTGCATAGCTAATTCCTCTAGATCTTTTTTATCTGGTCCGTCACCGACAATAACAGCATTTAATTTAGGTAATTTTTCCTTCGCAAGTTTAATCGCATGTAGAAGTCGGTCCACCCGCTTTACTTCTGAAAGGCGGCCAATAAGAATAAGATCATACTCTTTTTTTCGTTCAACGTTGGGCGTGAATACTTCGTCATCAAAGCCGCCAGGCACAATCTCAAACTCAGTGTTAACGCTTTTGTTTTTAAAGTATTTAATTGCACTCGTTCCCATTGATACAACTAAATCCATTTCATTAACTGCTTTCAATAGTTGTGCCTCAATAAAATAATCAGCCTGGCCGATTCGACTAAATATTCTATTTTCAGTTGCTATACCACCGCCAGCAACCTCTCTAGGCCCTCCACCACAAATATAAACTGATTTTGCACCCATCAATTTAGCCAGTAACGCAACAAACAAACCATTTAGTAACAGATGAAATCCAACGAGTACATCTGGCCGTTCTTTAATTGCTAACCAACAAAAATATAATAGCCTAGAACCTACTTTACCCGTTGCTTGCTGTAACCACCTAGGCGCATAAGCAGCAGATACTTTATTCATTGCAGGTACGGTAGAAGTTGCAACCATCGTTAATTTTTGACAGTTTTTCGCATTTGCCATGGGCCGTAAATGTGTGATTAACCAGTGATCTGAATAAAATGTCCCTGTCACCAAAATATTAATCTGACTATTTTCTTTATGTTTTCGTTTCGGTATTATCTTAACTAACAGCATAAAAAAACGATAACAAATCAAAACGCCCCTTAGAACCCAACGGTAAGCATGCTGTACAATAGTAACGTCTTTATTGCGTACACTTTTAGTCATCATGGTTGTTGATTCTTTAAAGAAGGGAACGCTAGTCTCTCCCAAGGAATTGAGATACTAAGCCGATTATTCATATCCGCAGGATTAATGATTACCCCATCCAATAACTGCTCGTTTATGTATAATCGGACTTGCTTTGGTTTCTCGACATACCAAGTTAAACCGTGAATATCGTCTCCATCATAAGCGGTAGAAAGATAGATATGTGTTTCCTTACCGACTGTTTTAACTAAAAAATCCAGTTCATCGACTGTACGACAATACCCTAACAAACGTCTCGTTGTTGCTATTAATATCTGTTTATTATGTTGATAACTTGCTAACAACTCAAAAGCAGTTCGGGTTTTATCTTGAAACGGTACTTCTTTACTAAAAACTTTACCTAAATGACTATAAAGAACACTACAACCTTTATTTTTAACTAAGGTGTCTAGCACTGATTTCGTTAATACCTGATCAATACCGCGTGCAGAGTCAAAAACAGAAACACCACCCCAAGAAGGGTTACAACGCATAAACTCTATGACGTTAGTTCCATCTAATAACGGTGTTCTTCGTAATACTTTATTATCTTTATGCATTGCATATTTTTTACTACCAAAGCGTGCTAACCAACCTTTGGTAAACTCTAATAGCATAGTTTTACTAGACTTTATAATTTCATTTTTATTAAAAAGGCTAGCATAACGGCGTTTTACATTTTGCGCGACGACACTCGTCACCCGCCCTTTCCAGATAAAAGGTAATGCACCTGTTTGCACAGTAAGATCTGCATGAAAAGCATCCGCCTCTTTTATCGCGCCGCGGCCCCGCATAATGTCATTATCTAAATTCGTCGGTGCTTGCGCATGATCGATCCACACCTCAATTTTTCGTTTCCTTTTTTGTATCTCTGACCAACACTGCTCGATGCGTTTTCGTGACTCGACAAAGTCGCCAAACGAATGCAAACAATCTATATGACCCGATTCAATTAATATTTGTATCTTTTCTCGTCCGTCATCATCCGTATTCGTATAAGAAAAATTATGATCTGGCATATCAAAATAGATTGTATTACCCACTTCTAAATCGACGCCTTTGCCAAGTAAGGTATCTTCGCTGGTATTTAAATATCGTGCCGTTTCAAAGTAGATATCTTTATTCGGTGTTTCATCTAAATCACTGCAAATAGACAGCATGGCTCTATAAGGATAGGGGTATTTTCGTAAACTAACATCCATATTTAACCAACCTTATTAGTAATTTCATTTCAAAATATATAATTAAAATTTACAACGGGAGATAATTTTATTTTGCATATTTTTAGGTACTAAAAATATGAAATAAATAATACTCGTGACAATGACAGCGAAGAAAAGAGTGACTAATGCAGTGCTGTTATCATCCGAATCAAAGGCTTGACGCGACCAACAAAGAAATCCTAAAAATGGGGTGCTATATATAGCGGGCTTGATAAAACCACAATAGACATAATTTAACCATGGTAGCTTTAATTGTCGGCATGTATAAATAGGGATAATAAAGCCATAAACAATATTCATGGGCACAACAAATAATATAGCAGCAGTAGTCAGTCTCCAGTTATCAAGACCAGTCCAAAGCAGGCCGATAACAAAGATAACAAATACTGCTATGCAAGCAGCGATAGAAATTGCACCATGTCGATTCATCCCCATTAGTATTCGGATTGAGGTATCCTGCCCCATAGGTAGCAACTGTCCAGCAGCTAAAATCATGATCAACGGCCATTGCGCATAATCATTGCCCATCCAATATTGTAAAATCACATCCCCATAGATAAATAAAAAACCTAAACTCGGCAACGTAAATGCAAAACAAAGTGCCGTGGTATTAATAAAAAGAGACTTAATTGCTTTAATATCACCGGTTCCAAGCATGGATCCTGTAGTCGGAGTTAACATTAAGGTAAACTTAGTCATGAACGTGGTAATTTGCTTAGTTAATGCCATAGACCTTGCAAAAATAGCTAAAGCAGCTGGTCCAGAGACACTAACCAGCATTATGCTAATCGTTTGTAATAGAATGATGGGAGGAATATTGGACAGCATACTTTTTATACCAAATATCAACATTTCTAGGCACGTTGACCAATTAACCATACGTAAATCAAAATGAAATTCTTTACATATTTTTCCCACAGAAAAAAAACGAAGTACTTCAAAAACAGTTGTCGAAATTAAATACCCTATCGCCATCCCAACGACACCTAATTCTGTTAAATGTAGTGCAGAAACCATCAATATTAATGACAATATGCTGTCGCCTGCATGTAATGTATTATGAATATCCCAACGGTGGTATCCCGTCAACAGTCCACTTGCAGAACCAGTGAGCATCCGAACAGCGACACTTAAGCCTAAAAAAAGTACAACCCATTGCGCTGTTGTCGTATTGTCTTTTAATGCATCACTAAAATAACGGGGTAATAACACGTAGAACAAAACCGTGCATAGAACAGTAATAAGTGAAAAAATAACTTGTACAAATACAGCTGAGTTGGCCACCTTATTTAATAAAACAAACTCCCCCGCAGAACGGTGTTTTGCAATATAGCGATTAAAGCATGCCCCCATACCTAGCCCTACTAGACTTAAGTAACTAACAAAAGACCAACCAAAATCCCAGACACCTAATGCGACTTGTCCAACTTTATCATCCACGAGTCTAGGCATAATAAAACCAGAAAAAACAAGGACAAGCTGGCTACTCCAACTCACAATTAAATTCCATGCAAAACGATCTTGCCCAGTTAGATCTTCTTCTTTATTCGATCGTGACTCGGTCACCATTAATACTATTTCACGTAACTAAGTGAATAATGATATCCACTTGCTGTATCGTAAAAATGTTTAAGATCAGATTCACTCACACAATCCGCATTACGCTGCTGTAATTTCAGTGAATACGGACTGTCAGGGTACGCGCCTAATAACATGACTGTCATCGTCGACTCAGAGTGACTGGCTACGGCTAAATAGATAAGCTGTTGTTTTTTATTTTTTATCATGTTTTATCAGTAAAATAAGTGACTAGATTAAAGGGGTTTACTTGGATAAAATATTTCTTTGGCTAACATTGCGAGAAACAAGGTATTGGTGACCAAATAACGCTTCCACAAGCGCGCTGGCTCTTGCTTCACTCGATACAGCCATTCCATGCCATACCGTTGCCAAATAAGCGGCGCTCGTTGTACTTTTCCGACCAGCACATCAAACGAACCGCCAACACCATGCACAACAGGCACGCACATGGTTTTATTCCAGCGAGCCATAAATTTTTCTTTTTTCGGAGAGGTGATAGCAACAAATAAAACATCCGCATTCGAATCTGCAATTTTCTGCGCAACGGTTGCTTCTTCGCTATCAGTAAAGTAACCATGTTGAGAACCAGTAATTATCACGCCAGGGTACTGACTTTCGATTTCAGTAACCGTTTTAGTCACAATTTCAGGCGTTGCGCCTAAACAGAATATCCGATAACCTTCTTTATCGCCTCGCGCTAAAATCCCATGCATCAGGTCAATACCAGCAACACGCTCAGGTAAAGTTTTTCTCAATATTTTACTTGCTTTAACGACAGAGCAACCATCAGCAAGGATCATATTCGAAGAGCGGACGTCCTTATCTAATGCAGGGTTGCGTTTCATATTCACAATCTTAGCCGCGTTTAACATGCCAATGTGTAGTGATTGCCTATTTTTTATTGCTCGGTCAATATTATCTAAGGCCTGCGCTGACGTTAAAGCGTGAACTTTAATACCAAATATATTGACATATTCTTGTGAAACCTCAAATTCAGAAAGAGAGGAATAATCCTCCAACTCCTTAAGTAATAGCATTAATAACCACCTTAATCACAAATAAAACTTCAATGCGATGTTAATCATTTAATTACAGAGAAAATAGGCTTTGCATGTAATGACATTCTCACAAGCATAGTTCAAGCTTTGTCACAATGCCTATGCATTGCTAGTAATCAGACTAAATGATCGTAGCGCAGTTATTTTAATACAATTAATGACATATAAAACAGTGGCTTACAATGTAAAGCCATTCAAAAAGATGCTTTAATGATGCGGATAATAATATCCTTAACTAAACTCAACAGCGCTACTCTTACTACAAATACTATTTAAGTCTTACAAAAAAGTTAAAATCTTAGTCTATAAATTACTATCAACAACTTAGATACTATCTATAGCAATAATAACTTACCGTATTAGTCAATATGATTATATTAGGGACATTCTATGAGGGCCTATAATCGAAAAATATTAATCTCATTTTTCCTGTTTAATCTTTTCTTTGTGTTAGCGGTTAACTCAGTTGTAGTTGTCAATCTCATTGAGGAGTGGTGGAGCACCGGCGCTTATAATCATGGTCTATTAGGGCTAGCACTTGCAATATATGTATTTTGGACAAAAAGAGAGGTTTTTTCATCACCACAAAGTAATCTATTCGCCCTGGTTCTACTAATAACGACGAGCCTATTACTCTTGGTTGCCAATCTAGCCAGCATTGGTCAACTACAAATGCTTAGCTTGTTTCTTGTGATATTAGCGTTATTGCTTTCTTTGTTTGGTTTTCAATCTGTTCCTAGGCTGTTACTGCCTTTACTGATGATTTTATTAATACTACCTATCTGGAATGTATTACAACTGCCGCTAAGAGATATATCTACTTGGGTAAGCTTTCATAGTGTAAGTCTATTAGGATTTGAAATAATTAGACAAGGATACAAGCTGATAACGCCCAATGGTATTTTTATGGTTGAAGAAGCCTGTTCCGGACTGAGCTTCTTTTTAGCATCTGCTTTATATGCTGTTTTTGTCGCGCAAATTAATCATCTATCTCGGCGAGCAACGGGCATTTTTTTTACTTTCGCCGTCATGGTTGCAATCATAGCCAACTGGATCCGTATTACGGCTATCATTATCGTCGGAAGCCAAACTGCGATGCAGCATTTTATCATCCAAGACCATTTAACATTCGGCTGGTTAGTTTTTGCCGCTTGCTTCATACCTGTCATCATCGTAGGAAATACCTATTTTGGTGAGAAATCACCTGAAAATGGCAAGCAGAAGGAGGTAATAAAACAACCACAACAAATAAGTGTATGGTATTTACTCGCTGTCTCGACCATCACTCTATTTTTTGCGGCTGCGACAATAATACTCCCCTCTCGCTTTGATCCTAATTACAAATTCACCCTGCCTATAATCCCATCCTATACACACTTATCATTAAATAATGTAACGAGTCAAAACTGGTACCCAGTTTCACACGGTGCGACTAGCGAAGAGTTCAATTATTTTTTACAAGGTGATGATTTACTACAAGTTTATTTGGCTAATTATGCTCGGCAAAGACAAGGCGAAGAAATCATTTTTGTTGGGAATACCCTCTTTGATGAAAATCGTTGGCTCAATGTCAAGCAACAAACAACCCTATTAAATTCCCCCTCTCTTAAGCAGGTTAATTTAATCACGCTCAGAAAAGACAGCCATCGTTCTCGTTTAATTGCCTATTGGTACTTAGTCGACAGCCACTTTATAGCCGATAAAAAAACAGCTAAATGGCATGAGGTTCAAGCCGCGATTAAAGGCCAACCAGGTGCTACGCTCATTGCGATTGCAATTGATTACAGTAATGAAAATGAGACGCGAGCCTTAAAAACTATGACTAATTTTGTCACTCTCTTTAGCTCACAAGCTATCAACATGAACAAATCAATATAAGAATAATCTATGCAAGCACTATCTTGGTATATAAAACGAGTTAAAACGATGTCCGGAAAGGAAATTACTTGGCGTGTAATGTCATTATCCTCAGCAATTTTTGAACATCTACGAGTGAGTATGAACCTCGTATCGCAAGCGAAATTTCATGACAACTATCAAGAAAATGCACCATTTCAACCTCCATTTAACGTATTTATAGGTGATATATCAGCCTTTAGTCCTGAGTGGCAGCAAGCGCTACTTAACAAAGCGGATAAAATCATACAACATAAGCTCAGTTATTTTGATTTACAAGATCATCATTTAGAAACCCCTATCAACTGGCATAAAGATCATGCAACAGGCCAACAAACAAGTCGTGCGGCTATCATGTCTGTTAATTATCGTGACATGAGTAAAAATGGCGATTGCAAATTAGTTTGGGAGCCTAACCGCCACCATCAATTTGTAGTATTAGCGCGCGCATATAAAATAACTGGCAAAATAAAATATGCACAAAGTGTCGTTACTCAACTAACAAGCTGGTTAGACGCTAACCCTTACGGCTACGGCATGAATTGGAAAAGCCCCCTTGAATTAGGTATAAGAATGATTAATTGGGTATGGGCAATTGATCTTATTCTAGATTCAGGGCTTTTTGTTGGGGACTTTAAAAAACGGGTATTAAATAGTGTCTACCTTCATTGCCGTGATGTGAGTAGTAAATTTTCACAAGGCTCTTCTGCTAATAACCATTTAGTTGGTGAAGCAGCAGGTGTCTATATAGCCAGTAGTTATTTTTCAATGTTAAAAGATGCTAGTCATTGGCGTCATAAAAGTAAACATGTTTTAGAAACGGAAATACAAGCTCAAACCTTTGCTGACGGATGCTCGAAAGAGCACGGCTTCAGCTATCAATTTTTTGTATTTCAGCTCTACCTGTTCTCAGCACAGATTGGATGTTGGCAAAAAGATAACTTTTCACCCGCCTACCAAGATACTTTAAATAAATTAGCCGCATTTATTGCTTTCATTGCACAAGGGGGTGAACATTATCCGATGGTAGGTGATCAGGACGATGGTTATGCGCTTAACCTTGGAGATCATGTCCATGATATAAATGCACTTTGTGATTTGGCAGCCCACCTTTATGACAATCAAATTTTTCATATCAATTACCGAAAACCCTGTGAGTCTGCATTTTGGTTATTCAATCAACGCATAGAGCGTAAGCACAACGTTTTACAAGAGGTACCTGATTTAACTTCTCTAAAATTCCAAGAATCCGGTTATTTTTTATTACAAGCCGGTAATATAAATAATAATGATCAAGTCAGTATTTTATTCGATTGCGCAGAGCTAGGCTACACATCTATCGCAGCTCATGGTCATGCCGATGCATTAAGCTTAGTAATGCGTATAAACGGCAAAGATCTATTCGTTGATAGTGGTACATACGATTATTATAGCTTTCCATGTTGGCGTAATCAGTTTAGAAAAACGCAAGCACATAATACGCTCGAAATTGATGGCTTAGATCAATCTGTCATGACAGGTCCATTTATGTGGGAGCAACATGCACAAGCGCAGTGTACTCTCTGGAATCCCACTAAATCAGGAGGACAGGTAGCTGGTTTTCATAATGGTTACCAACGACTCTCATCACCACTTATTCATAAACGTCACTTAGATTTGAATACTCAAAGAAATAGTTTAGCAATCACGGATAAAATACAATCTCAAAGCAATCATGATATTGCGTTATATTTTCATCTATCAGAAGATTGCAGTAATATTAAAATAGAAGGTCACATTTGTACCCTTTACTTAAACAGCAATAAAGTATATATCTGCCTGCCCGAAAATTTAACCCATGAAATAGTTAGAGGTCAATGGCATGAAGATACCGACCATACATCTTTAGGCTGGATAAGTCGTAATTATCATCAGCGTACCGCAATTAGCACATTGATTTCAAGTGGTAGCGTCATTGGTGATAAGCAATTCATGACTATAATAACTTGGATTTAATAAGACATTATGTTGGCTTTAAATAACGCCCTGTTGGCCAAATCTGTTTAGCCTCAAAAGGCAGGTTCTTCATTTTTCTATGCCAAATGAAAAGGTTTTCCCCGTGTTTTTTTTCTGCAAGCCAACGTCTTTTATGGTCTGTGTAAACGCCAAGAAAATCATAACAACATACACCTTCTTCTTTGCACTTTCTGTATGAAAAATAACGTAAAACCTGTCCGATTCCTGATAAGTAATCAGGGTTATAACCTTCTTGTATGGATAAAAATTGGTTGTTATACACGTACCCAAGTTGCATAGCCTGTATTTCACCTTCACTCTCAAGTCTGAGTAATCTTAGCCAACCTTTTTGTAATGCCAAAGGCACAAAATCACGGTAAAAATCAACTAACTCAGGACGCCGCTGGAAAGAACCTAAACCTAAATATTGCCAGTGTTTATTGTGTAATGTAAACAGTTTCTCAAGATACTTCCCAATATCATCACGTTTATGGCTAATTTCAACCTGCCAAGGCCCAATTTTATCTAAGCGACGATGGGTTTTACGTATACTAGTACGTAAATTCTTAGATAGGCTAGGTAGTATTTCTGTTGTTAAATCTCGTAACGCCACCTGAGCAAACTCGACAGTACGGCAATTACAATTGAGGGGTTTTACTGTTGCTAATGACTCTAATAATGTTGTACCTCCAGCAGTCCAAGATGCAACATTAGTAAACCAAATGAAATCCCAATAGGGTTTAATATCAGGGCTAAGCAAATACTCCCAAAGCATGCTTTTAAGCTCGAGGCATCTCTCTGCTTTAACAATAAAATTTGAATATTCTGAGCCAGTGTTCTGATCGCCAACAAAGCGTAAAGATTGATAGGTTAATAAATTAGCTAATCGGTATTCTTGTATATAAAAAGGGGCAATGGCGAGGGTCTGTTGACTATTTTGAATCACGATTATAAGTAGATTAATCGCCGTACTTTGACTTTTTAGCCAACAATCAATCCACTCCCAAGTCAGGAAAATATTATTCGCATCAGACTGTTCGAGAAGGTTTTGCCAATCCTCTTTCAAAGCCTCAAACTCATTCCACTCTTTTATTATTCTAATTTCGATAGATTTATCTTCACCGTTAACCATATAAACCACCTCATCATGCCCTATAAATTATTTAACTTTTTTTATAAAAACAATACCTTAAAAATCAAATCAATAGAAAATATCGAGTATAAAATAAAACATAAAGAAACTAGAAGTTAAAACAAAAACAAAGTAAATTCAATACCTTAAGGAGAATCTACATAGGCTAACAATAAATTAACCGCATTGTTTATCACGTTTGACTTCTAGGGGTTATGAACTAAACTGCACATCCTAATATATAAGATTATGAATAAATATGGAGTTGGAAATGAATGATTCAAAACAATGGAGAGTTTCCATTAAGCACCCTCGCCTACTCGTCTTTTATTGCTTATGTTTATCATTTTTAACAGCTTGTAATCAAGATTCAGCATCAAACCATGACACGAGTCCAAGTGTTGATTTAGGCCCTGACCTAACTGTCGATATCGGTGAATCCGTTCACCTCAGCCCTACAATCAAAAATTTGGACACGAATACGATCTCTTACCTATGGATACAAACATCCGGAAATCCAATATCGTTACCAGATAATAACAGTTCATATATCGCATTTACGCCACTTGTAAATGACTTATTAGAATTCGAGGTGACAGTCACTGACAATCAAGAACAGGAATATAAAGATGCTGTGTCTGTAACAGTATTACCAGAAAATGGGCAATATACGGCCCAACTCAACTGGACAGCACCGACTGAAAACGAAAATGGTTCAACACTGACGAACTTGGCAGGGTATAAAATATATTATGGTCAATCTATAACTAACCTCGACGTATCGATAGTAGTCAACAACCCCTTAGAAACCTCATACGACATCAAAAATTTAGACTCCGATAACAGTTACTTTTTTTGTATATCAGCTTACAGTGCTACGGGATCTGAAAGCAAATGCAGCGATACTGTAAGTATATTGTAGACGTTATCAATATATTCATAATAAATAATTCCTCATGCAAACTCAGTAAAACTAATGTAATAGCGATTATCTAACATTAGTTTACTGACTAGGCTCAGGCTCACTATTTACGGTTTTTGTCACTATGATTTCATGATATTAAGCACTCATACCTTTCACTCTCCCTCTCCTAAGTCTATGCCTAGCTAGTAATAACTATTCAAATAAAAAGAAACGACATCAAAAAGCATAAGCACTTAAATAAGTAGTTAATCACCTCAAATAAATCTATATGCATAATTTCCTATAAATGCTCAAAATTTTGATTATAAAACTAGAATAATTATTTCTAATTTAAAAAATTATATTTTCTGTAAACAACTGATAATCATTGTCTATACTTCATTTAAAATACTCATTAGCAATATTTTACCAAACACATCCACGGCAATTATCAATAGGACGATTCAAACTTAGCCTTATTTACATGATGAGTTTTAAAGTAGCAAAACAATTTTATGAAACTCATTCTTTGTAAGGTTAATTTATATACGTACTACAAGATAACAGACCTAATACTTTTAGTATTAGGTATTACAATTCATACATAATGTTGAAATTATCATGCCTATAAAAATATTAACCATCTTTGGTACTCGGCCGGAAGCAATTAAAATGGCCCCTCTTGTTAATGCGCTGAATGATCAACAAGGTATTGATGCTAAAGTCTGCGTCACAGCACAACACAGAGAAATGCTAGATCAAGTTCTTGATTTATTTTCTATTATACCTGACTACGATCTCAATATAATGAAACCAGGGCAAGTATTGTCCGAAGTTACTACGAATATATTATTAGGTTTAGAGCCCATTCTTAAAGAGTTTCAACCCCAATTGGTTTTAGTTCATGGGGATACATCCACCACTCTATCTGCAAGCTTAGCAGCCTTTTATCAACAGATTCCAATTGGACATGTTGAAGCAGGTTTACGTACACGAGACCTAAATTCCCCTTGGCCAGAGGAAGGAAATAGAAAGCTAACAGGCGCAATTACAAAGCTTCATTTTCCACCGACTGTAAGCTCAAAAATGAATTTACTTAATGAGGGTGTACATCCTAATGACATTGAAGTAACAGGCAACACCGTCATCGATGCATTGATAGAAATAACGAATAAACTTAAGAATGACTATCAATTATCCAACACTCTAGCAGACAGATTCTCACAATTAAGTAACGATAAAAAACTTATTTTAGTGACAGGGCATCGCAGGGAAAGCTTTGGCGATGGATTTGAACGAATTTGCGAAGCGTTATCTGAAATTGCAAATAAGTACCCTGATATTCAAATCGTTTATCCTGTGCATCTAAATCCAAACGTCCTAGAACCCGTAAATCGAATATTATCAGGCCTCCACAATGTTTTTTTAATCGAGCCACAAGACTACCTGCCTTTCATATATTTAATGAACAAGGCATACTTAATTTTAACTGATTCTGGCGGTATCCAAGAAGAAGGACCAAGCTTAGGTAAACCAGTTTTAGTCATGCGTGATGTGACAGAACGTCCTGAAGCAGTCAGTGAAGGAACCGTTTTACTTGTTGGTACTGATAAAAACAAGATTGTTAATGCAATAGAGCGCTTATTACAAGATGAGGATCACTATAACCAAATGAGTCGTTCGCATAACCCCTATGGAGATGGGCAAGCGTGTCAGAAAATAATAGCTAAAATAAAACACTATTTCGAAAACCCCTAATACACGCATTATTCGCTCTGTTTAGGTATAAGAAATAATGGTGAATAACAATAACGACTTCAATGCATTAATAATGTGCAATAAAAGTTTAAAGGCATAAATTATGGCGCTCGATAAAGTATCAGTAATTGGGTTAGGTTACATAGGGCTTCCTACTGCAGCAATTATTGCTTCTTGTGGCTTGACTGTGATTGGGGTCGACGTTGACCAAGATATTGTTGAAACCATTAACGCAGGAAAAATACATATTGTCGAACCGAAACTAGAAATTCTCGTTCGCAGTGTGGTTTCTACTGGTCATTTACGAGCAGTGACAAAATCTGAACCAGCAGACGTATTTATAGTTGCCGTGCCAACGCCTTTTATCCATAGTGATGATGATAGCCATCAACCTGATATTAGTTATATTGAATCAACAACTAAAACAATCGCCCCCATTCTTGAAAAAGGTAACCTGGTCATCCTAGAGTCAACATCTCCCGTGGGAACGACTGAAAAGTTAGCGGCTTGGTTAGCGAGAGCTCGTCCCGATCTTTCTTTTCCTCAGAATGAAGGAGATACAGCAGACATCAATATCGCATATTGCCCAGAACGAGTATTACCAGGGTATGTTTTGCAAGAGCTTGTCTCCAACGATCGCGTAATAGGTGGTATGAGCAAAGTTTGTAGTGCTAAAGCAGTTGAACTTTACCGCACTTTCGTTCGCGGTGAATGCATTGTGACAGATCCTAGAACGGCTGAAATGGCGAAGCTAACTGAAAACTCATTTCGTGATATGAATATTGCATTTGCTAATGAGCTCTCTATTATTTGTGACAAATTAAAAATGAATGTCTGGGAGCTAATCAAACTATCCAACCGCCACCCTCGTGTTAATATTTTAAATCCAGGCCCTGGCGTTGGCGGACACTGCATTGCCGTTGACCCTTGGTTTATTATTGACAGTTGTCCCAAAGAAGCACAACTAATCAAACAAGCACGCTTGATCAACGATCACAAACCTCATTATGTTGTTGATCAAATAATACGTGCGGCCGATAAATTTAAACGCCCTGTCATTGCCTGTTTAGGACTTGCATTTAAAGCTGATATTGATGATCTTCGAGAAAGTCCAGCCTTGCAGATAGTTGAATTCCTTGCCAATAAAAAAGTCGGTCTATTACTTACTGTCGAGCCAAACATAAGGTCATTACCCCCACATTTATCACATTCAAACATTGAGCTAACAAGCTTAGAAACCGCCTTAGAGATTGCTAATGTAATCGTTATACTGGTAGACCATCAAGAATTTAAAGCGGCAGATAAAACCCAATTTTCAAAAAAAGTGGTGATTGATACTCGTGGGATCCTATGAGTTAAAGCTCCATCCAACTTCAATATTCAGGCATTACAGCAGATAAAGGTTGCGAAAGGTCCATGATGGGTTATTTATCCCAATTGACTACATTTTATTTTCTAGTAGCTTGCGTTGAACTCGCACTTGCTTTAACTGCGCTGGTTAAAATAAAAAATGTAAAAATAAAGCTTAGCTTTTGCATTTTCTCTTTCTTTTCAGCTGTTTGGCATATCAGTTTAAGTCAAACCCCATTCACTAATCTAGCATCTAGTTACCAATTTCAACTGCTCGAAATAATGCGTTATATTGGTTTATTTTTGGTACTTATTTACCTATTAATGTATTCACAAAAGACACGGCTTCCAGCACATTACTCAGCCTTTATGTACCTCATCATTATTATCGCGAGTGCCACTTATCTGTTTGGTTTAAACAAACCATTGAATCCATTTTTCCATCCAAAATCATGGCTGTATATAAAAATAATATTGTGTTTGATGGCAATCGTTACCGCAGAACAAATCCTCAGACATACGCATTCAAATAGAGTGAGTAAATTAGTGGCACTTGTTGCGATTACTCTACTTTCTTATGACATACTCGTTTTTTCTAACTTATTACTATTTACCAGCAAGAATTATAACCTTTGGTATACAAGGGGCGTGATTAGCACAACAACATCTCTAATATTCGCGCTATCAATTATCATATACCCCTTTCAGCAGTTACAAGATAGTAAATTTAAATTATCTCGTTCGATCATCATGTTTAATGCCAGTTTCATATTGGCAGGCATATTCCTTATATGCATGGCGACATTGGGGCTTGTGGTTAATATATTTAATGCTGAATGGGCTGAAGTCTCTAAAATACTTCTGTATGTAATGTCAATATTTGCCATAGCAGCCTTATCGTGTGTCGAAAAATTTCGTCTACTTATTACCGTTTGGATTAGTAAGCATTTCTTTGTTAATAAATATGACTATCAAAAACAATGGATAGAGTTAGATTCGCTGCTGTCAAAAAAACGAGAAGATAATAACGGTTACGAAATAGCACTTTCAGCCATGACCACTTTATTTAAATGTAATAGCGGAGGGATTTGGTTAAAAGGCCAGCAATTTTACTCCCCCGTTGCCTTAAAAAATTTCGACTTACCTTCCTCTGGTGCAATAGAAGCAAACAACAGCCACTTTATACAATTAATGGATGAAAATGAGTGGGTATTTAAAGCGCATAAAAATACCAATATTTATGATAAAGAAAAAAATAAACTTTTACCTCAATGGTACCTCAATGCTAAAGGCCCATGGGTGATAGTTCCATTAAATGCAAATCAAGAATTAATTGGCTTTACCGTGCTGTGTGAGAATACGATTAATACACCATTAACTTGGGAAGATTTAGATATATTAAAACTAACAGGACGACAGATCGGCAGTTATATTATTAGCCATCAAACGTCTGAAAAGCTAATTCAAAATAAGCAGTTTGATCTATTTAATAAAATAACAGCCTTTGCTATTCACGATATAAAAAATCTTATTTCACAACAAAGTTTGATTGTTAATAACGCTGAGAAATTTATGCACCACCCTGATTTTATTCATGATGTTATATTAACAATCACTAACTCAGTAGAAAAAATGGATAAATTATTAGTCAAACTAAAAGGCAATCCGCACGGTGATATTAAGCCCGTCAATATAAATAAACTTCTTAAAAATGCGGTAGAGATGAATGTGTCTCACTTTCCAACTCCAACGGTATCGATACAAGGTAAAGATGCATTTGTAATGGCTGATAAAGATAAATTACAAATGGTGCTCTATCATTTAATTAGAAATGCGCAAGATGCAACCGAAGATAGTGGAACCATAGCAATAAAACTAGCGACTAAAAATAAAGAACTTTGGTTAGAGATAAAAGATAGCGGATGTGGTATGGACAAAGTATTTATTAAGGAACAATTATTTAAACCTTTTTCAAGTACGAAACAAGATAAAGGAATGGGTATTGGTGCATACCAAATAAGGGAGCTGATACATTCATTACAAGGGGAAATTTTTGTTGATAGCATCATAGGAAAAGGCACCACATTCTTAATTTTTTTACCCTTGAACAACAGTAGAAATAAATAACATAGTGCATATTAATGATCATAACATAAAAACTGGCACGCTTTAGCTCAACTAAAAGAGGACTATATGCCAAACATTTTATCCATTGTATTAACAATATTTATATTAACAAGTTGCTCTACATCAGGTTCACTCGAAACGGGCGTTCCTGAACAAAATGTCAGTATTCCTGAATACAAAATAGGTGCTGGGGATCAATTATATATTAACGTTTGGAAAAATCAGGACTTATCACTAAATATGCTCGTTCGTCCTGATGGCAAAATATCCGTCCCACTTGTTGGTGATATTAGCGCCGTAGGTCTTCCTGCAGAGACATTAGCTGCGCAACTTAACGAACGCTTAAAGAAGTTTATTCGAGACCCTGAAGTAACGGTGATAGTTACATCGCCGGTCAGTGCTGAGTTTTTAACTCGGGTTCGTATCACTGGCGCAGTTAACGCCCCTCAATCGACGCCGCACAGACAGGGGATGACCGTACTCGATTTACTATTACAAGCAGGAAGTCTAACCCCTTTTGCCGACGGTGACGGTGCTATTTTATATCGGAAAACAGACGATGGTGTTAAACGTTACTCTGTAGAACTTGATCATATTATTAAGCAAGGGGATATATCTACGAATTATGAATTACGTCCATCAGATATTCTGATTGTTCCTGAAAGTCTATTTTAATGAGGTATTTTAAACATGGAACAAAATGAAATATTAAAATACATACCCATTATATGGCAGAGAATCTGTTTAAAAAAATTCAAATCGATACTGCTTATAACGTTGACCAGCTTTGCTATTTTAAGTATAGGGATCTATAAACCGTCTGTATTTAATAGTGAAATAACTATTTTCGCTGATACTCAAAATATTATCAAACCCTTACTAGGAAAACAAACCTCAGTAACAAATGTAAAGCAAAGTAGAACAGCACAAATTCGTGATGTTATCTATTCTCCTAGACAGTTAAATAAGGTTATTAATAATATTTATGGCAAAGATGCTTTCCTAACAGCAGCAAGCCGTGAAAAAGAACTCGCCAATTTACGAGAGAAACTAGAGGTCAAAGGATTAGCAGGTAATTACATTAAAATTATCTATCAAGATGATAGCCCTGATAAAACCTTTAGATTACTTAATGAAATAGTTAGGGTTTTCATTGAAGATAGTGCGAATACTAAAAGAGATGAAAGTCGAAGCGCATATAATTTTATCAAACAACAAGTGACGAGTTATAAAAATCAATTAGTGTTAGCTGAACATAAATTGAAGAAATTTAAATCATCACATTTAGATGGCACAGAAACAGGCGTCGAATCTAGAATTTCAGTGTTACGTAGTGATATTGAAGATATGAAAATAGAAAAACTGGAAAACTTAAATCGTATTTATTTACTTAAAAGACAATTAAGTTCACAAAAAAAATTCTCATCGAATGATTATGAAGTATCCATTTACCACAATCAACTCAGGGCATTACAACTGCGTCTTGAAAACCTACTACTCGTGTATAAAGACGATTACCCTGAAGTATCTGACGTTAGATACCAAATTAGTAATCTAAATAAAGTTATTCAAGATTTGAACTCTGGAAAAAAAGAGAAAAGTAATATATCAAATACTCTCAACCCATTATATCAAGAACTAAAAATAAAATTGGCAGAAGCCCGTATTTTAAACAGCACAATAGAAAACAGACTTAAAGCCTTTCATAAATTAATTGAAGATGCCTATGAACGACGTAAGCGAATCGCTAATAACCAAGCAGAGTTGTCTGAATTGACTCGGGATTACAATGTAGTTCGGACACTGTATGAAGACATGCTTGCAAATAAAGAAAAAGCGCGCCTTTCCATGGTGTTAGATATTGAAGGACAAGGGGTTAACTACAAAATACAAGAACCAGCAACTTACCCCATGATCCCATCTGGACTTCGCTTTGTACACTTCGTTATTGCAGGCCCCATCCTTGGATTATTATCGGTCATTTGTCTATTTGCAGTAAAAGTCGTACTCGATAATAAGATTCGCTTTGCATCTCAACTGTCATCACTCACTAATACACAACTTCTAATCAGTATTGATCACACTTTTAGTCGTTCTGAAAGAAAAAAACAAAAACTAGACAATACTTTTTTCACGTTTTACCTCTTATGCGCATTAACAATCTATATAGCAACTGCACTTGCGCAAAAATATGACGTATCTATACCGACATTAATTACACCATTGTATTTTCAATTAATGGAATTAATAAAATGACACAGAACCCTTTAAATTTAAAAGCACAAAGTATTAGTAATGAGAAATCGAATACTAATAGTATGGATAGCGATGGCTGTAAAAAAATTAAAAATATGGATGATGCTTGTCTATTCACTTCAGAAGAATTGGATGAGCTAAAAATAATTTATCCCGGCTGTAAAAATGATAAATCTCTTAATTATTATCGCGAATTACGCACTAAACTATTAAAATCGGCCAATAACCAAAACTTTGTTTGTATGGTTTCTAGCATCGAAGAAGGGGCTGGAACGAGTCATGTTGCAGTTAACTTGGCTGCAAGTATTGCATTAGACCACAGTAAAACAGCGCTGATAATAGACTGTAATAGCTATAGCCCTCATCTACATAACTATTTAAAGGATGAAAATCCACTCGGATTATCAAACTACCTTGAGCAAAACACCCAAGAAATCGAAGATATTATCTACCCTTCAGGTATCCGTCGAGTCAGGATTATACCTACCGGTATTAAAACTGAATCTGCAGCTGAAAATTTTTCATCCGACAAAATGAAATTTTTTATCGATACAGTAAAAAAGCGTTATCCAGATCGTTTTATTATTTTAGACACTCCACCTATTAGCCTTTATGTAGAAAGCCAAATTTTAGCGTCAATTTGCGATATAGCTATTTTAGTCATTCGCTACGGTCATACAACAGCATCAGAAGTTCAGACCGGAATTGATCTGATCAGCAGTGATAAATTAGCGGGTGTTATTCTTAACAATGAGTAATATATCTATGAATATGAGTAACAATACTATTCGAATATATATAACTCTATCCTCGTTTAATATCTTATACGGAGGTAGCGCTCTCGCATCTGAAGCCGACGCTCGAAACAGATTTATAGAGGTGAGCGCGGGGTATGAATACAGTGATAACATCTATAAATCACCTAATCGCAAGAAGGATGGGACGACGACGACTGCTGGAATAGAACTCGGCTATGAGCAAAGTAAAGCCAACAACCGTATTACGCTTAACTACGATGGTGAATACTCAGAAACAAGTGAAGCGGACTTACGAAGTAATAGTTATTGGGTCGGTCATTCTGCCATTTCACAAGACGTTTTCAGTAAAAATCTGCTGTTTAATCTTGAGCATATACGTCAGCGTTACCTGATAGATCAAACTCAAACAGCGCTTGATAGTAATCAAGATGAAAGAGATCTTCTGACAGCTGGCTTACAGTGGCTAATCCCTTATTCGCCCCGGGCAACCTTTATATTAGGCGCCACACATACACAAACTTGGTTTAAAGAAGAAAAAATCAATGATAACAGTACGAACGAAGGTCAAGTCAGTTTGCAATATGCATTCGATGACATATCACAAATTCAACTCAGTTATGTTCGTAGCCAAAATAAGTTTGATGATTTTGACTACACCTACAATGAGCATAATTTAGATGTCCGCTTAACACGTCAATACTTACTGGGAAATTACGCCTTTAATGCAGGAGGAAACTGGGTTGATACTTCCAGCGAAAAATATGATGGATACCATTATGGATTCACTATTGACGCAAGACTTCATCGGCATTTATTTATCTTTCATGCATCTCAAGTATTAACCAATACTTCAGCTCAAGTTGGGACAGATGATGAGTTAGACTTTTCAAACAAGCAATTATTTTATAGAACTAATATTTCATTGCAACAACAGTACACGTCCTTAGATAAGCGATTACTCAGCACCATCCGCTTATATTATAATAATGATGATGCTATCACATCCATTAACGGCTCTGATACTGGCGATCAAGATAGATATGGCGCTTACGCAAGGTTGACGTGGTCATTTACAAATAAATTAAGCGCTAACTTATTCCTCAACTATTATAACGCAGAGCTTTCAACTAGCGACACAAAAAAATTCGCAGAAGCAAAAATTGGCAGTCGTTATAATTTAAATTCCTCAATATATATCCAATTTACTGTGTCTTTTGAAAAACAAAATAGCATGCGGAACGCTGCTGGTTATGAAGAGAAAAACTATGCAACTAGAATAGCTTTCAGATACTAAATATTCTTATATTAGGGAGTTTATTTTGCAAAAAAACATCACTCAAACATTACTCATTGTTGAAGATGACATCGGACTTCAAACTCAACTTAAATGGCATTTTTCTAATTATAATGTAGTTGTAGCTGCGAATGTCAATGATGCTATTGCAGCTATACGTTTACATGAACCACAAGTTATGGTGCAAGATCTTGGCTTACCACCCGAACCAGATGGTGTAATACAGGGTTTCAAATTACTACAACAATCCCTACGTATACATCCGCACATGAAATTAATCGTGATGACAGGTAATGATTGTAATGAACATGCGCTAAAAGCGGTCAGCCTAGGGGCTTATGATTTCTATAGTAAACCAGCCAACCCTGAAACACTGGAACTTATCGTGCAACGTGCCTTTCATATGCATCAACTCGAAAGTAAAAATAGAGCCTTTAACTTATCTAAAAGTAGCAATCTGGAAGGATTAATAACTACCGATGATAAAATGCTAAAACTTTGTAAATTAATCGAAAAAGTAGCGCCGACCAATGCAGCTTGCTTGCTCCTTGGTGAAAGTGGAACAGGTAAAGAAGTATTAGCCAAAGCATTACATACTCTCAGTACTCGTAATGAGCATCCTTTTGTGGCAATAAATTGCGCGGCCCTACCCGAGAATTTGTTTGAGAGTGAATTATTCGGCTATGAGAAAGGGGCATTTACCGGAGCAGTAAAAAGTACCCCCGGAAAGTTTGAGCTTGCAAATGGTGGCACAGTATTTCTTGATGAAATTGGTGAAATGCCCCTGCAGTTACAAGCTAAACTGCTACGCTTTCTGCAAGAGAAAGTAATAGAACGAATTGGAGGACGGAAGTTAATTCACCTAGATACCAGAATTGTTTGTGCAACCAATAGAAATTTAGAAGATATGATGGCTAACGCCACATTCCGGGAAGACCTCTATTATCGAATTGCAGAAATACAGATAGAAATTCCGCCATTAAGAGATAGAAGCTCAGACAAAACCTTACTCGCTCGTTATTTGTTAAAAAAATATGTTCAAAAAGAACATTTAAACATAGTAGGTCTTAGTGAAGAAGCCATCAATGCTATCGAGGAATATTCATGGCCTGGCAATATTCGAGAGCTAAGCAATAAAGTCACTCGAGCCGCAATCATGTGTGAAGATAAATACATTAGCGCTGAAGATCTTGGTTTGAAGTCAGCTGAAAACATCCAGCTAAATCTAAAAGTTATTAGGGAGAGTGCGGAAAAAGATGCGCTTAAAACAACACTAAGTGCAACGGGGAATAATATCTCTGCGGCTGCAAAACTGCTTGGTGTCACTAGACCTACATTATACGATCTAATGAAAAAGCATAATTTGGATGCGAGCTTAAAAACAAACCTGATTTAATGACAAACTAAAAATCAGTCAAACACATAAATCTTAAAAAAGTTAGACTAGGAAGATATGTATGAAATTAATTGATCTTAATATTCAAATAGAAATAGTCTTCACAGCACTATTACTATCAGGTGTAATTCTACTCGCAGGTTGCAGTGAATCCTCTGACTTACAAAACAAAACTGATCCAGACATATATATTCAACAGAGTAAATCATACCTCGATGGACATCAATTTAGAGCCGCTTTTAATGCCGCAACTGAAGCGATTAATGCAGATCCTAACCGACTTGAGAGTTATCTTATTTTAGCTTCAATACATCTACAATCAGGGCACCCGAGAGATAGCATTAAAGTGCTTGAAGATTTTACCGGCAGTAAAAATGTCGAGTACTATTTTGCACTACTCGATGCTTACCAAATGTCAAACAAATTGATTTCAGCACAACAACTCATTGAACAAAAACAACAATTACTATCAACACAAGCACAACGTTTACAGCTATCCGTTGCACAGCAACTACTACATACCGATGAGTTAGAACAAGCCAAAACAACGTTTAGCCAATTATTAGAAGATCCGGATTACAAAGTTGATAGCATGCTTGGCTTAGCAAAAATTGAAGTTGCCTCAGACAATGAAATTAATGCAATCAATATAATTGATAATATCATCGAAATCGCCCCTGAAAACACAGATGCTCTCTTCTTAAAAAGTCTAATTTATATCAATATGGGTGAGCTTAATAATGCAGAAGAAGCACTATCACAAACACTAGCTAGCCTTCCAAATGCTGATATATTTACGGTACAACGCATTAAAATATTTCAGAGCTTAGCACATGTATTAACACAACAAGGGCGACTATCTGAAGCAAAAATATATACACGTATTTTATCTGATGAATTCCCAATGTCAGAATCACTGTCACTACAATATACTCAGGCACTTAACTTATTTCAAAATGAAGAGTTTTCAGCCGCTAAAGAAATATTATTGGAAATTTTAGATGGTTCTCCTGGGCATAAAAAATCAGCCGTCTTATTGGGATTAATACTTTACAATGAAGGTAACCCACAACACGCCGAAAAGTATCTCATTGATATTATTGATCCAGAAGTATCTCCAACAAAACTCACAGAACTTTATGTCAAAACCCTATTACAACAAAATAAATATGACAATGTATTAGATCTACTTAAATATATACCCGAAACAAGTAGAGATACTGACACATGGATTCTTTATATAAGTGCTGCAATCCAGCAAAAAGAGTTTAGCAAAGCCAAAAAAGGCCTTGATAAAGCAATGTCATTAAGCCCTAAATCTGAGCGTGTTGCATTACTTGCATTCCTTTATTACAGCAACTTACCAGAACCACAGCCAGAGATGGCATTACAAACCCTATCTTCAAGTTTAACTTTTAATCCAGAAAGCCCAAAATTACAAACATTGTACATTCGACAACTACTTACACTTAATAAAACAACGGAAGTAGATAACTATGTTGCTAGTTTAGAAGAAACATATAGTAAAAATACGAATACACAATTAATTATCGCGAGTTACTACATGTATCAACAGAGATTACATAAGGCAATACCAATAATAGAAAATATTTTGGTATCAGAGAAAGATAATATCCAAGCACTTTATACCATGGCTAAAATAAATAATATAAATAAAAATTGGCAGTTATCTTTAAATAACTATAACGACATTATTAAGTTTTACCCTACTGAAATCACAGCCTATAAAGGGGCTATACTGAGCTTAATGAAATTAAAAAAAGATCCCTTAAAGACAGCTGACTACCTTCACGAAAATTATAACGCTAGTGTATTAGCACTCACCCTAGCCCATTTAAGCCTACAACAAAATAGACTCGATTTGGCTGATAATTATGCAAAAGAAGCAAACAATGAGTTGCCTAAAAAATACCAAGTAAACCTTGATGAATTAACGGTACAAGTTGCTCTATTGAAAGCACGTACCGCTTTAATAGAAAAAGATTATCTAAAAGCGAGAGAAATAGTCACTTCTACAACTAAAAATTATGTAAATAATGTCCGCCTCCTCAGTTTATTAACCCACATAGAGATTGCTTCAGGTCAATATAATGAAGCCCAAAGCCTAGCTGAACAAATAAACCAATTATTACCCGATAATTCATTAGCAACACTGTTCAATTCACAGATATTGAATGCAAAAGGAGAAAAAAATGAAGCCATCAAGCTATTACATTCATACTGGAATAAAGTAAAAGATAGAAGCGTCGCTGAGCAATTATATTTACAATTAAAAACTAATAGCTCAGAAAAAGCGTTCACGTTTCTTGATGAATGGCAAAATGAGTTTCCTGATAGCCTGATACCGACTCGTTATAAGGCTATTTACTTGCAGGAACAAGGTGAAAATAAGCAAGCGATTGCCATCTATAATTCAATATTACAAAAAGCACCAAATGAGATAATCAGCTTAAATAATACCGCTTGGCTTTCTTTTGAAGCTGGTATTCCACAGGCTCTTTCTTTTGCTGAGCGAGCCTATAAATTGAAGCCTAATAATGCTGCTATTTTAGATACTTATGGTTGGATATTATTTCATAACGGCGATATAAACCGAGGAAAAGCCTTAATCAAACAAGCCAGTAAATTATTACCTAATGATAAAAATATTCAACAACATTTAGACGAGGTAAGTAAGGGATAACTGTCGAAATAATTTACATAAATTTCAAGTAATAATACTGTAGATATGTAGCACATTGAAAATTAAATGATATTAAAATTGGTGTGAAAAATGCTTTATATTAAATAGTCATATTTTTAAGGCGATAACCATGAGAAAATTTATATTTTTACTAACAGCGTTATTTTTCTTCACAAGCACGACAACATCTGCAATGTTACTTGAAGGTAAGATAGACTTCACCGGTCTATCAACGACTACCGATGATGGTTCCGCTGTAACGTCATTGATGTTCGCTACGTTTGAAATCGATGCAGTAACAGGTAACTTTATTCCAGCTGTTACGCCTGGTGATACAGTCATATTTTCGGATTTACCCACCATAGTCCCAACAATTGATTTATGGCATGTCGGAGGGTTTGAATTTGACCTTGCTGCTATTACTATTAATACTGTTGTTGGTAGTGTAGCCATCGTTGAAGGGGCTGGTTTTCTTTCAACGGCTGGCTATGAAACGACTCCCTTTCATTGGGCTTACAGTAGCAGACGAGGTAATAATGCCTTCTCTGCAACAGTATATCCTGCCCCCCCCAGTATTATCCAAAGTAGGAGTTCATTCCCACCAACCGTGGTTCCAGCGCCTGCTGGTGCAGCGCTATTAGGCTTAGCACTTTTAGGTTTTGGATTCACTCGTCGTAATAATCAAGTGCAATACAACTAACCCTATACCGATTTATGCCCGTATAGGGTTGATAGCTAATAAGTCACTTGTTTAAATGGGAATGAGTTAATGGAAAAAGATCAAGTCAAATTAATACTCAGTTTAGATTATGAGCTTTTTTTTGGTGATAATACCGGCAGTGTTGAAAACTGTATGATTAATCCGACACAACGATTACTTAGGGTATTGAATAAGTATAATTGTAAAGTCAGCTTATTTGTTGATGCTGGATTTTTGGTTAAACTAAAATCGCAATCTTTTGATTTTCCGGTTTTAGAAAAACAATATCAAACGATTAAAACACAATTGAAATCACTGTCATTGCAAGGCCATGATATACAACTTCATATTCACCCTCATTGGCAGGATAGTTATTATAATGGTCATACTTGGGTAATTAATACTGAGCGCTATCGCCTGCATGATTTTACCCCAGAAGAAATCAATAACATAGTGCAAAGCTACAAACAAGAACTTGAATCATGCAGTGAACAAGCTGTATTCGCTTTTCGAGCGGGGGGCTGGTGTTTACAACCCTTTGAGCAAATTAAGTTAGCGTTAAAAGCGAATGAAATTTGGTTAGACAGTACGGTATTTTCTCAAGGACACTCAGATGACCCAACCCGCTGGTTTGATTTTAATACCATACCTAAGCAAGCATATTGGTACTTTGATGATGATCCTTTAAAACAACAACAAGATGGTTACTTTACCGAACTTCCCATCAGCGCAACTAAAACATCACCTCTATTTTTTTGGAAGCTCGCACTTCGTAAAAAACTCTCCAGCCATTTATTTAGTTCCTTTGGCGATGGCCAAGCAATGCTCTCAAATCGCAGTTATTACATTGAACGATTAACAAAAACAACTTACGGGCCTGTCATGATTGATGGTTCCAAAGCTGGACAACTAGAGAAGGCATTTCAAGAACATCTAGAGCAAACAGATCAAGATAGTATTTTTAATATAATGGGGCACCCAAAAAGTTTATCACCCTACTCTTTAATAAAATTAGAGCAATTTTTACAACAACATAGCGAACTCGATTCCATTACCTATCAAGATCTTAAACACCTTAAAAATACATTTATGCATGATATAAATAAAAATATTAATGAAGGCTCAACTTAAATACCTCACGTTTACGTATAAAGTCATCATTTTCACTTCCTAAAAAAGCACCGAACGTTTCCACGCTAAGTGCTTTATATGCTGCCAAATGCTTATTGAAAAAGACGTTTACATGACTTAATCTACTTAAAGCAAGCTTGTATTATTCGTAAACCATCAGCCGCTTACAATATTACGTACAACAACAAGATCTTCTGGTGTATCAACGCCTGCAGCAGGTGCTTCAAGCGCTTCTTCAACATGAATTTTTTCACCATGCCAAAGTACACGTAATTGCTCTAACGATTCAATCTGTTCTAATTCTGTTTCCGCCCATTGAACATAATCACGAATAAAACCAGCACGGTATGCGTAAATACCTATATGACGTTGGTACACAGGCTTAATCTCAGTCACTGGCGTATGCATAAAGTTATCACGGTGATACGGAATAGGTGCACGGCTGAAATACAGAGCGTAACCTTGCTTGTCCGTGACAACTTTAACCGCATTAGGGTTAAAGACTTCTTCCACATCTGTGATAGCAACAGATAACGTAGCCATACGCGCTTCGTTTTGTTTGCCAAGGTTATTCGCTACTTGCTCAATAATACGCGGTGGAATTAATGGTTCATCACCTTGTACATTAACAATAATGTCATCATCATTAAAACCTAACTTACTGCATACTTCAGCTAAACGCTCTGTACCAGAGTTATGCGTAGGTGAAGTCATACAAACTTCATAACCTAAAGCAGTAACGGCCTGTTCAATACGTATATCATCTGTAGCAACAACAACACGTGAAGCGCCACTTTGCATAGCTTGTTCGGCAACACGTTGGATCATTGTTTTACCACAAATATCAACGAGCGGCTTACCGGGCAAACGACTAGATTGATAGCGTGATGGGATAATGACAATAAAACTCATTTAGCTAACTCTTCACTGCTTAACTGACGTGCTTTAACCTCAAGTAGTACTGGTATACCTTCCGTAATTGGATAAGCAAGACGATCTACATTACAAATAAGTTCATTGTTACTTTTATCATAGTGCAGTTTTCCCTTACAAACAGGACAAGCAATAATTTCAAGTAAGTTATGATCCAGAGTCATGGGTTAATTCCTTTAATTTTAATAATAACTGCGGTAAAAAATCGCTATCTAAACTTGCGTTTACCGGTAAATAATACCAATTATCTAGAGCAAAAGATTGACACTTTACAGCGTCTTTTTCGGTCATAATAACGGTTCGCCCTGCTGCAAACTGTTCAATTTCAGCGGCACTAAAAGCATGATGATCAGGAAATGAAAGATGTTCTTCAATCACATAATCGTGTTTCTCTAATGTAGTATAAAAACGCTGAGGATTACCAATACCAGCAATTGCAACCATCGATTTAGATTTATCCGATGTCACTAATTCATTATTTGTTACTTTACGTAATGGCGCAGCAACTAATAACATATTAAGCTCACCAGCCAAGCCGTTACCACCATTACAGATTACAAAATCAGCTGTATCTAAACGCCACGGACCTTCACGTAACGGCCCCATGGGTAATAGATGGCCATTACCGAGGCGGCGTTTTCCATCGATGACAATTAATTCGATGTCTCTTTGCATGGCATAATGTTGTAAACCGTCATCAGTAATAATAATGTCTACATCAAAATGTGCTAACAAATGTGCAGCTGCATCGGTACGAACAGGACTAATCACCAATGGACATCGAGTACGTTGCTGCAACATGAATGGTTCATCACCACTTTGTTCAACAGGAGAGTCCGAATTAACAATATACGGATATTGCGGCGCTTTAGAACCATAACCCCGGCTAATAATACCGGGCTTATATCCAGCTGTAGTCAGTTGCTCACACAAATAAACAACGAGCGGCGTCTTACCAGTACCACCGACCGTAATATTACCAACCACAATCGTCGGTACACTTGGCTTTATACTGGTTTTAATGCCGGATTTAAATAGCGCGCGACGACAGCCTGTAATAGCTGCAAAAGTAATACTAAGTGGTGCCAGTAACCATTTTGTCCAATGGTTACCATACCAAATATCCTCTTCTATTTTCACGTATAGACCTATTTTACGCCAAGTTGTAAGCGATGCAGTTGAGCATAATGCTCACCTTTAGCAAGTAACTCGCTATGTGTTCCACTTTCAACAATCGCACCAGCCTCAATAACCAAAATACGATCTGCCGCTTCAATTGTTGATAGGCGATGTGCAATCACTAATGACGTTCTATCTTTTTGTAATACTTCAAGGGCTTGCTGTACTTTGTGTTCTGATTCAGCATCCAATGCAGACGTCGCTTCATCGAGAATTAAAATTGGCGCATCTTGTAATAACGCACGAGCGATAGCAATACGCTGGCGCTGTCCACCCGATAGCATTGACCCATTTTCACCGACAATCGTATCAAAACCATTGTCAAATTCTTCAATAAACTCTAACGCATTGGCTTTCGTTGCCGCGGCAATAATTTCCTCACGCGTCACCTCATTCATACGGCCATAAGCAATATTCGCCGCAATGGTGTCATTAAATAAATGCACGTGCTGTGACACTAAGGCGATCTGACTACGTAACGATTTCAATTCGTAATCATGAATAGCGATATCATCAATACTGATTTGGCCATTTTCTATTTCATAGAAACGAGTGATCAAGCTTGCTAATGTTGATTTACCACTACCAGAACGGCCCACCAACGCGATCATCTCACCTGGTTGAGCAGTAAAATTCATATTCTCAATCAAACGTTTCGTTGCTGTAGGGTATGTAAAATCTACGTTGGTGAATGAGATCTTACCTTCAACACGTGCAGGTTTATGCGTGCCAGTATTCTTCTCAATATCAAGATCAAGAATATTAAATAAACTATTACATGCTGAAATGGCTTTTTGAATTTCTGAGTTAATATTAGTGATATCACGTAATGGACGCAATAACGCCATCATTGAACCAACGATTGCCACAAATTTACCCGGCGTTAATTCTGCACGAATAGAATCAAATGACGCGAGATATAACACAACACCTAAAGCAAATGAAGCAACGACCTGCACAAGTGCATTACTTGCCGCGGTTGTCGTTGCCATTTTCATCTGCTGTTGACGAATATGGTTACTCACTGTACCAAAACGTTCACGTTCAGTTTCATGACCAGCAAACATCAGAACATCTTTTTGTCCGTGCAACATTTGTTGTGCAGTTGAAGATACGTTACCCATGGCTTGCTGCAAACGATGGCTGATAACCCGGAAGCGGCGACTAACAACGCTAACAATTATCCCTACAACGGGTGCAATAAAGAGTAATACTAATGATAACTGCCAGCTTTGGTAAAACATCCAAATAAGCAAACCAAGAATAAATGCACCACTACGAAATATATTAACCATTGATTTAGATGCAGCACCCGACACTTGGGTCGAATCATAAATAATCTTTGATACTAATTCACCCGATGGCGTCTTATCGAAAAAACTAACGGGTAAGTGCATCAAATGATCAAATAACTCACGTTGTAGGCGCATAACAACTGTATTACCTACTTTTGCCATACAGTAGCTAGACCCGAATGAAGCCAAACCACGTAAGCCGACCATGCCCACAACAAAAAGTGGCATCCATTTCAAAAATGTCGAAGTTTTAGCATTAAAGCCTTCGTCGACAAGGGGTTGTAGAATATTTAATAATGTTGCATCGACAATACCATAACCAAGCATGGCTATTATACCAAAAAATAAGGTGGTTTTTAAATCGAGAACATAAGAAGAAAATCGCTTGAGCGTTTGCCAAGCTGTACGCTGTTGATCCATGAAAACTGTCTTGTTATTGAGATAGGCGTTCATTTTAAACCTAGGTTAACTAAAACGCCAAACTTTAAAGTATAGATCCGACAAATAACTATTTTTTAACCATGTATACATGGTAAGGGCTGAACTAAATAGCTCAGCCCTTTATAAAAGACTAATGATGTAAATATATATTCATTAGATCACGCAGCGTTGCTTTCATTTACGTCAACACGGTTCTGTTGACTTGGTACAGAGGCTTGAGTATTACCACCAATGTTTAACAGCCATGCAAGCGCGGGTAAGAAACATAAAGCACCGATCATATTCCAGATAAACATGAAAGTAAGCATTAAGCCCATGTCAGCTTGGAATTTAATGGGTGACAATACCCAAGTGCACACACCAATAGCCAAGGTAACACCAGTAAATGCAACCGCTTTACCTGTGCTAGATAATGCGTACTTATAAGCGTCTTGTAAATTATCACCCATTTTTAAACGGGCTGATAACTGACTATAAATGTAGATGCCATAATCCACACCAATACCCACACCTAATGCAATGACAGGTAATGTGGCAACTTTAACGCCAATACCTAATGTAGCCATTAATGCTTGGCCTAAAATAGAGGTCAGTGCTAAAGGCAAAATAATACATATGAGTGTTTTGACTGAGCGGAATGTCAGGAAGCAAAGCACCCCAACCACGCCATATACCCACATCAACATTTGATATTGGGCTTTCTCAATCACGCTGTTTGTCGCCGCTTCAATACCCGCATTACCAGCCGCAAGCGCAAAATTAACACCTTCAGTTTTATTCGCGGCTGTATAAGCGGTGATATCAGCAATCACAGTTTCGAGTGTATTCGCTTTATGATCATCAAGATAAATAATAAGCGGTAACATGCTACACGTATTATTCATAAACGCAGCAGGCGCACGACCTACGGCAGCATTAAGTACTAATTGATTAGGACTTAATCCCTGCCATTTGGGATTACCTTCATTCATGCCCACAATGGCTTTTTTAGCAATCGTCGCCACAGAAAGCGTTGATTGCACACCAGGGATACCTTCAACATGTGCTTGTAATTGGTTTACTGCATTCAATGTATGGTAACTACTGCATTGTTCTGCGGGAGTCTCGACCATTAACACCATGATGTCAGTGCTCGCTTGGTAATTATTTGCAACATACGCATTATCTAAATTATAGCGACTGTCTGCACGTAATTCAGGCGCACCAGCGTCGAGATCACCAATTTTTAATGATTGCCCTTGGTACAAACCAACAGCAAGACAAAACACACCAAATATTAATGCTGATTTAGCCCATTTTGCATCAGCAAAACGACTAAACACAGTGACAATTAGCGGCGTCTTTGATTGTTCCGCCAACAAATATTTAATGCCCGAAGGAGACACTCCCGTCCAAGACATTAAAATAGGTAACAACACTAAGTTCGTTAACAAAATAACCGCAACACCCACACTCGCCGCAGTGGCCAAATCTTGAATAACCTGAATTTCAATCACATTCAAGGTAATAAAACCAAGACCATCACTTAACAATGCAATCAGACCTGGAATTGCGAGTGCTCTAAATGCCAGACGCGCAGCTTGTTCTGCTTTATTGCCAGCAGCCATATGTTGACCGATTGCACTAATTAACTGAACACCATGGCTTACCGCAATCGCAAATACCAAAAATGGCACTAACATAGAATAAGGATCGAGTCCCTGCCCTAATAAATTAAGTAATCCTAATTGCCAAATAACCGCGACCAGTGCACAAGTAACAGTCACTATCGTGCTTCGTAAGCAACGACTGTAAAGGTATAATAAAGCGAACGTAATGATAATTGCAGTGATAAAAAAGATGACCACTTCTGAAGCACCAGCAATAAGATCACCGACGACCTTAGCAAATCCGGTAATATGAACCTTAACGCCATCCACTTCATATTTACTGCGTATTTCTTCTAACGTATTCGATAATTTATTATAATCTAATGGCTTACCTGTTTCAGGGTTGATGCTCATTAAAGGTAATAAGAATACTGCCGATTTAAAATCATCACCGACTAAATAACCAACTTGCCCTGATAGCATCACATTACGGCGTAATCTATCTAGTGTCCGCTGACTACCATCATAATCACTCGGAATAACCGTACCGCCGACAAAACCGTCTTCAGTGACTTCAGCCCAAGTCACATTTGAAGTCCAAATTGATTTCATCCCAGAACGGTCAACGCCCGAAATAAAGAACAATTCATCATTTAATGTACGCATCTGTTCTTGAAATTCAGCATTGAAAATATCTCCATTTTCATTTTCAATAACAACACGGACACTATTACCTAGACTCGCTAGTTCTTGTTTATAATTTAAGTAGTTTTGAACATATTCATGTTGCACGGGGATCATTTTTTCAAATGATGCACTTGGTCTCACTAAACTTGCATTATAAGCTAAAAAAGCAGTGAGCAATACGATGAATGCAAACACCACATATTTAAAACCAAATAATTGTTTTTCGATCCAAATAGTAAGTTTTTCCATGTTATTTAAGACCTCCCTGTACTAATTCATCTTTCAGACTGCTTTGCCAACCACGGAGACCCGTTGTAACAACATTATCATCAATTATTTTAACTGATGTGATATCAATACGTTGATTCGATTTTGAAATATCATTAAAGACATGCCCATCATAAACGAGTTTTAGACCACCAGCCCCCACTAATAACAATTCCTTGTTATTTAGCCAGTCAGCAGAAAATATATGATTTGTCACACCTGTATCTAAGCGTTGCCAAGTTTCTCCTTGGTTTTTCGACGCAAACATGTTGCCACGTAATCCATAGCTGTAGAGTGTCTTTCCTTGCACTTCGATACCAAACAATGAACCCGGGTAATCAATATTTAACGAACGCCAAGTTTGACCTTGATCTGACGTTGCAATGCCAAAACCAGCCTCACCAATAACATAAATATTATTTTCCGCGTCTGCGGTTAATGCATTAAGATGGAAACCTTCAGGATTCGACACTTTAAAACCGATATATTCCCAGCTATTACCGCCATCTTTAGTCTCTAACATTGCACCATAAGCGCCAATAACAAGGCCATAATCTGCTGTACTAAATAGCACATCAAAGAATGAAATTTCAATACCAGAATTAACCGTTAAATCTTCTAATTTGTACGATGCATCATCAAGTTGCATTTCAAGTTCATCCAACATATCTTCATCGATGCCCGCAATTTCGGCCCGTTCAAATGCAGCAGTTAACAATGCAACTTGAGTTTCTAAACTTGATTTCAGTAGGCTCGTTAATTGAAGACCATCAAAAACCTTATTCCAATTATGACCACCATCCGTTGTTTTTAATATGACGCCTTGATGACCCACAGCCCAAGCCACTTGATCATCAATAAAATCAACTGCGGTTATCGTAGTTTGCACAGGCACGTTAGCCTGAAGCCAAGCGGAATTACTATTCTCTCGAACCAAAATACGGCCGTACTCACCAACCAATATTTGTCGCTTAGCATAATTATCAATTTCTAAAAAAACACTTTGCTCTACAAGGCTATTCATTTCAGCTGCGACCAGTAGAACATTATTATCTACATAACCGTTTGCTGTGTTTAGCGCTTGTTCCTCGCTTGCACTGTGTACTGGTAAACTTAATGTACATAACAGTGCCAACAATTTTTTGTCCATACTTGGCATTTGTACTCCCTAATCCCTTAAGTTTACGACGTCTTTTCACTAAGACCCCAAATTTTTCATCAAATGGTTATAGCCGTCATTTGATATAAACACTTCAACAGTTGTGAACCAACAACTATTTACGAATGGTAATGTTCTCCTCGATATGCACCTGGTGTGATCCCTTTCCAGCGCTTAAAAGCACGAGAAAAATTGGCCACATTAGAAAAGCCCAATAAGTAACTTATTTCCCCCAAAGATAAGAGATTTTGATTAAGATGTTGCTCGGCTATTGTTTGACGAATATTTTCAACTAAGTCTTTATAACTCGTCCCTGAATCATTTAATTTTCGCTGTAAGCTACGCTGACTGAAATTTAATTTTTCAGCCACCAGGTCAATATTAGGTATGCCTGTCGTCATCCGTGAAACGACTTCTGAACGTACTTTACTTACAACATTATTACTCGTCAGCCCTGCGAGATAATCATCTGCCGCCCGATCACTTAATAACGTGAGATCAGGCGCAAAATTAGGAAGGCGTTTTGATAACAATTCACGATCCATTACCAGCATAGATTTACTTGAACTAAATTCAATCGAACATCCAGTATGGGCTTCAAATTGTTCGCGGCAACGACTGTCGACAGTTGTATATATCTTAATTGGTGCAAAGCCAGGATTAGAAAGATCACGACATATTTTGATGATGGACAGCAGCATGGTTAATTCAAGTTGATCGCCGATACGATTAATATCACTTTCGGTCTCATTCAGGTTTAACGCAAGGTAACAATACGTTTCATCCTCGCTTAAATTAATGCGGCATGTACTACTCAAAACACGGTCATAATGAACTAGACGGGTAAATGCATCTTGTAAAGATGAGGATGCTTGTAATGCATAACCAAGTGCATGAAACGTTGTCGCGACAATACATTGGCTAATTTTGATTGGTAATAGTGGGTCATCTGTTAACACTACAGATTGCTCAAAGAGTTTGTTACACAGACTAACTGGCACACGGCTGCCTACATGTGTAATTTCATTCATGTTAATATCTGATTTAGATAGCAGTTCGAGAGGCTCTATCCCCTTCCATTGTAAGGCTTTATAGAGCGCAACAAGCCAACCACCAATAACATCTCCTTGTCCGTCCATTGCCAGCACTCCTTTGCTTATTATTTCATAATTACAGATAGTTTAAAGATTGAAATTAAAAACCAGAAAACATACAACAAATATTCCACATAGGCAACATTTTCGCAACAATGTTAATTCAAAAATAAGAGCTTAGTATCATAATAATTCAAACGTTTGATTAAATGATCATAAAGGCTTTAGGTTATCGATAGATTTAATGCCTAATAAATATAATTTCACGGCTAAAGAATCTCACTAAATATATCCGCGGCTTCAATATCAAGAATACCAGATCGATTGACTGTTATTTTATGACGCTGATAAACGACTTTAGCACTATCATCTTTTAATCCAACCACCACGTTCACTTGGTAGCGTCTTTCAATCGCTTCTTTACTGATCTTGCCATCACTTTCAGCATAGACAGCACCGGTTCCACGCTCTAAATAACGAATAAGTGGACGCACACTAAAATAGATCTGCTCTTGCATACGATCATAGCCAGCTTGGAAACCTTTGTTACTCACTCGAGTATCAAGGCGATAGTGTAATAGAATTGATTCTTGCTTGTTTTGCGGACGACGGCGATATAATACGTCACGTACAACGGTTGGTAATTTACTCTGTTTAATGTAGTCCAGCCATATACGCTGCTTGGAAATAATTTGTTTATTTGTTGTGTCGATTAGATTTCTTGACCATTTTGGGCGTCCCTTACGGATCCAACGCCATAGCGTGTTATTAAATTCATCTTTAAAGATCTCCCTGAAGCCATAAATAACCGATAACACAGCAATTAAAGCATAAGTTAAACCTTTCAATTCGCCTTGAGCAAAAAAAATCATGCTTAATACAATCACCATCACGAGTGACGTTGCAGTACCTTTTACAATTTTTTGTTGGTGTTTACCCAATTGCTGAGTTTCTTCTTTAAAGATCACGCCATGTTCAATCAAACGACGCAATAAACGCATTTTATTGGCAATGCGATTCGGGTCTAATAAGGTATTTGCTGAATTATAGCCATTTTCTAAACGGTACTTAGCTTCACTACGACAAAAGCCTATAATTTCAGCCCGCTCATCAAGAAATTCATTGTTCTTTTTCCGTTTTGATAACGCTTTATAGCAGCATTGTTCACTAAACCATGACAAATAATTATCCACATTATTAAAGTAAGCTTTTAATTTTTCATCTGACGGGGCATTACGACGAAACTTCTTAATAATCGATTTTGCGACATCATTAAGCTCAATTAACGCAGAATAGAATAATTGCGGTTCGATTTGCTGCTGAATATTGCTGATATCTTTTTCGAAGGCTTTAGCAAATTGATAAGCAAACAGATTTAAGTTTACACGGTATTCATCTGGAGAACGTTTCATTCGACTTGCAAAACGGCTTTGTACTAGCGGGAGGTGTAAACCTTCAGAATAATACGCGCGCTTACCTTGAATGCCACGATAGAAATAATCTTCTTCCGTCAATGTCTGCGGATTGATACCCATCTCATTAGGTAATAAAAAATACACATCGACACGACGATAACCACCTTGCGGGATAAGGTGATTCAATTTAAATGATAATTTATCTTCTTGCTTTAAAACAATCTTAGCCACGCCTTGCACATCCTTTAATTATTACACGTACTCCTTGCCCCACTTAACATAAGCGCACGATAAAAGTACCCACTGTGGAATATACGTTTTCATTAACATTCAATGGGGTATTTATGGCTAAGTATATTATCCTTTACAACGCTAAATAAGAAGTTAAATCCAAATAGTTAGCTGGTTTTTCCTGTTTATCTCCAATTGATGACAAATAAGGCATTTTTCCCATGAGTGGTGCAGGTAATGACACCGTTAATGTTTCTATCATTTCATCATAATTAGCAATATCGACCGTCAAACTGTTCGCAACCCAACCAATAAGATTAGCGCCTGAATGTTGAATCGCTTGCGCTGATAGTATCGCATGATTCAAACAACCTAACTTAACCCCTACTACAAGAATAACATCTAACTTATTTTCAGCTACCCAAGATGAAAAATAGTGATTATTATCAATAGGAAGATGCCAGCCTCCAGCACCTTCGACAACAGTAAAATCGATATCATCCGGCACCTTCGTGAGAGCGGCATCGACTAACGTAAGATCAATAAACTCGCCTTTTTTCTGTGCTGCGATATGCGGTGCTATCGGTTCCTGATAAGCAATGGGATTGATGATATCGTAGTCTAGATGATGTGATGCATGTTGCTGTAATAACAAGGCATCTTCATTACGTAAACCCGCTGGGGTTAATTCACAACCGGCAGAAATAGGCTTCAACCCTACCGTTTTAAAGCCTAACTTATTGGCATACTCGAGGATCGCACAGCTAATCACCGTCTTACCAACGTCCGTATCCGTACCGGTAATAAATACTTTTTTCCTATGATTTGTCATTGATACCTTTCGTGTTCTGTTTAAATGAGCATGTTTTAAATTAGCGGTTCTTAAAATGAATGTATCTTAAATTTAATGTCTTTAGTTCAGGTGTATTAACGTTTCCGCAATAAACAGTAAGCTAATTTATAGCTAAGCGGCAACAAGCCTTGGTTATCACGTAATGTTTCATAGTTGGCTTTGAATGCACGCAGGTCACCCTGCGTTGTCGGTTTCACGTTTTTATTGTGGACATGGTTGGCGCCAATGCCTTTTAGACTTAACATGACCTCTTTAACACTAGAGTAATGCATCGTTTGAATTTCAATTTGAAAACTTTCAACACTCAAACCCGATTTTAATAACGCGGCTTTAATTTCACCTTCAGACAGAAAACGATTTACATGACGATGCTTATTAACGGCTGCCCACGATTGCGTCAGTTCATCAAGACTCCCCGAGACTAAGGTGCTGAATAGCATCAAACCACCTCGTTTTAAGCAACGTGATGTTTCAATTAACGGCATAGCTAAATCATCACACCACTGTAATGCCAAGTTAGAGACGCATAAATCAATGCTATCCGACTGCAATGGTAACGCCTCAGCATCACCATTAAGCCAATAAGTAGGCGTGGCTAATTGATGATGACCTCTAGCGTGGGTAAGCATCCCAAAGGATAAATCAACCGCAATCAAATTTTCACTACACTCTGCCAATGTTGATAATAATGCCCCGCTCCCACAACCAAGATCGACAGTCGTCGCGTAGGTATTCACCATGTTTGGCACCGTAGGTAAGTACTGCAGTAACTTATCACTCGATAACCGCTGTAAGAGTGCATGCTGATCATAACTCGCTGCGGCTTTACCAAAACAACGTGCAACAGCATTCTTATCAATCATGCTATACCTCCAGCACTATCATCTAGCGCATCCTTTAGACAGGTCAGTAATAAATCAATATCTTCAATACTGTGATTCGCAGATAAGGTAATACGCAAACGAGATGACCCCTGTGGTACCGTTGGCGGTCGAATGGCTTTGACTAACAACCCTTTACCCGCTAAATATTGACTGATCTTCATAGCCCTATTAGCATCACCAATGATAAGTGGTTGAATCGCGGTATCAGACTGCATTAGGACGATATTACGTAAAAAACATTGTTGTTTAAAATAAGTGATAAGTTGACTTAAATGCGCAACACGCCATCTCTCAGTTGCCATAATCGTCAATGCTTTATCAATACATACTGCCATTGCAGCGGGCATCGCCGTCGAGTAAATATACGGTTTTGAAAAATTAACCAGATATTCGATAACGTCTTTGGAAGCCGCTACAAATGCCCCCGATACACCAACTGCCTTTCCAAACGTCGCCATATACAAATCAACATCATGGGCTAATAAGCTATGCTGTTTTAGGCTATTTTGTCCCTTTGGAAGAACACCAAAACCATGAGCATCATCCACTAACAACCAGCTGTCATGCGCTTTACATTGCTGACTAATCGCCTGTAAATCAGGCGTATCACCATCCATGCTAAATACACCTTCCGTTACCACGAGTGAATTCGTATGTTGATAGCGGTTTTGAGTCAGAATTTGTGCAAGATGCTCACTGTCATTATGTTTAAAACGTTTCATGGTCGCAGGCGAATAAACACCCGCTTCAATTAACGAAGCATGATTAAGCTTATCTTGAACCAGTAAATCATGTTTATCTAACAAGACTTTAATTAGCGCTTGGTTGGCACTGTAGCCTGAATTAAATAGCAAACTCGATTCATAGCCTGTTATTTCAGCTAATTTTTCTTCCAGGGCGGCATGAGCGTTAGTATAACCCGTGACTAAAAAAGAGCCGCCACTACCAACGCCATATTCGTTTGCCCCGCTCTGCCAAGCACTGATTAGTTCCGGATGTGTCGATAACCCTAAATAATCATTAGCAGAAAAATTTATCGTACCATTACAGACCGTTCGCGAACGTAACAAAGAATCGGTTTGCTGCTGGCGTAATGCTTGTGTAATGAATTCAAAAGCCATTAATGTGCAACACTCGTTGTATCAACATTATTTGTATCAACAATTGTCGCATCATAAAATAGTGATGGTGACGCCTGCTCTGCTATTTCATCGAGTAACTGCGCTGATTGTGCTTCATCACTGGCTTCACGGATACGTGCAGGATGCAATCCCAGTTTCTTAAATAAACGCTTATCACTGTCTTCATCTGGATTGTCCGTTGTTAACAACTTGCAACCGTAGAAAATAGAATTTGCACCAGCCATAAAACATAACGTTTGCGTTTGTTCACTCATCGCTTCACGACCAGCAGATAATCGTACATACGATTTCGGCATTAAGATACGAGCAGTAGCAATAGTACGTACAAACTCTAATTCGTCTAAATCAGGCGTATCTTCAAGCGGTGTTCCTGCCACTTTAACTAACATGTTAATTGGCACACTTTCAGGGTGATGCGGTAAATTAGCCAATGATTTAAGCAATCCAATACGATCGAGTTGTTGCTCGCCCATTCCGACAATGCCACCAGAACATACTTTCATCCCTGCTTCACGAACATGGTTTAAGGTATTTAAACGATCTTGGTAGGTACGCGTGGTAATAATCTGTTCGTAGTATTCTTCTGACGTATCTAAGTTATGGTTGTAATAGTCTAAGCCCGCTGCAGAAAGAGATTGTGCTTGTTCCGGCGCTAACATGCCTAACGTCATGCAAGTTTCCAGTCCCATTGCTTTAACGCCTTTAACCATATCAATTAAATACGGCATATCACGCTTATGTGGATTTTTCCAAGCCGCACCCATGCAGAAACGACTTGCACCATTATCTTTCGCTTCGGCTGCGCGTTTAAGCACGGTTTCTACTTGCATCAAGCGCTCTTTTTCAATACCCGTTGTATAGCGAGCGCTCTGTGGGCAGTACTTACAATCCTCAGGGCAAGCACCTGTCTTGATTGATAACAACGTACTGATTTGCACACTGTTTGGATCAAAATGCTGACGATGAACCGTTTGAGCCTGAAACATCAAATCATTAAACGGTTGGTTAAATAGTGCTTCAATCTCATCAACTTGCCAATCATGGCGAACGCTGTTAGTCATCTAAAATCCTTTATTTGAATTTGTTCTTAAACTCGATTAGTCTATCCAGCATAGCCGCAAGGTCAACCAAATGCCAAAACAAAGGTTTACAATGACTCAAAAAACACACAGCAAATCAATGAAGTTCGACCAGCAACACATCTGGCACCCTTATACATCGATGACAAAACCATTACCTTGTTATCACGTTGATAGTGCTGAAGGTGTTTATCTAACGTTGAATGACGGTACGCGATTAATCGATGGCATGTCTTCTTGGTGGGCATCAATACATGGCTATAACGTGCCAGCGCTAAATCAAGCAATGCAACAACAAGCGAGTAAAATGTCACATGTGATGTTTGGTGGCATAACCCATGATCCGGCAATTAATTTATGCAAAAAATTAGTCGACATAACACCCGATGGTCTCGAATGTGTGTTCTTGTCAGATTCAGGGTCAGTCAGTGTTGAAGTCGCAATGAAGATGGCAATTCAATATTGGCACCATCAACAACCGACGAAGAAGAAATTTGTCACCATACGTAATGGTTATCACGGGGATACATTTGGCGCGATGTCAGTTTGCGATCCAGATAATGGCATGCACGAATTGTTTACAGGATTTTTAGCGCCACAGTTCTTTATTAATACACCAAGCATCAAATTTAATGAGCAATGGCAGCAGAGCGCCATGCAAGATCTAGAGCAAGCATTAATAGAAAACCATCAACACATAGCGGCGCTTATTTTAGAACCTATCGTGCAGGGTGCTGGCGGTATGAAATTCTATCACCCCGAATTTTTACGCCAAGCAAAATTACTGTGCGAGCGTTATAAGGTGTTACTGATTGCCGATGAAATTGCGACAGGTTTTGGTCGAACAGGAAAATTATTTGCTTGTGAACATGCAGGTATCACACCTGACATCATGTGTTTGGGTAAAGGCATCACAGGCGGTTACATGACATTAGCGGCAACATTAACCACTCGCCATGTAGCAGAAACAATCAGTAATGGGCCAAGTGGCGTATTAATGCACGGGCCTACATTTATGGGTAACCCATTAGCCTGTGCAGTGGCAAATGCCAGTATCGATTTATTAATGGCAAGTAATTGGCAGCAACAAGTTAAACGAATAGAAGATCAGTTACAGCAAACATTACTCCCGCTCGTCGCACATCAAAATGTTGCAGATGCACGTGTGCTAGGCAGTATTGGCGTTATAGAAACTAAACAAGCAATTGATCTGGCTAAAGCACAAGTATTATTTGTTGAATTGGGTGTATGGATCAGACCTTTTGGGAAACTCTTGTATATTATGCCCCCTTACATCATTTCAGATTCAGAACTCATCACATTATGCCATGTGATCAGACAAGTACTTGATGCTGACATTTGGGCTGAATAACGTATTAACCAATATGTATTTAGCTTTATCCTGTTTTCACTTGCAATATAGTCAAAATAGTCTTTGCTAAACTATGGGTACCAAGTCTGTGTTTATGACCTGCGTACTTCATTATTGTTAATGTAACAAACGGAATATTAAGTTTGTTACATTAATTTAATCTTAGTTTGTGGGGTCATTTATGCTCAATAATTTATTGATATTCAGCTTAAGTCTAATTAGTTTTTTCACTATCTCGTATATTCTTTATATTAAAATAATTGAGCCCCTTAGCAGTATCAAAGGTTATATACAGGAAGCTCAATTTGAGCATAAAATCATCAATAAACTTGAACATGCAACTGGTACACAAGGGTTGTCAGAGCGCTACAACTTGATGCTCGATAATAATATTAGTGAATCAAGTTATTTTGATAAATTACAACAAACGTTAAAGCAACGCGAAATCAGCCCTGCAGGCACTCCTCCAATTAAATTGAATCGCAGCATTTTAAACCAAGCCCGTTTACTGCAACAAAAGAAAAAACAAATTAATTACCATTAGAATCCTCAACCATTTGCGATTATCAGTGTTAATTTACTAAATAATAAGCAAACAAAATGATTTTTCATTGTTTTTACTTGTATCCTGCAATTGCAAAGGTAATATAACCTTACTTAAATAATCATCATTCGCTCAGCAAGAGCTTTTTATGCTGGAGAGCAATAATCCTATGACGCATACGTCAATTAAAGATATTTTTGCCGGTAAATTCCCGGTAGGCAGCACAGTTACAACGAAAGGCTGGATCCGCACACGCCGTGATTCTAAAGCTGGAATCTCTTTTCTAGCCGTTTACGATGGTTCGTGTTTCGATCCTATCCAAGCAGTTGTAAGCAAAGATTTACCGAACTACTCAGACGACGTATTAAGTCTTACGGCAGGTTGTTCAGTTGAAATTACAGGTGAAGTAGTTGAATCACCTGGTAAAGGTCAAGCATTCGAAATCCAAGCAACAGAAGTAATTGTACTTGGTTTAGTAGAAGACCCTGATACTTACCCTATGTCAGCAAAACGTCACAGCATTGAATACCTTCGTGAACACGCTCACCTTCGTGGCCGTACTAACGTAATGGGTGCCGTTATGCGTGTTCGTAACTGTTTATCACAAGCTATTCACCGCTTTTACCATGAAAATGGTTATAACTGGTTAAGCACACCACTTATCACTGGTAGTGATTGTGAAGGTGCTGGTGAAATGTTCCGTGTAAGTACACTGGATATGAATAACCTGCCTTTAACTGATAAAGGTGACGTTGATTACAACGAAGACTTCTTTGGTAAAGAAACCTTTCTAACGGTATCTGGTCAACTTAACGCTGAAACGTATGCTTGTGCGATTGGTAAAGTTTATACTTTCGGTCCAACTTTCCGTGCTGAAAACTCAAACACAACGCGTCACCTTGCAGAATTCTGGATGGTTGAACCTGAGATTGCGTTTGCTGATTTAGACGATGCTGCAAAACTAGCTGAAGATATGCTTAAGTATTGCTTTAGAGCTGTACTAGAAGAGCGTATGGATGATATGCAGTTCTTTGCACAACGTATCGATAAAGACGCTATTTCTCGCTTAGAAAGCTTTGTAGATTCTGACTTTGCTCAAATTGATTACACTGACGCAATTAAAATCTTAGAAGAATGCGGTAAAGAATTCGAATTCCCAGTTTCTTGGGGTATCGATATGTCTTCTGAGCACGAACGTTACCTTGCTGAAGAACACTTCAAAGCACCTGTTGTTGTTAAAAACTACCCGAAAGATATCAAATCATTCTACATGCGTATGAATGATGACGGTAAAACAGTTGCAGCGATGGACGTACTTGCACCAGGCATCGGTGAAATCATCGGTGGTAGCCAACGTGAAGAGCGTTTAGATATGCTTGATAAGCGTATGGAAGAAATGGGCCTAAACAAAGAAGATTACTGGTGGTACCGTGATCTACGCCGTTTTGGTACAGTACCACATTCTGGTTTCGGTCTAGGCTTCGAACGTTTAGTGTCTTATGTAACTGGTATGCAAAATATCCGTGACGTAATTCCTTTCCCACGTGCACCACGTACAGCTGAATTCTAATTTAAGTGTATAGTTAGTTTTTAAAATAGAAAGCTAACCACTTAAAACAAAAAGGCTGGTGAGATAATTATTTATCTTACTCGCCTTTTTTTTGACTGTTATTCCAAGTTACTTCAAGATGCTATATAACGTGAAAACACCTAGTCTCTATGGATACGTTATGATTTGATTTTATTAAATGATGAAACAACCCTGTTTAAGACTTATTTAGATGCTTATTTATAAAGTCTACAATTTGAATCAGCGCCGCCTTACTTTCAGGAAGCTGCTCAAATAATGGAAATACATGCGGCATCTGGTGCCATATTTGTAAATGAGAATCAACGCCCTTGGCTTGCATAAAGTCAGCAAGTCGAGTTGAATCATCACGCATTAGTTCGGCACTTCCAGCATGGAACATAAAAGGAGGAAAACCAGTGAAGTCACCAAATAACGGTGAAATCTCATCGTTATGCAGATCGGTATTATCCCCCTCTAAATACAGGTTTCGACAATGTAGCATCACTTCTAGACTAAACAGTGCATCACTATAACGGTTTTCCACAGAAGATAAGCCACTTTGAGTCATATCAGCCACCGGTGATAATAATACACCGCAACTCGGCATCGGCAAGCCATTACGTTTAGCGCGTAACAATAAAGATAGCGCAATATTACCACCCGCAGAATCTCCCGCGACAACGATGTCTTCGGGTAAGGTACCGTCATCTAATAATGACTGGTAAACAGCATAACAACTGTTAAGTGCAGCCGGAAAAGGGTGTTCAGGGGCAAGTGGATAATCAGGAATAATCGCGTGTAAATCTAATGGTTCAGCTAAACGTGCTATCAAATTATGATGTAATCCCGGTGTTTTAAATACAAAAGCGCCACCATGTACATATAATAATTTTTTCTTACTCGTAGAGAACTTAACTTTGATCTCATCACACAAAGTGCCAGCACGCATGGATTGTGAACGTTCAATTTTAGAGCTAGTTCCGAATACAAATTTGTCTAATGCTCGCATTTGAAAACGTAATTTATGCACGTCTTTGGTATTTTCAATCGAACGCTTCACTGTGTTTTTCAAAAATAAATTCAGCGCCTTAGCTTGCCAACTAATCAAAGTAACCTCGAACAAAATTTATACGTGTAAAAATATAGCAATACAAATTAGGTACTTTTCCTAAGACATAGAACTAACAATGGAATTTATATTTTATAAGTTACATCTTTATGTAACAAATCTGTAACTTACAAAAAGTAGCATAAAATAAGCAGAAGGGATAGATAAAGATGGTGACCTAGTCACCATCTTTATATTTACCGTGAAGAGATTAGCACTGAGTGTTGCTTGGCATTGTCGAGGATTTCATCGGATAGAATGTCACAGGCAGCTTCAACATGACGAGATAGCATATCTAAATCAGGTAATTCATTCTTACAACCGACTAGACCAAAAAACACGTTTTCATGATAGCTATACAGCGTAATGTTTAATGCCGTACCTGCAGAAAGTACTGACACAGGATACACTTCTGTTAATTTAGCGCCAGCTAGGTAAGCAAACTCTTGCTGTCCACGCACATTCGATACCAGCACTGAACCTAATGGGGGTAAGAACTTTGATATACCCAACCATTCGGAAATAGACGCTGTTGCTTGGATCAGTAATGAAAAATTAACCACCGATTCTGCAGGTAAACTGAATAAATCTTCTTTCACACTGCTCGTACGTTTAAAAATAGTTTCTAAATGATCTAATGCATCAGCATCAATATTACCCAATTCAACGCCTGTTAATGCATTTCTACGTCCATTACCAATACGAACAGGAACCTGAGCAACTAACGGCTTGCGTAATAAGATGCCCTTTTCTTTTAAATAACGGTTAAGGCCGATATCAACGCAACATAAGATCACGTCATTCAACGTTACCCCTGTTATCTTACTAATTGAACGCATTTTTTCAAAAGGTAAACGACCAAAAGAGACAATACGAGATCGCGTCGCAGGGACAGAAAATGGCGTCCTTGGTGCACAAAATGGTAATGCAGGTCCTTTGTCACGTAGATGTAGAAATTTTAACCCCATGCGTGTACCAAGTTTGACAAGGCCTGGTATTGATTTTAGCTGCTTTAGTCCGCTCATATAAGCTGATAACGCATTTTCAATCACACCCGCGGATTCTTTATAACCAGGACGGAAAGATGGGATCTGCCAAAATGGACGGTAGTCATTTACTGATTGATCATTTTGTAAATACCCAGACAGCCAACTATTTGCCATTTTACCATCTGCCATTGCATAATGAATTTTGGTGAAGATAGCAAAACGATCGTCCGATAGCCCTTCGATAAGATAAACCTCCCATAACGGGCGTGTTCGATCGATTAGATGTGAATGTAAACGTTCAACTAAATCACGTAATTGTTCATCAGAACCATCACCCGGTAACATTGACATGCGGATATGATAATTAAAATCAAATTGACTATCATGGACCCAATAATACAAGCCGCCAATGCTTTTTTTAAGCTTAAAGTTAAACGGGGTGGCAACAGCCGGATCCATAATCAATTTTTGAAAGAGATCGCGCGCAAAATTACCTTCATAGTCCTTTGGCGGTTCAAATATTTGCAGTCCTGAAAAATGCTTAGGACTTGCTGTACTCTCACTTAATAAAAATGAGGTTTCAACCAGTGATAATTGTTCCATAATATCAAGCCTTAGTCATACTTTATTTATGTGAACACGCTGCACTTGGCAGCAGTTCATCAAGCGTTTCTTCAATGCTTTTTTTTAAAACAAAACTAACAGGAAATAACAGTATCCCCAATTTTAATTTAATTTTGATACTTTCTGAATCAGCATGTAAATACCCTCTGGTATGTGCATGCTTAATATGAAGTTTATCACCTTTCCATTTAAGTGTAAGGCCATACTCTTCTGCTATATCAAGCATAACTTTGTCTGCGATGCGGATAATTTGCTGATGTGGCAAACTATGATCGCGAATGATTTCAATGTTACCCACAATTCACCTTACTCGCTAAGTTAGAACCCTGACGAGTGTTAAGTCTAATGGTCGATATTATAGAGAAAATAACTAGAAAGCGCTTACTAAAGAAGTGAGCACTTAAAGGACAGAAACTAGATATAAAGAGGTATTAATCAGGGGTTTTATCTTCAATATCTTGATTACTATTCGTTAATAATACTAACCAAAATCCGGTTGATGTAAAAAGAGCATGTTTCCACCAAGACAGTGACGCCTCATTTAAATGCGATAATTGCGAGGCGATACCCCACAGTAGTGCAGAGCGTAGTCGACCACTTGAGCAGCGATCAACTAACAAGGTAGCAATTAAAATTAAGGCTCGACGTAACTGCGGGCTAGTGATTTTAACACCGCAAACCTCGTGTACGAAATGTTCACAATTGTTTTTCAGCAGATGATAACGCTTTTTATCTGCAATCAATTGCTTGGCATTTTTGATGATCTCACTGGCAGGTAAACTCCCAGGTAAAAAACCATGGTCGATAATGTCTTTATCATCAGAAAAATCAAGCAAGCTAACCAAGCCACGGCCAGATCGTGCACGCGAATTTTCATAAACATGACCACAACCATCCGAGATACCAACATGATGGTAAAGTGGAAATTGTACACTGAGTAAATGTCCTTTCGGATAGTCTGTTGTCATCTTAATTCCTCAGTTTTTATTTAAGTACTAATTCCAAACTCAATAGTGTTAATTATCCATTCGCGTAACAAAATTATCAGTGTTTAATTGACGAATTTTTTTGCATGATACGTCGGGAGTACCTAAATATAAAAAACCAACAATTTCATCTTTTTCTTCTAACTCAAGCTTTTGTTTTATATGGCTATCATAAGCAAACCAGCCCGTACGCCAAATACCATTAAAACCTTGTGCTTGCGCTGCCATTTGCATTGCCATGACCACACAACCTGCTGACATTAACTGCTCCGACTCCGGGATTTTTGGATGATCTTCAATTCTAGCAATAACAGTAATAATTTGCGGTGCTCGAAACGGTGCATTTGCCGCCTTTAATACATCTTTCTCCACTTTTCCTAGATTAAATGCCGCATCTTGAAAATAGTGCGATAAAGTGTTTAAACCTTCACCTTCGGTGATAATAAAACGCCAAGGGGTTAATCCACCGTGATCAGGTGCACGTAATCCAGCATTAATAATGTTATCTAATGCTTCACCACTTGGGGCAGGTGCGATAAGCTGATTACAAGAATGGCGATTTATTAATAGGTCAATTGCGTCCATTATTTACTACTTTGAACAATGAGTGATAGCTAAAGTATTCAATGTAGTCAATAAAATATCAAGTGATTAATTTATTAGGATCAAAAAAACCCATACATAAGATGGGCTTCTTTTAATAATAACAGTCGCTACAACAGCAACTTTGATTGTCTTATATTAGTATTAAATGCGTATTAAACTAACGTTAAATCGACGCGGCAAGTTCAGCACCTTGACGAATTGCACGTTTAGCATCAAGTTCACCCGCTTCAAATGCGCCACCAATAAGGTGTGTTTTCACTTTCTCAGATTGCAGTTGCTCAAACAATTCTCTAAAAGGTTCTTGTCCAGCACATAAGATCACATTATCAACATCTAATACTTTTTTCACACCATCAACGGTAATATGTAAACCTTGATCATCAATAAGGTCATAAGAAGCGCCTTTGATCATTTCTACATTTTTCTTCTGCAGTGTTGCTCTGTGTACCCAGCCACTTGTTTTACCTAGGCCAGCACCGACTTTAGTATCTTTTCGTTGTAATAAAAATACTTCACGCGCTGGCGCAGTATTTTTAGCTGGTGTTAGACCACCGACAGTTTGACTATCTTCTGTTACGCCCCACTCGCTTAACCACCGTTTAGTATTGGTCGATGGTGAAGCGCCTTCTTCTTCAACTAGGAATTCTGAAACATCGAAGCCAATACCACCAGCACCAATAACAGCAACACGTTTACCAACTGGCTTATGATCTCGTAACACTTCAATGTAACTTAATACTTTTTCATGTTTAATACCGGGAATGGCTGGTGTTCTTGGTTTGATACCCGTTGCCACAACAACATCATCATACCCTTTACCTTGCAGGGTCTTAACCGTCACTAACTCATTTAAATGTAAGTTAATACCAAGTACTTCGATTTGTTTCGCATAATAACGCAGTGTTTCGTAAAACTCTTCTTTACCCGGGATCTGTTTCGCATAATTGAATTGACCACCAATTTCTGAACGGCTATCAAAAATATCAATTTTATGACCACGCTCAGCAGCATAACAAGCAAATGCTAAACCCGCCGGACCCGCGCCAACAACCGCAATTCGTTTTGATATTGAGGCAGTTTCAAATTTTAGCTCAGTTTCAAAACAAGCTTGTGGATTAACCAAACAAGATGCACGTTTCGCTTTAAATACATGGTCTAAACATGCTTGGTTACAGGCAATACAAGTATTGATCTCATCTGCTTTACCCGCTGCTGCTTTCTCTACAAAGTTAGGATCTGCCAACATTGGACGTGCCATCGATACCATATCCGCTTGCCCAGAAGCTAAAATCTGTTCTGCAACCTCTGGTGTATTAATACGGTTAGTTGTCACTAAAGGAACATTGACGTGCTCCTTCATTTTCTCTGTTACCCAGCTAAATGCGGCACGAGGTACACTGGTTACAATGGTTGGTACACGCGCTTCATGCCAGCCAATCCCCGTATTAATAATCGTCACACCGGCTTTTTCAAGTTCTTTCGCAAGCTCAACCGCTTCTTCAAACGTACTACCATCTTCAACAAGATCAAGCATTGAAAGGCGGAAAATAATAATAAAATCATTACCAACACGCTGACGAATCGCTTTTACAATTTCAATAGGAAAACGCATACGATTTTGATAACTACCACCCCATTCATCAGTACGCTTATTACTGCGTCGACAAATAAATTGATTGATAAGGTACCCCTCAGAACCCATTACTTCCACACCATCATAACCAGCAAACTTAGCCAGTTCTGCGGTTTTGGCAAAATCATAAATAGTACAACGGACAGAACGTTTGGACATCGCTCTTGGTGTAAACGGGTTAATCGGTGCTTTCTTTTTACTCGCGCTCACACTAAATGGATGATAAGCATAACGACCCGCATGCAGAATTTGTAGCGCAATTTTACTGCCATTATCATGAACAGCTTGTGTAACGACTTGATGTTTCTTCGCTTGCCATTTATAAGACAGTTGCATACCGTGTGGCATGAGGCGACCACGTAGGTTTGGTGAAATACCACCCGTCACAATTAACCCGACTCCACCTTTGGCACGTTCAGCATAAAAAGCAGCCAGTTTTTGAAATCCATTTTTTTCTTCTTCTAAGCCTGTATGCATCGAACCCATCAAGACTCGGTTTTTCAATGTTGTAAAGCCCAGATCTAACGGTGCCAACATATTCGGATAATTGCTTGCAGACATAACTCCACTCCCAGTGGTTACACAATTGCTATATAATTGTTATCTATTTTAATTTTAGAGTAATTAATTTAATCGTTCATTTCAAACGCTATTTTAACTAATACAGCGTACAAGTGTAGTCATAAATTAATGATTTCGTTGAATTTCAACACTTAACAATACATTTCGTCGTGTTTACACTAAGCTTAATTTGTCATTATTTATTATTAATGAGAACTAGATCCGCTACGTATTGTCACACCTCCATATTCTAAGTGCTTTAATCTAAACTAGATTTATGGCTTAATATACAAAATAACATCCATAACAGTCTAATCCCATTGGGTTTACTAGGAATATAATAATGAGAAAATTATTCTCACTACTCGGATTCATTCTTTCTAAAATAGGTCGTTCGATTACATTCACGCGTAATTTAATCTTAAACCTGTTTTTCATTTCTTTTATAGCAATTATTATTATTGCTTTGCAGCAGCAAAAAGATGCTCCCGTCACATTCGCAGATAATACCGCTTTGGTTCTCAACTTAAACGGTGTTCTCGTTGATCAACCAAAATTAGTTGATCCATTCGACAAAGTTATTGGTGAACTTGTTGATTCTCAAAATGTCATTAATGAAATTGCTATTTCAGACGTTGTTAGCGTCATTAACAGCGCGAAGACAGACAATGCCATTAGCGCACTAATCTTAGATCTCGCACAGCTAAAACCAGCGAGTCTAACGAAATTAACGGATATTTCGGATGCATTAGTTGAATTCAAAAAAAGTAATAAGCCAATTTATGCTTACGGTGATTACTTTAGCCAAGAACAATACTTCCTTGCTTCATTTGCGGATGAAATTCTGTTAAATCCTGCAGGTGGTGTATTACTACAAGGTTATGGTAGTTATAGTCTTTATTTCAAAGATGCCATTGATAAGCTCAATCTATCATCACATGTGTTCCGTGTAGGCACTTATAAATCATTTGTTGAACCCTTTACACGTAGTGACATGTCAGCAGAAAGTAAAGAAGCTAAATTAAACTGGTTAAATCAACTTTGGGATACCTACACCAGCACGGTTGCTAAGAATCGCTTAATTAACGCTGACGACGTAGCACCTAAAGCAGATATATTTATTGCACAATTGCAATCAGTCAATGGCAACATTGCGCAATATGCTTTAAAACAAAAACTTGTAGACCAACTATTAACGCGTGAACAAATCTCTCATTATCTGGCTAAAAAGCTAAATAGCGAATCGGATAAGTATGACAAAGTTGAGTTTTTAGATTACCTTAATCTTCTGCCTACACAGTTTGAAGAACAAGGTTTTGCTAGTAAGCCTGGTGTCGGTATCATTTTTGCTAATGGCCAAATCTTAGATGGTAATCAACCTCCTGGTGCGATTGGCGGAAAATCGCTGACTAAGCTGTTACTACAAGCGAAAGACGATGAACAAATCAAAGCCTTGGTCCTACGAATAGACAGTCCAGGTGGTAGTGCATTTGCATCAGAACAAATCCGTACCGCATTATTAGAAGTGAAAAAATCGGGTAAACCCGTGATAGTGTCTATGGGTAGCGTCGCCGCATCTGGTGGTTATTGGATAGCCTCAGCAGCTGATGAAATTTGGGCTAAACCAACCACGATCACCGGCTCAATTGGTATCTTTGGTCTATTTGCGACAACTGAAAAATTACTCGCTAAGATGGGAATTTACAGTGATGGTGTCGGGACAACCGATTACACAGGGCTATCTGTAAATCGAGAACTGCCTGAGCACATGGCTAAAATTATCCAAATGACGGTTGAAAATGGCTATAGCAACTTCTTGAATGTGGTTGCTGAAGGTCGAGATATGACGACAGAAGAAGTTGATAAGGTTGCTCAAGGTCGTGTTTGGACTGGTAGCGATGCGCTCAATCTTGGCCTTATTGATAACCTTGGCAGCCTTGATGATGCCATTGCGTCTGCCGCTAAAAAAGCGGGTGTATCGAGTGATTCATTAATTTTAATTCAAACACCCCGTAGTGAGCGCGATAGATTACTGTCTATGTTCACTCAATCTGTTGCAAAACAAGTATTAACAGAACTCAACATTAGTCCTAATGGTAGCATGGCGACTTGGTTAGCAACAATGAGCCGACAAGCCGGACAACTCACTAACTACTCAGATCCACAAGGCCTATATGTGGAATGTTTAGTATGCGAAATTAAATAATCCTCTAGATTAACTGCACCCAGTGAGTCATTGTATTGAGCGGTAAACGAATCCATTTACCGCTCAATTCAAATTTATATCTTAATTACCCTATTAAATTGCAGTTTTATTAAGCAATCTAGTATCAAGCTATTCCATTAATTGATTTCAGCACTATAATCCTCTTAAAAAACGCACAGGGAATTTATTAATGGCTAAGAAATCAATCTACATCGCATATACTGGTGGCACGATCGGTATGCAACATTCAGAGCACGGTTATGTACCGATGGAAGGATTCATGACGGATTGCTTAGCGCGTCTACCTGAATTCCACCGCGAAGAAATGCCTGATTTCACCCTTCACGAGTATTCGCCGTTAATCGACTCTTCTAACATGTCACCTTCTGATTGGCAGCAGATCGCAGAAGATATCCAAAGCAATTATGACGACTACGATGGCTTTGTGATCTTACATGGTACTGATACCATGGCGTACACAGCATCAGCATTATCATTTATATTAGAAGATCTTGGCAAACCCGTTATTGTTACTGGTTCCCAGATCCCACTGGCTGAGATCCGTTCAGATGGTCAAAGCAACCTACTGAACTCGCTTTACCTCGCAGCAAACTACCCTGTTCATGAAGTCTGTTTATTTTTTAATAACCAGTTATTACGCGGTAACAGAACCACAAAAGTGCATGCCGATGGTTTTAGCGCGTTTGCGACACCAAACTGCGAAACACTATTAAAAGTGGGTATCAACATTGAAATAATGCTGGGTGATGTAAAACCGATTACTGAAAAAACACTTACGGTTAGTAATATTACACCACAGCCTATTGCGATCGTGACACTTTACCCTGGTATTTCAACAGAAGTTATCTTTAATATTCTGTTACAACCAGTTAAAGCGTTAATCTTGCTAAGTTATGGCGTAGGTAATGCCCCGCAAAGTGAAGCGCTATTGAATGCGCTTGAAGCCGCTAACCAGCGTGGTATCGTTGTGGTAAATCTTACCCAGTGCATTAAAGGTAAAGTTAACATGGGCGGTTATGCGACAGGCGATGCTCTAGCGCAAGTTGGTGTTATCTCGGGTTATGATATGACGACCGAAGCTGCATTAACTAAGTTGCATTATCTCATCAGTAAAAAGCTACCGAGTGAAGAAATTAAAGTACTAATGCAACAAAACATTCGTGGTGAATTGAGCCACTAAACTATCGCTAGTACAGTATCGAATAAACCGCGCTAGCATACGATTTAGATGAATGTTACCAATAAAAAAACGGGAACGACAATTACTGTCTTTCCCGTTTTTTATTCAAATTTCAGTTTGTAAGAAATCCCCCCTCATCTCTAACTCACCTTAATTTAAAATAATCACTTCTTAATGACTACACCACTATTTCATAACTAAACTTCATAATTAAACCACTACAGCTGCATTCGCTGTTTCATTCATTTTTTTGTGCTTAGCTAATACATAACCGACCACAATCAGCAAACCTTGGAACAACATCACAGCAGTCACTGTATACATACCATGTTCAGAAAATGCGGATACCACACTGCTTGCTAAGAAACAAAACATCGTCTGTAAAAAGTTAAGTAATCCTGCAGCCGTTGCACTACAATTCTTAAAGTCAGCGAGTGCAGCATTAATCACCAATGGGTAAATCGCACCATTAGCAACCGCTAAGAAACAGAATGGGATCAAAATAGGCCAAATAGTCGTTGGTGATGTTACAAACGCAATCACAAACATAGTCACAACCGTTGTGATAAACAGTGTAATTAACCAAGGCAATAATTGTTTCGCATTAAAGCGTGTTAACAGGCTACGACAACCATAACCACCAACAAGAAAAGCAACTGTCTGAGGTAGATAACTTAGACCAATGTCCGAACCTGAATAGCCCATGGCAGTCATAATGAATGGTGAACCAGTTAAATACGCGAAGAATGCAGCCGAGCACGCCGCAAATATCAACATATTACCCATGAATATTTTTGATTTTATAATTTGCTTATAATCACGCGCCAATTGCGATGACAGTTTTTCTTGTTTTTTACCTAAGGGTACACTTTCTTGTTCGCGACTTGTTGCAAATGCCAACGCTAAACCAATCACCATAAGCACAACAAAAATACTACGCCAGCCAAAGAACGCTTCCATACCTGCGCCGAGTAAAGGAGCTAATGCAGGAGACAGCGCAACCAATGGCATAATAGTCGCAAAGACACGCTCTGACGATTTACCTTGATAACGGTCAATCACCACAGCCTGCCAAATAACAGTGCCACAACATGCACCTAATGCTTGACCAAACCGTGCAAGAAGAAACAGCTCAATACTGTTAGATACAGAGATAACAGCGGTTGATATAACAAAGATAGTCATACCAACAAACAGCATCTTCTTACGGCCAACACGATCAGACAGCGGACCATAAACTAATTGGCCAAGCGCCATTCCCAATAAAAAAATACTGAGCGACAAGCTAATTAATGTCTGAGATGTACCAAATTCATGACGAATAGTTTCGAATGCGGGTAAATACATATCCGTTGCAAGAAAACCTAGCATACTTAATCCAGAAAACCAGATCATCGTGCTCATTGGAATTTTATTTTTAGTGTTATTTTCAATATTGTTCATTACTTAAACTACATAGACTAATGATGATGTTACTAGTTTAATACTGGCGATTCTGTTTGAGAAACGCTAATATTTCACTATTGCTTTCAAAAAATTTGATGTGTATGTTTTCCCAACAAGATCTGCAAGTTATCGACGCAGTTGCAAGACGCGGAAGTTTCACTGCTGCAGCAGATGAATTATGTAAAGTACCCAGTGCGATTAGCTACACGGTACGTAATATTGAAGAGCGATTATCGGTCGAGTTATTTATTCGTCTGCATCGTAAAGTAGAGCTAACACCTGCAGGTGAATACTTTGTGATTGAATCTCGGAAATTGCTCAAGCAAATGGCACATATGAAATTTCAAACCCAGCGCGTCGCTAACGGTTGGAACCAAAGTGTGTCTCTTGCGCTCGATAATGTAGTACATGAAGGTCGTATTAACACTATGGTGGGTGACTTCTACAACGCATTTCCAGATGTAGAACTTTTACTCACGATGGAAGTGTATAACGGTGTTTGGGATGCCTTAGTTGATTCACGCGCCGATATTGCCATTGGTGCAACCGCATCAATCCCGGTGAGTGGCGGTTTTGATTATCGTGGTATGGGGGAACTAAAATGGACGTTTGTCATTAGCCCTAATCACCCCCTGGCCAACGCAGAACAAGCAATAGGTAACGAGGAACTGGCAAAATACCCGGTTATTTGTTTAGAAGATACGGCACGTAAACTACCTAAACGCACCACCTGGTTACTTGATAATCAACGTCGTCTTGTAGTACCAAACTGGCATAGCGCAACCCAATTACTCAAAGGCGGCTTAGGTATTGCTATCATGCCTGCACATATGGCAAATAAACTGTTAATGACTGGAGAGTTAATAGAGAAAGAACTCATTACAAGTTTACCTGTCAGCGACTGTTGTCTTGCTTGGAATACCAAACGAATGAGCCCTGCAGTTCAATGGTTACTTGATTATTTAGGGGATAGTGACCAGTTACATCAGCAATGGTTAGAATAATAACTGTTCTGCTAGCCATTGATATTCTATAATTAGTTCTATTGATTGTATTTAAAAGGATTTACATTACTAATGGCTGCTATATTTTCAAACTTTCGTCAAAAATTCTCAGGTGCGCCACGTTATCAACGTTTATTAAGTTATGCGCTGGTTGCCTATTTAATGTATGCCTTGCTGTTAGGTTTACTCGCCCCCTATCTCGCTAAAAGTATCGCACCAGAAAAAATCAGTGCGTTACTTGGCCGCCCAGTACAACTGCAAGATGTCAGTATTAACCCTTTTACCCTCAAGTTTGAGATCAAAGGGTTTGCAATTCAAACCCAAGATCAGCAAGATTTTACTGGTATTGGTCGACTCACATTGCAAATTAACTTATGGAAAAGTTTATTCAATGGCAGTATCAATATTGAGACTATCGAAATTGATCAAGCCTTTGCTAATATTGAAAAATTAGATGAAAGTCAATTTAACTTCTCTGATATTCCAGCGCACATAGCAGCACAATCGGTGCCATCAGAAACACCAGCACCCATTAGCGAAGAGACAACTGAAGGCAGTGAGTTACCGCATATTCAAATCGCTAATATCAGCATCACCAACACCGCGTTTAATTTTAAAGACCTCCCTACAGGTGCTGAACTCAACTACCCAGCAATCAATATTGTACTGACCAAATTCAATAGCCTGGCAATGTTGAATAGTAAAAAACACAGCAACGCGCCATCCATACCTTACAACAGTTATGATTTGAGCATTGAAGGCGCCGACAATAGTGCTGTGACCACGGTAGGTCGATTCCAGTTAACGCCATTGGAAGCACAAGGTAACCTGGCCCTTAAACACATAAAATTAGTGACATTCTGGCCATTCATAGCAGAACAACTAACAGCTAAGCTAGAGTCAGGCGTTATCGACTTTACAACTGACTATCAGTTCATTAGTGATGATGAATCTCCGCAGCTGATCACTAATGCGGGTCAATTTTCATTACGTACACTGGTATTCACTAACCCAGAAAAAGAACTCGTTAACCTACCGTTATTCACAGTTGCAGGCATCAAAGTTGACCTATTAGAGCAACAAATTGGTTTAGATAATATCAGTACCGATGGATTAAAAGTTAATGCAGTTATAAACAAAGATGGTGTTGTTAACCTAGTAAACGCTTTTACACCAAAACATACAGAACCAACTAGCGCATCATCCGATATCAAAATAACAGCTAAATCGAAATTGCAGGCAACGCAACCTGAAAGCAATGAAACTCAAGCAACTGAAAATGCAGAAACACAAGAATGGCTCGTCACCCTTGGTGAGTTTAATTTAACCAACTACGATATCAATGTCATTGAATCTATAATGACGGATGCAACTGCATGGCGTGTATTCCCAATTAACGTCAGTACCAAATCATTAACCAGCCGTCTCGATACACCCATTGAATATAATTTAGCCTTCACGATTAACGATAAAGGTACCTTCTCTTCTCAAGGTAGCGCAGATGTAAAAGAACAATCACTTGATGCTACGATCAATTTAGATAAATTGAACCTCGCACAATTTCAACCTTATCTTAAACCTTACGTGAACATCACAATCCAAAGTGGTGAATTCACAACGCAAGGTAACCTTTATGCGAATGCCAAAGGTGCAGCTCGCTTTGATGGTTCAATAAAACTGGAAGCACTAGCGATTAATGACAACAAATTAAATAAAACGCTCATCAAATGGCAAGATTTCACTATCAACAGTCTTAAATTCGATAAAGAAGCAAACAGTTTGCTTATCGACCATGTTTCTCTAGTGCAGCCTTATGCTCAGATAATTGTCGCTGCAGATAAAAGCTCCAATGTGTCTGATCTGGTTGTCAAAACAAAAGATGCAAAGAAAGATGTGACGGTTGAACAAGGAGAACTCCAAGTTAAACCAGAGACTCAAAAAACTAAAGTAGCAGAAGATGCAATGCTGATTGAAATAAACAAGATCACACTCGCACAAGGTAAAGTTGACTATACCGATAACCTGCTTAAACCTAGTTTTGAAGCTGTCATCGAAAATATAGAAGGCCATGTTGGTAAACTCTCATCGACAACAACCAAAAATGCAGAAATTGATATCAAAGCTGTCGTCAACAAATACGCCCCCATGACCTTAAGAGGCGTGGTTAACCCATTAATCCCAGAACCTTTTGTTGATGTGGAATTCGTGTTTGATAACTTCGAGTTGCCCTCAATGACGCCCTACTCTGGTACATATGCTGGTTTAGATATTGATGAAGGTCAGTTATCTCTAGCCCTAAAATACAAACTAGATAAAAATCATTTAGAGGGCAGTAACCATATCTTTATTGACCAACTGGATATTAACGATACCAAAGACAGTGACGCAGGAAGTTTTCTTCCTATTACCCTCGCTTTACCACTACTAAAAGACAGCAGTGGTGCGATTGATTTAGGTGTGAATGTATCTGGTGATATTAACGACCCAAGTTTTAATGTTGCTGAAATTGTACTAAAATCATTAAGCAACATTATTCTTAAAGCGGTTACCTCACCATTTACGTTATTGGCAAGTCTTGTTGATACAACCGACGATTTAGATAAAGTAAGTTTTGCTAATGGCTCAGCAATACTTGCCAAAGCAGAGCAAACTAAGCTAGACACATTAGCGGAAGCATTAGCACAGCGCCCTGACATCAAATTGAACATAAAAGGCAGTTATGATGTGAATATGGACAAACAAACGCTTCAAAATCGAGTGGTGAATGCGAAGCTAAGTCAATTAACAAACACGAATGTTTCGGAAATGATTAACGCAACGAATATACCAGCATCAAGTGATATGAGAGATGCACTTATCGCGTTATATGAGCAAGAAACCAAAAGTAAAGCAGATGCGTTACGCAACGCAATTGCAGCGCAACAACCCGCATTAGCTAAACCAGAGTTAGAAAAAATTTGGCTTCGTCGTTTATATACAGAAACAAGTAAGCAACAATCAATCACAGATAAAGCGCTAAGAGGGTTAGCTAAATCGCGAGCTAATGCAATTAAAACTCACCTACGAGATGTAAGCAAAGTTGACGCGGGCCGTATCTTTGTATTAAGTCATCAAAGCAATGTGCCATCAGCAAGTACACAAACAACATTGACGCTTGTCGTTAAATAGATGATTAGGAAATAGCATTATATAAAATAGGCTTCATTAGTTGTGTTACTACGACAGGTGAAGCCTAATGTTATTTTTCAGATACCATTCTTTTTCCGTTATATGTAAATCCTTATGCGCCTCTTTCATTTCCCGTCCTTTATAAATACAGGGGTCATTTGTAACTTGACACATCATAGCCATTTCCTACTGCTGTAAATTAACAACACCATAGCGAAAGTTTAGCTAAATTTTAAATATTTTCCATTGTCGATTAACCGACCAAAGACCTGCTACGTAAGCACCTATATCCGATAAATATACAAATCAAAGATCATCACTTATGCTTACATTAGTTTGAGCTAATTAGGATACCAGCCTGTATGCATCTACTGATTAATATTCCAGTGATTTATAATTGGAGACCAACTTATGCTTGAAGGTAACTTTGTCGCATTAAAATCAGAACTATTAATCTGGCATACTCAGCAATTCATGAATAATAAACTGAGTTACGCCATGCTATGTGATTATATTTGGGAAATATTACAAGACTGGCAACGTTTAAATATCGTGGATAACAGAATATCAAGTCAAAAAGAAATGGTTTTTTGGTTCTTAGTATTTGAACTACAATTTCAAGATGAAACGTCTTTATTGCATGATAAAAGCGTTAATTTTAAATTACATAACTGCATCTTGTTTTTACAAGATGAACTTGAGATGCCTAAAGGCTGTATTGGTGTGAGGCCTAATTACGCTTAACAAGCGATCTTAAGTTCACGTTCCAACACAAAAACAAAACATTCACTTTTAGATGTTACAACCTATTTACCACTTAAAACTTCCATTTCCATCCAAATTTCTATATCATTCTGCTTAGAAACTTAGTTAAATATACTATAGTACTTAAAATACAACAAGTTAGTGAATTATCATTTGTTTGACCACCAAATTTATAATCAATTAATAGGGAACTGTTATGTTAGGTACCGCCAACAGCAAAAGTGCAACACGTGTATTACTATTGGGTTCAGGAGAGCTTGGAAAAGAAGTGACTATTGAGTTTCAGCGTTTAGGGGTCGAAGTCATTGCCGTTGATCGTTATGACAATGCACCCGCGATGCAAGTCGCTCATCGTAGTCACACCATTGATATGCTTGATGGAAATGCCCTAAGACGTGTGATTGAACTTGAACAACCACATTATGTTATTCCAGAAATAGAAGCTATCGCGACAGATACCCTGCTTGAATTAGAGCAAGAAGGTGTCAATATCATTCCTACAGCTCGCGCAACCAAGCTAACAATGGATCGTGAAGGTATTCGTCTTCTTGCCGCTGAAACCCTTAACTTACCAACGTCACCTTATATCTTTACTGATAATAAAACTGAATATGAAGCCGCGGTTGCAGAAATCGGTATTCCATGTGTGATAAAACCAGTCATGAGTTCATCAGGTAAAGGTCAAAGTATTATTCGTGATAAAGATGACATCGAGCAAGCTTGGCATTATGCACAAGAAGGTGGCCGAGCTGGCGCAGGGCGTATCATCATTGAAGGCTTTGTTAAATTCGATTTCGAGATCACCATGCTTACGATCAGTGCAGTAGATGGCATCCATTTCTGCGACCCTATTGGTCACCGTCAGCAAGATGGAGATTACCGTGAGTCATGGCAACCACAAATAATGTGTGATGATGTGCTTGCCAAAGCACAAAAAGTATCTGCAGCTGTAGTTAAAGAATTAGGCGGTTATGGTCTATTCGGTGTCGAACTCTTCATTCGAGGTAAAGACGTATTCTTTAGTGAAGTTTCACCGCGCCCGCACGACACAGGTATGGTGACACTAATCTCACAAGACTTGTCTGAATTTGCTTTGCATGTACGCGCTGTGTTAGGGCTACCGATCACCCAAATCCAACAGTATGGTCCATCTGCCTCTGCCGTTATCCTAGCAGAGGGTCATTCGACTAATATTGGTTTTAATCAATTAGCACCAGCACTGGCTTGTGTACCTGGCAGTCAAATCCGTCTCTTCGGCAAACCAGAGATCGCAGGGCAACGTCGCTTAGGTGTAGCTCTGGCTCGTGGTATTAATACCATCGATGCGATTGATAAAGCCAAAGAAGTAGCGAAAACAGTTGAAGTGACTTTTAACTAAGACTAAGTGATTTTAGTTAATACGTAAGTACCTTGACGTATTTAGATCAAAAAAGGCTAACAAGTTATTACTCGTTAGCCTTTTTTACATCTGTAATTCAAGTTAATTATTGTATCTATACTTCTAACTGTGAATTATAAACTTAACATCACACCAGCAATTGCGGCACTCATCAAGTTAGCCAGTACACCAGCAAAGATAGCGCGGAAGCCATGTTTGGCAATAAATTGACGACGCTCCGGGATAATACTGCCTAAACCACCAATCAAGATAGCCATAGTACTGATATTGGCAAAACCACACAGTGCAAAGGTAATAATCGCTTGTGAATGTTCACTTAACTGATCTTTTACTTCCATCAACTGAATAAACGCCACAAACTCATTGACGACGATCTTATTACCAATCAACGAACCTGCAACAATCGCTTCATTCCATGGCACACCAATCACCCAAGCAACAGGCGCAAACACATAACCTAGAATGATTTCAAAGCTTAATGTCAGATCAAACCAATTGCCAATACCACCTAACATGCCATTCAGTAGCGCGATAACACCGACAAACGCTAACAAGGTAGCACCAATCGCTGTCGCCATACTTAAACCAGCCATAGCGCCGTCAGCAAGGGCTTCAACAACGTTTGTTGCGCGCGGTAATTCAACTTTAGTGATCTCATCATCGCTTAGTTTATCTGTTGATGGCGGGAACAAAAATTTCGCCATTAACAAACCAGCAGGTGCAGACATAAATGATGCAGCAACAAGATATTTGATCTCAACACCAATCATCGCGTAACCCACGAGTGTGCCACCAGCAACAGATGCTAGACCGCAAGTCATCACAGCAAAAAACTGCGAATCGCTCATGCCTTTTAAATACGGTTTAACAACTAAAGGCGCTTCAACCATACCGACAAAAATGTTGGCCGTTGCCGCTAACGATTCCGCGCGGCCAGTGCCTAACAATTTCTGTAAGCCACCACCAACAATATTAATCACCTTCGGCATAAAACCAATATGATACAGCGCTGAAATTAACGCAGAGAAGAACACAATAATACCTAATACATTGATAGCAAATACAAAGTTGCCTTCAACTAAATTGCCAAATAAGAACGAGATACCTTCTTGGCCATAATCAATCACATTTGATACACCCGCACTAAAACCATTTAATGCGTTTTTTCCTGCTGGAAAATATAATACGATAAAAGCAAACGTGATCTGTAATATAAACGCTAGCGAGACAGTTCTTAGTGGGATATTGCGGCGATTGTTAGAGCAGAAATACGCCGTTAATAGGATCACTATTATGCCTAAAATAGATATCATGGAACAAACCTGTTTAATGATTAAAATTATAAAGACGCGTATTGTAGTCTGCGCCATTTTTACAGCAAGTCCAATAAGTTACCTGCTTGTTACAATTAAATTCAAACGGCTTGTTGTGATAGCTAGTTACTTGTTTTATAACAATTCAATAATGATATTTGGGTTATTATTTCCATATGGAAATAATATTTCCCCATGAGAAGATAATTTCTTGAGGTTAAATTTTAATCTGTGACTTTAATTGCCGATCCCAGTATGAAGGCTGACCAATATATTCTTTGAAAAAGGTGATCGCAGCGCTAATTTTCTTCGGTAAATGCTTACGGCTTGGGTATACAGCATAGAACTGCATGCTTTGATTCGCCTGCCATTCTGGTAATAGCTGTATCAACTTGCCCGTTCTAAATTCATCCGTTAATAAATACGTGGCTAAGTAGGCAATTCCCCACCCTGATATCGCGGCATCGCGAATCGCTTCAGCTAAATCAACACGATAGTCACCATTAACATTAATGTATAACGCGTCAGCACCTTTTTGGAATGACCATAAGCCATAGTTACGTTTACGACTTTGGTAAATCAGGCAGTTATGGTTCTCAAGATCTTGCGGATGTAGTGGCGCAGAGTGGTGCATCAAATAATCTGGTGACGCAGCGACCACAAAGCGGGTATCAGCCAAATGCTGAGCCACATAACCTTCGGGTATGTCTTCAATGTTGGTCAACCACAGATCTAAACCGTCATCAATCATATTGGCTTTATAATCGAACAGACTCACTTCAACATGTAGGTCTGGGTGCAGTTTACGAAACTGTTCAATTGCCGGGATGATATGGATCGTACCAAATGACTGCGAAACACCTAAACGCAGAATACCCGTCACTTCGTCTTGCAGATTAGTCATCATGACATCAGCGTCTTGTACACTGCTTACCACGTCAGCACAATAACGGGCAAACTGTTGACCCGCATCAGTTAAGGTGAAGCTTCGCGTTGAACGCTGCACAAGTTTAACGTTTAAATCAGCTTCTAAACACTTGAGTTGTTTACTGACATGAGAAACCGACACACTTAACGTATGTGCAGCAGCAGTAAAGCTACCGGTTTGTACCAGGGTATGGAAGAGTGCCATTTGGCTAGCGCGATCTTGAATCAAATGAAAAGTACCGAGTAACGTCCGATCTGTGTGACCAGGTAGTAATAAAAAATAAACATCGTTATTGATGTTTAATACAGCCAGTGTATACAAAAATTAATATGCAATAAAGCAGTAAGCCATTACGGGACGACAGTGCTGGCTTACTGCTCGATTATATCAAGGTTTATGACGTAAAATTGAACGAACGTAACTGCGTGTATTCGCGTTATGATCTGACATAAACTCAGCGAGTAAGTTGATCATTTGGGTTACCCCCTCTTCGCCATTTTGCTCTCGGATCATATCAACAATCATGTCGACTTCCTTACTACCATCGACTTCAAAACTCGGGTCACTCACTAGCTTCTCTGGCACCCAACGTTCAAGGTAATAAGCCAATTTCTGTGACTTGTCATATGATTTTTTGGCAAAGACCTCTACAAATGTCGTATTTGTGTATTCAATAACAGGTGTCTCTTGCTCTAACGCTTTAAATAATACGCTACTAAAATCATTATTTTCATAGGCCTGCTTGGTGATGACCTCTTGAAATGTTTCTAATACCAAGTGACGATTAGAGAGCAATTGAATCGCATCTATTTTCGCTTGCGGGAAACCCATCATATCTTTGGCATTTGTCCAGATACTCGACGCAGTACTCACACCCGGTTGTAATGTTGAGTGATATGACTGTGCAATGTCTCCAATGTAATGCATCCCCCATCCCATAAAGCGCCAACCCCAATAATCATGGCCAGTACGAAAGGCATATTCAGATAACGCTTTGTACATATGGACACGATAGTCAGGGAAGGTATCACGTAAGAACGGCGCGAGTGTAAAGAGCACACTTGATTCATGGTAGAAACCCATATGGAAAGGTGCTTGCGAGCTGTATTCTAATGCCGGATTACCAAAGGCTTGTTTACCAAAACCATACAGTTTACCCGCGTCGGTATTGCTGTCTTCAAACAAACCAATATCTAAACCATTATCTGGGTCATCATTAGCCGATACTAACACCTCGATTGGCGTTACCATCTCACCACTTTTCACTTCAACAAAGGTCATGGTGTTGTAATGGTCTAGGCTTTTAAATACGGTAACCTCTGACGAATCCATTCGACGACGGCCTTGTTTATCCTGCCCAGGTAATAACTGAATATATGGGTTAACACGTGCATTCGGGTTGATACGTATGGCATGAATGAAACTTGTTTGTAAGTCTTGGCCAGCGGCATCAAATGCTAAGGAATCTGGACGCGGTTTATAATACGGGAAGTTTTGGCGTAACCAGTCTTCATTGGTTGCTAACAACGTTTCTAACCCTTGCGCCTCTGCTGTCACAAATTCGGCTAAGGTTTCGACTTTAATCGGTGCTTGCGCTGCCACTTCTGGCATGGTATTCAGTATTGGATAGGTAATGAGGCTATGTTCAGACCATGCATTGGCATTACTCACCAGCATACTGCTATACAAGAGTGCACCTAAAGTGACTTTCAGCGGTCTTTTAAACAAGATCGGGATAAGCATAATATTCCTTTGAAATCGGTCATATATTGGCAGACCTTATGTTGAAGCGCTAACTGATATTTTTCGGCGCAATCAACACTGCGCCTTTAAGTCGAGCGTACTCATGAATAATCTCGGGTCATCAATCTTATCCAGCATTTCAATGCTCGGTAAACATTCGTCATCGACATAGTCAGCAAAATCCCCATCTGGATCAAACACTAAGATATCCAGCGCTAACCGATCCATGCCATATAAACCGCGGTGGATCATATCAGCTGAGAAAACGAGTAAGTCGCCAGCGGCTAAGTTCATCACCTTACCGGTAGAGAGGCTATCACTGCTCACTTTGCCTTTTATTTCCTGTCGTACATTAAACTCTTCTTCATTATCCCAGCGCTTATGCGTACCAGGGACGAGTTCCATGCCGAGTTCATCAAACAAAGGCACGCGAAGATGTACCACTTGCGTCTCTTGCACGGCTATTTTTTGCTGTTCAACCTCATGATCGTATTGGCAGTCGCGATGCCAGAAATCTTTTTGTTTAGGGTTAACGGGGTTGAAAAATAATTGGGTATTCATAAACGCTGGATTAGCCGGTATAACCGATTCGACAACATCCATCATTTTTTTTGAACTGATAAAATTGAAAAGCTTCAGCCGATCGTCGCACTCTAAATAATCGATGCCGGTAATGACAGACGAATTAAACGCTTCTGAACGATAGAATTGTATATTGTCTTCTTTCCAGCGCTCATGGAATTTTGATACTACTTCTCTCAGTGCTAAAATCTCATTTGTATTAAAATAATTTCTTATTACAAAGTAACCTTGCTCGTCATATTCGCTATTCAATTGACTTCTATTACTCTCTTTAATACCCGTTACCTTTAACACCCATTACCTCTATTTTATTATCAAAACTCGGCGGCCTATGCTTTGGTTAATACCAGACAAGCTCTAAGGATTAGCCGAGTTTAATGTTGCTACTTATTCAGAATAAATTCCATTTTATCTCCGTAACGTTTTAATTGATTAATTTTTTAGTTACACCAACACTTGTCGTGTATTTCTGATGTAGTGATGGATCTGCCCCTCGACTTTAACGTCAATCATTTCATCTGGTCGACGATCATTGGGACAAGGCATTTTCGGTGTTGTACCAAACAGTCGACAGATCAACGGTCGTTCTTCGTACACAGTGCAACCTTTAGGGCCTAAATGTACGCAGTTATACTCATCTAATGCGGCTTCATGCTCAGCATCTGTTTTATATGGCAGGCGCGACATTTCTTCTGCAGACGTCGTTACTGGCCCACAGCAATCGTGGCAACCCGGCGTACATTCAAACGTAGGGATCTCTTTACGCAGGCGTGCAAGGTCTTCTTTATTATTGTTCTTACTCTTGTTTTTTAACAATAATTTTATTTTTTCGTAGTCCGAAACCATTATAGTTCTCTACCTAACGTCACTAGAAAATGACCATGCCTGTAAATTTACGGCGTATGTTAACATTTGTAAGCGTACGACGTCTTGATTTACTGCGTCTTTTACCTAGACCACTCGCGACTAATTGAAATGAGCTGAAAATTGTGAATAACGAGCAGAGGTAACTATTTTATTCTTTTTAAGGACGCGTTATTTTTTTAATTTAACTGCCGTTCCAAAGACCATAATTTCAGATGAGCCATCCATAATTGCACTTGTAGTAAAACGAATGCCTACAACAGCATCTGCCCCCTTTTCATGCGCATTTGCAATGAGACGTTGAACTGCTATATCCCTAGCTTCCGTTAACATTTCTGTGTAACCTCGAATTTCACCACCGACAATACTTTTTAAACTGGCCATAATGTCACGTCCTATATGCTTGGCCTGAACAACGTTACCTGTCACTACACCTACTATTTCTTCTATTTCCTTGCCTGGAATTGACTCAGTGGTTGAATAGATCATAAAATTTCCTTGAAAATATAAAGCTAAGCTCAACAGCGTAGCAAGCTAGCGGGGATTTTGGAACAAACTTAAATGTTGATGTCTCACACCGCGATGAATTATTAATGATATGAAGAAATAGGTATAATATGCAACATTACTTAAAAAAGTGGTATTAAAATAACATGAAAAAGTTAAGTCTTATATTTACAATGCTAGTCCTTTCCGTGCTGACAGCTTGTTCATCTACATCCGCATCGACAAGCGCGTCACCTAAAACAATAGCCTACTCAAAATCTCACGACCTTGTAGGTCAAGCTTCTTGGTATGGTAAAAGATTCCACGGAAAGCTTACAGCGAGTGGAGAGAAATACAATATGAGAGCATATACTGCCGCGCATAAAACCCTACCATTTGGTACAGTCGTTAGGGTTATTAATACGGCTAACAACAAGTCTGTCGATGTCAAAATTAATGATAGAGGGCCATTTGTTAAAGCTAGAGTAATAGACCTTTCTCAAAAAGCATTTGAAAAAATAAGCAGTAAAAATCAAGGCGTCGTTCCTGTCAGAATCGAAATTTTGGATGATAGTCATACCTTTAGATACAAAAACTAAAAAATAGGTGCCTGTTACAAGACACCAACTCCAGTATACAACATCATTAAGCCACAACAAGCGTCATGTTATATGACCTTATTTGTGTTCGTCTTCATTGTCCTATTTTCTGTCTAGACAGCGCCCTCTCGGTTCATCGCCCTCGTGCAGCACGATATCGGTATGCAGAAACTCAGCAGCCTCTGCTGAACCTTTCACCTTCTTCGCACTGCGTTCCAACATTTCGGCTTCAAACTCAGTTAACACTCTTTCCCTTACGCCAGCTTCGCGCCATTTAGACAAGGGTCTACATTCTTTTGTAATTACCCTAGCCAGTGCCAGCGCATCCAGCAGCGCTTGATTCGCGCCTTGTCCTTTGAATGGACTCATAGGATGAGCAGCATCTCCGATCAAGGTCACGTTAGCCCCTTTCTGCAACAATTCAGGCTCGAGTAACGCTCGGTCATACACAGGATAACCAGAAACCATCACTTCCTGCGTCGCCGTTAAAATTTGAGGGATGGGATCGTGCCACTGACATCGTCTCAACGCTTCTTCTTTTAGCGCTTTAGTTCCTTTCGCACTCAAGGCCTTAGCCTCTTCTTCTGGCATTGGAAAGCTAAGCTGCCACATCACCGAGTCCGATGCATAAGGCATGATGTAGATCCGCTCATGACCATTAGCGGTTTGGAATACCGTGGCCGAGTCCAGTAAAGCACGATCAAGACCTTCATCTTCAAGATCAGCCAAAGGACAAATCCCCAAAATCACGATACAGCCTAAATAATTTAAGGGCGAAGCATCCTCACCCACCAGCAACTTGCGCACCGAACTACGAATGCCATCCGCCCCAACGACAAGATCCGCATGAGCGTACTTCATCTCGCCTTCAACCTGAAAGCTCAAATCAACAGCTTCACCCTCAGATTGTTTAAAATCGACCAACTGGTGGCCCCACTGCACCACATCATGTCCACCTAGCTGTTCAAGCAGAGCTAAGCGTAACGACTGCCTCGCGATATGTACATTCGTGCGTTTGGGTAACTTTTTGTCGTCTGACGGCACCCACTTTCTGATCCCCCATTCACCGAGCACTTTTCCTTCTGTCGTATGAACCACATGTCTGGTTGAAATTATGCCGTCCTCTAACGAGAAAATACCCAGCCCCTCGATCGCTCTACTCGCTTGCTGCAGAGTAAGCCCATAACCTTGAGATCGAGCTTCGAAGCCGCTATCGCGTTCATAAAGCGTAAAAGGAATGCCACGGTGAAGGCAAGCCACAGCAAGGGCCACCCCACCGATGCCACCGCCAATAATAGCAAGGTGTGGGTAGTTCTCTTTATCCGGTCCATCAACGAAGGCAGGGATAGCAGAACGAATCAGCCCAGACCCTTTACAGTGCGAGCAGGCATCAAGGTGAGCCTTAGGGCGGACGGGAGCAATCCCTTCGCGGTTGGTTCTTTCAAATTGTTCTAGTTCTCGCTGGTAGCGGAGTCTTACTTTCTTTCGGAGCCGCTTACTTACTTTCCCGCGCCCCTTACATTCAGCACAAATATTCCAGTGGTTCTCTTCAGTTTTCAACTTTTCTACCTGCCCTATATTTAACCCGCTATTGGTTACACTTGAATAAGAAGACTCTCAGCTGTTAAAGCTCATATTTAGGCCTAAATTAAACTGAAAGTTAGGTGTGATTATAACGTTCATTACGGTCTATTACCGTTTAACTGGAGAAAACTTAGATTTTTCTTGATACAGTCTGTATTTGCGGCTGTTTTTTGGTAACGCTCGAGCGAAGAGTAACCGTAACAAGCTTACTGTAGCTTCCCCCAATAAATGATTTTATCTAAGTGAATGTTCATACTAATGACTTATTTACTCCTTATATACGTCTTACATCTGATTTTGGAAAATACTATCTCGCCATAAAATAAAAGACTAACTACATTAATAAATATTAATTAACAATAATATCAACAATTAAAGCCTAGAAATAAGAAGTAAACGCCCAATAAAACCCAATATTATAAATGAGATTAAGTAGCTCGAGTATGGACTAAGCAATAAAATCAATCCAAAATATAAGATTGAACAGGGCTATTACCCTTAAATTATTAGTTTTAATCAGTACCTTAAGAAATATGGAAGTTTAAAGTACGCAGCATTATATTCGGACACGAGTCATAACGGAGTGCCGAATAAATAAGGATATTAAATAAATGCAGCATATCACCAAGATATACTTACTGCTTAGCTTGTCATCAGCGAGCTTTGTTGCCCAAGCAGCCGAATCTCATCGGTTCAATTTTAAAGATGCAGAAAGTATCGAAAGTCACCTTAATTTAGCGAGTCAATTTTCGCTCAGTAGCACTCAAAGCAATCCCCACAGCTTTAAACTATTACCAGAAGTTTCCACCCAAACGTTTGCAGGCCAAAGCAAAACAAAAAAGACAGACAGAACTCACAATAAGTATCAACAAAATTACTTAGGTATTCCTGTTTGGGGTCATCAAATAGCCGTTCATCGTGATGCTAAGAGTCGAATTTATGCGCTAAATGGCAAACAATTAAAGAACATTGAATTAGATGTTAAGCTTTCGGCCTCTGCATTAGCAAACACGAAACCCAGTGAAGAATTACAAACAACGCTCATCGTAAAAGCAAAAAAACAATTTGGTTTAAATGAAAACGCCCAAGTATCCAACATTGAAGTTAAAAATTACATTCACTTAAATGAACAGAACATAGCAATACTGGTTTGGTATGTCTCATTTAAGCTTGAAGATGATCAAGGTAACATCGCACAACCTATCTTATTAGTTGATGCCGACACCAACGTTATTATCGATTCATGGAATAACCTACAACACGCGGCTGCAACGGGGCCAGGCGGTAACGCGAAAGTGGGTAGATATGAATACGGTACTGATTACACAGCACTAGATGTAACGCAAAATGGTAATGATTGTTTGCTCGAAAATGAAAACGTCCGAACCATTGATTTACAACACGGTTCAACTAACAGTGACACCTTTGCTTTTACTTGTTCGCGTAATGAATATAAAGAAATAAATGATGCATACTCTCCGCTTAACGATGCTCATGCCTTTGGTAGTGCAGTCTTTGATATGTACAATGACTGGTATGGATTAGCGCCACTGACGTTTCAATTAGTCATGCGAGTTCATTACCAAACTAATTACGCCAATGCCTTTTGGGATGGCTCCAGCATGACCTTTGGGGATGGTGATAGCAGTATTTACCCTTTGGTCTCACTTGATATTGTCGCACATGAAGTCAGCCACGGTTTCACTGACCAGAACTCAGACTTGATTTATAATGGTCAGTCTGGTGGTATCAACGAATCGTTTTCTGACATGGCGGGTGAAACCGCAGAGTTATTTGTACGCGGTAATAATGATTGGCTAATGGGTGCCGATATAACCAAAAATGGCGGCGCGTTCCGCTTTTTTGAAAACCCGACTCTTGATGGTAGATCAATTGGCCATGCAGATGACTATTATAACGGTATAGATGTACACTACAGCAGTGGTGTATTTAATCGCGCCTTTTATATTCTTTCAAACACATCGGGGTGGAACATCAAAAAAGCATTCTCGATTATGCTTGATGCCAACCGCTTTTATTGGACTCAATCAACAGATTTTGTCGATGGCGCGTGTGGTGCAATCAACGCAAGCGCAGATAAAGGTTATGACACTTTTGCCGTAATCGATGCTTTTACACAAGTTGGCGTCACTTGTAACAACCTCCCTTTTAGTGATCAAGATCATGATGGCATGTCTGATTATTGGGAACAATCCTATGGCCTAGATTATACGACGCCAGCTGACGCGTCACAGGATCTAGATCAAGATGGTTTATCAAACTTAAATGAATACCTTGCAGACACCAATCCAACCATTCCAGACTCTGATGGCGATGGCTTAACAGATTATGAAGAAGTATCAATTTATGGTACAGATCCGAATAATACAGATACAGATAATGACGAACTTCCCGACCAATGGGAAATTAGCGTTGGACTCGACCCATTAGATCCTAACGATGCACAACTCGATTCAGATTCTGATGGCGTAACGAATATTGATGAATACTTATTAGGTACAGACCCTTTCGATTCAAATTCTACGCCTGAAATTGTCACAAACGCTCTCTTCGATTTTGAAGATGCAACGATACCAAGCCAATTAATTAATGTAGATAACAACTGGGGACTAGTCAGCGAGGTCCCGTCAACAGGCGCGTATTCACTCGCGAATAAAACCATTGCTGATACCCAAACTGCTGAACTGCTCTGGAGTGCTTTATTTAGTGAAGGTACATTTTCGTTTGACTATAAAATAGATAGCGAACTCGACTATGATTTCTTTGAACTATATATCGATGATCAACAAGTACTCCAAGCATCTGGAGACGAGGAATGGAAAAATTTCAACCACACGTTATCTTCAGGTCTGCATACGCTTAGTTTCCGTTATAATAAGGATGGAAGTGTCTCGCAAGGCGCAGATCGTGCTTGGCTAGATAATGTAGCATTCTACTCAACGGGTCTAGATAGTGATAATGATGGTATGACAGATTCATGGGAAATCAGTAATAGCCTTAATCCAAATGATCCAACGGATGCGAATACTGATTTAGACAGCGATGGTTTAGATAATTTGACCGAATTCCAACTCGGGACTTTAGCGAACAACGCAGATAGTGATGACGATCAAATGCCTGATGGCTGGGAAATATCGTATGGCTTAGACCCGCTTAACAATCTTGATGCACTTGATGACTTAGATAATGATGGTTTTTCTAACCTGTCAGAATTTCAAGCAGGAACTGATCCAAGCGATGCAAGTCAGCAGCCGCCATCGATTCGAAACGTTTCATACGACTTCGAAGACCTGCAGTTACCACAAGGCTGGGTTAGCGATGCAAATGCCAACGCAAGTTGGGAGGTCAGTAATGATGAAGCAAAAAATAGCAACTATTCATTAATGTCCCAAAATATAGAGCATAATCAGAATTCAACTATCACTTGGAATGGAAATTTTAATGAGGGGACTTTAACCTATGATTATAAAGTTGAGTCAGAATCCAACTATGATTATTTAACCGTTTATCTTGATGACCAAGCTATGACCAATATTTCAGGCGCTCAAAACTGGTCAACACACACGGTCAATATTTCAGCTGGCAATCACACGATTAAATGGGTTTACCGTAAAGATAGCAGTGTATCTACCGGTAAAGACCGCGCTTGGATCGACAACGTCAGTTTTAATCCAGCTATTCAAGACAGTGACAATGATGGCATGCCTGACCAATGGGAGTTAGACAATAGTCTGGATCCAAACGATCCAACCGATGCGTCACTTGACCCTGATCAGGATGGCCTTACTAATTTAGTAGAATACCAGATAGATTCTGACATCAACAACAGTGATACAGATGCTGACGGTGTGCCAGACAGTGAAGATAGCGCACCTCGCGATAGCAATGTAGGAGAGATGCAAGCGCCAACGTTTAGCGCTATTGCTGATATTCAGATTGAAGCAGTTGGAATATTAACGAACGTTAGTTCCCTCACCTTACCGCCTAACACAGTCAGTGATAACGGCAGATTACCCGTTCAAGTAAACCACAATATAACGGCGAACCTAGCGATAGGTGATCATAACATTATCTGGACTGCAACGGATCACTCAGGCAACAGTGCAACAGCAACACAAATATTACGAATTAGAGATACGATTGCACCAGAATTTCATTTATCTCCACTCTATCAAGTTTCTAGCCAGGGTATATTTACAGATCTAACTCCGCTGTTACACCTACAAGCAAGTGATCTTGTAGATGGTGATATTAATGCACAAATAACAACACCTTCTCTATTAAAATCGGGATTACACCTTGTTAACGTTCAGGCTGTGGATCAGTCAAATAATACGACGACGGCACAAGTTACTGTTGCCATCAATCCACAGATTGCAATACCGGCTCAAATCCAAACGGCAGTCGGTAATCAAGTCATCGTGCCCGTTTACCTCAATGGCGAGGCAGCGCAATATCCTGTGCAAATTGATTACACAGTAACGGGATTAATAACACCGATACAATCGCAGTTAAGTATTAACCATGGTATGTCTGGTAAGTTAATATTCAATATTCCAGCGAACCACTCCGGTGACAGTATCACTGTCGGTCTAGACGGTGCGGTGAATGCACACATCGCCAGTGGCACCAGCCAAATATCACTCATTAGCGATAATCAAGCACCAAACCTGAGTGTTAATATTAAGCAAGCGCAACAAGCTGTGACTTTAGTGCAAAAAAGTCTTGGTTTAGCTTATCTTGATGTATCGATCAATGATATCAATTTAGCAGACCAGCATGCAGTTTCATTCGACCTTCCGAGTGAATTCGAAGCGGCACTCACTCAGAATAATGGTAACCGTATCGAATTTGACCCAGCTACGATCCCAGTGGGTACTTACTCTGTCGATATAACCGTGTCAGAAACGAATACTGCGGCACTGTTATATAATCAGCTAACAATCCAAGTATTGGTCACAAATACGCTACCAGCGTTAGGGCTAGAAGACACAGACAAGGATGGTATTAACGATCAAGATGAAGGTTATGCTGACACCGATGGTGATGGTATTGTTGACTACCTCGATACCAATAATAATACGACTCAATTACCCTTAAGTAGCAGTAACCTCCCCTTATTTGTTAAGGCTTCAAGTAAATTATCACTTGGCGATATTAACTTACAAAGTAAAGGTGCTGATGCTGAGTTTGCAGATATTCATTTCAATGATATTCCGGTAAATACCAATTCAATTCATGTTGATGAGCAACTATTAGCAAGTGTGTTAATCAATGTGCGAATAAGTAAAAAACCGAGTGGTGAATCTGCGTTCATTGTTGTCCCGACAGAACCATTACCTGCCAATTCATTCTTGTATTTACATACTAAATTATCTAGCTGGTCAATACTCAGCGCTGGCACGCATGACAATGTATCTTCTGCGCCATTCAACCTCAACGGCAATTGCCCCGAGATAATGCATGAAAGCTATGTGTATGGCTTAAATCAAGGGGATGAATGTATATTAATCCAGATCGAAGACGGTGGTCATTATGATATAGATAAAACCACGAATAATAGCGTGTCTATCACTGCGGCTGTTTATCCTGAAATAGAAAATAACGCACCAAACGTGATTGTGTCAGTGCCGAGTACTGCATCTGAACTAACGAATATCATCATTGATGCGTCAAGTACTAGCGACATTGATCATGATCTACTGACTTACCAATGGACTTTACCGAACAACATCGACATTCAGTTAACCAACGTAGCACTAGGTAAAATAGAGCTATCCTTACCTGAAGTCAGTAGTGATACCGATATTGTTATACAGCTAACGGTAGGCGACGGTCACACCGTTGTAACAAAAGCACTCAATTTGAGGATTACCAATACTAAGTCAACTCCTGATGATGATTCCTCAGGTGGTGCGTTGTCGTTCTGGTTCATCTTAACGCTAACGTCACTGTTATTATTTCGTCAAAATGCAAACCGATAAACTATACACATGAGACCATAAAGCCCTCGTTGATAACATCAACAGGACTTTAATCCAAGAGCCTCCCTCCTACATTAAAGTCCTGTATATAAAGCCATACTCTCTGTATGATTAACACTAATCCATCAAGCTTGTATCAACTTATTATCGTCTTACCCCCCATTGTCTAACAAAAATATGTAAAGTCATAATCCAATGCTTTTTTTCACTAATTTATGATTTAATTAATAGATAATAATTTGCATATCCATCTAACAGGGTTATGATCTGCCAACATCCATCATTTTAGAGCAGTAACTCTACTGCACCTCGACCTACAGAGAGTGACAACATGGAAAAAGCTTGGCTAAATCGCTACCCTAGTGATGTACCAGAATTCATCGATGCATCACAATATGACAGTATTTTAGATATCGTAGAACAGAGCTGTAAAAAACACGCGGATTCAATCGCCTTTTTGAACATGGGCGCAACACTTACCTTTCGTCAACTTGAAGTACAAAGTCGCGCTTTTGCTGCTTATCTACAACATGATCTAAAGATGCAGCCAGGAGACCGTTGCGCAATAATGATGCCAAACCTACTGCAGTACCCAATTGCGCTTTTTGGTATTCTTCGAGCCGGACTCATTGCGGTTAACGTAAACCCCCTTTATACCCAACGAGAATTGCAGCATCAATTGGCGGATTCAGGCACAAAAATGATTGTTGCTATTACCAATTTTGGCGATAATCTGGAAAAGGTATTACCGCAAACCAGTATCGAGCATGTGATCATGGCCAGTATAGGCGATCAATTACCACAACCGAAACGTACCTTGGTTAACTTCGCTATTAAGTACGTTAAAAAAATGATCCCCGACTTTCACATTCCCAATGCAATTTCAATGCGTAAAGTAATAGCCACTGGACGTAAACGATCTTACCACCGCCCCGCATGTAAACCTGAAGATATTGCATATCTACAATATACAGGTGGTACAACAGGCGTAGCAAAAGGTGCAATGTTAACGCATCGCAATATTGTCGCTAACGTATTACAAGTTTTTGGTCAATTCTCTCCGCGTACACTTATGTCTAATGATCATGTTGTTACTCCCCTACCGCTTTACCATATCTTTGCTAATTCAGTAAGTCTGATGTTTATCATGATGATTGGGGGGCGTAATTTATTAATTACTAATCCTCGAGATATAGACGGTTTTGTCAAAGAACTAAAAAATTATCCTTTTACTACCTTTTTTGGTTTGAATACTCTGTTCAACGCGATGTTAAAGAATGAAAAATTCCGCGCATTAGATTTCAGCAGCTGTCGTTTTACCATCGCGGGAGGCATGTCAACCCAAGAAGATGTTGCAAAAGAATGGCAAAAAGTAACAGGGATGCCAATCATCGAAGGCTACGGCCTAACAGAATGCTCACCTGTTGTGTGTAGTGGTATACACACTCAGCAAGAATATACAGCGGGTATTGGCGTCCCACTACCATCAACAGAAATGCGTATCGTGAATGATGATAAGCAGCCATTGGGAGTCGATGAAGTTGGCGAACTGCAAGTTCGTGGACCACAGGTTATGGCTGGATATTGGAAGCAGGAAGAAGCAACGTCTCAATCAATTGATAGTGACGGTTGGTTTTCGACTGGCGATATAGCACGCATGGATAAAGACGGCGGATTCTTTATTGTAGATCGTAAAAAAGACATGATTTTAGTTTCTGGCTTCAATGTTTACCCCGCTGAAATTGAAGAAGTACTTCGATTACATCCTGATATTGAAGAAGCGGCTGCGGTTGGCATCCCTCACCAAATCACAGGTGAGCAGATTAAAGTATTTATATGCAGTACCAATAAAACACTGACGAGCAAAGACATACAAACATACTGCCGCCGTTATTTAACCGCTTATAAAATACCACGCAATATTGAGTTTCGCGATACACTTCCAAAAAGTGCCGTAGGTAAAATACTTAAGCGCGAGCTTATCACGGTATTAAAAGATTAATTAGACATAAAATACAACAAGGTATGCTCATATTTAAACACCTTGTTGTATTTAATAATTTAATTGTCACAGATAAACCTACTCGAGAAGCTATAAGCACAAAATTTAGTATAGTTACTGAACGCAACACAACTATTTATCAAAATTATTTTATATATTATTAACAATTTCACATAAATGTAACATGGTCATTATAACCTACCCGCAATAAAAACAACTAGATTAACCATTTACAGGGATTTATGATGATTAAAAATAGTGTATTAATGCTTGCGATTTCAAGCGTATTTCTTAGCGCTTGTAACAACTCTTCAGCTGTAACTACGCCAGAAATAACCAAAGTTAAAAATGTAATCTTGATGATTGGCGATGGTATGGGACCTCAACAAGTGGGTCTGTTAGAAGAATATGCACAGCGTGCCCCGCTTTCTATTTATAACGATAAAGGCAATAAAACCGCATTATCAAGATTCGCTGATGCGGGTCAAATGGGTTTATCGTTAAACGCCCCTTATGGGAGTAATGGTAGCCTTGTTGTTGATTCAGCATGCTCTGCAACTCAACTCGCGACAGGCGTTGCAGCCGGATCTGAAATGATCGGTCTAGATAGCCAAGGGAATGTGGTCGAGACAATCTTAGAAAAAGCTAAAGCACAAGGTAAAGCAACTGGTCTAGTATCAGACACCCGTATTACCCATGCAACACCCGCTGCATTCGCAGCCCATCAACCACACCGTTCGTATGAAGCCAAGATCGCAGAGCAGCTAATCGAATCAGGTAGTGTCGATGTGATGTTATCAGGCGGTGCACGAGTATTCCTACCCGCAGACATTAAAACCAACCAGGCTAGCCGTGATCAAATGGCCGCTTTAGGTATGCCTGGCAGCGTTTACAAAAAATCAAAACGTAAAGACCAACGTAATTTATTATTAGAGGCCAAAGAACAATACGGCTACAACCTTGCGTTCGATAAAGAGCAACTCGCCGCAGCTGAAGGCACTAAGCTGCTGGGATTATTCGCAAACTCAGGCATGGCAGACGGCATTGCTTATACAGCATGCAAACAAGACAACAGCTGCACACAACCATCATTACGTGACATGACCATGAAAGCCTTAGATATATTATCTAAAGATGAAGATGGTTTCTTCCTTATGATTGAAGGTGGACAAATAGACTGGGCTGGCCATGTTAACGATGCGGGCTGGATGCTACATGAATTAGTAAAGTTTGATGAAGCAGTCGCCGCGGTTTATGACTGGGTAAAAGATCGTAATGATACCCTTGTCATTATCACTGCCGATCATGAAACAGGTAGCTTCGGATTCAGTTACTCTCGTAATAATTTACCTGCCGCACAACATTTAACCGGTAATGGCATGCAAGGTAAAGAATACAAACCGAACTTCAACTTTGGCGCACTTTCACAACTTGATAAGCTGTATGCGCAAAGCGGTACTTTCTATGCAATGATGGATAAAGTCAGTGCCGATTGGGACTTCAAAGATAGCACAGGACAACAATGGGCTGATGCGATAAACAGTTACAGCGCGTTTAAAGTCACACCAGAACAAGCTGCGCCGATTGGTTTACGCGAAAAAAATGAATATCAGGTCGATGGTCATAAATACTTAAGTGCGAAGGAATTCCCGAAAGTGAATGACTTTAAAGAGTTCTACGTATACGGCGATGAAATTCACGCAAACTTAATTGGCCGTGCACTAGGTGCCGCGCAAAATGTGGTTTGGGGAACAGGCACACATACAGCCTCTCCAGTACCTGTCTATGCATTTGGGCCTGAGAGTATCACCAGACAATTTTCGACCATGCAACATCATGTTGAATTAAGTCAGAAAATGGCTGACGCCTTCCTATAAGACGACACCTAACGGTAATACTGAACCAAGGTAAATAATAAACCTCGTCAAAGGTGATAAAGCAAACCCGTTTAAGGTACGCCTTAAACGAGTTTGGCTAATATCTGATTTTTCCCTGAGTTCTTCACTTTGTACAACAATTTATCTGCCATTTCATACAAAGTTAACATATCTTTATCAGTGTATTTAATCGTCACCATGCCTAATGATATTGTCACACATGAATAACCATTATTCTCCTTATGCGGGATCCCTAGACCTTGCACTGCTAAACGAATATCGTTCACAAATTGCGATGCGGCTATTTCATCATCGGCATAAAATAACAACCCAAATTCTTCACCACCTAAGCGGAATATATAATCGTCAGCGCGTAATAACTTATTCTGTAATAAATTAGACATAATAACCAAGGCATTATCACCGGCTACATGCCCATAGTTATCATTGAATTTTTTAAAGTTATCTACATCGATAATAGCGAAGTTTAATAAACGATGGTGGCGTTTAGCCGCGCGTAAACTATCTGGAAATACATCATTGAATTTACGTCGATTGTATAATCCAGTCAATGGATCTGTGAGTGAACACATTTCTAAACGACGGTTATTTTCTCGTAACTCACGTTTTTGCTTCTTCAGTTCAGTCACATCAAGCATTACGCCAACAACCCCTAGGATCTGTTGTTGTTCATCGAGTACCGATGCTTTATAAAAAGTGAATATGCGAATAGAGCCATCTGCACATTTCACCGAAGTTTCGTATACTTGCTTACCTGGATTTTTAAGTAATAATAAATCTTTAGCGTGATAAATTTCAGCTAATTCATTCGGTATACAGTCATTCAAATCGAATAACGATTTATTAATGATTTGCTCTTTATCTATCCCTAATATTGTCTGCGCAAAAGTATCATTACACTGCTGATATACGCCATCGATATTTTTATAAAAAAGTGGGCAGGGGATAGTATCGACTAGGGTCTGTAATAGCCTCGTCGATCTTAACGATTCACTTGTTATTTGGTTAGCAAGATCAAGTTGTTGCTGTAAATTTTCAGATTTACTTTCTAGTTTTACAACTTGTGCTTCTAATTCTTGGTAAGTTAACTTTTTTTTCATCGCACACCAAATAAGTAATAATCGAAAACAATACATCAATAATTTCAGCCGCTAATTACAGTATAGACACACCTCAATATTGGTAGTTTTATTATACAGTGATATTTTATTAATTGGGTATTTCTATGTTGTATTATTTTAACTCGATAAACAAAGGGTCATGATCGGATGAGAATGCAATCTTATTTAAAAAACCTTTGTCCTTATTTAATAATCGACTTTCTGCCGCATTAATATGCCATACTTTTTTAACCACTACATCCGATAAAAGGTCAGTATTAACCAATATGTAATCCAAACGACCCAATGCCTGAAACGAGTAAGTCCAGCTATCGGTATTTTCATTTATAAATGGATCATGATAACCAAAACCATTATCCAATTTAAGGTCTATTAATTGCTGACCGAGATAACTGTGTGTGCTGCCCTTTATCTTATAATAAGCATAGCGCGCTTGTTTATAATCAGTTAGCACTAACAGCGGGTCTTCTTTGGGATAACTATTCAAATCACCCAAGATAATCTTATCCCCACCTAGCCTCGCTAATGACTGCGCCAATACACTCGCGGCTAACGATCGAAACCCTGCACAATGCCCTTGTCTATCTTGCTTGAATTTTAATTTGGTTCTTTGCCATTTTTGCAGCGAAGTATTGTTCTTCCTGCTACTGATTCTTAATTTTTTTAACATTGCTGAGCGTTGCTTATCTGCAACACATTTAGAACCTTTAGATTTGAAATGGTTAACACTAATCGTGAGTTGTTCACTTTCTTTTTCATAACCACGGTCTCTCATAAAGGTGGGCGTTAATGCTGGTCGATGATAAGCATTACCCAAAATACTGCGCTGTATAGGCAGATCAATAACGCGGGTACTAACATGCTGAAGTTTAGATGGCCGATAAAAGCCAGCAACCGTTATTGCTCCCGAGCCTAAATAACGCCCTCGATATAAATCTGACTGATCAGGTTGCAGCATTTTGTACTGTTTATCTGGATCCTTTATTTGACGATTAACTAAGCTTAATAACCGTTGAATCGCCGAGTTTTTACCAAATCCATTGTTTTCTATTTCCATCAGACCAATAAAATCAGCATCAAGTGTGACTATTGTTTTAACCAATTTCGTTTCTTGTCGGTGTAGCGCTAATCGTGTTGTCGCGCCCCTATTTTGCCTTAATGGATTATGAGTTCCACCAGCGACGGTATTAAAATAATTAAGTAAATTGAAGCTAGCAATACGCAAATGATGAGTCGTCCGCGGGGGTAATGTTTCACGGTCACTTAAATGGGTGAATTGTATTTTAGAAACCTGATCATCCGTGACTAACCTAAATTCGCCATAACTAAATTGTAAAATACCCACAACGCCAGCAACCTTGTCATTAACACGTATATAATCAGATTTAGTTATTAATGTGGGACGACCAGATAGCTGTAAGTATAAGCGCCGTTGTTTGTTATTCAGGGCATGTTGGTCAGCGAAAATACTGCTAGGAAAAGCAGCCGTATTAGGATGGATATTTATCTGCTGATGACTAAGAATAATATTATAACGTTGCCAACGTCGATCATAATATAAAGGTTTAGTCACACGCATATCCGTCATATTGACCAAACGTACACGCATTCCCTCATAGCGTTCAAGGGTTTCTCTAAAGTTAGCGTCAACGGTTGCAACAACGATATTGGTAGGCGCTACCGCCTTAGCATCACCAAGCACGATTACTTCTGCTGTGGGATGTAATTGCGTCATACCGTAATATTCTTCAACAACACCTGTCACGCATACATTCGTATCAACCTTAATATTCGTCATGTCTGTGGTTCTGACAAAAATCCCTTTTGACGCGAGGCTCAACGTTGATTTATCTATTTGCTGCATGAAAAAACCCGCATTACGGCCCAGTTTCAACTTGGTAACAACCCCCTTAACAGTAAAGAATAAATCACTACGATATCGTTTACTTCCCTTTTTTATCACATAAGGAGAGCGATGCCCCTCCCCTTGTAATTGACTAATTGACTGATTCTCACCGATACAACTTATATTATTTTTATTCAATAATTCATTTGCATACACCCCATTAAGCAACAATATTATGCCGACCATGAATGTAAACAAGCGCCCTAGCATTCTATACATTTCTGTTTTAAACTCATCCCTATCAATCCTTTCAGTAGACCCCGCGTCTGTATTGTATGAGTGTAGTTATTATGGATATAAAATCGCTTACTTCAGAACAACGAAATTTAGCAAGTGCTAACCTAGATCAACTTTCAACATTAGAACTTGTTAAGCTATTCAACAGTGAAGACGAAAAAATCACTCAAGCTATCAAACTTGAATTACCCCTTATTGCAGCTTCAATTGACATGATTGCGCATGCATTTCAACAAAACGGGCGATTGATTTATATAGGCGCCGGTACATCCGGTCGTTTAGGTGTATTAGATGCATCGGAATGCCCACCAACATTCGGTGTAGGTAGCCAGCAAGTACAAGGTATTATCGCAGGTGGCGAAGCGGCAATGTTTAAAGCCCAAGAAGGGGCAGAAGATGATTTACATGCCGCGCAAGTTGATTTAAACCAGATCCAATTAACACCACACGATATTGTTGTTGGCATCGCCGCATCAGGTCGAACCCCCTATGTGATTGGCGGTTTAAATTTTGCCAATCAACTCGGCTGTAACACGATTGCAATCAGTTGTAATAATGACTCGCCAATAGCGGCCATTGCTAAAATTGCGATTACCCCTGTTGTGGGTCCTGAAGTACTCACAGGTTCAAGTCGTATGAAAGCCGGTACAGCACAAAAATTAGTACTCAACATGTTAAGTACAGGCGCAATGGTGAGAACAGGCAAAGTTTATCAAAACTTGATGGTTGACGTTAAAACCTCAAATAAAAAGCTGATTACACGCAGCGAAAACATCATTATGGATGTCACCGGTGTAGAGCGCGAACGCGCTCAAACATTATTGGTTCAAGCCAACCAGCATGTAAAATCGGCTATTTTAATGGAATTAAACGGCGTAGATTACAGTACTGCCACCCGACAGTTAGCAGACAATCAAGGTTTTTTACGTCAGGCTTTAACGTCGTAGTCACAAGGAAAATTAGCTAGCTTTATGCGCATTAATATAGTGCCCATTTTGTAAACCAGTAAAAAGTTTATTTACCATAGGATGATTTACTTTATTACCACTCTGGTCGACTTCTAGGTTTGTCTCTGCGACATAGGTTAAGCGTGTCGAATCATGGACAATCACATGATACCAAGGTTTATCTTTCGGCGGCCGACTGCGAGCAACTGATTGATACCATTCTTCAGGCAATTGGAAATACGGGTCTATGTCAATAACGACCCCTCTATAATCAAATAATTTGTGATGCACTAAGTCACCAATAGAGTACTTAGTCATAATAATATTGCATTTCGAATCTGCCATTTCTAACCCCTAATTCGACAAGACTACTCGTGTGATGGCCCTAACCGTAAAATAGCGCCGATCGGTAGTAAAATACAACCAACCATCTTGGCTTCTACAAGCGTTAATATCATCAACAATACGGTCTTAATTACTGTTCAGGTATTAGGTTTAGTGAATATATATTCCCTGCGCTTAACATATTTTGGCATTGGATCATGTTCAGCACAATACAATACAAATCCGGTAACTGATAACGCTGTTGAGACACGTTTACCCTTTTCTAATAGCGAATCAATCAATACATCACTGGGTCTATGAATACGAGCCACCGTAATATGTGGCACGTATTTACGCTCCTCGACGCTTATTCCCCGATGCAGCAATACCACAGTGATGAGTTGATGAAGGTCGGTCAGCGCCGCACTTGGCATAATATTAGTGACAAAAATTGTTTTAGCGCCATGAGATTTGAAAAATTGACAACCAGAAACCGCCAACGCAAAGGGGTCGACATTGACGGATATCAATTCGAGTTCAATGGCAGTCGCTTCTGCTTCAGTGACATTACCGATAAATCGCAGCGTTATATGTTTCGTATCCTGAGCGACGTTCTGCTCTGTCGTCGGAACAAGCGTATTCAATTCACGATCAACATCATTCGAGACTTCTATAGCAGTAAATAATCTTGGCATATTACACCCATGGAACACACGTAGTTATCATAAGGCTACAACTGCCTTACCTACTAATTATATGCATCAGTTCAACTGGCTGCCTGTTTTTCATAGTGCCGATCATGATCCTGCATACACTCGCGCGCATTTAATGATAATATCTCCCGTATTACGAGGCCAAATTGACCTCTCGATGGACTTTAATGAGATTAACTATATGACAGAATTACAAGTGACAGACCTCGTGATAGGTGAAGGTAAAGAAGCCGTGAAAGGTGCTTTAATCATGACGCAATATCGTGGATTTTTAAATGACGGAACCCAATTTGATTCGTCTTACGACAAAGGTAAACCATTTCAATGTGTAATTGGTACTGGCCGTGTGATTAAAGGTTGGGATCAAGGTATTATGGGGATGAAGGTGGGCGGTAAACGTAAACTGTTCGTCCCTTCAGAACTGGCTTATGGCGAACGTAAAATGGGGTCAGTGATCCCTGCGTATTCAGATCTAAGTTTTGAAATTGAGTTATTAGAAGTACTGACTCGCGACGACTAATACAAAAAAGACATTCATATCGATAAAGCTATCGTTATGAATGTCTTTTCTTAATATAATCTAATTATCACCCAACTATTGCTCGCCACATCTCTCTACCGTATCAATAGCATCACCACTAACAGCGTAGTTAACTCGCTGGTAATAACTTCTTCAACAAGCTCTCACATTGTACTCTGTTCATCAGTTTCGGCACAGGGTATTCACAATACGCTTCTTTCACTGCACGTTTCGCCAGTTCAGGGATGTCATCAGCTTGAAGCTCTGGGAAGTCAGCTTGAATATTCAAGGTTTTATTCAATGCCTTCACACCGGCAACAAACTTATGCGCCGCTTCAATTTGAGTATCATCGCTCGTCGCAAGTCCTGCTGCAATAGCCAGTTCAGCATAACGACATAATGCACTCTCAAATGAGAATTCAAGGACATGTGCTAAGATCACTGCATTCGCAAGGCCATGAGGAATATGGTAATACCCTCCCATTTGATGCGCAATTGCATGCACATAACCAATCGATGCACGGGTAAAGGCAACACCGGCATTAAAGCTAGCAATAGACATTTGACGTCTGGCTTCTACATCGCTGCCATCTGCATATGCTTTTGGTAGGTTGGCGAAAATACGTTTTACCGCATCATAACCATACGCTTTCGTCTGCTCTGTCGCGTAACAACCAATATAAGATTCAACCGCATGCGTTAATGCATCGATGCCAGTTTCAGCGGTGATTTTAGCCGGAAGTCCTAACATCAATAGCGGATCAAGAATGGCAACAGCTGGCACCAAGCTTGGGTCTACGATAGTAAATTTTTGTTTTTTATCCGGGTCTGTTACCACAGCAACAACCGTCGCTTCAGATCCTGTACCCGCCGTCGTTGGAATCGCGATAAATGGCGGTAAAGCTTTACGCACACGTAGCAAACCAACCAATTTCTTCGCGTCGACATTTTTAACGGCAGCAGCCGCAATGCCTTTAGCACAATCCATCGGTGAACCACCACCTAAAGCAATCACGCTATCACAGCCGTTTTGTTTATAACACTTCAGGCCATTAGCAATTAATTGCAATGTTGGATCTGGGGTTACGTCATCAAACAAGACGTAGTCAATATTTGCAATCTCTAACGCATCTGTTAATTGCTTCGCAATACCAAGTTTAACAAGCATCGCATCGGTGACAATCATAGGTTTAGCACCGCCGAGTTCTTTTAATACTACCGCTGTTTGTACGACCGAGCCTTCACCTTCAATAAGTTTAGGAAGCGGGATTGGTATTAACTTATTTACTTGTCCGCGTATTTTTATAATGGTTTGATGTAACATACGTCTCCATTTAAATTTTTATTTAGATACATAAAACAAGTATTACTTAATTACCCGAGCCTAATGTTGCAAGTCTCAAAATAACCCGATTAAGAACTTGTTTCTCTTTCGAAAGCATTATTATCGAGTTTACATCACTTTGTTAAAATTAAAGTACTAATTTAGTTTTGACTTTATTATTAGTTTCTTTTATTTACTTACAGGTTAAGAGTTAACATTTTTTCCATTTTCATCTAACAACAGGTTACAACCTTTGCTATCACATTCTTCGCTGTACATACCAAACTGCGAACATTCAGAAGACAACGCATTCACTGTCGATGTCGTTGTAACCTCAGTCAGTTTATCTACTAGCACTTGATCACTATTGGTTTTACATTCTTTTTGTTTTATCAGCTTAAATGCCAACATGATAGAAGCAATACCAAAGAAGACAGACCCCAGCGCCTGACCGATTAAGATTCCTTTAACGCCCGCAATTTCGGCACCAATAAGGACAAATGGGATCGTGCCCAGTGTCGCTTTGCCCATATTAAACCAAGTCGAATATTTAGGTTTACCCAGATTGTTGAAACTTGCATTAGCAATAAACATCATGCCATTAAAAATAAACGTCAGCGCTAATAAACGGCAAAACAAAGTAACCACTTCAACCGCATCACCAGTCAGATTAAAACCACTGATCAAGTAATCTTCGAGCAAATACAGAATCAAAGACACCAGAATCACATAACCTGCACAGAACCATAATGCGTCTTTTAGACTTTTACGCACGCGCGGGATTAATTTAGCACCGTAGTTTTGTCCTAAAATAGGTCCAATCGCCCCAGATAACGCGAAGATCATCCCAAATGCAACCGGTAGAATACGGTTAATGGTGGCATAACCCGCCATAAAGCTATCACCAAATTCCGCAATACTACGCGTGACAAACGCATTACCGATTGGCGTTGCAATATTCGTTAGCATTGCTGGTAGCGCGATCGCCATAATAAAGGGAAATTGCGCTTTAAAATCATTGACATGCCAACGGCCTAATAGCTTGTGCTTTGAATAAGCCCCATAAAATGACAGTGCAAATACAGCGCAACGGGACAGCACACTCGCGATGGCCGCACCTTCAATACCCATGCCTAACGTAAAAATGAAAATAGGATCTAATATCGCATTCACTAAACCACCGCCAATCGTCGATAGCATAGATAGTTTACCATCACCGACTGCACGTAAACTCGCACCGAGTGACATAGCGATCGACATTAGCGGCATTGACGGGACTAAGATTTGTAAATACACAGTCCCTAAACGTAACGTCTCGCCTTTGGCACCCAACAAACTCAACAGCGTTGCAATATTAAACCAAGTTAATAACATGATGATCAGTGATACAAAAATAGTAACGACGCTGACATTCGTCACATAAGACTCTGCACTCTCACGTTTCCCCTGCCCTAAAGCTTTAGATACCAATGCACCCATCGCAATAGACAAACCAATTGAAATTGAGGTGGTGAAAAAGGCCACCGTACCCGCATAACCAACAGCCGCAGCTAAGTGTTTCTCACCAAGTAAACTGAGATAAAAAAGATCGAGTAAATCGACGAGGAAAAGACAAGTTAAGCCAATAGCACCTGTAGAGCTCATATAAATGATATGAGACAGCGTAGAGCCTTGCGTGAATTTAGCGGTGGTCATAAGAGATCTGAATAATCAATGAGGGAATAGAGTTACTATTAGTAACATTGTGGTTTAAATATCGCAATGCAGAAAGTAAAAGTTAATATAGTGGATGTTCTTCAAACAACCACATCTTATTAGCGGAAATTGATACCCATAGAGATTGGTCCCCCCATTCTTCAACCTTCCAAATGACACGTTTTTCTGTAATTTTTTTGCTCCATTTGTCTTTCATGATACGATTAAAAGGGATGATATCTATCGTTCTATTTTTCATAATTAACGCTGCGGTACCGACGTTGTTATCAAAACTAAGCGTAAAATCACCGCTACGGCTAATAAAAGTATTTTTTGTATCTGATTTTTTTGAATATAATATAGAGCCTTTATACTTCCCTTCATATGTTTTATCTTTAATCTTGAATTCTTTAAATCCGCTTTTGACCTGATTGTTAAAATCGAAAAGAAAGCGCACTTTATCCGTTATGGTGAGTTGTTCATCTACAAACATATAGTTAGTCGCGCTCATCATCACCCCTGTAAATAGCGGGAACCCACTTTTAATTTTTTGCTGTAATGAGAACCACTCTTTCACTTTATTAGCCGCAATATTCTCTTCATTGGCAGGTAATTCTAATACTTTGCTTACAGTACTGTCACACATAATGGCATTATTACTTAATGGACAAGCTAGAATATAGGTTTTATTATTGGTTATAAAAGAAAATACCTTACTTTTAGTTGGTATTTTATCAGAGAACATTTCAATCATAACTTTTCTATCTTTGTTTATATTCTCATTTGAGATAAATGTAAGATAGTTGCCATTATGTATATAGTTTGTTTGAGGAGACAAGAAACCCAATTCTTCATTATTACTTTCACTGTGTAGAAACTGATCATAGAGTATGTAGGGTAATAGTAAACAAATTAAAAATGGCAGTATATTTGTCGCTTTTATCTTATAGATAGAGTGCGCTTGTAAAAATAACGCATCTTCCGATAATACCTCCGCATTTTTAACGGTATAGCCCTGATTAAATACAGTCGCAATAACATCATTCGCGCCACATAATGATAATTTTTTTCTTAGCGAATAAATAGCTTGTGTTAAAGATTGATCGGTTACTTCCAGTCCTGGCCAGCCTATTACTTTCAGCTCTTCTTTAGAAACAACAGACCCCCTTTTGATACATAACAAGTCTATGATTTCTTTTTCTGATGAATTTAATTTCTGTGTCCTTACTGGACTTTTAAGCTTCGCTTTTATTTTACAAAAAATGACATTGTTTGAAATTTGGTATGTCATGAAAGGAACCTTCTATCAGGATAATGAATTAACATCATAATAATTAACATCTTATATGCCAATTAGCATATATAACCTGAAAAGCTAAATATTGCTATATATTTCTTATTGAGTATTTAATAAAGATGAACGTTCTAATTTAAATAGTCAGAATTTAGATGGTGCCTATGTAGGAGATATTTTGTAATTTACAATGTTAAAAATTATTTTCTAAATCCCCCCCTGTTTATGTATTAATACTGCGATTAACTGTGCTGGTTAGCAATAACATTGCGTTTTATACATATTTAAAATAAAAATAAAACACTTATAAATCAATGATTTTATACTCATAAATAATCATAAATATAATTGGAAATTTTAATACATATAAAATTTCGATCTGTGTTCCAAAAATAATCATATCGCTCTGGCATATTCCTATCGCGGAAAAGGATTAATATTTCTTAAACCGTAAAAATAAAATGATATTTATCTAGAGGAACAGACAAATGAAAGTGAAAACAACTAATAAACGACTACGTGGCTTCAAAATTAGCTTACTTGCTTTATCTGTCGTAGGCTCAACATTATTGCATGCACAAACCGTAACTGAAATTCCTCCTCTTGATTATGATACTATCCAAGGCGATTTTGGAGGTGACTCATTATTTATTGATACAGGGTCAGATACATCCTTACTTTCATCCGCAGAATGGTATCAAATTCAAGCCTATGCAACGGCTGCAGTTTCATTACCAAAAACAGAAGCATCTTTACGCACACTCACAAAATTCCCCGCTAACGATGAATTTACGTATGAATATCAGAATTTACTCACTGAATTTACCAACATTAATCAGTCCGGTCATGATTGGAACTCAACTATTTACCCAAGCATTGTTGATTTAGCGTTGCAGCTTGCAAACTACGGCGATATACATCCGAAACTTATCTTACCGATGATAGAGCAGATCACCCAACTACAACAAAACGCAATAAGCTTTAACCTTTCGGCTGCAGCGGTGAATCGTGATGCAGCACTCGCATTTTTAAATGTATTGAAAAACTTTACACATTTACAACAACAAGCAACAACGAAGGCCGTTGAGGATTTAAAGCAGTTCTCAGCCGATGTTGAAGCACAAAAAGCACAACTTGATGTTATTGAAGGCGATTTTTCAACATTATTAAGCAGCGCTACTATTAGTACGTTAAGAGAGAACATCCGTCTGTTAAGCGATGAAATAGCAGGTTACAGGAGCGATCTAAGTGAAGCGAAACGTAATATTGGCCTCTGCGCAATAGGAGGTCCGCTTGTTTTAATTATTTGTGGCAGTATTGAAGGCGCTAGAAAAGACAGGTTAGATAATTTGATTGAAGATGTAAACAATCAAATAAATTCGGCAAATGCAAGTTTAGAACATGCGGTTAACCTTGCTGCTTCTTACGAACTCGCGCACTCAAACATCGATGACATGCTGACACATATTGAAAATGCACTTCCTAAACTTAAAAAAGTACAACAACACTGGCAGGGCCTAGAAAGTGATTTTGACTCTCTCACTACATCGTTAAACTCATTAGATAGTGATGACGCCTTACGAAATGCCAATTTAATGGTAGCTGGTATTGTTAGTAGTCCACTAGCTGGAGCCGTAGGGCCTAAATGGCTCGAAATAAGCACTAAGGCGAGAAGATTTGCGCAAAACGCTTATGTGATCATGGAATAGAAATATTTATTAACACTATTTGTCTGGCTCTATTTATCTAACGCTATTCAGGGTTAGATAAATAACAGTAACGACCTATATCGACTCAATCAATATTATTCATATTTCGATGATCATAAGGACATAAGATGAAAGTTTTAAACACTTTTATTATGACACTCAGTTTATTATTTAGCTTTGCCGTTAACGCCACTGACTGGGTTGATTATTATAAGCTTGCACAACCTAAAAATTTACCGGAGAGCGTGACTGAAAAAACGATTACCAATGATGGGCAGACTTATTTAGCCTCGGGAATGTTGTTAGATTTAAGTACTATTTTAAATGATTATTCATTAACGACTGGTACTAATAAACCGAATGTAATCGTAATTGTTGCAGATACACTGGTTGTTACTGAAAGTGTTATCACAAACTTAACGAATCAGAGATTATTTATATTTGCGAGAAACATTACCGGCGATAAAGCCGTCACATTGAATATAGATGCAAGAACGCCAAACTCAGTCAGCTTGGGAATATTTGTAAAAAACATTAATGATAATATAAACGTGATCACCCTACTCCCGTCTGGTTATGAGTTTGATATTGTGGAACCAGTAACGGATGGTTTTGGTGAAATTTATACTATCTCAGAAACAGTATATAACAAGACCGTAATAAAGAATGAAATAGACGGCTTGATCGCAATTGATCTTAGCCCATACTTAGCTGTTTTTAATCATTCTTTTGACATGGCAGCATCTATTTTTGATAACGCACCAGAACTTAGCGTTGCAATGCTTGACTGGGTTGAAAGCGTATTAAGGTTCACGCCGGTTACAATTGCTAACAACGTAGAATTAAAGTCACTCTATTTACAAGTATCAAACTTAAAGCAATTCATTCAACTCTCTTACAATAATCCTAATTATGTGCCGAGCTTAAACCATGATATGTATGAATATACCTATGCGAGTTATTTAGCTGCAATGGGCGCTTATGAAGACAAATATCAGAACTATATTGATCGAAATATCGTGCTTGCAGATCGTAAGCAGTTTGCCCTTCTCATGCTTGAAGATTTGCAAAGCGTCAGTAATGCTGAATTTGCGATTATTGAAAGGTCCGTTAACCAAGTCAATCAGTTAAGACAGTCGCTTATTAAGCAAACGACTAACTATCAAGGCCAAGATACCAATATACTTAAAGCTCAAATTGCGTTTAGACAAGGTTTAGAGACTTTTCAAGACCGTGCAACCATACAAACCGTGTTTGATGTAGTCAGTGCAATAGCTAATGCCGGTACCGCGATTGCAGGTTCTGCTGGCGGTGACCCGAGTGGTTTAATTAAATTCATAGCGACTCTCCCTGACTTAGGCACAAAAATAATCCTGTTAAAGAAACAATTAGATTATATTGCGAAAAAACAGCGTGAGATTCAAGAATCACTAGCTGCTGTCGACTCTTTCTCTAACGATGTTAAATATCAAGTTGTGGTCGATGATATCGCGAAATTCTATAATTCGATCCAGCATACAGTACCTACACTGGAAGCATCGAATCTAGTGTGGGATGAATTCCTCATTGATGCTCGCGCTAACTTTGCGCCTGTGATTAGTGCGGGTGTTCCAGGGGCTACGCCATATCTTGCAGAGCTAGAAAGGCTTGCAGCGCAAGCAAAAGCGATTTCAGCAACAGAGATTAATTTGGCTCAAGAGTTATCAAGACAGATTGATTTAAGAATTGCGAGTCAAGTTAATGCGGCCAATATCAACCGGGTATCAGCGCTTATTTCGTCGATTGATGACGATGCAAGTGCAGTTAACGCGTTAGAAGACGCATTTTTTCGCACCTTGAGTAACCTTAAGCGCCCTATGTTTATCGCCCTTGCCAATTACCAGTCTGCGTTTGCTTACTGGTCTTTAGAAGAGAGTGTTGTCACCCCGTCGTTAAACAAGTCATTTGCTGCTTATACGCGGGATCTTGCGTTTATGCGTGAGCAGGAAGCTGCTAGTTTGGATCGGTTTTACCCACGTCCACAAGATTTTTCGTCGATTAGTCATAACATTAGTGACATAGATCAGTTAGCCGAATTTAAAAATACCGGTATTTTACATTTCACCTTACCCTTAAATAGCACCATATTTGCAGATTTCGACAGAGTAAGACTAGATGAAGCCAGTGTATTGATAGAAGGCTCTGAACTACCGACAGGTTTGTATAACATTGACCTACTATCAAGTGGTACTTATCAAGATAGAAGGTATCAAGATAATTACACTTTTACAGCCATGCCATTATTTAGAAGAATAATTTACAATTTGGTCAATAGTCAAACACAAGAAGTGAATATTCTGACAAGTGGCGCTATCGCATCTGATTATGCGTTAAACTATTTTATGCCAACTCCTTTTACAACTTGGACCATAAAATTAAATAACTGGGAAAATATCGACCTGAGTACAATAAATAATATTAAAATTAGCTTTTCTGGAAATGGAATTCCAACTTTCTAGGTCAACAATTTTGTGTATTACATAGCTAAATACAGAAAGCAAAAAGCCGATACTTAAATGAATAAGTATCGGCTTCTCTAATAGATGGCGGAGGAGGAGAGATTTGAACTCTCGAGGAGCTATTAACCCCTGCTGGTTTTCAAGACCAGTGCATTCGGCCACTCTGCCACCCCTCCGCAGCAATGAACGAACAATATAGAAGTAGACTTTAGTTGTAAATACAAATATTGCATTAAACAACAGCCCCGCTCACCTTAGCAACAACTGGTTCAGAAAACACACCAAATTAGACGTGATAATAGCGTTAATAATATCCATTCCGAATTTTTTTATCAATATCAAGGCCAGCTACGATAATATCAGCACCACGGGTCAGCTCCTTAACGTCACCCATGAATCCCAACTTCCTTGAACGGTTACCTAACTTTGTTTTAGGCTGACGTGACTTTGGCTTAAGCCCCTTAGCTTTAAAGTTACATCCAACTTTAGATATACTTCCAACTATACCAACTATAGCGCCTGCTTGTTTTATTCCATCATTATCACTTGCAGTACCTACAACAGTGAGGGTTGCAGCTGTTACAGATATTGACTCGTTTACAACTTTCCACACTCCTTGCATTTTCTTAACCGTTGACGCAGTATTCGATATGGAACTCAGAGCTTGAGTCGCAGCCCCCAAATTAGCTATTGCAGAAACCACACTGCAAGCAAGTCCCACGTAATTGAGGGTATCCTTAAGTGTTCCTTCTTCTTGAGTTGCAGCAGCTAGAGAGAATGTTGTTCCAGCAATTCCGGCTATAGCTCCTACGACAAGTAGAGGATTCGCCGTCACTACACCTGCAACAAGGGTTAAACCATTAATAATATAAGCAAACGTATATCGCAATGCTTCCGATAAACTAATAGAACGTCCAGTGGGGTCTATAAATAAAACGGGATCCCCCATAGCATAGCTATAACCATTAACCCCCCCTTCACCAAAGGGAGAGGCGTCTGAATCGAACTGCATAAAACACATTAACGATGGTCTATAGTGTCGATACCCCCCCCCTAAATTATAGCCTTTTGTAATAGGGTCTATACGTTCCCCATTAAAGCCGATAGGATTAACTAAAATTGATATGGTTGGTCTTAATGGTATACGTGTCACAGTAAATAAACCTACTGCTGATGATGATGAGGGATAAAAATTAACTAAACCACCGCATGCAATGAGAATTGAACCTCTGGCCATAAAATTACGCTTTGATAAATTAGGCGTATCATCTAATGATATATTTCGTTGACTCGACTTTTTTAATACCATTTTAGATAATAAATGATTATTTATATTCTTAGACATCATTTATCTCCTTGGCTATTTAAAGCATGATTCATCTCATTACGATTACCATATAAACTATAATTAAAATTAACGTCATTATTATCAAAATCAATTACTGACAATACAGAACCATTTTGATTACAAATGTAGTATTCAATAAATATATCCCCATTGATATCAATAAAACGGCCAATTTTTTGATTATCATGTATCAAGTAGAAAACTTTCTCTCCACTAGAAGGTACCATCTCTGCAATAAGTACATCGTTATCATAAAAATAAAATAAACTATCTTTATTACCATCACCTTGCTTTATCTTTTGTCTGGTTAGTTTATTATTACAGTCATAACTATAGATTGTCTGTTGATCGCCTTTTCTTACTTTCCTCAATTTATTATTATGATCATAGCTATATACACATTCATTTTCATCATTAAGTCTATTGCCATTCGTATCATAGCTAAATGACATATTAGGATAATCAATATTACTATTAGATATAGATTCTAAACGAGAAGGGTTATCACGCATATACTCATAAGTCGTCGTGTTTTTACTCGTTATCCCCTGCAATACACTGGAACATTCTCTTATATTACCTAAATCATCATAGCTAAACGCCTGAAATGATATTGGGTTATTGTTGCTATCATACGGAAGTTCTGTTCCTCGATTGGTTACCGTTTCTACCCTTCCCATATTAGAATAAGTGAATACCTCAGTTAGAACATTATCCTTCCCACGAATATGACTTCTCTCTTCTACCTTCCCAATACAGTCAAACGACAGATTAGCTTCCTCTATTAGCACGCCATTTTTAAAAAATTGACGTCCTTTTTCACGGCCTACCTTATCATAAGAAAATAATGTCGTAATTGTATTAGATAAATGGCTATATCCTAAATCTTTTAGTTCTTTAGATTCAATTTGACCATAGTCATTATAAGTTATTTCTAATGTAGCAAGACCATAAAATTTAATAAACCATACTCGACCAAGTTGATCATGACTATAAATAATTTGATGACTATTATCATCATTAAACGTTAACTCTTGTCTACGTACGCAATTACTTATTGAGTAGTCGTAATCCAAAGAAAATTTCACCTCACCGCTATTATCATCATCTTTTTTAACTGTCGTTGTATGACTCGACAATATACCGCTTGGTGTGTAGCTATATTCAGTAAATATGCCATCTATTTCACCTTCATCTAAATTTCCAGTTATATCATCGTGAGTCAAAATCAGATGGAATAAATCAAACTCATCATTAACGGCCCCTTCTTTCTCGGTTTCCGTGATGCAATCCAATATAATATTACTCGTAATCTTTATCCTAGTTCCATCAGCCATAATTTTAACTGTAGGGTTTAAATCTTTACTATCACTATATTCATAGGCTGTTTCTCCCGACATATTTTTATTTTTATAGCAGCGGCCTATTGCATCAAAATCTTTACTTCCGAGTAGTTCACCATCTAATGATTTTTCAAGAATAAATTCACCTGAAAAATTATCACTAAATTTATTTTTTATAATTTGGCCATTAGCCATTATTACTTTATTCAAACGGCCAAATATATCATAACTATAATATTCCTTGTGCCCAAGATGATTAATTTTATCCTCAAGATTTCCCCAATCATCATAACTCCTGATTGTTTTTTCATAAGTTATTTCTGACGCATCAATAATTTCAGTACAAACCTCAAGACCTCGTTCATCAAAATATGTTTTAACAGAGCACAATCCAGGATTATATTCTGTCAATGTCATAGCAACAGGATCTCTAATTAATAATTTAACCGTCCCATCAGGATTCGTTACTTTAATTTCTTCGTTGAACTCATTATACTTAGTTGTTGTTACACATTTAGATTTAATATCTTGGTCATAGCTAGTCTCAGAAACCACATTACCAAATGAATCATACTCTTTCGTTCTTATTAAATCCCAAACGGCTTCTAATGCATCTTTTATATACTTACTAATCTCATTACCTTGTCCATCATAAGTATATTTGCACTCACTCCCATTTTCATTCATAAATATAACTGAATTTGACACATACCCTTGTGCTTTAAATAAATATTTACAGTTAAATTCAACCTCATGTTTTGTACCAAAAGCTACTGATTTATTAAGTACTTTCCCTAATGAATTGTAGGTTGTCTTTGTAACTAAATTTCTATGGTCAACCTCTTCTAATGGCAGTCCTGTTAATAAGCAGGCAGTTTGTTTATAGGAATGTATAATACTACTACCTTTTTCGGCAATCTTATCTAGGTAGTTTCTTAATTCATTAACGACAAACGTACCATTTCCAGGCAGTTCGTAAGTATATACGGCGGTTACTGAATATGTTCCATATGATTTTACTTCTTGACGTACAAGACCAAAATTCATGTCATCATTTATAACATCATAATAATCGTAGCTTGTATTAAATGAATGCGTATTTTCTTCTTTAACAGGCCTTATAATATTATGCCCGCCCTTATTAATGCCTATTACATCGTAAGTATAATCCGTGATTTTTCTTTCTTTATTTACATCTTTATTAATTGGTTTTTCTATTATCTTATCTATATAATTAATAAAATTGTGTGGATCTTGAGGACCATCTCCTCCTTTAGCTGGATAGTATTGATATTCAACCTCTCCACTAGGGCTTACCTCTAGTGTTAGATTTCCACATCGATCATAAGCAGTGGTAATTTCAGATTCGCGTTCACCTGAATCAAAATAGTATCGCTTCCTTTCACTTGTTTGCAGGCTATAGTTATCTTTTTGTCCAGTGAAGTCTCGTCTTTCATCATCATTGTACTCATACTTAATTTTGCTTATCATATTGTTGTTAACAAAATTTATCTCTTCGGTTAATAAATGAAAACGGTTGTACGTACGCTTAACTGAATGTGTTTCCCCCTTATTATTTACCGTTTCTATTGAAGAGTAATTATATGGTTTATTTATTTCTAACAAGGGATCAAGATAAGGTTTAAATTTACCCGCTAATTCAGATCCTAAATAATTATGCTTACTAAAATCAAAGTCAACCCTAGTTCGATCTCTCCCATTAATAATAGTATGATGAAGTACTCTAGGTAAATTTTTTGTAGGTGCTCCTGACATTAAAGGCAATGAAGTATATTCTAATCTTTCTATTAACAAAGTAGGATGCGTAATCGTTTTAATCACATCAAAATTAATTGAAAATTTATCATATTCAAATTTATAAAAAAGTTCTTCATTATCAGGTAAAGATACAGAACTTAATCGCCCTCCACTAATCTCTTTTTTTAATAAAACACTCGTTTTTTTTCCTTCTTTCGTTGCGCTAATAATTTCAACTTGAGACCTATCGTACTTAATAGTAATAGAGTTTGTTTTACTCGAGTCTCTTATTGAACGTATTAATCCATCTGTTGTGTAAATAAAGTATAAAGACTCGCCAAGTGCATTGGTTATCTTTGATAATAAACCATCACTTTTTCGAAAGTACTCTTTTGTTCCATCTTTATGAATTACTGTTAACACGTAAGAACCAGATGTATGTTTTATAATTTTCATATCATTTGGTTTATTGTAATAAGGATTTGCCTTTTTATGTAAAGAATAACTTCGACCATTGGTCAAAAACAACATGTTATTTTTTAAATCATATTTACCTATATTATCAACCCAACCATTTCCAGCCCAAGTTTCTGTCTTACTTTTCATAAAAGAATAAGATATTGATAATGTAAACTCAGGTCCTTTAGTAAAATTACCGATTAAACTACCCAGATTAATTTGAACCCCAAACCCACCAGTTTTTGGATTAGGCCCTGATACTAAATGGTCTGAAAAATTAAATGCATTCGAAACAATTTCGTCAATATCACTCATAATAAAGTCCTTTCTTAAAATAAAAAGCAGTTGTTAAAATTAAGTGGTCAACTAATTTTGGCCACCGTTTTGTATCCTAACCAGTATATTTTTCTTCTGATTATTTTTATTGAGAGTAAATCAAAAGTAATTGCTCTAAATTTTATTTAGGCCCACTACTCCACACCTAATAGCTACAAAAGACATCACATACAATAACAAACAACACTCACATACAACTTTTGAATTACAAAAACTTAAATTAGATGACAAAAGATTACAAATAGACACACTTACTTAACCTTAATTACACTTGTTCGCATAACTTAACAGTACTTTAACACTGGGTTGTATTTACCTATATTGAGGCAGTGTAAACTAACCCGACTTTTAAATAGTATATTAAGGTGAATTATGATTAACATCAGCAGGATATCTAAAACCCTACTCACTGCTGTAGGATTATTATCTATATCAACACATGCGCTTTCCACTGAAAACAAAATACAAAAAAATGCTCACACCGAGCCCTATGATGTTAGTAAACAGCAACAGGATTTATACAATGATTGGTATGAGTCTGCATTAGCTAAAAAAGATTTTGAAATAAAAATGGTTAACCGCCAATCTGCGACTAGGGAAGGTAAAGAAATTCAAAAGGCAATGGAGTTGTACGTACAAGAAAAAGATGTATGGATTCTAGACGATGATGATGAAGTAATTAGCAGTTTTGGGTGGTATTTAGTGCGTGTTGCTCTTTATGATGAAATAGAGAATCTAGATTACGATAACGATCCGAGTGCACAAGAAAAAGAACGATTTTTGAAAAACTATATAGCGCTGACAAAAACACTAAGTAGGACGACGCCTACTCATGGTGAATTAAAAATAATATTCGCTGACTTCTTCAACAAAGAATATAAGTATATTGAATATTCTTTGGTCAATAATTACGTTCAATTACACCAGCCTGGTTATGATGATCTGTATGATAAAGAAGTGGAAGACATTGAGGGGCATAAAGTAAAAATCGAGGAATTCTATGATAGCTTTAATGAGTCCTTTGGTATTGATGTAGAATATAAAGTCGGTGTTTTCGGTTTAGACAAAATGGAATCAGCTGGCTTATTTTCTAATAATAAACAACAGATAGAAGTTAACACTAAATTAAGAGCAACATATACAAATTCAGAGACTGGTGACACCGAACTGCTAGACATTACCGTAAATGATTATAAAGAAGGCTTATCTTTGTATGAAGAGAGTTCTGGAAATTATATAAATCATGACTGGAAAAATACAGATAATATTTATAATAATGGTACCAATCCATGGCATGTAACTGTAAATAAAGGCGAGTATGTTGGACACTTACCTACTAATATTTGCCATAGTGGGACAAATGTACCTGAATATAACTCCGGTGGTTTTACTGAACAAGAAAGTGCTAAGACAACCTTTTATATAAGCACAAGTGCATCTCCAGCATCACAGCAAATGTGTACGTCATTAAATTTAACACTGTCAAATTATTATGATCTACCTATCATTTATGATAGCTGCAAGACAAGACAACAAAAATTTCCTGTTACTGCATTCAAACCCGTTACTTATGGCAATGATGATATTAAGGTACATACAGCTAACCAAGGCTTTACGCTAACAAACTACACATTTACAGATAAAAATAGTAAGCGTTTTATGGATTACGAAATTATTGAATACGGTGATTTGCTGTTTCCATCCGAACATAGCGATCAGCAAGGACACCGATTTATCCGTGGTTCACAGTACTCTAGCTCTAATAATAGCTCAATGTATGCTTCTCTTTATAGAAATGGAGCAAAGACCAATCTAGCAGGTCTTGAACATAAGAACTGCATTCTGCCACTAAAAGAATCACCACTACCAAATGGTTTAGTGGCAAGTATGTACCGTATTGATGGTATGCCAGTATGTTACGATGAAAATATAGGACACGCCGATAATTGGGATCATCCACTAGCGATAAAATTAATTGATAAGTATGGTAATAAATCAGAAACAATGACTATTCACCATTACGTAACAGATAAACCAGGACTTGCTCCAGGGTTCTTCTGGTACGATTCATTACGCTTTACGATGAACGGAAGAGCCTTATAGCGATCATCAATAGAAGTGAATATTACATTTACTTATATCAATACATTGTTGACATGGATAAAATAAAGTCGGAGTTACAGATGAAATTTAAATTACTAAGTAAGTATGCACTACTAATAATACCCTCGTTTACTATTTTCTCTAGCCAGGCTACGGAAAGTGATTGGCATATCGGAAATGATATAACATTCCAATGGACTGAATTATCAGATACAGGAAGTAATGCTGAAATATATGCTAATGGCCGTATGCAAGCGAAAGCAATTCTTAAATTTGATGTCCTTGACAAGGATAATAATATTATTTCCGAGCCATTCTCACACAGCCAATTACAAGAAAAAATAACAATATATAATTGGAATAACAAGCACGCTTTAAATTATGTAAATACTGTCGGAAAATTCACTGAGCATGAGGGGTTATCTTATACATTCCAAGAAAACGGCAACTACGTGAGAGATAAGAAACAACATTGTGAACTTTCTTTAATGGAAAATAATCTCAATAAAAATTCTATCTCTCAGAACATTTATTTTCAATACGGTGAACCTAATGTTGACAGAGTAACTCATCGTTTATGCGCATCAATTCACCTTAATGGCGAAGATTATGATACTTGTAACATATCATCACCAGACCCGATTGTGTTAACTACAGTCCAGCCCACAGCTTATTCTGCAACAAATGTTACTATGAAAGTGAGTACCCTTTATAGTCACAATTGGTCGAATGGATTCCAACGTTTTAGGGAAGTATACAATTGGGAATTCTTCGCTCAAAATAATGATGATAACTATCCTTTCCTGTATATGGAAAAGAAAAGTAACGAGAGAGGGACAGTCAATCTTGGTTCAAAAAGTGGTCAAGGTGAGATCCTTTTCTGGAGAGCAAACGATGTGTCTGGAGCGTGGGTCGGGAGTATGAAAGTTGATTTTGCCGTATTGTGGGATCCAAACACATCAGTGCTAGTACACAATGATGATATGAATAGTACAGCGTTGACTAATATACCAAGAGGAATTCCTGTTAATCAAAAGCCACTAGGCATTACATCATTTTATACTAATCGTGAAGCTGGTGATTGGTGTAGAATAGGTCAGTCTAATGTCGTTAATCTTTGTGAGAAAGGACAAGCGAGTCACCTTCCAAGTATCTATAAATTCTATCTATATGATAAATATGGTAACAAATCAGAACCGTTACAATTATATTTTCATGATAAAACTAACCTGCAACTGCAAAATGCTCACTTATTCTAGAGTAAATCTACCTAAGCATTTACAGTGAGTCGTACCTAGCCAGCTTCTTTACGATTTATAGTAAAGGGGCTGACTGTACGGTAATACCAAATGAGAAGGTAAATATACTTTACGGTGATCAATTCTAACTTAACACTATATATAGACATAAAAATACCCGCAATAGTTGGTTGTTCGACAATTGTCCGCGAATTAAGATCTGTTATTTTTACAAACACCACAACACCTATAACATGCTATATTAACTGTCTATTCGTTTAGTAAAAACGTATAATGCCGACATTAATCCTAATACAATGAGAACCCCATGAAAGAAACAAATCCAATATTGACGAAATTCTTTGCTGACGCAAAACCTAGCCAACAAGTTTGGGGTTTACAAGACAAGTCAGGTGAAGATTGGGTTGTTTGTGATTCAGTAAACTTTGAAGACACAGATGCAATGCCGCTTTGGTCTACTCAAGCATTAGCGCAAGAGCATTGCTGTGATGAATGGAAAGCGTTTAAACCAACAGCTATCTCGGTATCTGATTTACTTGAATTTTGGATTGAAGATCTAAACGAAGATAACGTGATTGTTGGCCTTAACTGGGTATCAGAAGGCGAATGTGCAGAACTTGAACTAGCAGAATTCACACAATCAGTTGTGGATATCGAAGCACTTTAACTCTTCGCATTTATACGTAATACAATAAGTGCTTATCTGATACCAGCTAAGCACTTATTCCGTTAACCTCCCGCGCGTTATCTGTATTAAACTAACGAAAACATCGACCAATCACAGAGCATATCCAGTGTTGTCTCAATTTCGGGTGTCGTTTTCCAAAGTACGCCAACGGCTATTATCATGCCTAACGCCAATAACTTGCTGTTCAAATAGACTAGCTTCAACGCCGTACCAAATGAACGCTTTATCTTAATATTCCGTAAGTCAACACTGTACATTTCATCTAACATTAAATGTATAAAGCCACCCAAAAATACAAAACCACCAGACAACCAAGCAAGACTATCCGCCTTATCAGAATCGATACCATCGATATTCGCAATTATCTGAGTCGTGATCAGTCCACATAAAACTAAAAACAATAACGAGTGACAGCTTCCTCTATGCACGGTTAAGCGTTCAAAAATCGTCCTGAGCCCGTACTTCATGATCCCATAAGTCACCACGGGTATCGCGATAACTTCAACGAAACTCAACTCACCAAAATACGCACTCGTCATGTAACGCATAATGATCAAAATAACAGAAAACGCAAAGATGTTGAATATGGTATCGAGGGAGGTCGAATTATCCGAATCAATATCTGGTAACAATCCACCAATTGTCCCTAAGAACCAAAGCCAAATCGCAGTATTAAGTTCTATGTGGCCAGCCGCGACTAAGCTTGCAGAAGAAACACCTGTTAATAGGGCCGCAACATTAAGGTGTGTATTAAAATTTGCCATTGTTCTCTTTCATAATAGAGTTTAATGCTGGTATTATATGATAGATAACAATAAATTAATCATTAGATTGGAACTAATATGTTTAAACTTTTCGCTATTATTTTAATTGGTTTTGGTATTTATATCGGTGTTAATTATACTGATGAAATAAATAACATCGTAGAAAGTGATGCATTCGAACAAGCCCAAGAGAAGATATCAGACCTGATCGATAACAAAGATAAAATTATAGAAAAACTAGAAGAGATTAAAGACTAAGTAAATAGAAAATGGGTCAAATTTCAATAACATGACCCATATCTTCTCTTTATAGAATAGCGCGTTCTATTACTTTAAAATAAACGCTTCAATGACAAGCGCCACACCATCATCATCATGGCTTGCTGTTATATGATTAGCGATGGCTTTAATATCATCACTGGCATTATCCATTGCCACACCCAAACCAGCGTATTCCAGCATTTGTTTATCGTTACCAGCATCACCCATACAAATCACTTCATCTGCATTAATACCAAATTGGTCAGCGATGGCTTTAACACCTATGCCTTTGTGACTGTCGGTATGTAGAAACTCTAAAAAGAAAGGGGCGCTTTGCAAGATGTTATATTGCTGATAAATCTCTGCGGGTAACTGAGCGATCGCCGCAGACAGTTTATCAGGCTCATCAATCATCATTACTTTCAATATTTCTTCGTCATCACTTAAGGTACTAAAATCGACTTCAGTGATCGTCAGGCCATTAATTTTAGCTTCATGGTCTGTATAATAATTATGCTTAGGCGTAATCAGGCCATGCTTTAATGAGAATGCATGCACATAAACACCTAACTTACTCGCTAAACTCGCCAGGTTTTTCGCGTCGGCACCAGTCACAGTTTGACTACGTAACAACTTCTTACCTGCCACTTGATATACCAAGGTACCATTATAGCAAGCAACATAATCATCATTGCCGATCATACCCAACTCTTCTAGCGCCCAGGTCATCCCCTCTAACGGTCGACCCGAAGCAAGAACAACACGTGTACCCTGTGCTATTGCAGCAAGGATCGCCTGCTTATTACGCGGTGAAATAGCACCTTGAGAATTAAGTAAAGTACCATCCATATCTAACGCGACTAATTTATACATACAACCTCAGGAAATTACATCAACAATGTCGTAGTTATATTACAACAAATAAGTAGTTAATTCAGAGTGAAAGATAAAATAGCCCTAACACATCACGCTTTTATGTAATAAACACACATAAAAAAGCGGTGATATCGAGTTAACTCAATACCACCGCTTTACATTCAAATCATGTCAAAAAGACCGACTTAGCTCAATAACACCGAACTATTTCATCGAGCTGTATCAACGAGCTACATCGAAATTGCGAAAACAACACCTAGAATAACAACCGCACCCAGTAATAACAGTGGGTTAAACTTGCGTAATTGCTTTGCTTTCGCTTTAATTTCTTTACGATTCACACGCTGAAACTGCCCTGCTACGGCTGTAATATTAGTATTAATGATTGCTACAGACTCATCACATTGCGCGTCGTTATTACACGGAACATCTTCTGTAACTAATGCAAAATCACCGCTAAATGAATACATAGTGAAATCTTCACCACCTCCAGAGAAGGTCTTCTTTTCCACATTTGTATTTAAAATAGCATTACAACCAATATCTGCCGCCAACTGTTTAATATGGCTACGACCTTCGTTTTGATCTTTAAAGAAACGTGTGCTCAGTGTATGTCTTGCAACAACATGCCCGTATCTTGGTTGGTTGCTTTTTGCAGTGAAAAAAGCAACTAACTGTTTTTTAAAGTTAACATCTGGTACGTGTACTTGTTTTGCGGCAAGGCCTTTAGATGTTTCTGTTGGTTCAAACTCAACAACAACATCCTTCACCAATTTAGATTCATTGGCTTTATCGAGCAAGCTCGACACATGTAAGAAATAACTCTCGCCATCATCGCCACAAATAAAACCAAACTTCTTTGCAGAAATGTACGATATAATTTTTCCTTTCACTTAACTTAGCTCCTTCAGCATTGCTCTAGACCCTATTAGGCCATTTCTTTAATTGTTTTTTTAACTTTCTTTAATGCCATTTTCTTTTTCAATGGCGATAGGTAATCAATAAAAAGCGTACCTTTAAGATGATCAATCTCGTGTTGCATTGCAATTGCTAAAAAGCCATCGTCATTGATTTCAATTGCGTTGCCTTCACGATCCAATGCGGTTACTTTCACTTTTGTATAACGATCAACATCAGCGTAGTAGCCAGGAATAGATAAACACCCTTCTTGACCCGATTCGATGTTTTCACCTTCAACAACAACTGGGTTGATTAATACCATAGGTTCATTACGACCCTCTGAAATATCAATGACAACAACGGCTTCTTTACGACCAACTTGCGTCGAAGCAAGGCCAATACCGTCTTCTGTTTCATACATAGTATCAAGCATGTCATCAATTAATGTTTGAACTGTATTTACATCTGTTACTTTTTCAGCTGGTATCTCTAATTTTTTGTTTGGTGCCGTAAGAATAGTTAATACTGCCATATGCCTTTGAATCCCGGTTTTGTTAATTTATTACAAACGTGCGTATTTAAAGCGCCGTATTATAGCGCATAATAGGCTCTGGTTTCTAGTTGATAGCTTACGATAACCGAGAGATATTTGAAACTTATGTATATTTATTCCCTGTAGAAGGCAAATGAATGCCCTCTAAGCGGTTTTTTGGTCGTAAAAAAAGGATTAGTCATCATTTCGATGATTAATCCTTTTAGCGCATAATTAATTTAAATAGCTGTTACATTGGTGGCACAAGGCCCTTTTTGCCCGCTACCCACTTCAAATTCAACTTTCTGGCCATCTTCTAATGTGGCATAACCAGATGTTTGAATTTCGGAATGATGCACAAAAAGGTCATTACCGCCTTCGTCAGGGGTGATAAATCCAAACCCTTTGTCAGCATTAAACCACTTAACCGTACCTCGACTCATAACGTATGTTTCCTCAGCAGACTTTATGTCTGAATTAAGCTTAGTTGAGGCGGACTTTTTGTCCAGTTTAGTTGTTAGAAGCTGATGTGACGATCACAGCGGATAAATTGAACTCATTTTGTAATCACGATAAGGATCCGTTTGCATGCTAAACTTATGATGCAACAACAAGACCGAGGATTCTGGATTAACCCACCCTCCTTACCAGCAGCTAAGCGAACATTGATTATTCGATCCACTATACTCACACTCATTAACCGTATGCCTTGATATTGAAAAGTTTAAAAGTTTTTGATTGAGTTGATATACGTAAACCATTAAAGTAACAGCGCTTTATCACTCAGTCAGTAAAAGGAATCCGCGAATGGAAAAGAGCATTTTTCAGTTTATCTGGAAATATTCAAAAAAAAATCAGTTGGCTCTAACCGCTATTACGCTTCTGACCTTCCCCATTTTGTACATTTCGCTGGAATTACCTAAACGCATTATCAACGATGCTATTGGGGGTACTGGGGAAGACGTTTCTTTACTCGGTGTGACATTGAGTCAGATCCAATTTTTGATGGTGCTTTGTGCTGGTTTTCTATTCGCTGTATTGGCTAATGGCTTATTGAAGATGCGTCTAAACACCATGAAAGGTGTGTTGTCGGAGCGCTTACTCCGTCGATTTCGTTTTCAACTTGTCACCCGTATGTTGAGATTTCCGCGCTCGTATTTCCGCACCACAAGCCAAGGTGAATTGGTTTCTATGGTGACATCTGAAGCGGAACCTATGGGCTCATTTATGGGCGATATGCTGTCACAGCCGGTGTTTCAGGCTGGGCAGATGTTGACAATTCTGACGTTTCTATTTGCCCAAAGCTTCTGGTTTGGGGTTGCGTCCATCTCCCTTATCCCGTTGCAGGCATGGATAATCCCCAAATTACAACGTCAGATTAATTTGCTGAATAAAGCGAGAATACAAGAAATTCGCAAATTGGCTGCTGATATTGGCGAAACTGCGGCAGGAGTCAGTGATATTCGTATGAATGGCGGGATGCGTCACAGACTGTCATTGTTTTCTCATCGTTTGGGCAATCTGTTCGGCATTCGTTTCCAGATTTATCAAAAAAAGTTCTTCATGAAGTTCCTGAACAACTTCATCAATCAATTAACACCGTTCTTTTTCTATTCTGTTGGTGGGTATTTAGCGATCAAAGGAGATATCACTGTCGGAGCCTTGGTTGCAGCGCTCGCAGCCTACAAAGATCTGTCGTCGCCTTGGAAAGAATTGCTGACTTATTACAACCAAACCCAAGATATGGCACTTCGTTGGGAAGTGGTGATCGAACGCTTCGCGCTAAACACACTGGTAAAAGACGCTTTATTTGATGGCGAACCTGATACGCTTACCAGCCTTAAGGGTAACATCGAATTCAAGAGTGTGACGGTGCGCGATAAAGATGGGCATGCAATACTGGAAGATATTAGCTTGACCATTCCACAAGGCGCGCGCGTTGCAATTCAGACAAATAATGAAGCTTCTGCACTCGCGTTTGCAGATGTATTAACGCGCGAAGTTATCCCACAAAGAGGCTCTGTGCAGATTGCCGGGCACGAAATGAATGATTTGCATCAAACTGTTGTCGCTAATCGCATCGGATATGCCAGTTCCAAACCTTATATTTTTCAAGGGACACTTGGTGAAAATCTATTAATGCCATTTAATTATGAGCCTGTCCTTGGCGCAGATATTTCGGTTGATGTGACGGATTGGCAACAAGAGTCTGCCCGCGCTGGTAACAGTGTAGACCCATTTGAATCGGACTGGATTGCCCCCCAAATGGCAGGGTTTCAATCATGTAATGAGATCAAAGACTGGTGGTTCCAGTTGGTTGAAGCAATGGGTACCGATGATATTATTGTGCGTAGAGGCTTGCGATCACGCCTTGATCCAAACACTCAACAAGAACTGATCGAGGCGATTGTGCAATTGCGGCCCGAAATAGCCAAGCGATTAGCCAAAGCCGGTGTAGATGATATTGTGCATGCCTTTCATCCAGATAAATTCAATCCGGTATCTCCCTTGGGTAGCAACCTGCTTTATGCTGTTCCTACAAAAATGCTGACACAAGTAACCTTGTCACAAGAGGATAATTTCGTACAGATGTTGCAGGACGAAGGGATTGCAGAATATCTTGCACAAATGTCTGCCAATCTAATCGAAGGACTGACAGAAACATTTGGAACAGATGGTACCGATCATCCCTTGTTTCGTCGTTTGAATATGGATGAAGATCTTTATCACCAGCTTAGAGTGATCGTAGCAAAAAGACGCTTAGTTGGCCAAAGTGAGTTGCCACACGACGATTTTGCATTGATGCTGACAGTCCCCTTTGCGTTTTCCGCCGAGCAGATAGGACCCGCTTTCACTGATTCGTTCAAAGCGCGGATTTTGCAAATTCGGATGAAGAACGCGGCGGATATGGTAGCAAAGTTAGATGGCTTATTTAAACCGATTGACCCACAGCAATATTTTCCTGTTATGTCGGTGCTTGGCAATGCCATTTTCGGACGTATTTCAAGTTTGGCCGGTGCTCGTGAAAAGTTGATTGAAGATACTGTTGTTGAAGTCCTAAAGGAACATGGTCTACGACGATTGGTCGCGCAATCCTTATATGATGTTGCGACGACTCAGGGTGGCGAAAATCTGCCTGCGGTGTTCAGAGAGCGACTGGCATTCAGTCGTGCTGGGATCAAGAAACCTGATATTCTGATCCTTCGAAATGCATTGGCTAGCCATGATGGTGATGCCCGTGCGTTGACACGCGAACGTATTAGTGAATTGATGCCTAGCACCACTCAAATTTTCATTGAGAACCAATTTCATAGTCCAGAAAGTTATGATTTGTTCGTCGAAATTGTGGATGGGCGCATCGATGGTATTGCGCGTCAAGATGATCTTCAAGATGAAGATACGCGTCAGGATTTGAACCGCAAATTACGCGTGGTCGCGCAGGCAGAATTATTTGCAAGGCTTGATAGAAAACAACAACGCCTGCTCGCATTTAGTGCCCAATGGCACAAAGTAAAAGCGGGAACCGTGATTTTTAAAGCGGGACAAGAAGCGGATGCTTCCTATCTGTGTGTTAAGGGTTCATCTGGATTATACTGGCCAGAAAGTCAGGGCGAGCAACACTTGGTATCAGAAATTTTGCCTGGACGATTGATCGGAGATTTGGCTCTCATCAATAACGAGCCACGTCTATTAGACTTAATTGCACTAGAAGACAGTGTATTTCTACGAATCGGTGCCACCGAGTTACGGGCTGTGATCGAAAATGACGCGATGGTAGCGACAAGCTTGCTGCACTCAGTAGCCGGACACCTGTCGGAAACGGCGACAACACTGCGGGCTATACGCGCATTTGCTGCTGAACGTGGGGTCGATTTAACTAAATTCGATGACATGAATAAATAGCAATGTACAACTCTGTTTTATATATTATGTATTAGGTTCAATGCCCCCGGCACAGGCTATACTTCAGGTGGTGGCAGGCGTCACCAACCCAATAACTATCAACATGCACAACTATAATTATTGGGATGGTACTTTACCAAAAGAAAGCTCAACGGAATATTGGGATAGTGGCTCTAATCCGTTGATTTATACATTACAATCACCACAAATCAAGCCAATTCAAGGTCTATCCAAGTATAGTGCCCTGCACTATTCAGCTCACCGGTTTTAATATCAATGGCGTTGGAAAATAACGGACTATCAAATACGTAGGTATGAAATTCACCGTTCTCACCACAAGGATCGATACCTTCTGGTAAACTGGCGATAAACGCTTCATCAAAGACTTTACCCACATAGTCGGCAGATAAACGCCGAGGGTCAACACAGGTAACAATCGCTTTCTGTCCACCCGCTAACATATCGCTTGCAAGTTGTTGGGTATCTAATTCCCACAACGGGAAGATCGCTTCAATACCAGTGCCGACTAGATTATTAACACGATAGTTTTTAATGTCCGCTAAAAACAGATCGCCATAAGCAAAGTTAACGACGTCACGCTGTTTGGCTTTTTCAACAAACGCATCCATTATCGCTTCGTATTCAATATTGCTGCACGGATAAGGAATTTCGATAATATCCAAAGGTAAGTTCATTGCTGCAGCCTGACGCTGTAACAACTCAATCCGCACAGAGTGAACCGCGGTACGTTGATATTGCGCATTGACTGAGCAAAAGATACCAAGGATCTCAATAGATGGATCGTTCGCCAATTGCAAACACGTCCATGCGGCGTCTTTTCCGGTACTCCACGACACTAACGTTTTTTGTTTTTTCATCACTTTAATTATCCAAATTACTCTATTCTTCGCTTATCTGTAAGCACAATGACGACAACCATTACCACAACAGCGAGCACGTTTTAAGTGATACCACTCACTAAAAACATAACGGCCATCTTCAATGGTAAAATCGATGTTCTCAACTAATTCTGTTTGATGACGATATGGTTCTGCTAGTGCAAGACGCGCTTTTGGTGAACCTGCCGCATTAAGCTGTTTAGTTATCTCGACGCCGATGGCCTTGGCTAAGCATGCTTTACACAAACAATCACTCAAGGTACCTAATGGCATTATGGCAGGTAAATCTTGACACCAACAACCACCCAGCTCAATTGCCGAGGCAACGCCACAACCAAATTCCGCTTGGCATTCTGAACATTGCTTAGCCACAGGAACGGGCATTGGCTCTACATTCTCTTCGATGTTAACAATTTCTTCATCAACGACTGATTTCGTCATACTTTCAATTTCCAAGTTATGCATTCTCACTTTCATTTGCGTACTGCTGTTGCCATGCTTCGATAATAGCAACAAGTTGATCTAAACCGTCGGTTAAGGCAGCTGGACCAGGTTGTAATATATTTGCCGATTTAACTTCAAATAATTGCTTGTTTTTAACTGCACTGATCTTGTCCCACCCTTCTCGGGCAGCGACATGTTCAGGCTTAAATTTACGGCCACACCACGAACCAATGATGATGTCAGGATTCGCATCGACCACAATAGTCGGATCTGCAATAATACGGTTCTTCGCTAATGACTCTTTAGCAAGGTCGGGAAAACATTCGTCACCACCTGCGATCTCAATCAGTTCTGAGACCCATTGAATACCCGACATTAATGGATCGTTCCACAACTCAAAATAGACTTTAGGACGCTTGCTGTACTTAGTCGCATTGAGTTTAATACGCTCAATCTTACTTTCTATCTCTTGTAACCAAATCGCTGCCTTATCACTCACACCAACCAGACTTGCTAACATCATGATCATATTGAATACTTCTTCAACCGAACGCTGATTAAAGATATGAACAGCAATGCCCTGCTTGATTAATTCACCGGCGATATCAGCTTGAATATCAGAAAATCCGAGAACAAGGTCAGGTTTTAAATCGAGGATCTTATCTATCTTTGCAGACGTAAATGCAGATACTTTCGGATGCGCTTGTCGCGCTTGCGGCGGACGAACAGTAAAACCTGAAATACCTGCGATACGCGCTTCTTCGCCCAGTATGTACAGCATTTCCGTCGTTTCCTCTGTCAAACAGACTATCCGTTTCGGGTAGTAATCCTTCATTTTATTTAATCCGCAATTTAATTCGATTTACGAAAGTATATCTTGTTTATAGAAAACTGAATACCCAGTATTATAAGGTTATAGACCCATTACATAACCAAATGCGATGAAACCAGCAACCACTGCCATAATTGGTAATTTCAGTGTACGGAGCGCAAAGAAACCAACAATAACCGCGGCCATATCAACCGGACCAACAATCGCAGAGGTAAATACGGGCTGGTATAACGCTGACATCAGTAGGCCAACGACCGCCGCATTAATACCCCATACTGCACCCGCTACTTTAGGTTTAGCCGCGAGCGACTCCCATGCACCATGAAAACCCAGTACCAATAAGAAACCCGGTAAGAAGATAGCAACCGTCGCAATTAACGCGCCCATCAATGGTGAGTTAACTAACAAGTCCGCTCCTAAGAATGCAGATAACGAGAACATAGGACCCGGTACCGCTTGCGCAGCCGCATAACCTAATAGGAAGCGATCTGTATCAATCGCATCACCTAACGCTTGTTGTAGCATAGGTAATACCACATGACCGCCACCAAATACTAAACTACCCGATTGGTAGAAATCAGCAAAGACAGTTAACCATGCAGGTGAATTCGTTAATAACGGTAAACCCGCAAATAACACAGCAAAGATCACGAGTGGTAAGTAATTAACACTACCTTTAGTGGCGGGCACTGGCGTTGCTTCATTTGGTTTTTTAAGCTGCATACCAATCACCGCCGCAGCGATAAGCACCAGCATTTGCGTTAATAGACTCGGCACCATCAGTAATACCGCCGCCGTTGCCACACAGATTGTGACCGTACTGCGCTCTTTACAGAAACCTTTGTACATATTTAACGTCGCATCTGCAACAACGACAACCGCTAATAATTTGAGTCCGTGGGTCATACTCACTAACCATGCTGCATCTTGTGTAGCATTGGTTGTTGCTAGAATATAAAGCAATAGAACCGAAGGGAATGTGAATGCGATGAACGCGGTAAAACCACCGATAACACCGGCACGACGTAAACCAATTGCAAAACCGATCTGACTTGAACCAGGGCCAGGTAAAAACTGACTTAACGAAATTAATCTTGCATAGCTTTCGCTATCTATCCATTTTAATTTTTGAACAAATGTTTTTTCGAAATAACCAATATGTGCAGCTGGGCCACCAAAACTGATCCACCCCAATGTAAAAAACTGCCAAAACACTTCCAAAACTTGCTTCATTACGTTGCCTTTTATAGCTGTTATGCGATACCAATTTCGCATCATTATTGTATTTCAGTTTTATGACAGTTATATGACAAAACCACAGGTTTGCAGCAAGTTATATCGTCAAAATCATAAAGCTTACTTTACGTTGAGGCATAGCAGTTTTAACTGGGCATATAACGGCTTTCATCAGGATGAGGTTCATAATTCAATGCCATTTTTGCCACGACGTCAGCAGGTACATTATGAGTGTTAGTGAATTCACCACAACAATGAATGATATAAGGTTCGATATGATAGCTGGCCGCAATGTCCAACAATGCAGTTAACTCCCAGCGTTTAATCGTGGTGTTACTGACAATAACGGATTGACCCTTGCTTAACCCATTACGTATATTTTGTTGGCAGTATTGATGAGCGAGCTTGATCTTGCTTCCATTGTAGCAGTACTCACCTTGCTTATTAATGAAGTAATGATCCGCTTCACAATGAACAGCATCAGGGATTAATTGAAGATAGCGTTGAGCTAGGGTTGATTTACCCGAACCGGGAATACCGCGAATAATGATCATGCAAGGACTAGACTGTGTGGATAATTCAAGTAGCAACGACATAACACCCAAGATGATAGATAGTGAATAGATAGACGAGTTTAAATAATCTGGTCAATACAAATCAACTAATAATAATTATTAGTCAAACAGACTATAAAAAATACACTAATAGCACAATAAAACGTGATGGGTATAGCAAATAGATTAATGAAAATTAATCGTACTGACTATAAAAAAACAATTAATAAAACAACAAAGTGCGACTTATGTTGCAAACATGTTAACTGACACATATTGATTAGCTATCTATTTAAATGAGCATGAAAATTTATAAAAACAATACCACTATCACGTAAGCAGCTAATTTTATTAAGTAAAGTTAATTTTAATTTTAAAACGAATAATTTATGTAATCCATTTATAACCAACTAATATCACGATTGTAAATTGCGCCAGCTCACATAATACGTGACAACCTGTTAACACTTAAGTATTAATGAACTAAGCTACCATCTAATTAATAATACTGGTCAGACCTAATATCCATAATAAATGGATGACAATGGCCACCTAAAAACTAAGTCATTTATTTAAGAAATATAAAAATAGTTAATTGGAATCAGTAGATTACAAGGATAGTAAATGCAAACATCTAATATTATAATAGAATTTGTTCCGCAGACAAATCCCCATTTAACTCATTCTCTAAGTGCATCATCATTATATTTAAAATTCGGAGTTATTAATGAAAAATAAGAAAATTCTTGCTCTTGCTATAGCAAGCACACTTGGATTAACAGCCTGCGGTGATGATTCAACAGACCTCCGTATGGATGACACAATTACAAATTCACTTAACCGTCAATCAAGTATCGCATTCGATTTAATCTCTACAGATAAAACAGTATCAATTCCAACTTATTTATTGATGAACAAATCGGACGGCACTTTAGACATACCACTTGATAAAGGTGAACCTACAGGCCGTAACAATCCCAAAGTTGCGATGGGTGATACTGACGGTTGGAGTCCAACTCAGCCTTTCGTTATTGAGCTTGATTTACCAACAGGCGTAACGCTAACAACAGATTCAGCACTGCTTCACGCCGCAGTGAAAATCGCAAAAGTAGACGTATCAAGTGCTAAAGTAATGTCTGACCCTGTAGAATTAACTGCAGGTAAAGATTATACCGTTATCTCAGATGGTAAATCGTTAACGGTATTGCCACTAAACGGTAGCTTAGAGCACGGTACTGACTATATCTATGCTATTACCGATGCCTTAGTTGATAGTTCAGGTCAAAAACTGGGTATATCGAATAACTACGCGGCTTTAAAAAACAAACAGATTGATCAAACTGGCGGCGCCTTAGAAATACCACAGAAAATTGTTTTGCAAGTAGAAGGCTTGATGGATAAGTCTGGCATCGCCGATTATGAAAACATTATTTATTCAAGCTGGTTTACGACTTCATCTGCTGGTGAAGCGCTATATGCAGTTAAAGCAGCGACAGCAAAAGTCCTTTTAGCGATAAGCAAAGGCAAAGATGCAAGCGCGGTTTGGCACGACGGCGCAAATCCAAATAACTCAGACTTAAGCAAATTATATAAACTATCAGGACTAACACCTAAACCGCTTGGTGCTCTAGATGCTGTGATAAAAGGGCACACAGGTGTTATTGAATTACCTTCGTTCTTAGAACGAGATGTAACAGATGAAAAATGGAAGAAGACTCCATGGCAAAGTGCGATGCCGAGCTTAGCTATTATCTCTGGTGTATTAACTTCAGGGTCGGATAAAGAAAAATTAGAGCTTGGAACACAATTAGTAAAAGCAGGAATTGATCCAAAAAACCTTGCAGACCCTAAAGAGCAGTTTAAGCTTGTTGGCCAATCATTTACACTTAATGGTAAGCCGCTTGATTCTGAGCGTCTCATTACTAAGTACAGCCCTCTCCCACAAGTAAAATCTGTTGAAAAGGTTAACTTCTTATTAATTACTCCAAAGAATATTAATGCAGGAACGAAAGTTCCAGTAGTAATATATCAACACGGTATCACATCACTCAAAGAAAACATCCTAGCATCCGGCCCTGCGCTTGCGGCTAAGGGCTATGCGATATTGGCAATCGACTTACCACTACACGGCGAACGCAAACTAAGTGATAACACTGTCACAGATGAAGCACATGCTGACGTTTTCATGAACTTTACTTACTTACCTGTTGCTCGTGATAACTTACGTCAAGCTGTTGCAGATCTAATCGGCTTACGTGCAGGTCTTAACCTGATCGCTACAACACCAGGTACAGAATTAGATGTTCTTGATATATCTAAAGTAAGTTTCTTTGGTCACTCTCTTGGGGCTATGTCAGGTATTAGCTTGCAAGCGACGATAGACCGACCTTTACCAGACTCGAATGGTGACGGTGTCGTTGGTGATGGCGATGGATACTTTAAAATAGACAAAGCTGCATTTGCTAATCCAGGCGGTGGTATTCCATACCTATTACTTAGCTCTGTAAACTTCGGCGGCACAGTTAAAGATGGGCTAATGAAGACAGTGAGTGCCGATTACCGAAACTTCTCGGGTGCGAAGTGTGCTTCAATAACTAAGACTTTATGCTTTAACGCATTCTATGATGCCGTAAAAGATAAACCAAATGCTCAAGCAACAATTGACGCTACATTCCAAAAATTTGCGGTTGCAGCTCAAACGGTGCTTGAAACAGCCGACCCATTTGCACTTGCTCGTAAGATTTCTAAGGACACACCCGTTTACTTAGCACAAGTAAAAGGTGACTCGACAATTCCGAATATCCTAGATCCGAAAGCTGGCTACGCAGCAGCTTACTCGCCAATTGCGGGTACAACACCACTAATCAGCCAACTTGGTCTAGTTAATATTTATACGGATAATGAGACAAGCAAGAAGGTGGCGCTAATTAACAAGGGTAACCATAGCTCTGCCATTGCTGTTTACGGCGCGAACTCTAATCAAGCCGCTACTGACGAACTACAGAGCCAAATCACAAGCTTCTTAGCAAGTGATGATGGTAAAACAGCAATCATTAAAGATGAAAGCTTAATTAACTAAGCCAATAATCAAGCATTAGGATATCTATCCGCGCATAAAAACGAAGGTTTAGTGATAAACCTTCGTTTTTTTATTTAAATTCCGCTGAACTATTCCAATAATTTGGTAACCAATACATAATCTATCTAGTAATGTGTATTTTTCATTACATCTAATAAAATCAATCAATCCAACCAATAAGTGACATCATGAATATTAAATTAGTTTCAGGCGTGGTTATCGCCGGACTTGCGGCAAGTTATGCTGGCGGTAAGTTTTATATGACAAACCAAGTAGAAAAACAACTTGATGCGAAGATCATCGAAATGCAGCCTATGATTGATGTTAAATATGGCGATCTAAGTGTTGAACCTATCACCCAGAAAATTCAATTACATAACGTAGTACTAAGCCCTGTTGATGGCAGCGCAACCCCTGTCACTATTAATGAAATAACCATTAATAAGTTTGATGTAGAATCAGAATTCCCTGCCGCGTTAGACATCGCATTAAACGGGATTTCTATTAGCATTGATGATATTGAACCAAAAACAGCAGAACAGCTTAAAGAACTTGGTTATACGGATAATATGTTAATCAGCCTATCGACAAAATACACTTACGTTAATGACGTAATGGATTTACAGCTTGGTCTAAGTGCACAAGACATGGGTAAAATGGAATACTCGCTTAACTTAGCTAACTTCCAATTTGATCCGAAACAGCCGATTAGCCTATTATTCTCTTACCCGAACTATCAGCTAAATGCTGCCGAGTTTACTTACACAGACCAATCATTTGTTAAACGCCTGCTTAAACAAGAAGCGCAAACGTCAGACATCAGTGTTGAAGAATTAAAACAGCGTGTATCAGACAAGATAAATACCATGCTGGCGGCAGATCTTGAAAACAAGAAAAATGAACTGAGTGATGCAGAGATAAAACTTGCGACAAATGCGGCGGCGACATTTGTTAAATTTATTAATGACCCGAAAAGTATTACTATTTCTGTAAACCCAGAACAAGCCGTCACTTTAGGTGAGATAACACAGATAAAAAATGATCCTGCTAAATTAATTTCCTTACTGAATATGGCATTCAAAGCATAGTAACCGCCATTAACGACTAACAACAAATAAGGTCAGCCATTTTATCTATGGCGGACCTTATTACCATTAAATACCTGTCGTACAAATAGAATCGGCTTCAAAATCAAAATCTTCTTTTACTAAGTCATTCGCACATAATTGCTCTCTAACTTGACTCAAGCCATTACGAATAATTTGTCGTACACGTTCACGGGAAATATCCATTAGCTGTGCAATGGCTTCTAAGCTCATTGGGTCCTGCCCTTTAAAACCAAAGCGTAAACGAATAATGTTTTGACTACGTACCGGCAGGTATTCTAATAATGCGTCCATATATTCATAATAATCACATTTTTCATAACGAATATCAGGCTGGCAATTCACTTCAGCAGCAACCAAATCTTTTAGGCTAGCCAATAAATTATCACCACTGCGGATCTCTTTATCTAAAGATCCTTCATTAAAATAATGACCTAATATATTCAGTACTTTACGAGGTGATATTTTGAGTTCTTGGGAGATTTTAGTAATACCTTCGTTGGTATCAAGATCAAGGCCAAGTTCAGATGAAGCTTTCAATATCTGTTTATAGACGCGTGTAACATGAATGGGGATACGAATGGTTCGAGAATGGTTCATAATATACTGTTCAATATTGTTTCTTATCCACCACACTGCATAAGTTGAAAATCGGCAACCTCGTTCTGGATCGAACTTATCGACCGCATGCATTAAGCCTGTATTACCCTCTTGAATTATCTCATCCCAATCAAGTGAATAGTTTTTATATTTCTTCGCCACCATAAGAACCAATCTCAAATTTGATTGGATCATCGTGTCCCGAGCAGATTTATCCCCACTGGCTGCAGCAACGGCCGTGTCGTATTCTTCCTGTTTAGACAGCAGCTGACTAAATTTTTGTAATTCATCAAAATACGCATCAAGTGCGTGACTAGTCATGTTATTCATTAATCATCCCTGTTTATGGTTCACTACCATAGTAACACAACAAGGTGACACCTAGTCTCGTTTTGTCAGGGTTAATATCGCCAAATATAAATTTAAAACAGCAAGTTATCCTGGCAGGGGCATGCTTAAAGAAATAATATTAAACGAATGTATTGAATGTTTATTTTAGGTTAATCACACAATACTTCACGATTAGGGCGACATGTCATTGAACTTAAACGCTGTACTTCTTGTTGAATACTATTCAAGTTATTCGCTAACGTGAGTGACAATATTTCTTGTGCCCAGTCAGGTATATTAGGGTTAATTTGATAATGCACCCATTGGCCCTGCCGTCTATCAATGACCAGTTTTTTCTGACGTAACAGGGCCAAATGGCGTGACACCTTTGGTTGACTTTGTTCTAATGCATGCGTTAATTCACACACACACAATTCATTTTCTCTCAGTATTAACAATAGACTTTTCAATCTAGTATCATCTGCTAAGCACTTGTAAAACTGGAGTAAATCCATAATTAAGTTCATTTTAGGTGGCACATGCCGCCACTCTATATAAACCTTGTTTAGCTGTCAAACGGTTCTAACCTGGGCGGCCATCCTGTCGCGCTTTAAACAACATCGGCGTGTAATGATAAACAAACAAGCCAAATGCAATTAACCAAAATACAATGCTCAAATTAATAAAGGTAATATAATACTGCATCCAAAAAATAGGGCCTATTACGCGTATTATGACCGCCATAAAAATACTGAAAAATGCCACGAACATCGCTTTAGGCTGTTGCAGCATACGTCCTGTATGACCCAGTGAAACACGAGATATCATCGCCAAAATTAATCCACCCATGCCGCCAATTGTAATTAAATGCCACAAATGGTTAACAATTGGGACATTAATAAAGTAACTCATGCCTATGGTAAATAGTCCTGCCCAGATAAAAAATAACGAGCCATGGATAGACCACAACAGCGGCACACCCAAGGTAATCCAAGGCTTCCAGCGATACCAGCGAATGGCTTGGCAACATGCTGCGAGAATAAATAAGATGCCAAATACAGGCTTAGGAACAGAAAATAAAGGGTGAATTAATAACAGTAGGGTAATAACACCTAAACTGCCTGCTGCTAATTTTTCCAACCAAGGAAGTGGTAATACTTTTGCGGTTTTAGTCCCGTTGGCAGTAAACATCGGCACAACACGACCAGCCATCATCGACATTAAAAATGCCATTAGCATTACGGATGCATAAGCAGCTTGGTTGACTGTCATGTTCGCTAAACCTAATTTAGCCAAATGTATTTCAATATTTGCCAAGGTAAATAAAACTAATAAAGGTACAAAAAATAAATTTCGGTACTGTTTTATTTTTACCAAGGGTTTGGCTAAAACATAAGCAACTACAGGCAGAAAGCTTAAATCAATCAATATGATAACGTAATCATTTAATAACATGGGTAAAAGTAAAGCAATTCGACCTGCCAGCCAAAGCATGAATAAACCAAGTAAGGGTAGCCCCGAAATACCACGAACCCCAGTCCAATTCTGGATCGCGGTTAACAAGAAACCAGCAACTATTGCACAGCCAAAACCGAACAACATTTCATGTATATGCCACCACAAGCCGCCACCGTAAGGCTGAAAGGTAATATAACCAGATAACATTGCGCCCCATAACAACAATGCAACCATACTAAACAAAGCGCCTGCTAAGAAGAAAGGACGAAAGCCAAGACGTAATACTGGGAGGATTTTTTGTTCCGCCGCCAAGTCTGTAATTTGCATTGATTTAACCTTTTAAATAGTAATTGAGATTGAGTATATGTGGTAACAAAAGGTCTGTAATTGACAAAAGGCAAATACCCAACTTATTTAGTCAAGTATTTGCCTTTTTATTGATGATATTAGATCTGGTCTAGCTGAACACAGTTTTAGTTAATAACAGTGACCGCAAGTTCGCACTCGTCATTCCAACGATAGTAAACATCGCAGTTTGATTGTCCCAGTCGAGGACGTTCGCTGATTGTTGTCGATATCTTGCCTTTCGCTATCCAAAGTGCCAGCATCGCATCGATACCGTCTTCACTAATGCCAAAGGTTTTGGCTAGCTCAGTTCTGTTGGTTTTACCGTTAACAACAAGATGATCTTTCAGACGTGTTAAAATCATATTTGCCCTGTTCCTCTTGTAGTTTTATTTTATTTCCCTGTTTTTTCAGTAGTGCAATCACAACGCACATCAACACACTGAAGAAGCCTATCCAGCCCATACTTGATGCAGGGTGTGCTGAAAACTCAACGATTTGGTAGTACATAGTGGCAACAAAATAACCTAAGAACATAGTCCAGCCAGCAATGAATACAGCAAATGGACGACCAAATTCGCGCACATAAGCGCCCATTGCCGCAGCACAAGGTGTGTATAAAAGAATAAATAATAAGAATGCAAAAGCAGCAGCGTCGGAACTGAAGCTCTCTTTCAAGTTACCAAAGATTGTCACATCCACTTCTTGATCGTCAGCAACCGCATTCATATCCGTTAAATCACCTACATCAACACCCAATGGATCTGAATAACTTAAATTCGCCAAATTCGCAGGGATTGATAATACCGCTTTTTGTAAACTGGCCAATAAATCAAATTCAGCATCATCTTCCTCTGCACTTGAATACAGGCTATTTAACGTGCCGATAACCGCTTCTTTGGCAAAAATACCCGTAATAATACCCACGGTTGCTTGCCAGTTATCTGCTTTAATACCAATAGGTGCAAGTAACGGCGTTGCTACTTGTGCAACTTTCGATAATACTGAACTTTCAGTTTCTTCATTACCAAAGCTGCCATCAGTACCCAATGAATTAAAGAAACTAAGACATGCGACAACCAACACGATCGTTTTACCCGCACCAAACACAAAACGTTTTAGTTTTTGCCAAGTGATGATAAGCATATTCTGCATTGTCGGTAATTCATAATCCGGCATTTCCATGATAAAGCTATCACTGCGGCCAGGATACAAACTCCAGCGTAATATGAGCCCAGTAAATACCGCCACTAAAATGCCAATAATGTATAACGCAAAGACAATATTTTGGCCATGCTCAGGGAAGAATGCCGCCGAGAATAATGCATACACAGGTAATCGTGCGCCACATGACATAAACGGTGCCATAGCCGCAGCTAAACGACGCTCACGCTCGTGTTCGAGTGTACGCGTTGCCATAATGGCAGGTACGTTACAGCCAAAGCCCAATACTAACGGAACAAATGCTTTACCAGGGAGGCCAATTCGTTGCATTACTTTATCAAGTACAAATGCAGCACGCGCCATATAACCCGAGCTTTCAAGTAACGATAAGAATAAATACAAAAAACCAATCACGGGAATAAAAGTGGCAACAGTTTGAATACCACCGCCAATACCATTTGCGATAATAGTAACAAGCCAAACAGGCAATAATCCATCTAATAAATAGTGTCCGCCATCAACAAGTACGCTGCCAAAGCTAATGTCAAAGAAATCAATGAATGCACCACCAATATTGATAGAGAACATAAACATTAAGTACATCACAGCAAAAAAGAATGGAATACCAATGTATTTATTCAACACCACTTGGTCGACTTTATCACTGAATGAACGGCTTAATTTACCTTCCTGACGACGCACCTTATTACAAAGTTGGTGTAAATACGTATATCGAACGTTGGCAATATGGAAATCGGTCTCAATTGACTCTGCGACTTTATTTTTAATGTCTGCAATCACAATCAAGGCATCAAGACTAATAAGATCGACAATTAACGCATCATTTTCGAGTGCACGAATAGCGAGTGAACGTGGGGCGGCATCGTGATCGAAAAAATAAACGTCTAGTTCACTAATCGCCGCTTCTATTTCTGTTCCGTAGTCCATCGCAAGCGGGACAGTAACCACGCCTCTTTGCACAATTGAGTGTAAGTCTTGTTTAAAGCTGCTCACTTCATTTTTGGCATTTGCAGAGAGTGCGAGTACTGGACAGCCAAGGGCTTTTTCTAATTTTTTAACGTCTAAAACTTGGCGTTGACGCGCTAATACGTCCATCTTGTTTAACACCACCACCATTGGACGACCTAACTCGCGCAATTGCAGTGTCATATATAAACTGCGCTCTAAGCACGAAGCATCGACAACATTAATGATCAGGTCTGCCGCATGATCCAACGCTGCTTTCGACGCGATCATTTCATCGACACTATTCACTTCGTTACTGCTGTCCAAGGCATAAATACCCGGTAAATCAGTTAATAAAAACTCATCACCCGCATGGCTATAGCGTCCGGTTTTCTTATCAACCGTCACACCGGCCCAGTTACCAACACGTTGATTCGCACCCGTTAACGCATTAAATAGCGTTGTTTTACCACTATTTGGATTACCAATAGTTAAGATTTGATACAACATTAAGCGACCTCAACTTCAATCTGTTGTGCTAACTTCTTCCGGATCGCAACCGAGACTCCACGCACAGATATTTGTAACGGGTCACCCATTGGCGCACGACGAATTAATGTGACTTGGGTATTAGGTAGCACACCTATTACCATTAACTTCTTTCGCGTGTCAGCAGGTAAGCCTGACATATCGGTAATTTTAGCGACAACACCATCGTTTAATAGCGCTAACTTCATATCTTCACCTAATCCTAATGATAACTATTATTATTCATATTTTACGCTTGCAGTATAAATAACTATTGATATGAATCAATACGCTATAAACGAAATAGCCAAAACAGCCAAAAAACAACACCAAAGTAGTACTTTTATATAACAGCAGGGTTTATAGAGTGGTTTTTGTGTAGTAAATGAATATATGCAGCTCAGCACATTGAATAATATATGAGCTGCACAAATCTGTAATTAAGAACGATTAATCATTTTCACCGATAAAGCCACCAGTTTGATGCGCCCAGAGCTGTGCATAAATACCTTGTTTCGCTAAGAGCTCTTTGTGTGAGCCTTGCTCTACAACACGGCCTTCATCTAAAATGATCAGACGATCCATCGCTGCAATTGTTGACAGACGATGCGCAATTGCAATGACAGTTTTACCGTCCATCAGTTCATTTAAGCTATCCTGAATGGCTGCTTCAACTTCAGAATCTAACGCTGACGTTGCTTCGTCTAACACCAGAATCGGCGCATCTTTTAATAACACGCGAGAAATAGCAATACGCTGACGTTGACCACCCGAAAGTTTAACCCCCCGCTCGCCAACTTGTGCGTCATAGCCCTTATTACCAAAGGTATCCGTTAAGGTGCTAATAAACTCATGCGCACATGCTTGTTTTGTTGCTTGAAGCAATTGCGCTTCACTCGCATCCGGATCGCCATACATGATGTTATCGCGAATAGTACGATGTAGTAAGGATGTATCCTGTGTAACCATGCCAATCTGACCACGTAAACTGTCTTGCTGGACATCACTGATATTTTGACCATCAATTTTGATCGCACCCGACTCCACGTCATGAAAACGCATTAACAAGTTAACCAAGGTCGACTTACCCGCACCAGAGCGCCCTACTAGACCGACCTTTTCACCCGGCTTAATCTTAAGGTTTAAGTTATCAATCACGCCAGCTGACTCACCGTAATGAAAACTAATATTATCAAACTCGATTTCACCCGCTGATACAATTAGCGGTTTAGCATTTGGTTTATCTTCAATATCAATAGGCTTGGCTAAGGTATTCATGCCATCGATCACTGTGCCCATATTTTCAAACAGACCACCAATTTCCCACATGATCCATTTAGACATGCTGTTAAGGCGTAACGCCAAACTGATCGCGACAGCAATAACACCCACACTTAAACTGGCGTCTAACCACAGCATGATCGAAATAGCAGCAACACCAAAGAGTAATAAATAATTTAATAACTCGACGCAAAAGGTGAACCCCGTAACCAAACGCATCTGTTTATGCACCGTCACAAGAAATTCGTCCATGCCTTCTTCGGCATACACCATCTCACGAGAGTTATGCGAGAACAATTTAACCGTGGTGATATTGGTATAACTGTCGACTAATCGCCCTGTCATCATTGAGCGTGCATTGGCTTGCTCTGTCGAGATCTGTTTAAGCTTCGGCACAAAATACAATTGAATAGCGACAAAACCAATAAACCACGCCAGCATAGGCAACATGAGTCGTATGTCAGCCTGGCCAATCATCACGAGCATTGCAATGAAATACACCGAGATATAGACCAATACATCCAGTAATTTCATCACGGTTTCACGTACAGACAAGGCTGTTTGCATCACTTTTGTGGCAATACGACCGGCAAAATCACTTTGGAAAAAAGACACACTTTGACGTAACAAATAACGATGTGCTAACCAGCGGATAGACATAGGATAATTGCCCAGTAATGTCTGATGCATGATTAATGAATGTAATAATACCAACAATGGCATCACCACCAGTATCAATACGCTTAGGCCAATGAGGCTAGCGCTTTCATCGTCTAAGAAATTCTGTGGCTCATGGTTTGATAACCAATCCACCAGTTGCCCCATAAAACCAAATAATGACACTTCTAAAATAGCAATCATCGCACTTAATACTGCCATCGCTAATAAAGGCGACTCAAAGCCACGGGTATAATAACGGCAAAACGCCACCATATCTTGCGGCGGCTGTTCAGGTTGATGCTTGGGAAAAGCCGAAGACCATTTTTCAAAAAACTTAAACATAAAGGATTATTATCTGAGCAAATAAAAGACCCCCTATAGTACTACGTAATTGATAAAGTTCGTAGTCCGCACAAGGTTACCAACCAATCGACAGCAGAAATTAATACTATTAAAAACCAGATCAGACAGGTGTAACAATTACTTTACGATACAATTTACACTTTTTACACTTTTTACATTGCACTAACCCATATAAAATAAGTAAACTCGCTACACCTTAATGGTTTATGAATATTTAAGGTGTTTATTGTAAACAAATGTTTACGAATTTTTAATTGCAATCCGTAATGGAATGTTTATGACTGTGAATAAGGTTTTATAACTGTGAGTAAGATAGTAGGAAGTACCCTTATTGTTGCTGGTACCGCACTTGGTGGCGGTATGTTAGCTTTACCCCTTGCATCAGCTGGTTTAGGTTTCTATACCGCCGCCTTTTTGATTATCGTCAACTGGGCATTAATGACGTATACAGCGTTGTTGATGTTAGAAATACATCAGCATGCCGAACAAGATGCGACACTTAACTCGCTTGCAAAAAATTTACTGGGTAAACCCGGTCAATATCTCGCAACATTTGCTTCTTTCTTCTTATTCTATGCCCTTTGTGCCGCGTATATTGCCGGTGGCGGTTCGCAGTTAACCAACAAAATAAACGATTTATTGAGTTTAGAATTAACCCCACAATTTGGTGCTGTGTTACTAACCATCATTGTCGCGACTGTGGTGTCGATTGGCACGCATTCGGTTGATATCGTAAACCGTGTATTGTTTAGCGTAAAAATTATTGTCTTAGCACTCACGCTCAGTCTGTTATTTCCACACGTGCAGTCTATTAATTTATTAGAAATGCCAGTAGAGCAAGGATTATTGCTATCGGCTTTACCCGTAATTTTCACTTCGTTTGGTTTCCACGGCAGTATTCCGTCAATCGTACGTTATGTCGGTATTGATATTAAAACACTGAAGAAAGTGATGATCTGCGGTGCATCTGCGCCACTTGTTATCTACCTGCTATGGCAAGTTGCAACGCAAGGTGTGTTAAGCCAAACGACTTTAATGGCAAACAACTCGTTAACCAGTTTCATTGCATCGCTCAGCTCAGTGTTACAACAGCCGCAAGTCAGTCAATCAGTCTCTATTTTTGCAGACCTTGCCCTCGCGACCTCATTCTTGGGGGTGAGTTTAGGTTTGTTTGATTTGTTATCAGGCATGATGAAACGCGCGAATACGAGTATTCATAATAATGACAGCGACGATAGTACTAACGCAGACGGTAAATCACACCGTGTCAAAACAGCATTGGTCACATTTGTACCTCCGCTGGCTTTCGCACTGTTTTACCCACAAGGTTTCATTACAGCGCTAGGCTACGCAGCAATCGCACTGGTTATCCTTGCAATCTTTTTACCAGTTGCTATGGTGTCTAAACAACGTAAAGCACAAGCAAATGGTTATAGAGTTATCGGTGGTAACGTAACGCTCGTGCTTGCAAGCCTAATGGGTTGTTTGATTATCACATCGCAGTTTTTGCAAATGGCGAAAATGATCCCAGCGGTTGGTTAACCTCGTACCTAAGTAGTACTGAATAGTACTGAATAGTACTGAATAGTACTGAATAGTACTGAATAGTCGAATATAAAACAGCCCAGCTAAGATGTAATTTATTCATCATTGTTGGGCTGTTTTGTAATTAAAATTTATAATGCAGTCGTACCAACATCCCTGTGCTTGGCGAATAATCCAATACAGTATTCGATATGTTCGGAAGCCGAGATCCAAACTCATTAAGGTTGAATCTAGAATAGCGGATCAACAAGAGTCTTACTTTTTGTGTATATCATCCCTTTGTAGAGTTCGATTTTCAGACTAAAACTGAGGATGAATAACACGCTGATTAATTTAATATTCCCCAAAATAATTTTCTACCGCGTCTAAATCACCACAAAAAACCAAATCATCATTAAATTAAAAAAAGATAGTACGATTACATTCATTTACAAATTAAGGCTTGAGAAGTTTTATTTGATAAGTATAATCCGCCACCCAACAATGTAATGCAAAACACTGAACGATATATTCGTTTGAACTTGTGAACTTTAAAAGACGGATAATCCAAATGAACCCAATTAAATCTCTCGTGGCCACAACTTTATTGTCGGTGCTTCTTACTGCATGTGGCGGTGGCGGTGGCGATAAAACAACTCCGGTAAAACCGACGACTCCGGTAAAACCGACGACTCCAGTAAAACCGACAACTCCAGTAAAACCGACAACTCCGGTAAAACCGACAAAACCGGTAAAAGAAAAAGAGTTCAAGCTAGATAGAACTCTTTTAGGCGTATATGGGCCGAATGGTGATGCTCTTTTACCTCCACTTGCCAATGTTATAGGTAAGGATAACCCAGACGCTGAGAACATAAAAAATGACGTCCAAAAAGTCCTTAAGGTGGTAGATAATATTGCAGAGACAATTATTGAAGTTAATGCTCTGGTTATGTTTGGCAGCTCAGTATTCGATGAACAACTTCCAACACTTGACGCTAAAGTTAAAGAGTTAAAGAGTATTTACAACGTTAATGACATTAATTCGATAAGAAATAACTTGGGATTTCAACAAATAAGCCATAATAGAAGACATTCATGGCCTCATCCTAAACTTGGTAATATAAAAGCACCCCTAACCCATGCAGGCGGTGAAGTTTATTTTTGGAATGTCACCTCGGACCGCTATTATATTGACGACAAAAATATAGGTAAAGTTAAGATTCAACTAGCTCAATTAGACGAAGGTGCATTCAACGTAGAACTTAAAACTATTAATGAAAGCGGCGAATTTGATGGAAGATACGAATATACCTTCAGAAGCGATAAAGAAAGAATGCTAGTCAGCTATAGTAACAATGACTACGATAGTTCAATTTTAATTAACCATAATTATAACAGTCAGGTAATCACTGTTGGTGAGTTACCATTTAAAAGCACTAGTAACATAAAATACAGAGCATCCTACGATGCGAGTAATAACACACTAACCCGAAAATAAAAGTTTCGTTAAAAATAAAAGGCGCTATGTTCAATAGCGCCTTTTATAACTTAAAGTTAAATTCAAACTCCCTTTCATAAACAAAACCTAGCGGCTCAACAAGAGTTTTTCTTTTTAGTGTATATCATCCCCTTGTAGAGTTCGATTTTCAGACTAAAACTGAGGATGAATAAACTGTTCGCCCTATTTAAGCTACTATATTTAGTGTATTTACACTGCTTGTGTATGATTCACGATATTTTAATTATTTTAGAGACGCTATACCATGAAAGTAAAACTGGCCGCATTAATTTTTGCACCTTTGTTCATCGCACCTTCATTTGCATCTGAAAATGTAAATGTGACCATTCTTGGTACTTCCGATCTGCATGGACGCTTTATCCCTTGGGATTACTCTACAGATAAACCGAATCCAAAAGGAAGTCTTAGCCAAATTGCGTCCAAAGTGAAAGAGATCCGCAACACCGAAAAAAACGTTATTTTAGTCGATGCCGGTGATGCGATCCAAGGTAACGGGATAGAGACGTTTAAGCATGAGCCAGTTAATCCTATGATGTTAGGTTTTAATGCATTGCATTATGATGCTTGGGTATTAGGCAATCATGAATTTGATTTTGGTTTAGATGCGCTTAACAATGCATTTAACACTTTCAATGATACGCCGCTTGCGGGTAATATTTTTCATGATGATAAGCGTCGTTTTCTTCCTGCCTATAAAATAGTAGAACGTGATGGTATCAAAATCGGCATTATTGGTATGGATACGCCAATGGTTGAACACTTTGCAAAAGGCAGCGATAGAATTAATGGGATTAATTTCACCAACCCAAGCCTTGAAGTCAAAAAAGTGATTGCTGAAATTAAAGACAAAGTCGATGCCCTTGTGTTGGTGGCGCATATGGGAATAGACAACGAAAATAATATCGCAGATACCAGTGTTGGGGATATTGCGAGAGCTAATCCGGAACTCGACGCGATCGTAGCTGGTCACATGCATGTAAAAATAGATAAAGTCGTTATTAATGGCGTTATCATTACCGAACCCTATAAATATGGTCGAGCGTTATCACGTATTGATCTGACATTTACGCGACAAGATAACGGTAAAGTTAACCTAATTAATAAGAATAGTTTTACTTATAATATGAACAATCAAGTATCAGATAAACAACTTGAAACTATTTTCAGTCCTTATCATCAGAAATTACGTGATAATGCAAATCGTGTTATTGGTACATTAAGTGGCGAAACATTAACACCAAAAAATAGAATAAACGGTATACCAGAAACACAATTACACGATACCGGATTAACCAGCTTATTTCAGGATGTTGGTTTTCATTTTGCACCACAAGCGAATGTAATTGCTATTCACCTAGACAATATGAATCCTAAAATGGATCTTGGGGCGGTTACAGCAAAAGATATTGCTTATAACTATGAATATGCTGGCGGTGAATATACTGTTTATGCAATGACAGGCCAAGATCTTAAGAAATATATGGAATGGTCTGCAGGATATTTTAACCAGACACATGATGGTGATTTAACTTACAGCTTTGATGAAAAACGTCGTTCATCGAAATACAGCACGCATGATATGTTTGGCGGTGTTACTTATAAAATTGATCTTCGCCAGCCTGCAGGAAAGCGAATTGTTGAATTAGCAATGAATGGTAAACCTGTTACAGATAAAACTGTCATCCACATTGGTATGAACGCTTATCGTATGGGCCACTTAACGAAAAAAGGTGGTGTATTAGAAGGACGTACATTTACTGTTTTATCTGACTCTAAAGCAGAATATGGCGAAGAAGCAGGCACAATTAGAAACCTAACTATCCGCTATATCTCTGAAGTTAAAAAGGGCAAGATCATTGGTAAAGCAGAAAATGACTGGTCAGTGATTGGACTTACTGGCCATCATGCTGAACGCGAAATCGCTCGTAAGCAAGTTAATGAAGGTGAACTAGCATTACCAACTACACCTGATGGTCGCTATACCAATGTGAAATCGATTAGAATAGCTGACTTAAAATAGCTATATAAGAAGCCCTGCTATGATGTAATTTATTCATCATAGCAGGGCTGATTTGTCACTAACATTCATTTTTATAAGATTAATAACACGCTGATTAATTTAATATTCCCCTTAAATAGGGCTTATACAGTGGAAATCACCACAATGAATTTACAAAAATCATAAATCTCCAAAAAGATAGAATTCTTACATTTACTGACAAATAACATTTTGATAAATTTTTTCTGATAAGTATAATCCGCCACCAATAATTATATGAAAAACGTTAAACGATATATTCGTTTTGATTTTCACTCTATAAAGACGGATATTCCAAATGAAATCTATTAAATCCCTCGTAGTCACGACTTTATTGTCGGTACTTCTCACTGCATGTGGCGGTGGTGGTGATAAAACCACTCCGGTAAAACCGACGACTCCGACGAAAGAAAAACAGTTCAAGCTAGATAGAACGCTTTCAGGACTATATGGACCTAGTGATAATGCTCTTTTACCCTCACTTGCCAACGTCACGAGTCAGGATAGCCCAGACGCTAAGAGCGTCAAAGATAACATCCAAAAAGTCCTCAATGTGGTAGATAATGCTGCTGAAACCATAATTGAAGTTTACGCTATAGTTGCATTTGGCGAGTTTGATCGATACCCGACACTTAAATCTCAAGTTCTACGGTTTAATAGTGGAGCCGAAAGTTCGGGACACAATCTTCGTGACATTAGCGGTATGGTAGAGGAACTGAAAGAATATAAATATACCCATGACTCAAAGCCAAATTGGGTTCACCCTAAACTCGGTAATATAAGTGCGAAACTTATAGCGACAACGAAATTAAAATATATGGTGACGGTTATTGCGGAAAACTATTATATTAACGACCATAATATAGGACAAGTTGAAATTAAATTAGCAGTGACAAAACAGGATGAATTTATAGTTAAACTTAAAACTGTTAATGAAAGTGGCGAATTTGATGGACGATATCAATATACGTTCAGGAATAATAAAGAAAGAATGGTGGCTTATTATAATAACAATGACGACGAAAATTCATTTTATACTAAGCATGACTATAATAGTCAGGCAGTAGACATTGGTAAACTAGAAGCTCGAGAAACTAAAAAACCTGGTGAGAGTCTCTTTAAACTGAGCATTGACCATACAGCTTCATACGATGTGAGTAACAACACTCTTATTCGTAATTAATGTAACCAACCGTTAATAGAAAGCGCTATATTCAATAGCGCTTTTTATTTAATTAAGTTGTCGTTACTTCTTCTTCCACTGACCTGGAGAAGATTCAATAAACTGACCTTTTTCTGTCAACGATATTGCTTTTTTCGCTGCACGTACAGAAATGGCCTTAACCGACACATTATGCTTGGTTGCTAGCTCTTGATATTTAGCTTTACGCTTATCATTTACCGTTTTAACTAATGCATTCACTTCACTGCTTGGTTTCACAGCGCCAAGGTAACCATTCGTTTGCTCACCAACCAATCCTGATTGCTTCGCGTCTTGTAAATCAATCGCCTGTACCGAAAATGACATAGCGACTAAAATAATCAAGGTTGAAAAAATTCTTCTCATTGTAATCTCCATTTGACTAGAATAACTCATCATCGCTAAACACATCATCTAGCTCTTTATCTACTTTCACTTTAATCTCGTGATCAATTTTTACATTTAAATTAATCACAATTGGCTTATCGGGAACGGCAAGTTGTACTGTCGGCGTACAACCAGCAATAAGTACAAGTAAACTTGCACTAAATAACAGTGCTTTCATATTATATCCTTATGGGTTATTCATTTTATCAAGCGCATCATACATCGCATCATTAATTCTTAAACTACGAAATAGCTGCAATATATTTTCTTCGTGGGAATAATTAAATTCAATTGGGCGTTCAATACTAGGGTTCCGCCCTTTAATACTAATCGTTAATTTAGTATCTCCACTCGGCTTAAAATTCACATCACTATGTAAACTATCATAATGCAGATTTTCTAACAGCTCTAAAGCATAACGCAATTGCGGTTGTGTTAACTTTAACTGATCTATCGTGGCATTATCCTTTATTTGGATCACCCCACCGGCACCTTGCTGCTCTATCGTGCCATCGATTATTGATACTGCGCTACCTTTAGCAATAAAAGGGATATCCGCTTTTAATAATCCAGTCACTTTAACACCTGGAACTTGATATAATTCAAGTACCTCAGGTAAAGATAGATTGCGAACACGCACTTGACCAACAATATGATCAAAATCGGTAATTAACAATGGTACCAATGACACTGTACCAGAAAACGCATTTGCTGAGGCGTTATCAATCGCCACTTGTAACTGTTCATGAGCAAACGTCACCAAGCCAGTAAAATTAACATTGGTCGCGACAGGCCCCATATCAACAGATGAAATGTTGCTGTTAATAAGACAATTGGTATTTAAAGATGCCACTAAATCAGGTTTGGCCGCCTCAATCTTACAACGCCAATTCGCATTAATATCGGTGGCCGTTATGTCATTATAAGTACTACTATCGGCAGTGAATTCACCCGACATACTTGCGGTTAAATAACCTTGTTTTTCATTTAACATCAGCTGATAATCAAGCCTGCTTTCCACCAACCCAGGTAGGTATAGCCCTACGGGTAAAGGATATTTATCAGTTACTAAAGAAGGAATTGCTTGCTGAAGGTATTGCCAATGCCCTGCAATTTTGTACGGCGTTAAATTTAATAACGTAACGGTATTTGTACTTTTCATTACCACATCATCTAACTGCCAATCTGAGCTCACGCTCAAAGCTTGGGAATTAAAATGTCCCCGATGCTGCGCCGTAAATCTATCTATCTTGTATTCATTCTGATATTTATTATTAAACGACACTGTCGATAAAGCAAAATCGAACGGTAATACGCTATTGTTGCTAATATTCACCGTCATAGCGTCAAGTAAAGAAACCTTGATATTCTCACTCGACACATCTGAATATTTAAATTTATGTGCGGTTAATGTTCCACTATTAACTGTGAGCTTGGTGTTTATCGATGTATCCGTGGGGTTAACTTCTACGTGACCTTTCGATGTCACTTGGAACGGTACATTCAGCTCACTGAAATAACGGCTATTTGTTATAACGGCTAACGACCAATTACTCTGCCAAGATTGAGGCGTTAACATCAATTCATCCACCTTTACTGCTAGGCTATTGTTAGACATATTATCAGACATCATTACTGTCATCGCGGCTTGCTTGGCCTGTACTTTCCAACGAGTAATATCGCGTTCTTGTATCCCTGCCTGTAAAGATAAAGGTAATTTAGGCGTGATAACGATAGGGGCGAGTGTTGGTGATGCATTGTTACTAAACGGCTGACAAACACTTTTGTCCACACTCAATAATGCAGTAAACGATGCGCACGTTTTTGCCGTCAGCGTAATAGGTGCAATGTCCGTTATGTTCAACTTGACGTGTTCAGGCAACCACGATTTATCATCCAGTACTAACTCCGTATCGACAGAAAAGTCTGCATTCGCAATAAGCTTTTGCTGATCATAGCTCACTGCCCCGTCAACCAATGAGAACCTTAAGGAAATACGTTCCATCCGCTGTAAGTCAACGTCTACATCAAGCATTGCAATACCATAAAATTCGGCATTAAACGCGGGTAAAACATGCTTAACGCTTGCACTAAGTTTGCTTAAGTCCGTGTTCAGTTGCACTTTAAGTAACTTGCGGCTATCTGTATTGTTGGTCTCTTTTAATACGTAGTTCAACTTAACTTGTAGCAAGCGTTGATCTTGCTGCCACACTGAAAAACCAAATTCAGCGTTGTTATCGACATATCTGAAATCTATGGCTTTAAAATCAATAAGGTTAAGGTCAAGCTGTTCCCAATTAATATTCGATAAAGACAGACTTTGTGTTTTTGATACGTCAGGTAAAGGAGGTAGATTAGTGCCCTGCACGGTTATATTTTCAATATGAAGATCGGGTATCCAATCCGGTAACGCGGGTAATATGGGTACGACAGTAACAACTTGAACCCCAACTTGATCGGTATTTTGGTCCTGCATTGCTTGCTCAAATTGCAAATAATCAACATTTAGCTTAACTTGGTCAAGCATAATTTTATCGATAAAAAAGGGCTGTTGCATATCAAATTTAATCGTTAATCCATGTAACTGTGCAACTTTAACACCGTAGGGAATTGAAAAATGATTGCTAACCTTCATGATAATGCGTTCGCGGTATGTAAACATGATCGCGACACTTAATAGGACAAGAATAAGCAGGCTTATAATCCAAAGTTTGACGTTATTCGAGGTTTGTTTTGTTTTATGCGACGCCGACATTGAGGAAATAGCCTTTATTAATCTAATCACTTATCCTGAACGACAAGCATAACTAAATCAAGTATTACACGCTCATGACAACACTAAAAATGGGACATTAAGTATGATTATTAGAATATAAATATCTATGCTTATTGATTTGTCGATGAACCAGAAGCGTGTAAACTGTAGTCACTTTAATACTACTTTCATATACGAAACATTTAAATGGCAAAACCGAATAAAAAAGGCCCAACTCAAACAGTTGAAATATCATGCAAAAAATGTAAAACACTGCTGTTTAAATACCGTAAAGGCGGTAAAGGCAATCTCGTTAAATGTTTTAAAGAGCGGATCGTGACAGACTACTGTGAAACCCCTTGTACTTGCCCTAAGTGTGGACAAGTCTTTGCAAGAGACACGTTAATTCGAGGTACACCCGCTTATAAAATGGTTGGTGGTAAAGTGACAATGAAGTAACTGCTACTCAATATTTCACAGACTCTGTTAGTTCCGCTTAACTAATAGATCTCACCTCTAAATTCAACCTGTGTTAAATACAAACGCATTTCAAACTCGAACTGATGATAATCAGGTAACATATGCTCACAAAGCTTGTAAAAGGCTTTGTCGTGATTCTTTTCTCTTACGTGCGCCAGTTCGTGTACCGTGATCATCTGCAAGAAAGGTTCTGGGCAGCGCCTAAACATTTCGCTAATGCGGATCTCATTCTTACTCTTTAATTTATTGCCCTGCACCCGCGATACAAAAGTATGTAAACCAAGCGCGTTATTAACCACATGAATTTTAGGATCATAAATGATTTTACTGATAGGCGATGATTTCTTTAAATAACTATTCTTAAGATCCATGACAAATTCACGTAACTTTTTGTCACTGGTAATTGAATGTGTACTCGGATACTTCGTTAATAAAAATTGACCTAGCGTGTCTTTTTCTAACATCAGCTTTACTTTGCTTTGAACTTGGTCTGAATAGGCTGACAGATATTTAAGAGCCGTTGAATCTATTTTTGAAACTGACATAAGTAAGATTGGATACTGGTAATTTGAATTGCACATATTTTACCTGATCCAGTTTTAATCTGGTAGCCTAGAACAGACTAAAATAGCTATTGATCAGTGCTAGATATACTTTTACAATAACCTTTTTATAATTATGGATGAACAATTATGTCATCAGATACTTTAGGTACCAGCGTAACGTATAAGCGCATGGAACAAGGTTATCGCGAAAAAGCACTTAAGTTATTCCCTTGGATATGCGGCCGCTGTACCCGCGAATTTGTTTATTCTAACTTAAGAGAGTTAACTGTTCACCACATGGACCATGACCACAGTAACAACCCGAATGACGGTAGCAACTGGGAATTGCTTTGCTTATATTGCCATGACAATGAGCATTCTAAATATACCGAACATGATCAATACGCGACAGAAATTGAAGCGGGTGATAATAATCAAGATTCAGCGACTTATAACCCATTTGCTGATTTAAAATCAATGTTCAAAAAATAATACCTCATTGCTGTTCCTAAAAAGCCGTGACAGTATCCGATTAAATTACACACTGTTACGGCTTTATTATTTTTCCGCTAGAATGGTTGGTTAACCATAAACCATAATTGTTTATTTGATTCACTTTGTGCGTAATCAATACGTACAATCACACCTTCAGCGTTAAATCGTAACCCTAAACCCGCAGTCCATTTCAAGTCACTATTTAATTCCACTAAATCAAAAGTATCTGAAACCTGACCAGCTTCAACGAATGCTGACCATTGCCACCAAGGAAAATTATAAAATGGTAAATGATGTAACGGCTGCCAATGTGGCTTTACTCGGTATTCGGCACTATACATAACGGCACTTCGGCTATGAAATTGTCCTGGTAAATAACCACGTAGCCGGTTAAAACCACCAAGTTTGATACCAGAAAAAGAGGGTGGACGATGTTTCTGATCGGCTTCCGAACCGCTATTCCATGTTGGTGTGTCTGCAAGATAATAGTTAAATGCCAATACTTGTTCTTTAAACAAAGTATTTTCATCAAAAGAAACATAAGCGCTTTGATCTAATTGCCATGTAGTCCAACTATTACGGTCATCATCACCGAAGTCACGTCGCACAGTAAATCGAGTTTGGCTACCCGACGTCGTATCGCCAATACTATCGCGATTATCCCAATCAAACTGTAACTCTAACCCTTGCGAAACATCAGGTAAATAACCATAACCTACCACATCACGTCTTTGTTGAAACGGGGTAATATTAATGCTTGTAACACCAAATTCAAGTGGATTACCCCCTGTTTCACTATGTTGGCGGACAAGGCTACGCGCGGCACCATTAACACCTATCCCCCATGGTAATACGTATCTTGCATTCACACGGAGAGATGATTCAACACCTTCAGCGATTATTTCATCAGTCAACAAGGTATCTTCAGGCGCCTTTGCCGTAGGCAGAAAATATATCCCCGATTTAAAGTCACCACGATAATATTCTGTTGAAAACAGCCATTGTTTTACATTTGGTAATGTATAATTATTAAATGAGATAAAGCTAATATTACTGTGATTATTACTGTACAAACCAAGACCAAATATTGATGCTTGTGGTTGCCCAGCATGTTTTATTACTCCTGATACACCAAGTGCAGCACCCAATCTTTCAGTTGATATGACTAAAGGAACTACTGCAACTTTAGTATCAAACGCAGGCCTTTCCATCCCATTATTTTCAGTCATTATATTGGCAACATCTTCTGCATTAACTTTGCTTGTCACGAGTAATGCCGAAGACAACAACGAGAAACAGATACTCTTATAAACCACTAACACTCCAAACAATAATAAATATTTATTAATAAAAATATGAAGTGCGGAAGATAGCCAAAAACCGCCAAAGTGTATACGGCGAATACAGTAAAAAAATGTAAAATAATGTAATCAAATGACTAAATAATAAAGTAAATATAAACCACGATCCCAGCGTGTAAATGTCATAGTCCCAATACTATTGAGCTATAATTAACCCTATAAAATGGAATTAATACTATTAATATAAATACAAAAACAGGTATCAATGTGATCCACAACTTAAAATTATTAATGCCACAAACACGTATAGTTATTGGGCTACTAATCATGTTATTTAGTGGCTTCTACTCTATTAATGTCATGGCGACAACGACGGCCTACTGGAATAAAAGTAACGAAGCAACATCGCAGGATATCGACCACAGTCAATGGCAATATGTTTTAAATCGCTATTTAATAGTGGATAAAAATAAGAATGCGATTAACTTGTTTAATTACAAAAACGTGACCAATGCAGACAAAGCAATTCTCAGACAATATCTCGTTCAACTGCAAAACATCAACCCCTTGCAACACACTAAAGCACAGCAACAAGCCTACTGGATAAACTTATATAACGCACAGACCATACAACTGATTCTTGAAAATTATCCGGTAAAATCCATTACAAAATTAGGCGAACGCTTCTTTTCTTTTGGTCCGTGGGATGATAAGGCGGTGACAGTCAATGGTCAAACGCTCAGCTTGAATGATATAGAGCATGAAATACTGCGCCCTATTTGGAAAGATCCGCGTATCCATTATGCCGTAAACTGTGCCAGTTATGGTTGCCCCAATTTATCTGCCACGGCATTTATGGCAAGTAATACCGAACAACTATTAACTGCAGGTGCCTATGCTTATATCAATCATCCAAGAGGCGTTTCAATTCAAGGCGACGATTTAGAGGTCTCAAGTATTTACAAGTGGTATTCGGAAGATTTCGGGGATAATCAGCAGGCTCTGATTGAGCATTTTAAACGCTATGCAAGACCTTTATTAAAACAAGCGTTGATATTATTTCAACAAGATCCAGGGAGTATCGATTTCAAATATGATTGGCGTCTAAACCAGCCATGATGACTAATTTAGACGTACAAAGAGACGTTGTTTATTTAATCCACTCTAATGTGTCTTTATTTTGAATATAATTCGCTTGAACTTTTCCATGCCCAAGTTTAAGTTCAGCAGTATTTTTATCATATGATACATTCCCGCTAGGAAATCCTTGTGGGATGTCTTTAGGCAAGCCAGTATTAATTATATATCTGACGATAGATTCAGAAACGTCCATGTAAGCATTCATCTTAGGTAAATCTTTACGCATACTCGACCAGTTCATCCATACAGTCTCGTCGTCCCTTACGGTAATCGTTGCCCGTACGTGCATAGGCTTATTAGAAAATTGTTTCAACTTACGATCGACCGCATCATCAGTATTGGACTCTAAAATTTCTTTCTTAAAAAATTCAGAACTAGGTACAGTGTACAATCTCTCTTTTTTATCTTTATCAATGCTGCTGCGAATCATAACTCGAAAAGAAGACTCATTATGATACTCGAGCAAAGAAAAAGAGTACTTTATACCTTTGTGATCAGTATAATCAAATTCCTTCTTCGACAAAGAATTCCAGGTTGCGACTGCACCTTCCAACGTGCTTTCTGGTCCAACACCCGATTCGTCTGCAATAGCAGCAATTATCTTTTGCACTGTGTTATCGTAAGCTTCATTTACCAGCCTCGCGATATTTTCTACCTTTTCAGTTTTTGTATTAGCATCATCGTTAAGATTAACTATATCGCTAAAGCCAACATCAAATTTGGGTTTGTATGAATGAGCATCTTTGTCATTCGGAAATGCATCGGCATTATCACCAACGCCATCACCATCACTGTCTTTTGTTTCATTTTTGTCATTCGGAAATGCATCGGCATTATCACCTACGCCATCACCATCACTGTCTTTTGTTTCATTTTTGTCATTCGGAAATGCATCTGCATTATCACCTACACTATCACCATCACTGTCTTTAGTTTCATCTTTGTTATTCGGAAATGCATCGGCATTATCACCTACGCCATCACCATCACTGTCTTTTGTTTCATTTTTGTCATTCGGAAATGCATCAAGGCTGTCAATAACACCGTCACCATCTGTATCCTTCGTATGACTCCCTTTAGTAGTCGTAGAACCACCGCCGCCACCGCCACAAGCAGTTAGGAAAACAGATAATAAAACAGCCATAGCTGTCGATTGTACTAATGTCATTGACATCCTCTCTATAATTATAAATACACCGAACATGTCGTTTAGCGTTAGAAAAGATGCATTCTAAATTGAAATTATGGAGCGTTATGTCAGCGTTTGTAAATAAATTTATGGTGGTTAATTCAGAAGGTTTAATACTATTGTTTTATAATGTATTTCAGCTTATCCAAAATAAATAATTTTATTCTAGATAGAATGTAAACATGCTTATTTAAGGCTTTAAGCATTTAAAGAAAGGATTAAAATGTGTCAAATACATATCATTGCATTTTTAAATTACGATACATGAACACTCACATCACCAGTATTGGAATCATAACGAATGTATAGTTCAGTATTTTTACTCCACTTATAAAGGCAAATTCCCTTGTATTGATATTCTACAATATATGGTTCACTCGTTGCTAACTCATCAATTTTATCACTGCCAGTGTTTAAAATTGCATTCCACAAAGAAGTACAATCAGCTGCATTATCAGCGTTTAATACTGTATCAGAACCTGCATAGCTCTGCGCAGGCCATCCTGCAGTATTAAGATCAATTTGACCATCCAAACCAGCACCATACAATGGTAAATCATTTCGAGCATTGTGATCAGCTGGAGAGCCTATTATTAGCCACTTACTGTGCGCAAGGTTTACTGCACTTTTTAAAGCGCCACCTGTTCCTTTGACAACGGCGATATCAGCATCATCAGCTAAGTTCAAAAATCGGGGCACTGCGGTAGCAGATAGTGTCCCAAGAACAATAATAACAATGACTAATTCGATAAGAGTAAAACCACGTTGTTGCGTATTCAAAACTGGACACCTTTAAGATAAGCTCGCTGCAATTATAGTGTAAACATTCTAATTATAAACCTATTAATTAATTATTATTTTGCGCACTTTCAAAATAATAATTAATACGACTTCTCGGGTTTAAGTATTCATAAATATGTTCAGGCAATTTATCCGGTTTAATGACACCTGTAATTGACAGCTCACGCTCTTCAAGATCAATGATTGGGGCTTCTGCCCGAGGTACTTCCACGTCATAAATAAGGATGTTAGGATACAATAATCGATCTGAATTCACTGACAATACCAATCCTATCTGATCATTTGATAATCGTACAACACTGCCTGGAGGGTAAATGCCCAACACCTTCACTAACAGTTTTAAATCACTTTGATTATACTTATTCGCGCTATTTTTATACAGCCAAGATAAGGCATTAGACGGTACTCGTGCTTTCGTTACATCATTAGGGTGACAAAGTGTATCGTATTTATTCACGACACTCACAAGTTGAGTAAATAGGTCGATATCATTACCTTTTAAGCCTTTAGGGTAGCCACTACCATCTAATAGCTCATGATGCTGCGCAATAATAGCCTTCGCTGCATCCGGAAATGTATTCACTAAATTAACAAGATCGAGTCCATATTTAGGATGTAATTTTAAAAAGTTTTGCTCGACGTTGGTAAGTTCTGTCTTTTTACGTAATATTTGCGGGGGTACTTTCAACTTACCCATATCATGAAACAACGCGCCCATACCAATAGTCTTAATGGAATCGGCATCTAAATTTTTCATCTTGGCGACAAGCATTGCAAGCACTGATACATTTAATGAGTGGTAATAAATATTTTCATTTTCTTTGGTTTCACTCATTAAGTGTAAAACGATATGTTCTTCTTTTAACAGAGAATCAACCATATCACCGATGAGTTGCTCAGCCTCATCAATCGCATTAAGAGGTCGACTAGACAGCTTCCCCATAACTGAACGCACTTGGATCATAGCTGATTGAAAGTTTTTTTCTGTTTTGGTTATTTTACGGCGATGGCTTTTTAACTTTTCTATTTTTTCCTGTTTACGTTCCCATAACTCACGCTTAATCTGCTCAATATCGACATCACGCATAGCAGAGCACTCTGCTTGCGGTGCAGCATTTGGCAATGGCGGGGGTAGTAAGCCATTATCGCTGCGTTGTGGGTAAACTGTCACGTGCGCAATACCAAGCTTACGAATAAGTAGCAGTTTTTCTTGAGTATCAATTTTGAAATTATTGAACATAAAAGGATGATCGCACCAACCTAAAGGTAACTTAACGTAATTACCCACTTGAATACGATCCACAGAAACTTTGATACCACTCATAATAAACCACAAAACAAAACTGAAATGGCATATTATTGTATATATATACGATTATAAAGATGTTTTTATATTAGATTCGATTAATAACAGTGAAAATTGATATCCCTCACACATTACTCGGTAATTACGTCTAAATATAACAGGTTGTTTGGTTTTAATCGTATTTAATCAATTACTAACTTACTCACACAGGTATAATTTGATGTTCGTCATGGTTACAAAACACACTGTAATTCTTATCCGTATCTTCGAAATAATCACCTGATAATACAGTATTCACATAACGCCAGTCAGTACGTACTCGATCTTCTGTGAATGTCAACGTCATGAAACCACGGTCACGTAGATTAGCGTACCTTAAGCCTTCGACCAAACCAACCACAGCATCTTGTACTTCGCTTTGTAGTACCTCAGCAATTTGAAGATAGTACTCCATACCGGGTGATGATACCGAAGATGTTGCAAACTCAACACCCACAGCGTCACCCTGTTCATCTTTTAGATCACTTGCCCATGCATTATGTGTATCACCAGCAATAACAACAAGGTTGCTGTTACTTGCTTTTGCTGTAGCCAGAATTTCTTCACGCTCATACGCATAACCATCCCAAGCATCTAGATTATACGGAATTGATGGCATCTTGATTAACGCTTTTTTTTCTTCAGTCAATTTATACTGATTGAGTTTTAAATAAGCCAGTTCACGACGTTTTAATGTCGTGTCGTTAGCTTGTTTACGTACTTCTAATTCGACTAATTTTTTCATTTTAGCAAACTGCACAAAACTAAGGTGCTTGTTAACAACAGAAGCTGATAGGTGCATTTTACCCATCAATACTTGTTGTCCAAGTAACTGCCAGCGCGAACTTGATGTTTCAAGCTTATTTTGTAGCCAGCTGAGCTGCGGTTTACCAAGCAATGTTCTATCGCTGTTCATTGCATCGCCCCTGAATTTAATTTCATCAAAGCGTTCTGGTAAGCCGTTGTGGATAAAGTCGTTATTCGGGAAAAAATAATCAGCATGATTTAACTGCTTATCACGTGCTAAAACACGAGTGTCTAACATGTGTAAGTCAAGTAAATCGCCAAATTGGAAGGAACGGTAGATTTCTAAATTATTACCTTCGAACCATGGTCGGATTGGTAACCATTCAAAATAGGCTTGTAATGCAGCCATTTTACGAACCTCAAAATCACCTTCATCTTCGTTATGGTTTTCAGCCCCGTCCTTCCACGTATCGTTAGCAACTTCATGATCATCCCATACAGTTATAAACGGTACTTTACGATGTAGTCCATGTAGTTTAGCGTCACTTCGGTATTGGCCATAACGAAGACGATAATCTTCTAATGTCAGTAGCTCTCCAGCAGGTAATACCTGACGATTTAACGCGTCGGCGTTATTACTTGCATAACCATCACGGCTATATTCATAAATATAATCGCCTAAATGCAATACAGCATCAATATCGTCTTGCTGTGCAGCCAAGTCATAAACATTAAAATGACCAGCAGGATAGTTGGCGCAAGAAAAGACCGCGAGCTTTACTTGCTCCACCCGGCCTACAGGTAATGTTTTTGTTGTACCTGTCATAGATACTTGCTCACGAGCAGTAAAGCGATAGTAATAACGTGTATTTGCTTCTAAACCAATTGCATCAACTTTAACAGTAAAGTCTTTTGATGCGCTAGTCAGCGTTTCACCCGTCGTCACTAATTGGTTGAATGATTCGTCTAGCGCGACTTCCCAAGCCACTCTAATCACATCATTACCTGATGTATTTTCTTGTTCAGGGCTAAGTCGAGTCCAAATAATAACGGCTGATTGAGTCGGGTCACCACTGGCAACCCCATGTTTGAATTGAGAGTCAATTTCAACCAAATTATAACGCTCGATATCATCTTCGACAGTACAAGCGACTAAGCCATTTGAAAGAATTGCGATACCAACACCTTTTGCTGACGTAGCAAGAAAGTCACGACGAGTAAAATTCCATTTCATTGTAGAAACCTTTGTTTTAATTATTGTTTAGAATGTTTTTAGAATATATATGAAATGGATTATGTGGATGTTCTATGACAGAAATGATTAATTATGATGAAAGTTTAAATAATGTTGGGCCATTGTTTAAATGGCTTTATGAAAGAATTCCATAAAGCCAACTAAATTAGTCAGTATTAATGACTCTGATTCCAATCAATACACTGCTGTAATGTAATACCAGAACCGCCAAATATGTCTAACGCACTGCCTATCGTTAAATCCACTTTACCCTTTGATAATTGCTCAACTAAAGCAAGATCATCAATACTGCGAGCGCCACCAGCATAAGTCACTGGTATTGTCGTATGCTGACCGAGTAAAGTAACAAGCTCTTGATCTATGCCATTTTGCAACCCTTCAACATCAGCAGCATGAATCAAAAACTCAGCGCAATGCTCAGAAAGTTGCGCTAATGTGTCTGCATTTATGACGGTGCTCGTGATTGTCTGCCAACGGTTCGTTGCAATATTCCAACCCTGTGCCGTTTTTCTACAACTCAGATCTAAAATTAAATGCTCTTTTCCGATTAATGCTTTTAACTGCGCTAATTTTTCCCAGCTAAACTCGTCACCATCAAACAGATATGATGTAACAATGACATGAGATGCGCCAGCCGCTATATACCGGGCGGCGTTAGTTAAGTTAACACCACCACCAAATTGTAGTCCTTGAGGCCATGCTTCTAATGCTTTTAGCACTTCAGTTTCATTATTGGGGCCTAATGCAATCACATGGCCACCGCGTAAATCATGTTGACGATAAATATCGGCATAATATGCCGCGTCATATTGACTGATAAAATTAGTCGCAGCACCTTGATCATTCAAGCTACCACCAACAATTTGTTTTACTTTACCTTGGTGTAAATCAATACAAGGACGAAACTGAGTCAAAACAACACTCCTCTGTTTAAAGACTAAACGATCAATTCCTGATCGTAACTCGATTTTAGCTCACCAGTATAACCAGAATTACAGCAGAATGCGGTGTTTTAAAATATCGAGGATAAAAAGAGAGGTAACTCATTAAAAAATAATCAAATGAGAAAGTAAGTACGAAGGTATATGAAATTGAACAAATAAAACGGTAAGAGATAAAGTATAACGGGCAGACGTCGAATATCAGAAACTAAAACGCCATCTATAGATAGATGGCGTCAAATTCTGAATGCCTAGAAATTAGTAGCCTAAATGTCTTGGGTAAGTGAATTTCGAGTTATATAAATCACCAAAAACAGGTGTTGCAGGTACTGAATTTTTCATAGGGGTCACCTTCTAAATCATTAATCAAAAATCGAACCAAATGGCTCAGTTGATCTCGGTTCCTTGGAGGCGGTTTAACGGACTCATCCTTTGAGCATTTTTATATCTTCTCGAGAAGATGTGACCAATGTAACATAAAAAAACAACAATACAAGCTTTCATTTGAAACGTATCACATAATCAAACAAACAATATTGCTTTCCATATTAAGATTTAAACCTATGTAATGGCGACCAATGTGTGCGTTTTATCGATTTCCTACATATTTCGACGGTATTTACCACCGACTAAATATAGAATATCCGCCAGTTGCGACAAGCTAGCCGTAGGTGCTGCATTCATTAATGCTCCAAAGCTATTACTCCTTGATAATAGCGCTACTTTCATCGAAACCAATGCGCATTCACTGCGTTCCTTATGCTGTTTATGGAATTGTGATATGGCCTCAATTTGCTGTTTTTTCTTTGCGTCAGGACAACGCACTAGCTGTTTCTCACTCATCTTCACCGTGTCAGTGCCATCATTGTGTCCATGGCTTCTAGACATGCAATTAACCCCGACCATATCAAATTTATCTGTACTTTTTAATTTCTCATAATACATACTTTGCTGTTGGATTTGAGCGCGTTGATACCCCGTTTCAATCGCCCCCAACACACCACCTCGTCGTGCTAAGCGATTGAATTCAGCATACACCGCTTCTTCGACAAGATCGGTTAACAGCTCAATGACATAGCTGCCTTGTAGCGGGTTTTGATTTTTATTTAACCCAAACTCACGATTAATAATGGATTGAATCGATAACGCACGATAAACAGAGTTTTCAGTCGGGGTTGTGATAGTTTCGTCATAAGCATTCGTGTGTAAACTATTACAATTATCACAAAGTGCATAAATGGCTTGTAAACTAGTGCGAATATCATTTAAATCTATTTCTTTCGATTGCAAACTGCGCCCCGATGTTTGAATGTGATATTTCAATTTCTGGCTGCGATCATTACCATTATAAACGGATTTTAATGTGCGGGCCCATATCCGGCGAGCAACCCGCCCTATCACTGCATATTCAGGATCCATACCATTACTAAAAAAGAAGCTGAGCCTTGGTGCCACATCGTCGATCTTCAATCCCTGCGCTAAATAATATTCGAGTAAGGTAAATCCATTGGCCAATGTAAAGGCTAATTGGGTTATCGGATTGGCTCCCGCTTCACCAATATGATAACCACTCACAGAGACGGGATAAAATTTCACGATAGCATTCGCACTAAAATAGCCCTGCATATCCGCCATTAATTGCAGCGCAAAATCCAATGAGAAAATACATTCATTCTGAGCAATTTCTTCTTTTAAAATATCGGCTTGTAATGTCCCTCTGACTTTATTGTAAGTGGCTTGTTTAAGCGTTATGTATTCATCCTGTAATCCAAGTAATTCGACCATCAATACTTGCCCTGAAATACCTAATAGCGCGAGCCCTAACCCATTATGCCCTTCAGGTAATACGTCACGGTAAACAGGTCTTTGCTTAGCTGTAATACCACAAGATGAAAAATAAGCTTTAATCTGTTTATGGGCTTTTGACCATAAGTTCGCTTGTGTTAAATACAACTCGACTTGCTGATCAATGGCGGTATGTAAAAACCAAGCCATCAGTATCGGCGCGGGGCCATTAATTGTCATCGATACCGAGGTTGCGGCATCGCATAAATCAATGCCTGAATACAATACTTTCATATCATCAAGCGTTGCAATAGACACCCCCGACATACCAATACAAGCGCATATATCCGGGCTTATTGCAGGATCATGTCCATACAAGGTATTAGGATCAAATGCCGTCGATAACCGAATCGACTTTTGACCTTTAATTAAATAATGAAAACGTTTGTTGGTATCTTCGGGTAAACCTTCTCCCGCAAACATCCGCGTCGGGTCTTCATCATTATGTCGTGTTGGAAATACACCCGCGGTATAAGGAAAGTGACCAGGGATATTCTCATTAAGCAGAAATGCCGTAATGTTATCCCAGTGATTTTCGTTTGGTCTGGCTACATGCGGGATCACGGTACCACTTAAGCTGACAAAATGGTCTTTATGCTCACCATAGGTTTGATGAGAACCAATTGTATCAACCCCCTCCTCGATACGTTTTAACGCTAATTCTTCATCGTCTCTAAACCAAGCCAATAGTGCATGCCTAAGTGGTACCGTTATCTGCGCAAGAAATTTGTTATAGCGTAATCGTAACGGGGGTAATAACACCTTCAAAGACGCATCTGTCACTAAGAAACTATCCGCATCGATATCACTCTCTAAATCAGCTTGTGGATAACGGGCTAACTTAGGAGGTAAACAAGGGTCACCCAAATCACTCAACATTTGATAGCAACTATGCAGTTGGCGTACTTGTTCTATTTGCTGCTGATTTTGGTCTGTGACTTGTACATAATGGTTATAAATAGCGGTGAGATAATCTGGCGTTTGCAGCTGTAACAGGCTTTCTGTTAACGTCCAATCATAACGAGGATATGTTGTCAGTATTTGTTGGTAATGCGACTTTAAACCAGCCTCTGGTGTAAAACACAGCTTCGTCATCAAAAATGCTATAAAACGACTAAAACCATGGTCGTTATAATGGCTTGCAACAACGGGAAAAATAGGTAATTCGCCATTCGTGGCCAGCGCTTGCTGCTGGTTAAAACGCCATTGCTGTTGAATAGCATTGTACGCATCTTCACTCCCTTGCTGATCTGCTTTATTCAACACTACAACATCGGCAAATTGTAACATCTCAATTTTTTCTAATTGACTGCTGGAACCATAGTCCTTGGTCATTAAATAAAGACTGAAATCCACCAGTTCAACAATCGCACTATCACTTTGACCAATGCCCGCAGTTTCAATTAACACAAGGTCAAAACCTTGGTTTATTAACATTGGCACACAAGTTTGCAATGACTGGCTCACTGATACATTGGCTTGTCGTGTGGCAATAGAACGCATGAACAAACGGTCATGTGGCAAGGTATTAATGCGAATACGATCGCCTAACAAGGCACCTCCGGTTTTTTGCCAACTGGGATCCACGGCTAAATACGCAATGTTGATATCAGGATAGAGCTGCAATAACGCACGTAATAATTCATCACTAAACGTACTTTTTCCCGCACCGCCTGTCCCTGTGATCCCCACCACCAGCGATTTTTTAGCGGACGTGACAGAAGCCGCTGTAACGCGACTTGGACTTTTAATCTTACCCTGCTCTATAGCCGTGATTAATTGCCCCAGATACATATCGGTTGCAGATTCAACGGCTGATTTTTTTACATTAAATTTTGCTTTGTTTTTGGGCTTAACCGCGATTAAGCGTTGTAATAAATCACTGATCATCTCATCTAAACACAGCACATCCGTACTGGTGTAAACACGCGAAACACCTTGCTCCTCTAATGCCCTTGCTTCATCAGCGGTAATAGTCGCGCCGCCGCCAATAAATATAGCGGGCTTAGCCCCAGCGTCAGCAAGACTCGATAATAAGTAACTAAAATAAGCATTATGCCCGCCCTGATAAGAGCTCATTGCAATAGCATCAACATCTTCTTGCAATGCCGCGGTGACAACATCATGAACCGATCGGTTAATACCTAAATGTATGACTTCAACTCCCCGAGCCTGCAGTAACCGCCGCACAATATTAATCGCAGCATCGTGGCCGTCAAATAAACAGGTCGCAGTTAAAATACGCAAAGGAAACTTGGTTGAAGTCGTTTTCATCACTCTTCACTCCGATAAATGTTACTTTCAATCTGGCTCACTTACATTCGCCATATCATATTAACTATCTAGGGCTAAATCAGCCATTAACACCGCTAAAAATCGAGCCGCTTCACCACCCGTAATAGAGCGATGGTCAAAAGTTAAAGACAAGGGTAATAAGGTATGCTCAATAATATCGCCCTCACCCGGTGTCATGTAGGCCAACTGCTGAAATAAGCGCCCAATACCTAAGATTGCAACAGTGGGAGGCATAACAATAGGATTTGCATATTTACCCACCATACTGCCAAAGTTAGATAAGGTGATGGTATTACCACGTAAATCATCGGCCGCAATTTTGCGTTGTGATACCAATTCTTTGAGGGTATTAATTTTGTCGCGCATCGCCTCAGCGCTATAGCTTTGTGCATCTCGGATCACGGGTACGAATAAACCATCTTGAGTATCAACGGCCAAACCTAAATGCATCGATTTAATAATACGACGACCAATCGAATGACTGTCATACCAAGCATTCAATGTGGGTTCCGCTTCGCAGGCGAGCGCCATTGCACGAATCAGCCGGACGGTGATATCACCTTGAGTAAACCAAGTCGACACATTCGCATCATCATGTATCGTCACAGGGACAACTTCGGCATGCGCTTGCGTCATCGCTTTTGCCATACTACGACGCACACCTTTCAATGGGACTAGCTCACCCACGTCCGCAAATATTTTCACTACACGCTCTACATCTGCTGCTGTAATAGTGCTGTGTGCTCCAGACGGGGTCACAATCGCTAAATCAATATTATATCGATGCGCTAATGCCCGTACTGCGGGGGTTGCTTTCACCCCGATACTGTTTCCCGATACCGATTGCGCCGTCTCTTTTAACTTGCTTTCGGATGTATGCAGCTCTCCCACCACAGATGTCGACGCTTTAGGCTGTTCGGTGTTTGCCTCTACTTTACTCGATAATGTCACGCCCTCTTCAGAGAACTCAACAAGCGGATCGCCAGTATGAATAATGTCACCGCTTTGCCCATACAGTTTCACGATGGTAGCGGACTCTGGACACGGGATCTCAACAATTGCCTTTGCCGTTTCCATCGACACCATTAACTGGTCTACCTTCACCACATCTCCGGGTTTTATAAACCATTCAACAATTTCAGCTTCGGGCAGTCCTTCCCCTAAATCAGGTAATTTGAATATATGCATCAGAACTCCATGACATTATTAACGGTGGAAATAATTCTCTCAACGCTTGGCATATAATATTTTTCCATTTTAGCCAGTGGCATAATGGTGTCATAACCACTCACTCTCATGACGGGTGCCAATAACGTCATCAGCCCTTCCTCCGCAATAATGGCTGCAATTTCTGACGCAACGCCACCACTGCGTGCGGCTTCTGATATGATCACACAGCGGCCCGTTTTTTCAATTGAGCTTAATATCGTGGTTTTATCAATCGGTTTAATCGTGGCAAGATCGATAACTTCAGCAGATATATTGCGTTCTGCTAGCTGATCCGCAGCCTGCAACGTTTCATATAACATCGCCCCCCAACTAATTAAGGTCACGTCCGAGCCTTCACGCAGGGTAAAACACACATCTAACGGCAGTGCTTTACCATTGTTTTCGACAGATTCAGTTTGTAATCGATAAATACGTTTCGGTTCTAAAAACACCACAGGATCGGGATCGCGGATAGCAGCAAGCAATAAACCATAGGCACGTCCAGGAGAAGATGGGATTACCACGCGAATACCTGGAAGATGCGCAAAGATAGCTTCAGTACTTTCACTGTGATGCTCTGGCGCATGGATCCCACCGCCATAAGGCGCACGTAATACCATAGGACAGGTTAAACGGCCACGCGTACGATTGCGCATTCGCCCTGCATGACATAAAAACTGATCGAACGCGGCATAAATAAAGCCCATAAATTGGATTTCGACTACGGGTTTCATGCCTTGTACCGCTAAACCGATTGCCATACCGCTAATGAGAGACTCCGCTAATGGGGTATCAATGACGCGTTCACGACCAAACTCAGACTGCAGTCCTTCCGTCGCGCGAAACACACCACCATTAGCACCAATATCCTCACCCAGTAAGATGACATTTTTATCTTCTGTCATTGCATCAAACAAGGCGTTATTGACTGCATCAATGAGAGTCATGTCTTTCATTCTTCACCTCCCTGCAAACTTGAGTTTCTGACTTGTTCTAATTGATCTAAATAATGGTCGGGCAAGGTTTCATACAAATATTCAAACATCGTGGTTGGCGACGCGGGGGGAATAGCAAGATAACGCGCCACTGCAGCGTCAATTTCATCACTGCACTCTTTTTCTAGCTGCTCTATCCCTGTGTTATCAATAATAAATTCATCTAAGAGTAAACGGCGTAGTCGTGTCATGGGTTCTTTCTGCCAAGCCTCCCCGACGTTATCCTCATCACGATATCGAGACGCATCATCGGCGGTAGTATGGTCGGATAAACGATAAGAAATTGTTTCAATCAGGTGAGGGCCTTGGCCTTTTCTGGCTCTGTCGATAGCGTCCTTAATTTTGATATAACAAGCAATAACATCATTGCCATCAACTTGCTCGCAACTGATACCGCCTGCAATGGCTTTTTGCGCTAGGGTTACACAACTCGATTGATCATTCCGCGGCAGAGAAATAGCCCATTGATTATTATTGATAATAAAGACAACCGGGAGCTGCCACACGCCTGCAGCATTAATGGATTCATAAAAATCACCTTTGGATGTTGCCCCGTCACCACAAACAACAACAGCAACACGCGGTTCTTTCCGTAACTTCATCGCATAACTGATACCGATAGCATGACAACACTGGCTCGCAATTGGGATGGTACAAGGCATATCCTCTCGCGGCCCCTGAAAATCCATACCGCGTTCATCGCCCCCCCAATACATCAAAATTTCTTCCGGTTTTACGCCACGGATAAGTACTGCGGCCGTTTCTCGGTAAGCTTGAATAAACACGTCTTCTTTGCGCATCGCTTTACCAATTGCGGTGCCGACCGCTTCTTGACCAAGGCATGAGGCATAGGTGCCAAGACGCCCAGTACGTTGCAGCGCAATTGCTTTGCAATCAAAAGTACGGGTAAATAACATCCAACGGTAAAACTCAACAAGTAATTCACTGCTAACGCCCGCAATAGAAATCTGTTGCAATGATTCTGATAGCCTGCCTGTTTCATCCAGATATTGGGTATAACCGACGCGGAATATATTTTCAGCCTTGACCGTATGTTTATTCATAATTAGCTCCTGCGAATGGTTCCGTCAGTATCTTTTCAGCTAAACCATTGGCAACATCAACCGTCGACCTATTTTGTTGCTCTGCTTGGGTAAATATATCCAGTAATGTGCCATACAACGCCGCCAGCTTATGCTGCATCACATCGGGTTTATTTAAGTAGCTAATCTGTAATACGCCACCAGAATTAATGACATAATCAGGCGCATATAAAATCCCCTTTGCTGCCAACGCGTCAATCATACTGCGACTTTGTAATTGATTGTTTGCAGAACCTGCAATAATAGAGGTATTTAATCGAGCGATAGAACTGGTATTAATAACTTGGCCTAATGCGCACGGTGAAAAGACATCACAATTCACAGCATAAAGCGCATCACCAGTCACAACATCTACGTCAAATTCATGAATAAGTCGCTGTGTTGCCTGTTTATTTGGATCAGCAACGGTTAACTTAGCTCCGTCATTGTGCAGTAGCTTAGCCAATGCATAACCCACATTACCTACCCCTTGAATAGCAATATGAAGACCAGCAAGCGATTCCTGCTGCAACTTAAACTTCACCGCGGCTTTTATACCGTAATAAACGCCTTTCGCCGTATGGGGAGAGGGATCACCCGAGGCTAATCCTGCGGTTGTGGTACACATAACATGCTTGGTTTGGCTGGCGATAATATCCATATCATTAATCGTCGTGCCACTGTCCATTGCCGTAATATAGCGACCATTTAAACTTTCGACAAAGCGGCCAAACGACGTAAATAACGCCTTACGATCCATTAAATGTGCAGGTTTTAAAATAACCGCTTTACCCCCACCAAAAGGTAGTCGGTTGATTGCTGTTTTATAGCTCATACCAGCCGCTAAGCAGCATGCATCTTTAACCGCAGCTTGAGTTGAAGGGTAATTAATCATTCGACAGCCACCAATAGCAGGGCCTAATTGAGTACTATGAATGGCGATGATTGCTTGTAATTGTGTTTCTGGGTCTCGCCAGAAGTGCACATCGCTGAATGGATATTGTTCAGCCATGTCAAATAGATCGGTCGATGCTCCCGACTCTCTCGATTCAATGTAGCTTGCCATAAACGGTTCTCCAACCTTGGGTTACAGATACCCTGAAGACGCACAGTTATTTACATTTAAGTCATTGGGTATACAGGAGGTTACTCTATGGATAACTATAGACACGATACGCAACAGTGCCCATTCGCAAACCCGTTATCGTGACTAACAACACGTCAGTGGTGAGTGTCTGAAAAATGAGCTAAGAACATCTCAAGCAGCTAGCAGAAGGTTTATCTATTTTGTAACTCACTTATGCCCCGAAATGAGTTAGAGCTTTGGCTTTCCCGTAATATGCTCATAAAAAATCCAAGTGTTTTAGAAGACTTGGATTTTGACTGCTGAGAAGGATCAGTTAACCGAACATATTTTTCTTAACTGTTCGGCATTACGGCCATCGGGGGCTATTTGTTTGTCCATCTTGTTTATTATCCCCTTAAGTTTCGACATTAGTGATTATGTACCTTATTGGTTTTAAATCATGTGCTTACAATCCTTTTGGAAGCAATGATGTCATTAGCTATAGCGAGTGAATGAATGAGAAGTAGATCCCAGTGGAGATATTAAAATTATGCGCTTAACCACAATGGCAGAACTACCAGACCCACTTAAAGACAAGGCTCTTGTACCTCATAATGATCCGTGGAATACTTCCGACCTAACATGGAAAGTTACTCAAAAATAACTAAAAAGGAATTAAAATGAAGTCACTAAAAATAATAACGTTAACGACATTAATGGGGTTTGCATGCTTATCGGGCAATGCCTTTGCAGATGATGACGTCGATTTACGCCTAAGAAAGCTTGAGGCTGCTGTTTTTAATAAGAGTTTTGAAATCGAAAGCTCTGTTGTATTTACAAAGGCATGCAGTATTGATGAATGCGGCTGTACAAGTGATGTCCCTGCTGGGACTGAAGCGATAGTCGATGGTATTATTTCTCCTTTCTATACGTATAGTGTATGGCTACCGTATAGTGACGAATGGGAAGAGTGCACCTCAGTTCCATTCTCAGCGATTAAGATGGATGAAGCCGAGAACGAAGAAGAAGAAATGTAAGGTTTACCATGCAATGATTTAAACATTTTACAAGGTAGGCTTAGCTAGCCATTACCTATATTTTTCCCATTAACGCGGTGCTCACCTACGCGGAGAAGAGCACTTTCTGTAATGAGAACCGTATACTCTAAGCCATTGATGTCCAAATATGGCTTAGATCAATCCATTCCTAATTTGCGCATTCATTATTCCCAATATAGTACTAACCGCGTCGTTTATAACTATCTACAGCGATTAATACCAAGGCAAGCATAATAGCCCCATAGATTGGCCATTGGATTAATTCAATGCGCTCACCAAGTAATAAGCCAACACAAAAAACTAATGTCGGCTCTAAATAAGTCAATAAACCAAACAGGCTAAGTGGGAGCATTTGTGAAGCGTATAAAAATAATAACATCGGTAGTGTGCCTGTAATCGCGAGTCCTAGATAATAAGCCCAAGACCAGACGTCGATTTGTAGCCAATCATTAAAGGGTTGTAAATAAAGCATGCCAAGCAGTGCAACTGGTAGTAAAAAAATGTTGTCTAAGGTGAATACCAGATCGCTCGCCATTGGGTAACGTCGGCGATTCATAAAATACAGCGGATAACCTAAAGCAATCACAAACACAATCCAAGAGATGCCATCAGCAATAACATAAGCATAAACAACACCACAAGCTGCAATGATGCATGCGAATAACTGTGCACGGGTTAATTGCTCACCATAGACAAAATAACCAACGGCAACCAACGTCAGAGGTAGCGCAAAATAGCCTAATGCCACCGAGAGTATTTCCCCCTGTAGAGGCGCCCAGATAAAAATCCAAAACTGTGGCGCAATTAAACAGGCGGAAAGTAAAAATCGCGGCCATAATCGCCATTGTTTTAATTGTTCCCACAACAATGATATTCGCCCTACTACGATTAAACCCAATAGCATAATAACAGCGCTCCACAACACTCTTTGCCCGGCTAGCCAATGACCAGCGCCTCCGGCAACACCTGTTTCTGGCCAGGTCGGTTGGAACTGTACATACAAGGGCAGCAATGCAAATAAACAAGAAGCGAATATTGAAGCTATTAATCCCTTTTTGTGATCGGAAAAATGGAGTGTTTTACTATTAAGTTTGGAGAAAATCATAGGTTATCAAATTCAGCTGGTTAGAGAATGAGAGTAAGATCTGGGATAATACCAGAGCACGCTGCTGTAGTTTTATATATTGAGTATAAAGATTCAGATGAGGTGGATAAGCTAAATATAAATGAATTGGTTAAATTATAAACTGCACACACATTAATAAATGAAACATATGCCCTTCGGGCTTTTAATAATACGATAAAACTGTTCTACTTGTCACCAATACAATTGAAATCTAATTTTGCTCACGTGTACAGAAAGGTTTACACCACAATAGACCATGTACACAATTCGCAAAATTAACCACTAACTCGGCAAGAAATACGTTGGAATAAAAATGGCAACAGGTTCAAGAGCACAATTTTCATCTCGATTCGGCTTCATCATGGCAGCAGCAGGTTCTGCAGTCGGTGTCGGTAATATTTGGGGTTTCCCCACACAAGCAGCGAGTAACGGTGGGGCTGTATTTTTACTTGTTTACTTATTCATGGTGTTTATTCTAGCTTACCCATTACTCGTGGCAGAGCTAACCATCGGTCGTCACGGTCAAGCTAATCCAATTAAATCCATTCAATCGATTTGGCCAAAACAAAAAATGGCTGCTGCTGGTTTAGGTATTGCAGGTATGGTTGCGGTATCAATGATCTTAAGCTTTTACGCAATTGTTGCGGGCTGGTTATTAGGTTCATTACTGTCTCCACTGTTTACACTTATCGGTCTTGATGCTGCGGCTGAATGGGTGAATGCATTTGGTACAGAACGTAACTTGGTAATGATGGTTATCTTTATGTTAATGACTATCAACGTTGTTAAAAGCGGCGTTACCGATGGTATCGAACGCTGGTCTTCACGTTTAATGCCATTACTGTTCATCTTATTTGGTTTGCTGACCGCTTATATCTTAACACTCGATGGCGCGAGTGAAGGTCTTGAAATGTACCTTGTTCCCGACTTCTCACACCTAAGTTCAGACTTAGTGATCAGTGCGATGGGTCAAGCGTTCTTCTCATTATCGTTGGGCGTATGTGCAATGATGGTATATGGCTCATATTTAAGTAAAGATACCAATATTCCAACAACAGCCATGCAAGTCGCATTACTCGATACTGGCGTTGCATTTGGTGCGGGTCTACTGATTTTACCTGCTATGTTCGTGGCACAGAAAAATGGCGTTGAAATTTATGATGCTGCCGGAGCCCTGCTTAGCTCTGATACGTTAGTGTTTAATGTATTACCTGCGATGTTTGATACCATGGGTACGATGGGCATTGTTATCAGCATTTTGTTCTTTGTATTAATGCTTATTGCCGCCCTAACGTCATCAATCGCAATGTTAGAAGTACCTGTATCTTGTGCGACCGAAGAATTGAATAAGGACCGTTCAACAGTAGTTTGGTGGATTGGCGGTATTATTACGTTGATTTCAGCAGTGATCATCTTTAACTTTGCCGATTTGTTTGGCTTAGTGATCACAGCAACGACCGTTTATGCGCAGCCTATTCTTTCGCTAATCTTCGCATTATTAGTGGGTTGGATATGGCGTCGAGACCAACTACTTGCCGAAATTAAACAAGGCAGTACAGAGCTCGAAGATAGTTTATTTTGGAAAATATGGCCTTGGTATGTACGTATTGTTTGCCCTGTACTCATCATTCTAGTGCTAGCATCTTAATCATTATCAACGTCTGACTTAATTCGTCAAAAATGATAAAAAGGCGGCTACTTCCTATTGCAATAATAGTGACATGGCCGCCATTTTCATATCATTGATTGACTCGACTAACGTATTACAGCTCGTGTAGAACCAGCTCTTTATAACCAATCAAACCTAGAATATCTTCATTTTCAATCACAGGTACGTGAGATAAGCCAAAACGCTCAAATAACCGAGCACAGTAACGGATATCCATTTGCGGCGGCACAGATACGATTGGTTTTGCCATCACTTCATAAATGTTAACGCGATCGGGTGAACGGTCTTTGGCTAATACTTGCTTGGCGATGTCTGATAATACCAAAATACCGTAAGCATCATGTTGGTCACGTTTGTTCACGATGATCACTTTGATATCATTATTTTTCATCGCATCAATCGCTTCACGAATGGTCTGCATACCATCCATACAAATATAATCTTGCGTCATCACAGCATTGGCTTTAATTAAATTTTTGGTCACAGTTCATTCTCCACAACTTTAGTTAATTGACTAATTTGATGATTCACACCAACCGCATCTTCCACGTCGATTTGAACCGCAATACCCGAACCCGGCTTTTCATCAAACTGGCCGACTTTATTAATTTCTTCTAAAATATGTCGACTTAAATGCTCTTCAACAATAAACAATAAAACATCACGCTGCGTTTCTAGCGTCAAACCAAAGAAGGTTTTTGATTGCTTTAAGCCTTCACCTCTCGCGTTATTAATAATAGTGGCACCTGTTGCACCGGCACTGCGCGCAGCATCCATGATCCCATCAGTAAGACCAGCCTCGACAAAGGCGACGATTAATTTAAAATGCATTTTTTTCTCCAACAATTCATAATTTTTAACTGTATTGACTCGTCAACATTCGCTAATTAGTGGGTAGCGATTTTCTTGTCACGCGTACTGACCCACTGCGATATTTGTGCATACGCCATCACCGACATGATCGGAAACAGGCTTGCAAAGGCAATAAGACCAAAACCATCGATAATCGGACTACGCCCCGGCACCGTTTCTGCTAACCCCAATCCTAATGCGGCAACGAGCGGCACTGTGACTGTAGACGTCGTTACACCACCTGAATCATAAGCCAGTGGGATAATTAACTTTGGCGCGACAAGGGTTTGTAAAACAACCACCACATAACCCGCCATGATGTACCAATGAATAGGGTCGCCCACTACAATACGATAGCAACCAAGCGAGATACCAATCGCGACACCTAGCGCAACGGATAAACGTAAACCCCAAATGCCGATCGCACCACCCGATACTTCATTGGCTTTTATTGCCACCGCAATCAAAGACGGTTCCGCGATCGTCGTTGCAAAACCGATGAAGAATGCGAACAGGTATACCCAATAATAATCACTCCAAACCAGTTCACGTACACTTCCAGTCACAACATCGATATTGTTAACACTGGCAAGAAACATAGGGTCTGTTAGTTGTTGCGCCATCAAACGACCAAGTGGAAACAATGCCCACTCTAAGCCAATCAAAAACAGTGACAAACCAAGTAATACCCACAAAAAACCCATTAATACTCGGCCTAAATTAGGTAAAGGTTTACGAATAACAGCAAACTGGAAACCAAATAATATCGCGGCAATAGGTAAAACGTCATGAAACGTAGTCATGATTGTCGAGCCAATTTGATTTAACATATCAATAAAGGTCATAGCATCACCATTCCATAAGCCATTACAAAAATCATCGGGTTAAGCGACGCTAACGCGATAAGACCAAAGCCATCAATCATCGGATTTCGGCCTTTAATAGAAGAAGCAAGTCCCACGCCTAATGCAGTTACGAGCGGTACAGTAATCGTTGACGTCGTTACACCACCCGAATCATAAGCAATACCAATGATTTCAGCTGGCGCAAACATAGTCATGATCACCACCAATATATAACCACCAATAATGAACCACTGTAATGGCCAGCCTTTGATAATACGCAGCACACCAATTGCAATCGCAATACCGACACTCAAGGCCACACTCATTCTTAAACCTTGTGCATATTCATCCATTGCCGCTTGTGTTGACCCGATTAGATCACCACTCGCGGCAACCCTCGCCGCCTCTGCTGCAACAGCAATTAATGCAGGTTCCGCAACCGTCGTACCAAAACCAAGACAAAATGCAAAAATTAACAACCAACCAACGCTGCCCTTACGCGCAAATGCGTGAGCCATAGATTCGCCAATAGGAAATAAGCCTTGTTCAAGGCCATGAATAAAGAAGGTTAATCCTAATAATACGAACAGAACACCAATAAGCAGTTGGCCGACATTCGGTAAAGGTTGCTGAATAACAACTAACTGGAAGAATAGGATGACAAGAATGATAGGAGCAAGATCCCTGATACTCCCTAACATAAATTTAAGCAGGGTTTTAAACGTGTTAACCAACATAGCCTCCTTGATTAAATTAATTAATCGGGATACTAGCGTACTGGAAAACTAAAAAACTGATCTAAATCAACAAGTTCAAAAATAACCCTATAGGGGTGGTTTAAACCTTAAAGAAACCTTGTGTTAACTTATCATTAACAGTAACGAAAGATATAATTGTTTAGATACCCAAACTACTTCAATCATCAAACCGTACAGCAGTATAAATTAACTCAAGTTCTTCGATACTACACGTTTGCCAGTTATCAGGAAGTTCGTTACCTAAACAATGTTCGAGCTCTACAGATAAATAGACAAATGACAATGAGTCTGAATTTAAATCATTAAAATTGTCACTTAGCGTCAATACTTTTAATCCTAAAGCCGCCATAAATAGACAAGAGATACTGTCCCATTCTTTTGTATCCAATTCTAGAATGGCCGCGATGGTATTAAGCCAGCGTTGTAAAAAACCGATGCTGTGTTTCTTATAAACTTGCTGCTCGATAGTACGTAAATCATATTTACCATTTTCGAGTAGTGGAAGCGATTGAAACGTCAAGATCATAAATTTATCACGTGGCAACGCATAAGCGTCACTTAAGCGAGTGATCAGCGCTTTACTCTCAGCACCATTTAGCACTTTACCCTGCCCACTTTGAGCGTTTTCTAACGCAATAATAATGCTTTCATCGCTCCCGGTCACCGCACTGTGCGGATACCGCTTTTTCACAAAGCTTTGGACATCATCAAGGTTAATACGTAGCCCAAACAACTTAACAAAGCGCTTAGTCCGACCAATAAGATAAAAAAGGTCATGCTGTGTTCGACAAGCAATATCTCCCGTAAATAACATAGACGGGGTTGTATCGATCGCTAAATCATCAATCGACCTAGCATAACCCATCATCACATTTTCACCTCGATATACCAGTTCACCAGGTATGTCTAACGCATTGATCTTTTGCCCCTCATCATCAACAATAAACAATTCACCCTGCGGGATAGCACGACCAATAGAACCGGGGAAGTCCACCGTTAACTCGGGTGGAAGATACGATATTCTCGGTGATGCTTCTGTTTGCCCATACATGACAAAAAATTCAATATCATTTACCTGCGCTTGCAAAGCATATTCCTTCACTAAAAAATCCTCTAACTTGCCACCAGCCTGAGTAACATAACGTAAACTTGGATAACAACTAAAATCAAAATTGGTTTTTAATAACACTTCAAATGTATAGGGAACACCCGCAAAACTGGTCGCGGAATAAGTGACTAAATCGTCCCAAAACCCCGTGTCCAATACACTTTGCTGACTAAAAACAGTACATGCGCCGACTTGTAGATGCGTATGCAAAATTGATAAACCATAAGAGTAATGTAGCTTTAAGTGTGCTAACGCAATATCCGTTTTATTTAAATGCAGGTATTCGACAATAGACTCGGCATTTGACTGCAAGTTATGCGAACTTAATTTAACAAACTTAGGGGTACCTGTGGTGCCAGACGTAGACAACAACAAGGTTAAATCAGTATGTAAAAGATAAACACGGTGTGAATGATGGCGGATATGCCCAAACCCATCAATAAGTAGGTTCGGTTGGTAATAATGAATGAGTTGCGCGGACTTTTCATTCTCAAAATCATCTGCAAGATAAATAACTTTATTGGCCCTTAGACATGCTAAATAGCAAATTACCGATTTGATCGTATTCCTTGATTCAATAAACACTAATTCTTTGTGACAACCAAGCTCCGTCGCTAAAACATCAACTTGATCATCAAGCTCACAATAAGTGATTTGTTCACCACTTTTCGCATCGATCAACGCAGTATTATTTTTAAATAACCGTAAATCATTAAAAAACATAGCGCCCCCTTTCGATTTACGTACATGACAGCGAATAAACGACATCAGTATTAGTCATAACCGCAGGGCTATAAACCAACAAATATTTTTGATTTTTCCTTTAGAATCAGTTTAATAATAACAAAAGACAATAACGACAATATAATTGTGATTGAGAAACTGGCCGATGCTGCAATAATGCCGCTCACCTCGGTATTAAAGTAGTGTTTATACAAAATTCTAATCACACCAATAAAATAACCATGCACAAAAAACAGATAAAAACTTAAGTGAGCAAACATATTTAACCACCGATTCTTCTTCGATAGGTGACGTTTAGAGCAGGCGATTAAAATCACAGACAAGCTCATCTTCCACAGTAAATCAACCGACGAACTAAACGCAGAAAACCATGTACTAGAAAGATAAACAACGATATAACCGACTAAAATATATCCGCTATATTCGACCAGTACTTCATAAATACGCGGTCGCTGCCAAAGCACCATGCCCAGTAAATAAGCAGGCAAAAAATACACGCTCCATATCAAATTATTCTCACTAAAATACGGCCGACCAAACCACAAAGCGGGCACTAATGACACGATAAAAAAAGCCTCTAATAAACACTTACTTTTGATATAAAGAATAACCGGACTCAGAAGGTAAAATGGAATAATCATCGGAATAAACCATAACGTGACAAGGTGAGAACCCGAAGCCATTAAATACAAATATTGGTAGGCTAGACTTAGGCTACGAAACCAGTCCATATCAATCCAAAAATGGGTACTTTTAAGACCTGTCATGTAAATTACGATGGCGGGAAGTGAGACGAAAAAATAAGGTACAATGATTACCTTAAATTTATGTTTTAGAAATTTAAGGTAATCAAAATTTACTGATAAAGCCGAAAATAAATAGCCCGCAACAACAACAAATAATATTGTCGAGTTTTCGAGTAACAAGCCAATGCCGAATAATATTGCAGAGTCATCATTATTGATCGTGCCAATGGCATGAATCAACACTATGAGTAGAATAGCAATTCCTCTGTAATTATTGATAAATTGCATTATTGGCCCTTATTTCACCAGCAAGTCACTTACTGGTTTTTAATTATAGCCAATATGGTCTAAACATCAAAAGTGGGAACTGTACGAAATTAGCCTTGTTTACTCATCGCTAATTTAACACCGAAAAACAGAAACAAACCGCCTGTGAATCTCGTTAAATAAGTTGTTAAGCGCTGGTTATGTTTAACCTTACCGCTAATTGACGATGATGACCAAGCTAAAATATGACACCAGATCATCGCGTTAATATTGAAAATCACGCCAAGAAAAATAAATGACAGCGCTTTGTCTGGGTAATCCATAGCAATAAATTGCGGGACAAAAGCTAAAAAGAACAAGGCAACTTTGGGATTTAACACATTGGTCAAAAAACCTTGAAAGAAGATATTTGATAATGATGTATTTCTATTTTCGGCACTCGCTTCAATATCAACATTAGCCGCTTTACTCTTTGATAACAGCATACTGAAACCAATATATAACAAGTATATACAGCCAATTACTTTAACCACAGTAAATGCCATCGCCGATGTGGCTAAAATAGCCGACAGAACCCGCACGAAAACCTTGTCTTGCACTACGTCCAATAACATATAAAGAATCAGGACCGGGGATCAAGTTTAACATGATGCCTGATACCACAAATAACCACAGTTCTGTTACTCCGAACATACTACAACTCCCTCTTTCTTATCGACTATCAATTGTAGCACGTGACGAGATTTACTGTTTACTCAATTCGCATTCAACATTAAGCTCCTTACAGATTCTAAATACCCCCCCTAGAACACTACTGACGCCATTATTAACACTCGCATCAGCACTGATTGTCAGCTGAGAAATATTGCTATTAATTTTCGCGACTTTAATAGTCGCAGCGGTATCCGCCTGGCGAATATCTAACAGCATTGCAGCATCGTCCTGATTCTCAATTTCTACGTCAGGATTACTATTCAAAATATTAAGAGCGGCATTATAAACGTTATTCGCAGATGCCTTAATATCGACAGTTGCGACTTCATGGTTTTGACTTTTGTAATACATAACGGCACCTACAGTCGCTACACCGAGACCCGCACAACCAGATATAAATGTCGTAAACAATAAAATGATGAGACTTTTTCTCATAGCAAAGACCTTTTAATTTGCTTGTATTAATTTGCTTATATTAATTTAAATGTATAAATAAAACGCTCCATTCCCTCAAGGTGTCAACGATACTTATAAGAGTCGTCAACGGCTTGAAGGAACAGAGCTATTTTGCCTAAATTTAGACTTAAATGAATGAGTCCGTATTAGAAAGAGTAACGAGCACCCAACATAAACTCATTTGCATTTTGACCACCACCCGCTGAAGTATCCGAGCTTAGTGCAACCTTGTAGCCAGTATATAGAGCGACATCACCAATATAACGGCCATATTCAAATGCTACGAAGTTAACATGTAGATTGGGTGCATTGTCAGCACTTAAATAGTTATATGAAACACTTACCTTATTTTCACCGAAGTCATAAGATGCAAATGCATCAACGGCATCGAAGTCAGCATCATATATAGTGCCTTTTTGTACTAAGCCTGAAAGTAAAAAACTATCTTTAGTATAACGAGCACCAAGCATGTATACATCTGATGAGTTTGAGTTACGCCCAGTCGCTTCTGTGGCAGCATAACCAGCGCTAACTTCAACATCTTGGCGTAATTGATAAGCAACCATCACACCGCCGCCATTTTCATCTCCTTTTAGGTTAGCAGATGCATTGAATTTAAAATCACCTTTGCTCAAACTATAAAGAATTGTTTCTTCTGCTCTATCGTCACTCGCTTCAATGTTGTCGTTTGTATAACCACTATAAATTTCAGCCATATCGGTAAAATCAGTTAGATATGTAACAGCATTATCTTGAGTACCATATGTGAGAGTTCCGTAAGCAGTTTCAGCACCAACGTATGCATAGCGCGTATAATTTCTAATGCCATTAGATGAAGTGTGCGGTCCTGAAAATTCAAATTCCAATTTACCAATCGCCGTGATAGCGTCATTGATTTGGTGTTTACCTTGACCATTTAAACGAACACGTAAATTATCTTCATAAGAACTATCAACAAGCCCTCCCCATCCTTCAACACGCCCACCAAAAGAAAAATCATCGGTGTCTATCGTGTCAGCAATAGCAGACGTAGATACAAGTGTTGCCAATGTGAAAGATAGCGCTTTATTTATGTTGTTCATGAACAATCCCATTATTAGTTAAGTCGATGCTTAAATTGATAGTAAAAGTGATAAATAGTTAAGACGGTAGTGAAGCTGATGGCTAAATGTTTTTTTAAATAGCGCATCAACCAAGCACAGTATGCCTTTGAAAAACGTGAAGATAATCAATATTCGCAATCGATTCAAGAGTGTTTACTCTTCATGACCATAATTTACTTTTTTTACCATTAGTACGTTAACCCATCAAACAAAAATCTAACTTGAATGCAGCATTACGTGCGCACATACGTTTATAAATTAAGAAGCTACAACGAAAATTAGCAATCTCTAGTGTAGACAATCCGATTAGGCATTAGAGCTCTTTAGTAAAAACAAAAAAGGCACACTTCAACAAAACGTTAAAGTGTGCCTTTCTATTTTTAATGTTTTTACTTACTGAATTATAAGTCCGTATTAGAAAGAGTAACGAGCACCCAACATAAATTCATCAGCATTCGTGCCAGTTGAAGCTGAAGTGTCCTTGCTTAATGCAACTTTGTAGCCAGTATATAGCGCTAAATCACCAATATAACGACCATACTCAAATGCGATAAAGTTAACATCTAATAAATGGCGTTTATCGTCAGCACTTAAATAGTTATATGAAACACTTACCTTGTTTTGACCAAATTCATAAGATGCAAATGCATCAACGGCATCGAAGTCAGCATCATATATAGTACCTTGTTGTACTAAGCCTGAAAGTAAAAAACTATCTTTAGTATAACGAGCACCAAGCATGTATACATCTGATGAGGATTTGTTATACCACATCGTTTCTGTTTTCGCATAGCCTGCGCTAACTTCAATGTCCTTGCGTAACTGATAAGCAAGCATCACGCCGCCGCCACTTACATTTCCTTTTAGGTTAGCAGATGCATTAAATTTAAAATCACCTTTGGTCAGGCTATAAAGAATTGTATCTTCAGCCCTATCGTCACTTGCTACAATGCCAGTGTTTGTATAACCACTAAAAATTTCAGCCATATCGGTAAAATCAGTTAGATATGTAACAGCATTATCTTGAGTACCATATGTTAGTGTTCCGTAAGCAGTCTCACCGCCAACGTATGCATAACGTGTATAATCGCTAATTTTATCAGATGAAGACTGCATTCCTGTAGCCTCAAATTCCAATTTACCAACCGCCGTGATAGCGTCATTGATTTGGTGTTTACCTTGACCATTTAAACGAACACGTAAATTATCTTCATAAGAACTATCAACAAGCCCTCCCCACCCTTCAACACGCCCACCAAAAGAAAAATCATCGGTGTCTATCGTGTCAGCAAGAGCTGACGTAGATACAAGTGTTGCCAATGTGAAAGATAGCGCTTTATTTATGTTGTTCATGAACAATCCCATTATTAGTTAAGTCGATGCTTAAATTGATAGTAAAAGTGATAAATAGTTAAGACGGTAGTGAATCTGATGGCTAAATATTTTTTAAATAGCGCATCAAGCAAGCACAGTATGCCTTTGAAAAACGTGAAGATAATCAATATTACAAATCGACTCAAGAGTATTTACTCTTCATGACCATAATTTACCTTGTTTACCATTCGTTCATTAACCCATCAATCAAAACCGAACCAGTCATCACGCGATGATTAAATACGTATCATCACATTTACAGGTATTAACTAGATAATCATTAAGGATTGAGATGAAAAAGCGATTGATAATCAAGACTATATTGCGGGTGTTCGTAATTTTTATGCTGACAGTAACGGTAAAATGATTGGCATGCCTTTCAACAGTTCGACACCTGTACTTTATTACAATAAAGATATTCTAAATAAGGTCGGTGTTAACGTACCTCAAACCTATGAAGAAATGGAACAAGTCGCTAAGAAACTAAAAACACAAGGTTACGCCACTTTCTCATAATCGCTGACACCTTGGATCATGTTCGAAAATTTCAAGTCTCGTCATAACTTACCTGTCGCGAATAAAAATAATGGCTTTGATGCACCTGCAAGCAAAATTATGATCAATACGCCTGATATGCAGATGCACTTTAACAAATTAAAAGAATGGTCTGACAACGGCTATTACAAATATTACGGCTCAGATTGGGATACAAACCAAATACCGTTTGAAAGGCAGCAAGTAGCCATGTGGATGGGGTCATCAGGCTCATTTGGTGGTTTACGAAATCGCGTTGACTTTGACTTAGGCACAACCTACCTACCGTACTGGAAATCAATTAATAAAGATGCGGGTCGTACTTTTATTGGTGGTGCGGCTTTATTCGCTATTGATGGTAAACCGAAGAAAGAACAGCAAGCTGCAGCCGCATTCTTTAGCTTCTTAACAAGTCCTGAAACACAAATGTTTTGGCATAAGTCAACGGGTTACGTAACCGTAACAAAAGCGGCTTATGCGCTAACCAAAAAATCAGGTTACTACCAAGAACAACCAGATGCAGAAGTGGGCATTAAACAACTTAGTCTACCCGGTGGTAAATGGACACTAGGGTACCGTTTAGGTTTCTACTCACAAATCCAAGAAGTCATGCATCGTGAGTTTGATAACGTATTTGCTAACCGAACTTCGGTAGAAAAAGCGCTTAACAATATCGATAAAGAAAGCCAGGTTATCCTAAATCGTTTCGCTCGAACTGTGCGATAGCCTATTACTGACTGTGGTACACATCGTGTGTGCCACAGTTAACCTATTCCTTTTAATTCATTAGGTTTTTATTGTGGAACAACGCCAACAATTTACCCACTCGGCATTGCCTTATATTCTTTTAGTACCACAAATTGCAATTATCGCTGTGTTTTTTTTCTATCCAGCCGCTGAAGCCGTTTATCTATCATTTATGTTAGAAGATCCTTGGGGTCTATCATCTACATTTGTCGGATTAGAAAACTACAGCATTATTTTTAATTCAGCTGAATATTTAAGATCTGTCTTTTTCACCCTTGGCTTTGCCGTAGTGGTCTCCTTTTTATCTTTGGCTATTGCCTTACTGCTCGCGGTTAAAGCCAACAATATCCTACATGGTAAAAGTGCTTTTGAAGCTCACCCAGCTAAAGCAAGGTGATTCTTGTCGTCAACAGTTTAAGCATTGTGATATAAATCACTTTAGGCTTCTAAAACCTCTTACAAGCATTTAACGTGTCGGTACTACCTACCGCCACAAATGACTTAGGCGGCTAGCCTTAA
>NZ_LOCN01000007.1:224255-224440 GCF_001574435.1 Moritella sp. JT01
CTAATCTTTAAAGACCACTTGCCAGAATACAGCAACCCACACTCATTGCACATTTTACTTGACGGAAACCACTGGCTAATAGCTGATACTTTACGCCCGTACCAATCCGCTTTATATTCTAATTGTCTTACTATTTCACCGAAATTAGCATCGTGGATATGTTTAGATAGCTTACGGTTCTTAAC
>NZ_LOCN01000007.1:224537-225013 GCF_001574435.1 Moritella sp. JT01
ATCTTTTCGTGAATCTTAGCAAGGGCCAATTTTTGTTTATTGAAGTTGTTAGAGCCTTTCTTCTTTTTGGCTAATTTGCGTGATGCTTTGGCGAGTTTCTTCGCGTATTTATTGGTTAATCGTGGGTTATTGAACTTTGTTCCATCCGAACAAATCGCTAAGTCTTTAATACCGACATCAACACCGACGGTCTTGTTCACGACTGGTAGCTGCTTAACATCTTCTTTTACAAGCATTGATACAAAATATTTACCTGATTTTGTCTTCGATACCGTTAATGAACTCGGTGTGCCAGTAAACGGCCGTGACCATTTAATCTTTAATGCTTGCTTCATCTTGGCGAGTATTAACGATTGCTTGTCCGCGCTCCATTTGAAGCCGTTACTCATATAGCTAGCAGATTGATTACCGTGTTTATGTTTAAACTTAGGATAACCAAAACCTGATTTAAAAAATGACTTAAAGCCTTTATCGAG
>NZ_LOCN01000007.1:225185-784409 GCF_001574435.1 Moritella sp. JT01
AAATGTCTGAGCAAGTATTGTTACCTGCTCATTGTTTGGGTAGAACCTGTATTTATACGTAATAAGTTTCAATTTTCAGCACCTTATATAACTGTATCCATATACAGTACCAAGTTCTAAACGTAGACTCTATGTGCAAATATGTCAATATTAATAACAACACAGAGTGCTTATTGCTACGTAATAATGACTTACATCACCGCCCTAAAGGACAGTGTTTTTCGTCAAAGGTGATAAAAAAACAATTGCACTAAAAATCGAGAAAGTAGCTGCAACATTAAAAATAGCGGACTATCTAGATCGTAAGCCAGCTAAGTTATCAGGTGGTCAACGCCAACGTGTTGCTATGGGTCGCGCAATTGTACGCGATCCCCAATTGTTCTTATTTGATGAGCCTTTATCTAACTTAGATGCATCATTACGTGCGCACATGCGTTTAGAAATTAAGAAGCTACAACGAGAATTAGCCGTAACCAGTGTTTATGTCACACATGACCAAGTTGAAGCAATGACGCTAGCAGACCGCATCATAGTATTGAATCAAGGTGTGATTGAACAAGTTGGTACGCCTGCCGAAGTCTACCACCAGCCAGCAAGTACCTTTGTCGCGAGTTTTATTGGCAGTCCCGCGATGAATTTTCATCAGGCTGAAATTATCGATAGCGTCGTAAAATTTGAACATCAAAGTATATTCTTATCCGAATACGCTCATTTGCCAGCGCAAACAATCCAGTTAGGCATTAGACCCGAACATGCTTTGTTAGCGCCTTCAAACACGGGGTTAAATTTTTCACTTACAGTCCAAGCGGTTGAACCATTAGGACCGAATCAACTCGTACATGGCTTAGTCAATGATAAAATATTTACGGCTTTAACGCCCGAGCAACACTTCTCAAGCAAAGAAATATTAACCCTGAATGTTGCAAAACAGCACTTACACCTCTTTAGCAAAGACGGGAAACGATTATTATCGGCGGATGAAAATACAGGCACATTAGCGAAAGCAAGTTGAATGCTCGTTAATTAAACCTGTAATAACAAAAAAGGCACACTTCAACCAAACGTTAAAGTGTGCCTTTCTATTTTAATGTTTTTACTTACTGAATTATTACAATATCCAGTAATCTCAGCCTTACAAGCTAATAAATATACCCGCTAATGCAGCACTCATTAAGTTAGCGAGTGTTGCTGCTAGTACCGCTTTAAAACCTAAGTTTGCAACATCTGAACGACGCTCTGGCGCCATCACACCGATAGAACCGATTTGAATTGCGATAGAACCAATGTTAGCAAAACCACACAATGCAAACGTAATAATAACTTGGCTGTGCTCAGAAATAGTCTCTTTAACGGCAGCGAAGTCCATGAAAGCAACAAATTCATTTAGAATCACTTTTTGACCAATGAATGAACCAGCAATAAGCATTTCATGTTCAGGTACACCAATCATAAAGGCGAGTGGAGCAAAGATATAACCCAGTACACTTTGTAATGTTAAGTTTTCAATGCTTACCCAGTTACCCACCATTTCTAAACCAGCATTGGCCATTGCAATTACACTCACAAATGCAATTAACATAGTACCGATTGCCACAGCAACCTTCATACCATTCATCGCACCCGCAGCTAATGCATCAATCGCGTTACTGTGTTCGCTTTTTTCCATTACAACATCAGCGTCTTCCGTTACAGTTTCTTGCTCTGGCACTAATAATTTAGCCATCAATAAACTGCCCGGTGCCGCCATGAAGCTTGCTGCGATCAGGTATTTAAGTTCAACACCTAAACCTGCATAACCACCCAGTACACTACCCGCAACCGATGCCATACCACCCGTCATTACAGCGAATAATTCTGAACGTGTCATTGTTGGTAAAAACGGTTTTACCAGTAATGGCGACTCACCTTGAGAAAGGAAAATATTACCTGTTGCTGCTAATGATTCAACACGACTTGTACCAAGAAATTTCTGGATACCACCGCCAATCACTTTAATTACCCACTGCATTACACCAATGTAATAAAGCAATGAAATAAGCGAACTAATAAAAATAACTAAAGGTAATACACGGATCGCAAAGATAAAACCTTCCGTCGCTAAATCACCAAATAGGAATTGGATACCTACATCAGCAAAACCAAGGACACTCGCCACACCACTGCTCATTGCGCCAAGCATTGACTGACCAATAGAAGAGTAAAGTACAAGTGCAGCAAAACTAGCTTGTAGAAACAATGCACCACCCACGGTACGCCATTTGATCGCTTTGCGATTTTCAGAAAGTGCACATGCACATAAAATAAGTACTACTATACCGACTAAGCTAATTAACAACTGCATAATTTCATTCTGCTCATAAAAATAGATGTATAAAAAATGAAGGTGTTATACCGATTGTAATAAAATTTAGATGGCAGTAAACGCAGGAAAAATTAACACCCAGTGGGATTAACTTAGACCTGATTAATGATCAGTATTTTATTGCAATGGGTATTACGTGCATTGGTATATGAGGTGAGGAAAAACAGTATTTTAGAAGAAAAATAATCTAGTCAGTCCGCCCAATAACAACATACGAGTCACCTTGATCGCAAGCTACAGTCACGCTGGTCCAAATTCCTTGGGTCGCTCACATTTCCTTGATGACGGCTTGTAACTAAGGTGGCTAAACTCGTTGGTTCTGGCCGGAACGGAATTATATAGAGATCTAAGTCACATTAACAACCTTATTTAACATTAATTACAAAACACAAATTAGTGCTTAAAATTTAAACTAAACACGTAGATATTAAACTTTAATGACATCCACCGATCAGTATACAAATTGGCAACCCCACTCGTTAACTACCATACTCAAATTAATGAAAGACAAGATTAATTACCGAGAACCTTAATGACCGTGAGTGGACATAATCCTTCACTTAATCATCTAAATAGGGGCACAAATGGCCAACTCCTACACATCACTCAACTTTGCCCTTGGCGAAACCATCGAACTGCTGCGTGACAGCGTGACAGCGTTTGCAAATGATGAAATCGCCCCACGCGCAGCACAAATAGATCAAGATAATCTGTTTCCAGCAGATATGTGGCAAAAGTTTGGTGATATGGGATTATTGGGTATCACCATCAGCGAAGAATATGGTGGTGTAGATATGAGCTACCTTGCTCATGTCATCGCGATGCAGGAAATTAGCCGTGCATCTGCATCAGTAGGATTAAGCTATGGCGCACATTCTAATCTTTGTGTTAATCAGATATTTCGGCATGGCAATGTCCAGCAAAAACAGAAGTACCTGCCCAAACTCATTAGCGGAGAACACGTAGGCGCATTAGCCATGACCGAACCCAATGCGGGTTCTGATGTTGTTTCAATGAAATTAAGTGCGGTATTGGAAGGTGACAACTACATACTAAACGGCAACAAAATGTGGATCACCAACGGACCCGAAGCCAGTACTTATATCGTTTACGCAAAAACAGCACCCGAATTAAACAGCCATGGTATTACTGCTTTTATTGTTGAGCGCAGTTTTGATGGGTTTAGCCAAGCGCAAAAGCTGGACAAATTAGGCATGCGTGGTTCCAATACCTGTGAACTTGTGTTTCAACATTGCCGTGTACCCAAAGACAATATCCTGGGCGAACTCAATCAAGGCGTACACGTATTAATGAGTGGCCTTGATTACGAACGCCTTGTGCTAACTGGCGGACCACTCGGGATCATGGATGCTTGCATGGATCTAGTCGTCCCTTATATCCACCAGCGTAAACAGTTCGGTAAAGCCATTGGTGAATTCCAACTTGTGCAAGCCAAAATAGCCGATATGTATAGCCAAATGAACGCAGCTAAATGTTATACCTATACCGTTGCCCGCGCTTGTGACAACGGCGAAGCCAGCCGTAAAGACTGCGCTGGCGTGATCTTATATTGCGCCGAACTGGCCACAAAAATGGCACTCGATACGATTCAATTGTTAGGCGGAAATGGTTACAGCAACGAATACCCCGCAGGCCGTTTACTCCGTGATGCAAAGCTCTATGAAATTGGCGCTGGTACATCAGAAATGCGTCGTATATTGATTGGCCGAGAACTGTTTAATGAGTCAGGAGTCTAGAATACATGGCTAAAATAGGCACAACACTCAATATCAAACACCCTATTTTTGTGGCGAAACAACAAGCCATGCTCGATCTTGTAAAACAACTAGAAATTAACCTAGAACAAGTCAAAAAAGGCGGTGGTGAGATAGCACAACAGCGCCATTTAGCCCGAGGTAAAATGCTTGCCCGAGAGCGTATTGATGCTTTATTAGATCCCGGTTCGCCCTTATTAGAGCTGGGTCAATTTGCCGCTTGGCAGTATTATCACGAAGCGGTTCCCGCTGCGGGGGTGGTGGCTGGTATTGGGCGCGTTAATGGTATCGAATGTATGATCATTGCCAACGATGCCACCGTCAAAGGCGGCACTTATTATCCATTAACCGTTAAAAAGCACCTGCGCGCCCAAGAAATAGCAGAACGTTGCTGCCTACCTTGCATCTATTTAGTCGACTCTGGTGGTGCATTTTTACCCCAGCAAGATGAAGTTTTCCCCGACCGCGACCACTTTGGCCGTATCTTCTTTAACCAAGCGAATATGTCCGCCAAAGGCATTCCACAAATCGCATCGGTCATGGGGTTATGTACCGCAGGTGGCGCTTACGTTCCCGCAATGGCAGATGAATCTATCATTGTAAAACAGCAAGGTACAATTTTCCTTGCTGGCCCTCCATTAGTCAAAGCGGCAACGGGCGAAGAAGTCACAGCTGAAGAATTAGGGGGTGCCGATGTGCATTGTAAAATATCGGGGGTTGCCGACCATTATGCCCAAGACGATGCCCACGCATTACAGCTGGTACGCCAAGCTATCGCCAATATCAACCATGTAAAGCGCCCTAATTTAACCATTTACCCCAGTGCCCCACCGCTATACGATAGCCACGAACTGTACGGTATTGTTGGCACCGATTTAAAAAAACAATTCGATGTTAAAGAGGTCATTGCCCGTATTGTTGATAACTCCGAACTCGATGAGTTTAAAGCATGCTATGGCACAACTCTGGTGTGTGGTTTTTCCCGTATTCAGGGCTACCCTGTCGGCATCATCGCCAACAACGGTATCTTATTTTCTGAATCTGCCCAAAAAGGCGCGCATTTTATTCAACTTTGCTGCAAACGTAAGATCCCATTAGTGTTCCTGCAAAATATCACTGGGTTTATGGTCGGAAAAAAGTACGAAGCAGAAGGCATAGCAAAGCACGGCGCAAAAATGGTTGCCGCTGTAGCTTGCGCACAAGTGCCGAAATTTACCGTCATTATTGGCGGCAGTTATGGTGCCGGTAATTATGGCATGTGTGGCCGTGCTTACGACCCCACCTTGTTATGGATATGGCCGAATGCCAGAATTTCAGTGATGGGCGGTGAGCAAGCTGCAAGCGTACTCAGTCAAATCAAAAAAGACGGGTTAGCACGTAATAATAAAAGCATGACAGATGACGAGGAAGCTAAATTTAAAGCCCCTATTATTGAACAATATGAAACCCAGGGTGACCCTTATTATGCCAGCGCACGACTGTGGGATGACGGCATTATAGACCCTTTACAAACAAGGCAAGTACTCGGATTAGCGATATCCGCCGCACTAAATGCACCGATTAAAGATACCCAGTTTGGCATTTTTAGAATGTAGTTTTGTCTATCTCAATTTATATGCCCAAACTACTTCAATATGCATAATCACAAATCAAATATCACAGTTAGGATCATTGAATGACAAAGAATTCAGACCAACTCAATATCATCAATGCAGAGCACTTACATACGGCGATTGATAATCAGGGTGTTGCAACTATCACCCTCACTCGTACCAAGGTACGCAACGCATTTAGTGCCGACACAATCAATCACCTGCTTACCACCCTCGCGGTGTTAAAACATGATCCAGCTGTGAAAATATTGATATTACGCGCCCAAGGCGAACACTTTTCTGCTGGGGCAGATATAAAGTGGATGAAAGATATTGCCAAACTCGGCTATCAAGACAATCTATCCGATGCGGTACAATTAGCCAAGTTAATGGACAAGCTGAATCAATTCCCTAAACCAACCATAGCGCTAGTACAAGGCGCTTGCTTTGGTGGCGCAATCGGACTTGTCGCCTGTTGTGACATAGCCCTCGCGACAACCACCGCCAAATTTTGCTTCAGTGAAGTTAAAATTGGTCTTATCCCAGCGGTAATCAGCCCCTATGTTGTTACCGCGATTGGACCTCGGCAAGCACGACGATATTGTTTAACAGGTGAAGTATTTAGCGCAGAACAAGGACTAGAGTATGGTCTAATCCATCAAGTGGATGATGATTTAGACACACTGTCCACGCCCTTTATCAACGCTTTACTCAGCAATAGTCCCGCAGCAATGCAAGCAGCTAAAGCACTCATTAATGACATTACCAACCATGTTATCAACGACACATTAATTGCCGATACAAGCCAGCGTATTGCCGCAATTCGGGTATCAAACGAAGCTCAGGAAGGACTCGATGCATTTATGAATAAGCGTAAGCCCGACTGGAGCAAGGAATAACGTCTATGTCGCATCATTCGTTCGCGAATAAGCCAAAGCCATTTACCAAGATCCTCATCGCTAATCGCGGTGAAATAGCCTGCCGAATCATAAAAACAGCGCAGCGACTTGGTATTCAGTGTGTCGCCATTTATTCCGCTGCGGACACCAATGCACGCCACGTTAGCATGGCTGATGAAGCATTTTATTTAGGGCCTGCACCAGCGACAGAATCTTACCTTAATCGCGCGCGTATTTTAGAAATTGCAGCAGAGTCCGATGTTCAAGCCATTCACCCTGGTTATGGTTTCTTATCCGAAAACGCAGACTTTGCCCAAGCATGTTCGCTACAAGGGTTAATCTTCATTGGGCCAAGTGTGGATGCGATAACCACAATGGGCAGTAAAAGCGCGGCTAAAACCATTATGGCAAGCGCCCACGTACCTCTGATCCCGGGGTATCATGGGCATTGCCAAGATGAACTAACATTACGAAATAACGCACAAAAAATTGGCTATCCACAACTACTCAAAGCTGTCTATGGTGGGGGTGGTAAAGGCATGCGTATCATCCACCACGCCAGTGAGTTTACGCATGCTCTCGCCGCAACTAAACGAGAATCAATGGCCAGTTTTGGCAATGACGACATGCTAATAGAGCGCTATTTAACTAAGACTCGCCATGTCGAAATCCAGATTTTCAGTGATCATCATGGCAACTGCATTTATCTCTCTCAACGTGATTGCTCGATTCAACGCCGTCATCAAAAAATATTAGAAGAAGCCCCTGCCCCCGCATTACCACTCGCCACTCAAATTGCCATGGGGGAAGCTGCAGTTGCGGCCGCAAAAGCCATTAATTATCATGGGGCGGGTACGGTGGAATTCTTATATGATGAACAAGATCGGTTCTATTTCATGGAGATGAATACCCGTTTACAAGTTGAACATCCCATTACCGAAATGATAACAGGACTAGATTTAGTCGAATGGCAGTTGCATATTGCCAACGGTGCACCATTGCCCTTACACCAAAACCAAGTACACATTAATGGCCATGCGATTGAAGTACGTATTTACGCGGAAGATCCTGATAAGGATTTTATGCCCGCCAGTGGGAAGATTGAATTTTTGAGTCAACCAGTAGCATCCAAGCACGTGCGTATTGATACTGGTGTTGTCCAAGGCGATGAGATCAGCCCGTATTATGACCCCATGATCGCCAAATTAATTGTCTGGGATCATAACCGTGACCTTGCCCTGCAGCGACTACAAGCCGCATTGGCTGATTATAAAATTGCAGGCATTAAAACCAACATCGGTTTTTTAACTCAGTTAATACAAGTACCGGCACTGCAAGCAGCAAACCTCAATACTGACTTTATTGTCACCCATGCTAAGGTCTTAAAACCTAAAACAATTAATCTTAATTATGTCTTAATCTTGGCGGGACTCGCGTTACAGTTAAATCCAGAATCACAACACGTTACCGCGGATGCTATAACCAGTAATACCGTAATACATAATATAAACAATGATATACACTCCCCTTGGTCTCAAACAACGAACTGGCGTTTAAATCAACCCGCAATCAAAAAGTTTGCACTGACAACGACCAATAACGACAACCATCATTACACACTCACACTGACAACATTAACGCAGGGTTTTCAAGTCACAGTGAATAGCCGTGATCAACACACTCAAAACGAAAACCAGAAAAAAAATCAAGTGTGCTCAGATAGCCTTGTGAGTGGTCAGCTTAATCGCAATGAACTCACCGCGTGTATCAATGGTCATCAAATTAAAGCAACGATTGTTATATCGCCATTACACATCACTGTTTTTTATGCGGGTAGTAACACTGTGCTATTACGCCAATCTCTAATCCAATCCACAGTGCAAAACAAGGCCTTACGATCTAGTATTGAAGATGAACTCGAAACAAAGATAACCGCACCAATGAATGGCGTTATTGTCAGTGTACTTTGCCAACCCGACCAAATCGTCGAGGCGGGTGAACCTTTAGTCGTGATGGAAGCGATGAAGATGGAGTGCAATATCAATGCACCCGTAGCTGGCACAGTAACAACCGTGTTTTATCAAGATGGCGACATGGTCAAAGATGGTGCTCAATTAATACAATTAACTCCATCCCTGACACTTGATAACAAGGAACACGCGTAATGACGTCGCGACTCACTGATAACCTGAATCAGCGCTCTAACCAAGCGTATCTACTGCCCGAAGCAGTTAAAATTGTCGAAGTAGGTCCGCGGGACGGGCTACAAAATGAAATAGAAATAAGCCTAAATGATAAGATATCGCTGGTGAATATTCTTAGCCATACCGGTTTGACCATGATCGAATCAGGTAGCTTCGTCTCTCCAAAATGGGTGCCTCAGATGGCAAATAGTGGCGAGCTATTTAAACGTATAAAGCGCACTAAGGGTGTTACTTATTCTGCGTTAACGCCCAATTTGATTGGTTTAAATGCTGCTATCGCTGCGAATGTCGATGAAGTGGCAATATTTGGTTCTGCGTCTGAAAGCTTTAGCCGCAAGAATATTAACTGCTCTATTAACGAATCGCTGCGTCAATTTGAGCCAGTCGTAAAACAAGCGCTAGCGACAGGCTTACCCGTACGTGGTTACATATCTTGCACACTTGGCTGCCCCTATGAAGGCTACATAAGCGTTAACAAAGTCGCAAAAATCGCTCAACAGTTACACGACATGGGTTGTTATCAAATTAGCCTTGGGGATACTGTTGGTGTTGGCACACCCGAAGCGGTAAAAACGATGATCAACGCCGTCGAACAGCACGTCCCCATCAGTAAATTAGCTGTACATTTCCATGATACTTACGGCCAAGCGTTAGCCAATATTTATGCCGCATTACAGTTAGGCATTCGTGTTATCGACAGTGCAGTGGCAGGTTTAGGTGGTTGCCCTTATGCGCGAGGCGCGTCAGGTAATGTCGCCACCGAAGATGTGGTTTATATGCTCAATGGCTTAGGGATTGAATCGGGTGTAGATCTCAATGAATTAATTACTGCGGGTAACTTTATTTGCCAACGTTTAAATCGTCCCAATGGCTCTAAAGTCGCCTTAGCCTACCCAACCGCGCAAGCGCGATTTCAATCATTAATATGAGGTTGTAATGACAGTAGAGTCCGCAGTACCAATCTGGACACCGAGCCAAGCGCGCATTGATGGTAGTAACATTAACCATTATTTGCAATTTTTGCGTGATGAATACAGCCTTACTTTTGCACACTATCAGCAATTACATCAGTGGAGCATTAATAATACGGCTATATTTTGGGGCTCATTAGTTACTTTTTTTAAATTCAAAGGTAACTTTAACCTTGATCGTATCTTTGTTTACGATGACTGCTTTTACCGCTGCCAATGGTTTCCAGATTCAACATTAAACTTTGCAGAGAACCTGCTATTCCCAAATAATATTTCAGCCTGTAAAAACGAAAAATATAACGAAGACAAGTTAGCCATAATCAGCCACGGTGAAGATGGTCGACGCACCCAACTTAGCTATAAACAACTACGAAATGAAGTCACTCGTATCGCCGCCGCTATGCGTGAATTAGGGATTGTAAAAGGCGATCGTGTTGCTGGTTTATTACCCAACAGCAGCGAAGCGATTATTGCAATGTTAGCCACAACCAGTATTGGCGCGATCTGGTCATCTTGCTCGCCTGATTTTGGTTTCCAAGGCGTAATGGACCGATTTAATCAGATCCAGCCCAAATTATTATTCGCGTGTAACGGTTATTGTTATGCCGGAAAGCAAATTAATATCATGGATAAAGTGTCAGCCATTGCCAACGCCTTGCCCGAGTTAAATGAACTCGTCATCGTATCTTATTTAAAAACAACACCGGCACCAACACAAAACGCGTATTCAAACAAACTTGATGCACCTATCCGTGATAAGTCCGCACAATGTGACTGGCGGTATTTTAGTGCCGTAATTCCACGTTCTTTAACATTCGAACCGGTTAGTTTTTCAGACCCGCTGTATATTTTATATTCTTCAGGCACGACAGGCATGCCAAAATGTATTGTACACAGTGTCGGCGGCACATTGCTGCAGCATGTAAAAGAACTCGCCTTACATACCGATGTTAAGGTAGATGACCGCATTTTTTATTACACAACATGTGGCTGGATGATGTGGAATTGGTTGGTGAGCAGTTTATCTCAGGGCGCAACCTTGGTGTTATTTGACGGCTCACCATTTTACCCACATCAGCAAATACTTTTTGAACTGGCTGACACAGAAAAAGTATCTATTTTTGGTGCCAGCGCCAAGTATTATTCAGCCTGTGATAAAGCCTTATTACGGCCAGCGCAAGACTATAACCTCAGTCATTTAAAAACCTTGTTATCAACTGGTTCCCCCTTGTCACACGAAAGTTTTGATTATATTTATCAATATATTAAACAGGATATTTGTGTTTCAAGTATCAGTGGTGGCACCGATATTATTTCTTGCTTCACACTGGGCATGCCAACCTTGCCTGTGTATCGCGGTGAACTGCAGTGCTTAGGGTTAGGCATGGACGTGACCTTTATGCATAATGAAGGGTCAAAACACAGTATTGAAGGCAAAGGGGAACTGGTTTGTCGCCAGCCCTTCCCTTCAATGCCTACGGGTTTTTGGCAAGACCCTTATGATCTTAAATATCATAACGCTTACTTTACCCGCTTTGATAACATCTGGGCACAGGGTGATTATGGCGAATTGGTGAAACATCACATCGGTACTTTGCATACCGAAAATGACATACCGCAAGATATACATATTAACCAAGTCGGTGTGATCATCCATGGGCGATCCGATGCGGTATTAAATCCTGGAGGTGTGCGTATTGGCACCGCCGAAATATATCGACAAGTAGAAAAGCTAGCGGCGATACAAGAGTCAATTGCAATTGGTCAACAATGGCATGATGACGTGCGCGTGATCTTGTTTGTGCGGTTATCAGAAAATATCGAGTTAGATACGCGATTAACCATGCAAATAAAAAATATCATTCGAACCAATACCACTCCAAGACATGTCCCAGCTAAAATTATCGCGGTAGCAGATATTCCCAAAACCATCAGTGGTAAGATTGTCGAACTGGCCGTGCGTAATGTCATACACGGTATTGCAGTGACGAATAAAGATGCCCTCGCCAATCCTGAAGCATTAAGCTTGTTTGCTGATTTGCCCGAATTACAACACGAATAGGGTACAAACTAATGTACCCTATATACTACATACGATTCCCTATCAATTAATGCTGGGCCTAGTTTTGATATTTACTCACATCAATGCCGAGTAATTTAGCAATGCCATGGCCATAATCAGGGTCGGCTTTAAAACAATGTCTTAAATGTCTGATTTGAATCTCTTCTGGTACCCCCCCTAAGTTACGCGCCGTATTATCAAACAAAATAGCTTGTTTCTCTGGCGTCATAAGTCGGAACAAATCACCAGGTTGACTGAAGTAATCATCATCTTCGCGATGATCCCAGTGCGCTGCGGCACCATCTAAGCTTAACGGTGGCTCAGAGAAGTCAGGTTGTTCGGCCCATTCCCCTTGATCGTTTGGCTCATAACCCAGCGTACCGCCATAGTTACCATCAACACGCATAGCACCATCTCGGTGATAACTGTGCACAGGGCAGCGCGGCGCATTAACCGGAATACTATGGTGATTAACCCCTAAACGATAACGTTGTGCATCACCATACGAGAACAGACGGCCTTGCAACATTTTATCTGGTGAAAAACTGATACCCGGTACTACGCTTGCTGGATTAAAAGCGGATTGCTCTACTTCAGCAAAAAAGTTTTCAGGATTACGGTTTAGCTCGAACTCACCCACTTCAATCAGTGGATAGTCACTATGTGGCCAGATTTTAGTCAGATCAAACGGGTTATAAGGCACTTTAGATGCGTCGTCTTCTGGCATGATTTGCACTTGCAGCGTCCACTTAGGGAAGTCGCGATTATCAATGCTTTCTAACAAATCACGGTGATGACTTTCTCGGTCTTTACCGATCAATATTTCTGATTCTGCATCCGATAAGTTTTTAATACCCTGCTGTGATTTGAAATGGAATTTAACCCAGAAACGTTCATTATCACTGTTTATAAAGCTATAGGTGTGACTACCAAATCCGTGCATATGTCGATACGTTGCCGGAATACCACGATCACTCATTACTATTGTGATTTGATGCAACGCTTCAGGCAATGATGTCCAGAAATCCCAGTTGTTTTTTGCACTGCGCATATTCGTTCTAGGGTCGCGTTTTACCGCATGATTCAGATCTGGAAATTTAAGCGGATCACGCAAGAAGAATACTGGCGTATTGTTACCAACAAGATCCCAGTTACCTTCTTCTGTATAGAACTTCATTGCAAAACCACGAATATCACGCTCGGCATCGGCGGCTCCACGCTCACCTGCAACCGTAGTAAACCGGGTAAACATCTCTGTTTTTTTACCAATTGCCGAGAAAATCTTCGCTTTGGTAAATCGAGTAATATCATGCGTAACGGTAAACGTACCATAAGCACCAGAGCCTTTGGCATGCATACGACGTTCAGGGATCACTTCTCGATCAAAGTGTGCGAGTTTTTCCAGAAACCACACATCTTGTAGCAGTTGAGGGCCTCTTTTACCCGCGGTTTGGACGTTCTGATTATGCGCAACAGGGCAACCTGCAGCAGTCGTTAATTTCTTACTCATCACTAATTCCTTCTATATGTTATTTATTATTTATTATTTTTATTGCTTGTAACGCTTTCATTAAACACTATTTTCGATGTGTTCCTGCCCGGCTTGCTTACCCATCAAGTAACCTTTATTTAGGGTGTTTTTATTCATTGTTAACCGTTTAACGGCAAACTGTTCAGGTGGCGCAATGACTCGAATTTTCAAGTCATTCGGTGGATTTTTTATAAACTCGAGAGATTCGTTATAATTGTTCGCTCTTACCATCATGGATTTTGCGATATTAGGGTGTTGAGAGAATAATGTTTTAACAAACCATGGATACTTAATTGTTTGTTTTTTATAACTAAGCGGATGTGAAAGCACCACGGTAATATCACGCGCACCCAGCCGATATGCTTTGCGTACAGGGATCGAATCGGCAACGCCTCCATCAGTATAGCAGCCGCCTGAAAAGCAAGGTGTTTCACGATAAGCAATCGGTAACGCCGTGGTTGCTTCAAGCACATTAGATAATGTGTCTGGCTTAATGCGATGGTAATCAGCATGACCAGTATCAATATTCGTTACTGCGGCATACATCGGAATATTGGTAAATAACTTTTCCCGATCAATCGGATAACGCTCGATCGATACTTCCCATAACCATTTAACATCAATAAGGTTACCGCCTTTCGCAAATCGAATAGGGTTAAAAAAGGCCTTATCCATAAAAGCGTCTAATACACCACTAGCAAAAATACCGCGCATACCTCCACCTTCTACAATTAATGCTCTTTTTTGCATTGGCTCACTCCTGCTTAAATCAATACATTAAGAATATAATCATTTTAAGATAAACAAAAAACGATTAAATCTAACATTTCGATAGGTTAAAACTATTAATATTAATATTAATTTTATTAAATTCGCATTAATTTGGTGCAGCAGATATGAAGCATTGCTGTATGATAGTGAAATGAAATATACCAATGTATAAATACTTTTACAAATCAAATGTTTAACTTTTGGCTCGTTTTTTGATATAAATAAGATATACAGACCCGTAACGACTTGAATAAAAACAATTAGGGAATGATTTAAATGCAAGATACATTAACGGTAGTCCTCGCAGGTGGAATGGGGGCTCGCCTTGCTCCGCTCACCGATAACAGAGCAAAACCCGCTGTGCCTTTCGGTGGTAAATATCGAATCATCGACTTTACTTTAACCAATTGCCTTCACTCTGGTCTAAGACGAATTCTGGTATTGACCCAATATAAGTCCCATTCATTACAGAAACATTTACGTGATGGTTGGTCTATCTTCAACCCAGAGCTGGGTGAATACATTACGGTCGTCCCGCCGCAAATGCGTAAAGGCGACAAGTGGTATAGCGGCACAGCAGATGCTATTTATCAAAACTTATGGTTGTTATCACGTAGCGAAGCTAAGTATGTCGTTGTTCTATCTGGCGATCATATCTACCGAATGGATTATGCACCCATGTTGCAACGCCATAAGGAAATAGGCGCAGATTTAAGCATCGCTTGTATGGAAGTACCCGTTGCCGAAGCGACAAAATTCGGTGTGATGGCGATCGACGAAAATCGAAAAGTTATCGAGTTTTCAGAAAAGCCTGAGCATCCAGCGTCACTACCCGATGACCCTGAAAAGAGCTTGGCGTCAATGGGCATCTATATTTTCACTACTGATGCGTTAATTGATGCCTTAGAAAAAGACGCAGACAATCCCAATTCTAACCATGATTTTGGTAACGATATTATCCCGGGATTGATTGATAGAGAAAAAGTCTACGCGCACCAATTTGGCGGTTCGACAGGACGTGTTACCGAGGATGCTTACTGGCGTGATGTGGGCACCATCGATTCGTTATATCAAGCCAATATGGACTTGCTACAACCCGTTTCACCCATAAATTTGTACCAACGCGACTGGGGTATTAGAACCTACGAACCACAATTACCACCAGCAAGAACGACATCATCGGACACTGGCAATGAAGGGATATTTATCAATTCCCTTATTTCTAACGGTGTGCTTATCACTGGTGGTTCAGTACAAAATTCGGTTTTATCATCGAATGTACAAATCAACGACGGGGCGACTGTTTCAGCAAGTATCTTGTTTGATGATGTTGAAGTCGGCGAATACAGCCAGCTGCAGAATTGCATTATCGACAAACATGTAAAAATCCCACCAAGAACCAAAATAGGGGTCAACAAAGCAGAAGACGCCGCGCGATTCACCATTTCAGAACGCGGTATTGTTGTCGTACCTGAATCTTATAAATTCGAGTGATCGTATTACATAAGTAACAAAGGTTATTACTATTGACCACAACACTTGTTCATATTTAGCCAGCATTATTGTTCATCAAAATCTTAGCTATCGTTTATAAAAATGATAGCTAATTTTTCGCCTTCAACACAGCGGTTAACTCAGGCAATACCTCGAACAAGTCAGCAACTAAGCAATAGTCTGCCACATCAAAGATCGGGGCGTCTGGATCGTTATTGATGGCGACGATTACCTTGCTGCCTGTGATACCCGCTACATGTTGGATCGCACCAGATATACCCACGGCAATATACAGATCGGGTGCAACTATTTTACCTGTTTGCCCTATCTGTAAATCATTCGCCACAAACCCAGCATCGACCGCCGCACGACTAGCGCCTACCGCCGCATTAAGTTGCTCTGCGAGTGTGTAAAGCAGTTCAAAGTTATCGGCATTTTTCATCCCTCGCCCACCCGAAATAACAACCTTTGCCGTGGTTAATTCTGGTCGAGATGACTGCGTTAATTCCGCTTTAATAAACGCTGATTTTCCGCTATCTGCTTGTGCTGCTAATGCAACAACAGGTACTTGACTCTCTATTGCTAACAGCTCTGTAGTTAACGACCCTGCAGTAAATGACGCAGCTGTAAACGCACTACTACGCACAGTTAAAACCTTGATGGCATCGCTCGATTGCACCGTCGCAATGGCTTTACCCGCATAGATAGGTCGGTTAAAGGTATCTGCGGATTCAACACTGATAATATCGGAGATCTGCGCAACATCTAACAAGGCAGCCACTCTGGGCTGATAATCTTTACCTGTGGTTCCAGCAGACGTAATGATGTGACTATATTGCGTCTTATCAAACTCTTGATGTTCGTCGTTGCAGTGACCTTGCTCTTGCACTAACGAAACAATTAACGGCGCGATATTCTCAGCTAAGGGATATTGATGAATCTGATGATCGGCTACCAATATTTTACTCAAACCTGTTATGCCTTGTGCCATAGCAACAACAGGCTGACATTCATCGCCGATAATAAGCAAGTGCAATTCCGTATCACTGATATGCGTTGCTATCTCAGATGCAGCAGTCAATACACTGAGCGTCGCGGCTTGCAGTGTATGGTTGTCATGTTCTGCTACTATCAATATCGCCATTTAAATCACCTTCGCTTGCTGTTGCAATTTATCCACCAGTTCAGCGACATCAGCCACTTTAACCCCAGCTTGACGTACTGGGGGCGATTCAACTTTAAGCGTGGTCAGCCGCGGGGATAAACTAACCCCCAAAGAGTCAGGGGATGTCATCGTGATAACTTTCCGTTTCGCTTTCATGATATTAGGTAACGAGATATATCGGGGGATGTTTAAACGTAAATCGACAGTAATTACGGCAGGTAAACTCAAGGCTAATGTGACTAAACCACCATCAACTTCGCGGGTTACTTTGACTGTATTCGGGACGGTAAAGGCGATATCAGAAGCAAAGGTGCCTTGTGGCATATTGGTGAGTGCAGCTAACATTTGCCCTGTTTGATTATTGTCTGTATCAATCGCTTGTTTACCCAATAGTACTAAATCAGGCAACTCTTCTTGCACAATTTTGTGTAGTATTTTAGCCACATCAAGGGATTGTACTTCTTCATCGGTCCTAATCAGAATTGCGCGATCTGCACCCAAGGCTAATCCAGCCCGTAATTGCACATCCGCCTCTTTGGGTCCAATACACACCAAGACAACTTCGTCAGCCGAGCCCTGCTCTTTAAAACGTACCGCTTGTTCAATCGCGATTTCACAGAATGGATTTATCGCCATTTTTACATTTGCGGTTTCAATACCCGTTTCATCCGCTTTCACTCTGACGTTGACTTTATGATCGACAACCCGCTTCACCGCGACCAATATCTTCATAACTTCCCCACGACGTACTTATGTTTATTGAATCAACCTGTTTGTGTTTAATAAATCAAACAATTATGCATTAAGAATAGTGGTGTTATGGGGTATGGCAAATTGAGGGGAACGAGTAATAATAGATATCGCGTAACGACACCTATTATTAACTTAAGTAATCTTATTGACTGAATGCGAGGCGAACTTCTGGATCAGCAAACACCTTTTCAAAACGCTGCTTGTAGATTAGCTGCATTTCATTTGAGATCAAACTTCCATCAGGTATATCATTTTCACCTTTAAAATTTTTGACAATTTTTTTATTACCAAATTTATCAACAATAATTACATCCATGTCGTACCACGAATTATCAGTGAATGTATGAAAGTCATATTTCCATTCATGTAATACAAATAAAACGGACTTAAGATCATCTTTGGAAAGTGAATCAACTATATTTTCAACAGACATTGTAGGATCTGTTTTAACAACGTTCGCTTTAATCCCATTTTTATCAAAACCAGCCGATAAACGGTTAGTTAAATACACAGACATAGGCTCTTTAGTCGTAGTGTAATATGAATAAGGGATACCAAAACCACTACGAATAATACCTTCAAATGCAGGTTCTTTATCGCTGTCTACAACATAGGCTCGTTTGTCCAATACCGCAATTGATATCTCCGTTGGCTTTGATGCGATGTTTATTTCTGGCGCAGTTTCATTTGCTGTTAGCACTGTTGTACAACCCGAAAGAAGTAACGCTGATACTCCAATAAAAACCTTTTTATTTAACATTTTCTATCCTTGAATTTACATTTATAATCATAAAGTAGTATATTACATGTTAACTTTTTAGTAATGTTATTTTAATGTGAACAGCTTACTTTTCAAACAACCCTATGAATTATAAATATTTTATATTCATATCAGTAAATATACAGCCCTAAAGATGTTAAATAATTTATCATCTTATTCATTAGGTCTAACGCTATGCATTGATTACACTTTAAGCATCAAAAGTTAAAACACAGCAAGGGTTTAAATCATCGTTTATAATCTGTAAAGTACACAGCATATTATAACGAGTGACTTAGCTCCCTGTGAGCAGGTAGAAATAAAGAGTACTAACAGATGAATAACGAACATGATGTCATTGATAATTTAGAAGAACTAGAACGTTTTCTACTAAACATTGAAAACGGTGGTTTGGGTCTACAAGGTGTTGCTGGCATAGGCATGGCAACAAACACCAAAGATGGCCGCCATTTTGTTGCTGTATTTGATGATAACCAAAATCTACTTTTAGCTCGCTATGTGACAGAAGACGTTTATGAAAACGGCAAAGAAATGGTACGTAACGGCGTGCAAACGAAACACTAAGATCTTGCCATTCAAAGCATAGCTATTTACCGCACAGATCGTAGCGGGGTTTGAACTGATAGTTTAAACCCCGTTATTCTTCCTCTCATACCTGTATCAAACAGCGCAGCCAACAGTGTCGCGTCTGTGTTAGCGCTTGTTTACCTCTGGGTGGATATTGCTAAAACACCTCCAGCGCCAATAAACATAGTACCAAAAACTTTTCCCAGAGCACTACCTGATACATATTGCTTAGTACCTACTTTTAATTTTTGACTCAAAAGAGAATACGAAAGCAAACATAAAAACGAGCACATCATAAGAGTGACGACCAATATTAAGAATTGCGGTAATAGCGGTTCAGATCCCACGCTGCATCAACAATATCAAATTTATCTTGTATTACAAATAGATATAGAAAAACATTAGAACTCTATCAAATAAAGTCGAAACGTAAACAGTAACTCGATTTGTACGACCCGTTTAAATAGAACCATCAAAATTAAATTTATATTTTAATTAATTACGTTCAGCCTGAATTTAAAACTAAATTATTGCCTTGTCCGTAGAGTCTAACTTCACAATAATTGCAATTTATAATTAAAAAACACTGTTAGACTACGTCTTAATTATAGATAAGTAATTGAAATAGTTTACAATAGGAGGTTGTTTACAATCGGATAAATAAGGCTCAAGGAAGAATTATGAACATTAAATCTTATATCGCATTGTCAATTTCGACATGCGTATCATGCTCAGTGATGGCGACACAAAGTATTACGAGTTGCGATCAACTACTCAGTATTCCACATCTAACAACAGAAAATTACGTACTGACTCAAGATATCGATTGCAACGGGTATACCCAGGATAAAGCCGTTAATTTCAAAGGGATCCTCGATGGACAAAATCATAGCATTACAGGTCTTAAAATCAATTATGACAACAACTATGTTGGGCTTTTTTCACGAGTAATCAATGCTAGGATCAGTAACTTAAACCTTAACAACGTGACTATACCTTTTAATAGCGGTAACACGGCCATTGGATTAATTGCGGGCAATGCTATAAATGGCTCCTCATTTTATAACGTGAATATCCATAACAGCTCTATACAGGCGCACGAGTATGTCAGTAGAGGCCTAGGTTTACTGGTAGGGTACGCGACAACAAAAAGTGAGTTTACGGATATTAGTATCAATAACTCTCAGATCTTAACGACAGATCAGACCAAGTATATTGGTGGTCTGATAGGGTCAATAGATGATATATCCTTAGTTAATGCCACACTAAACAACAATGAAATAGGCGTGACTACGCAACTAAATGGTAGAGTGACTATTGGTGGTGCAATTGGCTCTATGAAGAAAAGTAGAGCATCTTATATTATTAGTAATAATAATCGAATAATAGCCCCAGATATGACCAAGGGCTATGCTTCTAAGCTCATTGGTAGCATGAATGAATCCCGTTTATCAGATTCAACTACACATGATTATGCTGAATTTCCACTTACAGATAGACACTGGAACCCTGCAATCGTAGTTGGCTTTATTTCAAAGCCTTTTAAAACAATACCTACATTACAGAATATCACTACAACAGTAAACGAAGGTACGCTAGTTTGGTTTAATAGTAAAAAGGAAGTGCTAACAAAAAATTTAATCAAAGAAATATAATCGGTATTTTACTCTTTAAATAAGATCATCGATATGGTCTATTAGACATGAGTAAGTATGGCTAAATAGAACATACCCTTTCGCTACAATGATCTATTTACAGGCTAAAGGTGGAGCGAATCGCAAAAACTAAGCTCCACCTTTGATGAGATGGTAAGATTAAGGTTACTTTGAACCGGCTGCGAAAGTTACAACAAGTTCAACACTTGAATTAAGTGGCAACTGCGATACAGCTATCGCACTTCTAGCATGTTTTCCTTTCTCACCTAATACGTGTATAAGTAAATTAGAGGCTGTGTTTATAATTTCGGCTTGCTGGTAAAAACCATCCACGCTCGCGATATAAGCATCCATTCTTAAAATACCATCAAGCGTAGCAAAATCATCCGTGGCATTTTTTAGTTGCGACAATACATTTAATGTCGCAATTTCAATTGCTATTTTTGCGTCGGTCAGCGACAACTCCGCTCCCACTTTTCCTGTATAAATTAACTTATTGTCCCTAATTGGAAACTGGCCTGAAATAGCCCCTATCCCATTACGTATAATGTAGGGTTCGTAAGAACCGATTGGTTTAGGCGCATCTGGAAGCGGAAAATTCGCCATCAAAATTTAAATACCGTTAAACCTAGCGCTTTACCATCGGCTAAGTATTGGTGTGCTTCTGCTGCCTGTTCTGGCGTAAATACGGTGTCTATTTGGGGTTTTATATTACCGTTTTTGACTTGCTCAAGCCCCCATTCTAGATCGCTTACATTGCCCATCAGCGTGCCTCTTATTTGTTTTTGTGGGAAAAACAGACTTCTTACAGGGATCGTTGATTCTAATCCAAGAACATTACCCATTAAAACAACAATACCTAAAGGTTTAACCCATTCAACTGATTGCCTAAGGCTATCTCCACCTAATTGATCAATAACAACATCTAAACCAGCGCTATTAGTCCATTCATTAATTAACTCAACACTATTATCAGGATTACCGCTAATCACTAAATCGGCACCAATGGATTTTAGAAATTCAACTTTAGCATCGGAGCGCGTAGTCGTCGCAACTTTTGCACCCAGCGTTTTAGCAATTTGGATCATCATTGAACCAGTGCTTGATGCGCCTGCATGAACAAGTACATATTGACCTGCTTTAACTTCCCCGACTTCTTTTACTGCTCTAACCCCAGTAACTAATGGCATAGGTAACGCTGCTAATAATTCAGCAGGTAGTCCCGTGGTTTCTTTTAATAGCCAATTTTCAGGAACAACCATGTATTGCGCATAAGCACCGTGTTCAATTAATCCACGGATGGCGTACGACTCTGATGTCGCTAATACTTCAGCACCATGATCGTTCGGATCTACAGGGTAACCGGGCATCGGAATAACGCGTTCTCCAAGGGTAAATTGAGTCACTTGACTACCGAGTTCAGCAACATGGCCAACGGCATCAGAGCCCAAAATAAAAGGAAAATTTATATTTGGGTTTACACCACCTTCGCGAATATAGTGATCTAGGCGATTAATACCAGCCGCTTCAACTTTGATTAATACTTCATTGTTTTTAGGGCTAGGCATAGCAATAGCAGCAACAGATAAAACTTCAGGTGTACCAAATGCTGACATCACGATCGCTTTCATTGTTTTAGACATAATTTTTCTCCAAAAAAGAACATTCGTTGATAATGACATCGCAGCCATAACCAAAGTCATAAACTAATTATCCGTTGCTAGTCGGTAATAAACAAACTAGACTTTATCATCGATATACGAAGGAAATCTTTGGATGAAAACAGTAACTCATTTAAATTCACTTAGAGCAGTCGAAGCCACAGCAAGGCTTGGCAGCTATGCAAGTGCAGCAAAAGAAATTGGCGTCACCCCGGAAGCGATTGGGCAATTAGTTCGTAGCTATGAAGCCTATTTAGGTTATAAATTATTTCGCAGAAAAGTATCAGGAGTAAAAAGACTGACGATTAACCAAGATTTTTCTGACATCATCTTAGATGTTCGCGATGCTTTTGAAATGCTTTCTAAAAGTGCACAATCACTTAAAAATATTACAGAAAAAGGGACGTTAACAGTATCTGTTCCTCCTTCTTTTGCAAGCCATGTATTGATACCTAACATGTACTTATTTAGAGAAATGTATCCAGATATAAACCTAAAACTGGATATTTCAGATGATATTATTGATATATTTAATAATCAGTCTGAAATCGCTGTGCGATATGCTAAATCAGGATGGAAAAATGAAAGTGACATTTTATTTAGTAACGAAAAGGTATTTCCGGTCTGTACTCCTGAATATTTTAAGAATCATCCCTATTTATCTCATCCTACGGGGTTAATAAATACAACCTTAATTCATGATCTCACAATTGCAGGCTCGGACTTTCCTAATTGGCAACAATGGATTGAAACATTTAATATCGATTATAAAGAGATCTCATCTATATCATTTAATACTTCAACATCAGCCATAGATGCTGTGTTATTAAATCATGGCGTGGCGCTTGGTCGTGAAGAAATGGTAAAAAAACAGATTGCAGCTGGAACGTTAATTAATCTCTATCCCGAACTGTACTTGAATACAGGCCGGTCATATTTTGTTGTTCATGCAAACAACCCCACCCCAAAACTAGTCGCTTTTATCAAATGGTTGAAATCTATTTATGAACTTGAATGTGATGGGTAAAAAGGAAGTATTACTTTAAGTATTGATGCAAGATCCCAATCTCATTTAGTTCAACCTTTACGATTGCGCCATTGATTAACGTTAAGTTTGGTGGAACATGACCTATATCCAGATCTATCATGACTGGAACCCCTATATCCATCAGGTATTTTTCCAAGACCTCATAATAGCTAAGGCTCTGATCACTTTTTGGTTCAGCAGCTGCACTTCGACCGAGCAGTAACCCGCTGATACATGAGAATACGCCCCGGAACTTCATGCTTAAAATTGTTCTGGCTAGCTCAGTAGGTGGCATTTCAGCATTTTCTAGATATAAGATGACGCCCTCAGAGTAACGCTGAGATAGTCCTTTTAGATCTAAATACTCAGTTTCAAATAGATGAGATAGCGTATCCCAACACCCTCCAATTAACCTCCCCTCTATTGATGAACCAGATTCAGGTTTTACCAACCACTTCCAGTTAGTTGGTGTATCAGGCATTATTCCAGAGGTTGGCTCAGTGACAATATCTGGCCAGCGACTCGCATATAATTTCGATTCGGTTTGCGAAAAAAAACCACCTGTAGAAGTACTTAAATGCGTCAGTGTATTAGCTGTTAATGGATCATTAGCTTCGCTGGTTAAATCCATCAAATTTGAACAGTGTGCGGTTGCCCACTTCAGTTTACTCGCGAACACGGCAGCTATCGTACTCACGTCGGAAAATCCTAAGATCCACTTTGGCCTTACGGTTTGAAGTTTGGCAAAGTCTATAAGCGGCAGGAGTTCAATCGCTAAGTGTCCGCCCCAAGGAGGATAGATAGCGTCAATCTCGTCATCCATAAGAAATGACATAAGCTCATCCGCACGTTGCTGTGCAGGTGCGCTTACGTGTTTTTGTTGCCCGTATAGACACTTACCTACAACTACATTAAAGCCTCTAGATTCAAGATTATCTAGCACGACTCTAAATCTGGCGTCATGTTTTTTTTCAATTCCTGATGAAAACGCAGTAATAGCGATAGTGCTACCTTGTTGCAGTGGTTTGGGATATTTCATTAGCACTCTCCGTAAATCTAGCCTGTAACAACAATAAGCATTAACAGTCTAGAATACAATGCCTTATCACAAAAACATTCGAAGCATGGAACTGATTGTTATGGTCGTGGTAGTTTCTTTAGAATCGATGGAACAATAATTTTATGCACAGGCCCTACAAAGAACATGTACACCTTACCCAACGTATTTTTCACGTGAACCACAGTATTTAGATATACCGTTGCAGTTTTACCGTTCGGCTCAATGTAAAACGATATTTTGACATTTAGGTGCTTGTCACTATCTTCGAGGATAATCTCGTTATGCTCATTAGCAGATAGAATAAATATTCCGACCCTATCACCAATTTTATAATCTGAGCTTAATTTACTTGGCTCAATTTCGGCTAAGTGCCCTAGATCTTTAAGACCAAACTTAGATACAACTTTGTTACGCAGTGACATTAACATATTAATCCAAACTGGTGTTTCCTGTATAAGCGATAGATACATATCTAGTGCAGACTGATTTTCATAACCTGTAAGTGATGAAAAACCATCAGCAAAAGAAGCATCATGCACATACTGATACACGCTTGATTTAGTAGGGATTCCATTCATGTTAATGTCCTCTGTAAGGTATAATGTCAGCGAGGTCGAAGTAACTTTACCTCTCCCCCGTTAACGCCTCATTAAATACCTTGGTTATTTAATCTGTGCAATATAGCCAGCTAAGCGCTCTTTATTCATCATGATTTTTGTCGATATCTGAGCTGCTGCAGTATTAGTTTGTTCGATATTAACAGCCGAACCAACCTGAATAACCCCAACCATCCCAAGAGCCAAATGAGGAGTACAATTGTAAATATAGACACCTTCATTTTTAAAATTAACGGTTTCTGTTTTACCCATTACCGTATTAAATTTTGCAGCTCCAGTTGGAATTGAATAAGAACTCGCATTATGGCTCACATCCGAAGGCACAAATTTAACGCTGTCGCCTGAAGCGATTTTAAGATAGCCAGGTTCCATGACCATCATGCCATTAGCTGATGAAGTTAGCAATTTCACCGTATGCTCAGCGGCTTGCAATGCGGTACTACATGCCATTAATGCTACTACAGCAAGAATTTTTCGGTTAATCATATTAAAGAAACTCCCGTAATTAAATGTGATGAAAGATTAAAAATATAGATATAAAAGCGCTTAAACATAGTTAAGGCTAATACGACCAATTCATTACGAATGATAATCATTATCAACTCAAAAGTAAAATACTGTATTCACGAATATGGCTTTCCAATTACTCTAACGTTATACATAATATATACAAAGGGGAATACTTATGCTTTTCGAGTTATTGACCGTAAGGGTTAGTTCATTGATAATTTAGCAGAACTTGAGCATATGTACCGTACCGTACAGATCGCAACGGGGTTGGAACGGATAGTTTAGACTCTGTTATCCCCTTCTTTAATATCGATATCAAACAGCTAGGCCTATGAACTCACTACATCTAAAAGCACTTTTATTAGCCATTGAAACAGGTTCTATTTCTGCTGCTGCCCGTAAGCTTGGCAAGAAACAACCGCAAGTGAGTCAATGGATCTCCGATCTAGAAATCGATCTAGGCGTGACCTTTTTTGACCGTTCAGGTAATAAAACGACGTTAAGTACAGCGGGTGAACGCTTGCTACCTAGCCTGACACATACTTTAAGTCAGCTGGATATGCTGCTGAAAAGTGCTGACATGATCGCGCAAGGTGAACCAACGGTGCTGACCATTGGTATTGAAAACTATATTCCTGAACAGACCTTTACACAACCGTTGGCACTAACACTGGATTTACCCCATTTAAATGTCGAAGTGTATCGCGATGAAATTGAGCAACTAACGCAAGACTTACGTGACGGTAATGTAGATATCATCATCACCCATGAATCGGATACCCTGCACCACCAGCAATTTGAATATTGTCGATTAGGGCATTACAAAGACGTGTTGGCATCTAGCCCTGCTCACCCACTTGCCGCATTATCGATAGTGACAACTAGTGACTTGAGCCAATACCGTGAGCTGATATTGGGCGAAGTGAATGAACACAGCGACGGGTTTAGTCCTCGTTACGCCATGTTCTCTGACATTCAGCCACTTATCGCTATGCTAAAACACCATAAAGGTTTTGCATTTTTACCCGCAGAATATGTAAAGAGTGACATCGAAAGCAGCCAACTCGTTAAACTAAATTGTGACTTTGAACCTGCAGGTATTATCCGCAGAGTTGAATTATGCTGGCGTAATGGCTTAACTTTATCTGAACAAGGCAGTCAGGTGATCGCCGCCTTTAAAAAGACACATCAACTATCAGTCTGAATACCTTATTACACAGGCTATTAAAACACGCTTGCAGACGCGGCTACTCTTCCGTGTCGAAAACGATATTCCCTTGTAACACTGTCATCAGGATTTGAGTTCTCGCAATGGCATCGTGAGACAAACGAGTAATATCTTGTTCTAAAATAGCAAAGTCAGCCGACTTCCCCACCGTAATCGAGCCGGTAATATCACTGATACCCAGGCTATCAGCGGCATTTATCGTGTAAGCATCAATGGCAGCATAGACATTTGGTAAACCTGTTTCACCCATTTTAATGCTATTGGCGATACCGACTAATGGATTGATATCATGCACATTCCAATCACTGCTTAAGGTAACATTCGCCCCTGTATCAAAGATAGGTTTAAGGTTCATCATCGAATGTGTACGCGCTTTCCCTAAAAAGGCTTCTGCCCACTGATGGTCATGTTCTGCGACATAATCAGATCCAACTTGGAAGTCAGCAGTTACATCCAGCTTTTCAAAACGAGGCACATCTTTTGGATTAACCAATTCGACATGCGTTAAGGTATACGGTTTTTTGGAGCCTTGATTACGGGCATATTCAATGGCATTTAACGATTCGCGAACCGCGCCATCGCCAATCGCATGAATATGGGCGCTATAACCCAGCTTATCCAACGCCGCTAACCAACCTTGCATCTGCTTTGGTTCAATGTAATTAATGCCGAACGGTTCGTCTGGAATGTAAGTATCATCGTACGGTGCCAGTATTTTTGCCGTACCATTAATGAAAATACCGTCACTGTACATTTTCACTTGATCCACCAGCAACAAGCGTGACTTATCACTTGATTGAATAGTTTTTAAAAATGCCAATTGTGGCGCCATTGAGTCAGCCGGATAGATCCACGGACGCAGTGATACGCGTGCGGTTAAATCACCGTCTTTTTCTGCTTGCTGCCATACGTCATACCAACCACGCTTCCAATAAAGTCGACCATCACCAATAGTGGTAATGCCATGTGCAGCGGCTTCTTCAAGCCCATTCATTAACCCATCATAGCTTTGGTTAAATTGGTTTTCTAAGCTGTTCCATGCCATCTCCATAATAATGTCACCAGCGTTATCAAACAGAATGCCATTAAGTTCACCACTCTCTTCATCCTTTAGGATCTTACCACCTTGCGGTTCAGGCGAGTTTTTGGTGATACCAGCCAGTTTTAACGCAGCAGAGTTAACCCACATTGAATGTGACGTCTGCTCCATTAGCACGACGGGTTGCGTTGGAAATATACGGTCAATGACTTCCAGTGGCGTGTAGCGGTTATCGTCCGCGAGTACGGCATCTAACGAAAAGCCATAACCCATTAACCAGCCATCAGACTTGGCATTTTTACTACATGCTTTTAAATAAGGGATCTGTTCCTCAAGGGACGCATCCATATCCAGTTCGCAGTTACCACCCGCTTCTGATGCAGCCTCGAATACATGATTGTGGTTATCAATAAAACCAGGCATGACAATCGCTTGTTCAAGATCGATTACTTCGGTATTTTTAGCGCGGTAGGCATTCACATCGGCAGCTTTACCGACAAATATAATATTGCCATCACGCACTGCGATTGCATTGGCATTATCGTGACCGTAAATTTTAGCGTTAGTAAAGATCATATCGGCTTGCTTGTTCTGGTTTAGTTCTGCCGCCAATGTGTAAGGACTCATAATTAGACTCGCTATTATTGCTAGGGGGTAAATTTTATTCATCATTGTTTCCTTTCATGCCCTACCGTTTGTCTTAGTATAGAAAGTTAATATAGGGCGTGGTACGTTGTGTTGAATAAAGTCTACTGCAGCGAGAAATTAAAAGAAAAATAGTGAGTATAAGGATATTGAGATATGCTGAGGTAAGTCTTTGCTCTTTGCTCTTTGCTCTTTGCTCTTTGCAGCTTAAACTTATCTTCCGACTCTAAACAAGGACATGTGATGACGAATATCAACATTCAATACTTTAAACACCCTTATGCCGAATTTGTACTTGGCTCGTATGAAGGCAAACTGTGTTTGTGTGATTTTCGTTATCGGAAAATGAGAGAGTCGGTTGATAACCGTATTCAGCGAGGCCTTAATGCTACCTTTGTTGAACAAAATGACGACGTTTTAGAACAAACAAAAGCCCAGCTAGAGGAGTATTTCCTTGGTGAACGCAGCGTGTTTGATATTCCGCTGCTATTGGTCGGCACAGATTTTCAAAAATCGATATGGCATGCACTAGAAGGGATAAAGTACGGTGAAACGGCGACATATTTAGATTTGGCATTATCCATTGGCAATGAAAAATCAGTCAGAGCGGTTGGCAATGCCAATGGTGCTAATGGATTGGCAATAATCATTCCTTGTCATCGCATTATTGGTAGCCAAGGTGAGCTAGTCGGTTACGGTGGTGGCTTGTCATTAAAGAAACGTCTATTAGAGTTAGAGCAAAATCTATTTATCTAATACTTTAATTATTCGCGAATCAACTGTGCCACTCGTGCTTGTAAATGCGGGAGTACATCTAGTTCGAACCAAGGATTTTTCTTCAACCAAATATTGTTACGTGGGCTAGGATGCGGCAGCGGTAATCGTTCTGGCCAATTTTTTTGCCAATAGTCTCGCCAGTTTTTCACTGTTTCGGTGAGGTTTTTCTGCTTTACGTCACCCATATGCCATTTCTGCGCATATATACCGATAACCAATATCAACTCAATGTTCGGCATTGCAGCTAGTATTTCAGCTCTCCATGTTCGAGCACATTCGGGTCTTGGTGGCAGGTCGCCTGACTTACCTTTTCCCGGATAACAAAAGCCCATCGGTAAAATAGCTATTTTAGTCGCATCATAAAATGTGTCTTTATCAATGCCCATCCATTGACGTAAACGATCACCACTTGGATCTGTAAATGGGATACCCGATTCATGCACGCGAATACCAGGCGCCTGCCCTGCTATCAGTATTTTGGCTTTATCATCGACTTGCAATACAGGTCTTGCTCCCAGTGGAAGGTCTGGTTCGCACAAGGTACATTTTTTAACATCAGAAACAATGACATCTAGATCATGTTTGTTCATACAGTCATTCCAGAAGGGTCTGTTTATACGGAAAAATAGGCTTTATTTTCCCATAATCAAATTCATAGTCATCTGAAGTATAACGAGTATATTGATTGTTCGATTGTTTATATGGGTCTGTATAAATAGAATTCTTGTTTTTGTCTCTCGTTTTTTGATTTAGAGGGGTTAATTGCATTTTATCTATATGTTAATTATGACAAAGTTGATACTATTTAAGTTAAATCGGAATTCACGTTATAAATAATTCCGTATAATAAGCTGTTATGTTTCTAGGGAACTATGTCGTATTTTTCAGAGTTATCTATAACGATTAAAGAAAGCTTTCACCTAAAAGCTAAATACGCGGTGCTGTATCAAGGTATTACTTATGCCGCTATAGCTATTGCGTTATGGCTAACATATTTACTTTCTGATCCTACAGCTCAATTTTTGGGTGTTTCTTTATCAGAAGGATTAAAGCAGCAAGAAAATGGTGATTTATTTGCAATTGCTTTATTCACTACTCTCTTAATCTTAATGCTCTTAATATATGCTTTATCTTTTGTAGTATTTGGCTTTGTTAGTTACAAGTCTGGTTGGTTTAATAAGTCAGAGTTTATTAATATTGCATTATATTATCGTGTTCCGAGCCATTGGCTAAAAGAATAGTTTAGGGTTTAGGGTTTAGAGTAAACGAAACATAACAAGAAATTAAACAAGGACAAAAAACAGTTGGCTTTTTGTTCACTCCGTTCACTTATTTTAGCCAACAATTTTTTGCCTGTTAATTAGGCGTTAGCTTAAATCCGTAAAATTGATTCTGGAGCAGAATAACATGGAACCTGAAAAACGTTTTTGCAAAGAATGTAATGAAGAGGTCGATCATATTGGGGTTATAGTAAAGCCTCAGAATAATTCCAATATGGGTAGAAAGGCAAAGGTCAAAGAGTTTATATCTGCACTTGTTGCTGGCTGGGGTGCTGGAGGCACTGCTGGGTTTATGGAGCTAAGAGATTTGCATTTAATATGTACAAACTGTGGTCATAAAATAATTGAAAGATACCGTGGTGATCTAGATTATTAAATATTAAGCTAACAAGCTGTTAAACAAGGACAAAAAAACAGTTGGTTTTGCTCCTTCGTCGCTAATTTTAATCAACTATTTTTCCTGTTAACAGGGCGTTACGGCTCAGGGGGATACTGTGGATTACCTTATACCAAAAGAGTTACCGTATGACTTTCTTAAATCGATCAATATTGTATCTGTTGAGCGAGTGAAATTGGATGTAGTTAATGGTAGTGAAAAATTTAAGTGCTATGACAATGTGCAGAAATACCTACAATCTAATGAAGGTGAAATTCAACTCGGTTGGGCTTTCTCGCAGCTTGGTAATATAGTTTTAAAGCTAACGGCCCACGCAGTAGTGAAACTTCGAAATGGATCGCTTAAATGTGTTACACCATCAGAACATGGCGTTGTTGAAATTCACCTCCTACCTGATGACTCGGTAGCTTCGTTAATAGTAAACGATAGGCTTCCTGCACAAATATATCCGCTTGTAAGCAATAAGGTTGTAGAGAAATTTGTTAAATTAGAAAATCTACAAAGCAAAATGCGATTGGAAGGTAATAAGCCTGCTGTAGATTATATAATGAATGAAAAATACCTACTTTCAACTCATTTAATAAAAGCTTTTAATACTTATCAATAAGGGGAAAGCCCTAACAAGCCACTAAATGCGGATTCTGCACACGGTCACATTTTTTACGGAGCAAAAAGAAGCGCCCATTTGCTCCACCGATTAGTAGGACGTTGGTATGTCTATATGATTTAAGGAGAAACCATTGAGTAATTGGGATGATGTCGCTGCTAAAATTGAGTTTAATCTTCAATTAATCAGTGAGCTACTTATTAATACTGTTCCTTATTCTAGCCAAGTTCTCGATTTTGGTTGTGGGTATGGAAGGATCACTAATGAACTCTATAACTTAGGTTATGAAAATATCATTGGTGTTGACTCCTCATTCGAAATGATTAGTCGCGGGAAAAATGAATTTCCTTATCTTGATTTGAGTCACTCAAAGGAATCTCGTCTTCCTTTTTCTGATGCTTCATTTGATGCCATTATTACGTGTGCAGTTTTTACTTGTATTCCAGATGAACAAATTAGGTCAAATGTTGTTTCTGAACTATCAAGAGTTTTAAAGCCAAATGGGGTCATTTATTTGGCTGAATTTTGCTCTGATGAAAACCTAATTTTTACTTCAGGAGTCGGTATTCCGATGTGGCACGGAACTCAGACTGAAATTGAAAACATAGTAAATGGATTCGAATTAGAAAAATCTATCGTTATTAGTAACCAAACCATGACTGGTCATAATAGTAAGGCTTGTCATGTAATCGCTAGAAAAATAATATAAATAAGAATAGGTAAAGCTTAAGTTTGACAGTCTTAATTGCTTTTGACTTTTACTCGTTCCTGCTTATTTTAGCTCACCATTGTTGCCTCCCACTGAGGTAGTTCGCTTTAAATAGAAATAAACGGATACCATGTTTGAATTAAAAACGATCGCACTTTTCTTCATTACAGCTATTGCTGAAATCATTGGCTGTTATTTACCTTATCTTTGGCTTAAACAAGATAAGAGTATATTACTGCTAATCCCTGCGGCAGCAAGTCTTGCACTGTTTGCTTGGTTGCTATCTCTACACCCTGAAGCGGCAGGTCGTGTGTATGCCGCGTATGGTGGTGTATACATTTTCGTCGCCATACTCTGGCTCTGGGGAGTTGATGGTATTAAACCAACCATGTGGGATATGATTGGCGCTTCAATCGCGCTTGTTGGCATGGCTATTATTATGTTTGCACCTAGAGGAGCATAACCAGTAGGTACGGACATAGCCACTAACGAGTAGCTATAGTTTGCCTTAAAAATGCTAAAATCCACTTGGTGATCAGCTTATCATCGGCTTGATAGCTGAGTGACTTCACCGCCAACTCGATTGTATCAGCAGGGATAATATCGCGACGCTGATCCATCAGCGCTTCGGAATATAGCGCTGTAAACTCTGGATGTCCTTGCAAACCAAGAAAGTGAGAGTCCACTTGGAACATGCTATAAGGGCAGAAATCATTGCTCATCAATACGGTTGCATTACGGGGTAACTTGCAGACTTGGTCTTGATGGCAAACGATAAGCGCGATATTATCTTGCTTCGGCTGCATCCAACTGGGCTCTGCTAACACATTAGCATGAGCAATACCGACTCCCCATCCTAGTGGGCTTTTTTCAACTTCCCCGCCCAATGCTTTAGCAATGAGTTGATGACCAAAACAAATACCGACTAAGCCTTTACTCCCAGCATAAAGCGCACGAATAAAATCTTCCAGCTGCCGGATCCAAAGGTCATCATCATTAACCCCCCATTTACTACCACTGCAAACATACACATCGCATTCATCAATGTGTTGTGGAAACTGACCATTTATCACCAGATAAAAACGAAGTTCTAATACTTCATCAGTTTGCTGAAATAGCGTTTCAAACATAGACGCATAATGACCAAAATCAGGCTGCAAACTACTGCGTACATCGTCACATTGTAAGATACCGAGTTTCATCACCTTGCCTCCACACTTCGGTTAATAGTACGGTTAATGCTGCCGTCACTTACAAGTCGCCATGTATCGCTGACAAGGTAATATCGGCGTATTGCTGCGCATCAAATTTAATAGGATTGCCGCCTGCCGATGGGTCTTGCTCAGCCATTATGCCGATTTCAGTGACACGTTCAGCATCAATACCAATCTCCCCCAGAGAATGAGGAATATCAAGTTGTTTACGCAGCGTTAATACCCAATCTAAAAAACTATCAAAGTCCGTATCTTCCAATGCAAGGTAACGGCTTAAACGCGTTAACTTAGCCTCAATGGCACTGCGATTGGCCTTTAAAACATACGGCATTAAGATAGCGTTCAATAAACCATGATGACTATCGTAAAGCGCACCGATAGGATGAGCGAGCGCATGCATGCCACCAAGGCCACGCTGGAAAGCAGTTGAGCCCATTGTTGAAGCCGTCATCATTTGCGCTCTTGCTTCCAGGTCGTTGCCATCCTCGACGGCACGCGGTAGATAGTCTTTAATCAGACGAATAGCCTCTAGTGCAATGCCTTCAGCCATTGGATGATAGCCATTAGTACAATACGCTTCTAAGGCATGGGACAATGCGTCCATACCCGTTGCGGCGGTTAACGTAGCAGGTAAGCCAGCGCTCAATTCAGGGTCTAAAATCACAATAGCGGGCAACATATTCGGATGGAAAATAATGCGTTTAATATGATGTTCACTATCCGTGATAACCGAGGCGCGCCCTACTTCTGAACCTGTGCCTGATGTGGTTGGTACTGCGACAACAGGAGCCATCCCTTCAGTGCAAATATTTAACCAGTTATCCTCCACATCTTCAAAGTCCCAGAGAGGACGATCTTGGCCTACCATCAAGGCCACAGCTTTAGCAGCATCAAGTGCAGATCCGCCACCAAATGCGATGACACCATCATGCTCGCCACGCCAGTATGCACTCACCCCATCGGTGACGTTCTCACCTGTTGGATTACCCTTAATCTGTGAAAAAAGACCACACTTTAAGCCTGCTTGTTGGCAATTGGCTAACGCGGCTTGCACCATAGGTAAGTCAGCGAGACCCGGATCGGTAATTAATAACGGCGACTTCATACCCAATTCTTGGCAAGTGGCCGGAAGTTCTTTAATGCGACCAATACCTGCGCGAATAGCAGTGGGATAATGCCAATTAGCAGTAAATTGATTAAGTTCCATGACTTCTCCTTACAGCGAAACCTTGCCAAACCCTGTTTTGAAAACGGGTGTGAAAACTATTGTAAAATTTTAATATGGAATGATTTCGGACGCGTTAACGACTCATAACCTAATGTTGATAAAGTACAGCCCCGTCCCGAGTTCTTCACCCCCGTCCACGCCAATGCAGGATCGAGGTAGTCACAACGATTAACAAAGAAAGTGCCCGTTTCGAGTTGCTCGCCAATCGCGATAGCAGTGTCGATATCTTGAGTAAATACCGATGCGGTGAGACCGAACTCAGAATCATTCATTAACCATATCGCTTCTTCATCACTGTCTACTTTCATAATGCCAACGACAGGACCAAAGCTTTCTTCGGTCATCACCCGCATTTGGTGATTCACATTGGTTAATAGTTGCGGAGCTAGGTAAGGCGTACCGACTTCATCCAGCGGAAAGTCACCTGTATTTATATGCGCAACAGCTCCTTTAGAAATGGCATCTTGTACTTGTGAACGCACAAAATCAGCCGCTGACGCTTTTACCACAGGCCCTAATGTGGTGTTAGCATCATCAGGTCGCCCAAGCTGATAACCTTTAACTAGATCGACAGACTTGCGGACAAATTCGTCAAACACGCGGCTATCTACATAGATGCGCTCGATACCACAGCAAGACTGTCCGGAATTGAAGAAAGCACCATCGATACAAGTTGCGACCGCATGTTCGATATCGGCATCTGCACGGACATAAGCCGGATCTTTCCCTCCGAGCTCTAAACCAACACCAATAAAACGCCCGCAACTGGCGCTTTCAACCATGGTTCCACCAGCTACCGAGCCAGTGAAAGCCACATAATCAATTCGACTATCCTTGATCACCGCTTCGGTATCCGCATGACTAAGATGTAAATATTGGAATACGCCATCCGGTAAACCGGCTTTTTGAAAGGCATTGAATAATTGTTCAGCACATAATGGCGTCTGCGCGGAATGCTTTAATACCACACTATTCCCTGCCATGATGGCAGGCATAATGACATTAATCGACGTGAGGTAAGGATAATTCCACGGTGCGACAACAAAGACAGCCCCTAATGCTTCGCGTTTAATATAACGCCGGAGTTCTGTTTTTTCTGGCAGTGGGATAGTCGCTAAAGCGTCATCTGCGGCGTCAATCATGTAACGAGCGCGCTCTGCTAAACCCGCGACTTCACCTCGTGCATATTGAATCGGACGCCCCATCATCCAGCATAATTGATTGGCAATTTCATCTTCATTAGCAACGAAAGCATCGACCATTTTATGGCAGATCGCAGCGCGTTCTTGCAGGGCAACATGGTGCCAATTAGCTTGAGCCACAACCGCCTTTTGCAAAATATCATTAACTTCTTCACTACTGGCGAGAGCACGCTCAACGTAAACAGAGTTATCGATGGGTGAATAGGTTTGCTGTAGCTGCCTTTTGCTCGTCATTATCGATGTGCTCCCTAGATGATCTCAAAATAACGTTCTAATTCCCAATCAGTCACCTGCTTTCTAAATTCACGCTCTTCCCACTCGCGGGTAGCGGCATAATGCTGTACAAACGCTTGACCAAATAGCTCTTTGGCGGCTTCAGAACGTTTTAACTTACGCGCAGCATCAAACAGTGTTCGTGGTAGCGATAGCGCTTCAGGATGGTCTTGCTCGTACGCATTCCCTTTTACTTGTGCATAAGGTTCTAGTTTCTGTTCTATGCCCATGAGACCAGACGCTAATGCGGCAGCGAGCGCAAGATAAGGGTTGGCATCCGCAGAGCCTAGACGATACTCAATACGCTGAGATTTTGCCGTTCCCGGAATCACCCGCAGTGCTGTGGTACGATTTTCGACGCCCCAAGTGGCATCAAGCGGCGCCCATAACCCCGGGACCATACGGCTATAACTGTTTACCGTAGGTGCGATCATCGACAAGAACTCAGGCATGTATTTTTGCTGCCCAGCAAGGAACTGACGTTGAGTATCACTCATGTTGTACGCATTATTGGGGGCGTGGAACACCGCCTTACCATTTTTGTCTTTTAACGAAATATGGATGTGACCACTTTGTCCCGGCCAATCACTTGACCATTTCGCCATAAAGGTAGCCATCAGATTATTACGTTGAGCCCAGACCTTAATAAAGGTTTTGAATAATGCCGCTTTATCTGCCGCATTTTGCGCGCCATCATAAGCAATAGCCGCCTCTAATACCCCCGGACCTGTTTCGGTATGCAGACTCTCTAATGGGAAATCCATCTCTTCACCTAGCGCCATGATTTGATGATGTAAATCGGCATGTACCGAATTACGGATCATGGAATAGCCAAAGCAGCCTGGGGTAAGTGGCGTTAGATTTTTATAGCCTTTTTCTCGTACTGATTCAGGTGTCTCTTTAAACATGAAGAATTCATATTCGAATGCAGCAGTGACATCGAAGCCCATACGGTCGGCACGATCTAATACTCGACGTAGCGTGCCTCGGGGACAAACCGCTTCGGCATGTTCGCTGAACTCGGCAATGAATAGCAACATATCGCCTTCGGCAGGTAGGTTACGACAAGTCTCGGGTAAAATACGCACAGGAGCATCAGGATAACCAGTATGCCAGCCCGTAAATTCAACATTATCGTAAAGCTGATCTTTGGAGTCCCAGCCTAAAATCACATCACAAAAAGAAAAACCATGTTCGAGAGAAGAGAAGAATTTCTCTTTGCTCATATATTTACCGCGCATGATTCCGTCGGCATCAAACAAACCCACTTTGACATGGCTTAAACCACGTTGTTCGATAATATGTTTTGCATCGGCAACGGTCTTTACTTCTCTTGGATTGAGCATAATACATCCTTATATTACAAGCCTATTCCGGCTATGCTTAATAATCTGTGACTGCATTATTCTTAGTATAGGAAGTGTAAGTGGGTTGTGATGAATAGAACTCATCATATTTAACAAAAACTAGCTATTTAACAATTTAAAAAACCGTTTTAGCGCTTAGTCGTCCTCTAAAAACAAAACCTCTATCGGATTAAATAAATGATTATGCCTATACCATAGAGACCAAATGCCAATGTCGTAACCATATATCAGCGTCACTTGAATTACGTTTCTATCCGTCGAATCAGGATAAGTGTTAGCAATTACCTGCGCTAATTTTTCGGCTAATGCTCTGTCATCTACAACATTGTCATTGAGGTAAACACTGGCCTTTACATACGTTGTAATACGCGTTTTAGCATTCGTAGACATCGTTTTTTTCGTACTGTCAGTAATACCGACATATTTAACCTGTAGGATATTGTTTAGTGCTTCTTGAGTATATAATAGACTTTTAAATTGCTCTGATTGATCTACGTTAGAAACAAATGCAGGTGCAAGTCCCGTCATAATGAAAACGCCGGATACAAATATTAAGTGAAGCTTCCAAACCTTATCCATGTTTTTTGGCGATGCAGCAACATTAACAACATATGTGCCAACCACTAAGTCATGCAAAGACTGTCGAGTTACGCGGTTAAAAACATAAAGATAGATAATTGCGAACAAACCACCAAATAACAAAATGGAGAAAGGATATATTAAGTAGGTAAGTAAATCATCGTTATGGATTTGCGCTCCATTTACAAAGAATGGCACTGCAAGAATGCTATATCTAAGCATTGATTTAGGCACACTAATGACTTGATTAGAAGCATCAACAACTTTTATTTTAAATGCTTTCTTACCAAAAGTTTGCCCATTAAACATGGCGCTATTCATCATTCCAAAATAAATCATGGCGATACTAAAACCGATTAATTTACCCCAACCACCTATTTGAACAAAAGTGCTTTCGAAAAAGAAGCCTAAAGCAACACCAATGACTCCAAGTATGAGGGAATCAACGAGCAAAGCTCCTATCCGTGTCCAAAATCCGCAAATCCATTTGTCTTGTACTTCGTCCAAAATTTAGTCCTTATTAAGCTATTTATCGCTATTTATCGCTATTTTATATTACAACGACTGTGAGAAAGTGTTCATTGCTGTCATTTACTAACAAGCTAAAATATAGGTTTGATTTTATTCGTATTTTCACTAAATAAAAATAACAAGAAGATTATTTACAGACAAACTGTGACCAATACGATAACAATCGGATGATAGTGCGTAAAAACACAAAGTATAATTAGAACAGAGAGGTAGGCGTTATCAATATAGAGCACGAGAGAATGTAATAGGCAAAAAAAATGGCGAACCAATGAAGGTTCGCCATTCTTTAATATTTGTTCAGTTCAATATTAGAACTGAGTACATCGCAAACTAGATAGCTACGATGTTTTCAGCGTTAGGGCCTTTTTGACCTTCGCCGATAGTGAATTCAACTTTTTGGCCTTCAGCTAAAGTTTTGAAACCTTCGCTAGCGATTGCGCTAAAGTGAGCGAATAGATCAGGACCATTCTCTTGCTCGATAAAACCAAAACCTTTAGCTTCGTTAAACCACTTAACTGTACCTTGAACTTTAGACATAATAATATCCTGTAATCTTAATGTTAAATTGCCTTAATAGGCTTGAATAGCGTACAAAAATCTGGAACTTAAAAACTGCAGAGCGAGGTATTATGAATAAAACAACGAAATGGAGAATGTAAACAAAAGGCTTTCTTGCTGAGGCAGCACTTTATAGAATATTTAAAAAAAGTCAAAGGTATTTATAAAATAAATAATGCGCTACCTGTAAACATTTACTTGCACCTCTGCATATTCTACGACATTTTTAGCTAGCCTAAAGCGACAATCTAGTTTTATATACCAATATAATAGAATTTAACGTTTTCCGAACGATTGTCGATTTAAGATAACCATTTTTCATTATCTATTTGTAATTAATAATAAATTTGGTACTGTTTATGATAATTTAAATGAAATTAACGTTATTCGATATTCAGTATAACAAACTGTTAGCTAGCAAACGACGGCACCAAGGAGAATGTTATTGATGACTCAGCATGAAAAATTAAACTATGTAGAATTTCCAGCTAAAGATATCCCTGCTACAAAACTATTCTTTCAAAAAGCTTTTGGTTGGTCATTTGAAGATTTTGGACCAGATTATATTGCATTTACAGATCAAGGTATTGATGGCGGTTTTTACAAATCTGATTTAGTATCAACAATCAGTAACGGTTCAGCTCTACTAGTTTTACTTAGTTCTAACCTTAAAAAAACACAAGAAGATGTTGAATTAGCGGGCGGAAAAATAACACAAGCTATATTTTCATTTCCTGGTGGTCGTCGCTTTCACTTTACAGAACCAAGTGGTAATGAATTAGCCGTTTGGTGCAAAAATAGTGCATAAAAATCATTCAAAAGGACTATATTAATATGCCTCACGTAGAAATTAAATATTCTGATAATTTAGATATAGACACGAATAAAATCTTTGATTCTGTCGAAAAAATAATTAATGATAATGACATGAGTGCTGGCGTATGCAAATCAAGAGCTTATCCTTGTTCTCAGTATAAATACTCTCATATACTCGTTACTGTATCGTTATTAACTAAACCTCATCGAGATAAAGCGTTTACGGAAAAGTTAAGTGGCGAAATAGAAAAGGCGATAAAAGTTCATCTCAAACAAAGCTTATATTTTTCGTTAAACATTGAATATAGTCTGGATTACTACACCACAAATATTCATCGTGTTGAAGGAGATAGCCTACAAGGTCTGGTTGAAAACGTAACCAGTTAAGATGTTGGCTCAATATATTAAGTTCAAATAAGTAAGAGGGGTTAGTATTAATCTAACCCCTCAGCTTTAAGCTAGATAGCAGCTTCGTTCGATTCCAATACGTCCTGTACTGCACCTTAATGCTCCCAAAAGCACATATAAAAATTCACGCCACCCTTTTGGAACCCTTTTACAAAACACTGAAGTTCTCAAATTAAAGCGCAAGCATTCTAGCCGTCTGCCCTGGCACAGATAATTTATGATAACGAGATTTAATAGTTTCGCTATGACTACTTAACCTGTCCTTATATGGCACATACCAATTAAGCTCCGTCTTATATGTATCAATAGTATAAAAACGCTCTTCAGAGCATTTATTTATAGCGACTAATCCACTTTTCTCGCGCTTAAAAATGAGCATGCACTTATCACTATATAAAGTTTCCATCTGTTTTCCTTTCATATCATTATGAAAGGAAATCATTTTAACCATATAGTCACGATTCCAAACATCCTCCCATCGACGATTATCTTTATCTTCACTATCTGGAAGGTCGTCACTATAAATTAAAGGAGATCCACCATCCTTACCTAAAATATAGGCATAAGCTAATTTTTCATTAATAGGAGTCATTATTTGATAACGAAAACCATCATTCGTCGGAATATCATGAGTAATAGTAAAGGTGACAGCCCTATCACTAGGCAATGCTTGACCATATTCTTGTGGGTCATGAAGTAAAGACATACTTCCATTATAAGAAAATGCAGACCTTATAGAAGCAAATAAAGGAAAATCATATGCACCATGATTGGTGTTATTCAAATATGGTTCAAGAAATGTATGATACTGAGAATCCCCCTTACCACCTGTTGTAATAACTTCACCAAAAACATGCATACCCGAAGTAATATCAGACGTAAATATTTGGTTAATTTGATAATCACTCATATGCTTAACAGCATCAATCCTAAAGCCTTTTATTCCCATACTTTTTAAAGATTGAAGATATTGACGCTGTTGCTTAACGACATAATCACTTGGATCAAGATCTGGTAACCCTGTATCTTTATCGTTACCACACAATCTCCAATATTGTACATTTCCTGGGTCCCCATAATCAGATATACACCCTGCAGGATGAAAGTCAAAACTAGAAAATATCCCTTTGTTAAGATCTCCAAAAAGCTTTTGTCTATTTATATATTCACTGTTTTCACTATACTGATTTAACAGCTCACTACCTGGATAGTTTAGATCACTTCTTTTCCAACTCTCATTAGCCATGTGATTTAAAACTATATCTGCGTATACGTCGACACCTTCCTTTTTAAGTGCTGAAATCAACGTCTGTAAATCTTCTTTATTGCCTAAAGGTGAGTCAATTAAACGAATATCTTGAGGCTGATAACGTGCCCACCACTCTTTCCCAGAAGATTTTAATGGTGGAGATACTAAAACTTTCTTATAACCTGCTTTTGCAATATTTTGGGCCTGACTAGTGATATCACTATATTTCCAATTAAAAGCATGAAGAATGGTGTCGGCGTAAACATTGCCTTGCGTTCCAAGTAGAAAAGTAGCGCCTAACAAAATTTTTATTATTGGGTTTGATACAAATCTTAAGTTTCGTTTCATCATTATTTACTAGTGTTGTTATAGGTTTGAACAGTATAAATCTAACTCTTTTTATAAAAAAATCCTTTCCTCTACATATTGGATCTTCGCCTCATTTTGTATGGGCCTCATTGTCTATTTAGAATTAACTTATAGACCAAGCTTAATTTTGATTCTTAACACGCGTTTATTTGTAGTGGTATAAGTAATTTGACCTCTAACTAAACGGTAAAAATTTAAATTTAAGTGTTTTATCATGGAGAACTGAATGGTAATCACAAATTCGAGTTTTTGTCTTAGCGCCCTGCAAAAGAGTGAATAATTAATAAATTACATTTTATTGCCATACTTGCCTACAAAAAGTGACTTGCTTAAACCTCCGTACATGCTTTTTGTTCCTTAATCACAAGGCTAAGCCTAATTAGTGTGATTTATTTCAAATTTAATATTATCTCCCCCCTTTGCCTCCACCCCAAACCTTATTAAAAAGGTTGATGTTATTGTCATCCATTTATTTATCATCACAGAAACAATTAATTATTTCTGAACTCTTAGCCAAATTTATAAATAACCAAGGGATTGAGACAGTGAAAAAAAATACTACACAATTTAAATATTCAGCACTTGCGAAAATAATGATACCGCTATGCTCTACAGCTATTATCGTAGGGTGTAATAACAATTCATCTACACCTTCAAAACCTGTCACTCCCACTATCCCAGATGAATTAATAGAACCGAGTATTTCACAACCTGTTCCAGTTGAACTTCGACCTACAGTCGCCCTACCGGATGACGCACCTTCGCCATCTAAAGAACAGTTTATTATCAGCTATATGGTCAGCGTTAATCCCATCGAAGCCTTGCAGTCAAGTGCGCCTCAATACACTCACTGGACGCTAAACTGCAAGAATATTAACCCCGTAGCTACAATTAGCGCTGATGAGTTTGGTCCTGTTTGGCTGCTTAATAAAAATGTACTCAATTCATGCAGCACGCTAGAAGTAAAAGATGGAAACCAAGTAACGCAAGTTACAGTGGCGATTAGTGAAGCTGACTTAGGAAAAGAATTTTTTATTGCAGACAATAGCACTAAAAAAGTTGAAGGGTCCCGTCAAGATGGACTACTCACAGCTAAAGGGCTTCCGCAGGCTGGTACTGATGTCACCATGCCTGATACCATCAACCCAGGGGAGTTTGATACACCTCAAGAAGGCATGGTTGCATTACAGATTTACGATGCCATGGGTGATTATACCCCCTACGAAAGCATGAACCTTCACCTCTGGGGAACAGATAAAAAACCAGATGGGGGTTGTGAAGGGTTAACTGATTCAGCTAAAAATAAAGGGTGGGACGATGTATCTGTGATCCCAGATAATAGTGATGACTTTGGTCCTATCTGGTATCTTCCTGTCACAAATACGGAATCTGGTTGCTTCAATGTTATCTTCCGTAATGGAAATAAAGATAAGCTTATTAACTCAAATATTAAAATAGATATTGCAACTATGGGTGATAATCGTTCAGTCACTTTTATTCCAGGTAGTACTGTTCAATACGATACTCGCGTACAAGCTTTTGAATTAGCCGGACCATCATCTGAATTCTCAATCGATACCTTAGGCGCAATCATGCTAGACGACAAAACTCTAGTATGGAAAGGTGGTGCAAATGCCGATATGGTCCAAATTATGTTCAACCATGATGGTAAATATAAAGTTAAAGAGATCATTGAAGATGGAAAATCTAAGAAGGTAGTTTCTGGTGCTTCAATTATATTGAATTCTACCGAGCTAACTGTTGAGCAGAAAACTAAATACCCTCATCTTGCTGACTACCCTGCATTTGCTTTACCCACTCTGCCAGCAGATATAGCACTTTCTTCATTAGTGAAAGGCAGTATGGTCGCGATTGCTTCAACCAACAATGGTAAATTTCGGTCCACCACAGGTATCCAGTACGCTGGCGCATTGGATGCATTATTCGCACAAGAAGCCACAGAGCTACAATATGGTCCAATCTATAATAATAACGACGTAACTTTCCGGCTTTGGGCCCCAACCGCCAGCAGCATCGAGCTGGTTATCTACAATAGTAATAAATCAGAAGCTCAACGTATTGCAATGGTTGAAGACAAAACATCGGGTAGCTGGAGCGTCGATCTTGAAAGTAATGCGGTAGATGGGAAGTTCTATCGTTATGCTATGAAGATATTCCAACCTCGTGAACAAAAAGGCTACGGCTATGAAGTTACGGACCCGTATTCAGTCAGTCTTTCAACTAACTCCATCTACAGTCAGGTAATTAACTTAGATTCCGACCAATTAAAACCAAACGGCTGGGATAGCTTAGAAGCGCCTCATTCCCAAAAAGAAAGCGATCTTTCTGACATGGTGATCTATGAATCACACGTCCGTGATTTCTCAGCTCGCGATGAAAGTACGCAAAATAAAGGCAAGTACCTTGCCTTTACCGAGCAAGAATCCGTACCAGTCGATCACCTTAAGCAGCTAAGTAAAGCAGGCATGACCCACTTACACTTAATGCCAGTATTCGATATTGCTACTATCAACGAAGATCCTGAAAAAGTCGCAAATATCGATCAACCGTTTAGTAAGCTTTGTGAGCTAAATCCTACGATAAAACAGTCTAATTTTTCAAACTATTGCACAAATGGTGGCTCTATTGCAGATGCCTTCGCAGAACTTACAGACGTCGACAGCAAAGACAACGCAAAAGTTCAAGAGCTCAATGAATACGTGCGTAGCGTCGATAGCTACAACTGGGGCTATGATCCGCTTCACTACACTGTACCAGAAGGTTCGTATGCAACAGAATCCGAGGGTTCCAAGCGGATCCTAGAATTCCGCGAAATGGTTAAATCAATCAAAGAAGATATAGGTATGAATGTGATTGTGGATGTTGTTTATAACCACACTAATGCATCAGGCCTGAATGACAAGTCGGTATTAGACAAAGTTGTTCCCATTTATTACCAGCGCTTAGTTCCTGATACCGGCGCGATAGAAACATCAACATGTTGCGATAACACAGCACCAGAAAATGCAATGTTTGCCAAACTTATCGATGATTCAATTCAAACCTGGGTCAAAGCATACAAGATTGATGCATTCCGTTGGGATTTAATGGGCCACCACCCACTTTCTCAAATGCAGGGAACACTTAAGGCCGCCCGTCAAGTTAATCCAGACGTATACTTCTATGGTGAAGGCTGGAACTTTGGTGAAGTCCAAGACGACAAACGTTTTGTTCAGGCTACCCAAAAACACTTAGGTGGTACGGGTATTGGTTCTTTCTCTGATCGACTGCGTGATGCCGTACGTGGAGGTAGCCCCTTTGATACCGGGGAAAGTATACGTAAAACACAAGGCTTTGCTACGGGCGCCTATGTGATGCCGAATGAGCTAGTCGACATTGCAGCCAATGTTAATAATGATGGGGTATCAAATGAATTAGCACGTACGCTGCATCAAATTGATCTCATTCGTTTAGGTATGGCCGGTAACCTCAAAAATTTCGAGTTTGTTGACTATAAAGGCAACACTCAGAAAGGTTCAACATTAGACTATAATGGCCAAGCAGCTGGCTATGCAGAACAACCATGGGAAACTCAAAACTATGTCTCTAAGCATGATAACCAGACGCTTTGGGATATTAATATGTACAAAATATCACATGATGTCTCGCTAGACGATCGCGTTCGCATGCAGGCGATCGGCATTTCTACCGTGTTACTTGGTCAGGCTATGCCATTTAACCATATGGGTGGTGAACTGCTGCGTTCTAAATCTATGCAGCGTGACTCCTACGATTATGGAGACTGGTATAATCGTGTTGATTTTACCCTTAATGACAACAACTGGGATAAAGGCCTTCCAGCAAAAGACAAAGACGCCGCCAACTATGATTTAATCGAAAAGATACAAACAGCAAACGCACAACCAAGTGCCACAAACCTAGAGCAGATGTTTGAATTCTACAAAGAGCTGCTTCGACTTCGTAAAGCATCACCACTGATGACGCTGCCGAATGCAGATGAGGTTATGAGCCGAGTTGATTTCCGTAACGTAGGAGAAGGTCAAACTCCAGGAGTCATTGTAATGAGCATTGATAATGGCTTAGCACAAACAACGGATTTAGACAGTCAACTTGACGCTATTGTTATTATAATTAATGCGACGCCTCAGAAACAAACAATGGGTAGTTTCCTCGATAACAGTAATAACGCTATCGACCTTATAGGATTTGAACTGAGTACCACGCACAACCAAACTAACTCTATTGCCAGTAACGCTAACTTTACTCATGGTCAATTTGAAGTTCCGCCATGGTCTAGTGCAGTATTCGTCCAAGCTCGTGATGGTGAACGCGGTGTAGGTCTTCCTATTACACTGAAGGCCGATGTACAATAAATTTAAGTGGTGACAATTAAGCAAAATTGCGAGTTAATATTAGCCGCAATTTTGCTTCATGTTAACCCAACCCTAGTTCTTCAGCTATCGTTAGTAGCTAGAATCCGGTACTGATTTCAACACCGAAAATAAAGTTTTTGCAATGGCTTATAACTTGTTATTCAATTAATAAATCCTTCCACCTAGATAGCTGAATCGATAAATGAAAATATTTTCATTTTAGACATTGCGCCAACACTTGTTGCTTCAACTTTGCCTTTCTTAAAAAGCATCAATGTCGGAACACCTCGAACATCAAATTTATTCTGCGTACTCACGTTATCACCGATATCCAATTTTGCTACTTTAATCTTACCTGCGTACTCTCCGGCAGCTTCAACAAGATTGAGGCCCGTTAATTTACAAGGTTCACACCATTCAGCCCAAAATTCGACAACGACTGGCACATCCGATTCTAATACGTCCTGTGCAAAACTTGCATCAGTTACGTTAAAAATATCCTTATTCACGAGCGTTCCTCTACCTTAAAGTGTTAAAAACAGGTATTCAGCTGTTATTTTGGGAGCCAAACGAGCAGCCAAATGATGGTTAAACATCATTCTCTCACGACTCTATTTCAATTTAAGGAAGGTGACCATTATTGAGTCAATACTGCAGCACAGGTTAAACTAAAAGCAATATAAAAAATCGTTCGTCACATCTTGCCGATTACCGGTAAGAAATTGATTTAACTTTCTATATTACCCCTCTAAATTTTTCGCCAGATTTATGCTTGCAACACCTTACCTAACCTTGGATAACCCAAAACTAAATGTCATTAACTGAATACGAAAAAGGAAGCATTTCAGCTTCCTTCAATTATGTATTTAGCACGCTATTTGATTGGCTATAGATCAGCTAACGCTGCATTAATTTTTTTAACTGCATCACTTGTTACCCATTGACTCCACATTGCTTTATTATTCAATAAGAAGTGTTCTGCGGCGTAGTCACCATCCGCTTGCTCTTCTTCTACCCAAGCAAGCTGTTGATTCATTTCGCTATTAGTAAATGAACGTTTGGAAAGGTACAGCATAACCGCAGGTTCTCTTTTAGAAAAGCTAGCGGTGACAATACTTTGTACAGGTGCGGCAGGATAGTCCGTCACTTTCGGGTTTTCACAGTCTTCGATGATGGTACAGTTTTCAAATTCATCACGGTTAAAGCCAGTACCGAAATCAACACGAACCATCTCATATTTATCCATAAGCGCGGTTGGCGACCAATAATAGCCAAACCATGCTTCTTTATTTTCGTACGCTTTTACCATTGAACCCGCTAATCCAGCACCGGAACCAGGATCAACTAAGTCAAAACCGTAGTCAGAAAGGTCCATCGCGTTAAATAAGTTGGTGGTTGATATCTGGCAAGTCCAGCCCGCAGGACACGCCATAAAAGCAGAACGACTAGGATCTTCTGGGTGTTTAAATAATTTAGCATTGGCCTTAATTCCAGCTAACGTAGCTAAAGACGGATCTTTTTTTACCATATACGCAGGCACCCAAAAACCAGAAATAGCACCATCAGAAAGTAGATCTCCCGCAACAACAATACGGCCTTCTTCACCACCTCTTTCCAGTGTTGCTCTTATCTGATTAGTCCAAAATTCGGGCGCGATATCGGGGGTGTTTTTTTCAATCATCGACGTCGCTGTTATCGTCGCGTTACCTGGCACTATTTCAACATCGCAGCCATAACCATTTGCTAAAATGAACGCATCGATATTGGCGACTAAGGTTGCACTCCCCAAATTCATGTCAGCTATTGTCACTGAGCCACATTCTGCTGCAAAGGTATTGAAAGACGCCATCGTTAACAGTATTGCTAAAGGGCATTTTTTAAACATAATAAAACCTCAAATTAAACTGAGTATATTGATTGAAAGTCATTAACGTTATTGTAACCACTATTTTCAATTGCACATTAATTTTCACTAAAATAATTGAACTTACCAGTCAAATTCAATTAGTTAGTTGCTAATTTCAATATGATTGGCGCTTATTCAAACATACACAATACTTAATGTAAGTCATTGAATAAGGATGCCAAGCGTGGAACATGAATCAATGGAGTTTGATGTTATCATTGTCGGAGCTGGTCCAGCTGGATTATCAGCGGCCTGTCGCTTGCGTCAACTGGCGCTAGAATCTGGCACAGCACTGAGCGTTTGTGTACTCGAAAAAGCCGCTGATATTGGTGGACATACCCTTGCTGGTACAGTCTTTGAACCCCGCGCATTAGACGAACTGTTTCCCGACTGGCAAAACTTAAACACCCCGGTGACCGACGCCGTAAAACGAGATGAAACTTGGCTACTTAGAAATGCGACCACAGCCCGTCGCGTCCCCAGTATGTTAGTCCCATCAAGCTTAGACAACAAACATAACTATATCATCAGCCTTGGCGATTTATGTATTTGGTTAGCACAACAAGCACAAGATCTCGGTGTTGAGATCTTCACTGGCTTTGCCGCCAACGATTTAGCATTTAATCAGGACGGCAGTGTTAAAGGCGTTATCACTGGCGATATGGGTCGCGATAAACACGGGAAAGAAAAAGATAACTTCATGCCGGGTATGGCATTGATTAGCAAATACACCTTAATCACAGAAGGTTCACGTGGTCACCTAGGTAAACAATTGATCGAAAAATACAAGCTAGATAAAAACGTCGACCCACAACATTACGGACTGGGTATTAAAGAACTATGGCAAATCGATCCCGCCCTGCATCACCCGGGGTTCGTGATGCACAGTATCGGCTGGCCATTAGCAGAACACGGCGCCACTGGCGGGGCATTCTTATATCACCTAGGTAAAGATCAGGCTTATGTTGGTTTGATCACCGACTTAAATTACCAAAACCCTAACCTCAGTCCTTTCGACGAATTTCAACGACTCAAATTACACCCCGCATTTAGTCGTTACCTTAAAGGAGGAAAGCGCCTTGCTTACGGAGCCAGAACTATCACCAAAGGTGGGTATAACTCACTGCCTAAAATGGTGTTCCCCGGCGGGTTATTACTTGGTTGTGATGCAGGCACACTGAATGTGGCGAAATTAAAAGGCACGCACACAGCAATGAAAACAGGTATGGTTGGTGCCGAAGCCGTATTTTCAGCAATCGCGTTAAATAAGGAGAATCTTGATAGTTTCACCTTATTATACGAAACGTCTTGGGTATACCAAGAGCTATATCAATCCCGCAATTTTGCACCTATCACCCACAGATGTAATGCCATGTTAGGTGTCACCTGGTTTGAACAGAACATACTGCATAAAAGCTTGCCTTTTACGCTGCACGATTCAAAACCAGATCACAGCCAATTACAAAAAGTAAAATCTGCCACAGAAATCATTTATCCTAAACCAGACAACGAATTAACGTTTGATCGGTTAGGCTCGATATTTTTAGCCAATATACAACATGATGCAGACCAACCTTGCCACCTTAAACTCACCGACCCCAGTATTCCGATGTGCTCTAACCTGCCCCGCTTTGCAGAACCCGCTCAACGCTATTGCCCAGCGGCCGTTTACGAAATAGTAACCATCGACGAAGAAGAAAAATTCCAGATTAATGCTGAAAATTGCATTCACTGTAAGGCTTGTGATATTAAAGATCCCTCACAAAACATAGTATGGACACCACCGGAAGGCGGTAGCGGACCCAATTATTCCAGTATGTAATACAAAGAATACCCATCATCATTATCTTAAATGACAGATATAAAAAAGCGCCACTAATCAATGATTAGCGGCGCTTTAATGTAAGTTGTTCAATCAGCGTAGTGAGTTACGCAACTAACCAACTTTATCTAGCTTTACCGGATTAAGCTTTACTACTTGTGCATTAATGTAGTCAGTAACAGCAGCTTGTTGCGCTTTACTTAAGTACAAACCAAGCTTAGTACGACGCCATAATACGTCTTCCGCTTTCTTAGCAAATTCAGTTTCAATAAAGTAATCAATTTCGCGGCTATAAACGCCTTGGCCAAAATGAATACCAAAATCAGCTTCAGATTGACAATCTTTAAATAAGTTCCAAGAATCTGTACCAAACTGATTAACATAACGCTTAGCGGTTTCAGGGTTTAGCCATAAATGCTGTGAACAGATATTGGCAACTAGCTGTGTACGAGGATAGTTAAAATCACCACCTGGTAGCGCAGTATCAGCAGTCCATGAATCACCTAACTTGTCAAAGTACGGTGAAATTAGATTCATCGCAGACTCAGCCAGTTTACGGTAAGTTGTTAACTTGCCACCGAAGATAGATAGCAATGGCGCTTGTGTGCCTTCTTGCTCAATTTCCAGTGTGTAATCACGTGTAATTGCTTGTGGTGATGACGATTCGTCATCACAGAGTGGACGTACACCACTGTAAGTCCAAACAACGTCACTCGGTGCAAGTTGTTTAACAAAATGTTCATTTACAACATCAATCAGGTAATCAACCTCTTCGTCAGAGATCGCTACTTTACGTGGGTCGCCAACGTATTCAACGTCTGTCGTACCGATAATTGAGAAGTCTTCCATATAAGGAATAACAAATACAATACGGTTATCTTTATTTTGTAGAATGTAAGCTTGTTCTTCATCATGAATGCGTGGAACCACAATGTGTGAACCTTTCACCAAACGAATGTTACGTGGTGATTTTTCTTCCATGCTTTCATCGAAGAATTGCTTAACCCAAGGGCCAGCTGCATTCACTAATGCACGCGCTGTACGCTCGAAACGAACATTTGTTTGCTCATTTAGAATAGTGACTTGCCATAGACCATCTTTACGAACGGCTTTTTCTACACGGCAATAGTTTTCAACTTCAGCGCCATTACGTTGTGCTGCCATTGCATTTAGGATCACTAAACGCGCATCATCAACCCAGCAATCTGAATATTCAAAACCTTTGGTAATTTCTTTTTTAAGCAAACCAGATTTCGCTAAATTTACTTGTTTGCTGCCTGGTAACGTTGTACGTTTACCCAAATTATCATACAAGAACAAGCCTGCACGAATCAGTATTGCAGGACGTAAGAAAGGACGATGTGGTAAACGGAAACGCATTGGTTTAACAATGTGTGGCGCTTTCTTAAGTAATACTTCACGTTCTGCTAATGCTTCAGATACTAAACGGAACTCGTAATGCTCAAGGTAACGCAAACCGCCATGAACTAATTTAGAGCTTGCTGATGATGTTGCAGAAGCAAAATCAGCTGCTTCATATAAGCCAACAGTTAAGCCTCGGCCAGCAGCGTCTGCAGCAATACCAGCACCATTAATGCCACCGCCAACAACGATCAGGTCTAACACTTCATTGGTCATTACTTTCTGATTTCCATTATTCATACTTAACTCACTTTAAATACATTCTTGTCTGAGCGAACGACCGCTATCGAACATCTGCAGTTAATATAGAACACTTTCATATTAAAATCATCATTTACTTTCGAATTCGCGCATTTATTTTTACATTTCGAACATTTAAGTTTGAATTTATGCCTAATTGAATGTTCGAATGGCTATTAAACATTAAGACATGGCAACTTGATGACAAAAATAGACCAAATTGCAATAAAACACATAAAAAAAGAGCGCCACTATATAAAACTTAATGGCACTCTTTCAATTTAAGCTAAGGCGACGACCTATTGGCAATCAAACTTAAACACGATTATAGTAAATCGTCTTCTTCGTCATGACCTTCAGACCATGATTGTGCCGCTTTAACAGCACGTTTCCAACCACGGTAGCGACGTTGACGTTTTACTTCGTCATCATGTGCTTCAAATGATTTTTCGATAACAGCTTTGTCTGAAAGCTCATCAAGACTACCCCAGAAACCAACAGCAAGACCTGCAAGGTATGCAGCACCTAATGCTGTTACTTCCGTTACCGCTGGACGTAATACCGTTGTATTTAGTACATCAGCTTGGAATTGCATTAGGAAGTTATTTGCTACTGCACCACCATCTACACGTAGTTCAGCCAGTTTAATGCCTGAATCCGCTTGCATTGCATCAAGTACGTCGCGGGTTTGATACGCGATACTTTCTAGTGTTGCACGAATAATGTGGTTTGCACCCACGCCACGTGTTAGACCAACGATCGTACCACGAGCATATGCATCCCAGTACGGTGCGCCTAAACCTGTAAATGCAGGAACAACATAAACACCATTTGAAGTCTCAACTTTAGTTGCGAAGTATTCAGAATCTTTTGCATCTGAAAGTAACTTCATTTCGTCACGTAGCCATTGAATAGAAGCGCCACCCATGAATACCGCGCCTTCAAGTGCGTATGCAACTTCACCGCGTGGACCACATGCTAACGTCGTTAATAGACCATTCTTAGATGTTACTTTTTCTTTACCTGTGTTCATTAATAAGAAACAACCAGTACCATAAGTATTTTTCGCTTGACCTTGCTCTACACACATTTGACCATAAAGTGCAGCTTGCTGATCGCCCGCAATACCAGCAAGAGGGATACGCGTACCGCCCTTACCACCGATGTTCACTTGACCATACACTTCTGAAGAAGATTTCACTTCTGCCATCATTGATAGTGGAATATCAAGAATCTTAAGTAGTTTCTCATCCCACTGTAGTGTATTGATGTTAAACAACATTGTACGTGATGCATTCGTGTGGTCTGTTACATGAACGCGCCCTTGTGACATTTTCCAAACTAACCAAGTATCAACGGTACCGAACAGTAGTTTACCTGCTTCAGCATCTTCACGTGCACCCTCTACATTATCAAGGATCCATTTAATTTTTGTACCTGAAAAATAAGGGTCAACAACCAGACCGGTGTTTTCACGAACATACTCTTCAAAACCTTCGTTTTGTTCTTTTAGTTTCTCGCACATATCTGCAGTACGACGACACTGCCATACAATTGCGTTATAAACTGGTTTGCCTGTTTCTTTATTCCAAACAATGGTTGTTTCACGTTGGTTAGTAATACCGATAGCTGCGATTTCATCACTGCTGATACCTGTTTTCGCTAACGTTTCAACTAATACTGAACTTTGAGTTGCATAAATTTCAAGTGGATCATGTTCAACCCAGCCGGCTTGCGGATAGATTTGTGTAAATTCACGTTGAGAAACGCTGACAATATTTGCATCGTGGTCAAGAATAACGGCACGAGAACTAGTTGTTCCTTGGTCTAAAGCAATAATGTATTTTTTCTCAGTCATTATGAAGTCCTTTATATTTCATTTGGTATGAGTACTTTATACTTAGTGTTTAAAGTAATAGGTCTTATTTAACTATATATTTAGCTGTTTATTTAATTATATACCCAAGCGATTCTCTGATGTTACGTGTTGATTTTACTTATTCATTATAAATAATATCGTATTCTAAATCGCTTGGGTGTTATTCAAAATTTATTCATCGTTGCATGCTTATACTTTAGCAGCTACACCTTCAGCTGATTCGTCATCACACTGATTTGGGATAGTACAACCGTGGCCTGCTGATGGTAGGTATTGACCAATCACTTTTGGATACAACCAACCACCAAAACATGCACCTACAATTGGTGCTAAAATTGGTACGATGAAGTAAGGAATATCTTTAGCGCCTGTTAGTGCGTAATCCCAACCCGCGAAATAAGCGAATAGTTTAGGACCAAAGTCACGTGCAGGATTCATTGCAAAACCAGTTAGTGGACCTAAAGAACCACCAATGACCGCGATTAGCACACCGATAAGCACTGGATTCATTGCACCGCGTGGTTCGCCGTTGCTTTCATCACCTAACGCTAAGATAGCGAACATTAATACCGCAGTGATTACGAACTCAACCGCAAATGCGCCAATAAACGTTAATGATGGGTGTGGGTAAGTTGAGAAGATACCCGCTGTTGATAATGCCGCTTCACTGTTACGTAGGAAACCGTTCGCGATTTCGTAGTCAGTAAATAAGTTGCTATATAAGCCGTATACTAAAGCAGCTGAACAGAAAGCTCCTGATAGCTGAGCGAAAATATAAGGTAGTACTTTGCTTTTATCAAATCCGTGAAAAGCTGCTAAGGCAATAGTCACAGCAGGGTTAATGTGAGCACCAGATACACCGGCTGTACAGTAAATAGCAATCGCTACCCCCATACCCCAAATAATACTGATTTCCCATTGACCAAAACTAGCGCCTGTTAATACTAATGCTGCTACACAGCCGACACCAAAAAAAATTAGCAGTCCGGTGCCAATAAACTCAGCCAGGCATTCGCCCATCAGAGTATGCTGTTTATTGTTAGCCATGATTCATTCCTTTGTTATATTTTTATATTTTTATATTTTTATGTAGGGTATACACGATCTTCGTGTGTCAGTAAATTTACACTTTTAATACATAATTAAAACAAACAAAGAATAAAAGTGAGCGTTCGAACACATAAATACGCTCAAATAAGACACATTGAGTTATATTAACTTACAAAATACGCAGTATCGAGCTGGTTTGACCAGAATAAAATCATATACGGATGGAATTACATTGCATGACCGCAACAAAAATTAACACTTTATTGGTAATAAAATGTGTTTAAATCGCATAAATACTTCATATAGTCTAATCAGAAAGGGCTAAAAAAGATTAAATGTAAATAAACGAACACTGTAACGACAATATGATTAAAACGAACAAAATACGGTTAAACCATCAACAGGCTTAACCGTATCAACACTGTATTAACTAGACGAGTGTGACCCTACTGCGAGATAGCAGAATGATCGCTTGGCTTTGATGTCGCACTTTTAATAAGCATGTAAATGCACATCGTTAACATGCAAACACCAAGGTATGTAACTAAGCCATTGTTATAATGCTTAAAGCCTTGTGCAGCAACAGGGCCAACAACGGAACCCACGCTATAACTTAATAACATGATCTCCGTTGCCGAAACAATTTTGCTAATGCTTAAATTATCGCACGCTAGCGAGATCGCAACCGGATATATCGAGAACACACTCGCACCCAATAGCATATAGCTGGAACTTAATAACACCGAATCACGGGTCGTTAATATCCCGATAATCCCTAACACACCAACCAAGCAGAATAAGGACATTAGCAATGTCTTACTCATTTTTGGTGATAAATAGCTGACTAATGGTTGCACTAACATGCCGCCCAAGATAATGATCGCCATTAACATCCCCGTCTGCTCAGCACTACCTGTTTGCGCTTTAATATACAAAGGCATCAAACCATAAACAGGTGCCATTAACATACCCGACACTAAACAACCCAAAATTGCAGGTCGGCTGAGTGTTTTTAGTTCTGCTAACTTGATCTTTTGATGACCAATACAATCAGGTTGCCCTACTTTGATTAATAGTGGTGGTAGTATCGCAATCAACAATACAGCAATCACCACGCTATAAGGAAAAACACCCTCTACGCCGATTGGTACAAGTCCTAACTGACCAAGTGAGTTACCACCGTATAAAGACGTCATATATAAGCCAAGACGCTTTGCACGTTGTTTTGCTGTATCGGCTATTAATAGCCAAGATTCAACAACAACAAATACGCCAGCAACAGCAATACCCGCAATAAAACGAGACGCTAACCACGTTGCAGCCGTTGGCACTGCGATCATCAAAAATACTGATAATAACAACACACTTAAAAATAAAATAAACGCAAGACGATGACCTATTCTGGCGACTACTCTTTCTATCTGTAATGAACCAATTAATAGTCCCAGATAAAAGATACTGACCAACCAAGGTGTTAGTGTCAAATTGAGACCAAATGATGGTAGTGATAGCGGAATTAGGCTCATTAAAAAGCCAGATGCAATAGCAAAAAATGACAAACCAACAACAGGTACGAAAGTACTGTTTCGTGGGTTTGTGCAGGCGAATGTTCCCACCTTGTATCCTCAAGTTAAGTTATTTAAATATAGGTTATGCGACTATATGTGTACCAGTTGCTGGTTACTGCATATTTCGGCGAGACTTTAATCCTAAATCATTCGGAAGTAAAGATCATTTCCATACAATTTAAAATAATTTACAAACTATATAAACCTTACTTATTCACCTATTTCATGAGGTTACTGACATGTTAATATTTTACAACGTCATCTTTCCATAATTAACTGTAAATAAACACAAATCAAACACAGAAAAAAACTAAAGCTCTATTTAAGTAACAAAAATGCTATAAAATGTGATTTAAAAACATCATTAACACCTGCTTATAGCTGTTTGGTTAATCATCATTAAAAATGAAATCGGTAACAATTTCATTTCATAATTAGTTATCTAGTACACTCATTATTTTACACACTAACAACCTTTTGGTTCGTACGAGAATAGCAGTCAAGTAGCGTCATCAATACACGATGGATTCTGTCCGCTTCACGAAATTATATAGCACTGAACTAGCGTTCAATTGGATTACGGCTATTAAAATCTCCATATATCACACGGTTTTTACCTGCAACCTTAGCTGTATACAAGAGCTCATCCGCCTGCTTTATAATGCTTTTGATTGATTTAATTTGATCAACCGAAGACGTAGTGATAGCGCCACCAGACATGGTGACGTGAAATTCAATATCTTCGCTATAATGCGGTAAATTAGCGACTGCTTCACAGATACGTTCAAAAATATCAATTTGTTTATTGTCTTTGTTATAAGCAATCAACAAACCAAACTCTTCACCACCGAGACGGAAAAACATATCTTTTTCACGGACCATATGCCGAATTGCAGTGGTCACCCTAATAAGAACTTCATCGCCGACAGGGTGACCATAAGTATCGTTAACGTGTTTGAAGTTATCAAGATCTATGATCATAAACGAATAAAACTGATGCCTTCCAATACCTGCTAACTCAGCCATAAAACCACGGCGGTTAAGTAAGCCAGTCAATGGATCGTGATGAGACTCTTTCGCTAGCGTTTGCGATACAAGACGTAATTTAAGCGTATACAACACCCAACCAGCAAGGACAATAGCGACAAAATAAAACGTAATATCAACAAAACTATTTTTAATTAAATATTTTAACTTATCAACCATAGCGTTAGGCATCACTAAGCGTAAATCAGTCATCTGACCATCAAAACTTAAAGTTTCACTGGCTAAGTTGCCTAACGGTGGAAGTGCTGCGGTATTGCTTATATAAAAATCAGAGTCAATATCTGAGACTAAATCACTCCACAAAATATCCATGTTCAGCACACCATAAAATCTCTTATCCATGAAAATTGCAATCGAAAAGGTAATCACATCTTTATTAAGACTTAGATCTGCATACGGTCCAGTAACAAAGACCTGATTGCCCAGCTTTTTAACATCCACACTCAATGTTTTTTTCATATATGGACGCGTAAACAGCTTACTTTCAAATTCATCCGGTTTTAGTACCAGTGCATTATATTTTGGCGAGGAAATTACGAACTTATCCATAGAAACGAAATACAAACTAATCACATCATCTGCACGGCCTGCAAGAAACGTCATCATAGGTACAATTTTTATCGTCTCTTTAATCTTATTATTCAGTATCGTGTTTTTCTCACAACCCGCTTTATCACTGACAAGTAAGAAGTTTGTTTCAAACTCGTACATCTGATCACTGCTTGGGAGTTTAGATACCTGGCAAATATCATCGCGAGTCAATGTAAAACTTAATTTTTTATCATCCATTAATGCGGTGTTAGAAACGCTTAATTGCGACATACCATATTGAATCGCTTGTAACTGATAAAACAGTTCGCCTAAGCGCCCTTCAACGATATGAAAAGAATGTTGGAATTTATCTAACTGCTTAATCTCAGAACGATTAACCTGATAAGTGATAATAATACCAATAATAATAACTAAATAAATAGCAATTCTAGCTTTCACAATACACCTGTTTACCGCATCTTTTTATGCCTGATAATTGGCTGGGAATGATATACCGAATCATTACTGATTACTATGGTTGACAATGTAAGGACGTGCAATAGAAACATTATGTTACTGAAATATGCATATTGGAAGCGTAATATATTAATAATAATCGTGAAATATATAATTTTGGGATAAAACGCTTTATATACCGGCGGAATAAACCATATACATAGTAAGGCCTCTATAAATAGAGGCCTTACATCCGTACTGTCATTAAATTTAATACCCTATCGCTATAACCAGAATAACCACGCTACGATCGATAAAATAAAGATACAAATCAAGTTCAGGTAGATACCAACACGCATCATTTCTGATTGTTTAATGTGTCCGGTACTAAACACAATCGCATTGGGTGGGGTTGCGACAGGTAACATAAATGCGCACGATGCCGCAATTGCGATAAGTACAGATAAAATAACAGGTGACATACCAAGCGCTTCCGCTACACCTGCAAAAACAGGGATTAACAATGCAGCACTGGCGGTATTACTGGCAAACTCAGTCAGCATAACAACAAACGTCACAATGGTTAGAATGATAATAACCATACCGGCCTGGGCAAGAATCCCACTTAAGCTCTCCGCCAAAAATACACTAGTACCCGTTGCTTTTAAGATGTTGCTTAAACAAATACCACCACCGAATAATAGGAGAACACCCCAGTCAGTCGTTTTTTCAATGTCTTTCCAATTGACCACTCGTGCTACACCGACAAGTACAATCGCCATCAATGCCACTAATGTATCAAACTTAGAAAAGCCACCAAGCATTGCATTAATTGGTTTACTAAATATCCATAAAAATACCGTTAGCGAAAAGATAGCAAGTGTAACAATTTTACCTTTATCCCACTCAATAGGTTGATGGTCTAGCTCAAAGACTTCATTCAGATTTGGTTTAAGCAGCATATATAGCACACCGACTGTCACAGGCAGTAATATCAAGGTAATTGGCACACCATATGACATCCATTCCGTAAAACTTAAATTTAGTTGTGCCGCCGCTATCGCATTGGGTGGACTGCCAACGATTGTTGCCATTCCACCAATACTGGCACAATAAGCAATACCAAGTAGTACAAAGACATAAGTATTATGGCCTGTTTTAGTATTTACTTTATTCAGTACGCCTAATACCAAAGGTAGCATCATTGCGGTTGTCGCGGTGTTACTGATCCACATAGATAAACCCGCAGTGACACCAAATAACATAAATACTGCAATATCCATTCTACCTTTGGCCAGCACGAGTACCTTATCCGCAATGGCTTTATCGAGCTCTTGTCGATGTAACGCGGCAGCAAGTGCAAAACCACCAAGGAACAAAAATATAATAGGGTTAGAAAAATTATTAAGCGCTGTTTGAGTATTAAAAACTTCAAATACCACAGCAAGAATAGGCACTAATAGAGCAGTAATACTGACATGCAGTGCTTCTGTCAACCATAAAATGGCAATAAAACTAAGAATACTAAGCCCCAGTACGACATCTTTTTCAAAGGGTAAAAAATTGTATAATAAGGCAAATAAAACAACATCTAAAATAATAATGACACTGTTTTTATTGGTTAGCCACTCCATCGTATTAGTGGGCAGCGGTAGGCTTTCATTTTTGTTCATGTGAGCTCTATTCTCCTAATGAATATATATTCTCAAGTACTCCAATAGGGTTATTCTCACATATAATAGAAATCGACACGTCAATATAGAGATAATTATGGCGAATTAAACCAAAGTAATATGAAATAAAGCGAGTTCACTCACGTTTTACATGGTTGTTGCTATTTTTTAACCAAAAAGCATCAGTGACAAAACAAGGGTTTGACATTTATTTCTGTGTTGTCCCGTTTATATAATGTATTCAAACGTAGAATAAGCGTGAATACACGAATAAACCCGTGTATTATGCTCCACTTAGGTATCATGAAGAATACCATACATAATAGACGAGTCGCTGCATTTAATAAGGGATAGAAAGTTTGAATTTAATGTTCATGGAAATGGGTATCCTACTCTTTGTATTTTCAATGATTGCAGTTGCAATTTTTGTACAAGCAAGAAAAGTAATATTAACCAAAAAGCGCCAAGTTTTAGCGGCACAACGTCGGAGCATAGAAGAAACCGAAATTGTTTTAAAGTACGCAACCTCGCTTGCCTTTAGCACAAAACTTACGATCTTATTACACCAACGTATTATCGCCGCGCTCAAAAACATTTTAACCGTCGAACCGCTTAGCGATAAAATTAAACACCATATTACTCAACAGAAAATGCATATTGCGACAGCCAAAATAGTATCACCATCAGGTCTATTTGTTGAACCTGTTGATGAGCGAACCGCAATTGACTTAGCACGAAGTATTTCACGTCTCAAAGTAATTTTGCGTCACGAGCTACACAAGAGAAACATCCCATTAGAAGATTGTGTCACTGAAGAATCTAAGTTGGAAAAGATTCGCTTAAAACTGCGTTTGAGTAATTGCTTAATCAAAGCGACTACATTTTTTGAGCATGAAAAATATAGCACTGCGGTAAAAATGTTAAATGAAAATATTACATTAATCGAAGCTGTCGATCTCAAAGATGATTTTTTAATAGATAAACGAGACAACATGATTAAACTATTAAATAAATCGACCTATCAATTAGCTGAAATCGAAGCTCAAAGTGAATTAGATCAACAGCCAGAAGAGACTTCAACACTTGATACTTTATTTGACCAACAACAGCCCCGATAAATAATGAAAGAAGAGTGGACTCGATTACTCGGTCACCCCTTCTAAATCATGTTTAGAAATAATTAATTAAGTAAGCTATCAGCTGAATCTTGGATTTTATCGTCTGTCTGTTTTTTTACATCATCCATTGCTTCTGTAGCTGACTCTTTCGTGTCAGATGCTGTTTCAGACACAGACTCAAGTGCAGTCTTAGCTTTGTCTTTCGTTTTATTATAAACATCACTGGTCGCTTCTGACGCTGTATCTATTGCATTAGCTGTACTTTCTTTTGTACTTTCCCAAGCATCTACAGACGTACTCTTAACATCATCAGCCATTTCTTTCGCCTCATCCACAGCGCTTACAGCAGCGGCTTTAGTTGTATCTAACATATCCTCAGCTGTACTCTTTGCATCATCATAGCTCTGCACTATAGCACTCTTATCCGGTTCTTCTTGCTCAGTGGCTTTTTCACTACTATCACAAGCAATGAGTAAACCCAAAGGTAATAAAATAATTGCAAGGTTACGCATCATAACATTCACTCCTAATCGTGATTACATGAGATGCTTAAGTTTATCTTAAGTCCTATGAGCGTAGCAGCAAATGATAATTCGGCAATTATCATACCAGAGTGCTAAAGACAAAAAAGGCTCGTTATCTGCTTAAGATAACGAGCCTTTGTCTAATAGACAACGCTATTATTTATCTGCACGACTCATGAACTTGTGATCAGTCGTATTGATCTTGATTTTTTCGCCGCTTGCGATGTATTCAGGTACTTGTACCGTAAGGCCAGTAGAAAGGATCGCAGGTTTAGTACGAGCACTTGCCGACGCACCTTTAATTGATGGGTCAGTTTCTACAATAACCATTTCAACAGCAGAAGGTAGCTCAATAGATACAGGCTTGCCATCAACAATAAGAACTTGAAGACCTTGTGTGTCTTCTGTGATGAATAATAACTCATCAGCAATGGTTGCTTTATCTAGGCTGTAAGGTGTGTAGTCTTCTGTATCCATGAATACATATTCTTCACCATCAGAGTATGAGAATATAACTTGGCTACGTGCAAGATCCGCTAGATTAAGGTTGTCACTGTCTTTGAAGACTTCGTCAATTTTTGACCCCGTAACCACATCATACATACGCATGCGGTAGATGCTACCACCAGCACGGCCTTGTGGTACAGAGCGTTCGATATCACGGATGATGTATACGCCGTTATTATATTCAACAGCGGTATTCTTTTTAACGTCACTTGCCTTTGGCATTTTAGGTATTCCCAATAATAAATTGTGTATAGAAAATAACATAAAGGGTAAATCAGACCAAGCACTGCAACAAGGAAGCGCCGACTTATTCACCATTTTTAACGACTTTATTGTATTACTAAACAAATATCTATTTAAGCAGGCCCTGGTTCACCGCCCTTTCAAGCTTCTGCTCTAACGACGTCCACAGCTGCTTGCTACCTTTACCAATTCTACTGTTAACCGAAAACACTTGTTCTTTCGAGATATTATGTGTTTTCCAGCTATGTCCTTCACCATGAATGTTATGCAATAACGGGGGCACACGATCAATGGCTTTAGCGTAAACAGAATCTGCTGTTATCCCAAGTTCAAATTCATGCCAAAGTTCGATATATTCTTTTGCTTGTTCGGGCGGTAATATATTCAATAGTCGGTTAATACCCGATGCTTCCTTCGCCTTGTTCTCTGCCGTTTCAGCAGCATAAACAATCGTGTCTCCTGCATCTATTTCACCAAGATCATGCAGCAACAGCATTTTAATTACACGGTCAATATTAATCTCATCATCCGCATAGTCTTTTAGCATCAATGCAGATATACACACGTGCCAACTGTGTTCTGCGGAGTTCTCATAACGATCTAATCCGACAGGTTTTGTCTTACGTAACACACCTTTCAGTTTTTCAATTTCGACTATAAAATTTAATACTCTTTCAATGTTTTCCACACCAACTCCTTGGTCATAATACGTTTAGCTATTAATGAGTACACTTTATAATTTAACATCACTAAAGCTTATCCACCAGCCCATCCCGTAGTAATTGAAGTTCCCTTAGCGGTGAGTGAGTACACTGCCACTCACTTTACGTTAGACAGCGAGTCCAACCGCAGTCGCTTGCATGGGCACAAAGCCTCTAAGCTCCTCAACGCGAGATAACCAGCGTCTAACATGCGGATAGTCTTGTAACGATACGCCCCCTTCTGGCGCATGCGCGATATAGGTATAGTTGGCAATATCTGCAATGGTAGGTTTGTGCCCAACTAACCAAGGGTTGTGTTCTAAATGTGTGTCTAATTGTTTTAAAATCGCATGTGCGATATCTAAGGCTTCTTGGTGATCAAGTTTCGCGTGAAAGATGTTAATTAAACGCGCAGTCGCGGGTCCATAAGCAACGCTACTCGCAGCAATGGTAAGAAAACCTTGTACTTGAGCAGCGAGTACAGGATCTATTGGCAACCAAGTATGCGCATTGTCGTATTTACTGGCGAGGTAAATCAAAATAGCATTAGAGTCTGACAAGGTCACATCACCGTCTTCAATAACGGGCACTTGCCCTGCGCTATTTTTTTTCAAAAATGCAGGCTGTTTATGCTCACCTTTCAACAAGTCGACATCAATAAGTTCGGTTTCTAATCCAAGTAACGATAACAGTAATTCGACTCTGTGGGCATGCCCAGACAGTGGATGACGGTATAGTTTGATTGCTGACATGAGATATCCCCAATTATTGTTGGATACCCAAGCTACTTCAAGGTTTTCCCTGCGGGAGGCAGTCAGAAATAACATCTTGAAGTCACTTGGGTATATATATATAAATAATAGCCGCTGCTGAGATAACTATCTTCGCTAACGGTAGAATCATCCTCATTACAACCGTGATCACGGGCTAGCATTGATCAGCCTTGGTAGCTCATCCATAGCATTAAAACTTACCACTGGCGGAAAAGCGCACGTTTGGTTGCATAGCCTTTCACTATCAACCAAAGTACCGTCACAATCAAAGAGTAGACATTTTTTTATGATATTCCTTCATTCATTACTTTCAAAATACGATGTTCTCAATTTATTTAATACTAACCCTAAACAAACAATCACACATGATCCAATCAACACAGGATTAAATAAGAATGCCCAACTTTGACCTGATAACATAATAACCATGGGGTTTGCGCCAGCTGGCGGATGCGTTGTTTTTGTAAGTAGCATAATAGTAACCGCTAATCCCGTTGCAATAGCCAGCGACCAAGGTGCAACGCCAATATATTCAACAAATAACACACCGATAAACGCTGTTAATAAGTGCCCAACAATAACATTCTTAGGCTGAGCAAGTGGACTCTTAGGTACACCAAATACCAACACAACGGTAGCGCCAAAAGGGGCCATTAACCACAGTACAGAATTTGTAACACTACCCAAATAAGCCAAAACACCAATAGTTAGCGTTGCAAAAGTACCCGCGATAATCGTAAAAACAAATTTTTTCATATAACCTCCTTCCAATGTAGACCACTCTGTCTACCTGGTGATAGTAGACAGAGTGGTCTACATGTGTCAACATATTTCATAACAAGGAGTTATCCATGAATGAAAAAAAATTAGTATTAATTCAAACAGCCTTACACCTTTTTTATAGCAAAGGCATTAATTCTGTCGGTATTAATGAAATATTGAAGCTGTCAGGCATCGCGAAGAAAACGCTATATAGTCATTTTTCTGGTAAGGATGATCTTGTATTAGCGACCCTTCAATATCGAGATGGTATTTTTAATCAATGGTTTAATGAAGTTATTGAAAGTGAAAAATCAGGCGAAAAATCCATACTTGCGCTTTTTTACGGTTTAGACGATTGGTTTAATAACAGGGTGCCAGAACTGAGCCCATTTAGAGGTTGTTTTTTTATCAATACAGCTGCCGAATACAGCGTAACCGACTCTCCGATACGTCAGTACTGTCGTTCGCATAAACAAGAAATCAGAGTATTAATAAAAAATAAAATTAGTTTATTTATAGACGATCCCAAAGAAGTTAACACGCTTACGGACATGGTTTTTATGCTTAAAGAAGGGGCGATTGTTTCAGCTTTAGTCGAAGGGAACAAAAATGCAGGAAAGGCATGTATACCCGCTGTGACTCGATTCCTGAATCTAAAATAGAAAAATGATTGTATTGCCATTATTACAGCCCAAATTTACAAGGCTAAAGATTATGTTTTTACTAACGGTCGTTCAGCACCCTCCAACTAAAAATAATGCCGATACCGATGCCGATACCAATCCCGATAATTATACCAAACAAAAATTCAATCATTTTATTACTTCTCTCAACATCAATGGCCCAAAAAGCTATTGATATCTGATCATCATTTATTATTAAAGTGAATAAGCTCCATAACCCCTTCTGAATTTACGACTTAAATTTAAAAAAAACACTAGAAAAATCCAGTATAAGAGAGTAACTAAATCTGTTCTTATAGTAAGTTCTAGATGTTAATAGTCATTAATAATCCAGATCAAATCTGGATTATTAAAATAAACCTTAAATATCAAACATAAAATTTTTGCTATCTTTAGATTTCACTTTCTAAAAAAATTATTTAATAGAACTTACATGTAACTTTTAAATCTGCCGATTAATATAAACAAGGTTAAATCCTCTTTATTAAAAGAATTAAACCTTAGTATTAAAATGTGACGATATAAAGCAATGTTAAACCAGCAATTAAATATTCGCACAACTCTATTCCGAAAATCCATAGACCTGCGGTTAATATTGACTAACCGCTAACCAACTGATAGCATTTTGTTAACGAAATTCGTTAACAAATACAGTTAAAACAAAGTCTTAACTATATTTAAAGAATAGACATAAATTCTTATAAATGAGACATAGAAAAGAAGCCAATTATGAAATCTATACAAGATAAAGTTATCTACACAATATTAAGTATCCTCATTGTTACATTTGTTAGCTACAAATTCATAAATCATAATAAACAAGAAACAGAATTAATTGGAGAGCCACTTGCGTCATTTGATTTTAACCCTAAGGAAGGAAGTGAATACATGAAAGCTAAAATGATACGATATGAATTAGAAAAACCTCTTTTAATTATTAAAGAAAAACAAGGTATGCTAGCCTGTGCTTATATTAATGTAGAAACATGTAATAAAACTAATGAAGCATGTGCCATTGTATCAGGTGTTAGCAGCTATGAAGATATGATGTCTGCAAAAATAATTGCGGTATCAAATAAAGCGTTAAATTTAGGGGTTAATGTTGGCGATACAGGCATGAGCGCTATAAATAGATTTAAGTAGCCATCGGTTTAATTGATATTATAATTATTGTAGCTGTATTTTCTTTATCGGTAATCACGAATAATAAAGCAGCTACAATTAGTTCACTTTTTATTATTAGCTATGTTCTATTAGAAGGCTTATTTTATTTTGAATATATAACGACAATAGCAATAACGAATATCTCATTGAAAACAACATAATCACGTCTGAGATGATTATGAGTTGGGGAAAAAATCAATGAAATAATGATTAATCTCAATCACTTTCATAGTAGAATGTTTGCAAAGCTAAAACAGTGATTAAAAGGGATAAACAGTGATTGGAAAACACAAATTAGAATTAGATACGCCATGCTTGGTTATCGACAAAAATAAACTGATTAATAACATCAACACGATGCAAAAGTTCGCATCCGCAAAATCGAAGCATGTTCGACCTCATGCAAAAACCCACAAATGTGTAGAAATATGTCAACTACAACTTGATGCGGGTAGCATAGGTATATCAATAACCAAGCCGTCGGAAGCCTATGAACTTGCCAAGGCCCATATTCGCCACCTGCTAATCACCTCCCCTATTGTCACTAAACAAAAATTGGCTACATTGGCTAAAATTATCAAGCTTGCACCAGAAACCATGATCGTCGTGGATTCTGAGGCTAATCTCACTCAGTTAAATCAATTAGGCCGCGAGCTTAACCTACATATTAACCTGCTTGTTGATATTGATGCAGGCATAGGTAGAACTGGCGCATCATTTGAAACTGCGTTTGCTTTAGCATTATCAGTACACGAGCATGCCAGCACTACCCTTAAAGGTATTCAGTGTTATGCCGGGCATTTCCAACACATTCTTGATAACGAAGAAAGAAAACAAGCGTCTGCCGCATTATTAAATAAAGCCGGTAAGCTAAAGCAAGACATTGAAAACGCGACAGGCTTAGTGAATCTGATCCAATCAGGCTCAGGCACAGGTACTTATGAAATAGACAGTGACATTGCGTCTGTCACCGAAATACAACCGGGTTCATACACTGTAATGGATAAGGAATATTTCGATATTGAATATAGCGCAGGTCACTTCCAACCTGCAATGACACTCCTGACCAGCGTTATCAGTGCTAATCATACAACGCATGTAACCGTTGATGCAGGCACCAAAGCTATTTACAAAGAAGCGACCCACCCACAAATCATCAGTCATGCCAGCCTTAACTATGAATGGCATTACTTTGGTGACGAGCACGGTAAAGTCTCTGGTGAGCACTTACCTGCTGTCGGTGAGGTGATTGAAATGATCGTACCGCACTGCGATCCAACCATTAACCTACATGACAAATTCTATGTGGTCGAGAATGACATTGTTATCGACATCTGGGATATCGCGCTACGTGGTAAATTAGCTTAGTCTTTTTCCTAATAAGGTGTCGGTTAAACGACACCTATTTTTATACGCTAATCATGGCTGAAGCGCTGTCTTGTTACTACACCCCATTGCTCATCGTCGTAGCTATCTTCGACATAACCACCAGCTATGTCATTGTCCGACGTATAATCAGAAAGTACATCACGCCAAAATTTAACGGCATGTTCAGCTCCTGCAACCTGCTTGATTTCCCAACTGCCACCGAGGTTGTTAAAGACCTGAGAGATAAAACGTTTACCGACTTTGTTTTTACGGAAATAAGGCACTACATAAAAATCACATACTTCATGACGGTCAGGAGTCTCATTAGCAATCGCGGTATGTCCAGCAGGGACGCCATCCACATATAATAAATAACCCGACACATTACCATCGATTTGTGTATCTAATGGAAACAAACCATCTTCATCTGGTTTCTTCTGCATGATCTTCGAAAACTCAGCCTCATAGGCTTGCGCTAAATTCATGTATACATGCTTATTACTGCTATCTACTTTTATAATTTGCATAAATGATGCCCATATTTGAATATACTCATACTTGAATCGCTATACCAAAAAAGTTTTAAACACATTACCTTATTAACTGCTCTGTGCAACATAGAAACTCATACCAGCAATTAACCAAAAGAATATCCAAGATATGTGCTTACCTTTTGTGAACCCTGCAGAGAACAAGCCGCTCGCTAAAAATACAACGCTGATCACCATTAGAATTTGCTTTTGAATGTCTGCAGTGGGACTTGAAAGGATGAAAAGAATTGCTGCAAATCCCCACCAAGCCACTGTCGTTAAATGCCAGGCAAACCTTAGAATTCGTTTTGTAAACCAATCACTACCAAGAAGCGTTGGAAGCTCTCTTTTAAACAACCGAGTCAAAATAAAGCGCTCACCTAGGTAGGAATGCACGAGTCCGATAAATATTGCCAAAAAACTGCCTGTAACTAACATATACTCTCCATGATTGATTTTGTTCGGCCTGTAATGCTACAACACCAACTGACTTGTTCTTGCTAAATGTCGCTAATAGCTTGGCTTGGATATGATATTTCCAAAACCAAACATTCTTGCTCACATATAAACGGACCATGAACCTCTCCAGGTGGGCGGCTGGCATAATCTCCAGCTTCAAGCCAAACATCGAAAGCCACGTCAAAAAGACGACCTGATACTATGTATATCTCCTCAGGATAATCATGAGATTTCCCACCGAACATAGAGGTATCAGCCCCCGCTTTAAAGCGAGTTAAGCGCGTGTAATCCCCAGTAACGTCATCCATAGATAACGTTAGCTGTTCAAGCTGTTCGTTTGTATCTGCGATCACATCCCACTTACTTTTATTCGCAGATGCTAAAACATTCCAATACTCTATTGTACTTTTACTCATAACTATCCTTGTTCTATTTAACGCTTCAATTATCTATACAGCTTTATAGATTATATTAAGATGAGTAATTCGTAGTGACTTTAAATATGCTGACTTAGCAGAGTCGTTAGCTGAGTTTTACTCAATACTCCCACTGTTGACGATAAAATTTCGCCATCTTTAAACAACATCATTGCAGGAAGAGCACGAATACCATATTTGGCCGCGATTTGGGGACTAGTATCAATATTAAGTTTTCCAACCTTCACTTTACAGCTATACGCAAAAGCTATTTCTTCCAACACTGGGCCTACACTTACACAAGGAGCACACCAAGACGCCCAATATTCAACTAATACCGGTTGGCTGCCAGTCATTAACTCCGCTTCAAAGTTGTCATCCCTCAATTCCACTATTTTGTTCATCAAAAGTTCTCCATAATTCATATTTATTCAACGGGCATTAATCTAAGCTGTTGTTCATAAATATAAATTAAAAAGGAAAACTTCAGTTTATGATGACAAAAGTTATATCATTTTAGTTTCACATACTTCAACGTCGAAAAATAATGCTTTTCATCATCACACTACACCTCTTTAATCAGCAAACTAAAAACTGAATAAATCTTAAAATAAATCGAGATTAAGGCAAAAGCATTAGCCGATGTGTGCCAGCATAGCGAACTATATTTTCCCCTTTCCATATCATTGGCTTGTTGTGAACATACCAACTATTAATAATACTTATGTCATCAAGCTAATGTGTTAGCAACTAACGCTGAATCTAAATATGCTCGAACCCGTACTATTTTATTACTCTCAAATTCACAAACCCAACAATAACGATTATGAAATTCAGCCCCTTTTTTGGTTATTGAATTTGCGACCAATTCAACAGACGCAGAGCGCCCATCGGTTATACAAGAAAGTAACTTTAACGATAGAGGTGACTCTAATACTTCATTTAATTTTGAGATGGTGCCAGTAATGAAGTCTTGTTTTGATGTATAAATGCCTGCAAGCGGATGAGTACCCGTTACTTCCCAAACAACATCATCACTCACATGTTCAAAAAAACCTTGAGGATTACCGTTTTCCAAATGCGAAAATATTTCAATTATCCATGCTTGATTAATCATTGTTCTCTCCGTGTAATATTGTTTTACTTTACCGCTACGATTGTTTGAAATCCGTTGCTGTTACTTGATTCTTCGAGTTTAAACCCAATACTTAAAAGCTGGTTTTCAACCCACTCTACAGACAGCCTAATCTTGCGATAACAGCTTTTATTCAGTTTCCATGTACCATTCGTTTTTATGTAAACAATGTCATGTATCTTAACCGTTGCAGGTTCATATTCTAAAAAACAAGTAAAGATGATATTTTCATCACTTCTCACAGGGATAAATCTATCCGTATCTTTGAGTTCAGCCGATAAGTCACGAAAAGTTAAAATCAACTTCCCACCATCCTCAAGTGAACTGAATGAATCTTGAAATATTTTTAAGGCATCATCTTTTGATTTTAGGTGCGTAATCGTATCCGTCATGCAAACTATCAATTCACAGCTAGCACTGACATGATCTTTGAAATTCAAAATATCATCATTAATGGTAATGATCGGTTGGTTATTAGAATTAGACTTCAGCTCATTCAATAATTTTTGGCTAAGATCTATTGCTGTTACATTAAAACCGAGCTCAGCCAAAGGGATCGATTGAAAGCCAGAACCAGCCCCTAAATCAACAGCGATGCCAGAGGATGAGGGAGTAATATTTCTACTTTTAAAGAACTCTACATTATTGCTTTTAGCTTCATCAAACCCACCCATTAACCATGTATATACATCAGATAATAAGCTTTCGTAATGCTCTTCAACAGTAACCATTAATACTACTCCTGTGGTGTTTTTACCTCGCTACTAACTAGCAGCGAGGTAAGTTTAAGACCTAACCTAAAGATGCCGTTAAGCCTGACTTAAGCCCTTCGTAGATGAATAATTTGATATGAAAAATACAATGAGGGGCGCTTATTTTACGCCTAATACTTCACCATCATTCATTTATTATGTTCAACTTTAACCCCGAAACAATGCTCTGCGGTTGGGAAATCGCCACCTCGAACGTCTCTTTCGTATTCAGCAAAAACTTCTTTGATTGTGCTACTTAAATCAATGTATTTTTTTGCAAATTTTGGAGTGAAATCAGAAAACAAGCCAAGAATATCCTCTGTAACTAGCACTTGGCCATCGCATTCAGGTGAAGCACCAATTCCTATCGTTGGGATTTTAATTGCATTGGTGACTCGCTTCGCTGCATTTTCAAACACACCTTCTACAATTAATGAAAAAGCGCCTGCACTTTCAAACGCTTTTGCTTCCTGCACAAGCAGGTCTGCAGTTGCATCATCTCGGCCCTGAGCTCTAAACCCCCCCTGAGTATTTGCATGCTGTGGTCGTAACCCAATATGAGGCATGACAGGAATACCACGGTTTACAAGAAACTGAACCGTTTCAACCATTTCTAAACCACCTTCAATTTTTATAGCCTGTGCTCCAGTCTCAATTAAAACTCTTGATGCATTTCTATAAGCTATTTCTTTAGACTCCTGATAAGTGGCAAAAGGCATATCTATCACCACGCATGCTCGCTCAGCACCTCTTACGACCGCTGCCCCATGAGCAATCATCATATCCAAAGTAACAGGTAAAGTTGAATCGAAACCGTATGCCACCATACCTAAAGAATCACCAACGATAATTAAGTCAACAAATTGATCCATCATTTGAGCCATCGGCTTTGTATATGCGGTAAGAGATACGATACTTCCCTTGCCTTTCATACTCTGGATCTTGGTTGTTGTTATTTTACTATTTGAAGTATGGGTACTCATAAAAATTCCTTTCACGTATGATTATTTTGAATTATTTCAGGACATAAGCGTCGAACTACCTTGCTCGACTTCCATTAGGCGTATCATTTCCCGTATAACTTGTGATACTTCGCCAGCAATTTAAAGAACGAAAAACACCACATACACTTATATTACAATGAGTTAACGACAATGCAATGTCAATTATACATTGTCGACACCGCTTATAACAGAATAATATTATTGATAATAAGTAGTTAAAAGTCGATTAATCTTAATTTCCGTAGTAAATAAGCCATAAATAATAAAAACATCCGCTATTTAAAGGCAAGTTCATCCTTGATACCAGCACGATTACCGGTAATGCGAATGAAGTAAGAATGAAAATTGGATTCTATGTCGAAAGGAAAATAGACATATAAAAACGTGAAGATAACACCAATAAAATTAGTTACTTGGTATAAAACCCAATAGCGTCATCGTAGTTTTCAACAACTAACGCTACATTTCTGATTCTTTGTTCGATAGCTTTACTCACTTATTTTTCTCGCGATGACTAAACCATGGTTACTTGACCCTAGCAGAGACGGTTCATCACATGTTTTCAGATGATAGCTCAACCATGTTTGATATTGCGCAGGGGTAAAGTTGTTAACCCCTGACGATATATATCGCCCAAAGCCGTCTGTCGCTACATGACGTAATGTAGTAAAACCATGTGCGCTTACTAATTCTTCCACTTCAACTGGAGTAGCAAAGTAACCCACGTTGAAAAAACTATCAGCAAGCTGACTTGGAACCAAACCCGATTCAAAAAGCGTGGAGAGAATCTCTGGTGTAACCAGCTCTGGATATTGCTGAGCAAACATACCGGCAACGAAATAACGCGAAATGTAGGCAACCGCTAACACACCATTCGGCTTTAGAATTCGATACGCTTCTGAGATCGCTTGGTCACGCTGTTCTTGAGTCTGCAAATGATAGAGAGGCCCAAGAATAACGCAAAGGTCATGTGAATTGCTTTCAATAAACGGAACTGAACAAGCATTACCTTCATAAATTGAAAGTGTTAAACCTTGCTCTTCGGCTTTGCGCTTCAGAATGTTGACTTGATCAGGTACCAGTTCGACAGCCGTTGTATTACAACCCATTTTCGAAAAATTGAGAGAATATCGGCCGGTCGCAGCACCTAGTTCGATAACTTTTACGTTTGGAACAAGATACGCTTGCAGTGTATCCATTGTTGTATCAAATTCCATTTGAGTAATGAATTGCCGAGTAAGGCGACTATCTTCATTGGTATCTGTATATTGCTCTATTAATTCTTGCATGATACTTCCTTTTACAAGATTCGTTGACATAATCCAACAACCAAACGTCAGCTAGATATCACTTATTAACCTTTTGCAGGCTCGATTATATGGACAGCGGTCCACCTCATTACCGTTGTTAATATTTCATAGTGGTTAGCCTGATGTAACGCTTTAAAACCATGCTTTTTATAAAGCGCTATATTATGAGTCTCACACTGCAAATATAATTGCTGAATCCCTAAACTCACGGCTTTGCTTTTAGCCCCTGAGATTAATAAACCTCCAATGCCACGCCCTCGACTTAAAGGGTCAACAAAGACACCGCCTAACCAGTACTCATATTCTGGATAGTTGGCATTTTCACGGTACTTTAGTTCAACAATACCAACAAGTTCGCTATTCTCATGAGCCACGATTGCTAACGGAATGGCTGTGCGATTAACCGATTTTTCAACCACTTTTTCTAACACCATATTTACGGTCATATTTGGAAACACGTGAGCCCACTCACTGTAATACCATTGAGCTATTTTCTTTGCTTCATGCGGATGATCCGCGAGTAATGTTATTTCCATATATCCTCGTTGCTATAGCATTGCACCATTTACCACTGACCAATGGTGTGGCATTAATTCACGAAGTGACTTAAAGATTAGCGCGTTGTCTGATGTGCTAATTGCAGCCTGAACATCCCCCCCCCAATGCACCAAACGCTCTTGGCAAATACCACAAGGGGACAAAATAAGGAACTCACTAGATTCGTCTTCACGACATATACATAACGAGTGAGTCACGGCTTCATTTAATTTGTGTGCTTCTAAATAAGCGCCTACTTCCATGCAAAGAGACAAACCGTCGTTTTTAACATCCGGTGCAACACTCGTTAAAATATGACCTGATTCAGTACGCACTGCAGCAGCACCGCCCCAGCCTGTAGGGTATCGACTTTTAATAAGGTCAACAGCCGCCTTATACAACCCCTTACCAATATCATCCATGTTCCTTTAATTCCTTTTGTGCAATAACCAGTACTCATAACGTTATTAGGCTATCTTCTTCGATAGCATACCTAAAAGCAGTTTCTTGTTGAGTATCAATACAAGTGTCGGGTTACCAGGTGCTATCTAAATCGTTCGCGTATAACAGAATAGCGCGCTGGTATTCTTTAATTGACTCACTGCTTGTTGTTGAAACTAATAGTTCAAGCAACAATGCTGTAGCGTCTTTATGGCGACCTAAATTATACAAACACATCGCATAAAAAGGTTGGATTTCAAGTTTGTCTGGATATTCAGCAAGAGTTTGCTCAAAGTACTGTAGCGATTCTTTATAGTGCCCCATACTTCTATAAGTGCTAGCTAGACCAAACAAGGTATCGAATCGCTCAATATCAGATAGAGAGCCTAACAACGCCGATTTGTAGTGAGTAATAGCACTTTTCTCTTTACCTTCGTTATCGTAAGACCAAGCCATTTGTAAATTAGCTTTTGCTGCATAAGTATCGTCGGATAATAATGTAGCAAGTAAAATTCTAGATTCTTCGTACTTACCTGCTTCACGCAACTCAATCGCTTTTTCTATGATTAATTCCATTATTTACTCGATGCAGCCAAGCCTACGCCAAAGCACATGAAAACACTGCCACTCACTTTATTAAGCGCTTTTCTGCCCTTTGGTTCTAATAATTTATTTTTAGCAAAGCTTGCCACAAAGGCATAGCCACTATGGATGATGATAACTAAACAGCAAAATGTTAAAGATAAAGTCATAAATTGACTTATATAACTCCCTTGAGAGTCAATAAATTGCGGAAATAAGGACATAAAAAATAATATGGGTTTGGGATTTGAGAGAGTAAGAGAAAGTCCTTCGAGATAACATTTTGCATTCGATTTCGCTTTCAGTTCGACACGGGAATTTAAGGGCACTTGCGCTCCCCACATCTTTATCCCCAGATAAATTAAATAGGCTGCCCCAATCAATTTCACCGCGGTAAATGCTGCGGCTGAGGTTGCCAAAATAACGCCGATACTTGTTGCAGAAAGAACTGAAACAGTTAGCACCCCAGTGGCAATACCAAATATGCCAGAAAGAGTATTCGAAGCCCCCCTTTGTATTGCGTTATTTATAGTTAAGATAACACCAGGACCGGGGCTGGCAATAGTAAGCGTAGCCACGACAACATACATTAAATAATTTTCCACAACTTATCCTTATTGAAATATGCGACAGGAATCGTTCACAGCGACAACAATTTAATTGTCTTTATGAACAACACCTTACCAATTTAATTCAACAAGGTAAACGGTCAGCGACCACTGATAGCAACGCTATTGACAACTTAGTTTATTATGCCGATTTACCCACAGATAGAGTCACTAATCTTTCGTCGTTATAGATCACAACTGAATAATCAGCATTCATACCTAGTTTTTCTAGAATTTTAATCGATGGGATATTTTCTTTTACAGCCACGCCATATATTTTCATATGTTGACCTAAAGCAAAAGTATACTCTAAAACAGATTTTGCGGCTTCATACGCATAACCTTTACCTTGGGCATTTTGCTTAAACCCAAATCTAATATCACTGTATTCAAAATTAGGAGAAACCTCTATTCCCGCATAGCCAAGCTTAACGTTTGGATTATGCTTTAGGTATACAACAAATGAACCAAAACCTTGCTTCCAATGCTCGACTCTTTTCACCACATGCTGGAGAATTTCTTCATCATTGTAGGGTTCACCTTTTGGAAGATATAGACTCATAAGCGGGCAAGTCATTATGTCTTTATAGAGATCAAAATCTGCTATTGTGACGGGTTTTAATATCAACCTTTCTGTTTCAATCATATCGCTATCCAAGCCTCAAACGTTCAAGTAACTGATGGCGCTTAATCTCTAAACTTAGTACGCCTTTGTTTCTGTCTACTTCCTTAAATCCCAGCGAAAAATACTGATATTTCGCCACGTTATTTTCGAAGACACAACATGACAGTTGGGAGTCGTGGTCAACATAATCCTGCTCTGTTGTAAGTACGGCTTTTAACAAACGAAATCCACACAAACCATTTTGATATTCTCGAGATATTTGAAGTGAGTGAATAGTTTGGTTGTTTGTTGACACATCATAAGCAATAAACCCTATAACATGACATCCAGATTCAGCAACTAATACCGTCTTAGACATGTAATGCTTAATAATCGACTCTCTATTCCAATCGAGTCCCAATGCTTGTTGCATTGAGAACATGTTTGCTTCTATCAGTTGGTAGATATGATCCCAATCCACACTAGAAACTTGTCTTATTTTCACCACCAACTACACCCTACTCATCTTTATGACTACTGTTCTTGTCATTCAAATCCAAGAACTTTAATGCCAGTGCTAAGAGCAAAATCGAAATAGGTAAAATCAATATTTCCCAGCTTAAGTCATTCAAGTTAATTAAGATCATTTCTAAAAACTTAACAAACAAAATAATCACGATCACTTCGCCCAAGATATTCTTTAAATGGCCAATGTCTGGGGTTTTGATCCAGCTTAATACGGTTGGAATATTGTTTAGTTTTTTATCCGTGATGAATAACGTGAATACACCATGCGCAAAGATGAATAGTACCAAGGCAATCAAGAAGGTATCTAAACCTTTAATCAAGTAAGCGGTGGCAATATCCGCGGAATCAAGATGGGCTAATGTTTCGTCTGGAATATAGCCAAACGCAACGGCAGTAAAGGCATAATACGTTTTGATTGCCCCCACGACAAACAATAACAAAGAACCAAATAATGAGCAGATAATTGCTATCCAACTTATAAATCTGAAGATAAAGAATATATCCTTCATTCTTTTAACACTGTGGTTTTTCATTTTTACTCCGATTCTTGGTTATTACTATTTCATGTGTCTAAACAGCGAACTATCGCGTTAATAGCGGGCAATATATAGCGTTTTTCGTTCTTGAACAAGATTAATTAACCCAGTGAAGTATAGATGATATTAGTCTCGAAGACTGTTACAGCTGAGTAATAGTAATTTACTATTTTTAGGGATTATCAATAACTAAGACATAGATATAATGCTGCCATCAGATTTAGTTACACAGAATGGTAAAGCATATTATGTTAAGAATTGTTGTTGTAGGTGGTGGCGCAGCTGGCCTTGAATTAGTGACCCGGTTAGGCCGTAATAAACGCCACGAAGTCATGCTCGTTGAGCCGTCTTCACATCACTTCTGGAAGCCTCGCCTACATGAAATCGCGGCGGGTACCTTTGATGCAGAGTTGGATGCAGTGAGTTATTTCCAACATGCCGAATGTAATGGTTATACCCACATTCAAGATGCGATGACAGGATTAGACCGCGACAGCAAAATCATCCGTTTACGTGGTATGAATAGTGGTCCAACGAAACTGCAATACGATTACTTAGTCATGGCTGTTGGTGCGATCAGTAATGATTTTAAAACACCGGGTGTGAGTGAACATTGTTTGTTTTTAGATTCATCAGGGCAAGCAGAACTGGCTTGGCAACAAATCAAACAACAACTAAAAGCCACAGGTACACGTCGTATATCTATTGTTGGTGCTGGCGCAACAGGCGTAGAACTCGCCGCCGAACTTGCGAAGGTAAGCAGTAAATTACAGCGTTATAGACAAGCATCAGAATTTGAAATTACCTTAGTCGAAGCAGCAGACCGTGTGTTACCCAATAGTCCAGAGTGTATGTCAGAAAAGGTGCAGGAAGCACTTAAGCAACAAGGCATCACCATTCGCACTGAAACGCGTGTACAACGTGCTGAAGCAGGCAAATTAATCACATCGGAAAACGAAGTAATTCCAGCTGATCTACAGATATGGGCAGCAGGTATTAAATGTGCTGAATGGTTAACCAAGCTCGACGGATTAGAGACAAACCGTTTAAACCAATTAATCGTTAATCCAACCCTACAGTCTAGCCTTGATGACGGTATTTTTGTGATAGGTGATAATGCGCAGTGTACGCAACCTGACGGTAGTTTTGTGCCACCGCGTGCGCAAGCAGCTAACCAAGCAGCGACACATTTAGCAAAACAGTTTAATCGAATGCTAAAAGACAAACCATTACAGCCGTTTATCTATAACGATGGTGGTATGGTTATCGCTGTCGGACACGACAATGCCGTTGGCGCTTTAATGAATAATAGGCTCGTATTGAAAGGACGTTTAATCCGACATTTATACGATACGATATTTCGTTTACACCAACGCGTGCTATTTAGCTGGGGACGCGTAACAGCACTCGTGGTACTAAAACGTATCAAAGCTATACTAAATCCCTATTATAAAAGCTTTTAACTTAAATCGGATGCAGCTGGTTCTGGTAATACCGGCTCTGAACTGTCCATATATGTTAAGTACTGTGACCAAAGTTCATGAGTGCGTTGTTGAGTAAGTTTAGTTCGACAGCTTAACGTCATCACTACGCGCATCGAACCATCTCTGAACATAGTAAATACCGAATCACACTGTGATTTACTGTACGACTGCCACGCCGATTGTGCGATACTGATCGACTCGACAACATTCGTGTCAGCGGTATATTGCGCAATACTTTTCTCGAGATATCGCTGCATTTCAGCTTCTGCTTTATCTAATTTTACTTTAGCGCAGTAATTAATTTCTAACATATTAAACGCTTTATCGCAGTTCACTGACGTTGCCATCGTTGCAAAACTGCAGACACTTATCAATAAGAATGTAATTACCTTTACCATTATAAAACCAACCTCGACGTAAATAGGCTGACAATATAACGGTATCTGAACATTAATCCAATTATTCTATTAACTGGTTTGATTAGTTTGGCGTTCTAGACTAAATGTTATTCATCAAAATGCTGATTAACCGTTATCGGCAGGAATGCGAACCCAACCTTCCATTAAGATTCGAGCACTGCGGCTCATACTGGCTTTAGTTACGGTCCACTCACCATTAACTTCGGTTGCTTGTGCACCAACGCGTAATGTTCCCGATGGATGACCGAAATTCACCGAGTCACGCGTACCACCGCCCGCAACCAAATTAACCAATGTCCCCGGAACAGCTGCAGCAGCACCAATTGCAACAGCCGCAGTCCCCATCATCGCGTGATGAAGTTTACCCATAGACAAGGCGCGCACCAATAGATCAATATCACTCGCGACGACTTGCTTATTACTTGAAGACACATAATCGGCCGATTTAGCGACAAACGCGACCTTAGGTGTATGTTGACGTTGCGCTGCTTCTGCGATGTTTGATATCAATCCCATCTGCACAGCGCCATAAGCTCGGATCGTTTCAAACATAGTTAACGCTTCAGCATCGTTATTAATGGCATCTTGCAGTTCTGTGCCTGCGTAACCAACATCTTCGGCATTGATAAAGATGGTAGGAATTCCCGCATTAATCATTGTCGCTTTTAACTGTCCACCAGCCACAACAGACTCGGGTACAATCAAATCATCAATCAGATTACCGGTAGGAAACATAGATCCTTCCCCATCGGCAGGATCCATAAATTCAACGGGTATTTCTGCCGCAGGAAAGGTAACACCATCAAGTTCAAAATCACCCGTTTCCTGCACTAGACCATTGCGAATAGGCACATAGGCGATAATCGTTTTAGCAATATTAGCCTGCCAAATACGCACTACCGCCACACCATTTTGTGGAATACGACTGGCATCAACCAAACCACAGTTAATCGCAAAAGAGCCGACTGCAGCGGATAGATTTCCACAGTTACCACTCCAATCCACAAACGGTTTATCAATCGATACCTGCCCAAACAGGTAATCAACATCGTGATCGGCTTTATCGGTTGCAGACACGATCACGGTCTTACTGGTACTCGACGTTGCTCCGCCCATACCATCTGTTTGTTTACCGTAGGGATCGGGACTACCAATCACCCGCAGCAACAACGCATCACGCGCAGCCCCGGGTATTTGCGCCGCGTCAGGCAAATCGAGGAGGTTAAAGAATACCCCTTTACTGGTGCCGCCGCGCATATAAGTAGCGGGGATCCTAAGCTGTGGTAAATATCCCATGTTATTTTTCACCATAGATAACTAGGCCTCACTCGATTCAAGAAAATCCTGTGCAAAACGCTGCAATACACCACCAGCCGCATAGATAGACACTTCTTCCGCGGTATCTAAACGACAAGTCACGGGTACTTCTATTCTTTCACCATTTTTACGGGTAATGATTAGCGTTAGGGCAGATCCTGGTGTAGGTTCACCGATAACATCAAAGGTTTCACTGCCATCAATAGCATATGTTTTACGGTTTTCACCGGTTTTAAACTCCAGCGGCAACACGCCCATACCAACAAGATTAGTACGGTGAATACGTTCAAAACCTTCTGCAACAATCGCTTCTACACCCGCTAAACGAACGCCTTTCGCCGCCCAATCGCGTGAAGAACCTTGGCCATAATCGGCACCTGCGACAATAATAAGTGGTTGCTTACGATCCATGTAGGTTTCAATCGCTTCCCACATGCGCATTACGTTCCCTTCTGGCTCAACACGCGCTAATGATCCCTGCTTAACTTGGCCGTTTTCTAACACCATTTCATTATTTAGTTTCGGGTTAGCAAAGGTCGCACGTTGTGCAGTTAAGTGATCACCACGATGGGTAGCATATGAGTTAAAGTCAACTTCCGGTAAACCCATCTTATCTAAATAGGCACCTGCCGCACTATCAAGCATGATGGCGTTAGAAGGTGATAAATGATCAGTCGTGATATTGTCACCCAATACCGCTAGAGGACGCATGCCTTTAAGGCTACGCTCACCTGCTAAAGCACCTTCCCAATAAGGCGGTCGGCGAATGTAGGTACTCATTTCACGCCAGTCATACAGCGGATCAATTTTCTCACCGTACTCAACACTACACTCGATATCCTTGCTAAACATCGGGTTGTAAACTTGACGAAATTGTTCTGGTTTCACACTTGCCTTAAGTACTGCATCAATCTCTTCATCGCTCGGCCAAATGTCTTTTAGTGTGATTGCATTACCGGCTTTATCTAAACCAAGTGTGTCACGTTCTATATCAAAACGGATAGTACCTGCAATCGCATACGCAACCACTAACGGTGGCGAGGCAATAAAGGCTTCATTGGCGTGTGGATGAATACGACCATCAAAGTTACGGTTACCTGATAACACGGCAGTCGCATACAAGTCGCGATCTAAAATCTCTTGCTGAATCACAGGATCAAGCGCCCCACTCATACCATTACAAGATGTACAGGCAAATGCCACAATACCAAAACCAAGTTGCTCTAACTCAGGTAATAAATCGGCTTCTTGTAGATAGAGTTTCACTGCTTTTGAACCCGGCGCTAATGAGGTTTTAACCCAAGGTTTACGGGTTAATCCAAGCTTATTGGCGTTACGAGCAATCAAACCTGCGGCAATCATATTGCGCGGATTACTGGTATTGGTACAACTGGTGATAGCAGCAATGATCACTGCACCGTCTGGCATTTTACCCGGTACATTTTCAACCTTGCCACTGATACCTCGTTTGGCTAGTTCAGAGGTAGGTACACGGTTATGTGGGTTTGATGGTCCGGCAATATTACGGCAAACAGTCGACAAATCGAATGTAAGTACACGTTCATATTCAACGTTTGCTAAGTCATCAGCCCATAGACCCGTTTCTTTGGCGTAGGTTTCCACCAGCTTAACTTGATCGTCTTCACGACCCGTTAATTTAAGGTAATCAATGGTCTGATCATCAATTGAGAACAATGCAGCGGTCGCACCATATTCAGGTGTCATATTCGAAATGGTGGCACGATCACCTAAGGTAAGATGCGCGACACCCACTCCATAAAATTCTAAATAACTGGATACGACTTTCTGTGCGCGTAAAAATTCAGTCAGCGCAAGTACCGTATCTGTCGCTGTGATGCCCGCGGGTGGCTTACCCGTTAATTCAACACCAATGATCTCTGGTAGACGCATGTATGACGCACGGCCTAACATCACGCTTTCAGCTTCTAGCCCGCCCACACCAATTGCTATCACACCCAAGGCATCAACCATCGGCGTATGACTGTCTGTACCCACTAAGGTATCAGGAAACGCCACACCATGAAGGGATTGGATCACCGGAGACATACGTTCCAAGTTAATTTGATGCAAGATACCGTTACCTGGCGGGATCACATCGATATTCTTAAAGGCTGTTTTCGTCCAGTTAATAAAGTGGAAACGGTCATCGTTACGACGGTCTTCAATCGCACGGTTTTTTTCAAATGCATCAGGGTCAAAACCTGCATGTTCAACAGCCAATGAATGGTCAACAATCAGTTGAGTTGGTACTACAGGGTTAACCTTGGATGGATCGCCGCCTTTCGCCGCGATCGCATCACGTAAACCCGCTAAATCAACTAATGCAGTTTGTCCTAAAATATCATGACAAACAACACGCGCAGGAAACCAAGGAAAATCAAGGTCGCGTTTACGTTCAATTAACTGCTTTAACGAATCTTCTAATATTGCGGGGTCACAGCGACGCACTAAGTTTTCTGCAAATACGCGTGAAGTATACGGCAAAGTGGCATACGCACCGGGTTGGATTGAATCAACTGCAGAACGGGTATCAAAATAATCGAGCTCACTGCCCGGTAACGGTTTACGATAGTTAATGTTCATAACTTAATCCATTAAATAAATGGGGCTTGAGATAAAGCACAAATAATAGGCTTTACTCCACCCTCTTTTAATCAAAACTAACATTGTGATCTGCTCCTATTCATCAATAATGAAAACAAGTAGATCATTCAATACAGTATTATTTACTCATTCTTTATGAATACTTTAATAACGGTAATTTATCTGTCTGCGATTGGTGTTACGACTCTTGGCTCTGCACCAATATAATCTGCACTTGGACGAATAATACGGTTATTACTACGCTGTTCCATCACGTGTGCAGCCCAACCCGTTAAACGCGAACAGACAAAGATTGGGGTAAATAATTTAGTCGGGATGCCCATGAAATGATAAGCAGAGGCATGAAAGAAATCGGCATTACAGAACAGTTTTTTGCTATCCCACATAAACTCTTCACATGCCACCGAAATATCGTATAACGAAGTATCACCGTGTTCGTGAGCCAATTTTTCTGACCATTTTTTAATGATCACATTACGCGGATCGGAAGTGCGGTAAATCGCATGACCAAAGCCCATAATTTTTTCTTTACGTGCAAGCATGCCTGCCATCTGAATTTTAGCGTCTGCAGGTGAAGTAAACGTCTGGATCATGTCCATTGCCGCTTCATTTGCACCACCATGTAATGGCCCGCGTAATGTACCAATCGCACCCGTTACACACGAGAACATATCCGATAATGTTGATGCACACACACGCGCAGTAAAGGTTGATGCATTAAATTCATGCTCGGAATAAAGGATCAGCGATACATCCATCACTCGACGATGCTGTTCTGACGGTGTTTCACCACGCAATAATTTAAGGAAGTGACCAGCCAACGATGCTTCATCAGTAGTACAGTCAATTTCCACACCATCATGAGAATAACGATACCAGTAACACATGATTGCTGGGAATGCAGCCAGTAGACGATTTGCCGCTTTGTTTTGTACGGAAAAGTCTGTCTCAGGTTCGATGTTACCTAAGAATGAACAACCCGTTCGCATGACGTCCATTGGATGCGCGTCTGCAGGAATGTGCTGTAATACTTCTTTAAGCGACTGGGGTAAATCACGTAGGGTATTCAATTCAGCTTTGTATGTATCCAACTGATCAAGTGTCGGTAATTCACCGTTAAAGAGTAAGTAAGCAACCTCTTCAAATGTAGCGTGCTCGGCTAGATCTGCTATGTCATAGCCGCAATACGTTAAGCCACTACCTGATTTACCAACCGTACATAATTTTGTTTCACCTGCACTTTGACCACGTAAGCCAGCGCCTGATAATTTTTTATCTGTCATAATTATTCCTTTAATTATTATTTTAATTAATTTCAAACAGTTAATTTCAAACGGTTAATAGCAACTCTACATACTCAACTGTCCTTGATTACAGTTGGCTCACATTGCAACATCCTGTTTACTACTATTCGCTTGATGATTTAATTTCTATATCTGTAATGTCTATATTTATGTATATCGTTTTATCTCTAATGTAAGTAATTTTAGTCGATTATCACGTGGACTATTTATTCCTTCGATTTTTATTTATTCTTTCCTTCGGCTCTTTATTTATTCTTACCTTCAGAGAACAGATTATCTAGCTTTTGTTCATAATCGTGATAACCGAGATAATCATATAAATCCATACGCGTTTGCATATTATCAACGACGGCTTTTTGGTCACCGTCAGCCAGCAAGGTTTTATAAACCTGTTCCGCCGCTTTATTCATCGCGCGGAATGCGGATAATGGATACAGCACCATGGCGCAGCCCCACTCTCCTAGTTGCTCTTTATTCCATAATTCGGTTTGCCCAAACTCAGTGATATTAGCCAAAATAGGCACATCTAACGCTTCCGAGAATGCGCGGTAATGTGCTTCAGTTTTCACTGCTTCAGCAAAAATACCATCAGCACCCGCTTCAACATATGCTTGCGCTCTGGCAATCGCGGCTTCCAAACCTTCTTGTGCGAATGAATCGGTACGCGCCATAATGAAAAAATCAGCATCAGTACGCGCATCAACCGCCGCTTTAATACGGTCAACCATCTCTTCTGTCGACACAATTTCTTTATTGGGACGATGACCACAACGTTTTTGTGCTACTTGATCTTCAATATGAACAGCTGCCGCGCCAGCTTTTTCCATATCGCGAATAGTTTTAGCAATGTTAAATGCACCGCCCCAGCCCGTATCAATATCGACCAACAAAGGTAAACTCGATGCGGCAGTAATGCGCTGTACATCGGCTATCACATCATTTAATGAGGTCATGCCTAAATCAGGTAAGCCGTAAGACGCATTCGCCACACCACCACCAGACAGATAAATGGCCTGATGACCCAGTTGCTCAGCCATCATCGCGCAATAAGCATTAATGGTGCCAACAACTTGCAATGGTTTATTATTGGTCAGTGCTAAACGGAATTTAGCGCCAGGGGATAAACGTTGAGACGAGGATGGTTCTGTAGACATATTATTTCTCTCCTTGAACGGGTACGGTTTATTGTTCTTACAGTTGCAGTGCAATTTTACTTTCAATGTTTTTACGTGAAGCTGCGATATGACGGCGCATTAACATTTCAGCTAATTCACCATCTCTATCGCTAATCGCTTCAATAATTTGGGCGTGTTCTGAAAAAGCGCGGCTGGCTCTGGGACTGTGCATACCAAACTGGCAGCGGTACATGCGAACTAAATGATAGAGCTGACCACATATCAAATGAATGAGTTGAGCATTATGACTGCCCAAAATGACTTTATAATGAAAGTCTAAATCACCTTCTTCTTGATAATAAGCGACACCATCTTTCAACGCTTGTACCGAAGCATGTTGATTAAGCATGGCTTTCATGTCGACAATTTCATCATCAGTCATGTTTTCTGCCGCTTGTCTGCATGCCATGCCTTCTAACGCTTCACGTACAAAGTAAAGATCGAGTAGGCCTTGAGTTGTGCACTGCACTACACGTGAACCGACATTCGCTTTACGCTCAATTAAATGGCATTTTTCTAATCGGTTTAATGCTTCACGAAGGGTAGAGCGACTAACTTGATAGCGCTTTGCGAGCTCGGGTTCACTGATCTTACTACCTGCAAGTATTTCACCATCTACAATGGCACGCTGCATTAGCTCAAAAACTTTATCGGCTGTGGTCACAGCGACTATTTTTGTTGGATCGTCTAAAGGCATAAGATTGTCGACAATGTTTGAATTTAATTCAATACTATTGATTTTTTACATATTGTCAACATACCAGCAACAAAGAGGTCGATTTATAAGTTTATAACCAACGGCGAACCTGTGATAGGTACAACGTAAATTCAGCGCCAAATATTGTGGTTAGCGCTCTCTCCTCTGGAATAATTTGGTACTTATTCATATAAAAAACAAAGCCCACTATGCCTAAAACAGTCCAAGGTGAGGATAAGTAAACGCCCCAGGAAAGCAAAAATAAAGCAAAACCAACATACATAGGATTTCTAGATATTCTGTAAATTCCAGAACTCACTAATGATGATGCAGTTTCTGGCTTTAATGGATTAACTGTCGTAGCCGCCTTTTTAAAAGACACCACACCTGCGACACAAAAGAAACTACCCAATGCAACGATTAGCAAGGATAAGGGTAACCGCAGTGTTAAACTAAATGTCAGACTTGGAACAATAAGTGATACTCCCCACATAAGTACGGCAAATGATAAAGTAATAACAGGTGGTGGAATCTTGTTTTCAAGTATCGACATCGTATAACTCCAAATAACTTAAATGATTGTTATAGAATACGTTATTTTGTCTTCTTGAAAATAACTCAATATCATAATTTTGTGAACTGGACAGTTATTCAACCTGATCTATACTAGACAATGAAGAGCGTTTTTTTCTACCAATAGACCTTAGAGGTGAGGTAGAGACAGCAGCCATGTCAGTTTCTGGGCTTAAAACGTGGTCAACGAGAAATAAGCAGAACCCTGTAATAGCTAACTCTCGACGCGCTTTTCACACTTTTTTCATCACAGATAAAACCGCTTATTGGGCGGTTTTATACTTTATAACTTTTTATTTTTCTGATATTTAACGCTAAATTTGCTAAACTAACCCATAACAAATAAATACACCAATATAGAACAGGACTGTTCTAACTGAGGACTAATGAGTATTAATAGGGATAAATACAGTATTGATAATACTGATTATACTGTTGGACAAGATAACGTCCAAAAATGGGGGTTTGACGTACATAACCCTGTCTTTGGTATTAGTGCATCGTTAATTGGCCTATTCTTGGTCGCTATCTTATTAGTAGAACCTGAAACATCGAAATCATTCCTAGATGGTATTAAATGGCAAATAATCGCCACTTTTGATAGCTTATTCATGTGGTCAGCAAATATTTTCGTCATTTTTTGCCTCGCATTAATTGTCTCGCCATACGGTAAAATCCGTTTAGGTGGCGATGATGCCAAACCTGATTATACCCGGATGTCATGGTTAGCTATGTTATTTGCTGCCGGTATGGGTATCGGTCTTATGTTTTGGGGGGTTGCAGAGCCCGTTTCTTATTATACAGGCTCGTATCACACGCCTCTCAATGTGACAGCTTACACACCTGAAGCAGCTCAGCTTGCATTAGGCGCAACGATGTTCCACTGGGGCTTGCACCCATGGGCAATCTACGGTGTCGTCGCATTAGCACTGGCTTTCTTTGCTTACAATAAAGGCCTGCCACTTTCAATGCGCTCTGTGTTTTACCCAATACTAGGGGATCGAACTTGGGGCTGGGCTGGTCACATTGTCGATATTCTTGCGGTAATAGCGACCTTGTTTGGTCTTGCTACATCACTTGGTTTAGGTGCACAACAAGCCGCGAGTGGTTTCCATCACGTGTTCGGTATTGCTGATAGCCTGGGTTTACAGATCACCATTATCATTGTTGTCACACTGATTGCGGTTGGTTCTGTGGTACGTGGTATTGATGGCGGCGTAAAAGTAATTAGTAATATCAATATGCTACTTGCCATTGTGCTACTTGTTTTTGTTGCTTTAGTTACTCTGGCTGTTTCTATGGGCACCATCCCAATGACAATCATGGGTTATGTTGAGAATATCATTCCACTAAGCAACCCTATGGGCCGAGCTGATGAGGCATGGATGCACGGCTGGACAGTATTCTATTGGGCATGGTGGATTTCATGGTCACCATTCGTTGGTATGTTCATTGCGCGTATTTCACGTGGCCGTACTATTCGTGAATTCCTTATTGCGGTATTACTTGTTCCAACCACTGTGACTATCTTATGGATGTCTGTATTTGGTGGTGTAGCCATTGATCAAATCGTGAATAATATTGGTACTTTAGGCAGTGAAGGGTTAACAGAAGTACCTTTAGCTATGTTCCAAATGTTTGATGCTTTACCTTTGGGTAATTTTTTATCAATACTTGCGATCATACTGGTATTAGTTTTCTTTATTACTTCTTCTGATTCAGGCTCTTTGGTTATCGACAGCATTACTGCGGGCGGTAAAGTTGATGCACCGATTCCACAGCGTGTGTTCTGGGCATTAATTGAAGGTGCAATTGCTGCAGCTCTCCTTTGGGTTGGTGGTACACAAGCAATTGAAGCGCTACAAGCTGGTGCGATTTCAACAGCCCTCCCCTTCACTATTATCTTATTAGTGATGTGTGTGAGCTTAATTATGGGTTTGAGAACAGAGCAACGTAAGCGCTAAGCTGACTTGACATAACAAACTGATGACATTGAACTTTTAGTTTACGACATTGCACTACAATACAGGCCACTCGTTACATTGACGAGTGGCCTTTTCTTTATCCGTGATAAATCAATTATATAATGTAAGTAACTGGCTATTGCGCTTTTAACAAAACTTGTTACTATTGCCACACATATAGTCGGGGGGCCTAATAGGCTGAGATCGCATATTTATTGCGAGACCCGTTGAACCTGATTCAGTTAACACTGACGTAGGGAACTATCGATCTTGCTTCTCATGATTTGACCTTCTGCGTCTCTCAATCTTTGGCTTGATAAAGTTCCTGAGCGTCAGCTCTAGGGATATTTATGCTAAAGGTTATAACAAACACATCAACACCAATCGTATTAACGATTGCAGGGTCTGATAGCAGTGGTGGTGCTGGTATCCAAGCTGATATCAAAGCAATCTCAGCAACAGGTAGCTATGCTTGTTCTGTAATCACCGCAATTACTGCGCAGAATACTCTCGGTGTATCCGCTATTTTTCCCATCCCGCTTGAACATATCGAAAAACAACTCGATGCCGTTTTTAGCGATTTAAATGTCGTGGCAGTGAAAGTCGGAATGTTAGCTGATTCCGATATTATCAACGTCGTCGCCGCTAAAATCCAACAATATAAGCCCGCCTTTTTAGTCGTTGATCCTGTCATGGTTGCCACCAGCGGCGATTTATTGCTAAAAGAATCTGCGATCAGTACGCTTAAATCGGCACTGCTACCATTAGCCGATTTGATCACCCCTAACCTACCCGAAGGTGCTGCTTTAATTGGTTCAGACGTCCCGACCAATCAAGATGCAATGGGTAACATGATTAACCAATTACGTCAGCTTAATGTCAACGCTGTACTGTTAAAAGGCGGTCACTTAGAGCAGGATGAAAATAGTAACGATCTACTCATCTTCCAAGACCATGTTGAACAGTTAACCGCAAAACGCATTAATACCCAAAATACGCACGGCACTGGCTGTACGCTATCCTCTGCAATCGCATCCTATTTGGCACAAGGTCATGATTTACTACAAGCGGTGAAGTTAGGTAAGCAATACATCTCTAATGCCATTGCCCATGCAGATGAATTGAATATAGGCAGCGGCCACGGCCCAGTAAATCACTTCTTTTCTGGTCACGCAGATGTCTAACGCCTCACAGACAAGGCTTAAACTTAAAGAGAGCCTTGCGATCAATATATCGATTAAAAACGGTTATTTACGTTATAACGACAATATTGAACCCGTATTAAGCAAACTAAACATGGCGATTCTAGCTCGGCAGTGGACCTGTATTTTAGGTCGTAGCGGCTGTGGTAAAACCTCGCTACTGCGTTATCTTGCAGGCTTGTCAGATCAGCAGGTCGTATGGTCTGGAGAACTCTCAATTAATGCGAGTCACTTAGTTCAACCAGCCTTAACCAATCAAATTGCTTACATGGCACAACAAGATTTATTGCTGCCTTGGTTATCTGTGCTCGACAATGTCACGTTAAGCAGTAAATTCGGAACAGAAAAATCCACACCAGACACTGACAAAGCACTCGATCTACTGGCTAAGGTCGGCCTTGCTGATAATGCCAATCGTTTTCCGCAACAACTGTCTGGTGGCATGCGTCAACGCGTGGCGCTGGCAAGAACATTAATGCAAGACAAACCCGTGGTATTAATGGACGAGCCATTTTCAGCCTTAGATGCCGTGACTCGTTATCGATTACAAGATCTCGCTTGTGAATTGTTAAAGAATAAGACCGTCGTTTTAATCACACACGAGCCCCAAGAAGCGATCCGCCTCGCTGATCATATCTATATTATGCAAGGCAAACCCGCTAGAGCAGCATACTTGCAAGTACCGACATCGGCGAAACCACGTCTATTCGATGCTGAATGTGCGCAACTACAGCAACAAATAATGACTTGTTTAGCACAGGAATATGGAGCTGAACATGCGTGATATCGTTAGTTCGAACCTTACACATCAACAGACTAACAAAGACAGGCGGCAACCAGTCTATATTAGCCCAATACTGCGCATTATCATTAGTGCGCTTGTTATCATCGGATTATGGCAAAGCATTGTGGTCATTTTTGAAATGCCCTCTTTCATTCTTCCCGCACCGCTAGCTGTTTTTGAACGCTTAATCGAGCGCCATGAGGTATTGCTTAAGCACACATTAGTGACCGCGCAAGAAATTGTATTTGGCTTGTTACTCGGTTTATTCATGGGGCTGTTTTTTGCGCTGCAAATGCTGTTATTCAAACCCATTAAGCATTGGCTATTGCCTATTTTGATTGCGAGCCAAGCCATCCCTGTATTCGCCATTGCACCGGTACTGATGCTTTGGTTAGGTTACGGTATGGCCTCCAAAATAGTGATGGCAGCATTAATCATCTTCTTTCCCGTGACTACCTGTTGTTATGACGGTTTGCGTAATACGCCAACAGGCTATCTGGATCTGGCTAAAACCATGGGCGCAACCAAATGGCAAATGCTACGTCATATTCAACTGCCAGCGTCGTTACCAACATTAGCATCGGGTATCCGTGTAGCGGTGGTGATTGCGCCGATTGGTGCTGTAGCAGGTGAATGGGTCGGTTCGAGTGCAGGCTTGGGTTATCTCATGCTCCAAGCGAATGCACGCATGATGATTGATGAAATGTTTGCCGCATTGCTGATCCTATCCGCCCTGTCTGTCTTACTTTATTTTATCACTGACAAAGCATTGAAGAAGCTCATTCCTTGGGACTTTTAACTAGCCAATGCTAATCACAATAACTTAATCCCCATATAGCAACTTACGATAAAAACTAAAAATATAACAAGGACATTTAATGAAAAACAACATCTTATTCAAGGCCGCAATATTTACAGCAGCTATGTTATCGGCAAACGCACATGCTGAAACGAAGACCCTAACACTGATGTTAGATTGGTTTGTTAATCCGAATCACGGACCAATTATTATTGCCAAAGAGCGTGGTTACTTTGCAGAGCAAGGGGTGAATGTGGTGATCCAAGAGCCTGCAGACCCAAGCATGCCACCAAAACTTGTCGCCGCAAATAAAATTGATCTGGCGATCACGTATCAACCCAATTTAACCATTGATGTCGCGGCTGGTTTACCCCTAATCCGTTCTGCAACCTTAATTGCAACACCACTCAATACCTTGATGGTACTCGACAATAATAAAATTAACGACATGTCTGATTTAAAAGGTAAAAAGATTGGTATCGCGATTGCCGGTAACGAAGAAGCAACTGTCGGAACTATGCTCAAAACAGTCGGCGTTAGCTACGATGACGTACAGATCATTAACGTAGGCTGGGCGCTATCATCATCGCTTGCATCAGGTAAAGTCGATGCAATTTGGGGTGGCCTACGTAATTTTGAAACCAATCAGCTTGAACTTGAAGGTTTTAAAACAAAAGCATTCTTCCCTGAAGAGCACGGCGTACCAGCCTATGACGAACTGGTATTTGTTGCCAACGCCAATACCTACGACAAAGTGGCTATCCAGGCCTTTAATAAAGCACTAGAGCAAGCAACTACCTACATTGTTAATCACCCACAAGCATCATGGAAAGAGTTTGTCGCGTATGCACCTGATACGTTAAATAACGAACTAAATAAACGTGCTTGGAACGATACCCTCACCCGTTTCGCGCTACGCCCTTCTGCGGTTGATTTAAAACGTTATGACGATTATGCCGAATTCATGTATTCGCAAAAGATCATCAAAACAATCCCTAAAGCACAAGATTACGTACCGACTCTCTAGAAGATAACCGAGAAACTAGGATACATAAACAATGAACCATCAAGATCTAATTAATGCCTGTCGTGAAGATTGGAATGCCTATACACAGCATGCGTTTGTGCAACAATTAGCGCAAGGAACATTAGCACAGCCGAGTTACTTGCATTACCTTAAACAAGACTTCTTATTTCTTAAACAATATGCCCGTGCTTACGCATTAGCTATTTACAAAGCGCGTACCTTAGCAGATATGCGTAAAGCACTGCCAAGTGTGCACGCATTGCTAGACTCTGAAATTGGCCACCACGTTACTTACTGTGGTAATTGGGGGTTAACTGAATCAGATTTAGAAGCAGAGCCAGAAGACTTTGGCACAGTGGCCTACACTCGTTACGTACTCGATGCGGGTATGGCAGGTGATATCGTCGACCTCTATGCAGCACTCGCCCCCTGCTCTATTGGTTACGCTGAAATTGGTCGTAACCTAGCCGCTGATGTAAATACCACGCTAACCGATAATCCATTTGCAAGCTGGATTGAACTCTATAGTGGTGATGAATTTCAACAAGGTGTCGCACAAGGTACCGCACATATTGATGAGCTATTAGCTGAAATAGATGTCAACAGTCAACGAGGTTGTAATTTGATACATGTATTTAGAACTGCCACTCGTATGGAAATTGCATTTTGGCAGCAAGGACTTGATGCCGCTTAACATATAGTGCCCCCCTAGAACAAAATAGCGCGTGAATATAATGAAATATTAACGCGCTATTTTTTAAACGCTTACTGGTTACAACAACTATCTACTATCTACAACCAAAGTCTTTTAATCGGCGTATCAGGTGAAAAATGATAATGGATCTGAGCTTGTAATAGCTCAGCTGTCGCAACTGCATCGGTAAGTGCATCATGCGGCGGGTATGCTGGTAAATTATAACGAGAACGACTATTAGCTAATCGAATAGAATCCTGACGTTTACGTTTGAATAAACTGAAAAAGCCCTTGGTTTGCGCATCTTGCACATCCGCTTCTATCTGCATGGTATCAACAACAGGAAACACAATACCTTCATTAATTAAACTACGTAAATTACTATCAAAAAAATCACGTTCAATACGGCGGTAATGAACCACAACAACCTTTCCCGCCAATGCCTCTAATACAGGCTCTAGTATCCGTAACAAATCGGGTGCACCTTTTAGATCTGTATGGGTAATACCGTGAATAATAATGGAATTTTCTTGTAACTTATCCTCTGGATCAATATACCAATGCTGCGCTTGCCGACAAAAAATACGTTTCAAATTAAACGGCACCAAGCCAATGCTAATAATGCTATTCTGTTGTGAATCAAGCCCTGTCGTTTCAAAATCTAACGCAACAAAATCAATATCACTTAATTTCGTTTCATCATGATACATGCCAGTCCGGTAAAAAGACTTTAAACGTTCATCCTTACTCTGGGCTACCTTAACTTGATAAAACGCACCCCAGTTTAAAATCTCTTTATTGATAAAGTTATGCATTAATAACCCCTACATTTTATTGGCGGTATAACGATATTTTAAAAAATTCTGCGCATTACTTAAAACCAAAAAAGCATCTTTAAGGTTACGTCGCTCAAATTCCGACATATTCTCGGGTTCAATATTATTGTCTGGTTCAATTTCCGACTCCACATCTAACGCTTGGTGACGTAAGCGAACTAAGGAAATAAGCTCCATCGCATGCTGTAAATCCTGCCCTTTTGATGGCGGCAGGATCCCCGCTTCAATAATATCTTCCAAACGTTCAAATGAATTTTGCGATTGAGAACCAATCGCTAATCCATGCACCCGAATCAAATCTGCCAGCGGTGCTGTACCACGACGTTTTAAGTTAATTGAATTGTTATGACGACCATCTTTCTCCATCACAAAGTTTTTGAAGAAACCCAGTGGCGGCGTACGGTTTAATGCATTACGTGCTAAACACGCTAAGAATCGGTTGTTTTTCTTCGCCCGACGTAGAATAAAGGCATTTAGCTGTTCAGCCCATTTAACACGACCATACACCCCCGTTAAATCAAAGAAAATAGAGCAATTTAATAACGCTTGTGGATTCGGGTTATCAATCCAGTCAGCGAAGCAATCTTCCCATTCAGCTTGAGTTTTACGAAACTCTGGATTAGTCGCCATAATATCGCCCGTACAATAGGTATAGCCACATGCAGCTAATCCATCACATACAAACTTAGATAATTTTTCAAAATATGCGTTGTGCTTCTCATTATCATAACTATTATCTAAAATAATACCGTTGTCTTGGTCTGTTACAATCAATTGCTCATCACGAGCCATTGAGCCCAAAGCTAGGAAACAATAAGGAACAGGAGGCTGACCTAATTCTTCTTCGGCAAGTTCGAGTAATCGCTGTTTAAAACTGCGACCAATCTCGGACATTGCGCTACCAATCATGTGTGAGTTAGCATCTTCATTGACCATACGTACAAAACAATCTTTAAGCTGCTTAGAAAGTAAAACAAGATCTTCAATATTTTGTTGCTGGAAAATACTACCCGACAACAACAAACTATTTTGAGATTCATAACGAATAATATCGGCCACTTCAATAAGGCCAATAGGTTGCTTGTTTTTTAAGATAGGTAAATGATGGACGTTATAGCGTAGCATCATCAGCATTGCTTCTGAGACATAGGCATTATGATCGAGTGACATCAATTCTGTCGACATAACATCAGAAACAGGATTATCAACACTCATACCCGTCGCAATCACTTTTGCACATAAATCATGCTGAGTGATAATACCGACAAAATCACTCCCATCTTCATGGACAATAGTCGGATCATTAATCAGTACCGCTGATACATTTTCTTCCGCCATCACCTTGGCAACATCTTGAATTGACGTCGTATTTTTTAACATTACTAAGTCTCGACTTAATAATGTTTTAACTTTTGAAGTGGTTAATGAGTTCGCATCATCGTTATTATCTTCAACAGCTTGTTTTAATCGAATAGTGCCTTCCACTTCAGAAAAATCAGAAAATGCTTCATAACGTTCGCAAAAATCATGGAAGAGCGCTTCTGGAATGCAATAAACAAGCGTATCTTTTACCGCTTTAGCTGGAAGTCGAACCTTATTATTGGCTAATAAACCCATCTGGCCAAATATCTCACCTTGATCGAGACGGTTATATAACTCACCTTTGCGGCGGTATATTTCCACCACGCCACTGCGAATAAAGTACAGATCATGGATCTTGTCGCCATATTCAATAATCATCGAATCTGCACGAAAGTATGATATCTCAATACTTTTAACCACTTCCTCTAACGCTTCTTCAGGAAGTTGATCAAAAGGTTGATACTGGCTGATAAAGTTTTTAATTTCTAGTAGTTCGATTTCCATTTTTACTCTACTTATAAATATGCCGAAGCACGTTCAATTAAAGATTCTGCTTGTCGACGTAACAGCCAGTCTGCACCCAATGTTATCGACTTTTCGGCCAGTGAACGGGCTTGCTTATAGTTGCCTTGATAGAAATAACGCTCCCCTAAACGGAAATAAGTTTCTGGATAACGTGGCGCGATTCGGATAGCCCGCTCTAATGATGCAATAGCAGCACGATTATCACCACTGCTTACCTGTTTGTTAGCTCGTTTCATGAGTGATAATACCGCTGCTGGTGCTTGAGCCGTATCATCTACCGGTGCTGGTTTGGGCTTAGCTTTTGGCTCAGGTTTATTTTGTTCACCCGAAACTGGAGCTGTATTATTCGTCTCTTGCACTTGCGTACCATTGGAATTGTACGTAGGTATTGTCCCGCAGGCAGTTAAAAGTAATGGCAGTGCGAACAGACACACGCGTTTTATTATTTTCATGTTACTTCCAAAATTAATGTTTAATGACAAATAGCATTATTCGACAAGATCACGGAACCACTCAATCACTCGCTTAACCCCTTGATTACAACGTAGTTCAATTTCAGGTTCATAACCACTCATAAAAGGCAGCGGGATCGAGTTAAGACAACTACCTTGGCTACCTTGACCAGTATCACGATCAACCCAACCAACTGTAATATTCTGTGGCGGCAAGTTCTGAATCGGCAATGCTGAACGTTGACGGAAAATATCTGCCCAAACACGTAAAGCCCCACTCGAACCTGTTAAGCCAGTCGTCACATTATCATCACGCCCCATCCATACAACGGCCATCATGTCTCCAGAGAATCCAGCGAACCAACTGTCTCTTAGATCATTCGTTGTGCCCGTTTTACCGGCGACTTCAAAGTTTGGTAGCAACCATTCGAGAGCTCTCCCCGAGCCTTCATGCGTAACAGCTTGCATCGCATGACGCAGCATGTACACAGAACCAGCATCAAAGCGCTTGTCAACGGCTAACGGATAACGCTTCAACACATTACCCTTTGGATCAACAACGCTACTAATAGCTAATAAAGGTGTATAGAAACCATCCGCAGATAATGTTTGATACATTTGAGCAACGGTTAATGGTGTCATATCGACCGCACCCAACGTGATCGATGGTAAAGCCGCTATACGTTGTTCGACACCAAGACCATGGATCGTATTAATGATCTTATCTAACCCTATCTCATTGCCTAAGCGTGCTGTTGCTTGGTTATAAGACTTAGCAAGCGCTTTATATAACAATACTTCACCATGATCTTTCTTATCGTAGTTTTTAGGTGACCAAATGTCCCCATTAGGTAAATTTAAGTTATATTCATCATCACTGATCAAGGTTGACAGATTATACTTTTCTGGTTGCTCTAATGCTGTCAGATACACTGCAGGTTTAATTAATGAGCCAACTTGACGCTTAGCATCAATAGCACGATTAAACCCGGCATAACGCGTATTCGCGCCACCAACGATAGCAATAACAGCGCCTGTATTTGGTCGCGTTATCACCACAGCACCTTCAAGTTTAGCGCTCAAGCCATTACGTTTATGTCGAGCAATAAATTTGGTGAGACTTGACTCAGCGCTACTTTGTACAAGTGGATCAAAATGCGTAAAAATAGATAAACCATTCTCACTTAAATCTTCAACTTTATAGTCTCGCTGTAATTGGCGGCGAACTAAATCAAGATAAGCGGGAAATCGCTTGGTGCTACTCGCTGTTTGCTCACCCATGCCTAACGGTTGCGCTTTTGCTGCTGCGGCTAACTCACTGTCTAAACGACCTTCACGAACAGCAATATCTAACACTAAATCACGACGTTTAAGTGCTCGTTCAGGGTTTCGCCAAGGATTGTAATAGCTTGCGCCACGTACTAATGCAACCAATAAGGCTTGCTTATCAAGTGACAAATCCATAAGTGATGTTTTAAAGTAATACTGACTCGCCAAGCCAAAGCCATGGATAGCACGAGGGCCATCTTGACCAAGATAAATTTCGTTAATATATCCTTCTAAAATCTTATCCTTCGAAAAATGGAATTCAAGTAAGATAGCCATCAATGCTTCTTTTGCTTTACGGCTAAAGGTACGTTCAGAACTCAGATAATAATTTTTAACCAGCTGCTGAGTCAGTGTTGACGCGCCTTGAGAAATACCACCTTGTTTAATATTCGCCACTAATGCACGGCCGATACCACGAACAGAAATACCAAAATGTTCATAGAAACCATCATCTTCAACCGCCACTAACATTGCCTGTAAAGACGCTGGGACTTCAGATAACTGTACGAGCAATCTATCTTCGTTATGCGCAGGATAAATACCACCAATGACAACAGGCTCTAATCGTAAAAGGCCGACCCCATCGTCAGCATCCAGTTTAGCAACCATGCCATCATTCAATACCAACGAAATATTGCGTGGCGGTTCTAAGCCATCACTAAATTGGAATCCGGGCGTATAAATACGAACTTGATTACCTCGAATATTTGCTTGTCCGGGTTTAGTCGGACGAGCAACAAATTTATAACCTAATAAACCAAGTTCAGTTTTTAAATCCGCCGTCGTTAAGGCCGCGCCTTCGTATAATTCGAGCGGTCTCGCGTAAACCGTCGATGGTACAGCCCACTTATTTTCATCAAATGTTGAACGAATAATAATATCTAAATAAATCATTACGGCTAACCCGATAACCACCGGAATCAGTAATAACTTCCACCATAAACCACTGCGTTTTGTGTTCTTACTGCCTTTTACATTCTTATTCACAAGCACCTCTGGTTGTCACTTCATCGTCAATGACAACTGATTAAATCTGTTACTATGTTCAAATAATAACATAGTAAATACACTCTAATCGATATTGAATTTAAAGTAATAGCCACGACTTTAAATTGTAAATCGGACTTAAATCAGCATTTATACACCGTATTAACCCCGTCACTATTACTACAAAATTTGTTAGAAAACGACGATTAACCCCACATCCACCACCTTCAAATGAAACAGTAAGTGATTATATTGGAAAACAACCTTTTCCCCTTACTAAATCAACTTTAATAACATCGAAAGCAGTAGATCAATATCACTAACATCGTTTGATTTATTAGATAATATACTGATAAACAACTTATATTATAGCGAAATTGGTTCTTGTAACTATGATTAAAAAAACACGGCATAGTTCACATAAAACAAGGATCAACGATGAAAAAATTAATCCCCCTCATTTTATCACTCACTACAATAGCAACAACCTCAGCCATCGCTGAAGATAAAACATCTGGCAATATTGACTTCTATCTCGGCGCTAAAACCGGTTATATATATACCGCATTTGACAAACTCGATCCTAAAATACCCGCTACTTTTCTTGTGGGTATTCAAAAAAGTGCCTTTGGTTTAGAGTTTGAAGGTACTTTTGTCGATATGGATAAAAACAATATTGATTTGGAATATAAATCATACGCTATCTACGGTACGTATCGTACATCAGGTAAATATTATGCAAAATTAAGGGCCGGTTATTTAGACGAAACACTGAAATCGGACACAACAAAATGGAAAGACGATGGTTTTTCTGGCGGTATATTATTTGGCATTGAACTTGGTGATGCATTCACGGTAGAAGTGGGCTATACCGTAATTAAAGCAGATTTTAAATATTTTAGTTTAGGCGGTAATGTTCATTTTTAACCACAAGGGATAGTCAATTACTTGAACTATCCCTTTGCCCAAAATTAATAAGCACTAATAATTAAGCTTTAACAGTTTTGAATTTGTTTACTTCTTTCGCTAATACCGCAGCTTTATCAACAGGCTCAGTAAAGAATACAATCACAGTAACCGCAACTAATAATGCCGAGAAAGCAAAATAAGTATTGTTAGTTGAGCCTGTAACAATGGCTAAGAAACCACCGAAGAAACCTGATACACCCCATGCGGAATATAGGATGCCGAAGTTAGTACCGTAATTTTTTAGACCATAGTTATCCGCAGTAATTGTTGGAAATACACCGAATAATGCACCGTATGACATCGCACCAATTGCAATCGCAACCATCAATGGCATTTGCGTTGTAATTGTAGTGAAGAATGCCATGTTACCAGCTTGAAGCATGAATATTAAAGCAAGCGTATTGACTCGGCCAATCTTATCAGAGATTAAACCACCAACTACACGTCCACCCGTGTTAAAGATAGCAAGTAAAACAACACCGAATGCTATTTGGTCTGGTGTTAAACCAATTGATTTGCTGATACTACCAACAGAACCAATAAGCATGATTCCTGCAGCAGATGAAACCATAAACATTACCCATAACTGGTAAAATTGAGGCGTTTTCAGCATTTGTTGCCAGCTAAGATTGATATCATCACTTGATGTAGCCGCTTGCACCTCTGATGGGTCTGCACTGTAATCGGCAGGAGGATCAATAAGCATAGACGCGAGTGGGATAATCGATAATATGCCAGCACCTAATATTTTGAATGTATCGTAGATACCATAGCTTGCAATGAGGCTTGTAGATAATGGAGCGAGGTATACAGCAGCCAGTGCAAAACCACCCGCAGTTAAACCACTTACTAAACCTTTTTTATCTTTTGGCCACCATTTCATGGTACTTGGGCTAATACATGCGTATACGAAACCCATACCGGCACCAACAATACCACCAAAGGTGAATTTAAGTTCTGCTAAGGTCGTTGTATAACCTGAAGCAATAAGCCCAAGACCAACGAGAGAGATGCCAAACATGGCTACTTTTCTAGGGCCTATCTTGTCTTGTAAGATACCAGCGATAAGTAAACAAGTAGCAAATGTGAAAACGGAAATTTTGTACGGTGATACGACATCTGCTACATCCACATTTAATGCTTCTGCGAGAGGTACAGTGAAAACACCCCACACGTATAGGATACCGATGGTTAAGTTAATGCCGATACCCGTTAATAATATTTGCAGTGGTTTATTAGTCATTTTGTCCTCAAGATCACACAATTGTGTAAACTTACACGTGTTGTGATCTAGTTAGCGAGTGACGCCCTGCTATGCAGATTTATACCCCTTAAGCAGGGTGATACAGACTTCGTTCAATCTGTCAGATTTACAAGCTTCGCAAGGCAAAAAAAAAGGGATAACCAATTACTTGAGCTATCCCTTTAACACAAATTAATAAACGCTAATGATTAAGCTTTAGCCGCTTTTAATTTATTTTCTTCTTTCGCTAATACAGCTTCTTTATCAACTGGTTTAGTGAAGAAAGCGATGACAGTAGCAGCTACTAAAAGTGCCGCAAAAGCAAAATAAGTATTGTTAGTTGAACCGGCAACAGTTGCTAAGAAACCACCGAAGAAACCAGATACACCCCATGAAGAATAAAGGATGCCGAAGTTAGTACCGTAAGTTTTTAGACCGTAGTTATCAGCAGTAATTGTTGGAAATACACTTAATAGTGCACCGTATGACATAGCACCAATTGCAATCGCAACCATCAGCGGCATTTGCGTTGTAATGGTAGTGAAGAATGCCATGTTACCCGCTTGAAGCATGAATACTAAAGCAAGTGTATTTACACGGCCAATCTTATCAGAAATTAAACCACCAACGACACGGCCACCTGTATTAAAGATAGCAAGTAAAACAACACTGAATGCAATTTGCTCTGATGTCAGACCAATTGATTTACTAATGTTACCAATACTACCAATAAGCATGATACCTGCAGCAGCTGAAACCATAAACATTACCCATAACTGGTAAAATTGAGGCGTTTTCAGCATTTGTTGCCAGCTAAGATTAATATCATCGCTTGATGCCGCCGCTTTCGCTTCAGATGCGTCAGCAACATAACCTGCAGGTGGCGCAACAAGCAGAGACGCTAATGGGATAGCGATTACTAATAGGCCCGCACCTAAGATTTTGAATGTATCGTAGATACCGTAGTTTTCGATAAGGCTTGTAGATAATGGCGCTAGGTATACAGAAGCAAGTCCGAAACCACCCGCAGTTAAACCACTTACTAAACCTTTTTTACCTTTTGGCCACCATTTCATCGCACTTGGGCTAATACATGCGTATGAGAAACCGATACCGGCACCAACAATACCACCAAAGGTAAATTCGAGTTCTACTAAAGTCGTAGTGTAACCTGAAGCAATAAGACCAAGACCAACAAGAGTCACACCAAACATAGCCACTTTTTGAGGGCCAATCTTGTCTTGTAAAATACCAGCAATAAGTAAACAAGTAGCAAATGTGAAAACAGCAATTTTATACGGTGCTTTTACATCTGTAGCATCAACGTTTAACGCTTCAGCTAGAGGTACAGTGAAAACACCCCATGCGTATAAGATACCGATAGTTAAGTTAATGCCGATACCAGCTAATAGAATTTGCAGTGGTTTATTACTCATTATTGCCTCAAAATTACAAAGATTTCGGCAATTTACACGTTTTGTGATCTAGGTTCAACTTTTAATTCAAAATATATTGTTTTTGTTGATATAAAGCATTACTAGAAAAGAGAAGGACAATTTAAATATATATAAATAACAACGAATTAAAGATTAATATTGCAATTATAAGCCTTTCAGTAATATTTTTAGCACTACAAACCAAAAAATAGACTTCTCACCATCATTAAAAGTAGCATATGAGTCTTTAGTAAAGCCAAAGCGCTAGGCCAAAATTGTATTCTTACAAACTAAAAAACGCATAAAAAATGGGCACCGAAGCACCCATTTAGTCATTAATCATTTATTACTGATTAAAGTACTGCAGCAATCGCTTTACATAAAGGCTGCATATTATCTTTGGTCATACCAGCAACACTGATACGGCCAGAACCGACAATGTAAACAGCGTGCTCATCTTTCAATGTAGCCACTTGTTCTTTAGTAAGACCTGAAAATGAGAACATTCCGTTCTGACGAGTAATAAAGCTATAGTCTCCAGTCACACCCATTTCAGCAAGTGTTGCTACAAATAGCTCACGCATTTCATGGATACGAACACGCATTTCAGCTACTTCTGCAATCCATTGATTACGTAATGTTTCATCATCAAGAATAATCGCAACAATCGCTGCACCATGTGCAGGTGGGTTTGAGTAGTTTGCACGAATACCAGATTTAATTTGACTAAATGCTGCAGCCGCAACATCTTGATCTTTCGCAACTAGCGTTAGACCGCCAACACGTTCGTTGTACAAACCAAAGTTTTTAGAGAAAGAATTCGCAACTAATAGCTCTTCACAATGCTCTGTAAATACACGTAGACCAGCAGCATCTTCTTCTACACCTGTTGCAAAACCTTGGTATGCAAAATCAAACAAGGGTAATAGTTTTTTGTTCGCACATAATTGCGCAAGTGTAGTCCACTGTTCAAGCGTTGGATCAATACCCGTTGGGTTATGGCAGCAACCGTGGAAAAGTATGACATCACCCGCTTCTGCTTCTGCTAGAGATGCGAGCATTGCGTTGAAATCTAAACCGCGCGTTTCAGCGTCATAATAAGCATACTGCTTAACTTCTAGACCTGCAGTGTTAAAAACATTACCGTGATTTGCCCATGTTGGATTACTTACCCAAATGCGATCACTTGTTAAATGACTTTTGATAAAATCGGCAGCTGTACGTAGTGCACCAGTACCACCCGGTGCTTGTGCTGTAATTGCACGTTGCTTCGTCACAACCTCACTATCAGCACCAAATAATAGTTTTTGTACTGCAGACGCATACGCTTTATGGCCTTCAATACTTAAATAACTTTTACTTTTTTCTTCATCAATTAATTTTTGTTCTGCTAATTTAACTGATTTTAAGATAGGCGTTTGACCGGTTTCATCTTTATAAATACCCACACCTAAATTGATTTTTTCGGCGCGTGGATCTTTAGCAAATGCTTCAGTTAAACCTAAAATTGGATCTGCTGCTGCTGTAACGATTTTCTCAAACATGGTATTCCCTATCTGCTTGTAATTAAACTACGTATTAAACCTAACATTTCACTTATTTATACCATCACAACCTCTAAATTCATAGCGATGTGGCAAAAAAATGGCTGAGATATAACAAATAATGTCAGAGATGAATTGCATTAGATCGATGTTCCATTACGTCACTCTAAAACAAACGACTTGTCCCATTTCGCTTGCGTGGTCACATTTCAATTACGTCTTAGTATTTAGGTTTTAATACTTCAAATAAATCATAGACATAAGATAATAAATCAATTAATTTATTCAACATTATCAGAGGTAAGTGGAAAGCAACGCAGAAAATATAGAATAATACACAATATATCCGATTTACTGATGAATCATGAATAAAAATTGAGATGTTATTAAGTGTCATCAAAAATAACGCCTTGTAACAATAATGGACGGTATTATTTTATGCTAAATATTTTATTTTTATTAGCCCCAATTTTCTTATTACTCATTCTTGGTAAAGTGATAAAAAAGACCCTAGTGACTGATGAACAGTCCTGGTTTTCTATAAATAAAATCACCTATTTTGTTCTATTTCCAGCTTTTACATTTAACAAAACATCGACCATGGATTTTGGCAATATTGCATTGTTAGATTATACAGTCGTATTGATTATCGGTTTTTTTTCTGCAGTATTTATATCTTACTTAATAGGTAAAATTGTAAATATTGATCCCCCTTCTTTAACATCTATAATTCAAGGGGCGGGAAGGCATAATTCTTTTATAGCTTTAGCGGTATCAGCTCAATTACTCGGTGAAAAAGGGATTATCCTTGGCACGATCACCATTGCTATATTGGTTCCATTCTCGAATATTTTCATGGTGTCAGTCATGTCTTCCATGTTGCATAAAAATACAGGGAAAAAAATAAATATACTGAATCAGTTATTATCAAACCCAATTATCATATCCATTTTTTTTGGCCTGTTAATTAACTATATTGGATGGGGAAAGGATCCGATATTATATGAGATAACAAAAATTCTTGCAGGGGCAACCCTTCCAGTCGTTCTCTTATGTATTGGCGCTAGCTTACAATTTTCAAGCTTTAAAGGTCAACTCACATTCTGCTTATTATCATCGTTTTCAAAAATGATCGTATTTCCAGCCGTCGTATATTTTACGGCAACAATGCTCAGTTTACCTCTCAATTTTATTATCGTAGCGATGATCTTTGCCATTTCACCTACATCACCAGCAGGCTATCCGTTAGCTCAACAAATGGGAGGAAACGCGCCTTTAATCGCAGCCATCATTTCATTGCAAACAGCAGTCTCAATATTAGTACTTCCTTTGATGATTATGCTCATACAGGGTTAGTTAATACTTCTACTAACTGCGTTGTTAATTTTACAATTAGAATAACTAGTTACGGCTATTGAAGTTTATTCAAAACAAAAAAAGGAGCCTTTCGGCTCCTTCAATCTTCAAAAAATCTTGTATCATTTAACCGATACTAACATCGCAATTACATTGCTTTGAAGATTTCTTCTACGCTTTCTTTAGCATCGCTGAAATGCAACGCACCGAGATGTTAGAGAAACAGCGTATCGGTATTGACCGAAGAAGGTAAATTCAAAGGTAAGCAAGTGAGTAAAGAATCATTTGAAGAATACGACAAAATAAACGAGTTAATAACTATGAGCTATCACCAAAAGCAACAACTATCTTTGGTTTCTTGCTTTCGATGCGGCGATAATATTCTGGTGTTAAAGTGAATACTTGGACATGCATCAATTGTTGATACTATGAAATATTCACACTTTTCACCAGAACATTTAGAGGATGCAATATTCTCAGTAGTTACCCGAAAGATCTGGCTAAAATATTATTTCCAAAGTTCTACCAAATTAACATCTTCGCTATCAGGTTGTTTTTCACGCTCAAGAAGATTAACTTGTAAAAGCATAGGCAAATCAAAAGATGTCCCAGTAACAATACAGCTCCCTTTTGACAAATTTGGAATCAAGCTTCTCGACATGCTGTCCAAAGTGCTAATTGTATTATCTAATAAAAATAAATCTCGATCATTGACTAACCTATGAATAAAGAAATTGTGGATTTGAGACATAATAGTGGCTGAGATGTCAGCTGGGCGTTGACTTGATAATGTTAAATACATACCAAACTTACGACCTTCTTTGATAATTTCCTCAAACAGTTCTAATCTATAATCTTTCCAGCTTTCATTCTCACGAGTAGATTGTTGTGAAAGAACGTTATGAGCTTCATCTATAATCAAATGTACGGTGTTTCTGGGTGGATTTTCTACAGTATCTTTGTGCTGATGATAATAATGTTTTGCTATCAAAAGCGGTATAACCTTTTTCACTTCTTGATTACACTTTCGAAGTGAAATAACAGTTAATGTTTTAGCTTCTGGTTGCTGATTATCTACTGTAATTACTTTTTTTACACTTGAAAGAGAAGAATCAATACGTTTTAGTAGCGGCTGAATATGCTCAAATTGTACGTAGCCATTAACAAGATCACGAATAAGTTGTATGTTGCAACGAATCTGGAATTCATCAAATGCAGTTAATACTGGTAACCGAATACCCTCTACATCAGTTTCGAAGACCGTTTGATATCCTACACCATTAGAATTTAAATACGTTATATTACCATTGTAGATACACTGAAAATTAGAGTTCTTAGTATTCCACGACACTGTTTTCAATTTGACTTTAAGAGCATCATTTCCAAGAGTATCTGTAATCTCTCTTATTAAGTCTAATGTGTCAGGCTTTGGAGCTGCTGCACTAAAGATTAGTTCGTATGTTGTTTTAATGTAAGAAAGAAAACTACCAGGATTAGTAGCGAAACGTTCTCTACCTGCAATAATTCTGTTGATAAAAGGCTTTTGGGTGTTTTGAGTTGCTTGAAATAGAATACTTAGAGTTTCAGTATTCCAAAATTCGCTTTCAGCTAATGGGAAACGATCTTCTTGCATTTTAGTGTTTAGCTTGTAGACCGTTTTATACTCAGGCGAAACTAGTTGCTCGCCAGTGTATTCACCATTGAAATCTAAAAGTACAAATTGACTTTTCCCATTAATTTTATCAATTTTTGTTTCAAATAATGTAGTGAATAATTTAGTAAGTGTATTTGATTTACCACTACCTGTATTACCGAAAATACCAATATGAGTATTGAATAATTTTTGCCATGGAAGTGAAATAGGGATTTCTTCTTTTAATAACTCACCGATAATAAAACTTTGATCATTATTTCCTTGGCTATAAATCTCTTTCAACTTGTCTTCTTTTAGGAGATAAGCATTATCTTTAATCATAGGTAGGAACTTAATGCCTTCAAAAAACTTATCATTTTCATAATAACCAATTGGTTTTAATTCTACCTTTCTAACATAATAAACTCGTTCATCTTCCTCAATAAACCGATGTTCATCTAAATGCTCTCCCTCAACGATACAAATGATATCTCGGAATCCACGTTGAATACTTACATATTCTCGGATTGAAATACCTTTGTATTTCTCCCCATCATAGAAGAGCGTATCTTTGTTAGATTGTTCGAATACTTTAAGTGTAACTTTTACACCACTAATAGCTATTACTTCACCTACTAATATAGACATTTAAAGCTCCGATTTATTCAGCAAGAGTAAAGACATCTGTATTAAATTTAGTGAAATCCAATCTACCATCAACTTTGACTAACTTTACGTTGTTGAAATTTCCAAAATATTCATGCATTTTATTATATTGCCCTTCACTAAAACAACTAACGTACATTATTAGCTTCTTGTTATTCAGCGAGCGTTTAACTAAGTTTCTAATATGTTCATCAGCAAATGAGAAGCCAAAAGCAATAAGTACTGAGTTAGGCTTTTCTAACTCATAACTTAGATGCCTAAGCATCTGATAATAATGTTCCTCAAAAACGGTTTCGTGAAATTTCCATTTAGTTGGATTAACTATTGGTAGCTTATTATATTCGTCCCAAAATGCACTTGAAGTCGCATCAAATGCATCTTTCTCAGCTGGAGTAAATTCTATATTGAGGAAACTATTTCGATTAGATTCTTCATTAGTGATGACTTGCTTAAATGCAGTAAGTTTATCTTGGGCAATCGAATCAATTTTACGATCCATGTTGTTATTGTGGTAGATGACTTCGATCCGTTCGTCTTCTTTTCTCCAATATGCCGAACCATGAAGGTGCACGATATCTATTTGAGAAATTGCAGTATGTACTTTATCAAAAATACCACTCTGAACTTGAATAGAATTGAAATTTCTAGCTTCAACGTATCTAGATTTAAAACCTTTTGAACCATCATTTATATTGAAATCTAGCTTAGTTTCTTTGATTATTTGATCGTAAGCTTCAACAAAACAAGAATCATAATTCGTAGTAAAAACACTTAGCTTCTTATCATATCCCTTACGTTTATCTAAAATTGATGACATAGTTGTTAACAATGACTTATAGTTATCAATTACGCTTTGTCTCTTATCTTCAGGGTCTATGTTTGACGAGGTTTGTATACTTTTATAGTCACAAATCATAACTGGCTCAATGCATTCTTTGTAGTAATACATAAACAAAAGTGTCTTTAGAGCAGTCTTGTTAGTCTGATCGAAATGTTCGGCTAACGTCTCAATAGACTCCCAATTATCCTCATCAATTTTCATATTAGTTGATAAATTAGGGAACAGTCCCGTAGAAGCTCCAGCACCTATCAAGAAGTTAATGTCTTTATCGTAAATATCGGCAATGTTAATTTTATCAATCATTTAAAATCTCTGGTAATGTGCTGAATTATACTGATGGTATAACTAGTGACAATTTTGTTAATTTGAGATGCTTGTATTTGTACAAGTCAATCATTGCTAAATCTTCTTTAGATATTCCTAAACACTTAAAACCAGCAATCTTCCGCAGATACATAAACCCCGTCACCTAGATAAACCCCAGGTCCGTCATCTGACATAGTTACCGGAATACCTGAGTTTGTACTAGCATTACCTAAAAACACATCACTTAATGTTGCTTGCTGTCCGCTTTCAGTTACAGCTCCTTTAATGATGATAGTTTCAGGTGTAATAACAATTTCAGTGCCTTTCATACGACGCCAAGAACTGTTCTCACCATCAGCACGTATGCACTTGTAACCAATATGAATTATTTTCCCGTCACTATCATCCGTTTCGACAACAACCATTTCACCCAACTTAGGGCTAGGACAAGCAAGCGCCATTTGTCGTTTCCAACCGTTTAAATTACCACTTTTAAGACCCGAAGGTGCCGCTTCCCATTTCACATCAGCCATAATATATACCTAGTTTAAATTAGTCTTTCAATGCGATTATTCTAACCCAAATTGAGTACAGATCAACTTCGTAATTTAATTAATATACTTAATAATGGTCACTCTACAATATAAAAATACGGATTAAGCATATGACATCAATGATATAATAGCCGTCAGAGGTGATTATGACAGAATATATCAAAAACACAGATAGTATAGAGAAGCAATTACAAGCAAAAATTAAACATCATCACGTGTGGGCAGATTACTTGAAGCGATGGTCATTAGATAACAAAAATGTTTGCTATATGACTGCTAAAAAGAATATTGTTTGTGACAGTGTTAGAGGCGTTGCGATGGAAAAGAATTTTTATCAAGTAAAGTTTCTCAGCCAAGAACAAGTAATCATACTCAAAATGCTTTCTTCAAAAAGCCCTGATTATCTACGTAAGCAGCATGAAACTCTATTGGATAAATTCCTGTTAATGCAAGCATTAGAGCTTAAGTACAAGCAAAGTGGCATAAAAGACATCAAAGCTGAAAAAATGCTTCACGCTTGGAAATGCAACTCAATTGAAAATCTGCATACTGCTCATGAAAAAGAAGCTTTACCGATTATTGAAGCACTTGCAAATCAAGATCTAACTGTTTTAGAAGACATCAAAAACATGTGTTGGTTCATGCAGTTCTTTGCTCAACAAATCGCAAGAACGAAGAACTTCAAAGATACGATTTCAACTGCTCATAACAGCATCAACAATCATGCTCATCAAGAGCTAGCTAAGACTATTGAAGAAAGCTGGTGGTTCATTAGTTATATTTTAGGCATGAACATGGGTGCAGATATGTTTGCTACTCGAGAAGAAGACTATCATTGCTTGCTGATTAACGACACTGAAACAGCATTCATTACTTCTGACCAACCTGTGATAAATGTTCATCAAGCGTTAAGTGATGAGATAAAACCGCCAGAAGATCATGAGTGTGATTTTTACTACCCTATCTCACCAACTGTTGCTTACATGGTAAACAAGTCAAATCGTTTTGAGAGCGGCAGAGTTCAAGTGTCTGTTGATTTAGTCGAAGAGATGAACATCAAGATAGCTAAACGAGCTAACATTCATATTTTTGGTAATAGCAAAGAAATACTAAAACGTTATCAAAAGCACGTAGGCACCAATTGGAACGCAATCAAGGACTTTAAAACCTAAAAACAAAAAAAGGAGCCTTTCGGCTCCTTCAATCTTCAAAAAATCTTGTATCATTTAACCGATACTAACATCGCAATTACATTGCTTTGAAGATTTCTTCTACGCTTTCTTTAGCATCGCCAAACAGCATAGTTGTGTTTTCTCTGAAGAATAATGGGTTTTGAACACCCGCATAACCCGTTGCCATACTACGTTTGAATACAACAACGTTCGTTGCATTCCATACTTCGAGTACAGGCATACCAGAGATTGGCGAATTTTCTTCTTTCGCTGCTGGGTTAACCGTATCATTCGCACCGATTACAAGTACGGTATCAGTATCGTTGAAATCGTCGTTGATCTCATCCATCTCTAATACGATATCGTAAGGTACTTTTGCTTCAGCAAGTAATACGTTCATGTGACCAGGTAAACGACCCGCTACAGGATGAATACCAAAGCGCACATCAATACCCGCGTCACGCAGTTTCTTCGTGATTGCGAATACAGGATACTGTGCTTGCGCTACAGCCATACCATAACCCGGAGTGATGATTACACGCTTAGAACCCATTAGCATTTCAGCAACTTCAGCTGCAGATGTTTCAACGTGAACACCTTGCTCTTCATCTCCTGTTGGCGCAACAACGTCGTTACCGAAGCCACCCGCAATAACAGAGATAAACGAACGGTTCATCGCTTTACACATTACATAACTTAAAATTGCACCTGAAGAACCAACTAGCGCACCAGTTACGATTAACAGATCATTACCTAAGATAAGACCTGTAGCTGCACCAGCCCAACCTGAATAAGAGTTAAGCATAGATACAACAACTGGCATATCCGCGCCACCAATTGATAGCACTAAATGCGCACCAAATACGATTGCGATAAGACTCATTAATACTAATGCTGTTGTGTTGCCTTCAAAACCAGCACCAACAAACGAGAACATCAGATAAATAGTAGCAAGTAATGCAACTAAGTTCATTTTATGGCGGTGTGGTAACATTAACGCGCTCGATTTAACACGACCGTTTAGTTTACCCCAAGCGATTAATGAACCAACAAATGTCACGATACCAATAAACACACCTAAAAAGATCAGTGTTAAGTGGATGCTTAGCATCACTGGATCTGTAATACCGTGTTCGATATAACTGTTGTAACCGATAAACACCGCGGCTAAACCACCGAAGCTGTTTAGGATCGCAACCATTTCGGGCATTTCAGTCATTCCGATTTTGTTTGCCCAGCGTACACCAAATGCACCACCAGCAAGCATAGCGGCAATGATATAACCGATATTTGTTACGTCACTACTAAATAATGTTGCAACAACCGCTACAATCATACCCAGAATACCGACATAAATACCTTTTTGTGCCGTTTCTTGCTTTGACAAAGCAGCAAGAGCAAGTACAAACAGTACCGCCGCAGCAATATATGCCGCTTCTAAAATACTTTTACCACTTGCAACTTCCTGTACCACGTCAACAGCAACTGGTGCTTGTTCTGCAACTGCAATCTGTGCCAATTGCGCGGCTTGTGTTGCTGCGTCTACCGCTGCTTGCGCAGCATTGATAGCATATTGTGCAGCTTCAATTGATTCTTGAGACATTATAAAAATCCTTATTTACGGAACATTTTCAGCATGCGCTCAGTAACGGCAAAACCACCGGCGATGTTGATAGTGGCAATAAATGTGCCGAGGAATGCGAGTAAGGTTACAAGACCACTTTCTGCGCCCATTTGGAAGAAAGCACCAAGAATAACAATACCTGAAATCGCATTCGTGACACTCATCAGCGGCGTATGTAATGACGCTGCCACATCCCAAATCAAGTAATAACCAATCACACAAGCCAGTGCGAATACCATTAAGTGATTTAAAAATTCAGCAGGTACATAATTTGCTAGCGCTGAATATGCCCAGATACCGCCACCCGCTAATAATGCCTTATAGATACCTGTTTTTTTCTTTTCAGGTTTAGCTGGCGCTTCTTTCACTTCTTCTTGTTTCGCAGCTTGAGGAGCAGCTGAAACTTGAATCGGTGGTGCAGGCCAAGTAATTTCACCGTCTTTAATTACCGTCACACCACGTTGAACGACATCATCAAAGTTGATAGTCATTTCACCGTCTTTTTCTGGTGTGAGTAATTTGAGTAAGTTAACTAAGTTGGTACCGTAAAGCTGTGATGCTTGTGCTGGTAGACGACGAGCCATTTCGTTATAACCAATGACTTTAACGCCACCGTCAGTCGTAATAACTTTATCAACCACGCTTGGTTCAACGTTGCCGCCGTTCACTGCAGCTAAATCGACAATCACACTACCCGCTTTCATTGCATCAACCATTTCTTGGCTAATTAGGCGTGGTGCTGGACGACCAGGAATTAATGCAGTGGTAATGATAATATCAGCATCAGCAACTTGTTCAGCAAGCATCTTCTGCTCTTGAACTTTATAGTCTTCACTCATTACTTTCGCATAACCGTCGCCAGAACCAGCTGATTCGTCAAAATCAACCTCTAAGAACTCAGCACCCAAACTGGTGATCTGTTCTTTAACTTCAGGGCGCGTATCGTAGGCACGAACAATCGCACCTAAGCTACCCGCAGCGCCTACAGCAGAAAGGCCAGCAACACCAGCACCAATAATCAGTACTTTTGCAGGTGGTACTTTACCAGCAGCGGTAATTTGACCGGTAAAGAAACGGCCAAATTCATTTGCTGCTTCGATTACCGCACGGTAACCGGCGATATTAGCCATTGAGCTCAATGCATCAAGTGACTGTGAACGTGAAATACGTGGCACAGAGTCCATTGCTAAAACATTGATTTCACGTTTTGCAAGTTTCTCTAAAAGCGCTTCATTTTGGGCTGGCCAAATAAAGCTGATTAATGAAGTGCCTTTTTGTAATAACTTAATTTCTTTGTCGTTCGCTGGCGCATTAACTTTTAGTACAATGTCAGAAGCCCAAACTTGTTTGGTATCTTCCGATATCGTTGCTCCAGCCGCCTCAAAAGTAGCGTCACTAAAATTAGATAATTGACCAGCATTGCTTTCAACCAATACTGAAAAGCCTAATTTTTGTAACTGCTCAACCGTTGCTGGTGTTGCAGCAACTCGAGTTTCACCTTTGAGGCTCTCTCTTGGTATACCTATTTGCATCATCTGTTCCTGTCTGTTTCAACATCAAAGATAAAATACTACGTTCCATGTGTATCCCATATAGCATGAGGTACGGAGAAGCATCAGTACAAAATATCGGATTAACCCCTTCATATTCAAAATGAAGAGAGTCATTTGTCACTAACGATTGTTCACAAAAATGTGACTTAACGCAACAACAATTTATATTAACTTACCCCATTTTAAATGGAAATTAGAATCTAAAATGTGGATTAAACGTAAAATAAATAATTATCCAGCTCGAATTAAAGCATCTTTGAAGTACAGTTGACAAGATTAAATTAGTTTAATCTTCAATGATTTACATGACTAACCAAGAAGGGTTTCGTTTGAAATGAAGAGAGATATCAAAATGGTATAATATCTAAAAATGACACTATGAAACAAATAGACATATGTTGTTACTTTTTATTATAAAGTGTATTTTTATACTTATAATGAGTGATTCATGCCTAATTTTACAGCACCAAAGGTTAAAATATAATAACCTAAAACTAATGGATCCATAATTTAAACGTACGTTTGATGATGATTAATCAGCTATAACTATCAAATTAAATGGTTTTACATATCAAACAGTGAAAACTTATCTGTAATTCCCCACTATTTTTATACCATTAACGTTATATTTGCCGAACCTACTAGCTCCTTGTCCTTAAACAACAATATTGGATGGATATTACTGTCATGATTCGCCACAGAGAATAACTCAATATGATGATGTGCTGATTCTATATTCATCCGTAAGAAGCCATTATGTATATGCCACTCACCATAGAATTGATCACTTATAAACAAGGGACATAAGACCGCATCTCTGGTGCGTAAACAATCTAACTTAGCCGCTTGACCACGATAGGTGGTTTCTAACCAATGTGAATTGGCTATTTCGGGATAATCAAAGTCACGCTTACCCGACTCCCACAAAATATATTCACCCGAAGTACGGATAAAACGCGCTTCTTCGTCAGATATATCAAGCACCGATTCTGTCTCTAACGTCCCCTGAGTTTCATACTTGTATAACAAGATTAATTTATCGGTTTCGGTTATCTGGCCAAGCATACTGTTACACTCTTAAACATGGGGTATAATTTAACGGTAGCCAAGATAAATAAAAATGCATAAATAAATGTGCATATGTATGATATCAATACAGCCGTTTACAAAAAAATCAAACATAGATCGCACTAACTAAGATTTAATATGCCCTACTTTTATTGTTGCGATTAGTATCTACGCGCAGTTAGGCCCTAAATAAACATATTATTAAGACGATATAAGAGGTAAGGACACAATGGATACACACGTATTGGTGGTAGAAGACCAACAAGATATCGCGAATTTAATTCGAATCAATTTAGAGATGATCGGCAAAAAAGTGACTTGTTGCCATAACGCTAAAGATGCATTTGAACAGCTACGTGGCAATGTGTTCCAGCTTATATTATTAGATCTAAACCTACCTGATATGGATGGGTTAGATATATGCAAAAAAATAAGAACCAATGATGCGATTGTTCCTATTATGATGTTAACCGCTCGCACAGAAGAATTAGATCGGGTTCAAGGGTTAGAAGCTGGCGCAGATGACTATCTTGCCAAACCATTTAGCGTATTAGAATTACAAGCCCGTGTAAAAGCCTTACTTCGCCGCAGTAATGTACAAGCTGCAAATAAGCTTGAACCAGAACAAATCAAGATTGCAGATCTAGTCATAGATCAAGCGACGCATAGTGTTCATCGGAATAAGGAACTCATCTCTTTAACCAGTACTGAATTTTCTTTGTTATTCTTTTTAGCCAAATCGCCTGGCCGTGTGTATAGCAGAGAGCAATTGCTTGCTGAAGTATGGGATTATCATAACGACTGTTATGAACATACGGTAAATTCACACATGAATAGATTAAGAAATAAAATTGAGCCCAATCCAGCAAAACCCACCTACATCAAAACAGTGTGGGGCGTTGGTTATAAACTGGAGGTCTGCGATGTCACATAGATCCTTGTTAGGACAGATAACATTCCCGTTGATTATTTTGTTTGTCACTATGGCAACGGGGTTGTTTTTTATTTATTGTGTAATTACCGATACAAACTCTGCCCGCGTAGAACAAACACTACACAAAAACTTAGCTCAGCAAATAATCCACTATTCAGAGGATTTACAACAAGGCGAGATTAGTCTTACAGCACTAAAACCCGCCTTCCACAGTTTAATGTTGCTTGGCCCCAGCTATGAAATATACATCACAGATAACCAAGGTAAATTACTCGTCTATGCAGCAGAACCGAGTAAAATAAGAAGGGAATCGATTGATACAAAACCATTAGACCATTTTATAAAAGGGGCTACCTACCCTATTTATGCCGATAACCCTAGAAGTCTAGATCAACAAAAGCTCTTTTCAACAGCCCCTATATTTAAAGATAACCAACAAATTGGCTATGTCTTTGTCATTCTCGGTGGCGATAAATACGATAGCATCGTAAAAAACTTAGCGTTCGATAGCGGTATGTACAAGATCCTTGCGGCACTTATTGTATTCTTCGCACTTGCTTTTGCGCTATTAGTATTCATTTTTGCACGAGTCGTGAGGCCGATAATACAACTTGATCAAGATATAACTAATTTTGTTAAAAATGACTTCTCAACGGTCTCAACATCAACACCGCATCAGTATGCTGCGAATGAGATTATCAATCTACACAATAATTTTTCGTCATTAGAAAGTAAGATACACAATCAATTAACGCAAATTAAGTCGACAGAACAACTACGTCGAGAAATGCTATCGCATATATCCCATGATTTGAAAACCCCACTAGCGTCCTTAAAAGGTTATCTTGAAACCTGGTTATTACAATATCCTGAGGCTGCAGGTAACGATTTCATTCAAGTCGCACAAAAGAACGCGAATCAATTACAACGCCTTGTCGAACAGATCATCGAGCTCGCTCAACTCGACAGTAATACGGTAAGCCTATACCAAGAGCCTGTCGCTGTTGCCGAGTTAGCACAAGATGTATTAAGCAAATTCCAGCTACAAGCACAGCAAAAAAATATTACCCTTTCAGTTGAGCCTAAAGACCCAAGTCTACAAGCCATTGCCGATATTGCTAAATTGGAGCGAGTACTAACCAACCTCGTTGATAATGCCCTAAGACACTGTCTATCCGGTGACAGTATTAAGATCCATCTACAACCGAAAGATAACCAGCTAATTATTAGTATTGCCGATTCTGGCGTGGGAATTCCAAAGGAAGATGTTGAGCGGATTTTTGATGCACATTTTAGGGCTAAAAATACCGTCAATGGTCAACAAGGAAACTCGGGCTTAGGCCTTGCTATCGTTGCAAAACTACTTTCATTACACCATGCCAAGATCTCAGTATCTAGCGTGTTAAGCCAAGGTACAACGTTCAGCTTTAGTTTACCGACAAGTGGAAGCATATAGATTTGACTGCAGCTTAGTGCCAATCAGCTAAGCTGCAGATTTTACTTAAAATTATTCAGAACAACTCTATCTCTTATCTCTTATCTCTTATCTCTCGATTATTTTATTCACTCGAGATCAAACTTTTCAAATAGTTATCACTGCTTATCGTGATTTTAACTCACACTAGTCTTATACAAACCATTAGATTACGGTTATGCCACTCTCAATACACCCTTTAGGATGGATGAACATGCACTTATTTAAACTCACTCATACCCTTGTATTTATCACCCTTATCACAGGTTGTGCCAGCTTTGAAAAAAAATCATCGACGGCAGTAGAACTCCAACAAACTAAAATCAGTAATTCACGCCTTAATCAACGCGTAAATGATGCGGTAACGGAAGTTGAGCAAACTTACCTAAAGGCAAAAGATGAAAATTTTGCTACCTATGCACCCAGCACTTGGAAGTCAATTCAAAAAAACTTAATCAGTATGCGTAAGCTCGTGAATCGGTTTGATCCCAATGACCAAGGTTTTTTTGGCGGCCCATCAGAAAGTACTGTTTTAGAAGGTATTGCGGAGACTAGTGATGAATTAATTAAAGCACAAAAAACAAAAATTCAGGTTACAGCATTTTTAGCTCAACCCTTAGCTGATATTGAATATCTAGCGCCCAAAATAGAAAATGTATGGCAAAGAGATTTCGCGATTATTAATCAAGATTTAAACCGCATCATAAATATGATTGAGGAAGATTATTCAGTTTCAAGACAAGCATTTGAACGAGATAAGTTACAGGAAAAAATAGGTGACCTAGAAATAAATATTGTTACAGCAGACTATTATTCTCCATTAGAAGATCAATTCAACCTATTAAATCAGCAATTAATTCCACAGAGCTACAATAACGTATCGCAGAGTTTACAACAGCTTAATACCATTATCATTACCAGCCCTCGGGATACCGCTTTGCTGACAACAACAACGAACTTAATCAAAAATGGGATTCAACGTGCAGAGCATATAACGACAGATGTAAGCTGGATCAATGGACTTGATATAAAACAACGTGAACAGATTGTTTTACACTATCGCGCCACACTCGAAGGATTAGGCACTAAGTTTATCGGTCAAGACCTATCAAACTTGTCATACAAGGCTCAAGTACAAACGTTTGAACTCGCGCTTACTGCTAAGTTAGCTGAATTTGAAAAAAAAGAGGTTGATTCGGCTTATAAGTAACGTATACGTTAAGCGACCTTGATAATTAGCCTTTACAGCTAAATGGGCCTAAATTTCTCTAGGCCCTTTTTTGGCGATGACTTAGATTCAAATGATAAGTGGCATTGCAAAAATACGTCACAATTGCGCCAACTCACTAAGAGGGATTACCCTTAACTAAGTTATCTATTTTTCATTGACACGTCTTAACGATAAAACGATTCAACAGTTCCTTTTATCGTCATCATAAGCGGTTGACCGCGACGGTCCAACGCTTTATGTGACGGCACTTTTACCCAACCTTCACTGATGCAATATTCTTCGACATCGAAACGCTCTTTACCATTAAGCATAATACCAATGTCATGCTGGAAAACTTCTTCTACATGATGTGGGCTGCGAGGATTACCCGAAAGGCGATCCGGTAAAGCTGGTTTCGATTTAGTATCGTTCATGTTCGTGACCTGTAGTAAATAAAAAGTGCGCTATTGTAGACAATATAGGCCTAACGCTCAAGAGCTGCGGTAATAAATGTTTCTAAAAATACCACACGTTACGGATAACTCGTAACCGGTTTGCTAAGCGCATCGGAAAATATAAAGCAGACAGCCATTGCAAATGACCCCTGACATTCCCAATTACTCCCCCCGAATTTATGAAGTTTATACAGTAGCGTGTCTCTCCCCAATCAACAACCCTTACCAAAAAAAACCTAACGCATTGAAATTTAATATTATATTGGAACTTTTTCATCGCCGACTTCAAGGACTATGAGCAGTTCTGTAAATTATTTATTTAGCCTTGTAAGTTATATACAAGACGAGTTATCTAACCTGAGTATGTTAATTTTCGGCTACAAATAAACCTGACTGTCTTTTAAAAAAACCATGATAGCTTTACCAAAGTACCAATAACAATGCATCAATTAATCTATCGTACCGTTTTCATTCAGCACAGATTATAGTCAGTCAAATTAGTAGACTCTGTATATTATTTGCAAGAATCAAATACTATGAGCCATCGAGATCACTAATCATCGAGGTAAAACTAGACTATCTTATTCAGTCGCGGTAATTTATATCGATTATACGTATTAGTCATGATGTTGACTGTTTAGCTGTAATATCAACTTATATAACAAGGAATAATATGAGTCTTGAAGTTCGTGATCTGTCAATTTTATTAATTGAGCCTTCTAGCACACAACGTAAATTCATTACTACACAATTGCAAGACGCTGGTGTTGATAACATCGAATGCCTTGTCTCAATCGAGCAGGCAAAGCAAAGTTTAACCGGATTTATTCCGGATTTGATTATCAGCGCAATGTATTTTGAAGATGGCTCTGGAGCGGAATTGGCGGAATTCGTTAAATCTAATGTACTTACTGAAAATATTGCCTTTATGCTCATTTCTAGCGAGCAGCGATTTTCTGTCTTAGATCAAGTGAAACAAGCTGGCGCTATCGCTATTTTGCCAAAACCATTTAAGTTTGTCGACTTGCAACGCGCACTCAATGCCACACTGAGTTACATTGAACCAGAAGAAATGGAGCTGGATTTATACGATGTAACCACATTAAAAATACTAGTAGTTGATGACAGCCTGACAGCGAGAAAACACATCTGTCGCGTACTCAATAGCATGGGCATTGTGAATATCACCACAGCAGAAAATGGTGTCGAAGCTCTGGAATATTTAGCACAAAATACATTCGATTTGATCGTTACCGATTACAACATGCCGGAAATGGATGGCAAAGAGTTAATTGAAAAAATCAGAATGAACCCAGAATTATCTTACCTACCTGTGCTGATGGTGACATCTGAAGAAGGCAGCGCCCAGTTAACCGCTGTAAAGCAAGCAGGTGTCTCAGCACTGTGTGATAAACCTTTTGATATTGATACGGTCAGGATGCTTGTGCAGCAGTTATTGAATGAACAATAGTACTGGTCTACTCTTAGCGTGAAGACAGCTTTCAACATAGAGTAGATTCATCAAGGGGAATGAACTCACCAAGCTCATTCCCTTTTTAACAATTAAAAGGCTATCCGTTCGCTGTTTTTATCCCTTTCAGCTTCTGAAATGAACTTTCTTTCGCATCTTTTAAAAACTCAACCATATAAGGCATTTCAAGTTGTTCAATACGGATAGCCGCATACAGGGTTGTCCAACAACTGTCTTCGCCCAGTGGTTTCGCCAAAATATAATCTTTCTCTAAATACTCCGTTAATGCCCAATTTGGCAATGCCGCAACACCGCGTCCACTCGCCACCAGCTGTAACATCATGATCGTTAATTCCGCATGTCGAATGGCACGAGGGGAAACACCTGCAGGATCTAGAAATAGATTAAAGATATCTAATCGTTCCTGCTCTACAGGGTACGTGATCAACGTTTCATCACTCAGATCCTCTGGCTCGATATACGCTTTATCCGCTAAAGCATGATGGCGACTGACCGCAAGCATCGGCTGATAGCTAAACAGCGGTTCGTAATGAATGCCGGATAATATTTGTGGATCGGACGTCACCACTAAGTCTACGTCCCCCCGCTTTAATGCTGGTAAAGGGGCAAAGCTAAAGCCCGAGGTTAAATCAAGCTCGACTTCAGGCCAATGGTCACGGAACACATCAATCGCCGGCATTAGCCACTGAAAGCAACTGTGGCATTCGATTGCCATATGTAAACGCCCTGCATTACCCGATAGCAAACGGCTTATATCGCGTTCAGTATTAGCAAACATAGGTAGTACTGATTTCGCGAGTTTAAGCACCCTTTCACCAGCGACCGTAAAGCGTAGCGGTCTTGTTTTACGAATAAATAGCGCCGTATTTAAACGATCTTCAAGATCTTTTATCTGATGTGATAACGCTGATTGCGTCATATAGAGACTTTCAGATGCTTCGACTAATGAACCTGTCTTTTCTAATGCGATTATAGTTTTCAAATGCTTAACTTCGAGCATCGTTAATTCCCTTTTAAACGGATGACTAAATTTAGCATAATGCCAACATCAATTAATTTCAACTTAATCAGTAAAAATATGAATTTGATTCATGTGAGATAATGTTCAATACTTTAGCCATCTAAACAGCTAAGCGTCTACGCCTTAAGTTTACCGTTTTAATTTAAAGTTTAAGACTCAAGCAAACAAACACATCTAAGAAAATGGAGTTACAGATGGCTAAATCACACATATTAGGTTTCCCCCGTATCGGTGCAGACCGCGAATTAAAAAAAGCAATTGAGTCATATTGGAAAAATGACATCACCAAAGTTGAGTTAGAAGCCGTTGGTAAACAACTGCGCGCTAAACATTGGCAACAGCAAATTGATGCGGGTTTAGACTTCATCACTGTGGGTGACTTTGCTTGGTACGACCAAGTATTAGCATTGTCAGCGACGTTAGGTGTTATCCCAGAGCGTCATCAAGAAGAAACGATCACCCTTGATACGCTGTTTAATATGGCGCGAGGTTCTAGCCCTTGCTGTGGTCAACAAGCTGCGGCATGTGAAATGACGAAATGGTTTGATACTAATTATCACTATCTTGTTCCAGAACTAAACGAAGACCAAAATTTCGCATTAAGCTACAACCAACTGATTGAAGAGATCCAAGAAGCAAAAGCACTTGGTTTCCCAATTAAAGCGAATTTGCTAGGTCCGGTAAGCTACCTCTGGTTAAGTAAAACCAACAGTGATTTTGATAAACTCACATTACTACCTCAACTTGTTGAAACGTATAAGCAACTACTTGCTAACATCGCAACGGAAGGTGTTGAATGGCTGCAAATTGAAGAACCTATTCTCGTTCAAGATCTAACAAGCGAATGGCAACAGGCATTGACAAGCAGTTATGCTGAATTAGCGAAAGGTAGCAACAAACTATTACTCACCAGTTATTTTGGTGCGCTAGGCGATAATGCTGAATTGGCATTCTCATTGCCTGTTGATGGCTTCCACATTGATTTATCTCGTGCGCCACAGCAGTTAGAGTCGGCATTAGCATTACTCCCTGATAACGCTATTTTATCTGCTGGTATTGTTAATGGCCGTAATATTTGGCGTAACGATCTTGCACAATCAATCAGCGCATTACAGCAAGCTAAAGCACAGTTAGGTGAGCGTTTATGGATTGCATCTTCATGCTCATTACAACATAGCCCCGTTGACCTAGATAACGAAACTAAACTCGATACAGAGCTTAAATCTTGGTTAGCCTATGCGACCCAGAAATTGACTGAAATTAGTACTATCAATGCGCTTTTAAGCGGTGACAGTTCTGAGAAATTAATCGTACAACTCACTGAATCAACAGCGGTAGTGTCATCTAGAGCAACGTCATCTCGCATTCATAACACTGCCGTTAAAGCGCGTGTTGCTGCAATTACCGACCAGGATGCACAACGTCATAGTCCATTTACGCAACGTATAGTAAGCCAGCAGCAAGAATTGAATTTACCATTATTTCCAACGACAACGATTGGTTCGTTCCCACAGACCAGTGATATTCGTCAAACGCGTAATCAATTTAAACAAAATGTGATCAGCCAAGACCAATACATCACCAAGATGCAAGCAGAGATTAAAGATGTCGTAAAACGCCAAGAAGCACTCGGGCTAGATGTACTTGTACACGGTGAACCTGAGCGTAATGACATGGTTGAATACTTTGGTGAATTACTCGATGGTTTCGCATTCTCAAAAAATGGTTGGGTACAAAGTTATGGTACACGTTGCGTTAAACCACCAATCATCTTTGGCGACATCTCACGCCCAGCCCCAATGACAGTAGCTTGGAGCCAATATGCACAAGCGCAAACTAACAAGCTAATGAAAGGCATGCTAACAGGCCCAGTGACGATTTTATGCTGGTCATTTACCCGTGATGATATCAGTCGTGAAGAACAAACTAATCAAATCGCACTGGCTATTCGTGATGAAGTGGTTGATTTAGAAAAGGCGGGTATTAAAGTAATTCAAATTGATGAGCCTGCGCTGCGAGAAGGGCTTCCACTGCGTCACAGTGAACAACAAGCGTATTTAGATTGGTCGACTAAAGCTTTCCGTATCAGTGCGTCAGGTGTAAGGGACAATACTCAGATCCATACACACATGTGTTACTGTGAATTTAATGACATTATGCCGTCAATTGCCGCATTAGATGCCGATGTGATCACGATTGAGACGTCACGCTCTAACATGGAATTGTTATCTGCCTTTACTGATTTTAGTTACCCAAATGATATTGGTCCGGGTGTTTATGATATTCACTCTCCAAACGTACCAAGTGTTGAATGGATGACACAACTAATCACCAATGCCAGTGAATACATTGATGTGGCACGCTTATGGGTTAACCCTGATTGTGGTCTTAAAACACGTGGCTGGAAAGAAACAGAAGAAGCATTGAAGAACATGGTGACAGCAGCGCATAACTTACGCGATACATTCTCTAACTAATCGCTTTATTACTACATATTACCAAACGTTGCTTCAACGCTCGTTTAGTTATAAAAATGGCAGGATACAAAAAGGAGAGCAAACGCTCTCCTTTCTTATATCTATGTACCTATCTATAAATAAAGAGGTCATAACTCAAACACGCTTATTTTAAATAATCGTTTTTGATTAATAATCTATAGCTGCACGCTGGCTAGTGATGCTTTTCATCATAGGTAACACAGCTTGATGTGCTGGGTGATCTTGATATACATCTAACGTTTCACGAGAATCGAGATCAGCAATTAATACTAAATCGTAAGAACCTGCACCTTGCAGACAATCAATACCAACTTCCAAACGTTGTAACCCTGGAATCTGACCATTAAGCGCTTCAAGAGCTTCTTTCGCTAATTTAGCATTTGTGCTTTTATCATTACCATTGGCCGTGTCGTGTAAAGTCCACATCACAATATGTTTGAACGCCATGATTGTTCCATCCTTTTTAACAAACGAATAATTCACCCAACCAACTTGGGGATTTGAAGAAGCGAAAGTATAACTTTAAATGTCATATTTAGGTGGATGAATATCAATATTTCACAAGAATGTCATATGAGCATCACAAACATGCATTACATCTACCCTATATTTATCAATATACGCATTCTTGAAAACAATTAAATAAGTGAATCAAATGAAAAATACTCTGATAAGCACAACCATAGCCCTTGTACTCACGACGTGCATAACAGGCTTTACAGCAAAACCAAATGACATCTCGATACAAACACCGCAGCAACTCGCACAATCCCCCCTTACGGTAACAATGCTTGCGCGTTATGAATCAGGCCAATATGGTGTGAGTGCTGCAGAGATCTTAGATTATCACGCACAAAGTAAATCTATTTTTGTGGTTAACGCTAAAAGTGGTCAAGTAGATATTCTCGATGCCAGTATAATTAGCACCGTTCAAGCAACTAAAAGCCCATTGGCTCTTAATAATTTAACTAAAAAATCGACTTTAAACCTGGCTTTAGACCTAAACCTAACGCGACTGGGTTCAGTCAACAGCATTGCCATTTATAGTAATTTACTTGCTGTCGCAATCGAACGTGGTGACAGTAAAGGCAACCCAGTACAAGACCACGGGTTCATAGGTTTCTATAGACTAGATAACACAGGTAAAGCGACTTATTTACACGCTGTCGAAGTCGGTTACCTTCCCGATAATGTTGTTTTCACCCATGACGGCAGTAAAGTAATTGTCGCCAACGAAGGTGAGCCAAATGATGACTACACAGTTGATCCTGAAGGATCAATTTCCATTATCAACATCAATAACAATGTACCTGTAAAACAAGCGATTAATATAAGTTTTAACGAGTTTAATACACAGTCAGCACGTCATCATGAATTACCAAAAGGCGTTAAAATTAACGGTCCAAAGTCATCCGTTAGCCAAGACCTTGAACCTGAATATATCGCCATATCTCACGATAACTCGCAAGCATTTGTATCATTACAAGAGAATAACGCCATTGCTGTTATTGACCTAAAATCACAACGCGTTGAACGTATTGTTGATTTAGGCAGCAAAGATTATGGTTTAGCAAAAAACGCCATCGATGCCAGTGATAAAGATGGCAAAGTAAATATCCAAACCTACCCAGGCGTGTATGGTCTTTACCAGCCTGATACAATCGCCACCTACAGTATTAATGGCGTTGATTTCATCGTTACCGCCAACGAAGGTGATGCGCGTGATTACGCCGGATTTTCTGAAGAGACTCGCGCAGGTAAACTAACACTTGATAAAAACCATCCTCAATTTGACGCTATCCAAGATAAGACACAGCTAGGGCGACTCAAAGTAACAACCAGTATTGGTGATACCGATAATGACGGTGACATCGATAGGATCTACAGCTTTGGTTCACGATCTTTCTCTATTTGGGATGCACAAGGAAAACAAGTATTCGACAGTGGCAATGACTTTGACCGAATTACCGCAGATCGTCTTGGTATCAACTTTAATAACAATAACAGGAAAAATAAAGGTGATAACCGCAGTGATGATAAAGGTGCAGAGCCTGAAGCATTAGCGCTCGGTGCAATTGATGGTCGTAAATATGCCTTTATTGGTCTAGAACGCACATCCGGCTTTATGATTTATGATATTACCGAACCACGGCAAGCTTATTTCGTCGATTACATTGTTAACCGCGATTTTGCACCTAAATTTGAAGTAAAAGACGGTGTAGTAACGAAAGGGGATCCAAGTGCCGTCGGTGATTTAGGCCCTGAAGGTATGAAATTTATTGCTGCGAATGAGAGCCCAAATGGTAAACCGCTATTATTCATTGCGAATGAAGTCAGCGGTACAACCGTTGTATATCAATTGCAAAACTAAGATCCCAACATCTGGCATCGATTCCTAGAACCAAAGATAGTCGATAATAGGTGATGAATTTTTATTTACAATTAGTCATTTTTTATTTCCCTCTGGAATGTGATTTCTAAATAAAACCAATATGATTAACTCAGTTGGAAAAAACCTTAACCTAAAATACTTTCACTAGGAGTGATTACAATGGCTAACTTACTAAACCAAGTAGAAACTATCTACAATGTCGCAAAAGAAACAGCAAAAACATCTATCACTGCGGGTTTTGGTGTTTACGGCACAATCCTTGACGAAGCAGCAAAGTCATCAGATAAAGCAACTCAACTATTTGAATCTCTAGTTGAGCGTGGCGCTCAAGTTGAACCACAAATTAAAGAGCAAGTTTCTGCACTTTTTAGCAAAACAATCTCTTTAGAATCAATAGAAAGTAAAGCACAAAGCATTACTGGTCGCTTTACTGGTGGTCAAGGTCAAAAGCTGAATGAAGTAGAAAGCAAAATCGACCTACTTGCTCAAATGATCAGCGAATTAAAAACTGAACCAGCAAAAGTACAAAAAGTTGTTAAAGCAGCAGCGTCAAAAGCAACCGCTGAAGCGTAATCAAGCTTTGATTACTTAATGGTTAGGGGGAGAGCTTTCTCCCCCCTTTTTTATTCTAATTTTCCACCCCATCACAATTTCCTTCATGCTCAGTTCGCTTATCTTTGATTTGATCAAATCATACTTTTTATTTAAATAAATCATACTTTTTATTTAAATATAGTCATGATTCTGCACTATGCCGTTTAGTACATACTCTCAAAATCTGCATTAAAAGTGTTTGCTATTTGTATTTGCACTTTACGACGTAAAAACTACTATTAAGTTACATCAATGCAATGCAATGTACATCATCCCGTAAGGATAACGAATGAGCCAAGTTAGCTTAACTTATAACCCTGTTGAAGATCGCATGTTACTCATCGTTTCTAATAATATAAATCATCCCCAGTGGTGGCTCACTCGTCACATGTGCAAAAAATTATTAGAAATGCTAAATGCTGAGTTAACGCTGCAATATGAGCTAGATAAAATTCAATCTTTATACAAAGAAAACAAAACGATCCAAGAAGCATCTTTCGCAGATAAACATCAACAAGCATTACATGATGCTGCAGGGCGAACCGAAATACAGAAAAAATCGACACCAGCAAAACCCGATGCGCTGCTAACCACGCGAATTTCGTTAGATAAAAAACCTGATAATCTTGTCGCCTTATATATTTATTCTCGAGAAAGCCATGGTATCTGTCTTGACCTCGATAATAATGGCTTACATATATTTTTAGATATGATGATAAAAGTAGCGGTTAAAGGAGAATGGGGATTAAAACAAGCGAGATCTATAGAAAATAAATTGATTGAATGAGACTTAAACAGATGATAGTAATCGTCATTACCATCATCTGTATTTACAACAAATAACGAGTTAAATACTATTCGTTATCATCAACAGAGCTACTACGACGTATAAGCTGCTCACGCAAATTAGGCGGAATACCAACAATTGTTAACGTATCAGTTTGTGCATCATAGGTAATGCGTTCACCCATCAATTTTTGATCAAAACTAACACTGAGGCCACCGCCCTGTCCGACATATTTAGTAAGCTTACGTACTGCACCACGATCTGCTGGGAAACTATCTTCAAGTTCATAAGCTTCTGACGCATACTGATAGAAGTCACGTGATGTCACATCCGCTAAATGATCGGATAGATCTTTAACTTCAATCTCCTTACCTTCTTTAATTTGTTCATTACAGTACTGCGCGACTTGCTCACGTGCTTGTATCGATTCATCAGCATCTAGCTCAGCTACATGACAAAACTCATCAACAGCACGCATTAAGCCTGCATTTTGTAGTTTCGCATCCATTCCTTCTGTACAGCCAAGAAAATCTAAGAAGAAATCAGACACTTTACGTCCGGCACGACCTTTAATAAAGGATAAATAACGTTTCGAATCGCTATTTTGTCGCCACTCAGTCAAATCAATTTTAGCGGCAAGTTGTACTTTAGACAGTTCAAGATAATGCGTATTACTGAGATCGAGTTGTTCAGTGACCATTACACTGTCTTTATTTTCCAATAACGCAACGATAAGGTAATCAGATGCCATCCAATTATAATGAACAAAAGACAGAATACCTTGTGTCCCGAAATCATATTTTAGTAGCTCACCCACCAACAAATTTGATGCTGAGCTTGAAAAATCAACAAAATTACTTTCTTCATCGATGAATTTACGCAGTTCGACTTCAAAAGGTAGACGGCTATTGTCCGCTTCTGCGCATTTAAAATAACCAAAACCTTTCGCTGGTTTAGCGTTGTAAATTCGATGTAGTTCACTTGCAAGGTCTTCAACCGGCTGTGAATTAACCAATTCCTCACTGCGAGGGTAACATTTCAGCTCACCTTCTGTATTAAAGGCTAACGAATGTAGAATAATGTTATTTAATTTTAGCTGCATATATTTAAAGTATTAGAGTTAATGAATTCTGTGAGGTATTATAATCATCTTTGCCCATTCATACATTAAAAGATTAAATTATGCCTATAGTTTCTAAATACAAAAGTAATAAAGTTGAAAAAGTTATTGATGAAGTTATTGATGTACTAGAAAAACACGACGCACCACTAGACCTTGGTTTAATGGTACTTGGTAATGCAGCTGCAAATATCATCAATGCTTCTTTATCACCAAAACAACGCCAAGCGGTTGCTGAAAAATTTGCTAAAGCACTTGTTGCATCAGTAAAAAGTAAAGATACATCACATTAATTAAAATGATAGGCAAGGATGCCTTGTCATTTATTATTCGCCATTACACTATAAAAATACTATATGAGACAGCAGTTTAACTTATGCTAGAAACAGGACATCATTATCGCGATCAGGTCTCCAAAATTATCAGTTGGGGTCATTGGTTTAGCTTAGCCAATATCTTACTGGCAATCATTGTTGCATCACGTTACCTTTTCATCGCCGAATGGCCTGAAACGATGCTGGGTCAAGTTTATTCCCTTATCAGCTTGCTTGGTCATTTTAGTTTTATAATTTTTATATTATATCTGGTGGTAATCTTCCCCGTCAGTTTTCTGATACCGTTTCCGCGGACATTACGTTTTTTAACGGTCATATTTTCCACGTTGGGGATATCGCTGTTAATTATCGATACAGAAATATTTAAGCTCTACAATTTACATATAAATCCAATTATCTTTGAGATATTACTGGGAGAAAGTGAACAAACACTTAACTCCGATTGGCAGTCGTTCTTTGTTTTCGTGCCCTTCTTATTCTTACTCGAATTACTTATCTCAAGTTTTCTGTGGCACAGATTAAGACGTTTAAGCCGCTTTAAACTGGGTCCTATTATTGCGATCTTCTTTTTCAGCTGTTTCTTAACCGGGCACCTGCTACACATGTGGGCTGATGCGGCAGTGTACCGCCCTATTACCGCACAAAAAGCAAATTTCCCACTGGCTTACCCTATGACAGCAAGAACCTTCCTTGCTAAATACGGTTGGTTAGATAAAAAGGCATTTGACAAGCGTGTGAGTGATACAAAAAAACGATCAAATTCACGTCTCGACTACCCTAAAAATCCATTGGTAATTAACAAAGAGAGTCAAAAGCTTAACGTTTTACTCGTTAACATAAGCACGCTTCGAGCAGATATGCTTAATGATAGCGTCATGCCTGAAATGACAAAGTTATCACAACAAGCTCAGTTGTTCACTCATCACTTTAGTACCAGTAATGATAATATTTTGGGTAACTTCAGCATGATGTATGGCCTTGCATCACAATACTGGGATGATATCCAAACCTCAGCGAAATCTCCGTTTATGCTCGACTATTTCACTCAAGCAAACTATAACCTTGGTATATTTAGTACTGATGATTTAGCATATTATCGACAAAAACAAACGGCGTTTATTAATTTAGACTCAGCACAGACAACCATTTTTGAAGGATCAAATAGTGACAATAAAACTATCGATGCAACAATAAAGTGGTTAGGTGAGCAACAAGATACACAGCCTTGGTTTACCTATGTCAGTCTGAACTCTGTGCAAAACATGAAAACCCCGAATGGTTTTCCAGCTATGTTTTACCCAAATATTCAAGATCTAAATAGCCAGGCAAATAACCGCCAACTCGCATTATTTAACAGCTATCGAAACAGTGTTAGTTATGTCGATAAAGCGATTGCAAAATTAGTTTATAAGCTAAAGCAGACTGGCCAGTTTGATAACACGGTCATCGTATTTACGTCTAATCATGGCACTGAGTTTAATGACTCAGAAAACCATACATGGGGTTATGGAAGTTCTTATTCTATCTATCAAACGCAAGTACCATTATTTATCGTGTGGCCAGGTAAAGAACCAAGTGTCATAGAACAAGACACAAACCACACAGATTTGGTTCCGACTATTTTGACCAACTTATCGGCTGTAAAAAACCCAATTTCAGACTACAGCAATGGTATTGATTTATTTGCCGGTAACTTTAAAACATGGCAGTTACTCGGCGATGAGAATAACTTTGTTATCCTTCAAGAAGACACGATTACATTATTTTCTTATCAAGGTATATTTAGTCGCCAGGGTAACCATGATGTACGTAATCGTAGCACTTATAAGTCAGTTCCAAGAACGGCAATGCATGAAGCTAAATTTAATCAGGTACTTAGTGAGTTAAATCACTTTTATAAAGCAGCGCCAGCGCAGACTGATGACTAAGCTATAACCATGTATGCTTGTTGTGCGGATAAGATGGTTAATCGTCTTGTCCGCATTAATGTATCTATCCATAATTGATTTAAATTAGTTGTTACTCGCGCACAATTTACATGCCCATGTATCGTAAATTTAACCCCTTGAATATGAAATATTTTTCCCTGCTTCACCTGTTGATATTGTTTAGTCGACCAAACGCATTCTTTTAATAATGCCATATCATCTATATTTGCATTTTGTAACGATGGCCAATTTAGTGGTGCATTCGCATGACAGACGCCAATCGAGCCAAATTTTGACTCGATTGTAAACGCGACGGGACAATACTGATCAATGAGTAATCTTAATCTAGCTTGCTCGTCTACTGAGCACTGAAAAAACCACGCCCCCCCTGTATTACGATGAATCCGAGCCAATTCACTCTCGGTATCAGCGAATAGCATTTCTTCGTGATTTCCTCTCACGGCGTAAAACCAAGGTTTATGCAGTAATTCAAGACAAGCTATTGAGTCAGGACCACGGTCCACAATATCCCCGACAGAAAACAAACGGTCACACTCAAAATCAAACTGGCACTGCGCTAATGTCGCTAATAACAAATTATATTCACCGTGAATGTCTCCCACAAAGAAGTCCCGCCCTTTATGGTTGATTGGTATATTTTTATGTATTCGCATTTTCTACCTCATTAGGTATACATGATAATATTTTATTTTTGCGATTGCGTTCACGTTAGCGCTATCATAAGTCAACGCCAGCACGGCTTAATCAATGAAAACGCCTCGAAACATAACAGCCTGATAATTTTACTAGTATTATTTAATATAGATTAAATACAACATTAACAATTAATTGAGGAAAATATTCCGCAACATACCTACAGTATGGTGCATACAATGATAAGACATCTTGATAACATATTTCAGTCATTAATCTTAATTAACCTAATGAACACACCAAGGATATTCTAAAACAAACATAGTGCTTGAAGCACAGTCTTGGTGTGAAACTAAAGGATTAGCAGTAGGGGTAATATATGTCAGATACTAACTTTGATTTTGACCAGATAATCATTGGATCTGGTTTTGGTGGATCAGCCAGCGCATTACGTTTAACAGAAAAAGGATTTCGAGTACTAATATTAGAGCGTGGTAAACGTATTAGAACAAAAGAGTTCTCACGTACGAGCTGGAATTTAAAGCGTTTTATGTGGCTGCCTCAATTAGGCCTTACAGGACCATTTACCCTGTCTATCACACGTAAAATTAACTTGGTTCATGGTAGTGCGGTTGGTGGCGGCTCACTTGTTTACGGCAACACTCACCTTATCCCAGGCCCAGAGATCTTTGCTGACCCATCATGGACAGGCATGCATAAAGACTGGCACGCGCGTTTGTCTCCTTATTATGCATTAGCACAGCGTATGATTGGCGTCCAACAAAACCGGTTCTTTGGTCCTGCAGACCTTATTCTAAAAGACGTGGCAAAAGAGATGGGACGTGAAGATACCTTTAAAACGGTATATAGCGGCTTACTCTATCCAAAAGGTGAAAATAAGGTTTCACAAAATATTGACGTGGAACGCTTAGGTGAAGATCGTGGCGACCCTTATTTTAATGGTGATGGTCCAAAGCGCAATAGCTGTACCTATTGTGGCAACTGTATGTCAGGTTGCCGTCACAATGCTAAAAATAGTCTCGATAAAAACTACCTTTATTTTGCTGAACGTAATGGCGCAGAAATACGTCCAGAATCAAATGTCACTAAGATTGAACCTATTGCTGATGAAAACGGCGTAAAAGATGGTAGTGCGGGCTACACAATCCATGTAACCGAAGGTTTAGGTTTATTTAATAAGAAAAAATACACCTTAACAACACGTGGTGTCGTCGTTTCAGGTGGTGTATTTGGCACTATACCATTGCTGCTAAGAATGCGCGATGTCGAAAAGACATTACCAAATCTAAGTCCAAACCTTGGTCAGAACGTGCTAACAAACTCTGAAACGTTATTAACCGTTTCACACAATCGCTTGACCCAACAGGAACAAAAAGAAGAAGTTTGGAATGGCACTGCAATTACGTCGATCTTCTCACCAGATGATGAAACCAAAGTTGAGATTGTACGTTATGCAAAAGGCAGTGATGCTGCATTTACAGGTGGCATGTCAGTACCACTGACGTCAAAACAGTCTGGTATACCCCGCTCAGTGAGCATGCTCATTAATATCGCTAAGCAACCCATTAAAACCCTTAAAATGGCAAACCCAATTGGTAAAGCAAAAGACACGATTATCTTATTAGTGATGCAGACAGCACAAAACCACATTCACCTGGAAAGTAAACGCGCTTGGTATTCACCATTCAAACCAACATGGATACCGGTGCAACATAAAGGTGACGAAAAACTTAGAAACTACTTCCCGATTGCGCATAAAGTAGCTGAGCATTACGTAAAACGTTCGGGTGGTGATGCAGGTAACCTGGCCTTAGAAGTCATTGTTGGCACCCCTATCACCGCTCACATGATGGGAGGAGCAAGAATGGGGAAAGATCCTAAAACAGCGGTACTTGATGATACAGGTCAGACTTATGGCTATAAAAACCTGCGTATTCTCGATGGTTCAATTATTGCCGGTAATTTAGGCGTAAATCCATCGCTTACGATCCTGGCCTTAACTGAACATGCGATGGCACAGATCCCAGTATTTGATGCCGAAAGAGCCGCTAAGATTAAACCTATTCACTTCTCAGCAGCGCTCGACGGTAATCCTTCAGCAATCCAATCCGCGGGTATGCCTGAGATCCTAACCAAAGCGGTTTAATGGCAAAAGCTCGTCGCCTTTATTAAAGCGAGTTTTTGTTTCCGCGGTAGCTGTTTGATCGCGTACTCTCGTTTACTGGCCCGACTTCGGTCGGGTTGGATTTCAGTATAAGCAATCCGTATCGGTTTCGCTCGACGAAAAAATTTCGCCCCCGTTCCTTTACAATGCTGCTGATAACGTCTTTCCATATCGGTCGTTATACCACAATACAGGCCCGCATCAGTTTCAATAAGGTAAACAATCCATAACCGTTCTACTACTTTCATCACGACTTAGCCTTTGCTTTTATAGCCATAACAATCAATACATGACTATGTTTTCTCATTTTAAATATCACTCGTATAGTAATATCTCATCTATGAATATTTTGTGTAATTTAATTATACGCATTTTATTATTTTACAATCTCAGATAGAATAATCATCCATACAGCAATCAATATTAAAAAATAATATGTTACGAACTTTCCTTTATTGTACAACTCTCTGCTTCATCAGCATTAATGCCAACGCTAATACCGATGAAATAGCGCCTTTAGCAAAACTGCTCCCGCCAGGTACAAATGTTGCCTATATTATTGGTCAACCTTTCAATGCAACTGAAAAAATCAATAATAACACCATCAGTCAACATAATGCCGACCTCTTATTAACGCCAGCATCAACACAAAAACTGCTAACAGCATTAACAGCCAAACTTTACCTTACAGACGAGTATATCTTTAAGACCAGCTTACATGGCAATGTTTATAAACAGACATTAAGCGAAATGGAGTTTAATTTTACAGGTGACCCAACTTTCACCAGAGAAGATTTACGTAAAATGCTTAAGCAATTAAAAGCAAAAGGAATCACACAGATTAACGGTGATATCACGCTTAATCAAAGCCGTTTTAACGGTTATAATTGGGGTAATGGTCAGGTATGGAATGATCAAGCGGTCTGTTATGCCACACAAGCGTCAGCCTTGGTCATCAACAGTAATTGTGTATTAGGAAATTTAAAGCGCTCTGCCGATCTTGAAAAAGCAACTGTTTACATTCCGGACTATGAACCGATAATATTAACGAGCCAAGTTAATATCATCACTAAAGAACAGCAGAAGGCACAATTTTGTGATTTAGAGGTCACACGCCATCCAGACAACAATTACACGTTATTTGGCTGTATTACGCCCTCTAAACGTAACCTTCCCTTGTCATTTGCTATTTCAGAACCGACCACTTACTTTACAGCACTGCTTAAAGCAGAATTAGCACAAGCTAGCATTAAATTTACAGGTCAGGTTGTTGAAAGCCATCAAACAGTAAAGACAGCCGAAGTGATCAATCACCAGTCACCACCGCTTTCTGAAATTGTTGCTAAAATGATGAAAGAATCAGATAATTTAATTGCTGATATATTATTTAAAACCATCGGAGCAGAGTACTTCCAGCAAGCAGGTAATTACCGAAATGGCGCTCAAGCCATGCGCTTAATCTTGGCCGAAAAAGACATCTCATTAGCATCGAATGTGATTGCCGATGGCTCTGGACTATCACGTCACAATTTAGTGTCGGCACACACCATGTTCAGTGTATTAGAGTATGTCATCCGCCATGATGATGAACTACAACTATTAGACACAATGCCAATATCAGGTGTAGATGGTACATTGCAATATCGTCGCGGATTATTAACGAAGAAACTAACAGGTAAGATCATCGCTAAAACCGGTTCATTAAAAGGTTTATCTAATTTAGTTGGTTTTGTAAAAACAGAAAAAAACCACATGGTACCTTTTGTGCTGATGGTGAGTGGTTACAACCCGAAGGCTATTGAGCAAGATAAGCGTAATAAACCGAGAAAAGCATCACCTCTGACGCAATATTCGGCCGCATTCTTTAATACCATCGTGTCTAATTATTAATAGTTTGTGACTAATCGAACCAAAAAAATGGCGAGCAACTCAACTGATTATCAGTTTCGTTGTTCGCCATTTTTTGTATTATTTATCAACCCGCACTAACGCTAGATAATGCGAGTATCAGCAATAAAGATATTAGCTAGACCAGTAGCCTTCATCTAATGAATCTTCACGTTCAGGCAAGCCTTTTAATAGACGCGGCGAGTGTTGCGCCAAAACTTCATAACTTACACGGTTTGCGTATTTACACAGCTGTGAAAGCGATGAATAAGCCAAACAACTCGCAGAATGTTTATCAGAGTTAGGCACGATATCTCTGTGATAAGAGTTAGCTAACATATCATGTAAGATTGCAGATAATGCGCCATCGCCCGCGCCATTGGTATTTTTAATTTCGACAGGACCGCCTAAGTACGGTGCAATATGTGAATACATTTTTAGTGGTTCGGTCGTATCAGCCAAGCGCATTGGACGACTGTATTCATAACGGTTAAATTCAGCAATCGCACCAGGTAATAATTGGCCACTGGTTTCACGTTTATATTTTTCATCCGTGTAACCCGCCATATAAAGACCTTCAGCTCCCGCAGTACAAAGAACAAGGTCACACCATTCTAGTGCCGCATCCGCAGCAAGTAATGGGTCAGTAAAGCCTGTTAATGCTTCACCTTCATCTTCATTCATTGCAATAACAGTGACATATTCGTTAATGAAATTCTGCCACCACTTCTCATTACCTTCAATAATGAAACGCGTACCGAGTGTAAGGATAATAGGAATATTAAGGAATTTAGCTTGCTCAACCATGTGCATCGCAGCGTCTTTGATTGGATCATCATCTGCACACCGTAATAAATAAGCGGAGATAAGTAAACCAGAGCTTTTCTGTAGCTGATCAACAGGCAAATGCTCTTTCGTTAATTTATTCATTAAACCAGCATTAATACCAAAGCTACGATCACCATCAGAAGAGATAAAGGTAAAGCAACGGCCAATGGGGCCATTTACAGGTTGCAGGTAATTAAGGTTTACTTTACTGCTGGTATTACATAAATATTGGTACGCATAACTGCCAATTTTAATTTGGTCACACATAGTACCAAATAGCAGTGACTGTGATTCAGACAGGATTGCGTAGTTATGTAGTGTATTGGCAACAGTACCGCCAGCGAATTCACTCACGATAAGATCATTTTGCTTTAACTCAGTATAAATTTGCTCAGCGATGTCATCACTGATCATCAGTGACTCGCCTTTTACTAGCCCAAAACGAGTTAAAAAAGCATCTTCGACATGTGCTTCAATATCAACGAGTGTCTGATCAATACCACATAATACAGGTTGAGCTACATTTGCAATGTTTGCTGGTTTGACAAATGGATTGCCTGTATTTACAGGGAAATAATGCTTAGACTTGCGTTGACCGGGAAATTTCATATTTGAACCAGCATGAGAGAATAAAAGGGGGCTGATTTTACCAGTCTAATTCTGAAATACCAGTAAAACCAAATTAATGATCCAATTATTAACCATATTTTGGTCGATCACATAGATTTAATCGAAAAAAACAAAAAATCAAGCTTAATACTGTCGAATCGTTACCACAAAATCACCACCCATTTTTGTTTCATCACGACCACGAATCACAAAACTATTACTCACAAGGTCAAATTCACATTCATGCCAAGCGCAGGTGAAATTCATCATATATTCCATTTGAGTCAATGCTTCATTCGGATCGATACGAATAGTACCTTCACAATAGCCAGCAAGAACGAAACTGACAAGCGTCTCAACTCTACACTTGCGTAATGGGCTGACATATTCAACAAAGGCGAAAAATGAGGCGTTGCCGAAATCATTGGTTAGTAAATCGTGCGCAAGTAAATACTTACGCATATCTTTATGCTTGATCAAAATATCCTCCGTGATTAACATGCCATCCTTGGCAATCAGTTAGGGTGTATTAAGACAACCTGACTGTTATTCATCTATTATCTAATGAGAAAAACTAAACTGCATGTTATTCCAGACTTTGCGCTGTGCATAGAACGCGTCTTTAAGTTGGCTTAGTTGCAATTTAGTATCACGAATTTGTTGCTCAAATTGAATTCTGTCAAATTTCTCATTCAGTGATTTTTTCTTCGATTCAAATAATACGATTTTTGCTTTATAAAAAGCGTTAAGTTTCTCACATAACACATCGTATTCTTGATTTAGACGTAAAATTACTTCTTCAGCGTTAGGTAAATGCTGCACTTTATCGTGACGACGTTTTAATTCCATCTTCAATTTAGCCTGTTCGATACGTGCTTCAGGTACCATACGTAAGTCGCTTGCTAAGTTGCACCACGCTAAAACATTGATTAACCATTTAGTCGGATCATATTGGTACCATTTAATCCCATTACGGTAATCAGTTTCAAAGATATGGTGGTAATTATGATAACCCTCACCATGAGTGAAGATAGCCAATAATGCATTATCACGAGCAGTGTTACGATCGGTATAAGGCTGTGAGCCCCACATGTGTGCCCATGAGTTGATGAAGAATGTAAAATGATGGCTTAATACTAAACGAGCAACACCTAGCAATAATAAACTTGCCCAAACGTCTCCATACAGAAGACCCACTAAGATAGGCACGCCAACATTCATCACCAGCGCAAGTACGTTATAGTATTTATGCTGCCATACTGCGATACCGTCTTTCTGTAAATCACGCACATTAGAATAGTCATGATACATTACTGCATGGTACTCACGTAACATCCAACCAATATGCGAAAACCAAAAACCATGACTCGCTGAGTACGGGTCTTTATCATCGTGATCAACATGTTTATGGTGACGACGGTGATCAGAACTCCAATGGATTGCACTATTTTGTAATGCAAACGCACCACCTAGTGCAAAAATCAATCGTACTGACCAATGCGCTTTATAAGTACGGTGAGACCAGAGTCTATGGTAACCACCTGTAATAGATAAGCCACACACGAAAATGCCGATGATCATAGCTACAACTTCGAAGGTCTCAAAACCATATACATAGCCATACCAAGGCACTGCCGTTATAGCAACAAGGAAGGTTGAAGCAAAAACGAATACATTTAACCAAATTAACGGTGGTTTTTTCATAATACTATCTCTAAAGCCTAATGAAGTAGTTTTACTAATAATAGCGCACAAGTGTAAGCTGAGTTATTAATTAAAGCAAACCAATGTTACCAAAATAGCTCGATAATCGGCTGTTTTATATTATATAACTAGAATTGTGATACGTGTCATGTTTTTATTTTCTCTAAACTCCAATTAAAAATAACAACTAGCGCATCATCGACTAAACGATTAATCGTTATTATAAACTTGATCCTTAACAAGAAAGACCAGTAGTTTTCCGTATAGTATCTTCCAACAAAAATGCTTACAATACGATTAAAGTAATACTCACATTATCGTTTCGAGGTCATTTTGATAGAAAAAGCGCAATTTTCAAATACGTTATTTCATCCCAAGTATTGGTCGCTTTGGTTTGGTGCCAGCTTGGCACGTTTAACCCAATTCCTTCCCTTGGACAAGCAAATGAAATTAGGAGCCGCAATCGGCCGCTTGGTTAAAAAACTTATCAGCCGTCGTGTGAGTATAGCAAAACGAAATCTAGAGATCTGTTTTCCTGATATGCCGGAGGCAGAACGAGAACGCCTGCTTGAGCATAATATTGAAGAGATCGGTAAAGCTATTTTCGATATTACTAATGCTTGGTGGTGGTCAGACGAGAAAGTTCAACGCCATATGACGATTAAAGGCCAAGCGCATATAACTCAAACCATTGCAGATGGTCACGGCGTAATCTTATTCGCTGTACATTGCCTACCACTTGAAATGGGGGCCAGAATATTTGGTCAATTCCACCCCGGAGTCGGTGTTTACCGCCCGCATAAGAATCCCGTAATGGAGTACCTACAAGTAAAGGGACGCCTAAGATCTAACAAAGCACTTGTGCCTAAAAGCAATCTTCGTCAAATGGTTAAGAGCCTTCGCAATCTTGATGTGATCTGGTATACCGCGGATCAAGACTTCGGACGTTCCAGCGCAACCTTTATTCCTTTTTATGCGATGCCCGATGCAGCAACGATCACAGGTGCAAGTACCCTAGCTCACCTTGGGAAAGCAAAAGTGTTACCATTTAGCGTAGTACGTAATGCTGATGATAAAGGCTATACCATAGAAATAATGCCACCACTCGATAACTTCCCAAGCAAAGATCACGTTGCAGACGCAAAACGAGGCAATACCATTATCGAACAAATCATTGATAAAAATAGGGCTCAATATATGTGGTTACACAGACGATTTAAAACTCGCCCAAATCAAGATTCGCCTTCAGTCTATAAATAATGTTATGCAGTATTGATATATACGAATAACGAGCGTAAACCACACTATAGATTCTCAATACAATTAGCTAATAGCTTGCTCACCAGCGGCGATTAGCTAAAATTACTTAAATTGATGCATTAACCCTTAGTGACCGAAATCACGATTTACGTTAAACTAGCGCCAGTTAATCAGACTACGGCAGGAAAAGTTAATAGTCACTGCTTTAGCAACCAACTTTCAAACCAACACATTGAGTGCCTTCAGCGAACTTGGTGTGATAGAAAGAAAAATAAAAGGCTTACATTTCAAATGAGTAAACAAACGATTCAGTGGTACCCAGGGCATATGCACAAAGCCCGTAAAGAGATCGCGGAAGTTATGCCGCAAATGGATGTCATTATCGAAGTACTCGATGCACGGATCCCTTATAGCAGCGAGAATCCAATGATCTCTGACTTACGTGGTGATACCCCTTGTATTAAGATTCTTAATAAAAGTGATCTTGCAGATCCTATCATTACTGCGCAATGGTTAGAATATTTAGAATTAGAAGAAGGCGTAAAAGCGTATGCCTTCACCACGCAAGATGTGCACGAGATAAAAAAGATCCCACAACTAATTCGTCAACTCGTACCAAATAAAGAAGGTGCACATAAAGTCATTAAAGCGATGATCATGGGTATTCCAAACGTGGGTAAATCAACCACGATTAATATCCTGGCAAATCGTATCATTGCTAAAACGGGTAATGAGCCTGCGGTAACGAAACAGCAGCAACGTATCAAGTTAGACAACGGTATTGTGTTGTCTGATACACCAGGGATGTTATGGCCAAAAGTACAAAACCCACTTTCTGGCTACCGTTTAGCATCAACAGGCGCAATTAAAGATACTGCGATTGAATACGATGACATTGGTATGTATGCAGCAGAATACTTATGTAAAACCTACCCAGACGCAATGCGTGCACGTTACAAGCTAGATAACTTAGACAAGACAGACATAGAATTGTTAGAAGACATTGGTCGTGGCCGTGGTTGTTTAGGCCCAGGTGGTTTTGTTGATTTAAACAAAGCTGCTGCTATTTTAATCAATGAATTACGTACTGCCAAGATCTGTCGTATCAGTTTAGAAACGCCAGCAATGGCTGAAGCAGAAAAAAAAGCAGTGATTGAACGCCTAGCCCTTGAAGGCGTGAAGATTAAAAAGCGTAAGCCAAAGAAAAAACGTCGTTAATCAAGAAATATTAAACTGTCGTTAACCCTTCGTTCGAAAAATAAAAATGCCCCCAGTAATTGGTAGTCCAATTATTGGGGGCCAGTTCAACGAGGGCTCTTCACTAGTAATTGTAAGCGTTAAACTAACCGCTTTCTACTTCTAGCGACAAATTCGCTTCTGAAGTACCAGATTCACTAATAATTTTACCATTCTAATAATATGTCACTCCGCCCCCACTTCCATCCTGCCTCACCTTTGGCATTCGCACCTTTGGTGTTATAACGTATCGTGTGAACTCGTGCATTTTTATCTTGAGCATTACCTATCGTGTATTTAATATGCGTCAAATAATCAGCGCCACAGTTCGCGTCACTATCAAAATCGGAGCCTATTATTACATCAAGAACGCTATTAACCTGTTCTTTCGTCACACTGTCTGCAGCGCAGATTAAACGGCTAAAACCACTAGTAAAAATAATCTATTCATCTTTATTTTTACCTATAGATTTAATAAAGGTAAATGCCAAAGGAACAACAAATAATGAAATGAATGTGCCTAGTAACAAACCTCCCACAATCACCAAACCAATTTGTTGTCGATTTTCACTTCCAGGACCAATGGCCAACGCAAGTGGTAAAGCCCCTAATACCGTGGCGGATGTTGTCATCAAAATAGGGCGAAGTCTCAACGTTGCAGCATCCAAAATTGCCGTTAATAAAAGCTCCCCTTCTTCTAGTTTTTGTTTCGCAAATTGTGTAATCAATATACCATGCTTAACAATGAGTCCAATCAGGGTAATCAATGCAATACCACTGTATAAATTCAAACTATTCCCAGTTACTTTTAACAACAGTAAAGCACCGATAAGTGCAAAAGGGACACAAGTCAAAATAACCAATGGCTCAACAAAACTCTCAAATTGAGCCGCCAAAATCAAATATATAAAGATCAACGCAAATAGAAATAACCAAATCATACTCTCTGTATATTCTAAATACTGCTGCGCACTACCTGAAAAAGCAATAGTCGTATTGGATGGAAGTGTTTCTTTAGAAATTATGCCTAATACATTAATTCCCTGCTCAATAGAAATATTCGATGCTAATTTGACTGTCAGCGTTCCCGAACGAAGGCGGTTATAATGCTCTAAGCCTGAAGGGGCATTATGTTCACTAATTCTCACCAAGCTTTGCAAAGCAATCATTTCATTCTTATTGCTTCTAACGTATATCTCCTCTAACACCTGTAAAGACTGACGTTTTTCCTCAGGTAGCTGTATAATGACATCTACATTTTGGCTACCAAAATTATATTTACCGACTTGCTTCCCTCCTAACATTGTCTCTAACGTATCTGTTATCTTATTGATGGGAATATCTAGATCTGCTGCTAATTCACGGTTAAGGTGAATTTTCAATTGTCTAGTATCCCATTTAAGGTTTGAATTTGAACTCACTATGTCTTTATGCTTTTCAGTCTCTTTAACTAATTCTTGCATCGTACTGCGCAGTTGCTCATAGCTCCCTGTCGTCAATACTTTAACTTCAATTTCCCCTGATGAAACTGACGGAAGAGACCAAGTTAATGGTGGAGGTACAACACCAATATTAACTTGTGTTCCTGGAATATTAGAAAACTTATCTTGCAAACGGCTTGCTATTTGATGACTATTTTTAACTTCATCCTGCTTTACGACCACTGCGGCATAGAAAGATCCCCGTTTCCAGTTTTGCATTAAATAATCCTGCACCTCAGGCGTTTCATCCAATACCTTTTCAAATTGAGGTATAAATGATTGGGTTCGACTAAAGCTATCCTGAGGGGACGTTTGTACTGATAAACTAAGCAATGGCATATTCATCGCTGGTGCAAATTCTTTTGGCAATAAATAAAAAATCCCAATACCAATAAACATTAATAGGGTTAGACCACTAAGTGCCCATTGAGATCTTGCTAAAAATAAGGATAAATATCTGTGATACCCGGACTGAAGGCGCTTAAATAACCGCTCAGAATAAATCGTATAACTGGATTTTGTACTCGATGCTCGCAATATTTTTGAGCACATCATAGGGGATAACGTAAGTGCAAGGAATCCTGAAATAAATATACTTCCCAATAACGTAAAAGCAAATTCTTTAAAAATAACACCTGATATACCACCAAAAAATGCAATAGGAAGATAGATAGCGGCTAATGTCATCGTCATAGAAATAATGGGAAACGTTATTTGCTTAGCCCCCTTAAGAGCAGCAGATAATGGAGGCTCTCCTTCCTCGATAAATCGTGAAATGTTTTCAAGCATGATAATTGCGTCATCGACCACTAAACCAACAGCTAAAACCAAAGCTAATAAAGTTATACTATTAATCGTATACCCCAAGCCATAAATCACAGCAAAAGAACTAATTAAACAAATAGGTATAGTCACAATAGGAACAAGTGATGCTCTGATACTGCCTAAGAATAAAGTGATGACGAGTAGAACTAGAATGAATGCTTCAAAAATCGCGTTATACACACTGTGAAGCGCTGCTTCTGTGAATTCAGACTCGTTATATTCAACTATATATTTCATACCACTAGGTAGTGTACTAGATATTTTCTCTGATAATTCAAGTGCTTTACTCGTCATATCTAATACATTAGCCCCAGCTTCAGGTACTATTCCAATCGCAACGCCCGATTTACCACTAACAGAAAAATAACGTACTTGTGTATCACTCGTTCTATGTTCATTACCCATTTCAACTGTGGCAATATCTTTTAATCTAACGAGCTGATTATCATTATTCCTAATAATTAAATTTGAAAATTCAGCCGTGTTCTCTAATGTAAGATCCGCCACAATCGTATAAGACAGGCTATCACCCTCAATAGAGCCTGTTGGGACTGTATCATTTTGGCTCTCTAATAGTTGAGTTACCTCATCAACAGTGATTCCACGAGCTGCCATTTTATCCGGATGTAACCAAATCCTTAATGCATAATGATGACTACTCCACAATAGGACATTTGCAACCCCCGTTGAGGCTTCAAATTGCGGCACAATAAACTGTTTCACATAATTAGTCAGTACTCCAATAGACTCATTTGAATCAAAGTACGCAAGAAACAAAACAGGTTGGGCATTTGGATCTGTTTTCGAAATAACAGGGATTTCCGATGGTAATTCATCAACAGTTTTACTTATTCTATCTCGTATATCAGCGACAGCATCATCTATATCAGAGCCTAACTTGAATGTAAGCATAATATTACTGTTACCGTCTTGACTCGTTGACATCATATACTCAAGATCTTGAACGCCAGACATCGCATCTTCTAGAATGGTTGTTACCTGAGTTTCAACAATAGTACTCGATGCCCCCGGATAATCAGTACTAATCGTTACCACAGGTACTGTTATTTTCGGTAAATAACGTAGCGGTAATTTTAGGTAACAAATAACGCCAATAATAATAAGCAATAAACTTAATACACAGGTAAAAACGGGACGTTCAATATAAAGGTTTTTAATTTTCATAATGATACTAGCTCCACATTTCGACCATTAGCTAGCTTCTCTTGCCCAAGCGTGACGACAGAATCACCCACGTTTATACCTTTTACAATTTCTGCAGTATTCCCTATCATTTGAGCTATCTCTACAGATCGTTTATAAGCTTTACCATTTTCAATAATAAATACATCATTACCTTCAATTGTTGGTATTAACGACGTTTGTGGAACGAATAAAGCATCATTTTTTATACCTAGAACAAGCTCAACTTGGACGAATAAACCAGGGGATAATATTGAATCGGTATTTTTGATTTCCGCCCATACTGTCATAGTTCTACTGTTAGTATCTACATTTGGTGCGATATAACTGACTTTTCCAGAGAATTGTTTTTCAGGTAAGGAATCGGAGTAAATAATCAGTTTGTTATCGATGGCGGCCTGACTAAAATATTGCTCAGGAATACTGAACTTAACAATCAAACTCGTATTATCAAACAGTTTAACTAAAGCTTCACCACTATCTACATATTGACCCGCATCAATCTGACTCGCTCCAATAACACCTGAAAAGGGTGCTTTTATTGCCATTTTATTTAGCTTAATCTGAAGCTCTTCTAACACATATTTTTTATTATTGTATTTAGACTCCGCATCATCTAAGGATTGTTTAGAAATAATGTTTTTTTCCATTAACTTTAAATTGCGTTCATAAGTTAATTTACTTAAATGTAACTCAGACCTCGCCGTAGAATACTGAGCTTGAAAAAGCTGACTATCAAGTTGATATAAAAGATCACCCTTTTTAACTTTTGTGCCATATTGAAATAGAATAGACTCTATTTTACCCTCTATTTCAGGACTAATATCGATTGCTTTTTTTGCTGATAACGTTCCTATCGTTTTGACCTGAATCGGCACGTTTTGAGCCATTACTTTGGTTACAACCACCTTAATATTCTGAGGTGAATGATTAATTTCAGTTGCATGACTAAAAAAATAATCGTTACCGAGCCAAATAACCATAGCTGCAACAATTGCTGCGATGCTGAATTTTACTTTCATTTATATATCCCTTTAAGAAAATATCCCTCACACTGAAAGGTGATGGACAACAAGGATAGTACCTATTTTGAGGTGCTCGAAATAGAGGGTAATAAATTTTCACTATTATATGTCGTAAAATAAGCACCGCAGGCATATGCACAAAGCCCGTAAAGAAATCGCAGAAGTTATGCCTGCAATGGAAAAATAAACAACGATTAATATCCTCGCTAATCGTATTATTGCTAAGACGGGTAATAGCCAACTGTGACGAAACAGCCGCAGTGATTGAGCGTTTAGCCGTTATAATATTAACTAGCGTTAAAAAAAAGCGCCTCTCATTACAGTAACGAGAGGCGCTTTCTTAACTTTGTACTTAACAGTTTATTTAATGATTAGACGCACATCGTCATCATCACCAAGTTCAATAATGAACTGTTCCTTACCGGCTTTCACAGAACGACTCACCCATTCCAATGGAATTGTGATTGAGCCCATTTCACCATCAAAAACTTCATCTTGATTGATTTGAAAATCAGCATCATTATCTGGGTGGCAACCTTGTGCGTACGCTAATGTACCTCGTTCAATTGGCGAGATATCACTTGAAACATTGTTCATAATGAAAACGCCGTGCTCAGCCATCAAGGTTAATTGTGCTGTTAGTTTTTTAGGGTTCAGTTGATTAACATCTGGCCAGAAGTTAAGACCTTTACTTAATGCCTCAACTTCATTGTTACCGTGCTCATCAATAACTTTAGAACCTTTAAATTTCGTCGGGTCCCAAAGATCATCATAAGTAGGGGTAAAAGTCTTTGCTGCTAACGCTTCAGCCTCAATAGGCAAAACTTCATCAAGAGAAAATATAATTCGTTTCATTTTGGTCCGCTCTTTAATGACAAAAGCACAAACCAAAGTTTGTGCTTTATAATATGCTAGGACTATATACCTAAACAGCGTTGTAATGCAAGTCAGCTAACCGCTTGCTTATTAAACTGTACGGCGTGTCGCAACTGCTTCAGATAGCTGTGCCATCATTGTTTCAGTGTCAGCCCAACCGATACAAGCATCAGTGATACTTTGACCGTAAGTTTCAACTTTACCGTTAACAAGATCTTGACGACCTTCAACTAAATGGCTCTCAACCATCACACCAAAGATACCTTTGTTACCAGCACTAATTTGACCAGAAACATCAGTTGAAACATCCATTTGTTTTTGGAATTTCTTTTCACTGTTAGCATGGCTAAAATCAATCATGATATTAACGTCTTGCTTAGCCGCTTCTAACTGAGTTGTAATTGTTGCTACATCGTCAGCAGAATAGTTGGTCGACTTGCTGCCACCACGTAGAATCAAATGACAATCAGGATTACCTGCTGTTGAGATAATCGCAGAATGACCAAATTTAGTGACGGATAAGAAATGGTGTGGTGCGTTTGCACTACCAATCGCATCAATAGCAACTTTAATTGTACCGTCTGTACCATTTTTAAAACCAACTGGGCAAGACATACCAGAAGCCAGTTCACGGTGAACTTGAGACTCTGTAGTACGTGCACCAATTGCGCCCCAACTCATTAAATCACCTACATATTGCGGCGTAATCATATCTAAGAATTCACCCGCTGTAGGTAAACCCATTGCATTCACATCAAGTAATAGTTTACGTGCGATACGTACACCATCATTTAATTGGAAGCTATCATCTAGATACGGGTCATTGATTAAACCTTTCCAACCTACAGTTGTACGTGGTTTTTCAAAATAAACACGCATCACAATTTCGAGTGTGTCTTTATACTTTTCACGCAATGCCACTAATCGCTCTGCATATTCTAATGCAGCCACGGTGTCATGAATTGAACAAGGACCAACAATCACTAAAAGGCGGTCGTCTTCTTGTCTAAGAATTTGGCTAATGCTATTACGTGATTCAAATACTGTTTTAGTCACATCATCAGAAGCAGGGTATTTTTCTAACACTGCAATTGGCGGTAATAATTCTTTTACTTCACGGATTCTGACGTCGTCTGTTTGATAATGCATACTAATAATATTCCTTTATTCGCCCTCAGGCATTCATACTCTAATGTGATATTGTCCGCATTCAATGTAACGTCTATTTCACTCGGAAGCAATTAGAAATCACATAAAAAAACCATGGATATTGTAAGAAATATTCTTATCTTGCCGAGATTAAGGTAACATCCAGCCAAAATATTCTAAATTTGGAAATTCCATGCGATTAAAAACTGAAGATGAACTAATTGACTTTGCCTATGACGCTTTTTTAGAGGGTGCGCAAACGTATTTAGAGCCTGCTGATCAAATCTTATTTGCCATGCAATTCGAAGATCGTGGTGCGGTTGATATCGTCGACCTTGGTAGCGATTGGCCAGCAAGTGTGGCGATGGGTGTGAATGACGACGAATATTGTGAGTTACATATTGGACTGGTTGACGACAAAGATTTACTCAGTGATGTATTCGGTCGTGTACTAGTAAAGAAAAAAGCCGGAGATAAGTTTATCCATATTCTTTGGAAAACTGAATAATCGTTCCGCTGTGACTTGATTTCATCTCCGATTTAAGGAATATTAGCGTTTAGAATAAGCATTAAAATCCAAGGAGATGGAATTGAGTCTACAAGATAACCAGTTAGTGCGGTGGTTTCGCCAGTCCGCACCCTATGTCAATGCTCATCGCGATAAAACCATCGTACTCACACTGAGCGGTGAAGCGATTGCACACGCTAATTTTATTAATATCGTCAATGATATCGCCTTATTAAATATTCTTGGCATTCGTATCGTACTGGTGTTTGGTGCTCGCCCACAAATCAACACAATATTGGCTCAACACAATTGTGAAAGTGTATTTCACAAGCGACAGCGCGTCACCGATGAACAAGCTTTCCCGCTAATCAAGCAAGTCATTGGCCGACTCCAATATGAGATCACAGCAGCATTTTCAATGGGACTGGTCAACACCCAGATGCACGGCGTAAAAATTAATATTGTCAGTGGTAATTTTATTACTGCGCAACCGATGGGTATTGATGAAGGCATTGATTTTTGTCATACCGGCCGTGTTAGGCGTGTCGATACCGATGCATTAGAATATCAACTTGCACAAAACGCCATCACCGTCATCCCCCCACTCGGCTATTCCGTTACCGGTGAAAGCTTTAATCTCAGTGCCGAGGAAGTTGCGACCAACATTGCCATTAAACTAAATGCACACAAACTGATCAGTTTTTGTTCAGCTCAAGGTGTTTTGGATTATAACGGTAACCTGATTTCTGAAATGTTCCCAGAACAAGCTCAAGAACGTCTAGCCGAAATTGATGCTCAAGGTGGCATAAATAGCGGTACTGCATCTTATTTACGTGCGGCAATCAATGCATCGTTAGCAGGTGTCCCCCGTTGTCACTTGGTTAGCTACAAAACCGATGGGTCGCTATTACAAGAGTTGTTTTCACGTGATGGTGTCGGTACCCAGATTGTCCGTCAAAGTGCCGAGCAAACTCGCCCAGCCAAAATTGAAGATGTGGCGGGTATAATGTTACTCACCCAACCGTTAGTTGATCAAGGCATGCTAGTACAACGCACAAGAGAGCAGCTATTAAAGGATATTGAACACTTCACTGTGGTTGAGCGCGATGGCACTATTATTGGCTGTGCGTCACTTTATTGCTTCTCTGGTAATATTGCTGAAATGGCAAGTGTAGCAACTCATCCAGAATATCGACGTTTAAGTCGCGGTGATTTATTGGTTAAAGAGATCGAAAGACAAGCCAAACTGCAAGGCATGAATAATCTCTTCGTACTCACCACACACAGTATTCATTGGTTTAGAGAGCGAGGCTTTGAACCTGTAGCGCTAGAACAATTACCGGTAGAAAAACAAGAATTGTATAATCTGCAACGTCGTTCGAAAATATTAATGAAGCGTTTATAAGTGATGTGGTTCGGTAATATTTTATGTGCACTTTGGAGTAATAAATAAGCCTAGTGCTTAACGAACCTTCACTTTATATTACTCACGTTGATTTTATGCAATCAACGCCTTTGTTCTCATTGATCTTGAGGCAATTTGCAATCTGAATTATTAAGTATGCCGATTTGCCTTTAAGCTCAATAAATTTAATTTCCGATTCAGTCGCAATCCACTGCATTGACAAATTAAAAATTTTATTTTGATTATCGTTTAACGACGATTCAATTTGGGGAATATTAATCAGTTGCCCATCCTCAGATACTTCTAATAGAACTCCCATTTTTGGAATATTATTTTCAAAAATATTGGATGTAGGTGATGGATGCTCAGGTGTACAACCAATTAAAAACACAGCGGTTATAAAGAGTAGTCTTAATTTGAACATAATAAAACTAACGAAAGTAATCGCTCGCAACAGCATGCAATGCACGAATATGCGCTTCGTCGTCGTTTAAACACGCAATAAAACGATAATCCTCACCACCTGCACCCACAAACAATTTTTTATTCTCTATTGCCATTTCTTCTAACGTTTCTAAGCAATCGACCGCAAACGCAGGTGCAATCACATCTAACGATTTAGTACCACTTTCAGCCAGTTTCACTAAGGTTTCATTGGTATACGGCTGTAACCATTCAGCTTTACCAAAACGAGATTGATAACAATGTACAACCTCATCTTCGGCTAAGCCTAAACGCGCACAAAGCAATGCGGTCGTTTCAACACAATGATCAGCATAAATATCGCCTTTTTCAACAAGGAACTTAGGGATACCATGGTAAGACAATAACAGTTTCTCTGCTCTGCCCTTTTCTGCCCAATGTCGTTCAATACTCAGTGCGAGTGCATCAATAAAGGCTGCGTTATTATGATAATGCTTCACTAAGCTCACACTTGGTACATCGATATTTGTTTGCAGATAATGAGCAACTTGATCAAATACCGGCGCAGTCGTTGTTGAGGAATACTGTGGGAATAACGGTAACACAACAATATGTTCAGAACCCGCTTGCTGTAACTTAGCAATGGCATTTTTAATACTGCGTTCACCATAGGTCATGGCCAGTTCAACATTGACATTTTGACCCGCGTTTTCAAATAAAGAAGACAAGGCTTTTTGCTGTAATAGACTGTAATGTAATAATGGCGAACCATCATCAAACCAAATCGACTGGTAAGCTTTAGCGACACGTTTACAACGCAAAGGTAAAATAACACCATTTAATAGTGGTAACCAAAATAATCGCGGAATGCTAACAACACGAGGATCAGAAAGAAATGGTTTTAAAAATGCTTTAACGCCCGCTGGTGTTGCCGATTCAGGCGTACCAAGGTTAACCAATAATACACTTTGCTTAGTCATATTACACATAATCACTATGTCGTTTAACGAGTATCGTTATTCTAAGCGATTAAACGTATCGGATTCAATAACTCCCTCAAATTTAGCCATAAAAAAACCCCGAGCAAGCTCGAGGTTTCATAACCGTATACAAATTAATCGACAGAATACTCTCTCAATTAAGAGCCAGACTAGCCAAGTAATTCAGCTAATTGCTTGCTTACCGCTTCAACAGTTTGTGTGCCGTCAAATGTAACGTATTTGCTGTTACCTGCTTCCGCTTCTTTGCCATAGTAAGCAATAAGTGGTGCAGTTTGGTCATGGTAGATACCTAAACGTTTACGAACAGTTTCTTCAACATCATCCACACGGATTGTTAATTCTTCACCAGTTTCGTTATCTTTACCTTCCACTTTAGGCGGATTGTAAACAGTATGGTAAACACGACCTGAAGCAGCGTGAACACGACGACCGCTCATACGTTTAACGATTTCTTCATCAGGTACGTCAAATTCAAGTACGAAATCAACGTCAATACCGTTTTCTTTCATCGCGTCAGCTTGTGGGATAGTACGTGGGAAACCGTCTAGTAGGAAACCTTTTGCACAATCTTCTTTCTTAACGCGATCTTTAACTAATTCAATAATTAGTTCGTCAGATACTAGTTGGCCACTATCCATAACAGCTTTAACTTTTTGACCTAACTCAGAACCTTCTTTAATGGCAGCTCGTAGCATATCACCAGTAGAGATTTGCGGAACACCATAATTTTCCATGATGAACTGTGCTTGAGTTCCCTTACCTGCACCTGGTGCACCTAATAAAATAATACGCATAAATTGCCCTTAAATTGACTTAGCTTGTATAAATAGCTTAAATTTCAGAACGGCTAGACTACACGGGAAATCCGATGTGTTCAAGTCCAGCTCAGTTTTGTTACTTTTTTGTATACAACTTTGTGAGTAATACGATAAAAATAATACCCACGAAGTTAAGTCCGAAATTAACCAATTAAACGGTTCATACGCGCAATAAATGCAGCGGGATCATCTAAACTACCACGTTCGGTAAGCTGTGCTTGCTCTAACAATAATTGAATTCTGTCAGTAAATACGGTTTCATCTGCTTCATCAGCAACACGTTTGATCATTTCGTGTTCAGGATTTAGTTCAAAAATGTACTTTTGTGGTGGTACAGCTTGGCCAGCAGATTCCATTAACTTAATCATTTGGCTGCTCATGCCATCTTCATTTGTTACAACACAAGACGGGGTTTCAGTTAGACGATGAGTTAAGCGAACATCGGCTACTTTTTCACCTAGCGTTGTTTTAACACGCTCAATGAAGCTAGCAAATTCTTCCGTTGCATCTTCTTTCGCTTTTTTAGCATCTTCATCATCTAATGCACCAAGGTCAAGATCGCCCTTAGTGACAGATACAAGTTGTTTACCATCAAAATCCGTTAGATGAGACAGTAACCATTCATCAATACGATCTGTTAATAATAATACTTCAATGCCTTTTTTCTTGAAGATCTCAAGATAAGCACTCTTCACAGCTGTTGTGTAGTTATCTGCGGTGATGTAATAAATCTTTTCTTGGCCTTCTTGCATGTTTTCGATGTATTTATCGAAACCAACTTCTTGTGCGGCACCATCAACAGATGTTGAAGAGAAACGTAATAAAGAAGCAATTTTTTCTTTATTCGCCATGTCTTCAGCTGGACCTTCTTTCAGTACTTGACCGAATTCATTCCAAAATTTCAGGTATTTATCGTCATCATTCTTAGCCATGCGATCAAGCATCGTAAGTACACGCTTAGTACAAGCAGTACGTAATGATGTTGTTACTTTATTATCTTGTAAGATTTCACGAGATACGTTTAGTGGTAAATCGTTTGAATCTAACACACCCTTCACGAAGCGCAGGTAAGTAGGCATGAACTGCTCTGCGTCATCCATAATGAATACACGTTGTACGTACAGTTTTAGACCGTGTTCTTTTTCACGGTTCCACATGTCAAATGGGGCGCGCGCAGGAATATAAAGTAAGCTGGTGTATTCTTGCTTACCTTCTACACGGTTATGGCTCCATGTTAGTGGATCTTCAAAGTCGTGTGCGATGTGCTTGTAGAACTCTTGATACTCTTCATCTTTCAGTTCATTTTTCGATAAAGTCCACAATGCACTTGCACGTGTTACCGATTCCCACTCACCTGGAACTGCAGGTGTTTTTTCACCGTCAGGACCTTCTGACTCAGGTTGTCCTTCTTTCCACATTTCAACAGGGATACTGATATGATCAGAGTATTTGTTTACGATTTGACGCAGTTTCCATTCATCCAATAAATCATCTTCGCCTTCACGTAAATGTAAGATGATTTCAGTACCACGGCTTTCTTTGGTGATCTCAGCAAGGCGGTAGTCGCCTTCACCTTCAGATTCCCACTGTACCGCTTGGTCAGCTGCTGCGCCCGCTGCACGTGTATTTACAGTCATCATATCTGCTACGATGAAACCAGAATAGAAACCAACACCAAACTGACCGATTAATTGCGAATCTTTCGCTTGGTCACCAGATAGATTGTCAAAAAATTCAGATGTACCTGAACGTGCAATCGTACCTAGGTGTGAGATAACATCTTCACGTGACATGCCGATACCGTTATCAGCAATAGTAATTGTACGCGCTGTTTTATCCAACGATACACGTACACGTAATTCACCATCATTTTCATATAAACTGTTGTCTGATAATGCTTTAAAACGAAGTTTATCGGCTGCATCTGCCGCATTAGAGACGAGTTCACGTAAAAATATTTCTTTATTTGAATATAAAGAATGGATCATTAATTTAAGCAGCTGCTTAACTTCAGCTTGAAAGCCGTGAGTTTCAGTATTAACTGTATCAGTCATTACTTGTTCCTTTGTTCTAATGGGGTGATTCAGATTAAAACTATCTGAATTTATTCGTTAATAGATAGATGGGTTTGTTATCAGTGTTTTCAAGGGCAGTTTATAATTTTTATCTGTGACCGCTAACGCAACAACTATAAAATACACTACAAAATAACATTAAATATAAGAAAGTCCTTGCACATTAGTGTGCTAACTACCAATATATTGTGCACAACTTAAATTAAGTGGTACACATTAGCATTCGTGCTCATTCTATTATTAAGGTACTTAAAATGACTAAGCTTTATGATTTCGAAGTAACTACAATCACAGGTGAACAGAAAAAACTCAGTGATTATAAAGGCCAAGCAGTGTTGATTGTAAATACAGCAAGTAAATGTGGATTTACTAATCAGTATGCAGAATTAGAAGAGTTACACCAAACATATGGCAGTAAAGGATTAGCTATATTAGGCTTCCCTTGCAACCAATTTAAACAACAAGAGCAAGGCTCAGATGCGGACATCAACTCATTTTGCCAACTTAACTTTGGCGTAACGTTCGATATGTTCAGTAAAATCGATGTTAACGGTAATAATGCAGACCCGCTTTATAATTGGCTTAAAACAGAAGCAAAAGGCATATTAGGCAGTAAAGGCATTAAATGGAATTTCACTAAATTCTTAGTAAACCGCGATGGCGATGTTGTCGATCGCTTTCCACCGACCTTGTCACCAAAAGGCATGGTTAAAGACATTGAAAAACTACTGTAGATTTTCTTTTTTTTAATAAAGTATTTAATAGTTACAATAACTTAGTTAAATGGTTGGCGGTTTTTTTAGATAAAGCTAACTATTTAACATCGTTTATGTTTACAACAAACAACCCTCATAAGGGGTGGAACTTCGCCTTTCTCTGTCGTATAGTATGCGCAATTCATTATAGGAAGGCTTTACATGTTTCGCGACAATCCACTACTATCTCAATTAAAACAAAATATGCGCCAAAACACGCCGAGTGTAGAAGGTACAGTTAAAGGCACTGAACGTGGTTTTGGCTTCCTTGAAGCGGATGATGGCGAAAGCTATTTCATTGCCCCGCCTCACATGAAAAAAATCATGCATGGCGATAGAATTAAAGCGTATATCGAAACTAACGGTGATAAAACATCCGCAGAACCAGATACTTTAGTTGAAGCTAAGTTAACGCGTTTTATTGCGCGTATCAGTATTACTAAAAATAAACTCACCATTCTTGCAGATAGCCCTGTTATCAATATGCCAATCAAAGCGAAATTAGTCGGTTTGGGTGGCCAGAAAGTGAATGAAGGTGACTGGGTCGTTGCACAACTTAAATCTCATGCATTAAAAGACGGTAACTTTGCTGCAGAAGTAACAAGCTTCGTCGCGACGGCAACCGATCCAAATGCACCATGGTGGGTAACATTAGCACGTCAAGACTTAGCTAAAGATGTACCGGCAATGCCTGATTCGGTTGAATTCAAAGATGACACCACACGTGTAGACCTAACCGATAAAGCCTTTTTCACTATCGATTCAGCATCAACCCAAGATATGGATGATGCTCTACTTGTTGAAAAAACAGCGGAAGGTAATTTAAAAGTAACAGTGGCGATCGCCGACCCAACGTCATATATCCCTGCCGATTCAGAGTTAAACAAAATTGCAGCAGAACGTGCATTCACTGTGTATTTACCGGGCCGTAATATCCCAATGATGCCACGTGAACTCAGTGATAGTGTTTGTTCACTCGTTGCTGGCGAAAAACGCCCAACATTATGCTGTACTTATACTATCCAAGAAGACGGTGCATTAGCTGAAGAATTTGAATTCTTCACAGCATGGATCACATCACAGCACAAACTGTCTTACACACAAGTATCAGATTGGATTGAAGAAGTATCAACTGACTGGCAGCCTGAAGCACAACTGGCAGAACAGCTACAATCACTGGCTACTTTTTCACGTCATCGCCAGCAGTGGCGCAAGAAGAATGCAATCGTATTCCCAGACCAACCTGATTATAGCTTTGAACTAGATGACACCGGTAATGTACTGGCTATTCATGTAGAACACCGTCGTATTGCCAATCAAATGATTGAAGAAACAATGGTTGCAGCGAACATTACAGCAGCACGTTTATTCCGTCAAAATGGTGATATTGGTGTATTTAATACCCATGCTGGTTTCGACCCAGAGAAAATTGATCTGGTTGTCGAGTTATTAACTGAGCATGGTATTGAATGTACTAAAGAGCACATCCAATCACTACCAGGTTATGTTGAATTACAACGTACACTCGCTGAAAAAGCCAATCCAGCGTTAGACAGTCGTTTACGTCGAATGCAAAGCTATAGCATAATCAGTGCAAGTGCAGAACGCCACTTCGCGATGGGCTTAGACGGTTATGCAACGTGGACATCACCTATTCGTAAATATGGTGACATCATTAACCACCGTCTAATCAAAGCAACATTGACCAATGGTTCTGCGCCGTCAGCGACTGAAGATGAAGTTATCTTAATGTCAGAACGTCGTCGTCAACACAGAATGGCTGAACGTGATATCTCATCGTGGTTATACGTTGACTACCTAACACCTGCAGTAGAAAGCCAACAAGCATTCGAAGCAAGTATTATGGATGTTAACCGTGGTGGTTTACGTGTGCGTTTACTTGAGAATGGTGCGGTTGCATTTATCCCTGCTAGCTTATTACATGATAATAAGAAAGAAGTTAAATGCTTAGTTGAAACTGGCCAAATCAGCATTAAAGATCAAGTTGAATACAGCCTAGGTGACGTGATTTACGTAAACATTGCTGAAATCAACAAAGAAAAACGTAACATTGTTGCTAAACCAGTTGAAAAAATAGCGAGTTAATCGCCGCAGTTATTAATAACAAATAGTAATCGCAAATAGTAGTAACGTATTCGTTGTTATAGCCTTGTTTTTATACAACGCAGTTAACGAGGGCAAGATCGCTTGCCCTCGTTAAATAATAAACCCTGCCCTACCCCAATGTCGCTGTCGCTCTGTGTGCAATTGCACAATTAATTTAAGCTTGTTATTTGGATCTATCTGCCAGTTCGCACTAATATCCGGATTTAACGCCGTAAACTCCGCCAGCATGTTTTTTAAATGCGTCAGCATTACCATCGTGACTTGCTCACGTTTCGGCATATCCATCACAAAGTTAAAGGCTTGTAACTCCATCATTTGATACTGCTGTAACACAAACTCTAAATCTGCTAACTTTTCTTCAAATTTAAGCTGTTCGTACTTTACCTGATCCTTCACCAACGTGACATCCACCATAGCTCGGCTATCGATGTTGATCGCATCGGCATAAATACCATCTATATTCACCATGCCCTGTGTTGAGTTATCATCATAAATGGATAATAACGCCATATTTTTAGCGTTAACGCTATTTGAATTGATCAGGATTAAACTTGTTATTGCAGTAAGGCAAACGAAGAAACAACACAGTAATAACAGCGGCGCAAATTGTTGGTGACCGTCGTGTAATTTCCATTGTGGATTTAGTTTTAATATCGGATTCATTTAAAGCAACTCATTAATCATCAATGAGGCTATTAAACCAAGCAAGTGTGGCGATTAAATTTCATTAAAGTGATGAAGAAAGATGAATAATGACGAAATGTGGCAATGTGGTCGTTAGATGATGCGGTAAAAATGATGAATAAACCCAAACTACAGAGTGGAAGCACTCGAGAATTGTAGTCCGGGTCAACTTAATAAGCGATTAACCATCAATCACTATCGACAATGTAAGAACTCAGCTCTTGTTTCAGGACGAGATTTAAAGATACCACCCAGTGATGTCGTTGTTGTTTCACTCGTTGCATCCATCACACCACGTGCTTTCACACAATAGTGTGTAGCAGTAATGCTAACAGCAACATCTTGCGAATCAAGCAAGGTTTGCAACGCAACTAAGATTTGTTGAGTTAAACGTTCTTGCACTTGTGGACGGCGTGAGAAAAACTGCACGATACGGTTAATCTTTGATAAGCCAATTATTTTACTGCGAGGAATGTACGCAATAGTGGCTTTACCATCGATAGTAATAAAGTGATGTTCACACGTACTCGTTAACGTAATATTACTCACCTTAACCATTTCATCGACTTGCATTTTATTATCAATTAAAGTGATTTTAGGAAATGATGCATAATCTAAGCCTGAGAATATTTCATTCACGTACATTTTTGCAATACGGTGTGGCGTTTCAGTCAAACTATCATCGCTTAGATCTAGTTCTAATAATTTTAGAATCTCGGTAAAATGCGATTCAATGCTTTCTTTTTTTTCTGCGCTCGTTAGCCCAGTTTCGATCATAGGTGTTTCTAACCCGCGCTCTTCCAAGACTGAACGGACTAATAAAGCTTCTTTACTTAGGCAGATCATTGATTACTCCACAAACGGTTCGACTTTAAAATAATGGCGCATAATAACATCTAACAATTAAGTAAGATAAACAAATTAGCTGAAATAGCGTTAATTAAGCTTTTTATTGTTATAGATCCTATCGTCAACCAGCTGAGTTTGTCATAATTACCGATATATTAAAAAATAACCAACTAAGGGTATGCAATGGGATGTTGTGACGTACAAGGGCTAAAGCCGCTGGATTTAGCGATGCAAGAGATGTTAGCCAATATCGATGCAGTGAAAGAAACACTCACATTAAACTTAGCTGATTCGCTCGATTATATTCTCGCTGAAGATATCGTCTCTCCAATTAATGTCCCACCTTTTGATAATTCAGCAATGGATGGTTATGCTGTTCGAATCTCAGATCTGACACAATCAATGACACTACCACTTGCTGGAAAAGCCTTTGCAGGTCAACCATTCAATGATGTATGGCCACTTGGTACTTGTATTCGCATCATGACTGGCGCACCAGTGCCGACAGGTTGTGAAGCCGTCATCATGCAAGAACGAACACAAGTCGATGGTGATTTGGTGACTTTTGAAGCTTTACCGCCAATGCATGACAATATTCGTAATACCGCAGAAGATATTGCAGTCGGTCAAGCAGTGTTAACCAAAGGTCGCCGTCTCACGCCACGTGATATCCCAATGCTAGCAAGCATTGGAATTGATACAGTAACCGTTTATCGTCGTTTAAAAGTTGCAATTTTCTCAACAGGTGATGAACTTAAAAGCTTGGGCCAACCTTTAGCTAACGGTGAGATTTACGACAGTAATAGGTACAGCATCACAGCAATGCTGTCGCGTTTAAATTTAGATATCATTGATTTTGGTATTGTTCCTGATGATGAAGCCCTACTTCGTGAAACGTTCATCAAAGCCGATGCAGCTGCAGACGCAGTGATCACATCAGGAGGCGTATCAGTTGGTGAAGCTGACTACACAAAAATATTACTTGAAGAACTGGGGGAGATTGGCTTTTGGAAATTAGCGATTAAGCCCGGAAAGCCTTTTGCGTTCGGTACGCTGCCAAACAGTAAATTCTTTGGTTTGCCAGGTAACCCGGTATCAGCAACAGTGACTTTTCATCAACTTGTTGTACCTGCATTAGCTAAAATGACCAACCAAGTTTACACTCCAACACCACGTTTCAATGCTATTGCGGCAACAAAATTGAAAAAGGCACCTGGTCGTATGGACTTCCAACGCGCCATTTATAGTGTCAATGCAGACGGACAACTTGAAGTTGTATCCACAGGCAGTCAAGGTTCAGGCGTATTTAGTAGCATGAGCCACTCTAATTGTTATGCTATCTTAGAGCAGGACCGCGGTAATGTTGAAATCGGTGAAACAGTGACTATCGAACCATTTAACGAGATCTTAAATTAATGAAAACCCCCTTTACTAATGGCGACTTACCTTCCGAAGACATCTTATCTTCGGAAGAAGAGTTACGCTATAACCGTCAAATTGTCCTACGTCACTTTGACTTTGACGGACAAGAAGCCTTAAAACAAGCCAATGTATTAATTATTGGTGCTGGCGGTCTTGGCTGTGCGAGTAGCCAATACTTAGCCTCAGCGGGTATGGGTAAGATGACATTGGTCGATTTTGACCATATTGAATTATCGAATTTACAACGCCAATTGTTACACCGTGATAGTCGTATTGGTGAATTAAAATCACTTTCAGCTAAATATGAGCTGGAGCAGATAAATCCACACTGTAAAGTGCAGGCCATCACTAAAAGGCTGTCTGAAGATGAGTTAACGGACTTAATCAAACAACATGATATCGTGCTCGATTGTACTGATAACGTCGATACACGAGAGCAGATAAACCGTGCTTGTTTTGCTTTACGCACGCCATTAGTATCAGGTGCAGCGATCCGCATGGAAGGTCAAATCAGTGTATTTACTTATGCCGATGATGAGCCTTGCTACCAATGCCTAAGCCAATTATTCGGTAACGGGACATTAAGCTGTGTGGAATCCGGTATTATGGCGCCGATGGTGGGTATTATTGGTGCGATGCAAGCAATGGAAGCAATTAAGGTTATTGCTAATTTTGGTCAGCCAATGACCGGAAAAGTCTTAATTGTCGATGGTCTCACACTTTCATTTCAACAGATGAAACTACCAAAACTGCCTACCTGTACGGTTTGTCACGCTTCAAGAACAGCATAACCTTATAATCTAACGCGGTTATCAACCGACAGTTAATTGCGCTAGATTATAAAAATATATTTGCCAGATAAGACACTAATAAGCAATATACCACGTTGCCAATGATACTCGCCTCCAGTCCTACAAACCAATATAGCAAACCTAACGCCGTGGCTGTAATCACAGATATAATCACACTAAACACAATCAGGTTTATTGAGAACGTAGATGTGATGATGGCAATTAACAGTGCCACGAATAACGAGGCTATAAGTGATGACGTAAGAATAATTCGAGTCGTGAGTTTGATTGGCGTCACGTTCCCTTCCCTCTCTGATAACCGAGATAGCAAAAGAGATAGCGGTAACATAAGCAAGCCTAAATATAAGGTACTTAAGACTGTTGCTGTAACTAGAATTAAAGCAATATCTAACGAACCAAATATTTGATGGTATTTAAGGAATGCCTGCGGTAAATGCGGTTCAGCAATCACAAAGATCAAACTACATAAAATAGCGGTCAATAAACCAAAGCAAGCCCCGAATACCAGAGTAAGCTGTAATTCAGATAAAAAACCTGAACGATTGGTATCTTGCCGCGGCGGTGTTGACATCTTAGTCGCATAGACGATACCAAAATAAGCCGCACTGGATAGCGCCAATAAACCTAAAGTAACTAAAGGTGTAATAAAGTTACTTGTTAAACCAAGTCCCATCGGCAAGCTAGCGAAAAAAAACGATGCTATGTTCGTTTTTTCGGCAAACACAATGGCACTCATCACTAAAAACGCGAAAGTGAACATCAAGCAGCGTTGTAAGGTTGTGAGGTTGTGCAATACAGCCTCGAATAATGTTATCTTGCTCTTCGATTGTTGTCCGATCATATCTTATTTACAATAAATGAGTTTAGCGCTACTCCATTTCTAGCATTAAAGATAAATATATCCCTAACACCCAAAAAGTCGTAACTACAAATGGGTAATGATATATATTATTCCATATATATCAAGTTTAATTACTGTTTTTTAACCTAAAATATTAGCATTCATACGCTATATCAATATTTAGAAGATTCTTCGGCTTATCATTTTGACAGTATAATGATTATCTAATTTAGAAAGTTCATACTTATTTACTCGTTACCAGTTTGAAACATAAGGATTTTTCATCATTTAATTTCATACCTAAAATTGAAATTAAAGAGTGTATTAATACAAAAATAAATGTAATATTCGATTCGCGACTTAACTACTCATTAGTAGGTGCATTACACTTTTATTGATTGTAATGATATTTAAGTACTTATTGATTCATAATTAGATAAATAAAGGAATATACAATGACAGACCTACGCGTTAAATTCGAAGCAACAGTAGACCAAGTTCAAAATGGCACAGCAAAGAAAAAACCTTCTCAAGAATTAAAGTTAGAATTTTACTCATTATTTAAGCAAGCAACGGAAGGTGATGTCGCAACAAAGAAACCATCTATTTTTGATATGGTTGCTTTCGCGAAATGGACTGCATGGGATAAGTTACGCGGTTTATCGACAGAGCAAGCAATGGAAAAATACATTGCTCGCGTAGAAGAAGAATACGCAGCTTAATTGATAAAGAAAATAACATTTTGTCAGTAAATAAGCTTATTTACTGACAGTTTTTAGAGTAGCTCATCTATTCATTAAGAAATAGACTTCAAATATCTGACCTATTATTTATTAATGAAGCGCTTCACTACTTTCTTTTGGCTAAAAAACCACTGTCTACTAGCACACTTACTCATCATCACGCCTTAAATTTATCTTATAAATGTCTACTTTCTGCTAAAAATCAATCCAACTACACCTATAACCAATATCAATCATAGATCTTTTATATCAAAAGCTTATGAATTACATTATGTGGTTTTAAACACAGCTACGTTAGCAATAACCAATAACTACAGTTCTAAATTTACTGCAAAACCAGATCGAAATATAAACTGGGTGTAATATGAACGTATATTGCACGAAATAAGCGTTACAACGCCTAAAAAGGCATCAAATAGGCCTTGAGAATAATGATTTTGTTAATGAAAACAACAATTTCATAAAAATAACGAGCGGGTGTATTGCTATGAGCCTTTAACCATGTATAATTCGTCTTAAGAAATTAGGCTAGTTTATATCGGTAGAATAAGCTTTAGTTAATACTCGTATTGATTATTGTGTTTTGTATTGTTTATATAAGTTACACCCTGGTTTTTTAACAATTTTTTTAATAACGTATATATATACAGGGTTTTTAATATGTCTAATACAGTAATCGGTAAAGTAAAATTCTTCAACGAAGCTAAAGGTTTCGGTTTCATCGAGCAAGAAAATGGCCCAGATGTATTCGTACATTTCAGCTCTATCTTAGTTGATGGCTTTAAAGTACTTACTGACGGTCAAAAAGTTGAGTTCACTGTAGGCCAAGGCCAAAAAGGTCCTCAAGCTGAGAACGTTAAACCTCTTTAATAGTTTACTATTAATCGGTTAAACAGTTATCAAAAAAGGTGAACTTAGTTCACCTTTTTTATTGTCTAAAATTTATGACATGTAATGTGGAATGAGGTTTAGATACTAAAAAAGCCAATGAGGTATCTCATTGGCTTTTTTTATAGGTATGACTACGCGCTTAAATATTTGGACTACTTAGTAATTACTTCCAGTTGCTTCTCTCTCGAACTAATACTCTCAGTTAAGCTTTTCAATACACCATTACTAATATTAAAAATCCAACCATGAATCGTTAATTCTTCACCCTTGCGCCAAGCTCGCTTCACAATGGTGGTATTACAGACATTTCTAACCTGCTCTACAACGTTTAATTCACACATGCGATCAATTTTATCTTCTTCACTAACGTTTTTTAAATCATCCATGTGAAAGCGTTCTACATCTTTTATGTGACGCAGCCAATTATCAATTAAACCATGCTGCTCATCACCCATAGCTGCCTTAACGCCACCACAACCATAATGGCCACAGACAATAATATGCTTAACTTTAAGCACCTCAACCGCGTACTGGATCACTGATAAACAATTTAAGTCGGTGTGCACAACAATATTAGCAATGTTACGATGCACGAAAACTTCCCCCGGAGGCAGGGCCATGATCTGGTTTGCTGGTACGCGACTATCGGAGCAGCCGATCCAGAGATAGTCAGGTGATTGCTGCTTAGAAAGTTGTTCAAAAAAGTCAGGGAACTGTTCATTAATCTGTTCTGACCATGCGCGATTACGTTCAAATATCGATTTAATAGTACTCAAGACTACGCTCTCTGATTAAATAACTACATTTTGAATCCTTAAATTAGCTTGTTTAATCAATATATTCAACTGATAAATAAGTAATCTTCGAATATAAGCCACTGGACTTATGAGTGTAAAAATTAAAAAAAACACTGTACAAGCCAGCTATAGAAAAGCACCCAATCAAGGGTGCTTTTTTATTAAATTACAAGGTGAACGCTACGTTATTTAGCGACGTCCCCTTGCTTGGATAGACATGATCTCAACATGAAGAAACCAACAATACCAGACAGTAATGAACCTAAGATAATACCAAGGCGCTCATCAAATAATGGGTTTGTACCTGTATCTTCAAAGGCTAATGAGCCAATAAATAAACTCATGGTGAAACCAACACCACATAGAATGGCAGTACTATATAAAGAACACCAATCCATACCTTTTGGCATTTTTGCAATCTTACATTTAATCGCTAACCAACATAAACCAAAGATACCAACTTGCTTACCAATAAATAAACCTAACGCAATACCCATAGGCACTGGGTGTAAGATTTGATCTAGACCAACACCCGATAAATTAATACCGGCATTCGCAAATGCAAAGACAGGTAAGATAACGAATGCAACAATAAAGTGTAGTCCATGCTCCATCGTCTTCAGTGGTGAATGCGATTTATCTTTTGACTGCATCGGAATAAACAGTGCAAGAATAACACCCGCCAATGTTGCGTGAATACCAGATTTCAACATTGCCACCCACATCACAATACCAACGATGATATACAATGCTTTCGAATCAACGTTGCGTTTATTGAAATAGGCCAACACAGGAATACATAATGCCGAAATAATAAGTGCAGGAATAGACAGGCTCGATGTATAGAAGAAGGCAATAATTAAAATTGCACCAATATCATCAAAAATAGCGAGCGATGTTAAGAATATTTTCAAGCTAACAGGCACTCGAGAACCTAATAGACTCAGGATACCTAACGCAAATGCAATATCTGTTGCAGCAGGGATAGCCCAACCACTTAACGCAGCAGGATCATCCATATTAAAGTAAACATAAATAAGCGCTGGGAATAACATACCACCGATAGCACCCACGCCCGGTAGAATAATATTACGAGGATCAGATAACTCCCCTTCTACTAATTCTCTTTTTAGCTCAAGTCCAACTAAAAAGAAGAACACAGCCATTAAACCATCATTAATCCAAAGTAATAATGGTTTCGCGATCTCTAAACCGCCAAGCTTGATCTCTACTGGAATTTCCAGAAATAATGCATATAAATCTTGTGCAGGGCTATTAGCTAAAACCATAGCTAATACAGCTGAGAACATTAAGATAATGCCACCCGCTGATTCTAGTTTAAAGAAACTAGATAAAAATGAATCTTGTGTGTTGTTCATACTTTTCCTTATACCTACATATTCATCTATAAATGGTCGCTCAATACAACTAGTCCATTACACCAATATAGAATGACGATATGTCAGTATTATCAATTTATATAAATTAAAGCATAATTATATTTAATGCTATTAAGACGCTTTACTACTGCTACCGCCTCCGTCTTATCGACATAATATGGCAAGTAATATGACACATAATAATAAGAAATCACACATATAAATATCAAACACAGTTCTAAAAAATAGCCATAAATGGCTAATAAACAGCGCTAAAACAGTTATAAAACCTATCAAAAATAAAAAACAACACAGAATGGAAACAAAACCCTTCCCACAAGCCACTTAATTAGCTTTATAAGAAACGATCTAAGTGCAACTCAAACTAATATCAGCTGAATTTTAAATGGTGCTTTAAAAGCCTTTTAGGATAATTTAATGAAGTATTATATATTTAAGGTAAGTATGAAAAACAAACAAACGAACAAAAAAAGACCTGTTAGTATAAACTAACAGGTCTTTTACTTTAAGCTCAGTGAGCTATCGAAATTACTTATAAGGATTAACCGTTAATTAACCTAGCGGCATCTGCATCTAAAAACCATTCAGTTTTACCCTGGCTGGCTTTTACTTGTGCCGCAGGGTATACAAGTGCGGCATCATCATTATCATGAATTTGCTTGATCACTTGTGCTTTACCTTCACCCATCACTAAATAGCTAATACGCTTTGCATTTGCTAACAGACGTGCCGTTTTAGAGATACGATACTGTCCTGATTCTGGGTGCTGCGCAATAATTGCAATATTTTGATCATTATAATCAGTTTGGCCTGGGAATAATGATGCAGTATGTCCATCACCCCCCATGCCAAGCAAGATCCAATCAAAACAAGGCAGTCCATTATTCGCTGGAATACATGCTTTCATTTCTTGTGCAAAACGAACAACTTCTTGCTCTGGTGCATCTTCACCTAAAATACGGTGAATATTCTCTGTAGGTAATGCAACTTGAGAAAATAATAACGTTTGAGCTTCACCAAAGTTACTTTCAGCATCATCAGGTGCTACGCAACGTTCGTCACCCCACCAGAAGTGCAAGTTACCCCATTCAATACTTGTAGCAAAAGGAGCCTTTGCTAGTACTTTGAATAGAAGTTTTGGTGTACTGCCGCCTGATAACGAGATATGCACAGGCTTATTTTGTTTACTGTATTCGACGAGCGAATTAGCTAATGACTCAACAACTTGTTGAGGTGTTTCAAAAGTACGATAATCCATCATAGTTCCACTTCTAAAGTTTAAATTAATTAATCACTTCTTCGCTAGAAAAGCGCCACTCACGGCCATCTTTCTCTAACATTTCATCTGCTCGGTTCGGACCCCAAGTACCACACTTATAACCAAATAAAGATTTCACTTCTTTTTTGTAGTCTAAGATTGGTTGCACGTATTCCCAGCATGCTTTAACTGCATCGGAACGAGCAAATAAAGTCGCATCGCCTTTCATACAATCCAGTAGCAAACGCTCATAAGCCGTTAATAAATTATTTTCTTCCAGGCTGTTATAATTAAAGCTCATCGATACCTGTTGCGCAGTAAAACCTGCACCCGGTTTTTTCAAACCGAAATCCATTTGAATCGATTCATTTGGTTGAATACGTAAGATCAACTTATTCTCTGGGGCATTTTGACCAAACACTGGATGTGGGGTTTTCTTAAAGTGAACAACAATTTCAGTTAGACGTTCTGGCATACGTTTACCGGTACGTACATAGAAAGGCACACCGTTCCAACGCCAGTTATCAATCATCATCTTCATGCCTACATACGTAGGTGTGCGAGAATCTTCATCAACGTCATTTTCACTACGGTAACCTGGCAATTCTTCGCCATTTACAACACTCTTTGTGTACTGCCCTAATACGAGGTTATCACGTAAGTCTTGTTCTTCAAGGGGACGTAAGCTTTGGATCACTTTAACTACTTCGTTACGCATTGCATCGGCGTTAATGACCGCAGGAGGTTCCATCGCAACAAGTGCTAACACTTGCAACAAGTGGTTTTGCAGCATGTCTCGAACCGCGCCAGAATGATCATAATAGCCACCTCGCTCTTCAACACCTAAACTCTCTGCTGCAGTAATTTCCACATAATCAATAAAACTACGGTTCCACAGTGGTTCAAATAAACCATTTGAAAAGCGGAATACTAATAGATTCTGTACTGTTTCTTTACCTAGATAATGATCAATACGGTAAACCTGACGTTCACGGAAACAAGTATGTAGATGTTCATCTAACTCGTTTGCTGACTTAAGATCATAACCAAACGGCTTCTCAACGATTAATCGTTTCCAACCGTTACGGTCTTTATTCAATTTATGTTGAGCTAAATTAGATGAAATTGATGCGTATAGGCTTGGTGGCGTAGCCATGTAATAAATAGCATTACCAACCGTATTATGCGTCTCAGATAATGTTTCTAAGCGTTCTTTAAAGGCTATATAGCTATTAGCATCTGTCATATCCATCGATATATAATACAAATGTTGACAGAAATCTTCAGCTTGCTGCTGAGAGACGCCTTCACTTTTGATTAAATCATTAGTTACTTTTTCACGAAATGAATCATCCGTGAATGCTGTTTTACTCGCACCCAAAATAGAAAAATCTTCAGGTAACAGTTCATTGACATAAAGGTGATAAAGCGCGGGAAGTAACTTTCGTTTTGTTAAATCACCCGAAGCACCAAAAATGACGATACTGTTATTCTCAGGTTTTACCATGGTTTTATTTCCTAAAGATTTTATCGAAAAGATTAGAATATATCGCTCTAGCTAGTTTGCATTGCGCGTAGATAACAGACTAGGGCGCGGCATTATCACTCAAAATGACGAAAAACTAAAATGGTTTCAGCAATATATTATATAAATACCTAATAATGAGTATTCAAGTAAAAGTCTATCTCAAATAAAACCCTAAATCACTTTCGAATGAAACGAAAAAACGAAAGTTTAGAAAGTCAGGACGCAGCGTTAAATGTTAAACATAGTGCGATTTACCTACGTTACAAACAAGGGTTCACTATTCTTGGCATTCTCCGACAAGTTTAATGTCTACAGATGTGATAATGTCTTCGTTATACCTCGCCCTATAAGATAACGTGCAATCTGTCGATTCAAGTTTATTCATCTTGACCCAAGAATAACTTTTATTTTCATTTTTACAGGTATAACTGGCATCGATAGAGTCCACTTCAATGCCTTCGACAAGGGGGCGTGTCGTTAAACCTAAAATATGGCATATTTCTGTTGGATAGAGTAATTGACCTGACACCTGATAGCTTTTATGGGTATCGTATTGAACAAAGGTTAGTCCATTTGGAAGCGTTTGTTTTCGCGAATCAATATTTGAGGCTGTTTTTAAATTATCGACCGCATTATTCAACTTGCCACGCATATCATTAAGCACTGCAATCTTAGCTTCTCGGTGTGTCTTTGTATATTCAGGTATGGCGAACATAGCGAGGATAGAAAGAATTACAATCACAAACGTTAATTCAATCAATGAAAAGCCCATTTTATCTTTCATTTTTATGTAAAACCTTAATTAATATCAGTTAACAGGGCAATATTAACATACATGAAAATGATAAGGGTGTATAAATCAAACTAATTAATCCATCATTTTAATATATGTTACATGAGTATTTGATACTATAACTAAATCGAGATATCTTACGTTATTGACCTTAAACATTTGATGCTGGAACCTATTCATGAGCGCTAACCGCCCTGCTGTTTTCTATTCATTCCGACGTTGCCCATATGCAATGAGAGCACGACTAGCTATTCGTTATAGCCAAGTTGAAGTAGAGCTAAGAGAAGTGGTTTTAAAAGATAAACCAACAAGCTTGTTAGCTTATTCTCCAAAAGGAACAGTGCCTGTTCTTGTCACCAACGACAAACAGATTATTGATGAAAGTCGCGATATTATGCAGTGGGCGCTATCACAAAACGACAGTAATAATTGGCTTCGTAAGAATCTGCCCCAATTACAAAAGCAGATCACCTCACTGATCGATGAAAACGATAACGAATTTAAAGCAATTTTAGACAAATATAAATACGCGGATCGCCATCCAGAATATACTGAAGCAGTGTATCGCGAACAAGGCTGCCATTTCCTGAATCAATTAGAGCTCCTGCTAACATTGCACAGTAACCTTATTGACGAAGAAATTAGCCTGGCTGACATTGCCATTTTTCCTTTCATCCGCCAATTCGCAAGTGTGGACAAAGATTGGTTTTCACAGTCCCCCTACCCTAAATTACGCACATGGTTAACACGACACACAAGCTCACCTCTGTTTACTGATATTATGTACAAATATCCACAATGGTCAGCTGGCGATAAAGCCGTGTATTTTGCATCAGCAAGTTAGACCTACAAAAAAGCCAGAGCTACCTAAGTAGTCTGGCTCTAAAATTATAATCAATGCGACTATGATACAGCTAGCATACGGCGTGCAGCATCAACTACAACTTTAATTGATGATGTTTCTACCGCTTTCATCGCAGCCTGATCCGGGATCTCTTTTTGAGTACGGTTAATGATAACACCAGCAACACAACCTGCTCTTAAACCTTGACTTGCACACATAGTAAAAAGCGTTGCCGATTCCATTTCAAAGTTCAGAACACCCATTTCTTGCCACTCTTGCATTGAACCTTGGAAACGACGAGTAACACGACCCGAGAATGTGTCATAGCGTTCTTGGCCTGGATAGAAAGTATCACTTGATGCGGTTACGCCCATGTGCACTTTAATGCCTTCTGCATCAACAGCAGCTTTCATTTCTGTTGCAACAGCAAAGTCAGCAACAGCAGGATATTCCATTGGCGCAAAGTGTGAACTTGCACCATCAAGGCGTACTGATGCAGTCGTCACAATCATATCACCAACATTAATGTGTTCTTGAATTGCGCCAGTAGTACCCACTCGTAAGAATGTAGTAACGCCTAACTGAGCAAGCTCTTCAACGGCGATCGATGTAGAAGGACCGCCAATACCAGTCGAACATACGACAACTTTCTTACCTTCTAGCTCTGCTAAATAAACAGTGTATTCACGATGACTTGCTAAAAATTGTGGGTTTTCCATTTGCAGTGCGATCTTTTCGACACGAGCTGGATCACCTGGAATGATTGCCAATTCAGCACCTTTTAAATCTAATTTGTTGATACCAAGGTGAAAAACATTTGCAGTAGTCATAACATATTCCTTAAAACCGGAGAAAACCATTATAATAAAAATGATATAACGATATTAAAATAACGGTAAAAATAAGACGTAATCATAATGCAGCGAGAGCACCCATAAAGTGATAATTGTCACATGTTTAATACATATAATAGTTATGCTTAATGGGTGCTCGATTTATAAACAACACACTGGTTAGCTTCAAGTGAAAGCAACAAAAAACCAGAATCACTATGACCAAACTTGCCCCATGCTCCTAAGCTTGTTATAACATAGTTGTTATTTTCTATTTCATGGTATTCCTTACCTATGCTAAAAATTGCCACCTTTAATCTTTTTAATTACATTGAACCACCGTTTGCCTGTTATGATTTTGATCGAATCTATGACGAGCAACAATGGCAGAAAAAGCAAAAGTGGATACGTGATTATCTTGCCGAACATCAGCCTGATGTCATCGGTTTTCAAGAAGTATTTAGCCCTGATTCTTTAAAAGCATTAATGGCGGAATGTGATTACCCCTATTTTGAAGTGGTCGATAGCGCCGATATTATCGAAGACTATATTTTTCGCAGCCCTGTAGTCGCTATCGCATCACGCTACCCGATAACAGATATCGCAGCAGTCATGCCCGAGAGTGATCTTGCCGTCAGTATGGGATTATCATCAGAGTATCAATTTAGCCGTAAACCACTGCGCGCCAGTATTGAATTGCCACACCTTGGCACAACGGATTGCTATGTTGTGCATTTTAAATCTAAACGGCCAATGCTAGAAAGTGAAGATAATGAACTGGCGACAACCAAAGCTGTGCTCGATGCTTTTACCAAACAAATGTGCGGAAGTTGGGGATCATCGATACAACGCGGTTCAGAAGCTGCTTTACTATTTCAACAAATGATCCAACGTCGACTAGCGACTAACAATCCAATGATGTTAATGGGTGACTTTAACGACGTATTAGATAATGACCGCGATGGAATATTATCGCACCTAACTATGAATACCTTACGTTTCAATTCAGATCCACAAGCACAAGATATTGTTAAACTATTTAGCTTACAAGACAGTTGGCATTTATATCAGCATGCCACAAATGGCTCGGTCGCCAGCTGTACGCCAGTCCCCCGTCCCGCGACACATTACTTTTACAACAAAGGCTCGGTATTAGATTACATCTTACTGTCGTGTGAGTTTAATGCAGAATATCAGCGAAGCCTTTATGAAGTCAGCGATTACCACACGTATGATCGCCACCTGATTAACCCTATCTATGAGCGTGATAGCGAAAGTACCGACCATGCAGTTGTACAAATCAATTTGCAATTGAGAAATTAACACTTACATAAAGCGATTTAATCATTCTGTAATTAAATTACATATTATGCTTGCGTTAGCCCAATTCTATCTTATAATGCGCCAATCTATTCGAGGGAGTAGTCGCTTCACGCAAGTGAGGGAGTACATCAACATAACTGACCCGCAGGTCGTGGTGTATTCAATCTAGTTCGAGATTAATAATCCGAAACTAAGTTTGATGAGACTTGAACAAGTAAACACCTACTTTCGAGGGCAGGGTGTCGCTTGTTTATGTCTAAATGCCCTCGTACGAGAACCCTATGTCTTTATTATTACCCATCATCGCAGTGTTAGTTGGCTTCATTTTACTTACCGTAAGTGCCGACCGTCTTATCTTAGTATCATCAACATTAGCCAAACAGTTTGGTGTTTCAGTCATGTTTATTGGTATGACCGTCATTGCCTTTGGTACTTCATTCCCAGAATTAGTCGTAAGCGCAATTGCGTCATTTAATGGTGCAGAAGGTCTTGCTGTCGGTAATGCTATCGGATCTAACATCATTAACTGTGGTTTAGTACTAGCGCTTTGTGCCTTATTTATGCCGCTTGTTATTCAAGTACGCTTCATTAAACGCGAATTACCGATTCTAGTTGTCGCACTTATTGCTGTAATTGCGTTAATGTCAAATGGCTCAATTACGATGTGGGACAGTCTTATCCTGATCCTATTACTTGCACTGTACTGTGTATACCTCGCTAAATCGTCATCGGACGAAGATGTTGAGAACGAGCTAGAGTTTTTAGATGTAAGCCAAAATCGAGCATTAGTTGAAACTATCGCCATGCTGTTCATGCTATTAATCAGCTCACAAATCATGGTTTGGGGTAGTGTACAACTTGCGCAAGCGATGGGTGTTAGCGACTTGTTGATTGGTCTAACAATTGTTGCATTTGGTACGAGCTTACCCGAACTAGCCGCTGCTATCGCAGGTGTTCGCCGTGGTATGCCTGAAATTGCATTCGCGACTGTCATTGGTTCAAACACCTTTAACCTATTAGGCGTATTAGCATTCCCAGGGTTAATTGGTGATGGATTGCAACTGCCAGCAGAAGTCTTAACGCGTGATATACCAATGTTATCTATCATGACAGCATTCATGGTTATCTCATTTACCATGACTTATATAGCGGTGACTAAACGTCGCTCGGCTTTGACACCAGAACAACAAACTGATGAGGCTATCGCAGCAGACAGTAAACTGAACTACCGTTTTGGTCGCCTTTCAGGTGCTGTGTTGTTAATTATGTTTATTGGGTATAGCTGGGTACTATTTACAGCTTAAGGCTATTTACAGCTTAGCATGATGTAATACATCAAGTGCTTACTTGATGTATTACACGAATACCCCTGTCGATACTGCTTGGCAACAAAGCAATTATCCCGCAAAATAAGGCGATTAACGATTATAATAAGGAATGCTATATGAGTGAATGGCTTATCGCTAACGGTAATACACTTCGTGCCAGCGCTTTTATCGGCTTGCTTATCTTATTAGCAATTAGCGAACACTATCAACCAAAGCGCCCTTTGACGGTATCTAAGTCACAACGCTGGGGAAATAACCTCGCGATTGTACTTGTTAATAATTTGGTGCTTAAATTATTCGTCCCTTTTCTCGCCATTGATGCCGCAATTTTTGCCGAGCAACAGCAATGGGGACTATCTTCGTTAGCCAGTTTGGGAAGCTCAACAAATCAAATGTTGATCATTATGGTCTCGATCATGCTCCTTGATGCCGCCATCTATTTCCAACACAAAATATTCCATCATATCCCTGTATTGTGGCGTTTACACCGAATGCATCACAGTGATTTAGATATTGATGTCACCACAGCTATTCGCTTTCACCCCATAGAAATTGTTTTATCTATGCTAATTAAGATTGCCGTTATTATTGCACTCGGTGTACCCGTGATAGCGGTTGTGTTATTTGAAATGTTGCTCAATCTGACGGCCATGTTTAATCACAGTAATATTAGGCTGCCTGCTAAGATTGACCGCTACATACGCTACATTTTAGTTACGCCTGATATGCACCGCGTTCATCATTCTGTAAATGGACACGAAACCAATCATAATTTTGGTTTTTGTCTACCGTGGTGGGATCATCTGTTTGGCAGTTATCAAGCACAACCCAAATTAGGCCATCAGCAAATGCAGATCGGTTTACCTTATTTTCGAGACCCGAAAGAATGTCAGGTGCAGCGGATGCTAACCCAGCCGTTCAGAAACAAATAAACGATATTAAATAATATTAATGACAACATTTAAAGGTACTAATTACGTGACTCATTCTACAAACACTTCAACAACACCTGCGATTTCTAACGATGAAGCACGTAAACTCAGTCGTAAAGTGACTGCTGATATCGCAACCAAACAGCTCGATGAGATCTTTATCGACAATAACGTCTCTATTGATATTCAAATAGCCGTGACAGAATACCAAGGCAAAGAGCCTGTACAATACTTGGAAATATTAACCGCTCACCTACGCCCTGCTTATTTACGTGTTATCACCGAGTCATTGCAAACACAAAATTTAGCGGCTTTAGATTCCAATAGTCACTATCTCAAACTCAGTAAAACACACAAAAACATGCTTGAAACGTTGAAACAACAAGATAAATATAAGCAGCTCAATGATACGCAACTTATTGAAATGGCATTATTAACTTTATTAAGAAGTTAGAAAGGTAAAACGAAAAGCCCTGCCTCATCGTTACGATAATACAGGGCAAAACGGTTAACTTATGGACACGCTGTTTCTAATATATTCGCCGTTAATGTCGGACGAATACGTAAAAAAGACATATCTGTAACATAAGTCGCGACTTGTTCTGCACACCAAGTCCCCGCCTGTTTTTTATCTAGGATTGGCGTATCACTAGTGAAACAACTTGCTAACTCTTCATCACGGTTGGAAGTGATTACGAATGTGCTGGTTGAAGTTACCTGGCAGGCAATATATTCAGGCTGTTCTATCACAGGGGCGAATACTTCAACGCTCTGTATAACACTATTCTCAATACCTTCTTCTGAAGTCACTGTTAAGCCGATTGTATATATACCCGCATCGTTAAATATGAACGTCGGGTTAGCTGTACTCGATGCGCCTAAGCTATCGAAGTCCCATACATAACTGGTAATGGGACTTGTTTCATTTGCTGCGTCAGCGGTAAAGTTAACCGTCAGACTTGGTGATGCCTCTAGTGCATCAGAAGTAAAGCTTACCGTAGGTATGGTCGGCTCTACGGCAGGATCATAAGCAGTAATCTCTTTGCTATGACTTGCTGTTGTACCATCACTGCCCGTTACATCGAGTCTTACCGTATAAGTACCACCCGCAGCATAAAGATGGGTAGGTGAAGCAAGTGCTGATGACGCGCTATCGCCAAAACCCCACAAATAATCAGTAATGCTGCCATTATCAACACTGGTTAAATCTGTAAAGGTGACGTCTAAATCATTCACTGCAGCACTGAAATCTGCTTGTGGATTAACAGGGTCTATTACATTATCCGATACGGTTACAGTATAACTCGCTGTACTCGTTTTATTGCCAAGTTCAGAAGTAACGTTTAATGTTACATCGTAACTACCTGATGCCGAGAACGTATGAACAGGTGAAGGTAATGTTGATGTATTACCGGGTGCAGCATCACCAAAGTTCCAACTGTAGCTGTCAATCGAATCGTTGGTAACCGCGGCGTTATTAGTAAACGTTACCGTTAAGCCTTCAGGACTATACGTAAAGTCAGCGGTTGGAACACTTGGGATTTTAGCCACAGTGACATCACGAATCACACTAGCTGAGCCTCCGTCTTCAGTCGTTATAGTAAGTAGCACACTATAAGTGTCTGCAGTTGCATAGGTATAAACGGGATTGATATCAAAGCTATTGACTGAATCATCACCGAAATCCCACAAATAGCTGTCTATTGGACTGTCAGCACTGGTCGATGTATTAGTAAAGGTAACCTTTAGATTGTCTTTTACCGTAGAAAAATCAGCATTGATTACTGCAGAGCTCTGCTCTTTAGTGTCATCAGACTCGCCAAAACAACCAGATAATGCACCGAGTGTCATTATGAATAATAGTTTTTTCATTATTCAGTCTCCCTAATAGTTACAAATACAGGGCAAGTAACTTCTTCGTCATAAGCGGCAGCAGGAACAGCTACTTGCACCTTTTTAGGAAAACCTAAAACCGGTGAGCACGGCATAATGTAATTACTATCAACGAGCTGAACAACCTCACCATCTACAGTGATCTCAACAGCGCCATCTGTAGCATTAATCACACCCAACACATTTTTATCATAACTCGCAGAGCTAACTTGAAGTTGTGCGACAGCAAGACTACTGGCACCCATCAAGGTCACGGCAAGAAGTAACTTCTTCAACATGGTAAATATCCTTATTTAATTTTGACGATGAATAATCCTTATTCACCCGCAGAAAGGTTAACATTTAAGATTAAAAAAAAAGTGCCAACAGTAAATGGATAGTATGAGAACGATAAATCAAGAAGTATGAGAGATGAGACGTTTGAATGGCAATACAAGCAGATACAGTGCGGTATTAGCTTCTACCCCATATGAACTTAAGTAGTAACGGCTGGATGTTATAAATTTGAATAGTAAGTTAAAAACGTGACAGACAGCATACGATGTGAATAAGAATGCCGGCGATAATGCCGGCATTCACAAATAAATAGAACGATTACTTCAATAATCATCTCGATCACAACAGGCAAGTTGTAAATCGAGACAGTAGGCACTAACTATTTATTTGACGTACTTGTTGTAAGTATTTAATCCAGCCTTTCGCACTTGCAGATGGGACTATATGCTGGGCTAACTTCGCATGGCTAATCGCACGATCAAATTGCGCAAGTTTGTAGTAAGCTCTCACTTTGGCGAGTTCAATTGCCGCTTGCTTATTTTTACTTCGACCCTGCTTAATTTGATGGTGATTTAACTCTGCCAATGCAGCCTTATAACTCCCCTGCTGTAATAACAATTGCGCTAATGGCCAGCGATATTCTGCAGTATCATCTGTAGACAAGTTAATCACATCACGCCATGTACTAATGGCCTTGTTCCACTCTTTCGCCATCTGCCAATATTGCGCTTGCTCAGCTAACATTTTTTGTCGTTTATCATTGTCAGTTATATCTTTTACTAACAAATCTAATTCGCGCGCGGCCTGTTCAGGAATACCTTGCTGTGCATATAGCTGCGCCAGAGTACGACGCGCTTGCACACTTAATGCAAGCCCTTGGCGCTGCGCTAAAATCAATGTTGTTAATGCCGCTTGAGGCTGTGAAATACGCAGTTGCAAACCAGCTAACTGCTGCCACCACAATAACTTATCGGGTTCAACAGCAATAATACGATCTAATGTATCAATCGCAGCAGGCCACCGTTGCAATTGTGATTGCGCCGTCAACTGTAGATTTAGCGCTTGAACTTGGTCACCTTGCGTATTTATTCCTTCATATGACCCCACCGCACTGAGTACCTTGTCCCATTCACGGAGCTGATAATGGATTTGCGCGATACGTAACCACAACTCGGTAAATTCTTTTGTCTTAATATTTGATGTTTTTTTGTTGCGTTTCGTTACCGCTTTATGACTCTGTTTGTCATTGTCTACAGCCGTATTAACAAGCACACCATCGTTCAGCATATAACTATTCACAAGAACATAGTAATGCGGCAAGGCTTGTTGGTACTTTTGCTGACTCAGTAAGATATCCGCCACCATTCGTTGCGTCATCCAAGTCTGCTCTATCGGTAATAACTGACTTTCAACGGCCAATGATAAGTTCTTTACCGCTTGGTCGGTATTTTCTTGCTGCCAATGAAATATGCCTAACACACGTTGTACAAAGGCTTGGTCGTAGGCTTGTCTCGGGGTGAGTTCAGTTAACAACTCAATTGCATCTGTATAGCGTTCTTGCTGCTGTAACGCTTGCGCGGCTTGGATTTTACCCGCAATGAACTGTGTTAACTGTGGCGGATTAGCATAGGCAGATGATGCGAACAAACACATCAGGGCGAACAACCAACTGCTTTTTAGCTTATTTAAATCAGCTTTATATTCTTTATAAATCATCGCTCTAATTTAAACTCCAAGGTGACCGTCTGATTAACTTGCATGATCGCTTTCCCCTCTTCCAACTTGGGTTGGTACTTCCATTTTCGTAATGCTTTCAGTGCCGATTTTTCAAATAAACGTCTTGGTTTCGCATCCATTACTTTGATATCGATAGGACGACCCAGTGTATCGATGGTAAATGACAGTTTAACCCACCCCTGTGCGCCTTGTTTCATGGCGCGTGATGGGTAACGCGGTTCAACACGATACAAAGGCATCGCTTGCTGATTCGCACTAAAAGCTCCAATCGCTGGCAAGCCAACTTCGACACCAATACCTGCCATATCAATACCAAGTACAGGCATATCAGGTAATGCCAGCGCTTTAGCCTCTGCATTCGCAACGGGTATACTGTCTGTGGGTGGCGGTGCATTTTTAGGTTGTTCAGGTAACGCACGTTGACGGCGGTTAACATCACGCTCTTGCTCGACCATAACAATGTCGAACGCTTGTGCAGTCGATTCTTCAGGTTTACCTGAATGGCCATTATCCACCATCCACGCCATTACGGTGAACAACGCTAATGTCATCGCTAAAGCCAGCGGTACAGCCAGTAAAAAACGTAACATTAAGACTTCTCCACCGCCAATGCGATACCGCTCACACCCGCACCATTCGCCGCATCCATCACTTTAACAACAGTACCATTGAAGGCATGTTCATCGGCTTGGATAACTAAAGAGGCATCAGGTTGAGACAGTAATAAGTGTTCTAATGTTGCCTGTACACGCTCAACATCTACCATACGTTTATCAATATAAATGTCGTTATTAGACGTAATGGCAATAAAGATACCGGCACCCGCTTGGCTAACCACATGATTGGCCTGCGGGCGGTTAACTTCAACGCCTGATTCACGGACGAATGAACTTGTTACGATAAAAAATATCAGCATGATAAACACGATATCTAACATAGATGTCATATCAATTTGTGCATCTTCACGCGCGGCTGAACGACGATTAAATCTCATATTCATTCCTTAATAGATAGTCTTAATAATTTTTCTAATCTGCTATAGCGTGTATCACAAGCTTTAGTTAAACGAGCATGAGCAAACATACCTGCAAGTGCTGCAACCATGCCCGCCATTGTTGGCAAGGTCGCTAACGAAATCCCTGCTGCCATTAACTTAGGTTCACTGCTACCTAATGTCGCCATAACATCAAATACACTGATCATGCCCGTCACTGTGCCTAACAACCCTAACATAGGGCAAATAGCCACCAGCACTTTCAAAAAGCTGAGGTTTTGCTGTAATGCTTGCTGCGCCTGTAACAACCAACCACCACGAATGGCTTGAGCATGCCATGAATCTTGCTCTGAACGTGCTTGCCAGCGTGTTAATAAGTCACGTTGTAACGCAGGGAAATAGCAATACAAATACAACAACCGTTCCATCACGCAAAACCAACACAACATAACAACAGCGGCAAGCCAATACAGTATTGGTCCCCCCTGTTGCATAAATTGATTGACGCTTTCAAGCCAATCAACTGACGTTATATCAAAGTGCATCGCTTAGCCTACTTGCTGTGTAAGAGGAGTCACGTTTGTATCATTAACGGCTGAAACAGCTAATTTTTCAGCTTCTTCTGCAACTAAGCTAATACCCTGTTTTTCTAAAATGTCGCGAATATTATCGGCTTGCGTACTCAGTATGTTATGCGCAATTAATAACGGCATTGCAGCAACTAAACCTAATACAGTCGTGATCAGCGCCATTGAAATACCACCGGCCATCACTTTTGGATCGCCATTACCAAACTGCGTGATCACTTGGAACGTTTCAATCATGCCCGTGACGGTTCCCAGTAGACCCAGCATAGGTGCAAGCGCAGCCAGTAATTTCAGCATCGACAAACCTTTCTCTAGACCTTGCTGCTCATCGACCACGACTTCCATCAAGCGCAGTTCTAACGCTTCAGTACTGTTATGCAATGCCGACTTAGCATTACTGTCTACGTATACTTGTAGAATACGACCTAATGGGTTGTCACCGATCAGACTTGAGTTCGCTAGTTGTTGTTTGATTTGACGACGTGTAACGACTAATTTCATGCCTTGTACAATCGCAATCAATAAACCAACCACAAGTAATGATATGATCACGTAACCCACTGTGCCGCCATTTTCTAAGCGGTCTTTTAAGGTAGGGGTATTTTCTAATTGCGCTAGCATCACACCGCGTGATGGGTCCAATACAACAACATTACCGATTGTATCAGCATTGATAAGATCTGCCGCAACAGGGCCTTTCCCTGGCTGCTTTAGATAAGCGGTCGCGGTTTTCTTCTCACCATTCCAAGCGAGATAACCTTGTTCACCCACTAGCCCGAAACTACCGAGGCGAACGGCTTGTTTATCTGCTAATTGCCCTGCACCATCAATCACAGCAACATTCACCGTTTTGATTTCACCACTTGCTTTAATTTGTTCTGATAACGCAGACCACAGTCCCGTTAGCTGCAACATTGAAGGTAAGGTTTTTGCTGCAACCACATCCGCCACAATTGGTGCAAACGTAGCACTATCAATCGCGGTTACTGCAGTACTAATTTCGCTATTTAACTGTTTTGCTGATTGACGTACAACACCAAATAATTCACCTAAACTACCGGTTTCTAAACGTAAACGTGTTTCTCGCTTCGCTAACGTTTCTTCGTTACGTGTAAACTGCTGACTTAACGTTTCTGTTTCGCTTTGCAGCTGACGTTGTTGCGCTAATAACGCCTGACGTTGCTGTTTAATTTCTTGTTCTGTTAATTTAAAGCCTGCTTCACGTTGTTTTAACGCTTTTGTAAGCTGTTTATTATCTTGTTTTGTGTCGCTTAACAATGTTGCACTGACTACATCAGCCTCATTACTCACAACCGTATTATTAACGGCCATAGACTGTGCACTAAAGGTTAATGCGCCAAACACCAATGCTTGCGTTAACAGTGACTTCGCTTGATTCATTGCAATATATGTTTTCATTGGGCATTACCTACACGTTGCGCAGTGGTCACAGGAAGAGATATTAAGCTTGGTGCAATTTGCTTATTGCCCATTTTGAAGGCTTTGTCGATATCGTTTGTTTGTTCAGAAATAGGGACCCATTCCTGACGTTGATCATGCCACTGCCAATAACGTTGGCTATCTAAACTGCGCGCAACAAATGCAATACGGCCAAGGTGCAATAGATCAACGGTGATCGTGTTATTTGATGAAGCAAGCGTAATTTCGCTTTGGTACACACCCAACTTAGTCCCATAGTCGATTTCGATTTGGTACGCTTCTAAAATACGGCGATATTTCTCTGCATCGCTGACATTCGCCTGACACATCATCGCGTTTAATTTTGCTAATCGCGCTAGGCGTTGTTCTTTTTTAATTGGCTTGCCGGTATTGATGATGTCATCTAAACCAGCCAACATTTTGTACATCAAAGGTACTATGCCTTGGCGAGTCGTTTTAATACCTTGCAGTTGTTCGTCTAAGCTATTTAACTCTTGGTTTTGATTATTTACTAATTTAGCAAGATGATCGCGATATACAGCTAAGTTGTCGACTTCTTCTTGCAGACGCTCTATTTCTGCTTGCATGCTTAAAGTACGGTCTGCGCTATTATCAATTTTATATTGGCTACTAGCCGCCGTTTTATTCATTTTTTGAGTCAGTGCTTGTGCATGTTCAATCGCTTGCGCACTATCATTAGCTTGCGCAAACACGAAAGGACTAAACGTAGCACTGCTCAGTGCAGCCACGAGAACGAGAGAGTAAGATTTATTTAAAAGCATAATTAATCAACATTCGAGTTTAAATTTAAAAGGAATAAAACCACAAAAAGCAATAACCGACATCTATGGAATTAAGAGTCGATTATTGCTGTTTATGAAGGCTTAGATTATGTTATTAATAACGTAATTGGATTGAAGCCATATAGTTGCGACCTTCACCAATGATAGTTTTCTTTTGACTACCACCCGCTAGATAATCCGTATCAAACAAGTTTTCGATGTTGAAACGTAATACTAGGTCCATGTCTTTATCGTAATTAATGGTGTGAGCGATACCAGTATCAAAACGCGTGTAAGCATCTTTCTTATAAGTATTCTCTGCATCACCAAAGCGTTCACCAACATAGATAGCACCTAAGTTAACGTCGGTATTGTTAGCAAATGAGTAGCGAGTCCAAACACTTGCTGAAAACTCAGGAACATCAGCAGGGCGTTTTCCATCAAGCTCTGGTTTAAGTTCATGATGAATTTCAGCATTTAAATAAGTCATTGAACCGCTAAGTGAAACAGCTTCAGTTACATAACCCATCGCACTGAATTCAGCACCACGGTGAATTTGTTTACCTGCTTGCGTGGTTTCAGTTACACTGCTACTTATATCTTTTTTAATAACAGTATTTTCTTGAGTTATATCAAAAATAGCACCCGATACAAACAGTTGGTTATCCATTAATTCCCATTTCGAACCAAGTTCATACAATGTCCCTTTTACTGGATCAAGCTCCATACCATTGTTGATATCTTTAGAACTATTAATAGGATCTTTTGGTTCAAAGCTTTCTGAGTAAGTCGCATAAATCGAACCATTCGCTTTCGGGTGATAAATAAGGCCTAATTTCGGTAATACATTGTTATAAGTATGCTTCTCGTTTACTTCACGGTCAAAACGTAAACCAGCAAGTACTTGCCATTGATCGTTAATCGTTGCCATATCCTGTACATAAATACCGTATGAATCACGTTCAGTTATTGATTTAGTCTTATCATTTTCAGCATTTGTACCACTTGGCTTGTCAAATGGCTGACCAACAACACCAGTCAAATCATCACTACTTTCACTTAATTTTGAATAGTAGTAACCTAACCAGTTTGCACCAATTAATGTTTGGTGTTGCATACCAAATGCATCGAATTCACCGACAAAGTCAATAAATGCAGTATTAAATACCCAATGATCAAGGCGGTCGTATACTTGATAAGTTACTTTACCAGTTGTCGGGTCATAACTTTTTGGGTTAGTAAAACTTTCTGTATCACGGCGTCTAAAATCTTGGTTGTTATAACCTAATTTCATGTTCCAGTTGTCAGATAGCTGTGCAGCAATATCAAAACCAACATTCTCAACGTCATTTTCAATGGTTGACCACTGTGCATCCCAGATGTGCTCTTCACCAAGTACAGGCTTTCCATCTTTAATATAAGCACCTGAATCAACACTGCCGTTATCGTTAGTACGATCGTAATGCACAGATACGGTTACTTTGTCATTTAAGTCGTAATCAACAAACAAACCACCAACAAAACGTTCTGTCGATGGTGTACTACCATCGCCATATGTACGCCATGAATCGTAGCTTTGCTTAGATACAATCGCACGGGCACGTAATGTTTGGTCATCATTCAATGAACCACTTACATCAGCAGTAGTACGAGAATCATTGTTAGACCCTAAATCTTGGCTAATATTAATTTGGGTTTCGTAAGTTGGCTTTTTAGCCACCATGTTCACTAGACCGCCTGGCGCTGATTTACCGTAAAGTAGACCTGCAGGGCCTTTTAATACTTCAACACGTTCTAGTAATTCAATAGGTTGACGGTAATGCGACCAATGCTGCTTACCGTCACGCAAGAAGCCACTGCTACTTTGTAAATCAAAACCACGTAGCTTGAACGATTCACGGTTACGGCTTACACCACCAGCAGAAATACTTGAATCATTTTTAAGTACGTTACCTAGTGTGCTTGCTCTTTGCTCATCAATTAGCTGCTCATCAATAACCGTTACTTGCCCTGGAGTTTCAAGCTGAGTCGCTTCAACACGCATTGCAGTACTATTTGTATCAACTTTATAACCATAATCACGACCTACAACTTCCATGTGCTCATCTGTTTCTACCGTTTCAGTAGAGTAAGCACTTGGCGCTGCAAGTACTGTCGCTATTACGACAGCTAATCGAGTTTTACAAAACATATTCCGTTATCTCCGATTCATTTTTTCATTAATTTAAATTTCACGCCTACTGCGGTAGGTCGATTTGATGAACAGGATTCTAATTGATAATCATTACCATTTTCATCAAATTTACATTCTTTGCATTTGTAGCGAATGTAAACATGAATGAAACAAATAAACAGGATACTTATTAACCAGTGGCGCACATAAAAACGGCTTATTTCAATATAAAATAAGCCGTATTCATAAAACTTTAGTGATTAATAGCTATTATTGGATAGGGAAACGTAATTTTACCGTGACGCCATTATTTACATTTAGTTCCGCAATGGCTTCGCCGCGCATGATAAGCATTGCTTCCTTTACAATCGCAAGTCCAAGTCCGTAACCACCAGACTGTTTATTTCTCGCTTGTTCAATACGTACAAACGGATCAAAAACACGGCCTAGTTGCTGTGCAGGTATACCGATGCCATCGTCAGCGATAACAACCTCTACATATTGGTCTTGTTGACTAACAGTTAATACGATAGCAGCATTATCCCCCGCATACTTAATCGCATTATCAAGCACATTTTTTATCGATCTTAAACATAAGCGACTATCAGCAAGTACCATAGGCGTCGTATTATCCAGCTCGACTTGCAGTGATTGTTGTGGTTTTAAATCCATTTCATTCTGCATCACCTGGATCTGACACAAGGATTCAAGCTGTGTTGGCACCAAGTTAACCGATACGTTTTCATGCCCTAAGCGACTAAACTCCAGAATCTCACTGACAAGGTTATTCATTTCAGCTGATTCATTATCCAGTTTATCTAATAAATCACCGACCTCATCAGGACAACGTTTACGTAATAAATGCAAGATCAAACTATGCCTTGCGAGTGGCGTTCTTAATTCATGAGAGACGTCGGTAATGAGCTTTTTCTGTTTACCAATTAAATGATTAATATGTTCAGCCATATCATCCAGATCTTGCGCAAGCTGATTAAACTCGGTCACGCTATTACCCACTTTATGAGATGCCCGAATGCTAAAATCTCCTTCAGCAAGGCCGCGACTAGCCGCTTGTAAACGATGTAACGGTTGTTGTAAATGCCGCGCGAGTAATAATGAAAATATAACCAGCAATATACTAGTGATGATAAATTGGATGGCCGCAAAGTAATAAGGGAAGTTATGTGCCGGATGTTGCTTATCGGAAAACTGAACGATTAACTGATAGCCTGGTCGCAAGGGTAATGCAATAACAGGCTTATTCACTTTATTCTCTAAAATTGTATCAAGCGGACGAATATAACGTAACTTAAACTTAAAATGTGGGTGCATAACACGCGTACTCACTTCTTCAAGATCATCACTAAGTACAAATAAATAGCTTGATTGTGCCTCTTCCCATTCTGCAAGTTTATTGCGATCGATATTCCCTTCACTGTCTTTATTGTCAAGTAATCGGTTAGCCTGCTCAGCAAGATCCAACATTTCAGTTTTAACCGTTGCAGGCAGATGCAACAGCACGCGAACCAACGCCATTTCAGCGATACTCTGTAGACTGAGAATTAAGACAAGGGTAATCGCAAAATAGCTAAATAATCGAAATGCCAATCCTTGGCGATCACCTAAAAAAAACAATTTCTTTGCCGTTTTGATACACTCTAGACTCATATCGCCATACTGCCGACGTGTTCAAAAAAGCTATAACCTTTGCCGCGTACCGTTTTAATATGTAATTTAGACAGACCAGATTGCACCATTTTTCGGCGAATATTACTAATGTGCATATCCAAATTACGATCAAATGGGCATAAATCTTTCTTTAATACTTGTTTTTGCAATTCACCTTTCGATACCACAATTTCATGGCGTGACACGAGGTACTCAAGTAATTCAGCTTCTGTACCAGTCAGTGATAGACGTGATAGTTGTGTGAGGATTGAACTTTCACCACCCAGGTTTTGTCTTTGCTTTTCTAAACCAACACGACGTAACATCACTTGAATACGCGTTAATAATTCAGGTACATGATAAGGTTTCGCAATATATTGATCTGCACCGGCTTGCAAGCAATCAAGCATTGCCGTTTCATCCGCTAATGCAGTCAACATTAGAATAGGTGTAGCAAAGCGCTGGCAGATACGTCTTGCCACTTGCAAACCATTAATATTGGGAAGCATGACATCGAGTAATACGAGGTCAACAGGGTGAGACTGTATGTAATCGAGCGCGGTTTCACCGCAATGCACACTGTGCACCTGATAACCATCTTCCATTAAAACTTCAGTGAGTAATTCACACAGTTGTATATCATCATCCACGATGAGAATTTGCGACACAGTTAAAAACACCTTAATAGTAACAATTCGTATTAGTATTTTAATGAAGAACAGACTGAAGTACAACACACATTCAACCACGTTTGATTAAGATCAACACCATAAAAAGCACATTGTTGCTATTTAACTATAATTTATCAGGCTATTTCATTAATTTTAAACTAGATTTGTAGGGGGCAGCTACAGACATTTGCTAGTTTGCAAATATACATAAAATATGGATATATAATGTTTAGTGTAAAAAAAGACCTATCGTTAAAAGTTAGCCGTGGACACACACGCTTTCACTATTGGGATCAATTTCCCATCTTGTATGTGAGTAAGTTAGGGCTCTTTGATTTTTTTAAAATACCCATTGAAGTACAAAACATATCGCAATCGGGATTACTGGCAAAAGTAAAAACAAAAAGAAGATTCACTGTAGATGAAAACTTAATTATGGAGTTTAATAACTATTTTACTGACGTAATCAAAACAACAATAGTGCGATGGGATCCAGAGCAAGATTTACTTGCTATTAAATTCAGCAGGGAAATAAAATTAATAGAACGCATCGCACTGAGGTGTAATATCGATTAATCCCAATCTTCGGCAACAAACTGGATCATCAATTCATCATTTAGATACATATTTAAAAATGGCCATTGCACTTGAATGGCGTTCACAACACCAAGTGCTTGCTGTAATTTTTGCTCAACAGCATTCGCATTTGGATCTGCACAAGCCATTAGCGTTGAACCGACAGGCCCTAATTTTAATAAGGCATTCTGCAATTTTTCATCTTCAAATAAATGCTGTACCTGACCAAACATATTATTACAGCCAGAGAAGCCAGAAAAACGATCACCAGAAATAGTAATATTAGCGGGTTGCTCAAGCATTAATGGATTAACGCCATCCAAACCAACAAGTTGTTTAAGATTCCACTTTCGGTTTTCCGTTAACATGGTATTGGGCGCATAATGACGTGGGGTTTTATCTACCTCGGATATCAATGTATACGATAAACTTGACGCGTCCGCAGGCGGATTTCCCACTTCTGACGTCACCACAGACAACTTATAAAAAGAGCCAGGTACAAATTCAAAACCAGCAATATCGTTATAAAACAATTGCCACTCACTGGCCTTACCATCAATCACTTGATTAACAACCAGACACTGCATAGGCACAATACCCTGACAGGCGACGCGTTCGGGGGCAACCCAGTACGTTTCATTTGTCGTTATTTCACTATTTTCAACATCGCCGCTCGTATCAACCGCAGCACTGCTATCACTTGTACTCGAACACCCAATAAGTAATCCGCTTAATATTCCCGTTAATAATAACGATGCTGGCAATTTAAATTTCATATTGATAAACCTTTTCCCGTTTTCCACTAAACTTAGTACTTGAATTCAAGTGTAAATAACAACTGGTTTCAACTCGTTGCCAAGCCCTAAGGATTGTTATGCATCCACTCTCGCACCCGTTCATAAGACTGTGTGTTTTCTGCTATTTATACAGTATGGCATCGTATAGCCATAGTAGTTCAGTCATTAACGTCGGAAGTTATCATTGCCCTCCTTTTGTAATGAGCTTACAGCAAAATGGTACGCCACAAGCCACCAGCACAGGACTGAGTATTTTATTATGGCAACGTATCGCCGATAGTATCGACCTACAATATGAAATGCGAGATTACACTTTAAAAGGGTTATTAAGTGCCGTTGAAAATGGCAATATAGAAGTGGGAATATCCTGTATTACTATTACGTCTGAGCGTGAATTACTCATGGACTTTTCACACTCATTTTATGAGACACACCTAGCCATTGCAGTAAAACAAAAAGGCTATCTCGCGTCTTTTATCGATATCATCACCAATACTACATTATTATTTGCTGTTGGTATTATTCTCATATGTGCAGGGCTTATCGGCTGGATATTTTACCTGCTCGAACATAAAGTTAATCATAAACTGTATTCAATGCCATCAGCAGGATCACAGTTATTAGAAGCCTTTATTCTTGGTCTGCTATTCATCACCAAAGGTCCTTTCAACTATTTTGAATTTAAAACCTTGAGCGGACGGGTATTAACAGTGTTTTTAGCCATTGCATCCACCTTATTTATTGCCAGCATTACCGCGATGCTAGCCAGTACCTTCACCTTGGGGTTGCTCAATACTGATATAAAAAGTCCATATGATCTAATCAAACTTAATGTCGGGGCCACAGTCTCGACCACATCTTCTATTTATCTTGATAGTTTAGGTATAATACATCAAACGTTTACGAACCTTGATGATATGCTAATTGCACTTAATGACGGGAAAATAGACGCTATCGTTGATGATGATGCGGTTTTAAAGTACAAGCTGAAACAAGAAAAACAGCAAGGACGTTATCAGCAAATGTCAGTATTACCTTATCAATTCGAAAAACAAAATTATGGTTTAGCGATTAAAGACAATAGTCCTTACACCGAGCAATTAAACCGAGCATTGCTCAATGTTCGTCAAAGCCCTGAATGGCAACAAGCCCTCAAGCAATACTTTGCCGAGTATTAATCAGTTAAATTACCTAACAATGCTTCGCAGCTCGCTTTCATCATCAATAACTCTTCTTTCGGTAAACCGGCCTGACAAAACATATTGATAGGAATATCTTTTGCTTGCTCCTTTAAGGCTAAGCCAGCATCGGTTAGACACAGTATACGAGCACGCTCATCTTCTTTACTTCGCTCTCGACGAATAAGCCCTTTCAACTCTAAGCGCTTTAACAAGGGTGTTAACGTACCGGAATCAAGGTGTAATTGTTCACCTAATACCTTCACACTAATTTCATCTTTCTGCCAAAAAACCAACATAGCTAAATACTGTGGGTAAGTAAGATCGAGTGCTTTTAACATTGGTCGATATGCACGAACCATCGCATTCGTCGCACTGTATAACGCAAAACAAACCTGATTATCTAAGTGCAACATAGTCTCTTCATTCATTTCTGACATCAGGATAACCTCTCTTAACTGCCTTGCGCACAATATACTTAACTTTTTATAAATGTCGACCGATTTTCAAAAATATAACAAGAATGGTTAAGTAAATAGCAACTGATGCCGATAATACAAAAGGACGATAAATGCGATGACTTAACTATAGTCAAATGGTCATCTCAAGGATAAAGAATAACTATATAATTAATAAGAAAAATAAATTATCTCTTATGACAATTACGGTCTAATTATTGCTTAAGAATATTCAGCGGGATCTATTTTGCCGCTATAAATTATAAACGACTAAAAAGGCAGATCTAAGCTATGTTTAATTTTTTTAACACTAATAAAGTCCCTCTTGGACAAGTTCTTATCTCAGAAACAGACTTAGCGGCACTGCAAAGTAAAGCAAAACTTTTAGACCAACTACAAAATAGTAGCGCATTATCTATTGCCCAAGAAATCACTCAAAATGCACACAAGGTCAATAAATCTTCGGCAAGCAGACTTAACAACATAGAGCAAAGTTTCGATTTGATTCAAGGCTTTATGGAGCAGTCAAAAGGTATAGAAAACCTTTCAAATGATTCATTTAATTCTACACAAAGTACCGCAAACATCTCTCAAACAGGTATTCAACAACTTGAAAAATTAACGGGTAACATCACCAACTCTGCACAATACATTGCTGAGTTTACCGTGCTGTTAGCTAATCTAGATGAAAACAATAAAAACATTGGTCAACTAGTTGACTCTATTAAAGGCATTGCCGACCAAACCAACCTACTTGCTCTAAATGCGGCAATTGAGGCGGCACGAGCAGGTGAACATGGTCGTGGATTTGCCGTGGTGGCCGATGAAGTACGCGCACTTGCAAATACAGCAAACCAATCTGCAGACCAGATCCAAGGTGAAATGAAAAAAATCATGGATATTTCAGCGGCGATCATTGATAAACAAAAACAAGTAACAAATATTATTGATGACAGTGTTGATATCGCGACAGTGACAATGCAAAGTTTACAAGAGCTAGTATCTCAAGCTAATTCAAGTTCGAACTTAGTAGAACAAACCATTAGTCAAGTACAGCAACAGTTAAGCCATTCACACAGTATTCAAACCGGTATGGAGGCATTAATTAGTGACACTAAAGATGCGCTTAGCGGCTCATCAAGTAATGTTAATTTAGGTGAGCAACTGGTGACGAAACTGCGTTTTTAATTCATCCATATGAATAATTTTGATCTGCAAGTATTTGCTCTAGTGTATCAAGTACCTGAAGGTAAGGTTGCCACCTATGGCGATATCGCTAAGTTAGCGGGAATGCCAAGTCATGCGCGTCAGGTTGGTAAAGTGCTTAGTCGCTTACCAGCCGACAGCAAGTTGCCTTGGTATCGCATTGTGAATAGCCAAGGTAAAATATCACTGCAAGGTAGCCGTGGTGATTATCAAAGACAACAACTTGCCGCTGAAGGTATTCCCCTCTCTGTACACTGCACTATTTCACTAAAGACATATAGAATGTAGTCAATTAGCCCGGAGTAAAATTTGACATATTTTTATAATCAATGACAGTGATTTCTAATGCATCAACCTGTGCCATATCGGGGCCTTCTCGTAACCATAAAATCAGTTTATCTCGTTCAGTTTTATCACCAAAGACCTGTACTTCGACATCCCCATTTTTCAGATTGATGGCGTACCCGGTTAAACCGAGTTGCTGCGCTTGTAGCACTGTTGCATAACGAAAGCCGACCATTTGTACTCTACCATGCACTATGATCTGGTTACCCTCTTGTGACATAACCTCATATCCTCTACCAAACTTGGTCAATCTTTATTGAGTATATGTCTAGATTCGCTATTTAGACCACGTTAATTTATTCAACAAACTGATATAGCTCACAAAACCTTGGCTATCGCGAATTTTAGATACAAAAAAACCCGCAAATACTGTTTTTAAAACAACGAGTACGCACGGGCTTTATGCCTTAGCCTTTAATAGCTAAAGCCGATTAACGTAAATCGTCAACCACAGCTAGCATAGCCACTAATGATGCTTCACCAAGCTTAATAGAACGCTCTGGTGACCAACCCATCATAGGATCAGGCAAGTTATCATTGTCTTTAAATGGCATTTCCATGGTATTAGCTAAACAATCAAACTCTTCTGCTACCCAGTTAGTTGCCACAGTCATGTTGGCTGTACTTGGTGCATCGATGTCATAACCAAATTCAGATTGGAAATCTGCACTTGCTAGTTTGAACACATCAGAGAAACGATCACGTAGTTTCGCTAATCTGTCGTTATAGCTTGGCGTACCTTGTGAACCCGCTAGGAATACATAAGGTAGCGCTTCATCACCGTGTACGTCATAGAATAAATCAACGCCAGTTTCTTTCATCTTATTGATGGTATGGAATACTTCTGGGCTTTTTTCTAAGCTTGGATTTAACCATTCACGGTTAAGGTTTACACCTAATGCATTGGTACGTAAATGACCACGTGCGCTGCCGTCTGGATTCATGTTTGGTACGATGTAGAAGTTAGCTTTGTCTAATAATGCTTTACCCGTTGGGTTATCACTATCAAGTAAGCTATGCATTAAACCATCAACTAACCATTCAGCCATCGTTTCGCCAGGATGCTGACGCGCAGTGATCCAGATGTTACGTTTGCCTTCAGCGCCATCGCCAATCTTAACTAAGGTTAAATCACGCTTATCAATCGTTTCACCTAGGTGCTCTAGGCTTACTAATGGGTGCATTTGCACTGCCGCTAGTAGATCTTGATGACGTTCGTAACTGTACGGAGCAAAGTAAGCAATTTGCATTGACTCACAATCCATGTCAGCAATGATCGTTAGTTTACCCTCTTTATAGAAAGTAGGAAGACGGAACCAGTGCTGACGATCGTATGATGCAACAGCTTGGTAATTTTCCCAGCCTTCTAGGTAAGCCGCTTCGCCTGCATTAAGGATATTCAGTGTGTATTGCTCACCGACTACACCTTCAATACGGAAGTTAAACCATTGGAAAAATTCTTCACCCACATCTGGGCGAATTGCAAGTTGTACATCATTTTTGTCATCTAAATTAATGACTTCAATATTACCAGCATCAAAATTGGCGGTGATCCGCATACGACTTCCTTAATTCATTTTTGAAATTAACTTAAGCATAAACGATCCCGTTGTAACTGGGTAGAGAAGATGTTTACTAATAACGCTTAAAACCTTATTTAATTTCCAATACAACACAAAATCCAGCATAAATCATTAGATACAGGCATCTATAAGTCATAAACCGATACACCGAATAATTTAACATCTCTCTTTCCCTGCACATTTAATACCTACTTAGTTATAAATTAAATGCTGAGTGAATTCGGCGGTAGCATTAAAAGAACGGTCGTGCTAAAAGTACGCGAAAATCCTAGGGTGTTATTTAAGGAATCTACGATGAGCAGTAACATTTATTTTAATACTCGAAAAAAATTTACGATCCGTCGCAGCATGATCAATATCGGTACTCGATTACATCACAGCATTGCACCCGCTCATGCGTTAAAAACAGCGCAGAACTTACTGTTAACTCCCGTACGTAGTACATCCAAACATGAAGATCCGGTTGGGTTATTAAGATCCACACTCATGACATCTGAAGGCCGACTAAATACCTATCAAATGGGTAACGGACCCGTTTGGGTCTTAAGCCACGGTTGGTCTGGTAGTGCCAGTCAATTCTTTCCGTTGATGGAGCATATTGCCAAACAAGGTTTTACTGCGCTGGCCTACGATCATCCTGCACACGGCCAAAGTGAAGGGCGTCACGCTCACCTGCCCGCATTTGTACAAGCATTCGATGAAATCGTCGATAATATTGATGACGTAGTAGGCATCATTGCACATAGCATTGGATCGACAGTCGTCTTAGAGAGTCGTCACCCTAAAGTACAAGCCTTACCCTTCTTATTAATTGCACCTGTATTAAACTATGTTGAAAGCTTATATGACACTGTTGGTAGTTCTGGGTATTCAATGAAATTATTTGGTGAGTTGATAAAAAAAATTGAAAACAAATATGACTATAGGCTAGAGACGATCAAACCTTATAAAACACTCATATCTCGTCAGCAAAAAACCATCATAGTGCATGATAAGCGTGATAAATTTGCCAATTTCAGCACCTCAGAATTAGCCGCGAAAGAAGCTAATACTATCGACTTAGTCACAACACAAGGACAAGGACATGGCCGAGTTATTAATTGTGATTTAACGCTAGCTGCGTTTGATCGTTTAGTTTAATCCTCAATAATGGCTTACCACACCTCGGCTAAAAAAAAGCGCATCATTATTGATGCGCTAAATCTATTTACACTCACTCTTTATATTAATAATTAAAACAATATCTTACTGGCTTATTTTAAGCGCCAATGGTCACCTTACGAGGTTGCAATGCTTCTGGCACCTGACGTTGTAGATTAATCGTCAGTAATCCTTGCGCCATCTCAGCACCCAATACATGCACATGGTCGGCGAGTGCAAATTTACGGCTAAAGTCCGCTTGATTAATACCTTGATGCAATAATGTTGATGTGACTTCTACTGGCTGATTTTTACCGGTAATAACCAACTCATCAGCCGTCACAGTAATATCGATCTCTTCGAGTGAGAAACCAGCTAGCGCCAGTGTGATTTGATAATCTAACTCACCTGTGTGAGTTATGTTATAACGTGGATAGTTCGTATCAACCCGTGTTTTAACCACTTGGTTTTTTGCTTGCTCACTGTTAACTTTTTCATTTTTGGCCATCAATTTTTTAGCCTTGCACGCATCTAACATACGCTGTGATGCTAATTGCTGTTCAACTAATTTTTGTGCCATGTTAGCAAAGCGATCAAAACCAACCGCGTGGCGATATAGGGGTGCGAAATCAAATGTAGTCGTTGTAGTCATCTCTATTTTCCTCAAACAATAGATAGCTATAAGCCTGCTGAGCAGCACTTATATCCCCAAGCCCTTCAGGTACTTGGGTGTAACGAGCTTAGTGAAAGAATCCCCACTAAGACGAATATAATTTATAAGGGTTAATAACACTGCCAATCTATAACAGTGTTTATGCAGTATTATTCTGCAGATAGGGTTTTAGCGCCGTTAATGGCAATTTTACGTGGTTTCATTGCGTCTGGTAACTGGCGTTCTAAATCGATATACAACAAGCCATTTCGCATGTCTGCCCCGTTGACAAAAACATGATCGGCAAGCTCGAATTTACGTTCAAAGTTACGTTCAGCAATACCGCGGTGTAAGAAAGTACGTTGATCGTCTTCTTTCGCCACAGACTCTTTCGTGCCTTTTACTAATAATTCATTATTTTGGGTTGATATATCGATATCCGCTTCGTCAAAACCTGCAACAGCCATCGTAATGCGGTAGTTATTGTCATCAAGTTGTTCGATGTTATACGGAGGAAAGTTATTACCAGATTGGCGATTTGATGCAGCCGTTTCAGCAAGTGCTGCTAAACGTTCAAAACCAATTGCACTGCGGTATAGGGGAGTAAAGTCAAAAGTACGCATAAATATATTCTCCATTGAGCAATATTATCATCGTCACTAAGCCAAATTAGTTTGCACCTAGCCATGATTTATCGTTGTTAATTATGTCTTTAGTAAATAAAAATACACTCCGTTAGGCAGCTATTTTTATTTATTGATTTTTTATTTATTAATATAGTGTATTCATCACTATCGGTTTTCATGTAGGCCTCGTAAGCGCCTAATTAATAGATGTGGATTACACGATTTGTTTTCAAGTAAAAAGCTTAAATTAATTCCAATTAAAATGTAAGGCAATGAAATACAAGCAATAAATGTTTTAAGTTTATTACTTATATTTTGCCTCTATTATTATCATTAAAATTGCATGCTATTTTCGTGTGATTTATTCTCATTCACAGAAGCGTTATCCATCAGCGCATACAGATCATCTTTTTGACGACTATCACGTCGTGCACGTTTATGAGCCTTACGATCTGATGACGTAATGCCGTCATCGTCAACACGCTGAGCCGATTTTTTTTTAAACTTCTGATCTAATTTAGCTATGTTCTTTCCTGCTTATCTCTTTCATTAATAATATAAAAGTAAAATTGTGACGCTTGATTACAAATAAATTTACCATTGTCATTAAACTGTCAACATCCGCCGTTAATTTAGAGACCAACAAAGTCTGTAATTAAAATTATAAAGATTGAATATGACATAGCTGTGACAACATGAAGATTCCAATGCAGTCATAAATACTGCTAACGATTGTTGTTACACGGTTAATTTAACGAAAGGTAATCGATATGAGAAGCATGGGTATATTTTTAGATGAAGTGCATTTTCCACTTGGTTTTCAACAACAAAATGCGTTTAATTTAGATGAATCAAAATTATTAGAACATTACGGTTTAACAATGCAGCGACTACAAGAAGGCGAGCTTTTGCCCACCACTGCTGACGAACATTTCTTTCTCGCAGAGCTTGATGGTGAATTTGAATTAACCTCTGATTTTGCGCGATGCTGGCGTAAATATAATCATAAGATCAGCCACCCTCATTCATTACGCAATACGGCACATAAGCGCAGTGCAAAACAACCCAGCCGTGATTACTTTGTGGATGAAGTATCTACTCTAGAAGACATTGATAGCACTTATGACGAGTTAGATCTGGATTCATAATCAGCCCTCACACCTCATATTTAAAACGCACCTTATATTAAGGTGCGTTTTAGTTTTAAGCACAATAAAGACAGGGTCTGTAGAGTAATAAAATGTACTTTTTGCGGTTTTAAGCAATACAAACAAGCTATATATGTATAAAATACAGTAATAAACCATCATTAGTTGTGCGATAACATCATTAAGGAATTTCCATGGATTTTATTCAAGTACCACTCACTGTATTTTTAGTTTTCGTCGCACCACTGTGGCTAATTTTAGCCTATCGGAGTAGACGCCAAAGCAATCAAGGGTTATCAGAGAAAGACAAAGACAAGTTACAAACATTGATTAGCCGTACCGAGCAATTGCAAGATCGCGTCATCTCGTTAGAACAAATTTTAGATGAAGAATCACCGAAATGGAGAGACCGATGAACGCTAAATCCTTATATCGAGACACCGAAAATGGCAAGATCGGCGGTGTGTGTGCGGGCTTAGCTGCCACCTTCGGGGCTGAGGTTTGGCTTGTGCGATTACTGTTCGTATCCTTGTTTTTATTCACCGGTTTCTTTCTCGCCATTCTGATTTATATCATTGCCTGGTTATTGCTCGAAAAAATGCCGATTGAAAAGCAGCAACAACGAAGCATTTATGCCAACCATTCGATGAAAACGAAACCATGGCAACAAGGTCATACGGCAGAAAAACTGCTGGATAATATTACCGCAGAGCTCGATGATATTGATCAAGGTCTGCAGAAAATGGAAAATTATGTTATTTCTTTTTCATTCAAAATGGATCGTGAATTTAAGCAAAAATAGCAACAACCGAATCAGTTTTATCCCCTATTCGTTGACAACAAATTAAACGTAATCAATAAAACAAGGGATAAAACAAGCTATTGCCGACATTAAAGCGCCAAGCTCAGTATATTTATGCTACCTTGGCGCTTTCTGTATCTATTCCTACCTACTTCTTATTAATTTGGAGAAAACCATGTCGTTATCTATCAAACCTGTGGCTATTGCGGTACTCGGAGGTCTACTTACCATGGCTGGCCCTGCTTATGCTGAAACCATCAAACTGCGTATTCTAGAAACGACAGATATTCACACCAATGTCATGGACTATGACTATTACAAAAACAAGCCGACAGAAAAAACAGGCCTTGTACGTACTGCCACATTGATAAAAGAAGCCCGTGCTGAAGTAACCAATAGTGTACTGGTTGATAATGGTGATTTATTGCAGGGTAGTCCAATGGGCGACTACATGGCAGATAAAGGCCTTAAACCTGGCGACGTACACCCTGTTTATAAAGCAATGAACCAGCTTGGCTATGAAGTAGGTAATTTAGGTAATCATGAATTTAACTACGGGTTAGACTTCTTAAAAGAAGCAACGAATGACGCAAACTTCCCCTATATTAATGCGAATGTTATCGATCTTAAAACCGGTAAAAACATGTTCACCCCCTACATTATCAAAACAAACACGTTTAAAGATACAGACGGCGTAGAGCATCAAGTTAAGATTGGTTATATCGGTTTTGTACCACCGCAAATCTTAATCTGGGACAAGAAAAACCTAGAAGGTAAAGTTGAAGCGTTAGACATTAAACAAACCGCCGAAAAATTTGTACCGCAAATGAAAGCGGAAGGCGCAGACATTATTCTGGCGATCCCACATTCAGGCGTATCTGCTGACCCGTATAAAGTGATGGCTGAAAATTCAGTGTACTATCTAACACAAGTACCAGGTATTGATGCGATTGCATTTGGTCATTCACACGCTGTATTCCCAAGTAAAACATTTTCTAAAATACCGGGTGTCAATATCGAAAAAGGCACAATCAACGGTATCCCAGCGGTTATGCCTGGTCGTTGGGGCGATCACGTCGGTATCATGGATTTGGTATTAGACAAGCAAGGTGATTCTTGGAAAGTAATCGACGCACAAACCGAAGCGCGTCCTATTTTTGATAAATTCACTAAAAAACCATTAGTAGCCGCGGATGAAAAAATGGTTGCCGCAGTACAAGCTGATCACAAAGCAACACGTAATTTTGTTAACCAACCTATCGGTAAAGCAAATGACGTGATGTACAGCTTCCTTGCACTAGTACAAGACGATCCAACAATCCAAATCGTTAACCTTGCACAACAAGATTATGTAGAACGCTTTATCCAAGGTGACCCTGATTTAGAAGGCATCCCAGTACTTTCTGCGGCGGCACCGTTTAAAGCAGGTGGCCGTGGTAACGATCCAACGAACTTTACTGAAGTTGAATCTGGTCAGTTAACATTCCGTAACGCAGCGGATCTTTACCTTTACCCGAATACGCTAGTCGCCATGAAGGTCACAGGTAAAGAAGTGAAAGAATGGTTAGAATGCTCTGCAGGTCAATTCAATCAAATCGATCTAAACAGCACTGCTCCACAAGACTTAATTAACTGGAATGAGTTCCGCACATACAATTACGACGTCATTGACGGTGTAAAATACAGCATCGATTTATCGCAACCTGCACGTTATAACGGTGAGTGTAAGCTGATCAACCCTGACTCAAATCGTATTACCGACTTAACGTTCGAAGGAAAACCCGTTAACCCTCTCCAACCTTTCATCGTAGCGACCAATAACTACCGCGCTTACAGTGGTAAATTTGCGGGCACAGGCGAAGCGTTTGTTGCATTTGCATCTCCTGATGAAAACCGCACTGTACTGGCAGATTACATTAGCCGCGTCAGTAAAGAACAAGGCCAAGTAACACCAAGTGCAGATAACAACTGGCACTTCACACCATTACAAAGCGACAAGAAGCTAACGATTACCTTTGAAACAGCGCCGGGTGACAAAGCCGCACAGTTCATCAAGGACAAAGGCCAATACCCAATGCAATACATTAAAGATGATAAACTTGGCTTCGCTGTATACAGCTTAGACCTACAAAACCTGAAATAATCTTTACTTCAGGTAGTGTCTGCACCACCTTGATATAAAATACCGCGGCTAGTCTGCGGTATTTTTATAGCTGGCGACAATCACATATATTATTCGCGTCTTCAATAGACATCGTACTTATTTTTCTATTCTCAAATTCTTTTTTACCCGTCTCTCCTTGTTGTAAAAACATCAACCCACCAACACTTGAAAAAGAAACCATCAACAATACTAATAGTTTTTTCATTTTATATTCCCTTATTTAATTTGATGTTTATTACTGTAATCTCTTGATTAAATTAAAACAAACGCATACTTTTGATAGCACACATTCAATTTATTGATGTATTAAAAGGATTTAATCAATGGACATTGATGCACTACGTAGCTTTATAGCATTTGTTGATACGGGCAGTTTTACACGAGCGGCGAAGCAAATTTGTCGGACACAAAGTGCGATCAGCATGCAAATGAAAAAGCTAGAACAAGAAGCGAATCAGCGCTTATTTATCAAAAAAGGTCGGAACTTATCATTGACCACCGAAGGTCAAGTATTGGTTAGCTACGCACGACGAATTTTAGCATTACACGATGACGTGCTTGCCGAATTCGCGACAGTTAAACATAATCGACCACTCATTATAGGCTGTCCAGATGATTACGTTGTCAGTGTCTTACCTAAAATTATTCAATTAATACAAGACAAAACCCCGAATCAAAAATTTCGTATACATTGTGACAACACGGTAAAGTTACGCATTATGCTCGATAATGGAGAAATAGACTTAGCTATTATTACGCGTGCACCAGAAAGCCAAGAAGGTTACTTATTACAAAATGATAAAGCCGTCTGGGTATATTATGGTAATCATGAGTTACTGACTCAGCCCACATTACCCTTAATTCTCTTCGAAGAAGATTGCAAAGTACATTGCGCTGCTGTCGATGGTCTTGATAAAATTAACCGTAAATACAACATCATTTGTATCTCACCCAGTGCGACAGCGATCAAAGCCATCATTAAAAACGGCACAGGGATTGGTGCGATGGTTGCGTCCACCGTACCTGACGATTTCACCATCATAAAGGATCCAAGCTTACCGCATCTCGCCGCTGTTGATATTGTTCTAGCGCTAACGTCAAACCCTCATCCACATTATACAGCAGCTGAAGTGGCGCACTTAAGCGCATTGTATCGACACAGTATTCTTGAAGTTCCCCTCGCTGAAGTAAGGGTACTTCATCAGTAATGACAACATTGAACATGCTAAACTTTAATACCACAACGCCATGCTGTTATTTTCTTTCTGAGCTGGATAAGAGACAATGACCATTAACATATCATTTAAGGCTATTACCTATGTCAAACATCCTATTACTTGCCAATTTGAACTGTGATCGAGTATTACAACTGGATAGGCAATTAACGACAGGTGGCCGCCACTATTATGCTGATCATGGCCGACGATTAGGTGGAGGTGGAGCCAATACTGGATTAGGCTTGGTTTATGCGGGACATAAAGTAGCCCTGGTCAGCCAAGTTGGTAATGATAAAACCGCAGACTGGTTATTAGCAGAAGCCAGTCTGCAAGGATTAGATTGCAGCTTATTGCAACGCAATGAACTCGATACTCCCGAGTTATTATTAGTCATGACACCCGATGGTGAACGCACTATTATTCGTCCACAACGCCCCATTTTCACGCTAGGTCCAGCACCCAATTTTAAACATTGGCAAGCGCTATACGTTAACTCATCAGCAGTCGGCACTGAGCTTTGGGCTCAATCCGCACTTGAACACACCTTGGTGATTGCTCAGTTAGCTAAAGACAACCGTTTACGCCCTTGCCACGTCTTAATCTCCTCTCGTTCAGACCTCTTTAATCATGGTATTGATGTGAATAATAGCGAAGAATTATGGTGCTATGGTCAGTCCATCGCAGGTCAAACCTTACGTTATTTTATTCTAACTGATGGTGGAAAAGGCGCTGTCGCTTATCGCCACCAGCAGCATATTTCAATTGCAGCAATCTCAACTAACGTCGTTGATACTACAGGGGCTGGCGATGCATTTGCATCTGGGTTAATCCATGGATTACTGAGTAATCAAGATATTAAAAAAGCCATGATAACCGGGTCCCAATGGGCCGCAATTGCAGTCGCAACGGCAAGCTCCATTCCAGGGACTGAATTACAACAACATTTAAACAAATAACCCTTTACCTTAATCACATAATCAAAAAACCTAAACGCGAACGATAATTACTATCATTTAAACTTGCATCTTCTTTTGTAATTCTTTATTATCCCACTCCCAATTTAAAACACAAAAAAACTAAAAAAAATGAAAAAAACAGCATTATCTATCGCTTTTGCAAGCTTATTCCTCAGTGCATGTGACGATTATAACTCAACAGCACCACAAGTAACTACGCCATCAGTGACTACGCCGCCAGTGACTACGCCGCCAGTGACTAAGCCGCCAGTGACTAAACCATCAGTGACTAAACCATCAGTGACTAAACCATCAGTGACTACGCCATCAGTGACTAAACCACCAGTGACTAAACCTCCAGTGACTAAACCTCCAGTGACTAAACCTCCAGTGACTAAACCTCCAGTGACTAAACCTCCAGTGACTAAACCACCAGTGACTAAGCCACCAGTGACTAAACCACCAGTGACTAAGCCACCAGTGACTAAGCCGTCAGTGACGACGACAACTGCGCATATAAAAACCAGTGATATAACACTTGTATCACCAACAATGGTTAGTTTTATCGCCCCCGGTGTTACCGCTACCAACCTCAGTGAAATAACAGACATCAAGGCTAATTTTGGTGAAGCACGTGTTGATCAAACGACAGGCGCTATAACTTTCCAACCTTATGTTCCTTCTACGAGTAATCCTTTAAGTGCTGAGATTATTGCAGCCCAGAACGATTATCAATTTGCTATTAGCTATCAAGTTGAGAATACAATTTATCAACTTGATGGTTCTGTCTTACCGTTATATAAAGATCAATCGAATAAGCCAGCACTACGCTTTAGCAAAGTGAGTCAAGATGGCACACCTTTATCACCAGAAGACCAAGCGCGACCAGCAAATGTTAGTGATTGGAGTTGCATAACAGATAACAAAAGTGAGCTGATGTGGCAAGTACCTCAAGCAAATGGTACATACGCGTTTGATGCAACCTACTACTGGGGTGATCGAACAATCAATAATCGTGATTATAGCGAAGCAATCTGTGCACTTGGTGGTAGCTGTAATACCGATAACTTGGTTGCAGAAGCAAACAAACAAAAACTGTGTGACCGTTCAGGCTGGCGTTTAGCCACACGCGCTGAGTGGCAAACCCTGCTAGATAAAAATTTATTTGATGAAGATACAAAACAGTCTCCGGTTAACAACTTCTACTTCCCTTATATCGACTCTAATTACGACGAAGCTTACTGGACTAATTCATTTACCCTTTATCCAAATGGTCATGATATCAAAGCTACAGCTGATGATTGGCAGGGCTCAAATCCACTTGTGGGCGATGCACATGTGATGTGGATGGGTGAAGATTTTGATTTTGCTAACATGCCTCCGCGATCAACAAATGAGCCTCATTTTACGATGTTAGTAAACGGTACTGTTATTCCTGATAAAAAAGGCAATGACGTGCCAAAATTATCAACACAATTAACACCGCAAAACATAGTCGAAGGTGTTGACGAAAATCTTAATTGGCAATCACGTTTTGTTAAGCATGGTACTCTCGGCCAAGCGCTTACATTACAAGACAGTACAGATTGGACTTGTACATCTGACCTTGAATACAGAGGCGTGTTACCAAATACGCAGATTCTATGGCAACGCATCAGTAAAAATGAACCACTGAAAAACCACGCTCTGGCTGTGGAGTACGCCGAAATAATCAACAAAGCAGCATTGTGCGGTCAAACTAACTGGCGCTTACCAACAGAAAATGAATTAAAAAGCCTATTAGTAAATACACCTATGTATGGAATGGACAGTTTACGCGCGAGTTATATAACGAGCGTGTTTGATGACACTAACGTAGGCAGTGACAGTTATTACTGGACTTCGACTATCAGTTCATACCATCCAAAGACAAAACACTTTGCATTCGCATTCCAAGATAGCTGGTCTGCTAGTAGTCGGATTGCAAATACCGAAATGCTTCGCGTACGCCTGATCTCTACAACGAGATTGCAACCATAATGCTAAAATATACATTAAAAAGTATACAGCGCCTGTCAGTGATCATCATTGGCTGTGCGTTATTGGCTGCATGTGGTGGGGACTCTGGCACTGGTTCTGGCACTAGCACTAGCACTAGCACTAGCTCTGGCTCTGGCTCTGGTTCTGGCACTAGCTCTGGCACTAGCACTGGTTCTGGCACTAGCACTGGTTCTGGCACTAGTACTGGCTCTGGCACTAGCACGGGCTCTGGCACTAGCTCTGGCTCTGGCACTAGCTCTGGCTCTGGCACTAGCACTGGTTCTGGCACTAGCACTGGTTCTGGCACTAGTACTGGCTCTGGCACTAGCACTGGTTCTGGCACTAGTACTGGCTCTGGCTCTGGCACTGCTAAACCGCTGGAATTGAACCCTCGTATACAGCTAACCCAAGGGCGTACGACTACTCAGCAGTACGCCTTAACGTCAACGCAAGCGTTACGGCTGATTCAGCCAGGCCTATATGGTAATGCCAGTGTTCAAGGTAATACTTTTACCTATCAGGCAAATGCCGATGCACAGGGTTCCGACCATGTAAAATTGGCCATAATATCAAGTGATAAAATTGAGACCATCAATTGGCTGATTAGAGTGAATAAGCCAACGCCTCGCTTTGCAACATTAACGCTCGGTGACAGTAGTCAGAATAAGGAATGGCGGTGCCTAGCAGATAACAATATTCATCAAGGTGTCGTTTGGGCAACGCCACTACAACCATCAATGCAAACTTATGCTTGGGGTGATTGGCTACCGACCTTGCCTGCTTTTGAAGCTCAGTGTCAGTTCACAGACAGTGATGGCAACAGTCAAGCTTGTACAACAGATTCGCTTGTTGAATACGCGAATCAACAAAACTGGTGTGGCCGCGATGATTGGCGTTTACCGTCAGGCTATGAAATGAAAGGATTAATCAGTGAGCAAGATTACGCATTAGCTAATAATCAAGCCGCCATTGACCCTTACTTTTTTGCTGCAACTGGTTTTGAGACTTACTGGTTAGCGAATGATAATAATCAGTCACATGCTGACAATATTGCACCGACGTTAAATTTTGCGACTGGCCGCCATACGGCAATGATGCAAAACAAGCGTAAACCTAAATCAGTCATGCTTGTTAGTGGTATCAAACGTGATACGACACTGCCATCAGAACAAAAGAAGCCACAAGCAGAAAAAGACAGCTTTATACGTTTAGATAACAGCGGTCAGCCATTACCTAAAGCACTACAAGATGATAATTATGCTGATACCCCTTGGCGTTGTTTAGATGATACACGCGGATTAGTACGTGATAACTTCTATTTACGCGATAAGCAGTTCTCTTATGTATATTGGTTAACGCCAAATCCACAAGATATCACTAACACCAGCCAGCAGTTAGCAATACAAGCAAGCGTACCAAAGGCTGTCTCAGATATTAATCAAGCCCAATTTTGTGGTCGTAATGACTGGCGGCTACCCACAGCCGATGAGTTGGCAATGTTACTGCATAAAGGTGAACAAGACAGTGATTACAGCTTACTATACAAAACATCACTCAACAGACCTGAAACCGGTGATTACTGGGTTAAAACAGGCTCTAGTTATGGCCTGTACAGCTTACCAACAACGGCGAGTTTACAACCAAAGTCAACAACTAACACAGACACTGGTCGTATTTTATTAATTGCAACAGAGTTTGAAAACAGAGCGACAGAAGATCCCCGCTCAGTGAGCAACCACGCTCAACCTAACTTCAATCGCTTACGACAAGAGTACGCGAGTAATAGTGATCGTTGGCCACCCCCGTTTGTCGATGATATGTCGAGTTATCAAGAACTGGGCACTATGCCTAAACCAAGCTTCCCTAACGAAAACCCTTATAGTGAGCTAAAAGTCGCATTAGGGGAAAAACTCTTCTTCGACCCCTTTTTATCTCAAGCAGGTGATGTGTCATGCTCTAGTTGTCATGACCCTAAATTAGGTTGGGGAGACGGGCAAGAGGTTTCCATTGGCCATGACCGTCAACGTGGCAAGCGTAACGCCCCGACGATTGTAAACAGCGCATTCTTACCTGTGTTGTTTTGGGATAGTCGCGCAGCAACATTAGAACAACAAGCACTAATGCCAATTCAAGACCCAGTGGAAATGGCTGAAACTTTACCGCGTTTACTTTCACGACTCAATGCACATGCACAATATCCAGCCTTGTTTAAACAAGCATTTCCGGAAGGTGCGATGAGTGCTGATATCACAGAACAACAATTAGGAATGGCACTCGCCACATTCCAACGAACGATTATTAGTAACAAAAGTCGTTTTGATTCATTTGTGGTTCAGGCTGATAATACAGGTAATACTAGCGCACTTTCTGATAAAGAACTGTGGGGGTTAGACATCTTCCGCCGCAATGGCCGTTGTGTTAATTGTCACATGGGGGCTGAGTTTACGGATCACAAAATGCAAAATGTCGGACTGACTTATTATCAAGGTTTTTATGAAGATCTGGGATTGTATAATGTGGATGGCAAACCAAGCAGTGTCGGTAAATTTAAAACACCGTCATTACGTGATGTGATGAACAATCACCCCTGGTTCCACAACGGTTTACTCGATACGATGGAAGGTGTTATCTCAATGTATTCGGCTGGTATGGCAGATAATGCACCCTTTGGTTGGGATAAGTATGACCCCACTTATCCGGTATTATCAAAGAAAATTAGGCCATTAAATCTAACGGTTACGGAAGCTGAAGCATTACAAGCCTTTTTAACCACAATCACGGCACCGACGCCTCAAAAGCCAGCGACTAGATTTGAGTTAGGAATCCATTAACATAACGCTATTATCGGCTTAAATTATTAGTAGGTGTTTATTATAGACACCTACTAATTTAGCCTCTTGATAGCAATAACTTTAGCGCTCACCAACGAGATACAGATAAGTGTGCTTAGCACTGTACTTAGGCGACATATGCACCCCATAAAAACAAGGCACTTTGTGCTCACAAACTTCGTTTATCGCCTCAAAACCTGCGTTTATTTTTCGTATTGAAATGGGCTCTTTCGTTACAATAATCATCGCGGCAGAATCCGCTATCGTATCGTTGGCAGCAAGATTCAATGAGTTCTCTTCGCAAGATGTTTCAAAAAAACGGAGTGATTTAGAATGTGACACCAATGACGAAATATCACTGATATCAAATTTAAGCAGCTGATTTTGATTCAGCACTGTCGCCATATGATTAACAAACCGTAATGCGGTTAAACTATCCCGTTTATCAAGCTCATCGATATTCAACCAAATAGTCGCAATATAATTATCCTCAATAATTTTACGTCGAGAAAGATAACCAAGTTGATTGACATTTTTTTGCTGATAAATAGCAACAATCAAATCTGATTGCAGTAAATTGACATCATGCGCGATTGCATCTTGCGCCGTAATGAATTGCATATCGATATCGTCATTATTCGCAATATCAACCAATAATGGATGTGGCTCAATAAATGATAACACCGTGATATTTGAAATATCATCATTGCCGTGCGTCGGTTGGATCATGATTATTCCCCTTTCATACCCTCAACTCATAAGAATATTATGGGATAAAAATGCACGGCCTGTTCAAAATTACGCTTTAAAATAGATAATCATCTCTTTATAGGCATCATGTTAATAATAGACAAGACAAAAGTGATGCTTAATTAACAAAATTGTTTAACAAACAACCTATTTATGCGACTCCCTGTAATGTCCGATTAATCCAATCCATTAAAAATTAAAAAACCTGCACAATTCATATTAATTGTGCAGGTTTCGTTTATATCAATAACGTTTAGTCGTATTACTTATGCTTCGTTATTAAAATATACCTTTGTTTTTTTATCACGCTTTCTTGCAAGGCTATTCAGGTGCAATCCAGATAAAGTCAACGCAATACCCGTGATCGAACCGATTAAGGCTAATGAACCAAACCAAACCAAACCAACAAGCGTTAAGGTTTCCGTTTTCACTTCTTTATAATGGTCAACATTATCAATATAAGAAGCCATACGATAAACCTGATTAGATAACGCCATTGTGTTCGCTTCTATTTCAATCACGCGAATATCATAACGTAACTTCATATTCATTTGCTTGATCTCTTTGATGTAGTCTTTCTCATTCAAGAACTGAACATCTGCTTGATCACGCTTAATCTCTAAGTTACGTAACGCTATGGTTTTATCCTTAACCAGTTTTCTTTGTTTAACCGCTAAATTACTATTACTCGCACTCACCGCATTTCTATAGCTACGACGAAGTTGCTTCACGTCTTCGTTTTTCTGCTGGATCATGTCATCTTTCAATCCAAGTAAATCCGCATAATAATCGTCAAGGAATTGAACAGACTCTAAATCAGGGCTGTTATCTTTAACAATCATGGTGTTGTTATTAATTTTGTTAAGCTGAGTTTCAACATGGCGGATCTTTTCATCGTAGTCTTTTTTCACTGTAGCTGAAGTAAAGAAATTCGAATCATCTAACGCAACAATCTTGTCGGCATTCAGTTTATCAAGCTGAGCCAATAAACGGTTACGTTCAGATTGTACTAAATCAGCGTTACCTTGAGTACGTTCCATCGATGATTTAAAGCGCTGCTCTTTCTTCTGTGATAGCTCTTGTAGCAACTCTGACTTATCAACTTTAAGCTGAATTAATTCCTCTCTTTTTGCTGCTAAAGCACGACTTAACTGTGGAATATTTTTTGATAAGCGCTTATTACGTCTTACTTCACTGGCGTATTGCGATGTATAGTTTGCCTTGACCGTAGTGGTGTCGTAGTCAATTTTTTGAGTTTTAATATTGTAGTCTTGCAATGCAATTTCAATATTTTCTTCATTAATTTTGATCTGGTTTTCAATTTTACTGATCTCAATTTCACTGATGTTAATTTGACTATTAATCGATGAAAAAGCACGTTCAAAACCATTAAGTAAGGTTTCAAATGTGATCAGACACAAGAAACTAATGATCAACAGGTACATAGGGAATGATTTACGTGAATGCCAAAGTCCGATCACAAAAGGGATCTTGGTCAATTCCACCAGCGAGATCATCACAAAAGGCGCAGCTAATGTAAATGCACTGGACAAATCATTGTCACTTGTCATTAATGATATTGAAATACAAAGACCGATAAATACAACGATAATCTCGACTAACCAAGCGATTTTACGTAAAAACCGGCTATGTTTACTCAAGTCTTCGCCTTCATCATCCCTAACTTTACTGGTATTCAGACCAGCTCCCATGATATCGCTCATTTGTTGGTAACACCTCAATAATAAATAAAATAATACTTCCACTTAGCTACTTCGATGTAACTTTTCAGTGGGAAAAATAACCACTGAATTTTCATTCATTAAAGACACAGCCGAGTACAAATTAATAACGCACTAAATTAACATGTATAGCGCTATAACTCTATGCCTGCTTACATTAAGCTTACACTATGTCGTTTACGACAAAAAAAATAAAATATAATATATTGATAAAGATCACGGAGAATATGAAAAACAACTATATAACAACTATGTTACGCCAAACAACTCTATAGAATCGTATTCTCATTAGCATAATCACGCTGACTTCGGCCTATAAATTAGCGACAGTTACAGTAATAATCGCGTAATCCGTGGGATGTGATGATGTCAGTAACATTTTTTAGCCATTACGTTTGCCATATACTCAAACGTGTTATTTTAAGAACATTTTAATATGCTTGATAAGCGGCTTAAAATAATGATAACGACTTGTTATTTAAATAATAACAGCTGTAGTTACATTTTAAATCAGCTACACTCCTAGCGAAAACAATGACATTAAAATCAACAGGATGTGATAATGAAAACAACGCTAACAGCAACAAAAAGTGTATGGCAACAACGAATCAAATCTTTAGGTCCAGGAATTATGATGGCAACCGCGGCTGTCGGTGGCTCTCATTTAGTCGCATCAACGAAGGCCGGGGCAACCTATGGCTGGCAACTAATCGGATTAATTTTACTGGTAAATTTGTTCAAATATCCCTTTTTCCGTGCTGGTGTGCAATACACATTAGGCACCAATAAAAGCTTGATTCAAGGCTATAGTGAATTAGGAAAGGGCTATTTATGGCTTTATACTGGGCTCAATATCATTTCTGGGATTGTGAATACCGCGGCACTGCTACTCTTTAGTGCAAGTCTACTCGGTTACTTTCTACCCTGGTCACTGCCGTTAACCACACTTGCAGCGATTGTGCTAGCAGTATGCCTCGCCATCTTACTTGCGGGTCATTTTAAAGCACTAGATAAATTATCGAAACTGATTATGGCTATCCTCGTGATTACTACCGTAGCAGCAGTGGTGATTGCGCTGAATCAAGGTGCAGTAGCTCCTGCAGACTATGTTAGTCCTTCTCCTTGGCAAGTATCTGCAATTGGCTTTATTGTGATCATGATGGGTTGGATGCCGGCACCGATTGAGATTTCAAGCATTACCTCGCTGTGGCTGAAGAACCAACAGAAAGAACAACAGGTAACGCCAGATTCAGCATTGTTTGATTTTAATGTCGGCTATATAGGTACCGCATTACTTGCTGTGGCCTTTGTGATGCTTGGCGCACTAGTACTCCATGGTAATGGGGTTGAATTAAAAAGCTCAGGTATTGGTTTTTCACATCAGTTAGTGAGCATGTATGCACAAACAATTGGCGAGTGGTCTGGTAACTTAATCGCACTGGTGGCCTTCTTTTGTATATTTGGCAGTACGATCACCGTCATTGATGGCTACTCGCGCGCATTAGCAGAATCGCACTTGTTAATCACCAAGCAACCACTTGATCAACGTAAATATCACCAAGTATGGATGGTTGCAATCAGTGCTTGTGCATTGGCTATCTTATTATTCTTTACGTCATCATTAATGGATATGTTGAACTTTGCGATGGTGTTGGCATTTATGACTACCCCAATATTTGCATTGATTAACTATCGTTTAGTGACACAAGCAGAACTACCAGAAGCGTTAAAACTCACCACCAGTATGAAACTGCTTTCATGGGCGGGTTTGATTTATCTGTTTAGCTTCTTAGTGGTGTTTATTTGGTGGAAGTGGATAATGTAAAAAACGGCTAACGAATGTTGGTAACCAACGGCTCTATACCTATGATTGATATTGTATTTACATCAATCATAGGTAATCATTATATATAGAAGTCATCTATACGCGCACTTGTTAAGTGGACACATTATCGACACTCGCCCCCCTTACTTTAGCCAAAAAATGAAAATTAAGCTAAAGTAGTGATAATTAATTGGAAATTAGTGTAATTACAACGATGACAAAAAAACAAAAAATATCCGAACTAAAAGCTAAAATAGATACTATTACACAGGAGCACCAGGCCGAGTATACAATACTCGCTGACCGTTCAGAGAAACTGTATGATCGACAAGAAGCATTGAAAAAAGACTATAAAGTACTTGATGAAAAGACTGGTCTTAACGCACTGTTTGAAGAACTTACAGAATTGGTAGAAAGAAAATAACGAATAAAATAACGACAACGCTAATGCGTCCTGTAATTTGCTTTGTTAGTACTATTACGTCTGGTTTAGTACCGTCACAACAATAGCGTACTTCCACAAGTTTTCTTCATTATCACCCATTTCCATACTCGCCTTACCACCTTTCGGCTCTAACAAGAAAGCGGGAGTATTATAACTAAAGTCCCCTTCAGGAGATGTACACTGCAGAGAACCGTTAAGAAGCAAACCATCAACTTGTTTGGTTAACTTTCCGTTATATCGACAGTTTTTACTTTTAGAGTCTCCCCACAGACCTTCAGACAATTCAAACCGAGGAAACACCATGAGCTTTCCACCATCCTCAATCTGTACTTCAACAGCATACTTGGCACTAGCAAATACACTTCCACTCAATAATGTCAGCATCAATACAAACAAATACTTTCTCATAACGACTTACTCTTCTTATATTATTAACTGTGTATTTTACGTAATACCGTAAAATATCGCTACCCTAAAGTGTCATCATTTTAAGGTAGCGTAATATCAAGCGTATGCAGCGATCAATTAAAACACCGTACAAGCTTCGCTACGCGTTGTCAGCTGACCGCGTGTTTTACCGCTCACCGTCGACAACGTGCAATCACCCTTGTTATTCAATACCTTACTACTACCTGCCATGGTGTTTATCACATCTGCATAACTGGTCCAAGTACCGGTAAAGTAATTATCACCGTCTTTTTCTACAAACGCAGGTAAATAGTTTAATGCATTAAAGAATTGGCTGCCGACGGCACCCAATTCGGTAATGTCACTGCCATTTTCAAGCGCTTGGTAAGCATCAACTAAAGATTGAATAGAGATTTTAGTAGCCATAATGATGATGTCTCTGCTTTGGTCGTTCAACTCTTTAAGGTGGCTATCACCGTATATTTGAAAACGATCACCATTTAAGTTACGCACAAGTGCACCACTCTCATTAAACTCATCATGGAAGTCTTGTTCATTTTTTGCCCACAGCATCCAGATACCACGGTATGAAGGCATGAAATCATTGCGAGGCGCGGTTGCTATTCGCATGAGGGGAGGAAAGTCCGCCAGATCAAACGAAAGAATGCCATCACTATCACGTGTCGCACCCGCTTGTTTCATGATCGATTCCATCCACAGGTAAGTACCTTTCTCTTTTAAACCTGCACTTTCTATCATGTTAAATGATGATTGCTCACGAGACGTCACAACATGCCCAAATGAAAACAAATCAGTTAGACTGTGCAAGGCGTTGGCTTCATGATGTAAAGCAACGTTCCAGTATTTTGGCTCGGTGCGGGCTTTGTCTACATAATAAAGCGCTTGACGGTGTAAGCCTATGTACCAAGCAACTGCAGCGTCAGAGAAATGCCAATCATTCACGTTAGCAATGCGCATCATTTCATCTCCCCACCACGCGGCCTCTTCTAACTCACCATCTCCAGCAGTATTCGAATTCAGGTTACCGAGTGCGCCAAATGGCGGCACAACACCAGAACCGACATGATGCAGATAGGTCGTATTTTTTACCGGTTGAGGGCAATACGCTGGATGTGTACCGTGTTCAAAAACAATATTATCTTTAATATCATTGCTTAAAAAACACTTGCCATCAGTATCACACGAAGTCGTCCGACGGTAATCACCATAGATTGCCGCCAGTTCCCCTAATGTGAACTCATCAGACTGACTACCCATATTCGTGTTCAGCGTAAGTAGTTTAGTTGGCAGTTGACTCTCTTTGGGAATATAGATCGTGTTATTATAATGACTTTGACCAAAGCCACTATAATAACAGTTGTCCTGCACATTATATTTATATGCGTCATAGTCATTTTCATCGTTGCTATCAAAGCCTACCGCCAGTTGTTTCGCTGCACGGAGCTCTTTCGTGTAACTATCAGTCCTGCTCTTTAGCGACACTGCTGTCGGTAATTTGATTGTCTTTGGAATATTGAGTTGCGCGATAGCATTATCGACTATGTTTTTATGTTCTTCTGAATTGAATGCTTGTGCACCCGAGGTAAAAGCGCCAGCCATTACACAAGTCAAAATGCAGTTAACTTTATGTGATATTTTTTTCATATCCGTTTTTAATTCCCTTTATACACACCACTTTAGATGTATTACTTTAGGGTAGAATTCTATCCACACGGAATTAACATGTCAACATGTCACGTAACACTTTAGCAACAAACGGATTGTTTCACTAAAAGGGTTAACTTAAAGACGTTTAATCCAGACAAATATAAATATCCCAGCTTAAAGCCCCAACTATAACGCCATTACCAGCTTAATAAGTTGCAACCAATATAGACAGCTAAAATGACGGTGCAGGTATTAGAATGGCGAAAGTACTGCGGCTCAATAGTTGGCACAAAAAAGGCGATATGAATACCATATCGCCTTTTTATTTTATTCAGTTAAAGTCTTAATCCGACCTTAACGCTGTATTATTTTCGATGCCACTCCGCTTACCGCGTTTTGCTAACGCGTAATAGAATAACGGAGTCAGAATTAAACCGAATACGGTCACCCCTATCATACCAGAGAACACCGCAACGCCCATTGCCTGGCGCATTTCTGAGCCTGCCCCCGTTGACAACACCATAGGCACAACCCCCATGATAAATGCGAACGACGTCATCAAGATAGGGCGTAAACGCAACCTTGCCGCTTCTAAAATTGCATCCATGGTATTCATGCCCGAATCTTGTTTCTCTTTGGCAAATTCGACAATCAAAATAGCATTTTTAGTGGCCAGCCCGACTAATACAATCAAGCCGATTTGAGTGAAGATGTTGTTATCACCGCCATACAGCAGTACCCCACTGATGGCTGACAATATCGTCATCGGAATAATCAAGATGATCGCCAGTGGCAAACTCAAGCTTTCATATTGCGCCGCTAATACCAAGAATACTAACAAGATAATCAATGGGAACACGAACATGCCAGTATCACCTGCGAGGATCTGCTGGTACGTAATTTCAGTCCACTCATAACTCATACCAATCGGTAGCGTCTCATCGAGGATCTTTTCAATCGCCGCTTGCGCCTGACCACTGCTGACACCCGGTGCTGGTCCACCATTAATCTCGGCGGTGGTATACCCGTTATAGCGCATCACACGATCAGGACCTGAAGACTGCGTAATGGTAATAAACGAGCCTAATGGCACCATATCACCCTGTTGATTAGGGACTTTAAGCTGACTCACCTGCTCCGGTGTTTGTCGGAAGGCTTCATCGGCTTGCATAGTCACCTGGTAGGTGCGGCCAAACAAGTTAAAATCATTAACATAAGTCGAGCCCATGTAAGTTTGCAAGGTTTGAAATATCTGATCCAACGATACCCCTTGTTGCTTGGCTTTGGTACGGTCAATCTCTAAATCAAGTTGCGGTACATTCACCTGATAACTTGAAAATATTCCGGCCAATTCAGGTGTTGCCCACGCTTTATATTGCACCGCTTGGGTTGCTTTATACAAGGCTTCATAGCCTAAGTTGGCTTTGTCCAGAATTTGTAAACGGAAACCACCAATCGTCCCAAGTCCTTGCACGGGCGGTGGTGGGAAGATGGCAATAAAGGCATCTTCAATACCGGCAAATTTTGCGTTCAGTTGCTGGGCAATGGCATTGGCACTCAGATCAGCCGTGGTTCTATTTTCAAACTCATCCAAGGTAACAAAAACAATGCCTGAATTGGGGCTGTTAGTGAAACCGTTAATACTTAATCCAGGAAACGACACCGAATGTAATACCCCAGGATGATCAAGGGCAATATCGGACATTCTACGGATCACCGCCTCGGTGCGATCTAACGATGACGCATCAGGTAATTGAGCAAATGCCACCAAGTATTGCTTGTCTTGTCCCGGGACGTAACCCGTCGGTGTTTGCGAAAATTGTACACCTGTTAACACCACTAGACCAAAATACAAGATACCGATAATGCCGCCAAAACGAATGACTTTGCGCACCAACCAGGTATAGCGTTTCGATGCACGATTAAACAAACGGTTAAAGGGCGTAAATAACCAACCGCCTAACAGCTTATCCATGGCACGGGTTAATCTGTCTTTCGGCTCATCTCGGCCTTTTAACAATAACGCCGACAATGCCGGGCTTAATGTCAGTGAGTTAATGGCCGAAATAAAGGTCGAGATAGTGATCGTTAACGCAAATTGCTTATAGAACTGCCCTGTTAAACCACTCATGAATGCCGTGGGAATGAATACCGCAGCAAGCACTAAGGTCGTTGCCACAATCGGTCCGGTTACTTCTTTCATCGCTTTTTGCGTTGCTGCTACAGGATCAAGCCCTTCTTCGATGTTACGTTCGACGTTTTCCACCACCACAATGGCGTCGTCCACGACGATACCAATGGCTAATACCAGCCCAAATAAGGATAAGGCGTTTAATGAAAAACCCATGAGATGCATGAATGCAAACGTACCGACTAAGGATACAGGCACGGCAACTAATGGAATGATCGACGCGCGCCATGTTTGTAAAAACAACACTACGACTAATACCACCAGCAATACTGCTTCAAACAGCGTTTTCACTACCGCTTCAATCGAACCGCGGACAAATACCGTTGGATCATAAACAATGGCATAGTCTAGACCATCCGGGAAGTTCTGTGATAAACGCGCCATGGTGGCACGTACATCATCCGAGATCTGGATCGCATTAGAGCCGGATGCTTGGAACACGCCCATAGCAACCGCTTCTTTATTATCGAGTAATGAACGCAGTGCATACGTTTGCGCACCGATCTCAACGCGAGCCACATCTTTTAAGCGGATGATCTCGCCCTGCTCGCCCACACGAATGATAATGTCTTCAAATTCTTCTTGTGTCGATAGACGCCCTTTCACATTGATCAGTAACTGAAAATCAGCGCCACTTGGCTGCGCACCTAAACTACCGGCTGCCGCTTGTTTATTCTGTTCACGTACCGCTTTTAAAATATCTGCTGGCGCGAGTCCTAGCGACGCCACTTTATTGGGATTAAGCCAAATACGTAAACTGTATTCACTCGCCCCAAACAAGTTTACTGCGCCAACGCCTTCGATACGTGCTAATTCATCTTTTACGTTTAATGCAGCATAGTTGGATAAATACAACATGTCATAACGGTTATCAGGCGCAATTAAATGCACCACCATGGTTAAATCCGGTGATGATTTTTTTGTTACAACCCCTAAACGCTGGACCTCTTCAGGCAATCGCGGTACCGCACGATCAACGCGACTTTGTACCTGGCTTTGGGCTTTATCAACATCGCTACCGATCTCAAACGTGACCGTTAATGTTAACAGACCATCCGAGGTGGCTTGTGAAGACATGTACAACATGTTTTCCACCCCGTTAATGGCTTGCTCTAAGGGTGCTGCGACGGTTTCGGCAATCACTTTCGGATTCGCACCCGGATAACTTGCCGAAACAACCACGGTTGGCGGCACCACTTCGGGATATTCAGTGATCGGCATTAAACCGACGGATATCGCACCCGAGATAAAAAACAGCAATGAGATCACGGCTGCAAAGATCGGTCTTTTAATAAAAAATTGAGAAAACATATTTATCTCGCTACTCGTGTTAATACTAATTCGCGCGCTTGCTCTAATACAGCTTGGTCATGGCGTAATGCCGATAAATTATCGGCTGTGGCCATCTCCACCATATTCGGTTCGATGACCATATTTGGACGTACCTTTTGCAATCCATTCACCACAATTTGGTCTTCAGCAGATAAGCCTTGTGTCACGATCCGCAGACCTTGCACTTTTTCACCCAGTGAAACACCACGGTATTGCAGTTTATTGTCAGCGCCGACAACTAACACAAATTTGTTATTTAAGTCAGTACCTATGGCTTTATCGTCAATCAAAATACCATTGTAAGTTGCACTTCCCGCAATGCGTAATCGAGTAAATAGTCCCGGTAACAAATCATTGTCGAGATTAGCAAAGCGCGCTCTAACTCGGATCGTACCCGTGTTGCGGTTAACCGCATTATCAACAAAATCAATCACACCTGTATGGGTAAAATCGCTTTCATTCGCCAGCGCCATAAATAACGGGTTACCGTCAGAACGTTGATCATTACGTTTATGCTGCGCCGTTAGCTGCACATATTTAAGGTAAGTCTGTTCATCAATATCAAAATAGGCATACATATGTGCGGTTGATACAAGACTGGTTAACTGTGTTTTTCCCGCGGTCACATAGTTACCCATCGTTACGCTAGCATAAGAAACACGTCCAGAAATAGGCGCTTTAACATGGGTATAAGCAAGATCGAGTTCGGCACTCATTAGCGCGGCTTTAACCGAGGCGACTTCCGCCGTGGTTTGATGCATATTCGCTTGGCGAGTATCGATTAACTCTTCCGAAACGGCATTTTTCTTATATAATTTAAAAGCGCGTTGATAATCATTTTTCGCTAACTTCTCTGCCACTGTCGCACTGCTTAATTTCGCTTTTAAGCGCTGTACTTCTGCCGCAAAGACACTCGGATCGATTTTAAATAAAATAGCGCCTTTTTTCACTAAGGCCCCTTCATCAAAGTTCACTGAATTGATATAACCAGACACCCGAGGGATCAAAGTAACCTGTTCAGGCGCTTCTAAGCGACCAGTAAACTCATCCCATTCCGTGACGGGCTCGTTTATCACCTTAGCAACACTCACTTTGGGTGCTGGTCTACTTTGGGCTTGGGATTGTGGCGATTGCTCACTACCACATGCGGTTAATACCAGCGCTGTTAAGCTAGTGATCATGAATGTGCGGAATATATTGCTTGTTCTCATGTGATGGTGTCCCTTCGTTACACTGTTTTGCAATCAGCAAATCAAGATAATTAGTGTCAGTCGATATCGCGCTTATTGCACTGCATTGGTCTATAATTACATACCGAACAGTACAAATTATTATGTACCGATCGGTATGTTATATAATTTTCAAATAGAGTCAATCGTTTTCGTCTGTAAAGACACTGGACAGAAGACAACACTCTGTCTATCCTATGCGCATAAATGAAGGTAATAAAAGGTCTAAAAAATATGTCTAAAACAAGTTGCGTTGGTCGCCCTAAAGGCTTCGATGTTGATGACGTCTTAGAAAAGGCATTAGCGGTATTTTGGGCTAAAGGTTATGAAGGTGCGTCACTCAGTGATCTCACACAAGCAATGGGGATCAACAAGCCAAGCCTGTATTCAACATTTGGTAATAAAGAAGAATTATTCCTTAAAGCAGTTGATTTATATGAACAAAGACCTTGTGGTTATTTCCGTCCTGCATTAGAAGAAGCGACTGCCAAAGCGGTTATTGCAGCCATTCTCAATGGTGCGGCGCAAAGTTTAGCGGATCACAATAACCCACAAGGCTGCATGCTTATTCAAGGTGCGTTAACGGGGAGTGATGCCTGTAAATCAGTAAAACAGGCATTAATTGATCGCCGCCGTAATCATCAAAACGAACTGAAAATACGCTTGGAAGTTGCCCAACAACAAGGAGATTTGACCACGGCGTACAGTGCAGAATCACTTGCTCAATACTTAGCGACAATTATTCAGGGTATGACGATTCAGGCAACGAACTGCATCAGTGCAGCAGAATTACAGAACATCGCCGATCTCGCCTTCAGTCACTTCCCCGGATTAGAGTAATTTATTCGACGAGAGTCGCGACAATAATACTTAATCACGATTTCGTATCGCGCGATCAGCGATACGCCTTCCCTCCCAATGTCTTATTCCACTCATTCGCTATTTTTCTATACCCGCTTTATTTTTTGTTGTGACCACAACAAAAAGATGTATAATCAAACAACCTATTTAGTTGCATGGGCAACAAAAATGAAACATATCGTTTATAAATCTATTATCTATACCGTTTTGGCTATTTCCATTGGCTTTTCTGCATTTTTAGTCACCTCTGACAATATTCTTCCTTTTACGACTCAAGCGAGTTTGCATAAGAATGTGGCCAATATTGCGCCTGAAGTAACAGGTGTAATCACTCAAGTCTATGTCGAGAACGGCCAACACGTGCATACTGGCGAGCGTTTATTTTCCTTAGACAAAGCAGTGTATAAGGTAGCAGTGCGCCAAGCTGAAGCGGAACTACATTTGGCACAAGAGGCTAACTTGTCGAAGTTACAAACATTGACATCAGCGATGCAAACCCTAAGTCAACGTCAAGCCGAATCTAACAATGCACATACCAAATTACGACGTTATCAATCACTGTTTAATAAAGGTCTTATTACTCAACAAGACGTTGAAGATGTACAACTCAATTTTAATCTGTCTAAAAGTGCAGTGGCGATTGCGAAGGCAGAGATCCAACGTATTAAATCCACGCTTTCAGAGAATAATAATACGGCTGAAATTGAGTTTGCCATTGCCAAACTCGATCAAGCCAAACTTGCGCTTGCTAATACTGACGTGAAAGCCAAAAGCCAAGGTACAGTAAGTAATCTGCAATTGCAGGTGGGTAGTTATGTGGCAAAGGGCTCGGTGGCGTTATTTTTAGTCAATGAGTCTAGTAGTTGGCTTAGCGCTGATTTTAATGAAAAAGGGATGAGCTTGCTCGGCTCTGGCACTAAAGTCGCGATCGTATTTGATGCTATCCCGGGGCAAGTATTTAATGGCACATTGTTAAATCAAGATAGCGCCATTTATGATGCCTCTAATTTAACAAATCAACTATCAACGGTGAAGAATGATAATCGTTGGATCCGCGAACAACAAAAAATACGTACTCGTATACAAGTTGAAGGGATTGATACCGCATTAATGTCAGGCGCAAAAGCCAGTGTTATCGTACAAAATAGTAATAGCCTGCTGTCCGCTATCGGTTACAGCTGGATCACCTTTGTTTCTTATTTTAGATATATTTATTAATGCCTCAGTCACTCCAGCCGAAAAATAATCTGCAAGAGGCGCTGCGGATCACCTTCACAATTACCTTGTGTATGGTATTGGGTAAGATACTTAACTTTAATACCCCGGTTTATCTGGCTTTATATCCAACCATGTTAATTACTAAAGGTAGAGACTTCTCTTGGCTGGCGATGTCACGGACTCTCGCCCCCTCCCTTATATCGGCGGCACTTGCAGTCTTTGTCAGTGAGTTATTTTATGGTCACCCCTTTATCGTTTGGACTATTAGTTTACTCTTTTTCGATCAGCTACGACGTAGGGCTGATACACCGATTAAATTAGCCAAAATGATACTACCTTGTTTTCACTGGGTATTGATGGTGATATTTTCGCAAAGCGGTCATTTTGATATGCCAGATATGATCCGTGAGTGCTTTGCAGCAATGGCGATTGCGGCTGCAGTGACAAAATTGATGATTACTTTGTTTCCTGTACCTAAATTGGGTAAACTACCTCAGTTTAAACCCCAACCAGTAACGTACGGTCACCGATTGGTCTCTTTAGCGTTGATCGGCTCTGGTTTAGGCTTGTTGCTGATTGTGGATATGTTACCCGCGACGTTTTGCATGGTACCAGTGATTGCAGCAGCGATTCAGTTTGATCGCGGCACGTTCATTGAGCTTGTAGAGCAGCGTTTTATCACTCAAATTGCAGGTTGTGCTATTGCTGGTATATTTATATTTCTAATGGCAGGCCATCAAAGTACGCTCGGATTTTATGCATTATCGCTTGGTAGCATTATATTTATACTGACTCGCAGTATGCTATCAACAACCGGGTTTACCAGTGGTGTTCATGCCGATACGTTATTAGCGACGATACTGCCAATCCAACTTTATATGGGCAACAATAGCTTTGGTTTAGACAATACGTTTTTACGTGCGTGGCAACTCTTTATCACGTTGACTATCTTATTTATTGGTTATCGGTTAACCATTTCACGAGACAAACATGAGCAAGAAAATTACCCTAATCCCAGAACTGAATGAGAACGTAGCCTTTATGATGGGACTCGCTTATAAGCAGTTCCGCACAATTACGAATCAAAAACTCAACTCCGAATTTGATATAACACTAGAGATGTTAGGCGCGTTGCGGGTATTAGATTATCTGGGTAAAATTCCGCAACAAACCCTATCAACAGCACTGCACCGAGAACGCTCGGTAACCAAACGTTTGGTTGATAACTGCATTAAACGCGGGCTTATTGAAGTACATAAAAGTGATATAAATAAAAAAGCCCGCTATCTCGCCCTTACTGCCGACGGCCTCACTACCAAAACAAATGCAGATATTATGCTGCATGCGTCAATTGCAGAATTCTACTCACCACTAAGCAGTAATGAATGCGATCAGTTGCTGTCCATATGCAAAAAATTGGTACAAGAAGGTGTGTGCATTGAGTAACTCAACACTTACACTGATCTTATATGTATCAATACATTATCCTGCTACTATTACGCTGTAATAACAACTATCTACATATACAAAACTTGCCCTTTAGAAGTGAATCGTGCTCGCAGCTCTCACTCTGAAACGAGTACCTTAAGATAGTTTGGTTATAAAACGAAAAGACATATTTAAAGGGATATAAAATGAATACGTTTACGATTGACAATAAAACAATGCACTATATCGACAAGGGTCAAGGCCCTGTGCTTATTTTGGGTCACAGTTATTTGTGGGATAGTGAAATGTGGGCGCCGCAGCTTGATGCACTAAGCCAACATTATCGCTGCATTGTTCCTGACTTATGGGGTCATGGTAAATCGGACGACGCGCCAGAAAAAACAATCCGCCTGCAAGATTACGCACGCGATGTACTGGCGTTGATGGATCACTTAGCTATTAATGATTTTTCTATTATTGGTCTGTCTATTGGCGGTATGTGGGGAGCTGAATTAACTATTATTGCTCCAGAACGTGTTAAATCATTAGTATTAATGGATAGCTTCGTCGGACTTGAGTCTGACGTTATGCGTACCAAATACTTAGGCATGCTTAGTGCAATTGATGACGCACAACAGGTGCCGGCACCATTGGTAGATATCATTACGCCAATGTTCTTTGCGCAAAATGCAGCAGAAGTAAACCCAGAGTTAGTCGCAAAATTGCGTAACTACCTTGTTAGCTTGGAAGGTGAACGCGCTACACAAATCACGAGAATGGGTCGCATGTTTATTACACGTCGTGATGCATTTGAAGATATCGAAAAATTTGCGTTACCAACATTGATTATTGTTGGTGAGCAAGATACTGCTCGCCCGCCATTAGAATCGCTACTGATGCAAGATGTGATATCGGGTAGTGAATTGCTTATAGTGAAAGACGCTGGACATATTTCGAACCTTGAACAACCAGCTGTCATTACAGCAAAATTGTTAAGCTTTATGGAAAGCGTACACGCCGCATAATTTGAACCAAATCGGTGATAATGAAGAAGCAAGCACATAGTTAATGTGCTTGTCATAGCTAATATCCTAAGGCCCCTATAATTAATAGCCAGTGCAGCTACGACCGCAAACGGCAACAATCTCGTGGTCAATCATCACCTCGGCACTACCATCCGCAGAATATTTAACGTTAAACCGCGCCGAAAGCTCCTTTAACTTAGCTGCATCTAAACGTTGCAGCTCCGTTTTTATTGCATTCAATAAATTTTCCATTTCATACGTCCTATTTGAGTTTATATTGGTATTAATTGTGTTTTTAGAATGTTAACAGTCAATTCTTGAGGGTAATTTTGATGTCTTGCTTTTACTGATATCACCGCGCCAATAACCTTGATGACTCCCACAACTAAAAACGTATGTAAAGTCTGCCCTACTTCACGTCAGTGCGATGGAAGTCATTTTTTTATTTCACTTATTTCATAAATTGGAATGGGGTGTCGAGCTATAAAAAAGGTGAATCGACTATCATCACCCATAATATAATTACCACTTGGTTTCGATAATTTATCAACACAGCCCAAATTGGATAACGGTCTTACTTTGCAATTATCATCATCATCACGCTCTAAGATTAGAACAGGAAAGATAGTATCAGGGAATGTAGTCAGGCTTACTCCACCAACTTTGTTTCTACATTTCGGATCGAGCAATAGAAATTTATCTTCAACTTCTGACATAATATTGCAGTCATTATTTTTTGTCGTGCGTAACACTGACACTATCAATGCTTTGTATGATTTAATTAATTCAACGTCCATGTATCACCCCCACTTATTTATTCATTGAAGATTCAATAAACAGTTCTTGAGCGTACTTGCCAGTGCGAATAGAACACTGCTTTGCATAACCATATAGCCGCCAACACTACAGCTTTTATAGTAGTAACCAGGTAATTCCATGTTAAATATATCCTTCCATTGATCTATTTACTAAATAAGAGCCTCAGGTTTCATTTATGTCTGGGGTTCTTATCAGTCCTCTATGCTTTCACAACTAAGCGACTTTCCATTACATGAAAATATATTGATTCAGTATGCTTTTTAAGTCATAAAATATAGCCGCATCTATATTAATCATTTTTTACATTAACAAAATGGTATATTAAAAGATTGTTAACCAAGATTGTTGGGTGTATAGTAAAATTATGAAATGGTCTATAAAATACATACACTTAGATACAACTAAGATGGTTAATCCCATTAACAAAAGTTGAAAATTTAAAATGAATTTAGTTAACAAAAAAGCACGACTGTTACATGACTTCCGAAATATGTGTCGACTTGCAGTATTATTTTTACTGGGCCTATCGCTACCCTGCTCCGCCCTAGCAAGAGAATCAACAGAAAGTTTCACTGTTGGTATCATTCTTGGTCAAAAAAACAATCTGACTAGCACATCAAATAATGAAAAAATGTGTATTCTAAAATATGTCACTGACAATTACAGTCAGATGGGTAAGAAGGTAAACTTTATATTTGTAGAAAATTTTCGAACGGTGGTAGGGACTGCTAAGGCCGCTTTATCACTGATAGAATCAAATGTTGATTTAGTTTTAATTCCACTTATTTCACGTGAGGCAATTATTGCGAGTAGAATATTTACGGAAGCTAAAATTCCTTTTGTTACTACCGCAACCTCTGTATCAATCATTGCGAAGAACAGCTATGGTCTATCTACAATGCCTTCAAATCAGCATCAAGCCAATCTACTTGCCGATTTGTATCAAAAGGAATATCCCGATAGTAAGATCCACGTGGTTACCAACAGCTCAAACGAATCCTCGAAATCAATTTCGAAGATTTTTAGCGCGAGGATACTTACCGACAACCCAAATGCAGAGATTATTCAACACTCCTTTACTCGCCAAAATATCAAAGGAATAGCTTCACAGATTGAAGATGGTGAGGTTGTTTCCGCTTTCCTATATAATCCAGATATTGCTATTTTATATATAGCCCTTAGCCAAAGAGATAAAAAAATTCACATATTGGGTCCAGACTCAATTGGAGCTAGAAAAGAGTTTTTTAGCATTATCGGAACGACTTCAGATAAAGTCACACTTCAATACTTAAAAAATTGGGATCACACAGTAAAAGGGCCAAACAAGAAAAGATTTATCCCTATATTTAAAACTTACTGCGGTGAAAAACAAAGCACATTTCTTACTGCGTATTCATTTGATTTAATAAATTTTGTTTTGTCTGAGATGGATAACCTAAAGAAAGCAGATAGCCCTATGTCCATAATCAAAATTCTTAAAAACAGTGATTATGTAACCGTTATGGATGGACAAAAATTTAATTTTGATAAGAACGGATATAATAAAAAGAATATGTACATTTATCATGTTAAGGATAGTCAGGCTAAATTAGATGATTTGTTAAAATGATTAAAATCACATATAAAAAAAATGTTCTTTTGGTTTCCCTCTTAATTTTTTGTTCGAATTTAATTTTATATTCGTTAAATAACAGAGCTGGAAGGCAAGAAATAAGCCAACGTGTTTTCTTGGGGACAATGAAGTCTTGGGTTAGATCTGAAGCATTTCTGGATGGCGTATATACATTCAACATTGAAAGTATAACAAAAAATATCAAGCACTTAATTGAATTTAATGATGAAAATAATTCGATGTCAGCAATATGTATAGCTATCAATTTAAAAAGCTTTTCAAACGAGGACGCAGTGTCTCATACCTATTGCTCTAAAGGATATACATTGTATTTATTAACAACTAAACACCGAGGGTCTATAATTTCAGAAAAAGAAAATTTGACAATCGGCATGCTCAACCTAGGGAGCGCGAGTTGGTATATAACTGAATCTGATAATATACCATTTTACTTACGTTCAGAGTTATATTGGTATTATGTGTTTATAATTACCTTTATTGAAACGCTTTTATTTTTTATTATAATGAAAAAAAAACACCAAGATGGTACTAACTCAAAAACTGAGATAGCTGAAAGTCAAGAAAGTGATATTTTTAAAAAACTTGAAGAAGAAGTCTGCTGTTATCAATTAAAAATGATCAACATTAACAAAATTATTGAAAGAAATAAGCGTGTCTTCGCTATCAACAAAAATGTTTTGTATGCTTCATATGATCACCCATACACCAATATATTATATACAAATGGAAAATTTGAGCGTTTGAGGTGTACACTTGCTGAACTAGAAAAATCTTTCCCATTGGATTTTATTCGTCTTAATCGGTCAACAATAGTTAATACTGAAATAATTAAAGACTATAGTACTTTGACAACAGATACTAAGGCAGATAGATATAACCTTTCTTTAAACTTAAAAAATAACAACTCTTTACTCGAAGTAGGGAAAAAATTTGAAAAATCTCTATTAGAAAGACTTTACTCTGGAAAATAATAAATCATGAACAACGTCTTAATTACATGTGCAACCAGTAATATGGGTTCAGAAGTTTCTAAAGCGATAAATCCAAAAGCCAATTTATTTATCACTGGTCGTGATGAAAAAAAATTATCAGAACTACACAAATCCTTGGTCGTAAATAGGCAAGGCTGTGTTACAACTGCAAAACTAGATTTTTTCAGTTCTGATTCGATAGACAAATGTGCTGAACTTGCAACAAACGGAGATGGTTTTGATGGTGTCGTCTTTATAATTCCACGAATTCCAGCATCTTCTGAAGTATTTCCCGATGATGAAGTCTGGCGGGAGTTATATGAAAAATACTTTATTTTACCGTTGAGGTTATTAAGAAAATTAGTCGAAAAATCGGCTATCAACTCAGGTTGTAAAATAGTATTCATTTCCGGTCTTAGCTCCAAAACAGCACTTACAAATTACTCACTCAATAACTGCCTAAGAAGTGCCTGGCTGGGACAAGCGAAAACGATGGCACTTTCGTTAGCCTCTAACAAAATATCAGTAAATACGATTTCACTGGGCGGTGTCATGACCGAAAGTTACACAAATAAAATGCATACAAAGGCAAAAGCCAATAATCTCAGTTTTGAAAAATTGATGGAAAACGAAGTGTCGAATATTCCGCTACAAAAGTATGCATCTGTTGACGATGTGACAGGCGCAATCCTCGCTTTGATGGGTCCATTATCTAATCACATGACTGGTCAGAATATACTATTGGATGGCGGTTTTAATAAGTGTTACTAACCCTACTCGACGTTGTTGATCAAATAAGCTAATCTCAAACCAATTTTAGTTCACGCTCTATATAAGCCATAGAGCGTAAAATCATTCACATATTAGGGTTTAAGGCTTAAGAATTCCTGCCAATGCTTTACCGACTTTTTCATTTTTAATGTTCAAATGCCCAGATGAAAATTCAGTTACATTTAAATTCACAACTTGCTTCGTATTATCGTTGTCTATTTCAGTTAGCCCAGCAGGTTTATGATCAAGTATTGAACCTGCACCGTATGCACTCTTCAATACGTCATCGTTATCGCTGTAGCAGTTAATAAGACACAGATCCGTGTGTTTTTCTAAGATAGGTGTCCATTGCTCTGTTTCTGCAGACACAGCACCTGCCAGTAGATAGCAAGCAGTGACTTTATTCGCATCAAGGTTGCTCAATGCCTGACAAGCAACTACCGTACCTAATGAATAACCCATTAAGATTGCACCCTGTAATTGATCATCATCTTGTATTGCTTTCGCTAAATCATCCCCTGCATGCAATGTTTCGTTAAACGATTTATTCCAGTGTCCGACGAATTTATCCGTGACAATCTCACCAACCAAAGTCGCAATATCCGCAGGACTCATATCTCTTGCCAACGTTGCGGCCGCCAACCATTTCTCTGCATCTGTATCTTTCATATCACCAGCAACGTTACTGTCATCAAGCGCTATATCGGTAACATTACCCGCGTTCCAGCGCACATGAACAATCTTGTTTTTAGGATACAATTCATCTACAACACTTAGCCAATCTGACATGTATTTACCCTCTTGCGAGAGGTAACCATTAATAACAAGAATACAAGGAAACGCACCTTCTCGCACTGTTGCTAATGTTATTGAAGATGACTCTCTGGCGATAAACTCGTCATGATCATGTGAAGGTAAAAGTCCTTTTATTTTATCGAGTACTTGGCTTACTAATACGCCATTTTGTTCGATGTCTTTCGCTATATTAAGTTTGCTTTCAAATAAATTTTTCACTAAAAATATCCTAATAAGAATCTTAAATGCGTTAATGAATGGTTAATCGATTTGTCTGCATGTACTACGACAATATCCATATCAGTCGGTAAATTAGCAATATTATGGCGTAATTTAAATCTTTATTAACATATCTTCGATGTATGTGGCATTCCTGATTTCAACAAAACGACCTAAAACGCTATGCTTAAAACAACAGCGCGCCACATAGAAGGGACAACCTTGCGTAATGAGCTACTCGCCGTTAATGGTATCGGCCCAGAAACTGCTGACTGCATTCTTGTTTATGCACTGGATAAGCCTTTTTTCATCATCGACAATTATACCCGCCGCATCCTACATCGCATAGGATTCGAACTACCTACGGGTTATGATAAACTCAGATTAATGCTAGAACATAACATCCCACCAAACATCACAACCTATCAGCAATACCATGCTTTGCTGGTTGAACACGCCAAAAACTACTGCACCCAGATTCCTCGATGTCAGCATTGTCCGCTTAGTGAGTGTTGCCACAAAAAGATTGAATGACGCTGAATACAGACATAATACTTGAGGGTGCGTTCAGGCTTCTCCACTGTTCAATTTTGATATTAATAACAAATTGGAAACTCGTTCAGGTAGTACATCATGTTGTTCCCAGTAATGATTAATTCATACTTTTCTAGTCCGTAAGATTATTTTTAAAGTGATATATTTACAAGCGCTTCGAGGTGACACCAGCCCCAAATAAAGGCTGTTTTGGCGGGCCATGTATCAAGGATGTAAGGTTAAATAATGTTTATACGAAATTTATTATTTATATTTATAATGGCCTCTTCAATGAGTGCTCATGCGGTTTCAAATGACTATGTAACTTATGGTTACAACCTTCTTCAACAGCAATTTGTTGATTTTACCGACAAGCATGCGAAATGTTCAGAGACAGGAAAAAAAGAACGAATATCTGATTCAAGCATTAAGCAATTAAAAGCGCTACCAGCCATTGCGGCTGAAGGGTTAGGCTTTCTGTCTATTGTCGCTATAAATGAATGTTCGCAGCCAGAATTGAGTGAACTAATGAGAGTTCTACTGACATTAGAAGATCTAAATCGAAGCGCTAATGTGAGTTATATATCGGATTATATTTTAACAATTAAGAAAGTAGCGTTTATCAAATTTGATCTTTACTCGCAGAAAAGATTTGATGCATTGCCAATCGATATTAGAAATATCCTCCTTTCGATGGAGGATATAAAAAAGCCATTTAATGTTATGGATACATACGACAGAACATGGGGGGAAGCACAAAAATAATCATGATCACGATTTGAATATTACACTTACGTTTGCATACCTAACTAGCATATTGGAACCATACGAATGTCTTATGGCTCCTAGTTTTGCCTTTGAATTAACATTATTAGTAATAGAAGGGACAGATAATAGCAAATCAAAAAATAAGTATAGAGAATGAGTCAATCTCGCTTTTTCTGAAAAACGGTAAGCAGAGCCAACAAAAGATCTCTGATCTAGATAGCTTCTACTCACTCATTAGTGGCAGCGAAATTGTCGGTAACAATTCAAATTGCGACTTACTCGTATTCAAAGATGAAATGTGGTTAATACCTGAATTTACAAGCGGGTCAGATGAGCTTATGCGTTTATTTGAACAGTTGAATAGAGAAAGCAATAAAGCGTTCACTGCGACATTAGACAATCTTCCTTATAGCTGGCGCACAACTTTATTTATCCTACCTGGTATAGAGCCTAATCTACAGGTTCTACCCCGTTCAGAGTTTGATAAGATCAAAGGCAAATTAATGGTCGTCGAATAAAAATGAAGATACTAAATGTTTTTTTAATGGCTTTATTTCTTTCCTTAGCTGGTTGCGGTGACCAAGTTATCGAAAATTCTGAACCTGATAGGGCAGCAACGATCCCCAGTAGTGCAATTTGGGTCGGCGGTCACGATGGCGGTGTTTTTATCTCAATAACCAAACCAACTGATACAGATAAAGAGGTTTATTGGGGTGAAATTTTTTATGCTTCAGGAGATATAGCTTACAAGGGACACATGAGCTTATTTCCTAAAGAAAATGATGGGTTTGATATAAATAATCAATCATCCTATCAAGGCTGGGATGGTGATACGCTTTATATCATAAACAATCAATCACTTAAGATTGTGGAGTAAGTTCTGCAAGTAATTCAAAGGGAGTGCTAACCCCACTCCCTCAGTTGCTGCATTTCTTTTAATCGCCCGCGTTGTAATTCCAGCGCTTCAAAAAGATCATCAATAGACGTATTGTTCGTCGTGAGTCCAGGTAAAGCAATATTCGCTTCGGCAAAGAAGCGAGTCGACTGCGTATTATCATTTGTCCAAGCTTGTTGCCACCAATCTGTAATACGTAATTTAGCGTCTTTGAGCTTTTTGGCTGTGGGTAAGCTATCACTCTTCTGACCATTCACTTTGCAATCACTCGGCAGTAAATTCCACAGATCGTTATTCGGCCAGCGTGAAAACGGCATACAATGATCTATTGCAAACTTTTGTTTTAAAACTTTGCCAGACCAGACACATTGCTGGCTTTGTGTCTGTTGTAATAATTCCAAACGTTTACGGCTCTCAACAGTAGAACGCTTAGCCTCTAACCAATCTAACGAGCTAACGATTGCGAGTTGTTGTTCAGGGTTCTTGTTACCCTGATATCCCTTCATGGTTTTCATCCACTCACTGACAAGAACAGGTTCAACCCAGCAAGCGTAACGACTAAAAGCATTCCATATTGTTTCAGGCAATGACAGTTCGCCCCATTGAGATAAAGACGCCATATCTAAAAACAAACTGTCTTTAGCGCGTACCGTTTTACTATCGACTTCAAATACATTGATTTCACTGTTCGGCAAGGTGATGTGTTTACACGGCATTTCTTTAATGTTGCTGACTGCTGCGGATAATGTTCGGTGCAGTGCGATAGCATCTTCACCAACAAAAAGATGGCCGATACGATAATCTGTAGCAGAACGATGAGTTAATAAGTGCCAACCATCATCTTTCATAAAACCCATATTCGGTTTTTTGTTCGGGGTCTGATATAAGCCATGATCATCAATCAGTATCTTGTATTGATGACACCAATACAAAGCCACCAGCCCTACAGGTAATATGACTCGCATTCCCTGTGGACTATCTTCACGACGAATAACCGCACCAGGGTGACCATCGGCAATGCGTAATAGCACTCGCATTAACGCCAGTTTATGTGTCGCAGATTTACCATCATTCAATGCGACATGGCGAATAAAAGGAAATGCACCAAAACCATCATCAGGTAACTGCAATACTACGGTTTGCCAATGAACGCTATCACGTCCAAGTTTGTCGCTATCATGCTCTGTTTTAAGCACGACAGACAAACCAACGGTCTTAGCAAGTAGTTCTAACTCTTCAGTACTGACATCATGCATTTTACGTTCATCACCACTGGGGCCATGACGTAGCGAGATAACTAATTTAGCTCCGGGTTTGAGTAAATTGGCTAGTTTTCGAATAGCACGCGGTCGATCGCTTTTCGGGATATGCATCCACACAGCACTAAGCAGGATAAGATCAAAACTGACTTCTTGGCGACTGACAACATCTAGTGCAGGTAATGAGTCTTCTACCCACTTTACATTCAAACCCTGCGTTTGTTGCTGGCCTATTTCGGCTAATAATTTAGCAGGCTCGACAGCAACAATACTAATGTCGCTTACTTGTCCTTGCTCAGCGAGATATCGACTATCACGCCCTGCCCCAGCACCTAAGTCAAGAATACGCGCGTTAGATTTGTTTAGAATTGGCGGTAAGAATTCAGCCCATGCGGCATGCACTTCTTCGAAGGATTTTGATAAGTATTGTTCGGCAAGTTGTTGAGCATTATCGTCATAAAATTGGGTGTGCATAGCTAATCTTAACCTCAGATTTGAATGCGTGGGGACTGAGGTAGATTAGCATAATAGGTATTCTAAATATATATAGGTAGATCAGTACGTTTGATTAGTCGTTAATCACTTTAACACGCCCAACATCACCACTTTCTAAACGCACTTTAATACCGTGGGGATGATTCGGTGAATTAGTAAGAATGTCTTTCACGATCCCGTCGGTCAAGTTACCACTGCGTTGATCTTGTTTCAGTACAATTGATACTGATAAGCCTTTTTTGATATCAGATCTGTTCGTTCCGCTCATGTTTTTTTCCTATTAAAATCAGTGTTAGATTATACTGGCAGTGAGTTTGCCTTATGACTGGGTGTTAGGTCAATGACGCGGTTCGAAATAAACAACGACTTGGCTACCATCATTATTGTCTGACGAAAGATGAAGCTGCCATTCTTGCTGCTCTACAATTTTTTGGACTATATCTAAACCAATGCCAAACCCTTGCCCCTGAGATACGCCACGTTCAGTCACATTTTGCTCATAGTCAGCTAAACCAGCACTCGTATTCGTAATTGACACAATAAGACCCGAAAGCTGCACCCGCACTATACCTGATAAAGTATGCTCAAATGCATTACGTATCAGGTTACTCAACACAATTCGACACAGTGACACAGGTAGTTCACGTGATGGGCTGTCATCAACGACAAGCTCAACGTCAACGTCTTTTCCTTTCAACAAATACTTGTGTTCATCAATAATCACTGTGGCTAATTGCTCAAGGTCTACTGTTTCTAGCAGCGTTGACGTTCCACTTTTCCGGCTTAGTAATAACAGCGCTTCGGTCATCTCCGCCATATTTTTATTGGCGCGTCGAATATGCGTGTATTGGTCAGCAACATTTGTCTTACCTTGGGCCGTTCTTAAATCAATAATATCTAACGCAGAAGACACAACAGCAATGGGCGTGCGTAACTCATGACTGGCGTTTTGCAAAAACTGCTTTTCTCTTTGATGGTATTGATGGATACGCCCCATTGTCTGGTGCAATGTATTCGCCACTTCACCAATTTCAGTTTTATCATTCATAACCGCAAACGACAGTTCCGGATTACTCTCATCAAGGCTTTTTGCCATAACAGACAGCTCATGCAATGGGTTTAACACCTTACTGATTAAACGCCGCGCTACCCAATACACCAAAAATATAGCTAACAGAGTAATAACGATAATGGAAAGAGGCACATTTAATAACGGCTCTCGTTTTGGAACGCCCGTTAAGCCCTTTTGAGGCGTGTCGTTATAAAGTAAGTAAAGCTTGTCTGTGGTATTTTTTATCGGATGCATAAACAAAAAATAGACAGCGTCAGGACGAGAAAACTTGACCAGTTGATCACCATCATTCACTGCAAGACCAAAGTCCTTCATGCCATCAATATCAAACAAACTGGCTATTTCGCTGGGAATCGACCCACGACCAACAAAAACAGAATAAGCCCCATCCCTAGGTAACGGCACGTTTTGGTTTAGCTCAACCTGCTTAGCATAATGACTGGCCATCGGCATCATAGTCCGGTGCATCGTGGTACCAACCGCAACAAAAAAAAGCTGATACAGTAAGAATGAAAACACAATAACCAGCAAACCTATGCTGACCGCTAACTGTTTCTTGAACTGATATTTTAAGCTATTTCTATGCTTCATCTTGCTCACCATTTAATACAAGCCCAACGCCCCTCACGGTTTGAATCAGTGGCTTATCGAATGGCTTATCCACCAGCTGTCGTAATTTATATATATGGGATTTAAGCACATCAGAATCGGGCAATTGATCCGGCCAAATAATGTGCTCTATTTGTTGACGGGTAACGACTTTGGGGCTGGTTTTTAATAACACTTCTAATATTTGCCAACAGGCTTTATTTAGCTCAATCAGCTGGCCTGCACGGGTAACTTTTCTTAAATCAACATCCATCACCAAATCACCCACACTCAATTTTACATCGCACTTACTAATACGTTTAGTCAGCACTTGCAGGCGTGCAACCAGTTCAGGCAAGTCAAAAGGCTTTACTAAATAATCATCGGTGCCAGCTTGGAAGCCTTGTAATTTATCATCTAAGGTATCCCTTGCGGTCAACATTAGAATCGGCGTGTTAATACCCGCTTCTCTTAACGCCGAACAGACACGCATACCATCTTTGCCTGGCAACATAATATCGAGCACGATGGCGTTAAATGGCTGACTCATTGCCAGGCTCAAGCCTAAATTACCATTGCCTGCATAATCACATTCAAAACCATGCGCTTCTAGAAACTCAATCATGTTGGCAGCTAACGCGCTATTATCTTCGACCACAAGTACAACCACTAAGCACTCCCTTTTATTTGAATCCTAATGTCCTATCAGGTTTAGTATAACTTACAGGAAAATCGCAAATTCACTTAAAGTTCACCCTGATTTTGTTAACTTCATCATTACTGGATAGCCCGACTTTGAGGTCTTAACCTAAATTTCACCTATCGATTGTTAGGATGCCTCATCAGCAACAACGCACGTTAAGCAATATTTGGAGACGATATGATCAAGTCAAAAGCATCTAAACTCACCCTCATCGCCCTTTCGGTTGTGACCGCTTTATGCAATATCAACACAGCGGTTGCGAGTATCGGTGGCAAGCAAGTTAGCCCATCATATGCAATCGTCGATACCAATCAATCACAATGTTTTGGTACTACAGACCAAGAAAAATGTCCGTCAGCAACAGAAGCGATGTTTGGTCAGGATGCACAATACCAAGGCAACCAGCCAAGCTACATAAAGCACGACAACGGCACAGTGTCAGATCAGGTAACAGGTCTTATGTGGTCACAAACAACCGATATTAACGGTGACGGTAAAATCAATGCCCAAGATAAGCTCACCTTCGAAGAAGCTGTTAACTATATTAAAAATCTAACGCTAGCAGGCTACAGCGATTGGCGACTACCGACGATTAAGGAGCTTTATTCCCTGACGTTGTTTGATGGACAAGATCCAAGTGGTATAAAACTAAACACGGGTAAATCTCAACTTATTCCCTTTATTGATCACGAAATATTTGGGGTTAATACCGGTGATACTAAATCTGGAGAGCGCTTGATTGATAGCCAATTTGTCACCAGCACCAAATATGTTTCAACAACCATGCACGGTGATGACACTGTTTTTGGTGTTAACTTTATTGACGGACGCATTAAAGGGTATGGAACAAGCATGCCAGACGGCAGTGTTAAAACCTTCTATGTACTTGCTGTACGAGACAACCCAGACTACGGCAAGAATGACTTTGTCAAAGCTGACAACGGCACGATTGTAGACCAAGCAACAAGCCTAGTATGGCAGCAAAATGACAGCGCAACGACGATGAACTTTACCGATGCACTTGGCTATTGTGAAAGCTTATCGGTATCAGGTAATAACAATTGGCGCTTACCAAATGTAAAAGAACTGCAATCGATTGTGGATTACACGCGCTCTCCAGACACCTCTGCGTCTGCTGCAATAGACCCATTATTTAATAGCACATCGATCACCAATGAAGGTGGCAAAAAAGATTATGCCAACTACTGGAGTAGCACAACACACGTTAACCTGAAAGATGGCGAAAACGCGACGTATGTTTCATTTGGCCGTGCAACAGGCTTTATGAATGGCCAATGGTTAGACGTACACGGCGCGGGGTCACAACGAAGCGACCCTAAAGTTGGCGATGCGAGCCAATATCCACAAGGTAAAGGCCCTCAAGGTGATTCTATCCGCATAAACAATATGGTTCGCTGCGTGAGTGGTGGTGGCGTGACGTTTAATGCCAGCCCTGAATATCAAGCACGAACAGCCATGACAATAGAAAACATGAGCACTGAATCCACATCTGACATGCCGATGAACAAGTCTCCATTAACAATGATGGACACAAATGGCGATGGAAAAATCTCGTTCAGCGAAGCAAGAGGCCCATTAAAAGAGGACTTTAAGCGATTAGATAAAAACAAAGATGGTTTTCTCACTAAGGACGAAATACCAAGTAAGCCAAAACATGATTAATCATACGTTTCATTTTTAGAATCAGTTCTTTACGCAGCCCTTGTTATCCCCTTTCATAGGGCTGCGTTCACCTAAAATTCACCTACGCTTTGCTAACCTGTCACCTATCAAACATCAACAACAGTATACAGTTAGCAGGAGAACGCATGAAAAAATCGATGATAACTTTATTTATGTTCCCTATTTTAGGGCTGACCGCTTGTGGCGAAGGCGATACGAGGGACTCTGTTGAGGTTACAGATGCTGCAGATGTCAGTGTTCCCGCTGACTCAGCCCAAGCTGAAAATTGGATAATGAACAATGAAACAACATCCAATTATATTTATTCCGATACAGGAAGCACGCTCGAAAATGTACAAGTCGCTGAAATAGTAAATCTAGATGAAAACAACTTAGATGTTGGTTATGTTTATGTTGAAGCAACAGGGATACCTAAATACGACGTAACGATAACCGAGGCGATGGTTGAACAACTGAATCAACGACCAAAAGCCAATTCCGACTTTCTAACAGGCAGTACCTTTGCGGTTGAAGAACAAGTGGTTACCTTTGGTGAAGACATTGGCTATAACAGCAGCCAAGAAAACTGCTCGACGACAGGTGGCGATGGTTATTGGCCGCCAGGTCCTGGGTGTCCGACCCAACAAGACAAACAAGCCTACTTTCCGGTAGAACCATCTAACATTGAAGACGGTGAAGAAAGTTGCGAAACAGGACTGGGGAAAATTGGCCTGATGGTCAATGGCACTAGTATTTATAACTGGGGTGATGGCATGAGTGAAGGTGACAACCTTTGGTATACCTTAGCCCCTGTAGCAGAACAATACGACGTAGATATTTGTGGCGGTCATGCTGCCGCGGGTGATTATCATCATCACTTCTATACTCGCTGTTTAGCCAATTTAGTGGGCGATGATGGCAGTGCTCACTCTCCTATTTATGGGTTTGCCGCTGATGGTTATCCGCTTTACGGTCCTTACGAAAGTGAAAACACACTGGCAGTGAGTGGTTGGGAAGTACGTGATTATGGTGCAGATGCCAGCCAAGGCGGTTGTGATACCGAAGGTGAACGAAGCTGTGTATTAGTAGACCCTTATGATGTATCCAAAGGCGTTAAAGCTGTGTCGAACGGCCCGGATATCGGCGAAAACGTAACGACTTTATCTGGTAACACTCTCGCTGCAACCGACGGTTACTTCTATGAAGATCACTACTATGCAGGTGCGACTGTTGAGGGTGCTCAGCTTGATCAGAACAACGGTCACGATACTCATGATGGTAAAGGCTATCACTACCATATCACGTTAACACAAGCGCAGAATGGTAAGCTTGTACCCGCATTCCCGTATACCATAGGCCCCAATTTTAAAGGCCAACTCGCGAGTAATTCTATAAGCCAGTGTGGCGCTTCGGGTGGAATGTCACCGCCTCCAAGACGTTAATAATATTAGCGGTGGAAGTGGGTCTGAATACCACTTTCACCACAGAGAAAAGGTGAATATGATGAGAAAATATTTTATATTGGCACTGATTACGCTAACCGTTATAACGAATAACGTGAGTGCTCAGACCGAATCAAGTAAACAAAGCAGCATGATGAAGATGACAATGGACCATTCTCATTTACCCATTGCGGCACCGAGTAATGCGCCTAAACCCGCACTGAGTTTATCATTAACCAAAGACGCTATGTCTGGATATAACTTGCATTTGCAACTCGCACGCTACCAGCTAATGCCACCGCCAGAAGGAGTGGTGAGTATGTCGGAGCTAATGTCAGCCACACGCAATAAAGAAACGGGTTTTATCGAAGGTCACGCTCATTTATATATTAACGGGATTAAAATACAGCGTGTTTATGGACTAGACGTTCATTTGCCAGCAACGCATTTTAAGCAAGGTGTGAATACAGTCTCGGTCACATTGAATAATCATGGTCATATGTACTGGACAGTCGATGAGAAAAAAGTCGTTTCTACGCTTTATATCGACAATACTTTACCTCAATTAATAAAGCATCAGTTTGACAGTTTCCCCGTGGAAAATACGGGCTAACTTGTGAGTAACAAGCATTTCCATATTCGGGGGGAGATAATAGAAGAATTTGCTGAATCAGTGGCTCATATATCTACATTTAGGGTAGCTACTGCAACCAATAAAGCTTTCTTTTGTTTTACGATTTTTTCTGGGGACTAATTCGCTATTACAACGAGGACAAAGTGACTCGGCTAATTCAACGTTGGTAATTTCATTAGTCTGTTCTTTGTTTTTGATGATCTCTTTCACATGCTTTATGTGTGCAACATGAGTCTTAATACTAGGCTGTAATTTTTTAGTCGCTAGCTTATGCGCAAGCTCAATACGCTGCTGTTCAGTAAAACATACCTGTTCATGATTTTTAATAAACTTGATTGCCTGATTAATGTATCCGACATTAGCAGGCATTACCGTTTTAAACTCTGCCCGCGCAGTAAAAATAACAACAGAATGAACCGCCTCTTTCGGTAGTGCTAGTAGCTCTCGTAATGTTTCGGTATGTTTATAATTCTGTCGCAGTGGATTTTGAAAAGATGTTTTATGCTTGTATATCTGCTGAGTCCATTTAGCCTGCCGTTCTGAACCAAAAATCCATCCTTGCATATTTTTTGTTTCGATAACAAACAGTCCAAAAGGAGAAAGCAAAATATGATCTATCTGGGTTGTACCATCTTCTGTAGGTAAAGTTACATTTTTAAATAACTTATACTGCTGATTATCAAGTGCGCTTACTAATTTTTTATTTACATACCACTCTCCGATAAATCCTTTAATCGTAGGAGAGCGCAGTAAACTCGTTAACAATACAAGAGGAATAACAAACCAGAATTGGGATAATGCATTAATAAATAAATTAACGAAAAAATAAAAGTCCATGTATCCACCGTATAAAAAGCTTAGTCCAATTGATTGAAGATAAAAATTGCTAATAACCACAATACCATAAGCTATATGTTTTCTCTTGTTAGCATCTGATATTATAGCGAAATATATGTCAGACACGATTTTCACACATAGGCTTATCATGAATCAAACCGGTATCTACGAGCAACTCATTACTCAGTTAATAGGGCAAAACCTTAATCGAGATTCATTCTATGTAGGCGAACGCCAACTTGAGGCTGGTGAAGCCACCACTTGGTTATCACGCTTCCTCACAAGATTGATCGAAACTGTAATGGATTCTGTACCACAAAGTAATGTTCGCATCTCTAAACAGATTGAATTAGCCAATACCATTATTCATTGGTTAAGCGACCATATTCAAGATCCAGAACTAATCTCTGATAACCTCCTTGATAGTCAAGGCAGGATCCTGACTGCTCTATTTGATAAAACTAATCCTATTTCCGCTGATTTACCTAAATATGTTGAATCAATAATGCCATTAACTGGACTTAGCCAAAGTGAGCTCTTCAGCGGTAGCAATGCAGAACCTTCTATTGATAATGAATTACAGCGTGAAATTAAATCTTCTGACAAAATTTATTGGCTAGTTTCTTTTATCAAATGGAGTGGTATTCGTATATTTAAAAAAGAACTTGAAGAATTTGCTCGTAGTGGCAAGCAACTAAAGGTAATCACAACGTCTTATATGGGTGCCACAGATGCGAAAGCAATTGAGTTTTTAGCAGCACTGCCAAATACCGAAGTAAAACTCAGTTACAATATAAACCGTGAACGGTTACACGCGAAGTCTTATTTATTCCTACGCGATACCGGATTCCATACTGGTTATATCGGTTCGTCTAACTTATCGCATTCAGCGTTAACCAGTGGTTTAGAATGGAACCTTAAAATAACGTCTCAAGAAATACCCCATATTATTGATAAATCGGTAAGTACCTTTGAAACCTACTGGGAATCGCCCGACTTTGAATCATTTGACGGTAAAGCAGAAAGCCGAGAAAAGCTAACGAAAGCATTACGAGAAGCCAAAGGTAGCTTTGACTCTAATAGCACACAATATTATTTCGATATTAAGCCCTACTCCCACCAGCAAGCTATTTTAGCTAAATTACAAGCTGAGCGAGAATTACACCAACGCTATCGAAATTTGGTTGTTGCAGCGACAGGGACAGGTAAAACCATTATTTCAGCCTTTGATTTTGCGCGTTTCTATCAAGCTAATCCCAGTGCCAAATTTATGTTCATTGCGCACCGAGAAGAGATCTTAAAACAAGCACAAGGTGCATATCGTGGCGTACTTAAAAACAGTACTTTTGGTGAGCTCTGGGTTGGTAAAAACAAACCCAGTAAATACCAACACTTGTTTGTCTCGATTCAAAGCCTAAATAATCAAATCGACACACTGCAACTGAGTCAAGACTACTTCGATTATATTGTCATTGATGAAGTTCATCACATCACTGCCGCTAGCTACAGAAGCGTATTAACGCATTTTACCCCTCAGATTTTACTCGGCCTAACAGCAACACCTGAACGCCATGATGGCGAAGATATCTTAACCGATTTTTGCAATGTCATCGCGGCAGAAATCCGCTTACCAGAAGCAATAAATCAACGCCACCTTTCCCCATTTCAGTACTTTGCTATCGATGATGACACTGACTTAACCTCGATTCCGTGGTCACGAGGCCGTTACGATGTAGCAGAGTTAACGCATTTATATACGTATAACGACCACCGAGTAATGCGGATCTTGCAAAGTCTGACCGAGATAGTTACGGATATTAATCAAATGCGGGCATTGGCATTTTGCGTCAGTAAAGAACATGCCGCATTTATGGCGCAAAAATTCACCCTGAAAGGTATTGCTTGCGACATATTAACCAGTGACAACAGCGCTGAACGAGAAATACAACAACAACGTCTTAAATCAAAACAAATTAATGTGTTATTTGTCGTCGATATGTTTAATGAAGGCGTCGATATCCCCGAATTAGATACCTTATTATTCTTACGCCCAACAGAAAGTCTAACTATTTTCTTGCAACAACTAGGACGAGGTTTACGACTTACTGAAGGTAAAGAATGTTGCACCATACTCGATTTTGTTGGAAATTCACGCCCTGAATATGATTTTTCGCAGAAGTTTAGAGCCTTAGTTGGTAAAACAAATCAGTCTATCGACAAGGAAATTAAGCAAGGATTCCCACATTTACCCATCGGTTGCCGTATTGAGTTACAAGAAAAAACTCAAGCAATGATTTTGAAAAATATTAACAAGGCAACGCTCAATAAAAGTAGACTAATAAACTTAATTAATAATTATCCGCATATAACTAGTCTGCCATTAACTCTTACTAATTTTTTATATATTAATCCAAATTTTACCGTCGAAGATATCTATAAAATAAAACTAGGTAAATGTGGTGGTTGGTCTCGATTAGTCGCACAATGTCAATCCACAGTAGTACCCGATTTAACTGATGACTTAGCCAGTGCTTACTATCGTGCGATCAATAATCGACTACTAATATGTACTTCAATCTCTTACTTACGTTTTTTACTTAAGTTATGCCAGAACAACTTTGCCATTAACAACTTTGCCATTAACAACGATGAGATAAATAATAAACAAACACAATTGTTTGCCCTTATGTGTCACTATGACTTTTGGGATAAAGCAGGTCCAAAATTAGGCTTTAAATCATTATCACAAAGTCTACAAACATTACGACATCCACTTTTACAAAATGAACTGAGCGAGGTTATTTCGTTACTGATTGAGCGCTTAGATATCAATGAATTTACGATGCCGAACATGCACAATTTGAACATTCTATCGTCTCCAATTAAGATGCATGTACGTTATCCAAAAGAACATATCCTAGTTGCATTTGGCGATAGCCGTTTTAATAAAAAATCATCGAGTCGTGAAGGTGTATTAAATATTGCAGATATGAATACCGAGCTATTGTTCGTGACCTTGAACAAATGTGAAACGCAGTTTTCTCCGACTACCATGTATCATGATTATGCGATCAGCCCAAGTTTGTTCCATTGGCAAACACAAAACAGCGCTAAGCCTACATCAGGTAAAGGGCTTAGTTATATTCAACAAAAACAAACCAATAAAACCGTCTTACTGTTTGTAAGAGAGCAAGCCAAAGATGAAAATGGCCGAACTATGGGATTTGTTAACTTTGGTCCGGTGGACTTTGTAAAATACGAAGGCAGCCAGCCAATGAGTATTACTTGGAAGTTAGCTCATGAAATGCCAGCTTATTTATGGCATGAAACTGCGAAATTGGCTGTTGGGTAAGAACTACAAATTGACTTAGAAAATAATAGCGGTGAAATTGACTCTTTATAGAGTCATAACTTATTTGGTATTTGCGTATTGTTACTCAATGCCTTTGACGTTTTCAATTAGCCACATCGAGGACTACGGTAGGTACGATTCAATGATGAATTTTTTGAGGTGAAATGAGTATATTTCACACCTATTAACTAACGAAAATAGCCCCATCATCATAGACAATAATAAAACTAAGTCTCATTCGCATTATATTTAAATTAAACATTGGACTAGATAATTTCATTAATTTTAATAACAAATAAATTAAGTATTATTTATTGTAGGCATTATTTCACGTCCCCTTCCATTATTATGCTTAATTTTCACTTTAAATAAAAACATATACCACTAAAGAAACAGATGAAATAAATATGGATATTCCTGCATATATAACAGGTGGTTATAAAGACTAAAAAAACAGCCGTTTATTAGAGCTTTGGCTCCACGTATTGATTTTCGTATTAGAATTATTTTTCAATATTTGCAAACTCATCCGACGTCGAGCTTACCCAATTTTACAAAAACCACGTTAACCACTACAAAACAACAAGTTATAATCAACAACCCAATCTTCCACTAGCATCCCTCATCATAGTTTAAACAACCAAGTTTTTTATAAAACACAGTTAAAAAAAGCAACTTATATAAAAATACCTTTACGAGGTAATACTAAATAATTAGATTCTAATACGCATTTGATAAGGATTTCAAAAATTAGCTTTAATTTAGCAGATAGATGACGAAGGTCATCCGATACATCTAGCGCTGTAGAAGGATTAAATAAAATAGAGATATTACCTTGGAAAGGATGCCCAACAGATAGCCAATATTAATCCTAATGTTTTTACGTGAATGAGTAATCTGAAGAGTATAAATATATACATCTTTCAGCCGTTAAAATATTTAAACAGCACCAAAACCCCAACGTCAAATTAATCTGACTGAAGTTTGGTGCTAATTAGAAATTATATAAAAATAGGGACAATGGTATGTCTATTAAAATTAAATCAAACCTTTTCGTTATTATTGCGTCAATAACTTCAATCAATTCTTACGGTGCTGGGTTTCAGGTCTCAGAACATTCAGGGGCTGGTCTCGGCCGTGCGTTTGCCGGAGAAGCCGCGATTGCAGACACAGCAGCAGTGCTCGCGAATAACCCAGCAGCGATGACTCGATTTGATCGGGCCGAGGTTTCGGGTAGTTTCACCGCTATCATGCCTTCCATCGATGTTAACGACGAAACTTTCGATCAGAAAGCGAATAATATCGCACCGAGCGCTTATGTTCCGGCTGCATATTACATTCAACCAATCAATGAAAAATTTGCTGTCGGTTTAGGATTATTTTCCAACTATGGTGTCGGAACTGATTATCCCGTAGATTTTAATGCTGGTCTTGCTGCCGGAAAAACCTCATTAGCAACTTTTAACATTAACCCTAATCTCGCGTATAAAGTGAATGATCAACTCAGTATCGGAGCGGGTGTTAGCCTTGTTTATGGCACCGCAGAACTAAGTCGTCGCTGGGGAGGAAATATCACACCCGATACGTTAATAATGAAGATGGAAGGTGACACCTACAGTTGGGGATGGAACATTGGTACCTTGTATGAAATCGATGAAAATAACCGCTTCGGTTTAAGCTACCGTTCACAGGTTGATATGGATTTTAAAGGTGATTTTACAGATTATACCGGCTCGATTACAGGAAATAGCAACAAAGGTGTTGCAGTTCAGGGAAAACTGCCTGTTGTTCTTCCCGCTATTGCCGAGTTCTCTGGTTTTCATCAGCTGAACCCGCTATGGGCTGTGCACTACAGCGTGCAGTGGACACAATACAGTCAGTTTGAAAGCCTTGATGCAACCAGTGCTCAATGTCATGCAGGTGGCGTCGCAGGGAGCTGCTTTACCAAAGATGAAGATTATAACGACACATTCCGATTTGCCGTTGGCGCAACATATACAGTCAGCCCGAAATGGATGTTACGTGCAGGCCTAGCGTATGACCAACGCGCAGGTCAATCGACTCTTAGCATCCCAGACTCAGATCGTTACTGGTACTCAGCAGGAACAAGTTATACCTATAGCGACAACCTCTCTTTTGATTTAGGGATCACTTATTTACAAAGTGCCAAATCAAGTTTTGAAGAAGAAACATCACCAAGTAATCCTCAGCCAGGAACAACACACGCGTTTACTTCTACAGGTGATGCTTTACTGGCAGCAGTTCAAGTTAACTACAAATTTTAATCACCACTGGTTCCATAATATAAAGGAATAAATAAAATGAATAAAAGCTTATTAGCGATAATTATTGCAGCTTGCTTTTCTTTAACCGCCTGTGGTGATAAGAAAACAACCGGAAATCCAAGTCATGACAGCGTTATTGATAAAAGTTTGGAAGCCGAAACCAAGATAAATTTTGACTTACTTTCAGAAATACCAGTTGTGATTACGCCAAGCTTCATTGCGATGGACCCTTTCGATGGCACAATCGATAGCGAAAAGACCGCAACGGATCCAAACGATCAGACAGATCCTGCCGTGGCGATGGGGAAAAATGATGGTTGGAGTATTTCTCAACCAATCACGATCAGCTTTACCGGTGAGCCATTAGATAAAACTCAAGATCTCAGCAACGTTTTCAAGATTATGATCACTAACGACCCAACAGCTGAATCTCAGAGTCATAAACGTCTTGAGAATATGCTTGTTTATGGTGAGGATTATTCCGTTGAAATTGAAGACTTTAGCCTGACAATTAAACTATTGAAACCGCTACTAGCAGCAAGTAATTATATGTACGCTCTTACTAGCGAGCTGAAAGATAATAAAGGTCAACCCGTGGGAATGACGCTGTCCTACGCTTATTTAAAGTCATCAAGTACGCCTCCAAGTCCAGAGTTAGGCGCAGCGAACACCCTAACTAATCGCATAGAAGCTAGATTCAAAGCACATAAAGTTAACCCAGATACAATTATTTATGCTAGCTGGTTTACGACTGAATCTATCGGTGCGTCGCTAACGGCGACTAAAGCTGTCATAGCTAAAGTGTTAGACCCTTCAGAGAGCTTAAATTTTGCTGATATTTGGCATGATAGTGCCAACCCAAACAACGCAGCACTCGATGATTTGTATAAAATCACACTAGATGAAAAAGTAGCGGGTTATTATGAAGAGGCTTTTAAAACGGACCCTGTTGCGCGTGAAATGATAAAGAGTATGCTAATAGCCGATCCTTCGATATGTACTACTTTCGGCATCACTGATATTGAACAGTGTACAACAATGTTCCTCTCGTTTCTTGGAGGCGCTGATGTTGACAATAAAATAGATGTTTATCACGGAACGGTGACCCTCCCTATTTTTTCTACGACGGAAGTCAAAGATGATTTGTGGAGTACAACCCCTTGGCAAAGTGCCACTCCAAGTGTGGCAAAAATAAAACGTGTACTCTCACCGGGTTCTGAGTTTTCAGAAGCAGACAAACAAGCAGTGACAAATAAACTGAGTGAACTTAACATTGATACTCAGAAACTGTTTAATCTAGACATTAATGAACTGATTAAATTGAGTGGACAAGAAATAACGCTTACTAATGGTAAGCTGCTAGATGAAGAAAGACTCATCACCAAATATAGTCCGATCCCGAAAATTAAGTCCGTCCAAGACGTCCCTATTATATTTTTTGCCCCAAGCGATAAATCTTCCCAAAGCGAACTGAGCAAGATCACTGTTTTTCAACATGGAATCACAGGTCTAAAAGAGCTTGCTTACTTATTCGTTCCGACAATGGAGCAGCTGATCGAGTATAAAACCAATAGAACTGCTATCGTGGCCATCGATACCTATCTGCATGGTGAACGAGGCTTAGAAGATCCAGATGGAGCAAAAGGAAATCATGATATTGTAACCAATAGTGCCACTCCCGATGTGTTTATGAATCTAGCGCACTTAACTGTTGGTCGGGATAATCTGCGCCAAAGTATTATCGACACTATCGGTTTACGTGTCGCACTGAGTTCGGGAATGTCGCAAGATAATATCGCGGGTGAGGTTCTTAAGAAGCTTGATCAAGATAAGATTAGTTACTATGGCCATTCTATGGGGGCAATATCAGGTATTTCTAGCTATAGCATTGCTAATCAAGCCGTTATAAATGATAAAGCGTTGAATGACCGTTTATTCAAGTTTACCGCCGGAGCATTCGCTAATCCGGGTGGCAATATTGCATCCGTTTTACTCGAATCTGAAACATTAGGCCCTGTAGTCAAGCATGGCATATTACTCGCCTCTGAAGGAAAATACAGTGATTATGCGAATTATAAGGCCCTTTGTGGTGACAAATCAGGTTTCGTCGATATTAAAACATGTCTAGATGAGTATACCGCGAACCTTGGAGAACCTCTCATATCAGAAATGGAAACAATGTTCTCTCAGTTCTCCTATGCAGCTCAAACCGTTATGGACACAGTAGATCCACTTTCGCTATCAGCAAAAGTAACTGGCCCTGTTTATTTAATGGAAGCAGCAGGTGATCAAGTCGTGCCGAATCAAACGTCCAAATACAGTGCGTTAGGTGGTACAGAGCCACTCGCAACAGCGCTACATTTAGATAGTCTGAAAGAAAGCATTCCAGACGACGATAAAGATTTAAACATTATCGCTCGTTTCAACTCGAGTGCAACTCACACGACGGCTATGATGCCAATGCCCAGTATGTTATGCATGTTGGGGACGAATGCTGCTTGTCCAGCAGTAGAACTCAACTTTGAAATTGGGACATTTCTAGCGCAAGATGGTCGTGCAATTAGCGTTGATAACCCTGATTTCTTACTTTTAGATCTTAATTCTGATTTAGAACGAGATAATATTGAAAATATAGATAATCCATTGAATATATTAAAATACATAGACCCCGCACTACTTCCACAAAGTGTAGGGGGCTAAGAGTACAGTTCGCGTATAGATAACCATAGTTAATACGAACCAATGGCATCATCATTGCGATGCTATTGGTTCACATTCGTTAAATAATAGATTCGAATAAATTAAAAAAATCCCAGATTTTAAGTCCACTATCATCACCATGAATAATTTAAAAACCTGCTAAATACTAGTATTTCATTATATTATGCGTCACATATCGCATTGCAAAGTGCGAATCAATCACGATCCCCTCCCTATAAAAACCTTAATATATTGTTTATTAACAGATATAAATATGGCACTTCATTTGCAATACCCCTTACAAGATTCGAGTAACCGTAATACTAGTTTGTTGCTTATAAATGCTTGGATTTTAATTTACAAAACTTAATAAAATTAAGGTGTAAGCTATGAAGAAAATTCCTCTTGTACTGTTTATGACATCTATATTGCTCGCCGGTTGTGGCGGTGATGACTCAAGCCCTGGAGGTAACGCGAATAACACTGAAGCCAATGGGAGCAACAGTAGTGCCGCTGCTACACCCGCCATTTTTTCAGACACAATAATACCAGCTGGATTCAATTGGGAGATGCAAAACGCAGAAACGGTTAACTTTAAACACGTCAGTAATATTAGCCAAATTGGTAACTTACCTATTGCTGTCCCTGGCAAACATTATATCGAAATCTACAGTATCGATGAAAACAACGAGACGAGTGCCACCCCATTCTTAAAAGCCCTGACCAACAGACACGGCGAAGCAGAAGTATTGCTAACGCTTTTAAATTCATGGAGCGGCATAACAGTGAAGACTCATTTAAAAGATTCTGTTTGTATCAATACACTACACAAAGAACAAATAACAGCAACACAAGCGCTTGGTTGTGACGTTATTATTGGTTCAGACTTATAATAAGGATAGATATAGATATGCACACATTTAAATTAAATAAGCTCTGTTGTCTTGGTCTATTTGCATTATCAAGCTCAGTATTATCAACATCTGTATTAGCCGCGGCGACAACAGAAGGCACTGTCAACAATGGTGATGGTACATTTACCTATACACAAAAAATTAATGTATCCAGTACAGCACCCCATTATACCCCTCCAGCATCTGGTGGTTTTAATATTTACAGTGGCTATAACGAAGATTACGGTTGGCAACACTCCTTCCCTGACATTTTAACCAATCCTTTAATTCAAATCCAAACTGCAACATTATTAATACGTGGCTTCGATATTGATTCAGAAGCATCTTGGGGAACCGCGGGTGAATATGATGGAATCAGTGTGGATGGCGTTGATTTAAACCCGGGTCTATTACAAGGCGCAAATGACACATGGTCTGAAACCTCGTTCGACGTTCCCATCTCATCAATTACGGATGATAGTTTCATCAATACTTTCGTCGATATTAATATGAATTTCGGCCCAGGTGTTAATGGCTGGATGACAACGCTTGATTACAGTTTACTCACGATTACTTATATGGAGACAACGAATAGTCCTCCATTCAAACCAGAATTATCAATGTCGCCATCGAGTTGCGACGCTACAACTGCGAGTGATCTGGTTGTTTCTGTAACAGGTCCAACACCAACAGATCCTGATGGCGATACCGTAAGCTACTTATATCGTTGGTTTGTAGATATCGGTCAAGGTAGTGTCGTTGATGATGAAGTTGCAGGTAAGACTGATCACCAAGGTGACACTGTACTATCAAGTCAGACTGTAGACGGAGAAACATGGCGTGCGCAAGTTACCGCTGTTGATTCAAACGGCCTAGCGAGTGATCCTGAGTTCTCGACATGGATCTCGATTAGTACCGATTGTGACGGCGATGGTGTCGATGATATCTATGATGATTACCCTGAAGATCCAGAACGCGCCTTTAATAATTATTACCCTGAAGGAACATTAGCGTATGAAGATCTATGGCCTGATAAAGGTGATTATGACTTCAATGATTTTGTGCTTCGTCATACATTCAATAAAATCACAAATGCGGATGGTAATATAAAAGAAATTGAGATGGTAGGCTCAGCAGTTGCTCGTGGTGCGAGTTATGCAAATGCATTTGCGATTAGTTTACCTGGCACTGAAGGATCTAATATTGAAAGTTCGAGTGTGACCATTGACGGTAGCGCAAGCGCTCTAACACCTGAAGCTGGACATACTGGTGAAGCGGTGATGGTATTGATCGACAATGTGTTCGATGTATTACCGTCTGGCGCGTTTCTTTACTACAACACCCAAAATGGCGATGACAGTCCGTTCATATCACTCGCGTTCAATGCTGTATTTACGACGCCAGTTACTGTCGCGGCTCTTGGCGACGCACCATACAACGCATTCATCTATCGTGTTGGTGAACGAGGTAGAGAAATTCATCTGATGGATAAAACGCCAACTGATTTAGCCAATCTCGCGTTACTTGGTACAGGTGATGATGTTTCAGATGTTGGTACGAGTACTTACTATCAAACAACAGATGGTCATCCTTGGGCACTCCTCGTTCCTTCAGCATGGAGTCACCCATATGAATATATCGATGTATTACTTGCTTATCCACAAATGCAGGTATGGGCAGAAAGTGGCGGTGTAACGAACCCGACTTGGTATAATGTCCCTAACAATACGTATTGTTGGAAATGCTGATAACTTATAATTGATAATTTATAATTTATAATTGATCGACACACGTCAAGCCTAGGTTAACCCCTAGGCTTTTTAACTACCCGCTTAGTGCCTAATCCCTAATTTGCACTGCAAAATGCGAATAAATCACGTTCCCCTCCCTATCAAAACCTTAATCCATTGTTTATTAAAACATATAAAGATGGCACTTCATTTGCAATATCACTTACAAGATTCGAGGTAACCGTAATACTAGTTGGTTGCTTATAAATTCTTGGATTTTAATTTACGAAACTTAATAAAATTAAGGTGTAAGCTATGAAGAAAACTCCTCTTGTACTGTTTATGACATCCATATTGTTCGCCGGTTGTGGCGGTGATGACTCAAGCCCTGGAGGTAACGCGAATAACACTGAAGCCAATGGGAACACCAGTAGTGCAGCGGCTACACCCGCCATTTTTTCAGACACAATAGTACCAGCTGGATTTAACTGGGAGATGCGAAATTCAGAATTCGTTAACTTTAAGCACGTCAGTAACATTAGCCAATTTGCTGGTGTTCCACTTAATGTTTCTGGAAAACATTATATCGAAATCTACAGTATTGATGAAAACAACACGACCAGTACAACGCCCTTCTTAAAAGCCATGACCAACAGACAAGGGGAAGCAAAACTATTGCTAACGCTTTTAAATTCATGGAAAGGCATCACGGTGAAGACTCAACTCGACGATTCCGTTTGCATCAATACATTATACAAAGAACAAATAACAGCAACACAAGCGCTTGGTTGTGACGTTGTTCTTGATTCTGACTTATTATAAAGGTAGATATCGGTATGCATAAATTTAAATTAAATAAGCTCTGTTGTCTTGGTCTATTTGCATTATCAAGCTCAGTATTATCAACATCTGTATTAGCCGCGGCGACAGAAGAAGGCACTGTTGATCATGGTGATGGTACGTTCACCTATACACAAAAAATTGATGTCTCCAGTACAGCACCCCATTATACCCCTCCAGCATCTGGTGGTTTTAACATTTATTCTTGGCATAACCAAGATTTCGGTTGGCAACACAGTTTTGCAGACGTAATAAGCAATCCCTTAGTACAAATTCAAACTGCGACATTACTCATTCGTGCCTATGATGTTGACTCAGAAGCCTTTCATGGTCTTGCCGGTGAATATGATGGTATCAGTGTTGATGGGGTCGACTTAAACCCAGGCATATTACAAGGTACAGATGGGACGTGGTCTGAAACCCCATTTGATGTACCTATTTCCTCTATTACGGATGATGGATTAATCAATACATTTATCGATATTGATATGAACACTGCTGGGCAGTGGGTAACAAAACTTGATTACAGTTTACTCACGATCACCTATATGGAAACCACTAATAGTCCACCATTCAAACCAGAATTATCAATGTCGCCATCGAGTTGCGACGCTACAACTGCGAGTGATCTGGTTGTTTCAGTAACAGGTCCGACACCAACAGATCCTGATGGCGATACCGTAAGCTACTTATATCGTTGGTTTGTGGATATCGGTCAAGGTAGTGTAGTTGATGATGAAGTTGCAGGTAAAACAGATCACCAAGGTGACACTGTATTATCAAGTCAGACTGTCGACGGAGAAACATGGCGTGCTCAAGTTACCGCTGTTGATTCAAACGGTCTAATGAGTGACCCTGAATTCTCGACATGGATCTCGATTAGTACCGATTGTGACGGCGATGGTGTCGATGATATCTATGATGACTACCCTGACGATTCAGAACGCGCCTTTAATAATTATTACCCTGAAGGAACGTTAGCGTATGAAGATCTATGGCCTGATAAAGGTGATTATGACTTCAATGACTTTGTGCTTACCCATACATTCAATAAAATCACAAATGCGGATGGTAATATAAAAGAAATTGAGATGGTAGGCTCAGCAGTTGCTCGTGGTGCAAGTTATGCGAATGCATTTGCGATTAGTTTGCCTGGCACTGAAGGATCGAATATTGAAAGTTCGACTGTGACCATTGACGGTAGCACAAGCGCTCTAACACCTGAAGCTGGCCATACTGGTGAAGCGGTGATGGTACTGATCGACAATGTGTTCGATGTATTACCGGCTGGCGCGTTTCTTTACTACAACACCCAAAATGGCGATGACAGACCGTTCATATCACTCGCGTTCAATGCTGTATTTACGACGCCAGTTACTGTCGCGGCTCTTGGCGATGCACCATACAACGCATTCATCTATCGTGTTGGTGAACGTGGTAAAGAAATTCATCTGATGAATAAAACGCCAACTGATTTAGCCAATCTCGCGTTACTTGGTACAGGTGATGATGCTTCAGATGTTGGGTCGGCGACTTACTATCAAACAACAGATGGTCATCCTTGGGCACTCCTCGTTCCTTCGGCATGGAGTCACCCATATGAATATATCGATGTATTACTTGCTTATCCACAAATACAAGTATGGGCAGAAAGTGGCGGTGTAACGAACCCGACTTGGTATAATGTCCCTAACAATACGTATTGTTGGAAATGCTGATAACTTATAATTGATCGACACACGTCAAGCCTAGGTTAGCCCCTAGGCTTTTTTACCATTAACCCAATCTTCACTCCTAATTTGCATTGCAAAATGCGAGGCAATACACCAAAAAATTTTAATAAAACCACACGCCATTGTTTATACACAAATTAATAAGTGGTATCCCACTTGCAAGTATCCTTATAAAATTCAAGGTAAACCTAATCCTTATTTATTATTGATAAAGCCTTGAGTTTTGCTTTAACTGATAATCATGAAATAAGGTGTACATTATGAAGGACACTCTTCTTGTATTTTTTATGACATCTATATTAGTCGCAGGTTGTGGTGATGGTGACTCTAGCCCTGCAGGTAACACAAATGGCTCAGGAGAAAATGGGATCAATACGAACACCGCATCTATACCAATCATATTTCCTGACACCATAGTACCAACAGACTTCAACTGGGAGATGCAAAGTACAAAAGTCGTTACCTTTAAACATGTGAGTAATATAACCCAGTTAAACGGCGCTCCTCTTGCACTTACCGGTAAATATTATATCGAAATCTACAGTCTGAATGAAAATAACAAAACAAATACAACGCCATTTTTAAAGGCAATGACCACTGATAAAGGTGAAGTGGAAGTGTTACTCACACTTGTGAATTCATGGCTAGGCATCACAGTAAAAAGCCAATTACTTGATTTAATTTGTATCAATACTCTATACAAAGAACAAATAACAGCGACACAAGTTCTGGGTTGTGATGTGGTTATTGATTCTGATTTATTATAAAGTAGGTAGAGGTATGCATACATTTAAATTCAATAAACTCTGTTACCTTGCCCTACTTGCACTATCCAGTTCTGTAGTAACAAATTCAGCCTTGGCCTTAGCCACAACAGAAAATACTGTCGATCATGGTTATGGTTCATTCACCTACACACAAAAAATTGATGTATCGAGTACTGCACCACATTATACGCCTTCGGGTATTGGCCCACAAAATGGGGGCTTTAATTATTACACCAACGCATCACAGGATTTTGGTTGGCAACACAGTTTCGCCGTTATTATCACTAACCCCTTAGTTCAGATCCAAAGTGCGACGTTATGGATACGTAGTTATGATATTGATTCAGAAATATTTCATGGTGCAACCGGTGAGTATGATGGCGTCAGTATTGATGGCATCGATTTGAACCCAGGTTTATTGCAAGGTTCAAATAACACATGGTCAGAGACAACGTTTGATATTCCGATCTCCTCGATCACGGATGATGGTTTAATCAATACCTTCATCGATGTTGATATGAATAACTATGGCTGGGTAACAATTCTTGATTACAGTTTATTAACCATCACCTATATAGAAACGAACAACAGCCCACCATCACAACCAACGCTATCAATGACACCAAGTACTTGTACCCAAGCTACAGATAATTTGGTGGTTAATGTAACAGGTCCGACACCGTCCGATCCAGATGGAGATAGCGTAACCTATTCATACCGTTGGTTTGTGGATATAGGTCAAGGCAACGTAGTCGATGATGACGTGGCAGGTAAAACAGATCATCAAGGTAATACCGTATTAACCAGTCAAACAGCCGCAGGTGAAACGTGGCGCGTGCAAGTCACCGCTACCGATTCAAATGGTTTAATGAGTGAGCAAGCGATTGTGACTTGGGTAGATATAGGTATCGACTGTGATGAAGATGGGGTACCAGATACAACAGATGATTACCCAAGCGATCCAGAACGAGCCTTTAATAATTTCTCAGCACAATCCACATTGGTGTTTGAAGACCTATGGCCAGACAAAGGGGATTACGATCTTAATGACTTTGTACTTCTACACACATTCAATAGAATTACGAATGCTGCAGGCGAAGTAAAAGAGGTCTCGATGACAGGTAACGCGGTGGCGCGTGGTGCGATGTATGCGAATGCATTCGCGATTAGTTTCCCGGGAACAGATTCAGTTAATATAGAAAGCGCGACGATGATAATAGATGGCAATGGCAGCACGCTGACACCTGAAGCAGGTCATACTGGAGAAGTCGTGATAGTGCTCATCGACAATATTTTTGCTGTATTACCCGCAGGCGCTTATCCATTTTACAACAGTCAAGATGGGGATGATCGACCACAGGTGCCACTCGTATTTAAGATGGTGTTTACAGATCCTGTTGATGTAACAACACTCGGCAGTGCACCGTTCAATCCGTTTATCTATCGTGTCAGCGAACGCGGTAAAGAAATCCACCTCGCGAATAAAGAACCGTCCGATTTAGCTGACCTCACTTTACTCGGTACAGGTGATGATGATTCGAATGCAGGAACGCATACTTACTACCGAACGGCCGCGGGTCACCCTTGGGCACTTAACGTCACAACATCATGGCGTCATCCATTAGAGTATATTGATATATTATCCGCTTATCCTCAGTTCCGAGGTTGGGTTGAAAGCAGTGGCGTGAATACTCCATCTTGGTATAACCACCCTAATAATGGCAAATGTTGGAAATGCTAATCATGAATGAATACCATCAAACCGAGGTGACCCCTTCGGTTTTTGTTTTTACATCACGAATACCTGCATAATATGCATCCATCGTCGACAATAACCACATAAAAAGTAACTATAAGATGACTCTAAGTAAGTTCAATGTTATTTTGGTTTTTTATCCCATGGTATTCATTAATAGGTAACTTGATGGCTAATAGCGCTGCGCAATTGATTTCATTAGTAAACGACAAAGGTGAATACACGTATGTTAACAATCACTATTGTGACGCATTAGGATATACACAAGACGTATTATTAGGAAAGAATAGCCGAGAACTGAACTCGTCAACTATGCCTCCATCTGTGATAGAAGAAATAAGAAAAACCTTGGCACAAGGTTTCTCTTGGCAGGGGATTATTTGTAAAACAACAAACAAAGGTAATGATGTTTGGTTTGATATCTTCATTACCCCGCAATTTGAAAACGGTAAAATAGTTGGTCATCAAGAAGTCGGTACACCTGCGACACCGCAAATGGTAAGCCGAGCAAGTAATGTCTACAAAAATTTGCAAGGTAAAGGACTACTGTTTGAGTTTACACGTACTCAACGCTTTATCCTGTTAACCTTCATCAGTCTTGTCTCACAAGTCTTTATCTACCACTATTTGGGGCTCGCAGCCTCCGTTATTGCCTTTTTTGCAGCAGTAACACCCATGCTTGTATTCTGGCAAGATATCATCCCAATGGCACAAAAAGCGCAACGTATGCAATCCACGTTTGATAGCGTCAGCCGCCAAGTGTATTTTGGTAAAGGGACCGCCAGCGTCTTTGATTTTAATATGGGACTTTTAAAAACGAAAATAAAAGCCATTTTAGAACGTACTTTAGATTCAACTAAACCAGTGCAAAACGTGATTAAAACCGTCTCACTCGGGACAGAGCAAATCAGAACGAACTTGGTAAATCAACAACAAGAATTAACCGAAGTAAGCACTGCTATGTCGCAAATGCTCACCTCTACCGATGAAATTGTACGTAATAGTGTCGAAACATCAGATGAAATTAACGCCACCTTTAAACTGTGTGAAATGGCCCAAGATGGCATTAACACAACCACGATTGAAATTAAACAACTAGCCAATGAAGTGGAACAAGCATCTACCGCCGCAGATAAGCTCAATACCGAAGCGCAAAATGTGGGGAGTTTGATGACCGACATTCAATCGATTGCCGACCAAACAAATCTATTGGCATTGAACGCAGCTATTGAAGCGGCACGAGCAGGCGAACAAGGCCGTGGTTTTGCCGTGGTAGCAGATGAAGTACGCACTTTGTCATCACGCACACAAGAGACGGCAGAACACATTCATTCTAGTTTATCGACCATGCTAGAAACAATTAATGACTGGCTCATTATGATGAAAAAAAACAAAAACAATGCCGATCAGTGTGTCGAGAAAGCAGAACAGTCAGATCAAGCCATTGCTATCATTCATGAGAAGATGCAGCAACTGTCACTCCTATCGATGCAGATTGCCACGGCAGCTGAAGAGCAAAGTATGGTATCAAATGAGATCAACAACCACGTTATCGATATTAAGCAAGGTTCAGAACAGAACTGGCAACATACCGACACCGTGGTGGCTCAAATGGATGAGTTGAAAGCCGATATTGATACGATTAGTAATTTGGCTAAAACCTTTATTCCAGCCAACTAAAACCGGTATGTCGCGACTAACGCTTGCAGCTCAACGGCAATATTCTTTATCCTTGAGCTTGATTGACTCGTTTCGTTGGATTGCTTCGCGGTTTCTCGTACCGTTGCATTAATGCTCATGATGTTCTGATTTATCTTAGTCGACATCACGCCCTGCTCTTTCGATGCTCGTGCGATATTGGTATTTAATTCAAATATCTGTTGTACGTTATCACTAATATCATCGAGTATTTCCATAGAATTAGCCGCATCTTGCGCGGTGCTTAATGCACCCGCAGATCCGTTTTGCATGACATCAACTGTACTAAACACATTTTTTTGTAGATTTTCAATGAGCGCTTGGATTTGTACTGTCGACGCAGCAGTCCGTTGTGCTAGTGTCCTCACTTCATCCGCGACCACAGCAAATCCGCGTCCGTTAGCGCCTGCGCGAGCGGCTTCTATAGCAGCATTGAGTGCAAGTAAGTTAGTCTGCGCGGCAATGTCGCGAATAACATCTAAAACAATACTAATGCTATTACCATTTTCAGCGAGATTATTCGCGACGTCTACCGAGGACTGTAATTGTTCAGCAAGCGCATTAATCGAATGACTAACATGGTGAATGGTCGCTTTACCTTGTAATACTGATTTATTCGCTTCTTTGGCAGAATTGGCGGCGACATGTATATTGTGCGTAATATCTTCTGTCGCCAAGACCATCTTAGATACCGCATCCGCTAACTGATCTGACTCCACTTGTTGCGTTACGGCTAATTGATGTGTCTGAGATGATACTGCCGCATTAATTTTAGACGCTTGTTCTAAATGTTCTGAAAAAATGGGTATTTGATTAAATGTGTTTTTTAAATTATCCACAAATTGATTAAAGTATTTGCAAATCAATGTAATTTCATCTCGACCACTGATTTTTAAAGACACGGATAAATCGCCCGACTTTATAGCCACATCACGAAGGTGTGACTTCAATAAGTCCAAACGTGTATTAATAGAATAAGAGATGGATAGAACTGCAGAGACGATGATGATAATAAGCAGTATTGTTATCAATAATAATTGATTATAAATACGGTTATTTTGCGCGATAATGTTCGTTTCTAATTCATGAGTCAGTTGGTGATAAATAGCCTCAGTTTTATGTATTGAGTCACGCATCACCCCCTGAAATCCTGTATCTGGAGTTAGACCAAACTGTTGATACCCATCAAAAAGCTGCATAAATTTAAGACGGTAATCCGTCATTTTCAATTCAATTGCTCGTTTCACGGTGACATCAAGTGCTGATGCCTTCAAATGTAGATTAAAAAATGAATAATTACGCTCAAATTTTTGTTTATACTTTTGCAGTTTTCGTAACATAAAGTCTTTTTCATTACGTCTTAGCATGAGAATATCAGCGGTTAACTGCAACTGATTTGATTTTCTGACTAATGATTCTGCATCATGTACAGCACGCCTTAACGTACCACGTAAGCCAGTTTCATGCGTAAAACCAATTTTTTTATAAATAGCGACTATATTATAAAATGAATGTTGATAATCTTTAAGATACTGTAATAAATTGACCAGTTCCGCGTCTTTCCCATTCTCCCAGTCTAATCCTTCAATTTTCTGCTTTAATTGATTAATTCGGACCGTTAACTGTTCATAATTACGCTCAAATTTGGTCTGATACTTAACATCTAGTCGGGTTAAAAAATCCTTCTCATTTCGGCGTAACTGCAACATATCAACTTCACTATCTTTCACTAATACTAATGTTTCATTCAACATTGCGATGTTGTTAAACGAACTCAGTGCAATCATAGATAAGACAACAAGACATAAAGAAACAAGCCCAGCTAAACCTGACAGTTTTACCTTGATCGACAGGTTATTCATATTTAACTCCTTTTAAATAATAAAATTAAGGTGTCTAAAGGTTAATACCAATACAGCAGATCGCCCTATGAAACGGGTATTCCTCCCCCCTTATTAAAAGGTATATTAGATAGGCTTTATAATACTTAGTGGTTTATTGTTTTCAGTAACTGATCGCAATAAATTGATTAATACTCATGGTTGAGGCACAGGAAAAGAAATTACCGACTTTAGTCGTATAAACAAATTAGAAATATTTGCTAAAGGAAAAAAAGAACAAAAAGGAGAACATTAACTTACCCCTTAAAGGTTAATAATTAAAAATACACATAACTTATTTTTAATATGGATAGATTACGGTGCAATTTATCTGATCCAGATAACAACAAATATTGTAAAATTAAACTAAACTTTATGCCTCGAAATTATAAGATCAAGTTGTAAAGCCGTTATGTATTACGATAAATTCACCATCCAACTAGCAACCCCTTCAGATGAACAAGATTACCTCATCATCTTAGTCGGAGATGAAAAAGGCATTAGCCAGCTATTGATTGATAATGATACCAAAGAAATTAACATTGCTGCCGACTGGCAACACTCCAGTACTTTTTTTAATAACGCGAAGCAACAACTACGTGAATACTTCAATAATGAACGCCACACTTTTGAGTTAGAACTGAATCCTACAGGTACCGTATTTCAACGTCATGCGTGGCAGCAATTAACTAAAATACCGTATGGTGAGACACGCCGTTATAAGGACATTGCAGCGGGACTAGGTAATCCAAATGCATCAAGAGCGGTAGGTATGGCCAATAACAAAAATCCTATCCCAATTATTATTCCGTGCCACCGGGTGATAGGCGCGAATAAGAAACTAGTGGGTTATGCTTATGGCTTAGAATTAAAACAGCAACTACTCTCACTCGAAAAAAAGAGATAATCAAAGTGCTTGCTGTTACCAACGAATAGCGTACCAGCAAGCGATACAGCGCAGTGTTACTGTTATTTGATATTAAGAGATGTAATCATGTTGCTGTACACTATTCACTAATAATCTAGGCTTTAGTCTTCTCAGATTCGAGCGAATGATAGTCCGCGCTTTTTCACGAGAAATTGATAAGCGCTCACCAATTCTTAACAAGCTCAACGGCTCCTCGCCTGTTAACCCAAACCGCAATTCAACGACACGACGTTCACATTCTGGTAAGTTTTCTAATAATGCTAAAAGATAATCGCGCGTGCTGCCACCTTCAATCTCTTCACTCGGTGTACTTGCCGATTCGTCTTTAATGATATCAGCAAGGGTGGTAACCGAATCATTCCCAGTAATAATGCCTTTATCTAGACTCAATTCATTAAAATAATACGACATGATTTCCATTACTTCATCTACATCGGTTTCGAGTACCTTGGCTATCACAACCAAATCGTTATCACTGCCAACATCTAATCCGAGCTCTCTGGCAACCTTAGCAATACTTTTGTGCATTTTACCGACATGAATGGGGATACGAATGGTACGAGCGCTATTCATGATACAGCGCTCAATGTTATTTTTTATCCACCAAATAGCATAAGTAGAAAAACGATAGCCTTTATTCGCATCAAATTTTTCAACAGCACGAATTAATCCTGTGTTCCCTTCTTGGATTATATCGACTAAAGGAATAGCGCTATACTGGTAACGTTTAGCAACGCTAATCACTAAACGTAGATTGGCTTCAATCATGCGATTTTTGGCGCGTAAATCCCCCTTACCAACAGCGACTGCAACTTCATACTCTTCTTCTTTTGTCAGCAGCGTACTTTTTTTATTCACTTGTTGCATATACGCATCTAACGCATTTGATTCCTGAGATAATTCCATTTTTCAGTCCTATGAAGTCTTAACGGCTTAACCTTATGTAAATATTCCGATCTAATACTGTCATCAATCACCTTATAAAATCATTAGAACACTCAAAAGTATTAATAACTAGGTACTCATAATGTAATAATAAAATAATGCGACAAGGTTTCACGTTTATGTGCAGCACTTCAAATAATATAGATCTAAAACGTCTGGTCAGATCAATGCCCATTGACAAACCGGTTGTTATTACCTTGTTTTAAATGCGTAAATCATTGATACTAAAAGACAAAGTGATATCATTAACTATTTTATAAAGTTACCGCTAACAAGGCAGCCCGTAGTCCGACATTATTTATTCGCTGTTGGGTCGATTAATGGTATTAGCAGACGTATAATGATGAAAACGAAGCAGCATAAGGATGATAATGCAATTTTCAACACTAGGTAGTAGCGGTTTGTCTGTGTCCCGAGTCTGTTTAGGCAGTATGACGTGGGGTTTTCAGAATAACCAGCAAGACGCCAATCAACAAATCGAATACGCGTTATCACAGGGCGTGAACTTTATTGATACGGCTGAAATGTATGCAGTGCCGCCGTCAGCAGATACCTATGGTAAAACAGAGACTATTATTGGAAATTGGCTAGCGGCCAACCCACATCGTCGTAAAGACATAGTGTTAGCCACTAAGATTGCAGGCCCCGGATTGCCTTGGGTACGTAACGGTGGACCGATTACTGGTGATGCGATCGTTCAAGCTGTAGATGCTTCGTTAAAGCGTCTACAGACCAGTTATATCGACTTATTCCAGCTGCACTGGCCAAACCGCCCTAATCCGCACTTTAGTCAGCACAGTCCCAATAAGATCCGCTTTAGTGATATCAATGCCGCCGACCATACCGCACAAATGCTTGATATTTTACAAGGGTTAAAACGTTGTGTTGATGCAGGCAAGATCCGCTTTTGTGGTTTGTCTGACGATACCACCTGGGGAATTAATACTTACCTGAAGCTCAGTGAACAATATGACCTGCCGCGCATGGTGTCAATTCAAAATGAATTCAGCTTATTGCACGCGAAAGACTGGCCCTACTTAATCGAAAACTGCGTGCATGAAAATATCGCCTATTTACCTTGGTCTCCACTGGCGACAGGCATGTTATCAGGAAAGTATTTAAACAATGCGCGACCGGAAGGCAGTCGCTGGACATTCTCGCAACGCAATAAATTATATAGAAATACTGAAAGTGCCCACCTTGCGACTGCAGAGTATGTTGACATCGCCCACCAGCACGGTCTTACACCAGCACAATTGGCTTTAGCCTGGTGCGATCAAGTAGACGGGGTCACATCGACCATTATTGGTGCGACAACACTACCGCAATTAAAAGAAAACATTTCAGCCTTTTCAACGCCGCTAACACCACAAGCATTAGCGGATATTGAATCGGTATTTAAACGTTATCCAGCACCGTTTTAATAAAAAGGCTATTTAGTTCACTAAATAGCCTTTAATCTAATAAGTCCGATGTTCAATATTAATCAAAATTAACAGTCACTCGATGCCCAGAAGATTCAATTTCACGCTTATGTTGCCAGTTAAAACGCGCAGTGAGTTTGTCGGTCAATTTAACCCCCAAGCCAAACCCCAAATCGTTGATGTTACTGCTCCCCAGCACCGCTGTATCAACATCGTCATTCACATTACGAATGACAACTTGCCCTTGCTGTTGGCGAATAGTCACAACACCCGTATCGGTGTGCTGAAATGCATTACGGATCAAATTAGCGAGAACAATTCGGCAGGCAGTGGCTGGTAATTCCACTTGCCATTCACTGGTATCAAGTTCAACGGTTACTGATTTACCGCGTAATAAATAGCTTAAATCTTCTACCGTTTGCATAATTTGTTCGTCTAATTTAACAAGTTCAGGGGTTAATGATAATGACTCATCTCGACTCAACCACAGCAAGGTTTCAGTCAAGTGACTCATGGTAAAACCCGCGCGTTCGATGCGTTCAATAACTTGCTGCTGTTTGGTTGTCATGGGTGATTTGCTGTTGATTTTATTCAGCAATTCAACATTAGTACGGATAACCGCGATTGGTGTACGTAATTCATGGCTGGCATTACGCAAAAACTCATGTTCGCGATCAAGGCTCTCTTGCACCGAATTAAGACTGTTATGCACAATTTTCGCTAACGTGTTCAGCTCTTTGTATTTAAATTCGGGTGGCGGTTGCTGTAAGCTTTCAGCATTTAATGACTTGGCCCAATCTCGTAATGCTTCGACAGGCGAGGCTACACGACGCATCACCATGATTAATAACAAAGCAAACACCGCAATGCCACCTAAACCAAATACTGGGATCCAGAAAAACTGAGAACCGGGTCCACCGGACAAGCGAGCATGTAAATCACCCGTATAGGACTTATAGATATACAATAATTGCCCCTGTTTCGTTTCCATCACCATCAAAAAGTGCACAGCACTCGGGGGCGAAAATAACTCATCTTTAATAATGTGCTTGTTTAATTCAAACATATTCGTCGGTGGTGTTACGAAATTGTCTCTCGCCTCAGCGGGAAGATCTTGCCAGCGACTTGAGACATAGAAATCCAGCAACATCTCAGGCTGGCCATCTTGTACTTCTAACCCTTCTGTATCAGCAACTTCGACCATGGTGCCACGTAATACCGAGTCCATGCCTTCAACAAAATAATTGACCGTGAGCGCAGAAAACATAATGGCCATACTGACACCAAGAAACAACATAGCGCCAAGAAAATACAACCGTAAACTGGGTCTTAACTTCATAACATAAACCTATTTAGAGGAAATTCGTAGCGCAAAGCCGACACCGGATATGGTATGCAATAATGGCGGCACATCACCTGCATCCAATTGTTTACGTAAATTATAAATATGCACCTTTAAACTATTACTATCCGGTTGGTCGTCACCCCAGACAGCCTGCATCAACTTTTCTCGTGAGACGGGATTGGGTGTTGCACGCATTAATACTTCGAGTATTTTCCACGCGATGGGTGATAGTTTTAATAACTGCCCAGCTCGGGTTGCCTGTTTTTGTTGTAGGTCTAGCTCTAAATCAGCCAAGTTTAAGCGTTTAACTTGACCACTGCGACGGCGTGCTAATACCTGCATACGCACAATCAGCTCCGCCATCGCAAATGGTTTCACTAAATAATCATCGGCGCCAGAATCAAAGCCCACCAGCTTATCATCCAAACTATCGCGAGCGGTCAGCATCAGTACTGGGGTATCAATACCCTGCTCGCGCATATTCTTACAAACTGTTAATCCGTCCATTTTAGGCAGGTTTAAATCCAGAATAATCGCTTGGTAATCATTATTGGTGATCATGTTTAAACCTGCTAGCCCGTTTGCCGCATGGTCGCACTGAATGTCTTCCAGCTCTAAATAATCAACCACAGCGGTCGCTAAATCTAAATCATCTTCCACTAACAGCAGGTTTAACATTTTTTTTCTCCATCATTTTAGCGAAAAACTGTTGAATTTCATATTGAATGAACAATAACGCAGGTATCAATACCAAGGTGATCAAGGTTGCAAACAAAATACCATATCCTAATGATGCCGCAGCTGGGATCAAGAACTGTGATTGTGTCGATGTTTCACCGAGTAATGGCGCAAGACCAACAAACGTAGTCACCGAAGTCAATAACACCGCGCGTAAACGGCCACTACAAGCCGTTACTATAGTATCGTGTAGTGACATTTTAGCCTCTTTCATCAACTCATTAAAACGCGAGACCAGTAACAAACTGTCATTCACCACCACGCCACTGAGCGCCAGAATACCATTTAACGATAAAATACTAATCGTCAGATCATTAAGCCAATGTCCTAATATCGCCCCAACAATACCAAACGGGATCGCAAACATAATAAGCACAGGTTGCACATACGATTTAAGCGGAATAGCCAGCAATACGTAAATAGCCAACAGGGCGCCAACAAATACCGAGATCATCGAACTTGTCGTTTCCCCCTGCTCTTCTGCTTCACCCGCAAAATGTATATTTAACTCAGGGAATTGACGCGTTAACTCAGGCACTAAATCACGCTGTAAATTAGTCACCAACTCATTCGATGCCAATATCGATTTGTCCACCGATGCGGTGAGATACACAGTACGTAAGCTATCAATCCGGGTGATCTCATCTTCTTGATATTCACTACTAATACTCGCCACACTACTCAGTGGCACAACCGTACCGTCTGGCGTACGCACACGCGCTTGCATAATATCCGCTAATGTTTGACGCTGATTCTCAGAATAACGAACACGCACTTTCACTTCATCTTTATTACGCTGGAAACGCTGTACAATATCACCACCAAATGCCTGAAGTACTTGTTGTGACAAGGTGGCGGTATCCATGCCCAAACTACGACCTTGCTCTGTTAATACAAAACGTAGCTGTGGCTGACCAGGGTTAAGATTATCATCAATACCGCTAACACCTGGTATCGACTCTAGCGCGGTTTTAAGCTGTATGCCAGCGGCTTTCACCGTTGCATCGTCCCACGATTTTAACTCGACTTTAAAGTTATCGACCATGTGCATAGTCGCAAGAAACTTAAGCTTTTTAACCCCTTCAGGTGAACCCACTAACGCCTTCCACTCTGCCGTAAACTCATTTGACCGATAAACAGAGTCAGCATCCAGTTCTACCGTCAATTTACCCGAACTGTCGTCTTCAGCAATGACCTGTAAACTCATGATCTCGCTATTTTCACTGGTCGCCACAACACCGTATTTAGCCAACAAATTCTTATCCGCCTGCAATGCAGCTTGCTCTATCCAAAGTAAATTCGTATTGGTTTGACCAAAGCTGGCATCATTTTGCATCACCATGTCAGCACTCACCACTTCACCCGGTATATCAGGGAAAAATGTAACCCGTACACTGCCCGTTAATGGCAAACCAATCACTAAAATAAACAACGCAATGAAGGCTAAGATAACGGCATAACGTAATTTTAATGACCACTCAATCACGTTACGGTAAATACGTACATTGAACCATTGTAAACCAGCATCCGCCGCATTTTGAGTACGTACCCACAGTCCTTTAATGCCCTTTGTCGATTGACGGGCTGTGCTTAAGTGCGCTAAATGTGACGGTAGGATTAATTTAGATTCCACCATCGACAGTAATAAACAAATCGTTACCACGCCCGCAAACTGCGCATAGATCTTACCGAGATTACCGTCAACATTGGCAATAGCAACAAACGCAGCCACCGTCGTCAATACGCCAAACAACGTCGGGATAGCGACTTTCATTGTGCCTTTTACCGTATTGGCGACAGTATCGCCCTCTTCTTTACGGGTGGTATAAATACTTTCGCCGATCACCACTGCATCATCAACAACAATACCGAGCGCCATGATAAAACCAAAGGTAGTCATCTCATTAATAGTAAGGCCAACAAAGGCATCTTGCATAAAGAACAAGGTGCCGAATAACACAAACGGCAAACCCGCAGCAACCCAAAATGCAACGCGAAAGTTCAAGAACAGTGCTAACACAATAAATACCAGTGCAATACCAGTTAAGGCGTTCTTGGTTAACAATGACAAACGATCTGTAATGGTGTCACTTTGATCGTACCAAGTCACCAGCTCAACATCGGCAGGTAATAACCCGCGCGCATGCCATTCATCAACCACTTCCTGCGCTTGTTTTACAATCTGGGTAATGTCACCATAATCATCCATAACGATCTCAATCGCCATGCCATTTTGTTGGTCATAACGAGATAAGGTGTAGCTATCATCGGCAAACGTGTCGGTAACAGTCGCTACATCCGCTAAGGTAATAACACCACCGTTGCTGCTGGTAATCACCGGAATACGGGCGAATTCACTTTGTTGATACGCCTGTGATGACGCTTTTAGACGCATCACTTTTTCACTATTACGTAAACTTGTCGTTAATGGTGTGGCCGATTCGGCATTGATCACCGCAGAAATATCAGCAATGGTTAACCCGTACGCTTGTAGCTTGGCTTCATCGACTTCGACAGAGATCATCGGCTCAACGTTGGCTTTAATCTCAAGGTCGCGAATACCTGATTTCGCTAACAGATCTGATTTTAACTTTTCAGCTAACGTTTGTAGTGTTGCGCGGTCAGCATTGCCGTATAACTGCACCCATAAGGCATGATCCTGACGACGGGCTTTATCAATCACCGGTTTCTCGGCATCACTGGGGAAGTTATTGATCGCATCAACATTGGTTTTTACATCTGTCAGTAAGGTATCGAGTGAATAACCACTGGTCTTTTCGATGCTGACTGAGCTGCCATTGGCATTCGATGTTGAGGTAATGCGCTTAATACCAGCCACCGTTTCGAGGGCGTCTTCAATCTTTATCGCGATGCCCTCTTCCGCTTGCTTGGCATCGCCACTGTCGTAGTTAACCGATACACGAATGGTATCTGGTTCAATACTCGGAAACGCTTCTTTACGTAAGTTTCCTAATGCCATTACCCCAAGAAGGATGATACTAATTAACAGTAAGTTGGCCGCTACGGAATTGGTGGCAAACCAGTTAATAACCCCTTGTAATGGGTTCATAGTAGATAACTCGTGAGATTGTGACGGGCGAGTTGTTAAATCACGATGTTGTTCACTCATAATTTCACACTCACGTTATTTATCGTCACATATGTGACGACAGAGGCATCTGCAAGTTGCACATCACTTTGATTGGTTAACTTCGCGATCACCTGCATGCCTTGCACATAGCTGTTTAATGGACGAATGATAATGTTGGCACTGTCCATCCCCGCCATTGGTTTAATGTAACTTAATTCACCTTGAGCAAACTGCTGCTGGGCAGTGAACGTAGCCAAGTGACCATCTGCACCGATATACCAAACTTCGCCATTTTGTGATATTGCCGATGCGGGTAATTGCCATAGATCATTCAGCGCTTTGCCTTGCACTATAGCCGTCACAAACGTACCCGGAAATAGCGGTGTTTGCTGTGTTAGCGGCTGTTCAACGACAACGACCAAGGCACGTTGACGACTGTTATTATCAAGATGCTGTTCGACACGTTCAACGTAACCTTGCCACTGGCTATCTCCCGTTGTGTTCGTTAAAGTAACCGGCCATTGACCCTCTACTGCACCACTGATGTTCGGTAAACTTGACCATTGATGCGCCGATAATGGGATCTCAATCTCCATGCGATCTGTGCTGTATAAGGTCGCAATGCTATTACCCACTTGCAGATAACTGCCTAATTGCACATCTCGACTCACCACTAACGCTGAAAATGGCGCTGTAATGGCTGTTTTATCTAAATCACGTTGCGCTTTAGTTAACTGGCTTTGGGCATTTTTAAACGTGGCTTGAGCGGCAATCAGCTGTGGTTCGCGTAATACCAACGGGGAATCAGGATCGCCACTGATACCGGAGTTATGCCATTCCAGACGTGCTTGCTGGCCTTGACGCTGCTCTTCTAACAAGGCTAATTTAGCGTCGGCGACTGCCACTTGCGCACTGCTAAAGGCTTGCTGATAATCAATATCATTAATTTTAATAACCACTTCGCCTTGCTTGAATAGCTTGCCGGTCGAAAAATTCTGTCCGAGGGATTCGACCTGACCACTGACTTCACTGGTGAGGGTTAATTGATAACGCGATTTTGCCTCACCATAACCAATCACTTCAGCTTGGTAACTGCCTTTCGTCACCGCCATCACCGTGACTTCGGGTAATTGCACAACAGCTTTAACAACAGGCGTATGAACAGAACTATTCGCAGCATCCATTTTTGCACCGTTGTAACTCATTACGGCAAAAATACTGGCTGCGGCCGCTAATGTGATCGCGATAGTAATAACATTCTTTTTCATGATGCTTCTCCAGCATTGTCTGTTGTGATGCCAAGCCCTAAAGCCAGTCCTAAATCAATACGATTAACCAGTCGGTTATAGGTTGCTTGTGTCAATTGCGATTGCAGATCAAAAGTTTGTTGCTGTACGCTAAGCAGATCTAATATATCCACCAGCCCTTGGCGGTATTTAGTTTGATAGTTAGCCTCGCTGCGCTTCGCACTCGTTAGCGCATCATTAAGGTGTTGCTGCTGACGTTTTAGCGACAACTCTTGGCCGAGGGCATTTTCGACCTCGTTCACTGCTGTTAATAGCGTTTCTTGATAAGCCCAATACGTTTGCTCGGTCGTCAATTCTGCTATTTCGATTTGGCTACGTAACTTCCCCCCTTGGAAAATAGGTGCTGTCAATTGACCTAATAAGCTCCATGCCGGACTTGTTAATAACGATTCACTGGGTGAATTGGCGATATCGGTTAACGACGCGGATAAACTGATTGACGGTAATAAGGCTTTATAAGCAACGTCAGTCCGATATTGCGCGGCACTAATGTCAGCATAAGCGGCTTGTAAATCAGGGCGACGACCTAAATTTTGTTCCGGTAACCCCGCTAAAGCTTGCAATACGTTAGGGAAATCACTCCCCACCTCAATCGCAGTTGTGTGTCCTAACAGTAGTCCGAGGTTACGTTGATTTTTCGCTAATGTTTCTTGTTGCTCAGCTAACGTTGCACGAGTCTGCGCACTGCTGGTACGTGCATTATCTAACTCTTCAAGTGCACCTAGGCCACTGCGATAGCGACTTAATATAAAGTTTTCATTGTTCTCTAATACCGCTAAGCGTGAAGTCTCAATGGTGATTAATTGCTGCTGTAAATTGATTTGTAGCCAGTTGCGCATGATGTTTGCTGCTAAGGCATCTTGAGCACCTTGATAAGTCGCCTCTGAGCTTTTAATGTCCATGTCTGCAGCGGCTACTTCATCACTGAGCTTCTGCCAGATATCAAGTTCCCAGCTCACGCTAATATCTGTTTTATAACTCGTATCATTCTCGTCACGCTCAGCGTTAAATCCGCCATTAATTTGCGGAATTTGATCACTTGCCGCAACACCGCGTTGTGCATAAGCAATTTGCAAAGAAATTGCGGTTTGTTGCAAACTTGGGTTTTGTAATATGGCTTGTTCGACTAAACTAGTCAGTTCAGGTATAGAAATAAGCTCAGTTAACTGTGTTATATCAACTGCATCTTGTTGTTGATATTGCCAATGTGTTTTTTCTTTCCGCGTTGTATCAGCACTTTGCTCATAATTAATCGCGGTGTTACTGCAGCCTGTCACGGCAGCTAAAGTAAGTGCTAACATTGAATAACGTAGTGCTAACACTGAATATCGTAATGGACCAGAATAAGCCATTGTTTATCTCCTCAATTCTACTGAGGCAAGTATAAAAAATAGCAGGTTAAGGTAGGGTTAAGATGGGTAAATAAAAACAATAAATAAACACAGTTAAAAATGTTTATAACATACCCGCTTGCTGACAGTAATTTACCGTAAACATTGTAAAAATGAGATCTGATCAACTGAAAATGTAGACTTAAGACGTATAATCAAAAGTAACTCCCAATAAGGATATAAGGAATTAAATATGCCATTTGTTAACATCAAACAATCATTCTCTGAGTGGCAAGAGCGCCTAAATACGCTTGCCAATAATTCAGGCTTACATTCAATCCTGATCATGGAGTCGAGACCCGACACAATGGAAGTTGTTGTTGCCAATGAACAGCCAATTTATAACGTGGGAGACTGTGGTCCGAAAAGTCGACAGCCAGGCTGCCACGAACTGTATTGCGAACGAGTTGTCGATACTGCACAACCGGTATTTATCCCAGATGCAAGTATTGATGATGAATGGAAAGGCAACGAAGATTTCGTGAAATTTAATCTTGGTGTTTATCTTGGCTTCCCACTGATGGCTCAAGGGGTTGTCGTTGGTACAATTTGTGCCCTAAACGATAAAACATTTGATTTTAACGAAGGTTCACCATCGGTATGCAGTGAGTTAGTGCAATTGAAAGCAGATATCGAATTAGCATTCTAATAAAGCTCAACGTTAGCAGCGTATATTATGTTGCTAACGTTCTTATTAACGCTAATTTTGCGTTGTTACTTACTGATATATAGCTGTTCGTCTGCATTTCATCACCTTTTCAATGACCAAACGTTTCATTAATTCGTTTACCATTATCTAAATCCAGATACACAACAGTACTTATGGTTCTTCAAAGCCGTTGCGTTAATCCTGCTAAAGACCATAGATATATTATTGATATAACTAACTTTATACTCCTTATTATGTAAAAAGGCATAAGCAAACTGTTCCTGATTTAAGCTAACTGCTATTTTTCGGTCAAAAAACAACTTAAACAACGCTAAATGATTAAATTCAATAGGTTTTTTTAGTAAGTGTGTAGTATGCTGCCTAATTCATAAATGAACAGCGCATTCAACACTTAAGATGAAAATAATTATCGTTACTGTTTGTTATTAAGCAATAAAGTTGAGATGACATTATGGATTTAATCCCCTCTCTATTACAACAAATGTGTGTTTACCTCGTGTTCGCTTACCTACTCAGCAAAACACCCATTTTCATGCCCCTATTAAATATATCCTCACGCTGGGAGCATAAGCTTAGCTGTTATTTATTATTTTCGATGTTTTGCATCATGGGCAGTTATTTTGGTTTGCAATACCAAGATGCAATAGCGAATACCCGAGCAATCGGCGCTGTAATGGGGGGGTTATTTGGTGGCCCTATTGTTGGATTAGCCGTCGGCATGACAGGCGGTATACATCGTTATTTTATGGGTGGTTTTACTGATCTCGCTTGTGCTATTTCGACATCCGTAGAAGGCTTGATTGGTGGTTTGTTACACGTATATCTGTTACGTAAAAATAAAATTAACGACCTATTTAAACCACACGTCATTTTTTTCATTACCTTGATTGCAGAACTAACACAGATGGCAATCTTACTCGTGGTCGCCAAACCTTACGATCAAGCACTAGCTCTGGTCAGTCAAATAGCACTGCCTATGATCACGACAAACACGATTGGTGCTGTCTTATTTATGAGTATTATCGAGGATAGAAAATCTATTTTTGAAAAGTATTCAACCGCATTTTCACAACGCGCATTAAGAATTGCAGATCGCAGTGTCGGCATTCTTAATCAAGGTCTTGATACTGAAAGTGCGAAAACCATAGCAAACATTATTTATGAAGAAACGAATGTCGGTGCAATAGCGATTACAGATAGGCACAATATTCTAGCATTTGTAGGTATTGGTGAGCGACATCATAAAGCGAATGTGCCCATTTCAGATTACACTCAACAAGCGATTAATGAAAACCGCATCGTAGACCTAAACAGCAGAAGTATCTACCAATGCCCTATTGATGACAAATGCCGATTAGGCTCAGCATTAATCTTGCCGTTACGTAATGGTGACAATGAGGTCGTAGGCACAATTAAATTATACGAACTACACCGAAAGCTACTGTCTAATATCAATATATCGATGGCAAAAGGGATCGCACAATTACTGTCGAGTCAGATATTACTTGGTCGCTATCAACAGCAGCAAACATTATTAACACAAGCTGAACTTAAATTATTACATGCTCAAGTTAACCCACACTTCTTATTTAATGCGCTAACAACAATTAGTGCTGTGACACGTCGTGATCCAGATAAAGCCAGGGCTTTGATCCAGCACCTGTCACAATTTTTCCGTAGTAACCTTAAACAGAACATTGAATCAGTAACCCTGCGTGAAGAGCTGTCTCACGTAAACGCTTATCTGACCATTGAACAAGCCCGATTAACGGATAGATTAACGGTCAATATTGATATAGACCCCGATTTAATGGATATAAGACTACCAAGTTTTACCCTACAACCCCTCATCGAAAATGCCATAAAGCACGGTATTTCAACTATGTTAGGAGCGGGTAAATTAGAGATATACAGTAAAAAAACAGCGACAGGGACGCTTATTTTTGTCACCGACAATGCGGGTACATTTGTCACAAAAAAAGAAGATTCAAAAGGTTTAGGACTGAAAATAGTAGATAAAAGACTGATTAATCATTTTAATGAAAGTTCAAGTTTACAAATTTCAAGCATAGCAAATAAGCTAACTCAGATATCATTTTTGCTACCGATAAGCACGATAACAATTAATAATAAGGAACACTAACTCATGCTTAATGCTATCGTCATTGACGACGAACAGTATGCTCGTGAAGAGTTAATCGAATTATTACATGAGACCAAACAGATTCGAGTAATTCAACAAGCAGAAAATGCAATCGAAGGCTTGCAACTCATTAACAAATTAAAGCCCGACATTATATTTTTAGATATTCAAATGCCACAGATTACGGGCATTAAAATGCTCTCGATGCTTCATCCTGACAATATGCCTAAAGTTGTGTTTTCAACAGCCTATGATCAATATGCTTTGCAGGCTTTTGAAGAGAACGCTTTTGATTATCTGCTTAAGCCTATCGATCCCGCGCGCTTACAAAAAACGGTAGACAGGTTAGTCAAGTCAACAACACCGCAGAACTACACTCCGATAGAGCATAAACAGTTGGCGCAAGTGCCTTGCACTGGTCACAACCGTATTCTCATTATAGCCACTGAAGACATTGAATTTGCATACAGCGGATTATCTGGTGTGTACATTAATACCGGCCAACAAGAAACAACGAGCCAATTAACATTGAAGGTACTAGAAGAAAAGACCCCCTTGATTCGTTGTCATCGTCAGTACCTTGTTAATCTAAAAGCAATTAAAGAGATCCAACTATTGGATAATAGTTTGGCTGAAATCGTGACGACAAGTGGTAAAACGTTACCTGTAAGCCGCCGTTACCTAAAACTATTAAAACAAAGCTTTGGTATTATATAAACATCCGGAATTCAACTGCAAAAAAATAGCCTTACCACCAAAGTGAGTAAGGCTATTTTATGCTAAAGACTGAATATAAAGAACATTACTTAATGTGTAGAAGCACTTCTTTCACCCCTGCCAGGCTGATTCTATATCCAATCTCCTTTGCATCCTTGTCAGCAACACTGCTGTACGAGTTTAGTTGATGGACGCAAGCCACCAAAAAAAATACAACAAACTCATATAGATCTCCTTATTTATATGGGCGTAATTTTAGTAAGATAGGGCGATATTAATAGTCTTGATTATGTCAGTGGTTGTATGGCGACTTAAGTGGTCGATGTTACCGGTAAAATTGGTCAATTATTGAAACTAATGGTTACATTGAATATTAAGTGGCAGACATAAAAAAAGCCCTTAGTCATATGACTAAGAGCTTAATGTACAATAAGACAAACGTTATTTAATTAAGTGACTCACACTATCAATTAAGCACAACATTTTTTGTATTTTTTACCACTGCCACATGAGCAAGGATCATTACGGTTAGGCGTTTTTTCGAATACAGTTGTTTTTGGCTTGTTTAACACACCGTCTAAATCACGGGTGTTTTCTTCTTTTTCTGCATTTACTTCAATGTTTGCAACTAATTTAGTGTCAGCTAAAATCACTTCAATTTCAGTTTTACGCTCTGCTGTTTGCACGGTCAAATTTAAAGGTGACTCGTCAGTCCCAAGCTTAATATCACGTTTAGTGCTATAGCCAGATTTAACGTGGTTTAATCTCGCGTCAATACGACCTTTGAAAAACATTTTAGACATCTACAGTTCCTAATTTTTAGATATTCTTAATTCAGTGGGCTCTTATACTATAAAAATGCCATGTTTTAAACAATAAGCCACTTAATTAATTAAAACCGCGTATAAACATAGTCTATATCGCTAAAGGTTTCGTTATTAATGCCGTTAACCAAGTTAATTAACGCATAATGTTAAACAATAATTATAATAATTCAAATTAAAGTGCGGATTATTACTTAAATCCAGCAACATTTTACATTTGAATTCCCTTATCGATAGGCCAGGACAATACCCGAATGAATTTCAGTCAATTTAGTATCAAGCAAAAACTGATCATTACTATGATTAGTGCCGTTATTACCGCGACCTTACTCGTCGGGTTCGTGAGTCAAAACCTAGCCAAAGAAGTCATTGAAACACGCTTAACCACTTCTGAACTGCCCGCTAAATTAATGCAGATCCGTAATGAAGTAGATAAAGAAATTTCAACATTACAACAAGCGGCTCAGCAGCTAGCTACAAACCGTTTTGTCCTTGAACGCCTACAAGATACAAAGGCACCAAATCAAGAAGTACAATTAATACAAACACTGAATGATATTAAAAACCAGTATCAACTCATCGACGCATCCATCGCAAACCGTATGGATGGTCAGTACTGGAACCAAAATGGCTTCTTACGCCAATTAAACCGCCAACAAGATAACTGGTTCTATGATTTTACCACCAGTAATAAGGCGCAGTCCGTTAGTATCTTTAAAGAACGTAGCGGCGAAACTAAACTCTTTATTAATTACCAACAGCTAAATGGCATTGCCATGGCAGGATTATCAAAATCACTCGACGACATGGTTAACTTTATTAACCAGTTCAAACTTGAGCAAAGCGGTTTTGTTTACCTTGTTGATGCCAAGGGTATGGTACGTCTACACAAGGACAATAGCCAAATTGGTAATGCAGATTTAAATCGCATCTATAACCGAGAAGTCGCAAGTACTTTGCTACAAACAAACGCGTTTAATATGAGTGAAGCGACGGTAGATGGACATGACACTATGATTGCCAGTAGTTATATCCCATCAATGGATTGGTATGTAATTGCCGAGTTACCCACCGAGGAAGCATTCGCCAGCTTAGCGCAAGCCAATAACAAGATCATGTTATGGACGTTTGTGATTGCCCTTGCTTTTACTTTCATCGCCATCTGGTTAGGTAACAATATTACACGTCCAATTCAACGTATCGCAGGTGTGTTTTCTGAACTTGGTAATGGTGACGGCGACCTGCGTCAACGTATTGAGATTCAAGGACACGATGAAATTGCACAATTGTCATTGGGCTTTAATAGTTTTATTACTAAGATCCACGATTCAATGAAAGAAGTCTCACGCACTGGTGAAGCGCTCCAGGAGGCTGCTGCAGAAGTGGCAAGCCAAGCGCAGATCACTTTAGATAATAGCCATGAACAACGAGACCGCACCTTTCTGGTCGTGACTGCAATTAATGAAATGGGCGCGACAGTTAACGAAATCGCCAATAACGCATCAGCGGCAGCCATTGAAGCCCAGAATGCAGAAGCTGAAACCCGAGATGGTCAACACGTGGTAACCCAAGCTAGTGATGTGATTAACCAGCTTGCAGGTGATGTGGACGAAGTCAGCCGAGTTATCGACTCATTAGCCAATAATACCCAGGCGATTGGTGGCATTTTAGAGGTGATAAGCAGCATTTCAGCGCAGACTAATCTACTGGCCCTTAACGCAGCGATCGAAGCGGCACGTGCGGGTGAACAAGGGCGTGGTTTTGCCGTGGTTGCAGACGAAGTACGTAATTTAGCCAGCCGTACCGATCAATCCACCAACGAAATTCAAATAATGATTGATAACTTACAAAATGAGGCCAGCAGCGCAGTAGCTGCTATGCTAAAAAGCCGTGAGTTAACCACACAGGGCACAATCGCGACAACTGATACCTCGACAGCATTAGTGTCTATTGGTGAGCGTATTGGCCACATTTCGGACATGAACACCCAAGTAGCAACGGCAACAGAAGAACAATCAACGGTAGTCAATGAAATCAACCAAAACATTGTTGAGATTAATGACATCACCCAATGCACTGCAGACACAGCAGAAGGCTTAGCGAAATCGAGTCATGCATTACGTGATCTTTCGATGCGCCTTGGTGATATGGTCGGTGTATTTAAGCTATAGAAAATTAGCCTAATTTAACTCTATTAAAAATACCGCTAACATAGCGTTATGCGGTATTTTATTCATTATCTATTATAAATTTGGCCATTAAATAACGTTAAGTGTCGCGATTAATTCCTTGTTACGCACTTCAATTGACTCTAGAACAGCTTTAATCATGGTTTGGGTTAAGTCATCTTTAAGTTTATATATTGGCATTTGATTAAGTACTGGATTTACCACTTGCTCTGCCATTTGGATCACTTGTGGTGTAAACAAGTCCGGCATGCCTTCAACCTTAACTTCACGTACCTTCATATTTGTTACGTAGAACGCAGATTTTTCTGAATTATAACTCAGAGACCCCGTTAGTCGCGTATGACCACGGTACTCTAATCCTGCCATTAATAATTTAATGTTTAATTGCAACTCAATTTCATTTTTGTCTTGCGCCAACTTTAACACAGGTTCAGTTACCTCTACCGTCAAAAATGAAGTTTCCTTCACTAATGGCATGACAGCCGAGACTTTCCCTTGCAGCACAGCCTCACTAAATTTAACCGTCAACGCCTGTACGGGTAATGCAAATGTGCACATTAATAACACGGTAATAATTAACTTATTCATACACATTTTCATTATTTAACGCTCTCTAGTTCGGTACTATTATCTACTTTGGTATTATTCTGCACTTCGCCACTAAAACCAACCCGATTATCGCCGACTGAATAAGCGACAATTTGGCTAAGTTCTTGAAGACTGTAACCCGATTCCAGTCGCCATTGGTTAAAGGTATTTTGGATCGTGGCTAAACTACGTTTGGTCATGAGCCCACCATCGATGAGTTGATGCCCACGAAAATAAGCTTCAACATCGCTGCTCAAAATAAACGTATCTTTACCTAATCGACGCAATGCATACGGGCCGGTATTACCACCTAAACGACTACCGTGTTTTTTCATATATTGCCACAAACCCACAATATCATCGGCTGGCCATTGTGCTAACCATTTCGCAATAGAGCCATATTCGTCACAAATATCTTTGAGCCACAGCGCGTTATCACGTACTGTTTTTACCTTGGTATAGTTACGAATGATTTTAGTATCAGCCGCTTTACGCTCTAACATATCATCAGGCATTAAGATCAGCTTATCGATATCGAAGCCCCAGAACACCTCTTCAAATCCGGCCCACTTAATTTCAATAATCCGCCAAACAAACCCTGATTTGAAAATGGCACGGGTAAACTCAGCCAGTACATCTCTGTTAGGCACAGTAACAAGCTCATCGTTTGTCAATGGTTGCGATAATAAATACGCTAACGCCTGTTCCCCACCCTTACGTTCAGTAGCTCGGAGATATATTTTGTCGAATGATTCCATGAGTGTTTATAACCTGTATCAATATATCCCTGTAGTTTATCGCAATTTTGATCTGGCCAGCAACGCTAAAAATAAATTACTTTCATTTACTGCTTAACTTTAAATAAAACAATCAGTAAAGCGCTCGCCCCTAGCACTGTGATCGTAACCGTCCACAAGCCATTATATTCTAAGCTGGCGGCACAAGCAGCTACTATGCGGTCACCATGCGGCCAAAGAATCGCTCAATGAATTTTGGATAAACTTGGCTAGGGCAGCGACAGAGTACATCATATTTTGAATTTGAGCTGAGTCAAAGTTACAACACCTAAAACACGAAAGATTGTGATCGTCAATATACAATTAGAGGTATTTATCTAATTAAAGGTGATCAAATAGACATAATGACTTAATTCCGTATTGTATAGGGTTATATTACAGCTAATTGAAATGATATATTTACCTGGCGTAAGGTGTTGATTACACAATCAAATCAGCACCCACAATGCTCAATTATTATTTATTTAAAGGAAACATTATGTCATTGAATACACAAACTGCAGCTTATGTTGATAATTCTGATTATGAAATTCGTCCAACTCAAGCTATACATGAATTACTAAAATTGGCCACAGGTAAAGTAGAACATACTTCTTCTGATACTTCGTTAGTATTATCAACAGAAGCGATAATTTCAATTCAAACTTATGCGAACAGTGGTGCATCATTACCGATAAACCTTGCTCAAGTTAAGCAATTTTTAGGTGACTATGAATGTGATATCGCTGGGTTAACGAATGTTGAATTGCTCGCCTCATATATTGCAATTCGTGATAATGGTCAATTGTGGAATCCGATTAAAGCGGATCTATTATCAACAGCTGCAGATCTTGATAGTTTTGCTGACACGATGAATTATAAGGGTGATAAGATACTTGGCTTCTTATCTGTCATGGTTGAAAAATATTATACGGGGGATTTAGATATAGATGCGATCTCCTCTGAGCAACTACTTGATGAAGATTTTGTTGCAGAATTTATGAAAAACTTTAATGGTGATGCCGATGCTGTCGGAGAAGATGCAGCCCATCTCGCCATGTCAGCTAAACTAATCCAAACGCTGACCAAAGAAGCTACAACATATTACGATAGAAGTATCAAATTACTAGATAAGATCTTAAGTTTTCAAGATGGCATAGAAAGCAATTATGATGATGTAAAACATAAAGAATCTACCTGTGATCAACTTGATTTAGATCAGGAATTAGAGGACTTAAAAGTAGAACGTAGAGAAATAAAAGCAAGAATTCAAACATTAAAAGCAGATTATGATTATAACGTAGGACTCGCATTCAGCGGTATTGTTGGTGGTGTGATTGGTATTGCTATTACGGGTGGCATATTTGGTGCTAAAGCAGAAGTTCTCCGTAAACAAATGAACAATAAAAAAGCCGAATTAGATAAAAAAGATAAAGACATAGAAAGTTTAAGTCGCATGCTTAACGCAGTGACTGCAATTGATGGTCAACTTGAAGGTGTTACAGCTACCATATTACAAGCTGAAAAAGGTGCTAATCAATTAGTTAAATCTTGGAAGATAATTGTTAATCTATTGGAAAAATCTCACACAGGTTGTGAAGCTATTGTTACTTCTGCAGATTTATGTGATTACTGGATGGCATTTGATGATGTTGTCCATCCTTGGGCTGATGTTCAAGGGAATGCTCAAATTATTGTTGATCAAATTAACAAGGCGCTAGATACAATTAAAATTGCTCAAAAAGAGCAAGATAATTTATTACAAATTCAAGATTCTTCACTTTCTATTGAGCCTAAAGTTGATATTTTAAAATTGAATAAAATCGCCGAGCAAATTAGAGATAACAATAACGAGCTTGTGAGTTCTGGTGATTATTTAGTGTATCTCGACATTTGTAGAAGGATTTCAGATGATGCAACGACTGCAAAATCAGATACTGAAACGTCTATTCTAGCGGTTGAAAGTAAAACAAATATAACCGATAGTAGTATGTCTCACCTTAATAATCTCATCCTTCGTAAGTTAAAAGAGTTGGAAACAGAAACAGATCCAGAACAGATTGAAAATATTAATGTAACGATTAACAGCTTCAGAAAGAAATTTATTAACAAGCTCAATCCGATACTTAATGATATTAACAAGTACGCTGAAGGACACACTGATTCAGTTAATAACATTATGTTTTTTGAGTTTAAAAATGAATTAACAGATGAGCAAAAAGAACTTGAATCTAAAATTACATTTGTAAATGAAACAATTGATAAACGTAACTCAGAAATTGCGGATACCACAAAGAAAATTAAGGAATTAGACAAAGCAAGAGAGCTATTGCGTCAATATAATGTTTTTGATTTCTTTGCCGATGCGATCCCAAGTCTTGATCAAATAACTGACTTTGTAGAAATACCAGTACCGGAACTGCAAGCGATAGCGGTAAAGTTCGATATATTATCTAGCCTAGCTGATGAAGTTGGGAGAGGGTTTAGCTATGACCTAATGGTTGACGCTAGTCAGTTTTTAAATGATGAGCGTGATGTTCTAAATGCTGAACGAGCAGAACTAAAAGATAAAAAAAGGAAATATGAGCATAATTTATTTACAATTAACATCGTAATAGCGATTGATAAGAACCGTTCCCCATTATGTGTTGAATTGACCAATCTGGCCGATTGTTATACTAATTTTGTCAAATCAGTAAATGATCTTGAAAATGAAGATCGTCACTTTAATCGTGTCCTTGAATTATTCATACTTATGTCTAGCTATATGGGTGAGCTGGAAGCCGGTGTAGATTCAATTAACAGTCGTTTACGTACCCCTATCACTAATTCTGTTCATCATTTTTCTAGTATTAAGGGGATGAGCGAACATGGCGTAATAAAACTGAATAACGTTAATATTACATCAGTGACTGAGCTGCTTAAAGCCGGAGGACAACCTAAAGGTAGAAAACAAATAGCCCATGCATCTGGTATTGATGAAAGTACAATTTTAAATTGGCTGAATCGTGCTGATTTAGGTAGGGTCACTGGTATTGATGCACATTATGCTGATTTACTGGAAGTCTCTGGCGTTGATACTGTACCAGAGCTTGCTCAGCGAAATGCCGAAAATTTAGTGAAAAAATTAACCGAAGTAAATAATGAAAAGAACCTTGTGAGCCATCTCCCTTCAAAAACAACGGTGAGTCAATGGATTCAAGAAGCATCAAAATTACCAAAAGCACTTCACTATTAATTAAATTATAACTTAATAATAACAACTATAGCTCCCTTTCAAAATGAAGGGGAGCCTTATTAATAAGGTTAAGTTTATGCACCCTACATTAGAAAAAAATACAGCCTTAACTGTGGACCAAATTTTCACATCCGCTGATTTAATTAATATAAAGAAATATGTCCGTTATTCTGTTCTGGCACCTGATAATTTAAAAAAAACAATTTATTTTCTAGGTTATAGTAGTACCGAGATAGATATTTTATCTCCAGAAAGTTTTTATGATCTTTTTATGGATGTAAATAACAATGGCCGAGATTGGAATTCATCTATTGAAGGTAGTTTTAAAGATTGTATCTCTGAAATGAATAAAATTTATAATAAGCATTATGGATTATTAAAATCGGCACTTAAAGAACTTGAAGAATTACTCGAAAATAGTAACAAGCTGGTTGGCACCACAGCCGTAACATCCTATTTATCAAACATTGAACCAGATCTGACGAATATTCATAACATAATCTTTAACGCTTGGTATGATATTAGTTACGCTACAGCTGAAAATGATTCAGCAGCTAGTAGGCTGACTATGTTTAAGGATATTATTGACAAGACTAGGCTAGTTATTCGAAAAAAGATGGATTACATTCAATATTTACAGGAGGAATCAGTTCGTTCTACGTTGAATCAATTAAATGATGATTTTAATTTTATGTTGAATTTTTCTCTTAATGCAGAAAAGTCAGCAACAAACTTGTGGGCGCAGTGGCTTACAATCTCAGAAAATATGGACAGTGCACGACGAGCATCAAGTAGTATTAATACACACTCTGATCTTGTCGATTTATATATTTGTTTGTTAGATGTTGTCCATAAGCTAGAGTCAGCGAATGAGATAAATAGCTATATGAAAGGTTGTTTTGATCAAGCAGAAATAGAGTATAGCTATAATTACCCATGTGGATTTGTACCTTTAGGTGATTATCTTGCTAGTAGCCAGGCTGTGCAAGTGGACTTAATTGGGGAATGTAAGAATCAGCAGGGTAGATGGACTCCTTTTAATCTAGATTTAACAATGCAAGATCCAGTTAAAACCGAACTACTCTACAAAAACGGAGAGTTAGAACTAGAAAATAATTATCCTATTATTAGAGGGTATTGTTATTTTCCAGGAGGTAACTACGCTGAGCACAGCCGAAATGTGAGAGTTATATTAAATGCAAAATGCATGACTACGCAGGGTTCATATAGAGATAGCAGTTTAGAACTTACATATGACTTATATCTCAATGTTAAGAATGTGAATGGTGTTTTAACGCGCTATTAGCGTAAATGCAAAAGTATTAAGATAAGGCTGAGATAGCAATGGAACCGTAAGCTCTCGCCTGCTAAGGCTATTCTCAGACTTTTTCGATCAAGCAACCATAAAGCTACATCATAAACATAACAACGGGTTCGAGGTTAAGCCTGAATGATAATACAACATTGCTCAGGTTTAATTTGTCTTCCTCGGCGGCTGTCCAGTGGTAGCCCGCACTGATTGTGACGGCCGAGTTAACATGGTATTTAACCCCCACTTTAAATTTCGTCGCGTTATAAATGGATTGGATAGCATCCACTTCATGATCGAGGTTCACAAGGTCATATGATACATTAAAGTCGATTTCATACTCAGGTGACGTCGAATACGTTACACCCAATACTGGTGACGTTAATATTGCAATGGTTTTATCTTTATCTTGCCCTTCAATCCTTGCGACTAAAGCACTAATACCAAGATTAACTGAACCATATATCTCCGCATATTCATGAACCCTAAATGTCTTTGACAAACCAACCGCAATATCCGTTGATTTAGCCGATGCATCGCTGACTTCTGATATGTCACTTTTTTTATCAATGAATGTTTTAAAATGTACATCTTCCAACATTTCATTTTCTGTATTCAACGTCCATGTGTCTTCTGCATAGCTCAATTCAATATTACTATGGTAGAAAGACTCCGCGGCAGCCAATGGGCTTAAAAAAACTAAGCTCGCCGCAGATAAAACAGATTTAATCGACATCAATGTCTACTCATCTCTTCATTAAGGTATAACCTTATTATCGACAGGCAGAACAATTACTCCAGTTAAAATTACAAAAAACACGCAACTTAATGAAAAGTAAGGCGCGTTTGTTATCAAAATGCTATTTATGCCAGCGTTTAAAGAGCAGTGATGTATTGATACCACCAAAGGCGAAGTTATTAGTCATCACAACATCAGTTATTAGGCGACAATTAGCTTGTCCGGTCGTATTGCCTCATTAAAAAAACATACTACATTTAAAGATTTGTTACCGCATATGAAAGTAAGAATCAAATGACATAACAGGCTAGAAGCTCCTTTAGTAGTATGATGTTTCCTACTGATTGAGTTCACTTTCCGTAAGCGTCTGGCCAACCACACCTTCATCTAATTTCTGATCTCAGTTATGTTATTTCCAAGTTAAACAAAAGGAAATAACAATGAAAATATCGCGCAATCAAACACAATGGCAAACCCTAATACAAAATCAGCAAACCAGTGGGTTAACTGTTTCAGATTACTGCCAGCAACATCACTTACCAACGTCGAGCTTCTACGCTTTCAAGAAAAAACTAGGGTTAGCATCAAGTAGCTTTGTTCGCGCTAAAGTGACGCAGCAGATAGAATTTATTGAAGAGCAGCAACAGCCAATCACACTCTCGGTTGGTAAGGCAAACGTCAGTTTGCCTGCAACAACTCCCGCCACATACTTGGCTCAAATACTGCGTGAGTTGAACTAATGCAATCCTTTATTGAACCATCAGCCGTTTTTTTACACCGTGATTTTGTCGACTTTCGAAAATCAATAAACGGGTTAGCTGCCATTGTTGAAGATGAGCTTAATCGTGACGCTTACACGGGAGAATTGTTTGTATTTTGCAATAAAGCCAAAGACAAACTAAAAATATTGTATTGGGATAAGACTGGTTTTGCACTTTGGTATAAACGCCTCGAAAAGCAAAAATTCAAATGGCCGAGTAACATCGATTGCAATGAATTTGAATTAACGGATGAACAATTTAAGTGGCTGCTATCAGGATTTGATGTACTTGGTCACCAAGAGTTACAGTATCAATCGATGATCTAACGCGATCAGTTTTGTCATGTCTGAGTAGTCAACGATCGTTGACGCTCTCCCCTTGTACTAATTGGCGTCAAAAGCAGTTTCATTGTCATAAATTTGCTAAAATGAGCAAATGAAACTTGATGCGAACTTATTACCAGACGACCCTGAACGGCTTAAGGAAATGTTACTTGAGTTGCAGCTACTCGTGACTCAAAAAGACAGTGAGTTAGCTGAAAAAGATAAAGAGCTCAATAAAAAAGATGTAATTTATCAGGAGTTGCTCGAACGTTATAATATAAAACTGGCTAACGAATACGGTAAAAAATCAGAAAAGATGCCAGGTGCTGATGAAGTATTTAATGAAGCGGAAGTGACGCTTGATGAACAAGACGAACAGCTATTAGCGAGCGTATCAACTGAAGAAAAAATAGAGCCAAAGCGCAAACCATTACCGCCAGAACTCCCACGAAAAGAAGTTATCATTGATATTGATGACACAGATAAAACATGTGATTGTTGCCGTAACCCTTTACATAAAATGGGCGAAAGTAGCAGCGAAACCCTTGAATTTGTACCTGCTCATATTAAAGTCATCAAAACTATTCGTCCGAAATATACTTGTCGCCATTGTGAACGAAAAGGTATTGAAAATCATATAAAGATGGCGCCGATGCCAGCCACGCCAATCCCTAAAAGTATTGCTACCGTGAGTTTGCTGAGCCAAATCATCACCTGTAAATATCAATTTGGTTTACCACTTTATCGACAAGAAACAATGTTGAGTGACATCGGTATTGAGTTGAGTCGTCAAACGATGTCGAGCTGGATATTACGTTGTGCAACATTGCTTGAACCTTTATACATGCGCTTGAAAACAACATTGCGAGCTGAGCCAGCTATTCATGCGGATGAAACGCCACTAAAAGTAATCAAAGCCGAAAAAGCGACAAGCTATATGTGGGTATATTGCTGTGGAACAGATGCATTAGGCAGTAACACCAATATAGTGTTATTCGATTATCATAATAGTCGTAGAGCCCAATGTGCGATCGATTTTCTTGATGGTTACGAAGGTTACATGCACGTTGATGGATATAAAGCTTATGAATCAACGCAAGCAACATTGGTTGCCTGTCTTGCGCATATCCGCCGTAAATTCATTGATGTTAAAAAGGTGCAAGGCAAAAAGAAAACAGGGAAAGTGGATGTCGCATTAAATTTAATTGGTAAGTTATACGGAATAGAAAAACGCATTAAAGGAAAATCAGTCAAAGACAAATTTACCATTCGGCAATCAGAAGCCAAGCCTATTGTAAAGATATTATATGACTGGCTCATCGAACACAAAGAAAAAATCCCACCCAAAAGCAAACTTGGCGAAGCGATTAGCTACAGCTTAAACCAATTTGAAAAATTCCAGCGCTACCTTGAAGATGGCAGGTTAAACATCGACAATAACCGAGCGGAACGGGCGGTAAAGCCCTTTGTAATAGGTCGTAAGGCTTGGCTATTCTCGTACACCAATACTGGTGCGAACGCGAGTGCGATTTTATATAGTTTGGTTGAAACAGCAAAAGCGAATAATCTTATTGTTCATGATTATATTGCAACCTGCTTGCAGCAGATTGCTGAAAAGCCGAATGATCTTGACGCGTTGCTGCCATGGAATATTAAACGTAGCTAGGTGTCGTTGCCCAGACGCTTACGGAAAAACTGAGGCGTTATCTTTATTCGGGTGAATTAGGGATTGATAATAACGTCACCGAACGAGACATCAGGCCATTTACCACAGGTCGGAAAAATTGGATGTTCAGCCAATCAGTGGATGGTGCAGATGCAAGCGCAGTACTTTACAGTATTGTGATGACTTGCCGTGCAAACGATATAAATCCGTATTTATATTTCCAAAAACTCTTCACAGAACTGCCACAACGGGATGAATTTGCTGATTTAAGTGATTTATTACCCTGGAATGCAGGCCTAGAAGCCTGATGATATCAGGCTTGACCGCTTAACCAACCGCTTACGTTAATACCTAGACATAACTCTGATTTATGTTAATTTATCCAACATCCGTTTTCCTTACCCCTAATAGGGACTAACAGCAATTGACCAAGCGCTTATCTTACCTACCCAGATCAAACTTTTTGAATGATTTCAGCAATATCATTAATATCCCTCTCATTGTTAATCCATCCCAAGTGACTCGAATCTAAATAACTAATATCGAGATCTGGTGATTTAAGGAAATCATTTAATCCATTATCTTCACTTCTTAAATAGTAGTCCTCAATAAAATACTGAAACATAGAATCATATTTCAGTGCTTGTCGATCATAATCACCACTAACCTTTAGTTCCCGTTTTTTACACTCAAGCATATCTTCTAAAGAGTCAAACTCTTTAACTTTGGCTTTAAATAAATGTATTTTAGCTTTAGTTTCATAAGGCGTAAAACTACAATCATAACGACAATTAATGCCATTGAGATAGAAGTTTAGCTGTTCGTTTTCACTCAGTGATGCCTTAAACGCACCGGTGCAAAAATAAGGATCAATAAGTATTATTTTATCAACTTTACAACCTGATGCCTCTAACTGCCTAGCGATTTCAAATGCAAGCACACCACCAAAACTCCATCCACATAAATAATAAGGTCCATTAGGCTGTATTCTTTTGATCCATTGTAAGTATTGCATTGCCAATCTCTCAAAAGTGTAGAAGCTTTCAGCATAGCTGCTTGATAATCTACTTATATTGTCATAAATATTATTAAACAATACTAATTTATTATTCTTCAACTTTGGCACTAAATTAGCTAGATAACTCTCACCACCTCCTCCACCAGGAGGAAGTAAAAACCATTGAGGACCAGTCGCCTCTATATTTTGTTCAAAATAAGGCGGTTGTTCTAATAATTTCAAATCAGATAAGGTGCAAACGCCACCTTTATCCACAATATTTATACAATGATCAATCACATCATTCAGTGCTTCTTTAAAGCATTTTTCGAAACAAGTTCCAAGTCTTTTAGGAAGTCGAGATTCAATGGAAAAAGTTAATTGATCCCCAATTACATACCCATTAATATTAAGCAGACCATCCAGTTTATTTTTTTTCGATATAGAGTCACCAGCATCTTCATCTAATAATTGCCACAAAGAGCTACTCTCATGAGGTCCACGGTCTAACTGCCCCAAGTAATTAAAACTTATTTTAGGTAACAAACAGGAACCGAATTCAGATTTATTTAACGTTCCAAATCCAATACCTTTATGTGGAATGGCCCTAAGCATTTCTTTAGTCAAGATTAAGGTTTCCGAAAGTTCTTTTTGAACAGATAATCGAACAGGGTAAAGAGAAGTAAACCACCCTAATGTTCGAGAAACATCTAACGAATTAGTAATATCTTCGCGCCCATGCCCCTCTAAGTTAATATGATAATAGTTATACCCAAATGTTTTTTTCAGCCCTATAGATAAAGCTGAAAGTAATACATCATTAATTTCAGAGTTATAAGCCCTATTTACTTTATATAAAAGCCGCTTAGTTGATTCACAATCAAGTACAACTTTATGCTGTACCTGATCTTCAGGTGACGGAAGTATCACCTTATTACTATCACTCAACACATTATGCCAATACTCACGCTCCCCAACATTATTTTTCGCGTATTCTTCAATGCAACTTACCCATTGACGATAACTACTGGTTTTACCTAATAAAGATTTCCCGATAAGTAACTGAGATATATCCTCTCCAATGATACGCCACGATACGCTATCAATAATAAGATGATGTGCTGCAAACCAAAGTCGAGCATAACCATCATCATAACCAGTTAAATAACCGACTTGCCATAATAAACCTTTCTTATAATTAAACATCCCTTGCCAGTCTGTTAGTTGTTGCTGTAATTCATCAGAACTAAGCAAAGAGGTATCCAAGAGCTTAAGCGGCAGCATTGTAGAGTTAAGTGTATATGTTTGCTCCCACTGCTCATCTTTATGATCAAATCGTAATCGGAGTATGTCATGGTGAAGAACTAATTTATCTAATGTATTTATAAGTTCTTTTTCAGATAAATTTGCAGGAATACGCATAATAAAAGATTGATTGAAGTGATTAGAATCAGCTAAGTCAATATTAAAAAACCATTGTTGAATGGGTAGTAAATCAAACGGTCCTTCAAGAGTTCCTTGTTCACAATCAATAACTACAGGTACACGTTCATTTTCTAATAAAAGAGTTAATGCATGTATCGTCGGTGATTCAAAAATATCCTTCGCCTGAATTGAATAACCTTCTTTTCGAAGTCGAGACCCCAACAGAATACTGAGAATGGAATCACCGCCGATCTGAAAGAAGTTATCGTAAATACCAATGCCCTTAAGGCCCAGTACATCCTCCCATATAACGCATATATGCTGTTCTAGCTCAGAGTATGGAGCTACATAAGTACCTCCATAAGTGAACTCAGGCGTTGGTAATGCATGACGGTCCAACTTTCCATTAATTGTCAAGGGTATATGACTTATCACAGAAAAAGAGGTTGGTACCATGTAGTTTGGTAATTGTGTAGTTAGAGTTCGCCTAATGGCCTCAATATCTAACGATGATTCAGTACTGATACGCCCTATTTCATCTAGATTAAGCACTTCACTTGTGTTACCAACGAGGTAAGCAACTAAACTTTTACTACCATCTCGTTCATTATCGACAACCACTGCCTGCTTAACGCAATTAAGTGATGTCAATGCTGCTTCGATCTCCCCCAGCTCAATACGGTAACCACGGATTTTTACTTGATTATCATTACGTCCTAGATATTCAAGATTTCCGTCCGGTAACCAACGAACTAAGTCACCTGTTTTATACAAACGAGTATAACCGTTCTCAATATCCGATGGTGATGTGAAAGGGTTCTTAATAAAGCATTCAGCTGTTAGTTCTGGTCGATTTAAATAACCTAATGCTAAACCGGCACCACCAATATAAAGTTCACCATAAGAACCAATCGGCAATAACTTTTCATTATCATCTAGTACATACACTTTACGGGTATTTATTGGTTTTCCTATTGGAACCGAATTAGAGAACACATCACATTTATATATCGTCGTGAATGTCGTACTTTCTGTAGGTCCATAACCATTTAATACAAAACGAGGCGCAAACTCACGTTCGAGCAATTGCCTAATTAGTCTAGCAGTAAGGGCTTCACCTCCAATTAACAAATAGTTTAATCCATCAAATAAATTGGGTGCGTTAATAAATAAACTATCAAATAATGTTCGAGTCAACCATAATATTGTTATTCGCTGCTGATTCAATATCCTGTCAAGTGTTTCCTCTGTGTATACCATATTACTCGGCACGACGACTAGCTTAGCTCCCTGTGTCAACGCGCCCCATATTTCAAACGTAGCGGCATCAAAATTAGGACTTGAACAATGTAACAATACATCCGAAGAGGATAATTCAATAAAGTCATTATTTTCAATTAGTGAAACAACACCTTTATGGGTTGTCAAAACTCCTTTGGGTTTACCTGTAGTTCCAGAGGTATAAATAACGTAAGCAATCTGCTCAGAACTAGTCCCTCCTTCCAAGTTTCCGGTCGGTTGTAACGTAGTGTTTCCAGACTGCTCAGCAATCAATACCAAAGGTGTAAGAGATTGTGTACTCAATTCATCATCAAGAAGTTCTACATACTGGTGCTGGGTCAATATTACATCAGATTGCGTATCTCCAAGCATAAAGAGGGTACGCTCCATCGGATACTCCGGTGAAATAGGAACATAAGCACCACCCACTTTCAACACAGCCAACATACTAATCACCATGTCTAAACTACGGTCAAGATAAAGTACTATTAATGTGCCCGGTTTTAACGGTTTATTATAGCGTTCTTGGTATTGCACGCAGAGAACTCGTGCTAACTGGTTGGAACGATTATTTAATTCGCGATATGTCAGCTTTTCGTCTTCAAAAATCAACGCTATGTTGTCCGGGTCTTTGTCTACCTGTTCTTCGAACAGCTGATGAACCGTTTTATTTTTAGGATACGGTGTATCTACCGGATTCCAAGCATGCAGTAAAGTATGACGTTCATGCTCAGACAGCATATCGATATCTGACAGTTTTTGAGAGGGTGTTTCAACCATTGCATGAAGAACACGCTGATACATATCCGCCATCCTAATCACACTCGAAGCATCAAATAAACTAACCGCATAATTAAGATTAACAGATAACTTAGACTGCCCATCGTTGACGAATAAGCTAATATCGTATTTAGCTGGTGCGTATATCTCATTCTCTAATTCGGCGGATGAAAATACTTGCCGACTCTTTTTTAATTCTTTTTCAGCAAAATTTTGAACACTGAACATTACTTGAAACAGTGGGTGATGACTCATATTCCTTTCGATCTTCAGATGATCGACTATTTGTTCAAATGGCAGTTCTTGATGCGCCTTTGCTGCTGTGAGCAATGCATGTGTATCACTGATGTACTCCGTCACTGTTTTACCCTTATCAACCTGACTACGGATTGCCAGAGAATTAACAAAGAAACCAATCAAAGATTGTGTTTGAGCATGATGTCGATTGTCTGAGGGTGTGCCGATTACAATATCATCTTGTCCGGATAATCTAGAGAGTATCAGATAAAAAGCACTGAGCATTACAGTATACAAACTGGTATCCTGATTACGAGCCAATTGACGTAATTCAGTAGATAAAATGTCGCTTAAATCAAAGCAATAATTACGTCCCTTGTAGTCGTTCTGGGAGGGGCGAGGTTTATCCGTTGGCAACATAAGTGTTTCTATACTAGATAACTGTGTTCCCCAGAAATCGAGTAATTTCGTTAGGTTATCTCCTCGTAAATAATCGCGTTGCCAAACTGCATAATCAACATAACTAATACTTAATTCAGGTAAGCTAACATCCATATTCTGGGAAAATGCCTGATACACTTCAGACATTTCATTTGTAAATACTTCTGTTGACCAACCATCAAAAGCGATGTGATGCCAAAGTATTAATAAATAATGTGAACCATCTTTTTCGTAATGATGAACACGCATTGGCGCTTCGTTTTCCAGATCAAACGGCAATTCAATAAGCCTTTTAACCGAAGACCTCAACTCTTCACTATCAACAACTACCTGAGAATGTACAACAATTGGGCTTGTAAGTAAGTGCAGATAGTATTCATCTCTATCATTAAGACGATACACAGAGTTCAACACAGGATGGCGTGTCGCAACACAGTTAATCGCCCGAGCTAATACATCTATATTAATGTCATCATCTAATTGTAACAGTGCAGGTATGTGATACGCGTTACTTCCTTGCTCAAACTGTTCAATAAACAATAGTCGTTCTTGAGCAAAAGATAATGGCGGCTCAATTTTCTGGCATTTAGGGATAATGAGCATTGCTGAATGCCCTAATTTAGGAGCTAGATTAGCAATAGTTTTATGCTCAAATAGCAATGATATAGGTATATCCATATTAATACGCTGTCGGGTAATCGCCGTTAAACGGATCGCGGTAATTGAATCACCACCAATACGGAAGAAGTTATCCTGAATATCAACTTTATCAAGGCCCAATACATCCTGCCAAATTTCACATAGCTGAGCCTCTAACTCTGTACGTGGTGCGATATAATCTTCACTAGCTGTAAAATTGAGTTCAGGTAGTGCGCGATGATCAAGCTTCCCGTTGATGGTTAAAGGTAGACTATTAATAACAGTAAATATCGAAGGAACCATATATTCAGGCAACCTAGAGGCAAGGTAGTCACATATGCTATTGGTTAAAACACTGTCATTCTGATATTGTAAATCTCCAACAAGATAAGCAGCCAAATATTTACTACTATTACATTCTTTAACAATAACGACTGCCTGCTTAATATTTTCATGTGCGGTTAATACAGTCTCAATTTCACTCAGTTCAATACGATAACCGCGGATTTTAGTCTGGCGATCATTACGTCCCAAATACTCCAAATTACCATCCGTAAACCAACGAACTAGATCTCCGGTTTTATATAATCGATTATACCCTTTCTCAATGTCAGTTTCTGAAGCAAACGGATTCTCGATAAAGCTAGCCGCAGTTATATCTGGACGGTTCAAATAACCTCGAGCCAAACCTCCTCCACCAATGTACAGTTCTCCAACACAACCCATGGGCGTAATTTGTGTATTTTGATCTAATACATAAAGTTTAGTATTGGCATAAGCTTCACCTATTCCTCTGTTCTTTATTGGTTTAACGCAAGAATACATAGCACCAACAGTTGTCTCTGTAGGACCATATTCATCAATAATAATATTAACCGAGTCTTTCAGCAGTCTTATATGGGTATCTGTAAGTTTCTCTCCCCCTAAAACTAAGTATTTTATATGAATATCTTTATGCTCCAACGTAACTTGTGCAACACTAGGGGTTGTTTTGATCAGATTGATTTGATTAGTAAGTAAATGCGTTTTATAGAGCGCTATATCAGTTATTTCACCTGCAAAAATACATACTCGACTCCCTTCTAATAACGGGCAAAGCATGGTGGTTATTGATAAGTCAAAACAATAATTAGTAGAGAAATCAACATTACCTAAGGGCTCTCCAATTTTTTTAAAAAAAGTTGATGCATAATCTATTACACTCTTATGCTCAATCATGACACCTTTAGGCTTACCAGTGGTACCTGAGGTATAGATGATATAAGCCAGATCAGTCGCAGCACTCGTTATACCTAAATTATCAGTAGATAATTGCGGACTATCCTCCAACTCTAGTACATTAAAAATAATTGGTGAGTTAGGTTCTTCATCTAACAATAGTTCAAGTGTCGATACATAATGACTTTGTGTTAACAGTAAACTCGCGTTAGTATCTTCCAAGATAAATTGAGCCCGATCTACAGGATACTCCGGCGATACAGGTATATAAGCCCCACCCGATTTCAAGACTGCTAATATACTGATAACCATTTCCATACTACGATCCAAGTACAGTGCAATGAAGGTATCGGGTTGTAACAATTTGTTATGCTCTTCCTGATATGTTGCTCTGATAACATGCGCTAATTGATTAGCCCGATTATTTAATTCACGATAAGTTAACTCCTCACCGGCACAAACTATAGCTATATTATCCGGTGATATTTCAACTTGTTCCTCGAATAGCTGATGGATAGTTTTATCTTCCACGTGTAGTGTATCGGTCTGATTCCAAGAATGTAATAATGTATAGCGTTCTTGGTCAGACAACATATCTATCTCAGACAGTAGCTGATGTGGGTTTACCACCATAGAACACAATACGTGTTGGTACATATTGGTAAAACGAATTATACTTTCGTCTTCGAATAAACTGGTAGCATAGTTAACATTAATAACAAAATTTTCTTCCGCATTATTTACAAACATGCTTAAGTCATATTTAGCGGAAGAATTAACTAGCTCCCCGAGATCCACAATGTTTAAATTTAATCTATCTTTCCGATCTTTTTTCCTTGTAAAATGTTGTACACCAAAAACTACTTGAAATAATGGATGTCTAGCGATATCTCTCTCTATATCTAAAGCATCAATAATACGATCTAGTGGTAATTCTTGGTGTTTTTTAGCATCTGCGGCTATTTGATGAATATAGTCAATAAAGCCTTTAATCGTTTGCTTTGATTTGAGTTGACAGCGAAGCGCAAGAGAGTTAACAAAAAAACCGATTAAGGATTGAGTTTGTGCATGATGCCTATTATCTGATGGTGTTCCCACTATAAGATCATCTTGTCCAGACCACGTCGATAACGTGATATAAAAAGCACTTAACATCACAGTATATAGTGTAGTTCCTTGCTCCTTTGCTAGAATATCAAGCTGACCAGAGAGATTCGCATCCAATATAACATTATAGTCTTTACCTTTATAATCCATTTCCGTTGGACGGTTCCTATCCATAGGAAGAGTAAGAGTCTCATAGCCTGACAGCTGAGTTTTCCAATACTCTAATAACTGCTTAAGTATGTCGCCTTGTAAATATTTTTTTTGCCAAACAGCATAATCACCATAAGTAATACTTAACTCAGGAAGTGGAGCGCACTTCTCATCAGATAGTGTCGAATACACTTTAGATAGATCATTCATAAATATTTCTGTAGACCAACCATCAAAAGCTATATGATGCCAAATAATAAGTACATAACATTCCTCACCAAGATTGTAATGGTGCACTTTCATTGGGGCTTCATTAGCTAAGTTAAAAGGTTTTTCAATGATTTTCTTAACATCTCTAATGAGATTATGTTTATCTTTAGCTATATGCTGCGGTTGAGAAATAGGTGACGTGAGTAAATGTTGATAATACTCTCCATTATTATCAATACGGAATACAGTATTCAAAACAGGATGTCGATCTATTACACAATAAATAGCTTTTTTCAATATATTGATATCAACATCTATATCGACTTTCAATAAAGCTGATATGTGATAAGCATCACTTCCTTTATTTAGTTCTTCAATAAATAATAGCCTTTCTTGCGCGAAAGATAGTACCGTAGCATCACCTTCACGACCTTGATAAATAGTCTTTTTTTCAAAGTCTGTTTTAGAATAGACTCTATTTTTTTCCAATAACGAAATTAAGTCGCACTTACGTTTTTTTACAACATTAATATCAAACTCATCAGGCATACTTTTATAAGATAATTTAAGTTCAGAGCCTGAAACCCACAGCGACGCACCCTGTTCTTTAAATCGATTAATTAAATCAAGCATCATAATCCTTAAAATATCATTACTGTTTCTTCTTCATAACATTGAGTTGACTCAATGTGATGAAGTAAGTTTTCAATAGTTTTATATTCAAACAAGAGTGGTAACGAAATATCTATATTCATTAATTGACTGCTAGCTGTAGCTAGACGGATCGCGGTTATAGAGTCGCCACCAATGCGAAAGAAATTATCTTGAATACCGACTTGATCAATACCAAGTACATCTTGCCAAATATTACAGAATTGAGTTTCCAATACTGTTCTAGGGGCAACGTATATATCACGAGTAATTAGCTGCGGAGCAGGTAAAAGACTACGATCAAGTTTGCCATTCAATGTTAAAGGGACTTTATCTATAACCAAGAAACTAGCAGGAATCATGTACTCAGGCAATTGGGAAATGAGAGCGTCACGTAATTTATCTATTTCTAATTGACATCCAATATCCATAATTATGTATGCAGCAAGATATTTATTATCATTACGTTCACACTCTATAACTACTGCTTGCTGTACCCCATCAAATTCTGTCAGTTTATTTTCTATTTCTGATAGTTCAACCCTGAAACCACGGATCTTGATCTGACTATCATTACGCCCAAAATACTCTAAGCTACCATCGGCTAACCAACGCACCACATCACCGGTTCTATATAAGCGTGTATAACCTTCTTTTATATCCTCTCCAATCGAAAATGGACTTTCTATAAAACATTCAGCCGTTAACTCTGGAAGATTCAAATAACCACGGGCTAAACTAGGGCCCCCTATATACAACTCACCTATAATCCCAGGAGGTAAAAGCTGCTTATTAATATCCAATACATATAGTTTTGTATGAGCTAAAGGCACACCGATTGAGCATGAAAAAGTGTTTTTATTACATAATAGCGCTGTGCTCCAAACACTATTCTCAGTAGGTCCATATTCATTAACCAGTAATGCCTTTTGATTAATTTCATAATGTTGTTTATGCAAATGAGCAGTTAGTTCCTCTCCGGCAACAATTACTTGTTTTAAATTTAATTCTATAGAGAAGCTAAATACTTCACGTAAAAATAATGAATAATACGTTGGAGTCATTAAAGTATGAGTTATTGAATGTTTTTTAAGTAAGGTTGTCACATGATGGACATCCAGACTCCTAGTCATCACAAGTTTACCGCCGCTTGATAGCGTTCCAAAAATACCCGCAATAGAGCTATCGAAGACATATTGAGACACTAAAAGAAATGATTCATATGAAGTATAATATTTCAATCTTGCGTGGTTAGATTGCACTATATTAAAATGCTCAATCATAACCCCTTTCGGGTTACCGGTAGTTCCCGATGTATAAATGACGTAGGCTAAATCACAACTACTACAAGTTATATTTAGATTACTCTTCGCCATTCCAGACATCGCAGTGGGAATATCTACGATAAATATAGCTGGGGGAGTCACTCGATTACTGACTAGCTCTTTTAATTTAGCGCTTTGTACCTCTTGCGTCAGAAGTAACGATGTTCCAGTATCATTTAATATGAAATTTATTCGCTCTTCTGGATATTCAGGTGAAATAGGAACATAAGCACCACCGGTCTTCAGTACAGCTAAAATACTAATAATCATTTCTATACTGGGTGTCAGATATAATCCAACCAAGTTACCAGTCGGTAATACTTGACTATATTGTTTTTTATACTGAAATCTAATTTTTCTAGCTAATTGATTTGCTTTCTCATTTAATTCACGGTAGGTAAGATTTTCACCTTCAAAACTCAAAGCTGTACTATTTGGTGTCGTATTTACTTGAGCTTCAAACACCTGGTGAAGGGTCTCGTGCTGCGATAATTGTACATCTATATCGTTCTGTATATTAAGTAAATTATAGCGTTCTATTTCACTGACCAAAGAAATCTGTTGATGTGGCATATTTGGATTAGATATAACTTGAGTAATGATTTTTTCTATCTGACTTAGTAAATTAGTCGCCTGTGTTTCACACAGCCATTCTTCAGCAGAGTTTAATTTAATAACTAGACTTTCATCTTGCTCAAAAGCAACGATAGATACAGGATAGTCTACCTTCTCTATAGAATCTCTCAAGCATATATTAATACTTCCACCTTGAGAGTTAGTAGATGATGGATAGTTTTCAAACACAAACAAACTATGAAACAAACGTTCACCCTTATGCTGTAAACTAGATAAGGATATATTACTGTGATTATTTAGCTCAAATGTAGCCTCTTGAATACATTCTAGTATCTTATTTACACTAACATTTTCAGCCCAATTAACAATCAGTGGCAAGGTGTTTATGTACAAGCCTACACTTTTCTCAATTCCGTCAATAGGAATATTCCTACCTGATACGGTAGTACCTACAACAGTCTGATCATCTTGGGTGTAAATATGCAATAATTTATGCCATGCAAACTGAGTGATCGTATTTATCGTAACCCCGAGTTGGAGACAACTCAGCTTTAATTGTGAATATATACCACCTCTGAGAGTTAGAACTCTCTCAATTGGTTTGTCAATCACTATACTTTGTGACAAATCAATTGATTGACTAAGTAAGGAATTAACGTCATTGGTACCATTTAGCAGTTTAATTTTTTCGTCCCAATACATCTCAGAATATTTATTTTGTTGAGCCAAATATAGCTGTGCCTTAGCATATGCGGTATCAATTTCAACTATAGGAGTTTCCCCCTTCACTAATGAGTCGTAATAGCTGAACACTGTTTGCAATACTACTGAACCACTCCAACCATCACTAATACTATGATGCTCACTCTTGAGTAACGTATAATAAGAACTATGATGCTTGATCAAAATAAAACGAATAAGTCCCGGTTTATGCAAATTAAACTCTAGCGCCCGATCTTGTTTTTGTATCAATTCAATTTCAGTATTCCGTTCTGCTTCTGAAAGACGGCTTATGTCTTTTAATATGAAGTTTTCATCGGTAATACTCGCATCCTTAGTGACCACCTGCACTATTTCACCGTCCCAATTAAATGCAGTACGAAGAATAGGATAACTCTTTGACGCTAGCGACCAAGATTGTTTAAATTTCAAAATATCTAGATCATGATGAATATCAAGTAATAACTGAACACGGTAAGCATCATCATCAGGATGATGTAGATGATGAGAAATGAACCCTTTTTGCAAGCTATTGGCTGGATAAATAGCCTCGATATCATATCTTTTACGTAATAATTCCAGTTGTTCACAAGTTAAATTGGCCTCAGGATAATCATATGGAGTAGTAACTCCGCCTTTTGAGTAAATTTGAAAAGTGTGTTCTATCATCGCTACAAGTGTACTTTCAAAATCCTTAACAAATTTATCGTTAAGTTCAGTTTCTAGTCCTGAAGTTATTTCAAAAACAAGCTGACCATTTTTCACTACACCAAGAATATCTAAGATTAGCCCCTCTGAATTACGCTTATCATTTGTTATTCCAACATCTTCACCCGTAACGCTCCAAAAATCTAGTTCACGAGTTAATTCTTTATTTTGTTTAAACTGCCCAAGATAATTAAAACGAACTGTTGGCAGGTTATTTTTCGTAAAATAGCGATCATTTTGATAAACAAAACCAAATCCAATACCTTTATCTGGGATCTCTCTCATCATTTCTTTAGTTCGAATTATAGTTTCACCAATAGTAACGAAGTTCATCAGTTTTACTGGATATAAAGAAGTAAACCAACCACACGTACGTGATATATCAAAATCATCAAAAATATGATCTCGACCATGCCCTTCCAATAATATATGGTTTATGTCATTACCAGATAAAGGGGTTAACGCCAACGAAAGTGCGCTAAGTAATAAATCTTGTATTTCGGTATTATAGGCTCCATTTGATTTACGTAACAAAATATCTGTTTGTATTTTAGTTAATTTAATCTTTTCACGCATTTCAATTACGCATTTTGGATAATCAGTTTGCTCGCTTAATACTTGTTTCCAATAATCAAATTGTGATTTATTTTCCTGAGCATAACATTGCAATCCATCAATCCATTGCCTATAACTTGTTCCTTTTTTCACTAACGGTTTGGAAGCTAATAATTGTTTAAGATCTGAAACTAATATATTCCACGAAACGGTGTCAACTATTAGATGATGGAATACAAAGCACAACCTAGTGTCACCATCCTTAGAGCCATTTAAACGTATAACTTTCCATAAAGGCCCAGATTGATAGTCTAAGTCCGCATGATATTGTGTCAGTAATATTTTCAATTGAGTATCAGTCAGTCCTCTTATATCTACAGTGACTAGCTGAGGAACCCAATTATCTATCTCAGCTTTATCTTCTGAAAGGTATTGGTAGCAATTCTTAAACCCGGCTTCTGTCGCCACAAAATTAGCATGCAGCATATCATGCTGCTTTGTTAATCCTGCCAATGCTTGTTGTAACTTTTCATTATCTAGGTCTTGAGGAATTTTAATAATAAAAGCTTGGTTATAATGTGATGGGTTTACCAAGGATTGATTTAAGAACCAATTTTGGATCGGATGTAAATCAAATATTCCATCTAGTAATCCCTGCTCATTTTTAACTGTTATAACGTCTGTTTCTGATGAACTTTTAGCAATTAGTATAGCTAATTCAGCTACCGTCGGAGCATCAAATATAGCTTTAACTTGAATATCAAAGCCCGACTGTCTTAATGTTGAAACTAAAGTCATACTAACAATAGAATCACCACCGATACGGAAAAAATTGTCATGAATACCTATTTTATCGGTCCCTAGAACTTGCTTCCATATTTCAATTAAAGTAGCTTCAAGTGTCGATGTCGGCTTAGAGAAAGTATCTTCGGAGATCAATATAGGTTCAGGTAGCGATTGTTTATCTAACTTACCATTAATAGTTAGCGGTAAACTGTCAAGCACTACAAAAGAAGATGGAACCATATACTCAGGTAGCTGGTTAACTAAAAATGCTCTGATCTTATCAGTTATAATTCGATTTTCAGGTGTCAAAACAATGTATGCTACAAGAATTTTTTGTTGCTGGACATGCTCAATGACTGCAACATGATTAACTTCAGGTAGCTTCAAAATACAGTTTTCAATTTCCCCCAGCTCAATACGGAAACCACGTATTTTAACCTGCTTATCATTTCGACCTAGATACTCTAAAGTACCATCAGACAAATAACGAGCTAAATCACCTGTTTTATAAAGTCGAGTATACCCATTCTTTATATCGTCTTCAGAAGCAAAAGGATTATCAATAAAACGCTCATTAGTTAATTCGCGATTATTTAAGTAACCCCGAGCAAGCCCTTCACCACCCACATAAAGTTCACCCTGAGCTCCCCACGGAAGTAGATTAAGATTAGGGTCAAGCACAAAACACTTAACATCTCTAAGTGGTCGCCCCACATTAGAAGAGTTTGTATCCACGTTTTGATCGAGATGATTATAAGTAACATGAACTGTTGTTTCTGTAATTCCATACATATTAATCAATTTAGGATAACCCTCAGGAAAATGTTTTTTCCACTTATCCAATTTACTAATATGTAATACATCGCCTCCAAAAATAACATAGCGTAAGTGAGGTAAATTATACCTATGATTCAGAGCTACCTCTGAAAATACATCAAATGCGTTTGGAGTCTGATTTAATACTGTAACTTTTTGAGTAACACATAGTTTAACGAATGAATCAAAATCGCGAATACAATAATCCGTCGGAATAATAAGCTTTCCTCCATGTAACAAGGCCCCCCATAGCTCCCAAACACTAAAGTCAAATGTATATGAATGAAATAATGACCACACGTCTTTATTACTGAATGAAAAATCAAGTTGAGTAATATTGATCAGACGAACTACATTTCTATGCGGTTGAAGTACGCCCTTAGGCTGTCCTGTTGTGCCTGATGTATAAATAACATACGCTAAGTCGAATTCGTCACTAGTAACGTCTAGGTTTTCCACTTCAACTGATTCAACTGATTCAACTGATTCAACTGATAAAATGACAGGAGCATAAGATAACAGGCTCACACATTTATTTAATATTGTAATATGATATTGATGTGTGAGTAATAATCCCGGAGAAGAATTCTCAAGTATAAACTTCGTTCGTTCAGATGGATATTGCGGGGATATTGGGATATAAGCTCCCCCAGCCTTTAGTACCGCTAGTATACTTATAACCATTTCTAAACTACGATCTAAATACAGTGCAATAAATGTATCTGGAGATAATGATTGATCATGCTCTTCTTGATATTTCTGTCGTATTAATCTAGCTAATTGATTAGCCTTATTATTTAATTCTAGATAAGTTATTTCTTCATTTTCAAATACTAAAGCGACATTATCAGGTGTTCGTCTTACCTGTTCTTCAAATAATTCATGCACGGTTTTATTCCGCGAATAAGGTATATCAGAATGATTCCATGTATGTAATAAAGTATGTCTCTCTTGCTCACTGACCAAAGATATCTGAGCATGTTCAACCATTTTTATTAATACCAATTGATTAACAATAAGCTCTAGTTGGTGGAGTAACCGAGTAGCCTGAACATCATTAATCCATTCTTTATTATAACTAAACTTGAAAGCCAAACTGGATCTTTTAAGAACAGTAGTAACCATTATAGGGAAAACTAATTTATCAGGGAGCATATTAAAAGCACATACCCCCTCTCTAAGTTCATCATCGAATACAAAGACACTGCTAAATAATACGTCTTGCAGCTCTATATTATCAATATAGTCATTATGGTTACATATAGAAGTGGAATACGTTTGTTGAAGCTGAATCAATATACATTCAATACTTTCAGAATTTCTCCAATCTAATGTTAAAGGACGAATATTTATTTTATCGTTATTTAAAACCCTCATCCCTACAGTAGTCTGCTCATCTTGTGTATAAGTTCTCAACAGCTTATGCCACACAAATTGTGTGATAATATCCATTGTTACATCAAAGCGATCACAGCAGAATTCCAATTTATTATAAATATCACCTTCAATTAATAATATTTTTTCTCCAGTCGTACGTATCAAGTCAACTCGTGATAGATGACCAGTTCCACCCAATAGTCCATTAACATCGTTTTGTGGGGGTATCAGCAACCATTTTTTTGACTTTATTGATTTGTTATTACTCTGAACTTCATTATTCTCTTCAAAATCATTTATACATTCGGCCTGAATATTAATTAGATTAATTACATTTTCATCTGTGAATACTGAACTTGATGCCATGACTTTACGCCATAATGATCCTCTATATTCAAACAAAGTAAAATCTAGATCAAATTGAGCCGATACTGGCGGAAGGTTAATACCTGTTATTTTTAATTGATTATTATCTCCACCAAGTACTAGCTCATAGTCAGGAACACCAGCTAATATTGGCAATAACCCGGAAATAACATCTGAACTTTTTAATTGAACTAAGTAATTACATACAACGTTAATTTTTTTTCTGGTCAATTGAGGTTTTTTTTTAGAAAGCAATAACTCCGTGATTTTCCCACTCACTTCAAGTAATAAATCTCTAATGTTTTTTTTATCTATATTCGAAATAGATAAAGGCTCTAAATCAACAAAATGTCCGAGTAAATAACGACTTTTCCTAGTACGTCGCGCGATAGGAACACCAATCGTGACACTACTATTATTAGTGAATTTACTAATAGTAAAAAATACACTTGTTAATATTACCGAAAATAAGCTAACATTATAAACTGATGCTATGTCTTTTATTTTTGGGAACAATTTAGATATAACATCAAGTGAAACAACATAATTTTCTATATTTACATTTGAACTTTCAATATCAGAAGTGAAATCAACTGGATAAACAGTTTCACTATCCACAAAATCTAAATTTTCATTTTCATTTTCATTTTCATTTTCATTTTCATTTTTTGGATTATAAAAATAATTAATTGACGGCGAAAGTTCTGCAGAAATATCTTTGCTAATTAGAAGCCTTAATAAATCATTAGCAACTAGTTGTAATGACCATTGATCACATACTATATGGTGTCCTTTAATTATCAACACCTTATAGTCATCTATACTTAAACAATAAAATTCAAAGGTTCGTAAATTAAAATCAATAACTTTATTCGCATGTTCTTTACATATGGACGATAGATCTACTTTTGTACTTGATACATTAATATTATTCCAATTTATCGGATCAAGATTTTGTGATTTTATTATTAATATTGGTACATCATCTCGGGTATCAACAAAACTATTAATTATAGGGTGACGATTAACCAAATAAACTAAACATAACATTAACCTCTCAGACTCAATTTCACCCGTTATTTTTAACGCACATGATACATTAAAAACTGGACTCAATTGATCTAATTCCTGTCCTTGCCATACTTGTAACTGACGTGGAGATAATTTATTTTTTTCAATATTCATACAAATTCCATTTTAATTAGCGACAAGTGTAACCACCATCAACATATAGTGTACTTCCAGTGGTCCAACGACTCTCTAATAAATAGATAATAGCCTCCGAAATGTCGCTAGGAGATCCAAAGCCTAATGGATGCAACTCCGAAAGTTGTTGAAAATGACCTGATGGAGCTACCCCTTGATAACCAATATTTAGACTTGTTTTAATCATCCCCGCAGCAATGCAATTTACAGTTACCTTATCTTTTGCTAATTCCAGTGCTGCACAGCGACATAAACTACCAAGAGCACCCTTACTAGCAGCATATGCAGCGACCCCTTGCTCTCCAACCGATTGGCTAACCGATGAAAGTAAAACGAGAGATGTATGATCGTTTTTCCGCACCTTTTTACGTGTGAAAGCCTTTATCATAGCTAATGCACCACCACAATTGACTCTATAAGTTTGTTCAAAATCAAGATAAGTAGATTTACGAATGCTCATCATTGAATGAACACCCGCACAATATACTCCGCCACTAAAACCGCCATACTCATTCGCATTATTAACTATAATATCTGTAAGTTGATCAGGGATTAACAAATCGACAATGGCCATTTGATGTACACCAGGAAGTAAATCATTTAGCTCTTTAAGTTTATTTTCACTACGACCAATTAATAAAATAGAATAGCCTTTTTTAGCTAAATCATGACAAGTTATACTGCCCAAATCCGATGTTGCACCTATAATTAAAATGCGTTTTTCAGAACCTTCAGCTGAAGTAATCCCCATATTTTTATTACTCTTTATATAAAATTTGATAAAGGTTATAACTTCATTTCAGTCCCAGGAAGCAGGCTTATGCACTGTCCAGTCATTACCCTATTACCTAAGGTGAAGTTTTCAATATATATTATTAACTGTTCAATCAAATAGACATTAGGTCTAATACCAAAAGCTGAGTTTCGTAACTGTCGTCGTATTTTTTTTCGTTCAAGATCATTATTTGCCCAAAACGGAATGGTTATACTATTTACATAAACACCTGACACACTCATTTCTTTCGCTAATGTCATCATAAATGCATTCTTTGCATGATTAGTTATACTACCTACGTCTTTATCCAAATAACTCAAACTATCTGAATAAATAGGGAACAATATATTAGCTCCATACTCCTTAAGAAAATTAGATATTGAGCGATACAATTTAAATGTATTATAAAAGTCATTAAGTAAATAACTTATTATTTTCGGTTCAGAAAATATGTTTTTTTCACTAGTTTTTTCACTTCCATGAATAACAATAATTTGTTCATTATTAAATTCGACTCCTTTACATTTCATATAATTAATTAGAGCCTCACTTCCATTTTCACACCATTTTATTAACTCATTTTCATCAATAGTGGATACATCAGGATTAAGCTCTTTAATTTCATTTGAAGGATTAATTAAAACCATTGATTTGTTTTTATGAAAGTATTGGACTAATGCTCTATCAAACTCGCTTTTAGCTTGAATAATAAATAATAAAAATGGTTTACTCATATCAAAAAACCGCCATCGAGTTGTATTACTGCACCATTTTGATAACTAGGTGATATCGCAGTTAAATGAAGAACGCTAGAAGTGATATCTTTAGTTTGAGCGATCCTCTGCATACTAGTACAAGATATTATCGAGGATATTTTATCAGCTGGTATTTCAGCGACCATTTGAGTCTCAACTAATGCTGGAGCAATAGCATTACAAATAATATTGAACGAACCATATTTTCTCGCTATAGTACGAGTAAGACCGATAATGGCGCCCTTTGAAGTAGCATAATTTATTTGCCCCTCACGCCCAACTACTCCACTTTTAGATACTACATTTACAATACGTCCGAATTTTTGGGATTTAAAATAAGGTAATACGTTTCTACAAAAGTTAAAAGTCCCTTTAAAATTAACCTCTATAACTTTTTTCCATTCTTCATCGGTCATTCTTTGAAAAAGATTATCAGCACTAATTCCTGCATTATTAATCAATATATCAATACGTCCATGATTAGACGTAATTGTATTAATACATTCAGAAACAAACACCTCATCAGCAACAGAGCCTTGCATTAATATAAATTTAGGTTTATTGATCAATGAGGTTACAATTGAGGAGCGTGCAATTCCGTAAACAACAGCACCTAACTCAAGATAACTTTTTGTTATATCTTCTCCGATCCCTTTTGAACATCCTGTAACAATAACTATTTTGTTTTCAAACATAATGATCTCTTAACTTGGGATGTATCGAATAGAAACACGAGCTGATGCAACTAAGCAATCATCAACAAATGCACTGGTTTTAAATAAAACGAAATCGTCTATTTCAGTAATAACTGAAGACTTTATGGATAAAATATCACCAGGAAGTACTGGTGATAAAAACTTAGCTTTATCTATTGCCGCTAGTAAACCTTTATTCCGACCTTCAAAACATAATCCACTTACTTGCGCCATAGCTTCTATAATCAGAACCCCTGGGAAAATGGGCTCGTCAGGGAAGTGTCCTTCTAATCCAGGCTCGTTATAACTAATAAATTTTAATCCATGAATAAATATACCCGATTTAATTTCCACAATCTTATCAACGAATTTAAATGGAGGTTTATGTGGTAACTGTTCTAATAAGCTCATCGTTCATCCCCCCAATCAAATAAGAAACTAATTAAGATCAGTAAAAATACAGAAAACCCGAGGAGTATCCCTATTTCTGTACCAACCTGATAGAGTGATGCTCCCTCATTAGCCACCATTCTAAATGCATCCAAAAAAGCTGTTGAGGGTAACCAGTGTATTATTTTTTGCAGAGTTTCCGGAAAGTTAGTAGTCTCAAAGTAGATTCCGGATAAAAACATCAGCGGAAAATATAATAAATTAGCGATTCCTGTAGCTACTTCAACTCTCTTACTTCTAGATCCAACAAGTACACCTAATAAACACAACGCAGTTGAACCCAAAAATAAAATAAGAATAGTATTAAGCCAACTGCCCGTTAAACGGTAATCAAAAATAAAATAGAACGCAGTAAATAGTAGGATAAGTTGAAATGTTAGTAAAAAAACTCGAGCAAAAATAATTCCTATAACATAATCTACCCGCTTAAAAGGTGATAATTTTAGACGTTTAAAAAGTCCTTGCTGTCGATCTGATACAAGGCTATTTGAAATCGACATCAAACCAATTCCTATAATTTGCAATACAATAATCCCCGGGATTAGCCAATCTACATATCGATAGCCAATTAAACTTATATGGCCATTAACAAAAGATGTTTGATCCTTTGATTCTAATATATAACTTCTCGCTATAGACTGCTCTTGAGTATTACGCGTTGAATATAATCCATTTTTTGTTAGTAACATAACTGATGAATAATGAGAAAGTGCAACCTTTAACTCTTCATTAGGGACAACTTCAGTACTATCATCAGAAAACAATGAATCATCATAATTAATTCTAATAATATTTATTTTAGGATCCAGTTCCATAGACTTAAGCCATACTAAATCTATACTCGAACTTTCCATCACGACTAGATTAACTTTTTCTATTGAGCGTTCGCCTGAAAATGCTTGCACCATTAATAATGCAACGAAAATAGGAAAACCAAATGTCCAAAACAATATGGCTGGTTCTCTAAAAAATGGCCTTATATTGAGTAACATAAGTTGCCAAAACGGTTTTTTTATGATTTTTTGTTTAAACAACATTTTTATCTTCCTGAGTATTGATTCCAAACCCTGTCAATTTTAAAAAAACATCATTAAGGGTTGCTCGCCTAGGTTCATTAAGAACAGGATCAGTGAAGGTGCGTTTAATTATTTCATCAGGTGAGCCGGATTCAATAATTTTCCCATGATCTATAATGGCTAGTTCATCGCATAAATAATCTGCCTCATCCATATAATGAGTGGTTAGGATTACCGTAGTACCGCTATTTTTTAGCGATTTAATTATGTCCCAGAATTCTTGCCGACTTGAGGGGTCCAAACCAGTCGTAGGTTCATCTAAAAAAATTAATTCGGGCCTTCCCACAATAGTCATAGCTAAAAAGACTCTCTGCCTCTGGCCTCCACTTAATAACGATAGCCACGTATTTTTTTGTTCGATTAAATTAAACCGTTCAATTACTTCATCCGTACAAGAAGCATTATGATAAAAACTACCAAATAAATTAATTGCTTCTTTTACCGTTAAGCGCTCATACAAGTGATTAGTTTGAAGTAATCCCCCAATTCTGCCTCGCAATTTTTTCTCATCTTTTTTCCAATCCATACCAAATAAAGTAATACGACCAGATGATACTTTTCTCAAACCTTGCATCATTTCCAATGTAGTAGATTTACCTGCACCATTTGGTCCTAGTAGCCCAAAACATTGTCCTTTCTTTACCTGAAAAGAAAGTTCATCAACAACTTTTTTTTCATTCTGACCGTATTTTTTTACTATCCTATCAACATCAATAATAACTGACATATCACTACCCCTTAGGCCGCTGAAGAATGCAAGACGTGGCCGACAATAAAACATTAACTGTCATAACTAATACTTTATTTATATCTAATAACTCACCACTACAAGAGCTATGAAGATACTTAGTACCTGATAACAGTTCAGTGCCATAAATAATTGCATTAATACTTTGACAGCTAATACTAGGTTCTAAAATCGAGTGTAAGTCAATAATTTTAGCCGTAGGGTAATGTTGATAGATTACTTCCAGTAAATTATCGGTATAGCTTGTATTTACGCTTGAGAAAATAACAACATCGATACTTTCATTGGTTTCTAATCGAGTAAACAAAGAAGGGCATTCCCATTTCTTTAATTTGGGACATAAATACCAACGACCAGCACCGAGCTGTACTATTTCAGCTAACGCTTGCTTAGATAATTTATTAGAATCATTACCTAACACGACGGAATTACTTTCGGGTATTAACAATGACGTATTATTAATACCATACTGCCGCCATACTTCCGATGAAATAGAACTGCAATCCTCAGCACTACTAACCAAAGCACAATTAAGTTTGTTATCAAATAAATCATTATAAGCATGCCAAATAGCATGCATACCATCATTTCCAAGATCACTACAATTGGCCGAACAGCCCTTAAGCCCAAAGGCTACAGCAAGATTTCCAAGAGCAGAATTAAGGACAGTGTCAGGAAATAATATACTTTTGATATGACTTGGCCCATGCAGAATCAAATCTTGAAGATTTTTTGATTGAACCTCAGTAGCCCCTAACGATGTACCAAAATAAGCCCCTACAGTTTCTTCAGTTAAGTAAGTTTTATCAATATTACAACCTCTAAATGCAGCATATGCAGATCCAATGGCATATTGAGAAATAGTGCTCATTCGACGGCGATAAAGACTTTTCTGATAAAATTTTAATGAGAATCTGCCATCGAAGGAAAAAGTTTCACTTCCATTTATGTTCGAGGATACTTGTTGTTGAGCAATTTTACCGAACCCAAGAATAAATACTTTGTGGCTTTTGTCAGAAATGGTATTCCGAGGCTCCATAGAAGCTATAAGCGTTGTATTATGTCCACCAAAGGCTGAATTAGTCGAAGCAAAGCAAGTAACCTTTTTCTTTTTCAAACCGTTAACAATAATATTAAACCCCTTACAATCCTCACGTATTTCCTCATGGTTCAGTGTCGAGGGTAAATATCCACGTCTAATTGTAATCAAGGTCGAAATAAACTCGATTGCTCCTGCTGCTCCTAGCGTATGACCAAAATATGATTTAGAACTAGAGACGGGTATATTAAGCTCATTGTTAACACCAACAGCACGACAAATACCCATAAGTTCAGCTGAATCGTTGGCTGGAGTCCCCGTTCCATGGGTATTAACATATTCTATATTTTTTAAATTTACGCCATGATTATTTAGGGCTGTTTGAAAAGAACGGCAAACCCCTAACCCTTTGGGTTCAGGGGAAGTAGCATGATAAGCATCAAGGCTGGACCCTACGCCAACAAGCTGAGCTATGGTTTCGATTTGTCTAGTATCTGCATACGATTTCTTTTCGAGGATTAAAAAACCTGCGCCTTCACCTAAACTCAACCCTGTTTTTACATCATAAGGAGAACAGATCGAAGGAGATACCGATTGTAATGAATGAAAACCAGCATAAATAGTTAACGCTAAAGCATCAGTTCCTCCCGCGATAACTATATCAACAAGATCTTGCTCTAGTAACTGCTTAGCAAAACCGACAGCACTACTACTAGCTGTACATGCAGAAGTAAAAGTAAATACAGGTCCCTTTATACCAAAATGATTAGCTATATTGTCACTTTGCTGATGAGATGCGTATTGACCGAATTTGGCGGCACAATTATTATTAACAGCTTGCTCAAGCATCTCCATACCAGAATTCGCATTACCGACACATAATGCAATTCTTTTATTCGCAATATCATCTGCAGACAAATTAGACATCTCAAGAGCTTGGTTTATAGCATCTATCGCGAACAATGTTGAATAATCATATTTACGCTCAACGCTTTGATAGCGTTTTCGATAACTGGCTAATGTACCAGCTTTATTACTCGGTAAATCACCAGTATCAAAACAATCTATTGCTCTTATCCCAGAGTAATTTAACATCATATTCTGAAACAAATCATCAGCATTTTCACCAGCGGAACAATTTATACCATAACCTGTAATAACAACTTTAGGATCAATTTCGGTCATAACTAGCTCGCTCTAATAACCCATCTAATGTAATCTTACCCATATCATTTCGAGGGAATTCATCCATAAATTCAATTTTAGGTATAGGTAGTCCATGAAATAATTCTCTTATTCCATAACTCAACTCATCCCGATTCCCTCTACGTTCAACAAATGAAACAAGTTTTCCTCCACGATTATCACTTTCTTGTTCAATGAAGAACACACACACTCTATTTTCACCAAATAATTGCTCTAGTTTTTCTTTAAACATACATAAAGAATATCTCTTACCTTTATATTTAAAGACACTATCTTTCCTTCCTAAATGTTTAATGTAGTCGTCTGGCAAAAGTAAAAGATCATCGTTCAAAATAAGATGAGTAACTTGATAAGGTAAAAATGGTGAACATATTTTCACCTGATTTTCATCCAATAATATTAATTCAACTGAAGAAAAAAGCTTATAAGTAGAAACATCTGAGTCCCCGATAATACGATAACCTATAGCTCCGGTTTCGGTACTCCCTAAAATTTCAATTCCGATGAAAGATAGACATTTATCTTGTTTAACATTTACTAATTCGCACTCTCGTAACGATCCAAAAGCACTGCCTGAACTTATAATAAATTCTACTTTATCTTTAATTTCAGGTAATAAAATAGACCAAACGGAAGGCACTATAATACACATAATATTATTGTAACTTTCACCGACATTAGTGAATTCAACATTAGATTGGTAAAAAACAGGACTGTTTAATTTCAAAGGCAGTAAAAAAGACCAAATAAATCCATACAAATGAACAGGTGAAACATACGAGTTAATTAAATCTACCTTGGCAAGGTCAAAACAATTATCAATAGATGCTAATTCAGTCAGCATACTACCAACTGATTTATAAATTATTTCAGCTTTACCCGTACTTCCAGAAGTCTCAAAGGCGACAGTTCTATCAATACATTCTGTTGCGAACAAGTCATATAACGGATAATATTTAACGGGTTCTAACTGAGAGCTCGCACCATATGTTAACAGTGACCATGAACAGGTATTGCTTTCTCCATCTTGATTACTTAACAGGGGTTGATACCCTGATAATAATAAGACTGACATAGACAGCATCATCTCAATGGGATTTTTATCTACAACACGAACAGGTTGAGATTTATCAAAAGTACAACGTATGTTCTCTTTTGAAAAACGGGTAACCATAGACGAGAATTCCCGAAGTGTTATAGACTGCTCGTTGAAGTCATTAAAAAATGCATCATTGTTATTGGATATTTCATCCGAATCAGCATGTGAATTAATTCTGTTTACAATTGAATTTATAGAGTTTTCTCCGATTACATCGTACACAAGATATACACCAAATAACCATTGGCAATCTGCATATACTTGTAACATATCAATTGAATCCAGATATAATGGAGAACCGAGTAAATCGTCACTATCCTGTAATGTTGTTATTTCAGCCAACTCAATTTCAGTAGATAATGCGATTTGTTGTCTGACTTTCAAGCTAATCTCTTGCATATCCGAGATCATATTTCCAATTCCAAGATCATATTTTCGACCATTTTTTTAAATCTAGGTTTAGGGGGTAAAACATAAACAATCCCTGAACAAACGAGTTCCCCACCTTGATTTATTATTTTAAATAACAATTTGACCTTTCTTTCAGGTAACTTCTCTACCATCGTGACTTTGACGAAAATAGTATCATCAATATAAATAGGTTGGTGCAGCTCAATAGATAGCTTTGATACTATAGAACCTACACCAGGAAGCTTCATTCCAATCACTTTAGCTATCATCGCAGGAGCTAATCCAGCATGTGCTATTCGACTCTTCAATCCGATTTTCTGAGCAAAAACACGGTCAACATGTAGAGGATTAAAATCACCTGTAATACCAGCAAAGTTATAAACATCAGACTCAGATATAGTTTTACTATGAGTTGCAAATTCACCAACTTTTAGTTCACGGTAAGTTTTCCCTGGTGTATAAAGATTCATATTTATTATATCCAAAGTTAACTTGAGGCGCTTTCTTCTGCGATGAATTGAGCTAGTTGTAAAATTGATGTCATTTTTTTTTGAATAATTTCATTAGAATAATTTTTAAATTTAATACAATATTTTTTCTCTATAGATGCTACAAGGTCAAGTATTTCAATGCTATCTAATGCTAATCCAGAACCAACTAACTGATCGTTATCATCGATCTCAGCAATAGAATCTACAATTTCAAGTTCATCAATAAGAATGTTTTGTTTAAGAAATAGTAATATCTCATCTAACATATTTACATTTACCTTCTGTTCATATTTTATTTTAAAATTAGCTATTTATCTTCATTCGTTAAATAGGAATTTCACCATTTCATCGATTTCTTTATCTAAAGCTCGATCTTGAATTACTGGTTGAAAAGTACTTGCTATAGAATCAAAAAACTCACGTGATTTAGGGTTAAGTTTATCAACCGATTTATCTTTATCTAATACATAAAAAGCTTGACGAATTGCCATTGATTGAATTGCTATAACAGGCTTGACTAATGATATGATACGAGAAAGATCCCTCGCTGCAATTGTTCCCATACTAACAATATCTTGATTAAGCGCCTCTGTAGTACGAGAAAAAATAGACATAGGAATTGACTGTTTGAGGGCTTCAGCAACCAAAGACGATGAGGTTATTTGCATCGCTTTAAAACCATGGTTTATCCAAGATTTAGTTCCTAAATCTTCCTTAGCAACTAAGTTATTAGAAATACCTCCATTAAGTCTTTCATCGACTAAAATCCCTAATTCACGTTCTAAAAGAGCTCCCATATTAGCGACTAAAGGCTTCAAAGAATCACAGACAGCTGCGACGTGACCACCATAAAAATGACCAGCATTAAGTATTAAATCTTGCTCATGATCTATCAGGGGATTGTCATTAACCGAATTTATTTCAATTGTTAATATATTTTTTGCCCAAGTTAAAGTGTCCACTAATGGCCCTAAGACCTGCGGAGCACAACGGATAGAATAACTATCCTGCAATCTAAATTTATCTTGCATACCATGATCAATAACTTGATCAGTTTTTGATTTTCTACCCAAACGTTGCTCTGGATTTGCAAGACGCTGATAAATAGTATCAGCACAATATTTTTGACCTGCGTGCGGTTTAAGGTTATGTACCTGAGGGTGAAAAGGAGATGCTCTCCCGTCAATTAACTCAACAAAAAGCGCTACAAGCTTGCAAGAAATATCAATAGCATGTTCAATTTCATTACAGGCATTAACAGCAATGGCACTCATAACTGAAGTACCATTCATAATAGCCAGACCTTCCTTGGGTTTTAACTGATATGGTTTGATGTTTAATAATGAAAAAACTTCATCTGTTCGAGTAATTTTACCTTGATAATAAACATGTCTCATGCCACAAAGTGCAGCACCGACATAAGAAAGAGGAGTTAAATCACCACTAGCTCCAACAGAACCCATCTCAGGAATAGCAGGGTATATTCGATGCTCTAACAATAATTCCATTTGCTTTAATAAATCCCAGCTAACACCAGAAAAGCCCCTAGCATTACAATTAAGCCTAATTAACAAGGTCGCAGCACAATCTTTTTCTGACAGAAATTTGCCTACACCACAACCATGATAAGCAAGAAGATTATGCTGCAGTTCCGTCGATAGATCCGGTGAGATTCGATTACTAGCTGAATTTCCAAATCCAGTAGTGACACCGTAAATATCTTCACGTAGTTCAATTTTGTTATCTAGATAATTTCTATTTTCATTTATGACAGAACGGTGCACATCATCCTTTAAATGGACACAAAGATGCTTTTCATCTGTGAATTTTTTAATATCGGCAATGGTAAGTTTATTAAGTAAACTGATTTTAATGCCATTGTCTGACGTCGAATTTTGACAACTACGTTCCAATACATTAGTACTGTTCATTTCGATTACATCCGGTTTAAGTTTAAATTATATTCCAAATATTTTAATTAAATTTCTAATAAAAATACTTGCAAGTTAAAAAGTGTATACAAAAATGCATTTACACAACAAATAAACCACAAATATGAAAACATCCATACAGAGGTATTTCCAAACGACGTTAACACTTAACCTAATGATGAATAACAAAATTTAATACTTCGAATTATGTAAAACAATAAATTAGGATCAAGATCACAAAAATAATAAAAAAATCAGACCCGGATCACCAATAGTGATTATCTCTACAAAACTAAAATATAAAGCTCACTTATAGATATTTACAGAGACTTACACTGGTTTTCACTAATTTAAACAATACTCTAAAGTCGTGGATAATAATAAATATTAGCCACCGATTTTTAACCCCATATTGTAAGAGCTAGTCATGCTAAATAATAATTTTGGTAATCGACACAAATTCATACTCCCACCTTGCTACAGCAGGTAATAATTATGAATAACGAAAATGAGTTATCGAAGACTGGGATATTTTAAAAGAAGCCACTATGTTCTAATGCCGATCAGTTAAGAGAAATATGATCGGTTGACTGATCCTTCTCAGCTGTCAATGGAAGCCTAATCAGGTCGAAACGTTATCTGATTTATTGCCTATTGAGCTCATAAATGAAGCTTATTCACTGACTGATACAGTCACCTTACGTAAATTAACCCTTGAATCGATGGTTTGGTTACTTGTCGGGATGACTCTCTATAATGATAAATCGATGGCAGATATCGTTAATCAACTTGATATTGTAGACCGAACAGGCAGGCATTTGTAGCGCCAAGCGCGTTAACCCAGCGACGAAAAAACCTCGGGGAAAACGCGATGAAAGCAGTCTTTCAGCACATGAGCAGTCAATGGGTTAAAGATGCTAAGTTACCAGAATGGAATGGTCTCAGTTTATTAAGCGTTAACGGTGTAGTTTGTCGCACGCCAGATTCACCAGAGAATAAGGCCACATTTTATCGTGCACCAAATACCCACAAATTAGAATGGTATGCCAAATGGAATTGAGCAGTCATCTCATCATTAATAGTGCGTTTGATAACTACAACGTGAATGAGATGAAACTAGCCGAGCAGCTCATAGACACTACGCCTGATAGGCGCATCACATTATTCGACAAAGGCTTTTACTCACTGGGATTATTACATAAATGACAAGAGACAAAAACTGAACGTCACTGGCTGATACCCGTCAAAAACAACTTACAATATGAGGTTATTCGCTCACTAGGGCGTAATGATAAACTTCTCAAACTGATGAGTAATCCAAGAGCAAGAAAGCTGTGGCCAGAATTGCCCGCTGAAATAACAGTAAGATTAATCACCAGAAAATTAATGGTAAAAATTATGAGGTCATCACTTCGATGATAGCCCCGATGCGTTATCCGGCTGCTGATATAGGCAGCTTTTATGGTCACCGCTGGGAAATTGAGCTGGGTTACCGTGAACAAAAACAATATATGTAGGTAGCAGATTGACACTACGCAGTAGGCTACCAGAATTGGTTAAACAAGAGTTGTGGATAATATTATTATCTTACAATATGATCCGTTATCAAATGGTGCAAATGTGTCACTCACGGGTAAGGAAATTATTTACCTTATCAGCTAAGTTTTAATGGTTCATTAGCGCATATAATACGACTATTAGTTGGTTTACCTTATTCAACGCCAGGTGCAATTCCGCGCCAATTAAAAAGTTTTTATGCCATAGTAGAAAGTTTAATATTAACCCCCAGAAGAGAACTGACATTTCCTCTAATGGTGAAACCAAGACCTCAACGATATGCCAGAAATAAAAATGCCGTACACCTTAAGTGAGCGGCATTAGCCACTATGTTCTTTCTTTAATGGTGTAATAGCTAATATTATTGGGAGCCATTACTATACTATCAGCACGGTTAACCCAGCTCAGCATGTTAAGCAATTCGTATCAAATCATTACGCTATGTGCGAGGTCGAATTAAGTTATAACCTATACGATGAACTACTAGTAAGATGATAAATCGATTCATCGTTTGGAAACACTTAAAAATCATTCATTATTTACGCATCATACTGTTGAGTAACTCAATAGCATTCGTTGTGTCAATCACCTTTCTGATATCCTTAGGATCTCTTAAAAATGTGTAAAACTCTCCCTGTTAGTAAGTAGTGGTCAACTAATTTTGATATTTTAGGGTATTCATTATCCCAGAGTTCTTAACATACATCTCGTACCATTCACGCTATACCTTCACCATTAAAGTTAATAGGAATACGAGAAATACAGTTTTGTTAATTACGCGATTCCCTTGCCGTATTTTATCGACAATTCAATCTCAATAAAAAACATGATAGATTCTCTTCAATCATTTTATTAGTTACTTTCGAAATGAGCGTTTACGAAATATCAGAATTATACATTTATTTAAATTAGTCAACGACATCAATATTGAGTACATCCGCCTGACAAATAATAACTTTACCGCCAGTTAAAGTTAACTAGTTTAATTTTATTGACTAGCTTATAATCAGAATTACCTTCACGAACTCTTGGTATATCAAGTTTAAATTGACCACCTTCAGCTTTTCGCTGTCTTGGAGAAATTACCATTCCGGTCATTTGTCGAGGTGTCTTTATTTAGGGGGTCACTCAGTATGAATCGCAGCTTCAAGTTTTTGCTTAATATGATTAAGTTAATAACAGGCAATTATACGGGTTTTATACCTGGCATCAGGTGTTTTAAACTCCTAAAAATTGTAAATTTATTTTAGGTTAGTCAATCAACAATGATTAGCTATAACGCTCATCTTTTGTTAATTTCAGTTTATGATCTGCAGGGGTGCCTGAAATAATGAAGTCTTTTAGATCACTTCAGTCTTGACCTATACCCTCTTCAATACTTTCAATAATCCCTTCAATTAAACCAGTGCTGATGCAGAACTAATTGAGGCAGCGGTAAATTCAAATAATTTTTGACTGTCTCTATCCTGATGATTATGCTACCCAAGAAGAGTGAATATCGCCAGATAATAAGATGGTGTTATTATCTTCATTTTTATACACGTTTTCTTGTAAATATTTACGTGCGAGAGGTAAACCATCCCACTGATCAATCGAGATTAATATTTTATCGTCTCCCATCACTGCTGGTAAAACAGTCTCCATTAATCGCGCTTGCTCTATTCTCGTCCGCGTAATGCCATTTGGATATTTACTGTCAGATGAATACGGGTTTTTATCATATTTTTCTTCAAAACGATCCACATATTTTGTACTTAAGTCTACAACCATTGCCGCATTAGAGACGAAGTTCGCAACAAAACGCCATGTGGCTTGAGTTTCATCTAGCTCTGCTTGACCCAATCAAGCTGATCATCACCCCAAGCACTCTGCCACTACTGTACAATCATTTCACCATTTTATCAGTAAAACCAGCGTCCCTCCATGCCTTTCGATTGTTGGTAATTCAACACAGTATACTTTGTTAAATAGAATAGTCTTATAGAGCCCTGCACGTAATAGACTATAAAGTTCATACCATTACGTTACTAGGGATGTTTTATATCAGGCAGATTCAGCTGTGAAGTGCATAACCACTAAGCAGCAATTGCCACCATGTGTTCAGCCATTAACTTGGCTGGCGTTTTGTAATTTAGCTTCTTTCTTGGCCTATCATTGAGCTTTACTATTACATCTTGCACTTCTGATTGCGATACTTTTTTGAAGTCTGTAGATTTCGGCCAATATTGTCGCAATAAGCCATTCGTGTTTTCATTCAATCCTCGTTGCCATGAACAGTAAGGATCTGCAAAATATACATCGCACTTCAAACTATCAGTCATCTTTTCGTGGTAGGCAAACTCTTTACCATTATCCGCAGTGATCGTTAGTACGCCACCTTTAAACGGTTTCAGCAAAGCAATGGTTGCTACTGCTACTGTTACTGTTTTTGCTGATTTATCATCTACGCGTCGACACGGTAAAGCTGGTTTTCCGCTCGACAATAGTCAGCAGCGCTCCACTGTGTCCCTTGCCTATGATTAGATCAATTTCCCAGTCACCGATTCTACTTTTATCATCAACAACTTGAGGTCGTTCATCAATACTTATACGGTTCTTAATATAGCCTCTACCTGCTTGTTTATCCTTACTGCGTGATTGATACACTTTTCCTTTCCTACGTAAAAACTTAAATAGTTGACCACCACATTGTTTGTCAACCCAAATGTGTTGATAGATGGTTTCATAGCTAATATAGATGCTTTGGTCTTCTCTAAGCCATCCCGATATCTGCTCTGGACTCCATCGTTCTTTAATCTTTGAATCAATTAACTCAATGATATCAGCTGTCATTTTAATGGCTTTACAAGCGATTAATCGACGCTTGTCTGCTGAATGTTGAGCTTGCTTAATACGGTATCCGCGCTTGCCTGTATTGCGGGAAAACTCTCTGCTAATGGTTGATTGGCTAACATTTAGCTGCGTTGCTATTTTATTTTGACTCATACCTATTTTCTTTAAAGCATAAATCTGGCATCGTTGTTCATAAGTCAGCTGTTTATATGTTTTCATTCTTGCATCTCTTGCCGGAGAAAAAGCGATGAGCATACATTCAGCTGACCGTTTTCTCTACCTGTTCAAGTTATGCACTTATTATTTGAATCTAAGTCATATAAATGACAAATTTTTGTGATTTAGATTAATTAGCTAACTATTTGAAGGTGTTTATAAATTAATATTTAAACAGCGTATTTATGTTAAAAAATATAGTATCGGTAGTTACATATTATTTATCGAAGATAAGCGTAAATCAAGATAATGAGTGCTGAAGAATTCAAGAAGAAATACGATAAGTAATTTTGGACTTTTAGGGAGTGCTAAAACCAAAAAAGCCTGCTTATATAAGCAGGCTTTTTAATATGGGGCGACTGAAGGGATTTGAACCCTCGACAACCGGAATCACAATCCGGGGCTCTACCAACTGAGCTACAACCGCCATTAACTTTCGACTTATCTCGCTAAACAACGTTAGCAAGACCGTCTGTTATTTCGATGGAAAGTATGCAACAGTTAGTTTAAACATACAAGCCTGCTCATTTCGCATGAACACTTTGCATGCCCTTCGATTTAAATTTGAACAAAACCCGTCTACTTTATTAGGTAATAAACACGTATCTCCTTCTGTCGCCGATAAAATAGTATCAGCGTTAAAAAAAGTAGAGCATATATTAAAAGCACATGAGAAGAAATTTGGGTGACCCCCTACTCTTCCTCAATTAATAACTGAGTCGCACTAATTTTATTCTTTTGTAAAAAGGCGAGCAACTTAACCATGTGCTGAATCTGAGCGGTTTTATCTGACGCTATCACAATTTCAGCATCCGATTTATCCGTCACCAACTTCACCAGTGCGGTAGTGAACGACTCCCAATCACTAAACTGTTCACCTTGCAGCGCCCAATAAGGTGCTTGTGCTAAAATATTAATCGTCACTGATTTATTATCAACTTCACTTGTCACGGCATTGTCTGAAGTCGGTAGGTCTACTTCTAATGTTTGTAACTTAATACTCGCCGTCAGCAGCAAAAAAACCATGACAATAAAGATGATATCCAATAACGGGGTTAAATCCGGTAATATGCTCTCTGTCTCATTATCTTGGCTAACTTTGATCATGCTGCACTGCCTAGGTTGTTGCTAATCGGTGAATGACACTGTTCTTTAGTGCTAGCGTTTACCGCTTCAGTATCCTGACTGACTGGGTTAGCCTTACCTTCGAGTTGTAATCCTTCTAACCACAGATTACAAAAATTAAGCGCATGTTCTAATTTATTGATCACTTTATCAGCCCAAAGCCCTAATAACTGCGATGCCGCAATGGCCGGTAAAGCCACCAATAGTCCTGCTGCCGTGGTATGCATTGCAATGCCTAAACCATCAGCAAGATCGTTAGGCGTTACCGCCCCCGAACTTGCCGCGACAGCTTTAAACATATCGATTAAGCCTATGACTGTACCTAATAGACCTAATAAGGGGCTTAATACACCAATCAAAGCCAATAATTTTAATCCAGCACGTAGTTGTTGACGTTTTTGTTGTAACCACATTCCAGCGGCATCTTCACGTAACGATTTGGTAAAATGACGATGCTGGATCAACATCGCAACACCACGACTCATTAAAACGTGTTCTTTACCTAAATTCTGAGCTAATTGTGTTAATTCAGCATCATTACTTGGTTGGTGTTGGCTCAAAAGCTTACCTATACGATGTGGCCCAACCCGAGTAAAGATAAATAACTGAACTAAGCGCTCAAGTACAATCGTTAGTGTGATCGCGGAACATAATAATAAGGGTAACGTCATTAACCCTAACTGGGTTTGTAGATCCAGAAACGTTTGTGTCATTAACTCTAGGTGGCTTTGTAAATCGGGGAAATTCGGCATGATTAATCCAGTTTAAATTTTATCGGAACATAAACACGATGGGCAACAGCTTGACCATTCACTTTATAAGGTAAGAATTTCCACTTAACGATAGCTTTAGAAGCAGCTTTGTCTAACATTTTAGTGCCTGAAGAATCTTTTAATTTAATCTTAATTTGCTTACCATTCTCATCTAACCAAACTTCATATACCGCCGTTCCTTCAATCCCTTTACGCTTTGCGAGTCGAGGGTAACTTGGTGGTTGTGGCGTTTCAGCAAAACGAGATTCACTTACTAACTGTGGTACATCAGTCACACCGGCTTTTGCGTCTGCACTGGCTTGTTGTCTTATTTTAGGTTCTGGTTCGATTATTTTTTTTGGTTCAAATTTTTCAGGCTTAACAGGCTTCGGTTCTTCTTTATCAGAAGTCACAGGTTCAGGAGCCTTTGATGCGACAGGCTTTTGTTCTTTGGGAATCGCTGTCTTTTTCTTTTTTACGTCTGATTCGACCGGATGTGGTTTCGCTTTCGTGACAGGCTTAACTTTAGGCTTAGGCTCAACGTTAGGTTTTGCCTTTTCGGCTTGTTTTACCTTCTCTGGTGGCTGCGTTTTAGTTTTTGTGTCAACAACGGGTACTGCTGGCGCTTTCATAAAGTTCACTGATACGCTATTAGATTTACTACCCACTGGCATAGCAAACGTTGTGTTTTCAGGTGCTGACCACAACATTGCACTGTGCAATGTTAGCGATAACGCGCCTGCGACTAAATAACGGTTTAAATTCAAACTAATCGTCCTGAAATACTGACTTGTAAATAACAATGAGAGTCATTATTATTCACAATGCAAACAATAGCAATTATCATTTGCATTTAATATTCAGGACGATTTTACTTTGTTGTTTTTATATACGCGTATTTATGTATGCATAAAACTTATATATAATTAACGCTTATAAACAGATATTAAAATTTCCAATCTACACTTACACCCCAGTTACGGCCCGCTTCTGCTTTACGGTCAACACCTTTATCACCAGGTTTTACCTTACTTACGTCATCGTATAACCAATATTGCTTATCAAAGGCATTAAATAGACCCGCAGTCAGTGTCACATCAGCGATAGGACGATAATATGCAGTAACATCAACAACCGTGTAGCCAGCAACAGATGCGATTGCGTCATCAGCCCAGTCGGCTTTACTTGCAACCATATTAATGTTTAACAATGAACCAAATTTACCGTTTGCGGCATCATAACCTAAGCCTAAATCACTGGTTAACGGTGCGATCGTATCTAACGTTTCATTCGTATCTTTGTTATAACCTTCTAAATAAGCAATACTGAACTTGCTGTACATGCCTTCAGGCGCATTAATTGCTTCATCTAGTAATAATGTAGAACTAAATTCAACACCATAGATTTCAGCACTTGCTATATTGCCTTTAGTCGAATGATCCTTATTACCAACTTTACCTAAATTAACCTCGGCAATAAGATCTGTGTAATCGTTATAAAATGCCACAAGTTCAGTACGAACTGCATTGGTCTGAGTACGAATACCCATCTCATATGACACGCTTGATTCAGGTTTTAGATCTGGATTAGCATCAATAACAGCACCTGTATCGTAGAAGTAATATAAATCATAAACAGTCGGCGCTTTAAAACCTTGGCTGATTTGCGCAAAACCACTGAAGTTGTCAGTGAAGTGGTAAACAGAACCTAATTTAGCAGTGAATGCATCACTTGAACTATCTGGATATTCAGTATCTAAGCCATCATTCGTTTCTGGTGATACTTTAAATGAATCATAACGTAAACCCGCAGTGACGATCAGACGTTCATCTAAGTAAAAGCCCTGATCTTGAGCAAATACACCCCATTGAGTGAGGGTCGCATCTGGCATATCGGTGTGACCAGGGCGAACAGTATTCTTATCATATTTGTAATCGACATTTTTAGTCGAAAAATCGTTCTGTAAGAAACTTGTACCATAAGTAATCTGATGGTAACTATTTTCCAATTCAATCAATTTATCAAACTGAGCGTCAAATTGAATTGATTCATCATTTGCATCACGTTCACGCATACGACGACCATTCGCAACGGTTGTATCATGATTTTTTGATAATGAATTAGTTTTTTGGAAGTTTAACTTCCAATCTAATGAATCGAACGCGGCATTATTGCCTGTCCACTGATGTTCAAAGCCGACACGTAAGCGCGTAGTCAAATCTTCATTATAATTATCGACATAAATATATTTACCAGTTAAATCTGGCATTGGTGAGCCCGGCGCGGGAGGGTTGGGGAACATATCGAAGCCTTCTTCAGAAAGCTCATCTTCATCATAAGTATTGGTATAATATTCAGTTGTCACACCAATACGATGCTGGTCATTTAATTGATAAAATGCTTTTGCCAGTAAATTACCAATTTGCTGGTCTGCAGGGTTAGCCGCACCACGTTCACGACCATTAATGTCGGTACCATTACTGTGTGTTTGATATTCATTTGCATCTTTATACGTTAGCATAACGAGCGTTTCTAACTTATCTTTACGCATTGCCCAAGTGCCAGTGGTTTTGAAACTGTTATCAACACTTTTATAGCCGCTTTTAATCCCAAATGCGTTTTCATTGCCATCTGTTTTTAGAACATCGTCTGGGTTTTTAGTACGCATAACGACTGCGCCGCCCAATGCATCAGAACCATATAAAGTAGATGAAGGACCTTTGTTTATTTCGATACTTTGCAGTGTATCTACTTCAATTGAACTCGGATATTTACGCTGTTCGTTTGAACCTGGATTATAAGGTACAGGCTGCGCGACACCATCAACCATGATTTTTACTCGGCTATCATCCATACCACGAATATTAATACCAGACATACCAAAACGGCCAGAACCATTTACCGCAACACCAGGTGTTGCTTTTAAGGCTTCTTTAATATCTGCAGCCATGGTTTTATCAATGCTGTCTGCTGACACACTACTAATGGAACTTGAAACATCATTAATACTTTGCTCAGTACGCGTTGCAGAGACAACAACCTCATCAAGGGATGTTACAGCAGCTGCGTAACTATTTGTTGAGATGGCAAGTAAAATAGCGCTAGTTAGTATATTCATTTGAGCTGACATGTTTTTTCCTTCAAGTGTCATAACTAATTTGTCGAGCATACTACCAAAGACAAATAAGAATTACTATCATTCGCATTAATATTTACATTAATTTCCCACTAAATATTCACATTTAGGATTTAGGATTTAGGATTTAGGATTTAGGATTTAGGATTTAGGATTTAGGATTTAGGATTTAGGATTTAGGATTTAGGATTTAGGATAAAGTATTTTATTGTAATTAATGGTACGCGTAGGTTTTGTGCGTTTTTTTAAACACTATTAGTGATTTATGTCGTTCAAGAATCAACATTAAACTATAAATAATGAATAAAAATGAAAATATGGTATATTCAGGCGCTATTTTTTAATTAACCTATCCATAATAGATAGCTAAACTGCAAGTTTTGCCGATCACAGGGTAAAGTTTGTTTATGTACTTAGGTATGGCACCTAGGTATTAAATATATTTTTTATATATTTAATAAGCATTTAACGCTCAGAGTAAACAATCCGGTCATCAATCATGAGGCTGTGAATATCAATGGTTAGGATTTATCCCACCACACTATTTACTCGGTATTAAATCTCAACTTCAATCATAAAATCAGCATTGTGATCTGTTTACTCACATTCATTTCAGATTAAGTAAAACACATCCGACTGATAAATAACCAAGAGGTAATATGAATACTATTTATTCAATTGGTGAACTCGAATCTTTTTTAATTGCATTTTTAGTACTGTTTTTAGGGCATCTCATTAATAAAAAAGTCCCAGTACTACAACGCTTTAATATCCCCGAACCGATTGTCGGTGGATTGCTCGTGGCAATAATCATTACCCTTTTACACTTTCAAAATATCACACTTGAATTTTCCCTACCGCTACAAAGTACATTGATGCTCATGTTCTTTAGTACCGTCGGTTTAGCCGCCAGTTATACTCAGCTATTGAAAGGCGGCTCAAAAGTGTTCCTTTTCTTAGCCGTAGCATCACTCTATATTATTATTCAAAATGGTATTGGTGTGAGCTTAGCAACGATGCTTGGCCTCGATCCCATCCTAGGTTTAATTGCGGGCTCAATCACCTTGTCAGGTGGTCATGGCACAGGAGCCGCTTGGTCTCAAACATTTTATGATTTGTACGGGATGAACACCCTTGAATTAGCAATGGCAGCCGCGACTTTTGGCTTAGTGATTGGTGGTATTATCGGTGGTCCGATTGCACAACGACTCATTACCAAACATAATTTAGTGTCCGAGTATGGTATTGGTACTAACCACCACGAACAGTTTCCTGAACTCGTCACTTACAATGAATTAGAAGAAGATCGTATTACAGGTAAAAGCATCATTGAAACGCTATTTATTCTGTTAACTTGTGTTGTTGGTGCAGGCTATGTTGAACAAGCCGTATCACTGCTTAATATCTCTTGGTTAAGAATTCCTGACTTTGTTTATGCATTATTTTTAGGCGTGATCTTTACTAATACAACTGAAGTAACCAAAAGTTATAAAGTAAACAGTGAAGCCATTGATATCCTTGGTACCGTTGCCTTATCACTGTTCTTAGCAATGGCATTAATGAATCTTAAATTGTGGAATATTTTTGATTTAGCATTACCACTGCTTATCATATTAGCAGTGCAAGCGGTTGTACTGGCGATATTCTCGTATTTTGTCACCTTTAAAATAATGGGTTCAAATTACGATGCAGCGATTATTGCTGGCGGACATTGTGGTTTTGGTCTTGGCGCAACACCCACAGCGGTAATGAACATGGGCTCACTTGTTTCACGCTACGGCCCTTCGCCACAAGCATTTATGGTCGTGCCTATTGTTGGCGCATTCTTTATTGATATTGTTAACTTGATTATCCTGCAAGGTTATATCAGCTTTATTGGATAAACTTCCGATGTATCAGGTCTGTGAATCTCAGGCCTGATAATCCTAAAAATACTCATATACCCAAGTTACTTCAGTTTTGGCTTAACTCGATTCGCACGCCGAACACATATCATGATATAAAGCACCGTCAGAATCACAGGTACAGTCCATAAGAAACTCATCATTCCCCCTATTCCATAAACAGATTATTATTTAATATAATTAAGACTAATGCATAGTTGGGTGAGGATCTGCAAGCCATTCGGGTGATACTTGTAAAGCATCAAAGCAAGATTCACAGATTGGGTGACGACGACTAAAATCTAATAACGGCATCAAAGTAACTTTGACCCCTTGTGTCGCCAATGCCTTAAAAGAGTCTGATACAAACTCGCCACGTAATAATGACATCATCCACTGATGAGGCATGGTTAAATAGCGTAGTGCGGTATAATGTTGGCCTTGCTCTTCATAGACTGCTGCTAAGTTATGCTGAGCAGATATCCATGCCATAAGTAACTCTTCATTTTCAGGCTCATTATCCCATTGTTGCTTTATCTGTTCGACAGCATTTTGGTAACAAAATTCAGCATCCTGCCAAGATTTTGAATCAAAACAACTATTTCCATTTTCCATCAACACTTTCCAAGTTTGCATAACACCACCTTAATAATAATGATTCTCATTTATATTTGATAATCGTTATCATGTAAAGCTAAATTAGTGCAAAACCAAAATATAATTTATATCATTCATCAATTCGCATTAATTGATGAGAACTGTGCCCAACTCTGACGTTTGCGATAAATCGTTGATGCACTTATATCAAGCAAAGCTGCGGCTTTTGGCACATTACCATTACAGTGTGCTATCGCATTTTCAATAATCTGTTTTTCACTTTGCCACAATGGGATTATATCGTCCTCTACCTCTGTAATCAGTCTTACATTCTCAGGCTTAAAATTATCACTATCATGAGAGATCAGCGTTGGTAAATTCTTGCGTGGAGGTAATAAATTTAGACAGTCATCAAACGCTAATAAATGTGGATGTCTTTTCTGTTCATCTACTATATTTTCTTGGTGCATTTCAATTGGTAACATTGCACTTGTTACTAGACCCGAATTATTTAAAACAACTATTTGTCTGATCACATTTTGCAACATACGCACATTACCCGGCCAAGAGTAATTCGTAATCATTTCAATTGCTTTATTATCAAAACCTTTAAATTTTTTGCCCTCTTCAATACTGTAGTCATTCAGTAATTGCTGAGCGATTATAAGGCAGTCATTATTACGCATACGTAAAGGGGGTAACTCAATGGGGATCACATGTAAACGGTAAAAAAGGTCTTCACGGAATCTGCCTGCCGTCACCTCATTCCAAGGTTGTCTATTGGTTGCGCTAATAAAACGCACATCAACATGCTCTTCTTGTGACCCACCAACACGTTGAAATACGCCGGTTTGAATAAATCGTAATAACTTACTCTGTAAATCAAGGTCCATTTCGCATATTTCATCCAGAAAAAGCGTCCCACCATGCGCGCGAGTTGCTGCGCCATCACGATTAGATGTTGCACCTGTAAACGCACCTTTCATATGGCCAAAAATTTCGCTTTCAATCAATTCTTTAGGTATCGCAGCACAATTAAGTGCAACAAAAGGTTTCGTTTTTCGTATACCACAATCATGAACAGCTTGCGCACAAACTTCTTTACCTGTCCCACTTTCACCGACGATAAAGACAGACGCTTTACTGCTTGCGACACAATCAATCGTTTTATATACCGCCTGCATTGCGAGTGATTCCCCAATGAAACCTTGAAAATTATTTTTAGGTAAACTATTTTCGTAATTGGCAACCAAATTAATTAAATTCCGCTGCTTAACCGCATTACGTACTGTAATTGAAAGACGCTTCGCATCAAAAGGTTTAACCAAAAAATCAAATGCGCCAGCGCGCATTGCATCGACCGCAATATCAATTGAACCGTAAGCCGTAATCATAATAATACTGATATCAGGGTGTCGTTGCTGCACAGTTATCAAAATATCCATACCTGACATATCAGGTAATTGGATATCTAAAATCAGTAAATCAGGTTGCCATCGAGTAAGCTCAGCAAGTGCATCTCGCCCTGATTGAACATGAGTAACCTTGGCTCCTTCAGTACGCAAGTAAGTACTGTAAATAGCACCTACAGAAGCACTGTCTTCAACTAATAACGCAGTAAACTTCATACAAGGACTCCTTGTCATGCCAACACTATGGCACATACCTTAATATTCTAACTTTAGTCACGAATTAAAAATTAGTGAGATATATATCTTCGCCATGCCGTCAATTGTAAATTCCGCCATAAATCCCGATAAAAATATACCAATAATAATGTATTTATCGCGAGAAGAATAAATTCAATAACACGATAACCATCAACTTTGCTAATATGCACAAGCAATAAAATAATAAAAACTAGCCACGAAATAAATAAGTGTGATTTACAATAAGATAAGTAAACCAATCGCTGACTTATCACATAAAACAGCACACCGCGAATGAATACTGTGAATATCATGGTAAGCAATAAACCAGTAAGTCCAAACTCACCAATAGCCCAGTAACCAATGAGCACCATATGTAATGCACACACGCCATCAATAATCGATGTCCATTGCGCATTTTTCTTTAAAAAACAGCCGATATTCAACAACTCAGAATGAAAACGTAACGCCATAATCAAACACATCCAAGGGATCAAACTAACGCTATCTCGGTAACTGTCTGGGAGCATTACATCCATTAAAATCGGCGCCATAAATAACATACTTCCGGCTAACAACATGCCAATTTGTACACCTAACATTGCATATTTAGCGCCTTGTTTTGGGTCCGTATCATGAACCTGAAAACGCCGCGCATACCACCACATACGGAAGGGTTCAAACGCGACTGATATCATGAGTCCAAACTGTCCTGCCGCAAAAAATATCGCTAATTGCTGCTTACCTAAATGAATAACCACCAGCCAATTCTCAGCCCCATTAAGGCCGTACACAAAAATACCCGAGAAAACAATAAATACAATATAGCGATAATGCTGAATTGAAAAAGAAGCACGCCTGCCTTGTAAGTGACGGCGAAAATAGATTAACACCCCGATTGCAATAGCCGAGCTACTAAGCGCACTCGATAACATCATCCCCGTAACGCCATAACCTGATAAAAGGAACACTATCGAAAGCGTGGTTTGTAGCCCGCCTTGCGCAATGGAAAAGAACATAAAGGGCAATGCCCTATGTGTCATTCTAAAATAGCAGTACGGCACGGTAAGTAATGAAGATAAAGATAAACTAATGAGTAATAATTGCAGATCAAATAAACGTAAGCTAATGGGTAGCCACGTCATGATCACCCCGCTTAAAGGTAAAGCAAGACCAAGAAATATAGCAGCACACAAGAGTGATAATCGGAAACATTGGCGCATTACAGCGGCGTTATCTTCTTTCACCTGACTACTCGCAAAACGGAATAATACATCACCAAGCCCTAATGTCAGGAACAAGCTAATCATCGACGCAACACTGACTAAAAAATTAAGCTCACCGTATTCAACTTGCGTTAATATTCGGGTGACGATGGGCATCATAATGAAACCCAATCCTTTTAGCAGAAAGATACCAAAACCATAAATAAACATCTCTCTCAGACTATTCATTTAATTCTGGTTCCTTCAATTAAATGAGATAAACGACGGGCTTGTACCTGCGCGTTAAAGCATTGTTCAACGCGCTGCCTTGCTAATACTCTCATCTGCTCCCTGACATTATTTTGACATTGCATAAAGCTTTCAATCGCGAGTTTTAGCGCGATAGTGTCCTTCGGCGCAACAATATAACCAGTATCTTTGGTCACTATTTCACTACAGCCCATCACATCGCTCGTGATCACAGGTAACCCCATTGCCATAGCTTCCTTTAAGACCATAGGTTCCGTATTACGGTCACCGTCTTCCGAAGTACAAAACGGCGCAACAAAGCCATCATAATTAGCGCCTTCTCGCCCTATCCAATGCGGGGAACGGTAGCCAAGTAAACGTACAAATGCGTTCAACTTTAGTTTTTTAACCAAGTCATATAATTGTTTGTGTGATGGTCCTTGACCAACAATATCTAAATGAGGTCGTTGGTTCTCAGCAATTAAAGCGAGCGCCTGAAGCGCATATACAATGCCTTTTTTTTCTACTAACCGACCAACAAAAAGGAGCTCAAGTTGCTTATGGACAGGCGCGGGATGAGCAACAAATCGAGATATATCAACACCACTGTGTAACAGATAGGTATGCTTAGCCCCTAACCTCTCAAATGTATCAACCATACTTTGACATACCGCAATATTAAAATCACAAGCAGATAACTTAAACTGAATATCATCATTATTCACGTATACATCATGACCATGACCGACACTCGACGTGGCAATATCAAGCCAGCGGGCTGCAACCAAAGTATAGGCCAAACTGCAATGCATAAAATGGCAATGAAAATGCGCACAGCAGAACTTACTTGCAAGATAAGCCAGCTTTGCCCCATATAGCAGTAATGACTTGGTTGAAATTGCATGCTGATTATGAGCACACATCAATGCCTTAACCATTGCGAATGGTCTTTTTGCTACAAATTTTGAGACTTCCCTATTTGACGCGCTGTTTACATCAATCACACTGACGTTTTGAGGTAATGTAATGGCTAGCTCTCGCTTAATAAAACAAAATACCGTGACCCTGTGCCCCGCCTTCGCTAAGGCCTGTATCTCAGTAACAACAAACGTTTCTGAGGCAATTGGAAATTCTGGAACAACAATCGCGATATGTTTCATTGCGATACCTTAAGCAAAAAAGTTAACCTAAGTATAGAAATAATAATGATATTGGCATTGCGGAAGTGAATTTTAGACTGGTCTACCGTATAATATTCTGTTTTATAGTATTAGTGAGTGTTTCTGACCATGTATATTGACCCACAATGGCGCATATTAACAGTTGGTGATGGTGATCTATCATTCTCCAATGCTTTATTTCGACACCATGCTCCGCAACACTTAACAGCAACGATTTATGATTCTCTCAACACCTTACAATCTAAGTACGGTGATGATTTTCATCAACAACTATTAAACCGCCATTGCCAAGTTTTAACTGAGTTCGATATAACCAACCCAGAGACTTGGTCTACAGTGACGAAACATAGCTTTGACTTGGTTATTTTTCAATTTCCATTAGTACCAGGGTTCACGTCTAAAACAGAATTTAATGAAAAATGCGCGGGTATTGGGATCAATACGCTTAATCGTCGGCTTTTACGCCAATTTTTGATTAATGCAAGCGAACAATTGTTAGATCCCATAGGCCCACAGTTGTGTTATATCACCAGTAAAGACGTAAAACCCTATTCTGAATGGAATATTGAACACTCGCTGATACTCAATACCGATATAAATTACTTGGGTGAAATGAATTTCGACATTGTAAACTTCCCAGGATACCGTGTACGTAATGTCGATCGTGATAAACATGTTAAAGATACCAAAGGTATTACTTACGTATGGAGTCAACGACCAGCGAACCAGCTTACACAAGCACTCAGTTCCCAACTCACGCAACAGCCAATATTAGGTGACGATTGCTGTCATTACTGTCAAGCCGGTCCATTTACGTCTGACCAACACAAACAAGCCCATGAAAACTCACGTAAGCACTTACGGATGAAAGATTTTGAACAGCAATGGCTTGCTGACTTACAAACAGCTTAACTCACCCGCTACATCACTGTGTAAATATTTTGATGCAGTTACTTTCGCTTGGTAGCTGCTATAAATAAACACCAAAATAAATGTAATACTCAATAACATTATTATCGTAGGCGCTGGCGCACTGTCGAGGTAAAAGCTTAAATAAACCCCGAAAAACGACGTTAGTAATGAAATTAGCAAGGCAACAAACACCATACTTTGAAATTTACTTGTCAGCAAAAATGCAATCGCACCTGGGGCAATCAACATCGCGATCACCAAGATCATGCCAACCGCTTTTAGTGCACACACTATGGTTAAGGATAATAGTGATAACAAACCATAATGTAATATCGTTGTCGATAGTCCAATGGCTTTAGCATGTTGATGATCAAATACAAAAACCAGTAAATCCTTACCTTTAATCAACATAAACGCGACGACCAGAAAGGCGATAATACCTACCTCTAGAACGTCATGCCATGTAACCCCAAGTACATCACCAAACAAAATATGATCTAAATGTACACCCGATTCTATTTTGGTCATTAATACCAAGCCTAAACCAAACATACTCGAAAACACGACGCCCATGACGGTATCCTCTTTCAATCGGCTATTATCTTTAATAAAGCCCGTCGCTAAGGCGCAAAACATGCCGGCGACAAATGCACCTATAATATAAGGAATGGCCAGTACATAAGCGACGATCACGCCTGGCAAGACAGAATGGGATATTGCATCGCCCATTAAGGACCACCCTTTTAATACTAAGAAACACGACAACAAAGCAGTCGGAATCGCAACTAACAACACAATAACGAATGCTTGCTGCATAAAGGTAAATGAAAAAGGCTCTAATACTGTGTTTAATATTGTCTCAGATAACGTATCAAGTAATGTAACCATTATAATGTCCTTATTATTTTTCTGGCTTTGTACCTTGCGGCGAGGTAACCATGCTTGGGGGCGAATACAAACGCTAAAATAAATACCATCGCCTGCAAGACCACAATCACCCCACCTGTAGCACCATCAATGAAATAACTTAAGTAAGCGCCAACAAATGAACTAATGGCCCCAATTGCTACACTTAATATGATCACACGAGAAAACCGGTCACTTAATAAGTAGGCTGTCGCGCCAGGTGTCACAACCATCGCTATCACTAAAAATGCGCCAACGGTTTGCAGTGCCGCCACGGTGCATGCACTGAGTAAGGTAAAAAATAATATTTTTAACGCATTTGGGTTTAAGCCAATGCTACGGGCATGGTTTTCATCAAAGAAAACCACCATTAGATCCTTCCACTTTAAGATTAATACAAACAGTGAAATGCCCGCAATTAAGAGTAACTGCACTGTATCCGCAGGCGTAATTGCCAGTATATTACCCAAGACAATGGTTTGAATATTCACCGATGTCGGTGCCAGTGACACCATGAACAGACCTAAGCCAAAAAATGAGGTAAAGATTAAGCCGATGATTGCGTCTTCTTTTAACTTTGTGCGTTGGTTTAAAAACAACATAGTGGTTGCCGCTAAACCACCCGAGAAAAAAGCCCCTAAAGCAAACGGTAAACCGAGCATATATGCAGCTGCAACACCGGGAACAATCGCGTGTGATAACGCATCACCAATTAATGACCAACCCTTCAGCATCAGGTATGCAGATAGAAAAGCACAGACGCCGCCCACCAGTGCACTAATAAAAATAGCATTGACCATGTAGTCATAACTAAATGGCATGAGTAATGTGTCTAGCATCGTTCGCTCACCACAGGTGCTTGTTCACCTTCACCATAAAGTATCACCGGACGTTCATGATCAGAAAGTACCGTCACCTGCCTTGCATCATCATCGTCATGTAGGTCATCACCCGCGAGAATGAAATGACGTAACACCCCACCAAAGGTTTTTTGCAGGTTCTCTTGGGTAAAAATTTCTCTCGTTAATCCTGCACCTAATATGGTGCGATTAATTAACACGGTTCTGTCACAAAACTCAGGGACAGTACCAAGATTATGCGTGGATACTAAGATAACTTTACCTTCCCCGCGTAATTCACGTAATAACGCCATGATCTGTTCTTCCGTTTTTACATCAACCCCCGTAAAAGGTTCATCAAGCAAAATAACTTGGCTTTCTTGGGCTAATGCACGTGCTAAAAACACCCGTTTTTTTTGACCACCAGATAACTCACCAATTTGACGGTGTTTAAATTCCCCCATGTTGACGCGATCAAGCGCCATATTGACCTTATCGTGATCATTTGGCTTTGCCATACGTAGCATATTCATATGTCCGTAACGTCCCATCATGACTACGTCTTTGACTAAAATCGGAAAGTTCCAATCAATTTCTTCACTCTGTGGAACGTAAGCAACATAATTATTTTTTAACGCCTTTTTAACCGGTAAACCCAAAATATTTACAGAGCCCTTAGCCAAAGTAACAAAGCCCATTATCGCCTTGAATAAGGTTGATTTACCGCTGCCATTGATGCCCACTAACGCAGTAATAGACCCCTTAGGTAAGCTAAAACTGGCATTAAATAATGCGGTATGACCGTTGCGATAAGTCACACTGATATCGTTAACTTCTAATCCCATCATTATTGATTTAGTCCTTCTGCTATAGTACTCAACGTTATTTTAAGCAAGTCAATATAGGTTGGTACTGGTCCATCAATCGCACTTAATGAATCAACATATAACACACCCGCATAGCGACTACCTGTTTCACGAGCGACTTGCTGTGCAGGCCGAGCTGATACTGTACTTTCACTAAAAATTGCGACGATATTATTGGCTTTCATCTCATCAATGACTTTCCTTACTTGCTGTGGAGTGCCCTGTGCATCAGCATTAATGGGCCAAAGATAGAGTTCTTTCAAGTCATAATCACGCGCTAAATAACTGAACGCGCCCTCGCTAGTGACGAGCCAGCGTTTGTCTTTTGGTAAGGTTGCAAGTTTCAGCTTAAATGGCTTAACCGCAGCGAGAATCTGAGCACTGTAACGTTTGGCATTTTGATTATAAATAGCAGTGTTCTTACTGTCATATTTAACCAGAGCTTGACGAATATTTTCAATATAAACCAAGGCATTATCGGCAGACATCCAAGCGTGAGGATTGGGTTTTCCAGAATAAGGTCCTTTCGCTATCCCCATCGGCACGATTCCCTCTGTAACAACAACACTAGGCACATCACGTAAATTATGAAAAAATTTATCAAACCATAACTCAAGATTAAGTCCGTTATAAATAATCAAATCGGCGCCTTGCGCACGACGAATATCACCCGGCGTTGTTTGATAATTATGGATCTCTGCATCCGGCTTAGTGATGGATGTGACGATAGCAGCGTCGCCTGCAACATTTCTGGCCATGTCCGCAATCACAGTAAACGTAGTGACAACTTTAAATTTATGCCCTGATTTTAAAGCAGGGTTAGCCCAAATTGAGGTGGATAAAAAAAGAGAAAAGAAGAGTAGTAATGATGTAGTAAAACCAAACTGACGAAGCATGTTTATTCCTTGTTATTAATCCAATACCGATAATACTAACAAGGAATAAACAACTTCTCAATACAAATGAGAATTATTATCATTTAATACTTTAAGTGTGTGCTAAAGTGCTACTTTAGGTGTAGACCGAATAACAAAACTAACAATACCAATCACTTGATGATGATTAACAGGCCCCATGTCAAGCGTAGATATACTGCTTTTATGTTCACCACGTAACCATAAAAACCCTTGTTCATCAATATGATCAAGGGTTTTTATAATATCGCCATAACGGTTATGGCGAACCTTAATAATTCGTCCTGGTCTTACCGATAGCAGAGAATGCCAACAGTTAACCAAGACATAACTTCCTTCGGGAATACAAGATGACATACTCGTCCCCCGAACTCGGCTAATATGAAAACCTAGCAATCGAGTTTAGGATAAACAAGTTGTTGCGCTGGTGGGTACGGTGATGTAGCGGTAAATGTGTCTACACCTTTTGTTGCCCAAAATATTTCGGCAAATCGATTTACTTTTTCTAATAAGTCCAGTGTCGCATCTTTATCTATATGTTGCTTAGCTTTAGATGCTGCGAGCATAATACTATGGGTCAACTCGTGTAGTTCAGGAAACTGTTCTAGTTGCGGCTGTTTAATATAATCCCCCCAAATAACGCGGATTTCTTCTTTCACTTTTAAACCATGCACTTCTTTCTCGGTAATTAAACGTCCAAATTGCGCTTGATCATTTAAGCTGAAAGAATCTTTACAGCCAAACTCATCCAATAAATCAACCATACGTATCATTGTGAGTACAGCTAACTGCGCCGAGATAGGATCATAAATCTTGCATGGAATATCACAATGCGCAGATACCTGACTAAATGACAATTTCTTATCCATTGCCGAGACTAATTTAAATAACATACTGTTCCCTTATTTTTCCGTTGATTTAATGCGATTAGCACGACGAATAGCAAATACTGCATATCCAGCAGCTAACACAACAGGTGCAATCCAAAGTAAATGAATTAATCCTGAAAGTGGATCGCTATGATCATGTCCTGAATGCGCCAAAACCATCGGGCTCGCTAAAGTAAGAGTTAACACGGTCAATATTTTATGGGTGGTGAAAGATTGAGTCATAAACATCCTGTTTAATTATGATTTACAAATGATAATAATTCTTATTTATATTTGATAATCATTATTAAGTAAAGCATTTTTTAGATAATACTAAATGCTCGGATAGAATATTTATTTTGATCTACTTCAATCAAACCTCTGATTTACATTTACGCTCACCAAGCAACATGAGAAAATGTGTACTGTCATAATTCACCGTCACCACAACCAGTTAAGATACATATAGCCATGCCAACAGCACCCGCCACCAGCATTGAAGACAAATTAAAACAATTAACGAGTATCTCGGCGTTATTACACTTTTTTGATATTGGCTTCGACAGTGGCTTGATGCATGAATGGCAAGGTGATCTGCTTAAACGTTTTAACGGTTATGTGCTCTTAACAAAACCACAGGATTGGTTTGATTATCGTCGCTGTTTAAAGAATGCCTATTGTAAAGTGCAGCGTGCCCGACTAGACCGCAGCAGTAAAACACGCTCAGCTTGTCGTGGCTGCACCTCTTGTGAAAGACGTTAATCTGTTAGCGAAAGCTAAGACTTCACGAACACTAATAAACGATTATTAGCTGGCATAGCATGATCATGTATTAATGTGAGTCCTTGTTCATTTGCAAGCTTGTTAATCGCTTCAATATTGCGGATACCACGCTCCGCATCAATATTCTTTAACCACACGTCAAAATCAGCATTACTTTGACTGGTAAATTGTCCCTGATAATTAAATGGGCCGTAGATACACAGTTTCCCAGCTGATGACAAATGTTCACCAACACCTTGAAAGAAACGTTTAACTAAGGGCCAGCTGACAATATGTAAAGTATTCGCAGTAAAAATACCAGCCACTTTTTCAATCGGCCAAGGCTGGTTTAGATCTAAGCATAAAGGGCGCTGTAAATTAACCAACGACACACAGTCTAACCAACTGTGTATACCAGCATGATTACAGATTAAATCACTTGTTTGCCAAGTAAGATGCGGTAACTTAGCCGCAAAATACACAGCATGTTGTGCACTTCCCGTACCAATTTCCAATACGCGCTGGGGTTGAATGAACTCACCAGTGAGTACACTTAAAATAGCGTGTTTATTATTTTCACAAGATTGTGAGAACGGTTTTGTCATATTCCACCTGCATCCGTTGTCCATGACCATGATTACTCGTATTAGCAGTTTAACTGATAATGAAAATAAAAGGTTATCGCAAGCTATACTTTACTAGGAGGAAACAGCTAATGAGTGGAGCGAATTATGTTTTTTAAACATAGAAGCAATAACGACATGATAGAAGTAATAGGACAAGATGATCTCACTAATCTATTCCACGATACTGTATTGGGCCGTTATCAGGTAGGTGAAGAACAACAAGACCCTGAATCATTTAAGAAATCAGATCTCATTTTTCTATCAGGTGAAGAACTACCGCGCTGCTGGACCGATCCTCATTATCGAGAACATGAGCATTAATTCAAACGGGAACATCCCTGTTCCCATTTCATTCATTTATAAACTCGGTGTCATTGCTGCGTCATTCGCGAAACGACGACGAACCCAAAGTAAGCTCATCACAACCAGAACAGCAGTCACTAACATCACAGAACCAAGGTTAAATTGATCCTTTGCGCCCATTAAAGATGCAGCTAGCGTCGCAAGACCTGCGCCTAAATTTTGCATGCCCCCTAAAATAGCGCCCGCTGTACCTGCGTGATGTGGGAAAGGTTGAATAGCCGCTGTCGTTGCTGCAGGGAATATAATGCCAGCACCAATAAACGACACAAACCCACCACCAATCAGCGATACCACAGTAACAAGTCCAGCCATACCCGGTATAAAGATAATCAAGGCCCCAATGATCAGTGTCGCCATGCCAATATTAAATAGATGACGTTGACCGATACGCGCTGTTAATGTGGCTGATAACCACGCACCCAGCAAATATCCCGGCAGTGGCAATACAAACAACCAGCTTACTGTCGTTGGATCGAGTTTTAACACGCTGCCGAGTAATACCCCAGCTGCCGCTTCAAATACGGCAATACCCGCAAATGTTGCGATCAAGCAAAATACATACCCCTGAAATTGGCGATTACTCAGCACATAACTATAACTTGTCCAAACGCGTTCATTACGACGATTTTCTTTGGGCAATGTTTCATCAAACATCACAAACATAGCTAATGTAACCAAGGCACCAAAAATCAGTAGAAACACATAACTGGCATGCCAATCAAACGCCATTGACAGATAACCACCAACCACAGGTGCAAGTAAAGGTGAAAAAATCACGCCCATACTCACTAAGCTATTTGCTTTGTGTAATGATGCCCCATCATAACAATCACGCGTTACCGTCCGCGACATAGCACCTGCACAGCCCGTACCAGTACCTTGAATAAAGCTTGCCAATAGAAACAGTTCAAAAGACGATGCAAACAGCGCGCCTAACGTACCGAGTAAAAATATCAGCATCCCCACGATGATCACCGGACGTCGACCGATACGATCCGACAATGGTCCATAGACAAACTGTGATAACCCATAAGGGATCAAATAAGCGGCCATCACAGCTTGTAAATACGTGGGCTGTACAGCAAAATCGCTTGCCATTGCTGCGATAGATGGCACATACATCGTTTGTGTCATTTGCCCAACAGCGGTCAGAATAATAATTAGAAATAGTAATTTTGCCATGTTGGCAGAAGACGATTGTTGACGCACAACCATACCCTCACAATAAGTTACGAATAAAAATCGGGATTTATGACTAAAAACCGTAGATTATAGAGTTAAACTCTAGTTTGATTGATAATGAAAAGATTGGTGACAGGCTAAATCCATATATGCAATATCTTACTCTGCACTTCAAGCGGCATAATAATCTTGAAACCACCACAGAGCAAGTAAAAAAGAAGTATTAACACCGTACTTTTTACGCACTAAAACATTAGTTTAACTAATGGATAAACATATATTTATCAACGTCGCATATCTCACTAGTTTTTAATTACTTCAACCTCGTTTTCTTGGTCATCACACTTTGTTTGCCAGCATGCTCAACCATAAAAAAAGCTTAACTTAATACCGCCACTATCGCATCAATCGGCATGGCTATGGGGATCTACCAAGCGCGCTGGTATAACCCGATAATAGGAAATTACCGTTTTACAATTGCAGCACAGCAATCACAATCTGAACTCAATTCAAAAATATTTACCATCACTAATACGATTAAGCAAAATTAACGCGGCTTTTCTGGTTTATGCCTACCGAAAACTAGAATTTATATTAAACTCATTAAAGTAAGATGGATTATCAGTTAGGTACAATGAAAGCCGTCACTGAGGAGATAGTATGAATAATAGTGATCTAATCTTTATCGCCTTCTCTATTATTACTCTAGTTAATATCGCACGGGCAGTATCATCATTACGCTGCTTGCTATATCGCATGAAAGATATTGATCCGCTGCTTTACCAACGTGTTAATGGGCGCATATTTTTCAGTACCGAAGGTAATTACAGCAAGCAGATGCAACTGTTCCATTATATTCGCCGTGATGAACATCTACATCATTTTGATGAATACTTTATCTATCGTTGTAACAAGGTTAAAAAGATATTTACCTTGGCAACTTACCTCGTCGTTTTTAATATTATTCTAATTCCAGTGTTGATGTACCTCGATTTATAAGTGCCCAAGTACAAATATTATCTAAATTTACTGCAGTACCATTGATGATTGCAGTTAATCTATTTATAAAAACATCGCTTTGATCGTAGTAATCCATAAATTCAACAGTAATATAATAAATCATACAAGCGTTTGAGTTTATTATTCAAATAATTTCAGGTTAAATAACCCGTTTGTAACGGGTATGTAGCAACAAATTTCAAAACTAGGTTTCACCTTACATTCACAACACAACTTAATAGATAGGAAGAATTATATGTTATCGAATGCCGCTGTAGAAAAAATCGAATTGAATGGAATCAATTGTATTGCAGATTTGATACAACAAACATGTGAAAAATTTGCTGATAAACCAGCGTATACTTGCTTAGGAAAAACACTTACCTTTAAAGAAATTGATCGACTTTCTGCCGCATTTGCATCTTATTTACAAAATCATACTGATCTAAAACCCGGTGATAAAATTGCAATTCAGTTACCCAGCATCACTCAATTTCCAATTGTAGCTTATGGTGCCACACGTGCAGGATTAGTATTAGTCAATACCAACCCACTTTACACACCAAGAGAAATGTTACACCAGTTTAATAACTCAGAAGCCACTGCATTAGTTATCCTATCAGATCTACTCCCTGTAGCAGAAAAAGTCCTGCCTGATACCAACATCAGAACAGTGATCACAACGCATGCAGCCGATTTACTTGCGCCACAAGAACAAGGCTCGACGCAGCTAGATACTATTTCACTACTCGATGCAATTGCCCTAGGTGAAAACAGCGCTTATCAACCTGTTACTTGTAATCTTGATGATTTAGCCGTTTTACAATACACAGGTGGCACGACTGGTTTATCAAAAGGCGCAATGCTAAGTCACAGCAATGTATTAAGTAATACATTTCAAACCAAGGGTCGTTTATCCAACTTGATTACTGAAGGTGAAGAAATTCTTGTATCACCACTCCCGCTTTATCATATTTACGCATTTAATATCACCCTACTGCTGTACTTCAGCACTGGTGCTCACTCAGTATTGATTCCAAATCCACGTGACATGGTTGGTTTTATTAATTCAATTAAGACCGTCAAATTCACTGCGATTTCAGGTCTTAATACTTTATTCGTAGGCTTATGTTCTCTCCCTGAATTTAGAGATCTCGATTTCAGTCAATTAAGAATTACGACTTCTGGTGGTACAGCATTAACGAGCTCAACCGCGAAGCTATGGAAAGAAGTAACCGGATGCGATATCTGTGAAGGCTATGGATTATCTGAAACAGCACCGGTAGTTACTTTTAACCTACCAGGGCAAACTTTGATTGGTTCGATTGGATCTGCCGTACCAGGGACAGAGATTAAACTGCTTGATGAAAGTGATAAAGAAGTAGCGCCTGGAGAGGCTGGTGAATTAGCCGTTCGCGGTCCACAGGTAATGCAAGGATACTGGCGTAGTGATGATGCAACAGCAGAAGTAATGACAAGTGATGGTTACTTCAAAACTGGTGATATTGCAGAGCGACTTGATAATGGGTATTACAAAATCGTTGACCGTAAAAAAGACATGATCATTGTGTCGGGTTTTAACGTTTACCCTAATGAGGTCGAAGAGATTTTATCTAACCACGCGGGGATCCAAGAAGCAGCTGTGATTGGCGTACCACTGGAAAAAACAGGTGAAGCCGTTAAAGCATTTATCGTCAAATCACAACAAAACCAAGACCTTGCTGAAGAAGATGTTATTTCACATTGTAAAAATTTCTTAACCGCATACAAAGTGCCTAAGCAGATTGTATTTATAGATGAATTACCAAAAACAGCCGTAGGTAAGATTTTACGTCGTGAATTACGTACCGTATAAATAACGAAAGCTATTTTTAGTTTAAGTACTCAACTTCAGTTTGAGTGCTTAAACTTAACGACAAACATAGCGCCACCCAACTTACTGGTGCCAATATTAATCTCCGCCTTCATTGTTTTAACTATCGTACTTACAATCGCTAAACCTAAGCCAAAACCACCCGTTTGCCGACTTCGGCTGTTATCTAAACGCGTAAAAGCATCCAATACATGTTCACGTTGTAATGGCGAAATACCTTCCCCATTATCTTCAACAACAATACTGAAATACGCAGGATCATTTTTAAGGCTAAGCTTGACGGTTGAATCCGCATATAAACACGCATTTTTCACCAAGTTATCAACTATAAGTTGCAGGTAACGAGGGTTTGCATCGACCCTAACCGTATCGATATCTGAAGAAAGCGATACATGAGGATATTGGCGTTGAAATTCAATTTCACGTGATTGCATCAACTCACTTAAATCGACGATTTGATGTGCCGATGAAGGTTTATTTTCAATCGTTTGCAACATCAAAATATCATTGGCCAACTCTTCCATTTCAACCGTATAACGACTTAAATCACTATGTAATTCAGTCGTATATGTACTATGCACGTCATCACTTAATAACCCCATCACTAATTGAATACGCGTTAACGGTGTGCGTAACTCATGCGCAATTGCATTGGCCATAACTTGTTGCTGATGCTGTGAGTACTGCAAGGATATCGCCATCTCATTAAAACTTGCTGCCATCTGGTTTAACGGGGCTGGTATTTTATCGTCAACTCGCGTATCTAACTGCCCATTTGCTAAGGCTAAACTCGCTGAACTCAAGCGATAAACATGATCAGATATAGTTTTTACTGAGGAATACAAGACTAATGCGATACTCAAGAAGATAAAACCCAATAGAAATAGTTCTGGCCCACTATCTTCCCAATCTTCTAGACCACCCGTAGGATAAATCATTTCAGGATTGTCAATGATAAGTAACAAACCATCATCGTGCGGGAGTACCGCGGCAAGAAGATCATTTTCTTCTTCGGTATGTAAATATACCTCTATCTTACCAATTTCAGCTGGTAAAGGCGGAGCGTCGCTCTCCTTGTTAAGATTGATTACGTATAATAATTCATGCTGCTGCTGATAATCAAACGCTTGTTTAACGGTCATTTTTTTAATAGTAAAACCAGTGAGTTTATTCAGTGATTCCACCGCCATGTTCCAACGGTCACTATCTTCGACAAAATCATCGAGTAACGCTGCCGTAAAACTAACGTCATGTATAAACCCAACATCAGTATCGTCATAATAATTCATCAACATAGTAACAAACACAATACTGCCAATAATAACGGCGGTAATACTGATATACAGTTTAAAAAAAAGCGTATGTGCCGTATTACGGTTTATTATTCGATTAAGATTAGTAAACATATTATTACTTAACAAATAGGTAACCCTTACAACGGTTTGTTTTAATGATTTGATACGGGAATAGCCCGACCACTACGACTAGACTTTAAGGATCATTAAACCACAACCTCTAAATTAAACGTCGTGCTTAAACTTAACGACAAACATAGCGCCACCCAACTCACTGGTGCCAATATTAATCTCTGCCTTCATTGTTTTAACTATCGTACTTACAATCGCTAAACCTAAGCCAAAACCACCCGTTTGCCGACTTCGGCTGTTATCTAAGCGTGTAAAGGCATCCAGTACATGTTCACGTTGTAATGGCGAAATACCTTCCCCATCATCTTCAACAACAATACTGAAATACGCAGGATCATTTTTAAGGCTAAGCTTGACGGTTGAATCCGCATATAAACACGCATTTTTCACCAAATTATCAACAATAAGTTGCAGGTAACGAGGATTTGCATCTACCTCAAGCACATCGATATCTGAAGAAAGCAATACATGAGGATATTGGCGTTGAAACTCAATTTCACGTGATTGCATCAACTCACTTAAATCGACTATTTGATGTGCCGAAGAAGGTTTATGTTCGATCGTTTGTAACATCAAAATATCATTGGCCAACTCTTCCATCTCAACCGTATAGCGACTTAAATCATTATGTAGTTCAGTCGTATATGTACTATGTTTTTCATCACTTAATAATCCCATCACTAATTGTATTCGCGTTAACGGTGTGCGTAACTCATGCGCAATTGCATTGGCCATAACCTGTTGTTGATGCTGTGAGTACTGCAAGGATGTCGCCATCTCATTAAAGCTTGCCGCCATCTGGTTTAACGGGGCAGGTATTTTATCGTCAACTCGCGTATCTAACTGCCCATTTGCTAAGGCTAAACTCGCTGAGCTCAAGCGATAAACATGATCAGATATAGTTTTTACTGAGGAATACAACACTAATGCGATACTCAAAAAGATAAAACCGAGTAAAAACAGTGAGGCATCATTATCATCATCATCATCCCAATCATCTGGACCATTTATCGGGTAAATATTTTCTAAACGGTTAATAATAAGCAATAGCCCTTCATGATGTGGAAGGATCACAGCAAGACGTCCACTTTCTTCTTCATGCCTGTATACATATACGCCCCACTTCCCAATCCCAGCAGGTAATGGTGGATAGTGTTTATCTTGCTTTATATCAATTTCGTCCAACAACTCATGCTTTTGATGATACGCCAATGCGTTTTTAATCGAGATCTTTTCAATAGTAAATCCGGTAAATCGACTCAACAAGTCGACCTCCATATTCCAACGGTCACTATCTTCGATAAAGTCATCAAGTAATGTGGCGGCAAAGCTAGCATCGTGCACAAATCCAACATCACTAAGATTATCGTAGTAGTAATCCATGAATATCGAAACAATGACAATGCTACCGATAATAACAGCGGTAATACTGATATACAGCTTAAAAAAAAGCGTATGAGCCGTATTACGGTTTATTACTCGATTGAGATTCGTAAATATATGATTGCTTAACAAATAAGTAGCCCTTACAATAGCTTGTTTAATGATTTGATACGGGAATAACCCGACCACTACAGCTAGACTTTAAGGATCGTTAAACCACAACCTCTAAATTAAACGTCGAGCTTAAACTTAACGACAAACATAGCGCCACCCAACTCACTAGTGCCAATATTAATCTCTGCCTTCATTGTTTTAACTATCGTACTTACAATCGCTAAACCTAAGCCAAAACCACCCGTTTGCCGACTTCGGCTGTTATCTAAGCGTGTAAAGGCATCCAATACTTGTTCACGCTGTAATGGCGAAATACCTTCCCCATCATCTTCAACAACAATACTGAAATACTCAGGATCACTTTTCAGGCTAAGCTTGACGGTTGAATCCGCATATAAACACGCATTTTTCACCAAATTATCAACAATAAGTTGCAGGTAACGAGGATTTGCATCTACCTCAAGCACATCGATATATGAAGAAAGCAATACATGAGGATATTGGCGTTGAAACTCAATTTCACGTGATTGCATCAACTCACTTAAATCGACTATTTGATGTGCCGAAGAAGGTTTATGTTCGATCGTTTGTAACATCAAAATATCATTGGCCAACGCTTCCATCTCAACCGTATAGCGACTTAAATCATTATGTAGTTCAGTCGTATATGTACTATGTTCTTCATCACTTAATAATCCCATCACTAATTGAATTCGCGTTAACGGTGTCCGTAACTCATGCGCAATTGCATTGGCCATAACCTTTTGTTGATGCTGTGAGTACTGCAAGGATATCGCCATCTTATTAAAACTTACCGCCATTTGATTTAAGGGGGCGGGTATCTTATCGTCAACCCTTGTATCAAGCTGACCATTTGCTAATGCCAGACTTGCCAAACTCAATTTATAAACATGATCGGATATATTTTTCACAGCGAAATACAGCACGAATGCGATACTCAAAAAGATCAAGCCTAATAATAAAAATTCAGAATCATCGTAATCAGGCCCATCCATGGGGGCGTCCATACTAGAAATAGTATCAATAATGAGCAGTGACTTGTCATGAGACGGGATGATTACAGCCAAGCGTTTATCATTATCGTTATCATATACATGCACGCCGCCCCGACCAATACCAATGGGTAAAGGTGGAGTATCATTATCCATATCAATAACATCCAATAATTGATGTTGTTGGTGATATTCTAATACTGCTTTCGCAGATAACGTTTGAATTGAAAAACCCGTGAACTGGCTTAACAGATCCACTTCCATATCCCAGCGTTCACTACCTTCCTCAAAATCATTCAGTAAACGTGCAGAAAAATTAGCATTGTGTACAAATTCAACATAGCTAAAATAATTGTAAATGATGATTACAAATAATACTATGCTACCAATGATAACAGTAGTAATACTGAGATACAGCTTAAAAAAAAGCGTATGAGCCGTATTACGGTTTATTACTCGATTGAAATTCGTAAATATATTATTGCTTAACAAATAGGTAGCCCTTACAACGGATTGTTTTAATAATTTGATACGGGGCAACATCATCTTTTATCTTTTTACGTAAACTGGATAAGCGCATATCTAGCGCTCTATCCAAACCATCAAATTCAACCCCTTTTAACGCTTGGTAACACTCATCACGGCTAACAATTATTCCTGCTTGTTTTGCTAAATATTCCAACATTTCATATTCTGCACCGGTTAAGATAATCTCTTCATTATTACGGGTAACCAAACGTTTCAATGTATCTATCGTTAACGTACCCGTATGACTTAACGCATTATCGTTTTTCTTACTTCTTTTTCCGCGGCGCAACAATGCTTCAATATGAGAGAGTAAAATATGCGGGCGCAACGGTTTATGTAAATAACCATCAGCGCCCGTATCCAACGCGGCAATCTCAGATATCTCTTCACTGCAAGCGGTAAGCATAATAATAGGCCCCGTATACGTTTCACGACTTTGCTTACACACTTCAATACCGTTCATACCCGGCATCATAATATCTAATACCACGAGATCTGGTTGTAATCGAACTATATCCGCAAGCCCCTCGGTACCACTATTACTGAGTGATACTTGGTATCCTTTAGTACGTAAAAACATGTCGAGAAGACGACAAATCTCTAAATCATCTTCAACAATCAAAATGTGTTTTTTTCCATCTTCTAACATGTTCAAAGAAACCTTATGTCATTATAAATAAGTAAAATACAAGATAAGAAAACGCTTAAGCGTTAGGTAAGTTTAGTTCACTATCATTAAATTCAATAGTATGAATATTCATCAGTTTATCAGTACCATTGCGGTTATTTCCTAAGATATGGCTATTATTTGTACCCGTTAAACGTATCGACTGCAAATATTGTTATTTTTCGGTATAACCCAAGTATAGCGATCAAATAATAACCCTAACAATACTGTGATACTAACTAATTTATTCATATGAACGCCTGTGCACTATGAGGTATTAATAACAACGCAATCATATTAAAAAAAAAATAATATTTCAGTCTATAATTTGTCAGTTTTGTCAGTTTTGTCAGTAGTAATCAAGCAGCTAATCGATATTTTTATAAACTACTGTAAATTTATCAGTGTTCCTCTACTTAATATCTATACAGATTTAATAATTGCGCTAAAATGCATACTAATAACCTTGGCTTTAAATAGTGCTTGCAGAAACAGTAAGCATGCTTCAGATAAGAGTAAACATGCTTTCAGATAAGAGTAAACAAGCTATTCGTGATGTTTATCAGAACATCCGCGATTCACTACCTGACTTTGCTGTCCGACGATCACAAAATATTCTGGTGGCAGAAATGGCAAAAACCCTCGCGGGTAATTTTGATAAGAATCGTCGTTTGATTATTGCTGAAGCTGGCACTGGTACAGGTAAATCATTAGCTTATTTGATTGCAGGGATCCCACTCGCCACCGAAGCGAAAAAGACCCTAGTCATTTCAACCGCCACCATTGCATTACAAGAGCAGCTTTTGCACAAAGAGCTGCCTTTCTTTCGCCGTCAGTCAGGGCTTAAATTTGAGTTTGCATTAGTAAAAGGTCGTCAGCGTTATTGCTGTGAACAAAAACTCGCCATGCTTTCGCAAGCAGATGACCAAATAGAACTGCTTGCTGACTTAGCAACCGTCCCTAAAAAACGTGATTTACAGCTTATCAAGCGCATGTTTACGGCTTACGCTGCAGGTAAATGGAAAGGCGATATCGACAGTTGGCCAACCCAGATCCCCGACGATATTTGGCAATTAATTGTTTCAGACCGTCACAGTTGCAGTAAATCATTTAGCGCACACCGTAATTGCCCTTTTCATAAAGCACGTGAAGCCTTAGACCAATGTGACGTACTTATTGTAAATCACGCGTTATTATTAGCTGATTTAGAGCTTGGTGGTGGCATTATTCTACCAAAACCAGAAGACTGTTATTACGTACTGGATGAAGCGCATCATTTACCACGCATTACCCGTGATTTCTCGTCAGCGCATGCTTCGGTACTCGGCGCAAAAGCCTGGTTACAGACCATGGCGGTATCAATGCGCCAACTCACGCAAGCGATCGCCTCAAGTGAGATATCCGATCCGGTCACAAAACTACTCAGTTCAATCAATACTATCAGTAAAGAACTCACCAAGATCCACAGTTTAATGTCCGCTAATGATCGCCAATTTAGTGATGATTCTTGGCGCTTTGCTGATGGTGAACTACCAGAAGCGTTAGCAGAACTAGCAGCAAACATGAACCACGAAACCAAACGTGGCGTTAGCCAAACAGCAAAGATTGTTGATATTCTTGCCGAACAAGTAAAACAAGATCAGCTGCCACAAGTTAAAGCGAATAAACTCATTGCCGAAGTAGGCTTCTACCTACAACGCATCGAGAACCTGCATCAAGTGTGGAATATGTTGATTAAAGAAACAAAAGGCACACCACTGGCAAAATGGGTAGAGAAAAGTGGCAGCCGCCAAGACGACCATATCTTTGCTGCGAGCTTGATTGATGTTGATAGTAAACTAGAGCACATGCTGTGGTCACAATGTGGCGCTGCAATCTTGACCTCTGCAACATTAACCTCACTCGGCAACTTTAATTATTTTCGCCGCCAAGTAGGCTTATTGAATGATGAATCAACGCAGCACCTGCGACTCGACTCACCGTTTGAGTTTGAACAAGCAGAGCTGTATATACCGAACTTAGCACTCGCACCCAATGAGCCCGGTTTCACTGAGTTATTAGCAGAAAAACTCCCAAGTTTACTGCCGGACAAAAAAGCATCTTTGGTATTGTTTAGTTCGTACCGTCAAATGAATCAAGTCGCTGAAATTATTCGTAATACAACAAAATTAGAGCTATTGGTACAAAAAGAAAGTTCACGTACCGAACAATTACAAAAACATGCAGAAAATGTGAAAGCGAATAAAACCAGTATCTTATTTGGAACCAGTAGTTTATCTGAAGGTCTTGATTTACCCGGCGATCTACTCACAAATTTAATTATCACTAAAATCCCATTCTCAGTGCCGACCTCACCCGTTGAAGAAGCGCAATCAGAATGGATCACTAAATCCGGTGGAAATCCATTCATGCAGGTCTCAGTTCCCGAAGCCAGTAAAAAATTGATCCAATCTTGTGGCCGATTACTGAGAAAAGAGAAAGACTCTGGTAGAATCACGCTACTTGATCGTCGAGTTATTAGTAAACGCTATGGACCAGCATTACTTAATTCGCTTCCCCCTTATAAAAGAAATATAGAATTTTGATGTTAGAACTTGGTTTAGAACCTTCGGTTTTTATAATTTTATGCAGCGTTGCACTGGTTGCAGGTTTCATCGACGCTGTTGCTGGCGGCGGTGGGTTATTAACAGTCCCCGCATTACTCAGTGCAGGTCTACCACCACACCTTGCATTAGGTACTAATAAATTGGCTGCCAGTTTTGGTTCATGCGCTGCGGCAATTACTTTCTATAAGAAGCGTTTATTTAATCCTAAATTTTGGTGGCGATCATTTCTGTTTACTGCCATCGGAGCCATATGTGGTACCTTCGTAGTCAGCGTCATTAGCACCGCTTGGTTAGAAAAATTATTACCCGTCATTATTATCTTTACGGCTATCTATTCTATCTTTAGCAAGACCCAAGAACACACAGGTGAAACCTTACCCGATGATAATCCGGCACTACATAAAAAGCAGGGATTTCAAGGTTATATTATCGGATTTTATGATGGTGTAGCAGGCCCGGGTACCGGTGCATTTTGGACTGTATCGACAATGGCACTGTATAAACTTAATATCTTGTTTGCCTCTGGTGTTGCTAAAGCAATGAACTTTACCAGTAACTTCACCTCCCTACTGACCTTTATTTACCTTGGCCACATCAATTGGTACCTGGGTTTAAGCATGGGTTTATCCATTATGGTTGGTGCGATCATTGGTGCACATACAGCCATTCACTTTGGCGCTAAATTCATTCGCCCATTATTTATTACGGTGGTGATCATTATTGCTTGTAAACTGGCTTATCAATCATGGCTACAATAACTCGCCAACAGCAACAGCTCAACCAACTCGCTCAACGTATTCAACAGTTGAGTGAGTTGAGTAAGCAAGTCAACTCCAGTCATACCACGACCATTAAGTATAAATTACGCGATCGCGCCTTGTTCTACCCGGGCTTATTTATCGGTAACAGTCATGATATTCAGCAATATGTGGCTGAATTAGAAAAGAGTATGACGCGTTTACAACACTATTTGGATAAGAGGTTTGATAAACAGACAACCAGCACTAAGCAGCTAAGTTCATCGTCAGAAAATGCATTATCGATAGAAGACGTGCTATTAGAAAAAATAGCACATCAATTTAGAGCAATTAATGGGGTATTACAGCAGTGTCATTTTAAGCGTGGGGAAGTCAAAGATGAGCAAATAAATTATGCTGTTATTGCGAAGAAGTTATTGCAGAAATCTCACTATTTATATCAAAAACTAGCACAACAAATAGAGTATGAACGCCGTTTGCAAACGATGATAGATCAACAAAACGATCCACTTCAACTGCAACAAACTAAGCAAAGATTACAGCGTTGTCAGGCGGCAACAGCAAAAGTCCGCCAGCAGTTACAACGCTATGAACAAAAGAAAGATATTATGTAATAAAATATTTCAGTACCAATTAAAAAATAATTAAGGATTCTTTATCATGTCGCTAGAAAACGCGCCAAAACATATAAAACTTGCCGTTGACCTCATCCAACTACTTGAAGAAAACCAACTACCGACAGAAACAGTGATCAAAGCATTGGCAATCGTACAGCAAGATTTTCAGCGTAAACTTGGAACTGAAACAACAAGCAGCGTTAGCTAGAGCTGCAAGCTGCACTTATTATCAAACAAAGTCCCACTCTATTTTGCAATTGTAACGGCGTAGTCCCCTGTTACTAATTCTTCCACAAAGCTCGACGGATTATTTTTATTACAAAGTAAATATACCTGCTGACGAGCCCGTGTTAATGCCACATAAAATAACCGGCGCTCTTCTGCATCAGGAAAACCAGACACATCAGGCTGTAATATCATCGCAAAGGGATGACGGAATTTATGACAAGGAAAACCATACTCGCCTGCTTCCATCGCTAATACAACTACATTATCGGCTTCTTGCCCTTTCGAACTATGCACCGTCATGGCTTTGATGGTTAACTGAGGGTATTGCGTGGACAACACTGTCAGCGTCTTATTATCCGGTAATTGAAAATTAAATCGAGCGAGCAATAACACTGACTTTTGCTTGCCTTCGCCTTTAACACTCGCCGCTATTTGTTTTAATTTCTTTTCTAACAATAATGTTTCCGCATCATTTTGTTTATTGTCGCTGCGCTTATTATCACTAACCTGATAGTAGTTAACCTGTACACAGGCTTTTTTTGCTTTGCTGTATGTTGTTATTTGCTTACTCATTTGCTCTGGGTTTGCCATCACAAAGTCGCTCGCAACAGCACTAATCTGGTCATTAAAACGGAATGTCGTATCGAGTGGTAATGTACTCGTCATACCAAAATAATCACTGAAGCGTGTTGTCACCGCGATATCACTGCCCGCGAATTGATAAATAGCCTGCCAATCATCACCGACACAGAATAATTTACTATCGTCGTGTTGCGTCTGTAGATGTCTGACTAAGTTCGCTCGCGCTTGAGATATATCTTGAAATTCATCAACAAGAATATGTAGCCAAGGTGAACTAAACTGCCCATTACTCACATAATCACTTGCCTTGGTGATCATCTCATCAAAATCAATCTCATTATTTTCCGCTAAATGCATTTGATAGTGTTCAAGTAATATAACGACGACTTCATGTGTTAATGCCGCGAAATCTGCATCAGGTAACGCATTTAGCCTTTTTTTAGCGCGTACTGTGCGGGTATTTTTATACTGCATCGTTAATTCGACAAGTTGGCTTAGCAGTTTTTTATACCCACCTTTGCCTGCTAATAATCGCGCGACTTCTTGCTCATGTTTTTCACTCGGTAACTTGCCTAACCAAGCGACATAGGCATAACAATATTCACTAAACAATGCATTAAAGTCAGCATCAATCAGCAACGTCGTTATACTTTGCTTAAAAAATTGTTGTTTCGCATTATCACTGTTCGCCAGCTTACTGACTTGCGGCTTATTCGTTTCAACTTGCTTGATAATATCCAACGCCAAGGCATGAAATGTTTTTACTGTGACCCTCGCATTTGGCAATCGCTGTTTTAAACGCGTTTTCATTTCTTGTGCAGCATCTTTTGCAAACGCCAATATTAAGATCGTATCAGCCGTTGCTTGCTGTGACTCTAATAAATACGCACAGCGCCCTAACATGACACTGGTTTTACCACACCCAGCGCCCGCTAATACCAAGTTCGCATCATTAGCGACAATACAGGCATCGCGTTGCTTCTCGGTAAGTGGGTGTGTTTCAAGACTATCAAATAGGGTTTTATAGTTTTGTTTTTGCTTGTTCATTACAGCTTGATTATATTTATCTAAATTTTCGGTCTTACTTTGCTGCCAAAAACGTAAATGCGCTAAGGGTAATTTAAGCGATGTAGGGATCTTATTAATTTGCGGTAACATTTCAAACCAATCAGCCCAAGGTAATAACCGTGTCTGTAAAGCCAACCATTTTGAATGGGAAATATAGCCCTGCTCAATCACTTGTGTGAGCTGTTGATACAGTTCGAGGATCTCGGTTTCTTTCCCCTCTAATGCACGAAAATACAGCTCATCAATTAGCCCTGTAACCTCAGCCTTATCAATACCATTTAAACGAACACGCTGACTTTCCCAATTAAGTACTAAGGTATCAAAAAATGAACCACGGAAATGCTTCAATTTAGGTTCAAACGTAGTCCAAGAATAATGATAGGTTTGTTGCTGTTTAGTAGTAAACACAGCACCCTCGGGACAAAACGATAATGTACGGCAATTTGCACCAAATAACTGAGCAAAAGTAGAAAAAGAATAATCAGGCAATGCAGATGAACTCGATAAAAGATAATAGAGAAAACATAGCACAATCATTGGTATTATTTAATACGTAGGGTTAACTTTATCGAAAATTTTCAACTTTATTAACCAGCGTGACTAAGATCGCCCGCCGCCAATTTTTCAGATAGAATCTTAGCGAGCGCCACATTCATCGACAATAAAATATATAAAGGCCAAGTAAAGCTCTGAGTCAAAAAGGTACCAGCCACACAAAACGCAACTAACCCAGCAAAAATACCATCATTACACGTTACAATCGTATTACGTTCACTCACAAGTAACACTCGACTACTCACTTCTGTCCGCCATAATTGTCTAAACATCACAGCAATAAGTGCAATGAACAGTGCTAGTCCTACAAATCCAGTTTCACCTAAAACCTGAAACCACGTACTGTGTACCGCGTGGTTTTTACCATCCCAGAAAGGACTAAACAAATAATAATTAAGGTAAAAATTATTTATCCCGACCCCTGTAAGTGGGTTTTCTACCGCCATCTCCCATGATGCGATCCACGCATAAATCCGCCCCATGGTTGATTCACCAATGCCTTCTTCTACCGCACCTCCAGAGGAACGACCTGAAATACCCGCCATCATCACTAAGATGGGTAGTAATAGTACACCACCCGCGAATACATATACCTTATTCTTAATTCGCTTAACCGCAAAATACCCAGTCACCGCCATTATCCCCATCAGCCCACCACGACTTTGTGTAGCAATAATCGCCCAAAATAAAATAACGTAAGCCATTGCGAGTAATGCCCGATGCAATTTACCAATATTAGATTGCAACAGGTTTGATAAAGTAAAAGACATGGGGAACAGAAGTACTAACGCTAAGTCATTCGGATCACCAATTAATGAGCCAAATTCCCGTGAAATTGTCACCCGTGTACCTTCAACCAGACCAATACCTTGTAACTTATTACTAATCGCTTTTAGCCCTACAACACCCCCTGCCACCACGTATAAATAAGTCGCAATACGAAAATGGTGAATAGTACGAACCAACCAGCAGATCGCAATTGTCATGACCCAAACTTTAATGATTACATCAGAAAAAAGCGTAAATGCAGCCTGACGGTTATACGCAAATGCGATGCCAAATGCAGTCCACCCCAAAAACAAGCATACAAATGTCAGCTCCGTTGACCAATAAACCTTGATGCTATTAGTCAAATAGATATGCCAACCCAAAACAAAAAATGACATGAGAGAAAACGCCAACGGAATACGCAACGGGATCAGTACCGGAAAGGCTTCGTGTATACGAAAATAGGAAAAAATAACAAAGGTAATTACAATATAAAATGGGAACTTTAATAGAAGCATCAAAAAAAGTGGCGCTAAAATAAATGCAACAGGCACCAACCAAGTTTTAGTCTGATACCATAATAGGCCAGTAACAAGGGTTAACATGAAGCTTAAAAATATTTGTAAACGCGGATTAACCGTATGCAGATCTATCATTAAACATCCCTGCTTATTGACCTCATTGTCTAAGTAAAGCAGGAATATAAAAAAATGAAGTTAACAAAGTATAAAAATACGTTTTTTTGGATCTGATAGGCCCCTTACCTCATGTTCCCTTTTTGTGTTAGCACTGGAAGCCTGTTTCAATAAACCACTACACACGGATTTGTTAACTTTTGTTGTGATTAAATAAGATCATATTCTGAGCTTCACTTCAACTGTTATAGTCTAATATTTGATATAGTTATTGCTAACTTGGCTATATATTTAATGTTAAATAAAATACCGTTTAGTTTATCTAAAAAACGAATATACTTAACTGCTTCTATTTTTTTAATTTATACATATTATATTTACATCATTGTAGATATAGCGTCTTTAGGTAACATTTTAAATTATTCTAATATTAAGTATATGATTGGGGTTCTACTTAAAGCCAGTATTAGCACTCTCTTCATTTTGATTTTATCTTCAGTTTTTACATCCAAATATCTAAATATATTATTATTTATCATTATAAGTATAATTTCATCAGTCATTCTATTTGTTAAAATTCAATATGGTAGCTTTGAACTTGGTAGTTACATCAGTATCATGGAAACAAATACTAAAGAAACTATAGAACTATTTTATTCTATTGATATTCCATCAGTTGTATTGTTACAATTAATTATAACTCCGTTTATTTTATTTAGACTAAATAAATCCCTAGGTGGTTTTAAAATAAATTTAGTTCTAATTACGTCCCTAATTTTATTAATTGGTTTATCGTCATCACAAGCCAAGAATAATTCAATATTTTCAGTTTCCCCAACGGGAGAAGTTGTGCTAGTCCCGATGAGTAGAGCCTATTACATTTTATTCAATATGCCTTTATTAAAGCCAATTGCCCTATCACAATCCTATTCAAAGTTGAAAAAAATTGAAAATAGTCCGATCAAAGCAGAATGGGAAAATATCATAGTTTCAAATTCATCCGACAAGAAAAATTATGTCGTTATTATTGGTGAGTCAGTGCAAAAATCATCTTTATTTTCATATGGATATCATAGAAAGACGACTAAATCTCTAAAAGAAACACATGGTATGACGTTAATTTCAGATCCAATTGCGCCAGCCCCCCAAACCGGAATGGCCTTAAGTAGAATTTTAGCCATCAATAATAAGCTAAATATCAATAACAACTTAAACATTATCGACTTAGCAAAACTTTCTGGTTTCAATACATTCTGGTTTTCTAATCAAGGTCAGATTGGGATATACGATAGCCCCATCACTAATATTGCGAAAAGAACAGATTTAACCATATTTCATAATAAGAGTTATGAACAAGCAAATTCTGATTTCGTTTTAATCGAGGATTTAGAAGCGCATCTAAATGGTAATTCAAATAATGTATACTTTCTTCATATGATTGGTTCTCATTTCGATTTTTGTGAAAGAACAAAAAACACAATAAAATTAGAAGATGCTTATAGAGATCAATTGAAAGATGATCAAAACTGTTATGATGATACTATCCTAAACACCAGTCTTTTTATAAATAAAGTAGTTTCTCTGCTCGAATCTACCTCTTTAGACTATGAAGTCATATATTTTTCAGATCACGGACTCGTGGATATAGAAAGAAAACCATATAAATCTCATGGTGTGGGAAGTTTATTTCAGAGAAAAGCACTTGAAGTACCACTTATATTTATTTCAAGTAGCAAAACCAGCAGTCACATGCAAAATACAACATATTTCATGAGAGATTTTCCGCATACTTTCGCAGAATGGTTAGGTGTTACAGCAACACAAATTGATTATACTAAATCTGTTTTCAATCTAGACATTAAGCAAGAAAAATATGCGTTGAATGACTCTTCAGAAATAATATACTTTACCGAATAGAGATATTTAAACCATGTCATCACGATACTTGTTGATCTACCGTTTTAATAAACGATGCAATTTATTATTGACCTTCAACAAAAACACCGAATAAAGCGAAGCGATTGTCAAAAACAATAAACACAATGCTATGGTTATTAATTCATTGTTTATCCCACGGGCCATGCTTTCCCAAGGCGTTCTTAAGAATCCATTAACCAAAAATAACGGCATTGAGATCGTGCCAAAAAACATACATATTTTGAACACTAAACTGCCCTCTTTAATGTTTTTTAATATGAAGCTAAAAATAAAGAGCAAGATAATACAAAAAAAGAAATGACTAACGAAGAAGGCATACTCATTAAAATTACCAGCGGCGAATGCTGCAATTGACACGCCAAACAACCAATTTGGTAAGTTAACCGGCTTATCCTGCGCTAAATAAATCCCTAAACACAATACTGGCATGTGGCCGATAACGGTAATAAAAACACTGACATTGCTATATAGATAACCGTTAGTCAGCAACGAAATAGCGATACTGACTAAACTAATAGCGATTAAAAATATATTTCCAAATCGTTTGAACATAGCCAACATAAATGGAAATATTAAGTAAAATTGAAAAATAAACGATAAAAACCACCAAGGGCCAACTAACGATAGACCTTGATATGGATAAAAGTTATATAGCAGCGATAATTTTAAAATAAGTGGTTTTGAAAGAGGGATTAACCATTCGGTAAACCCCATACCATTATAAACAACATTAAAGATGAACATAAAAATAAAATATGAAACGATTGCGAGTAAAAACATCGGATAAATTTTCACAAGGCGAGTGATAATAAATTTTATATATAACAGCTTATTTTCATTTTTTGCGTATTTTTTCATTAAGCCATAAGCACTTAAAAAGATAAATATCTGCACGCCAAAATGACCAAAGTAGCTAAATAGTGCACGAATAATACCTGCGGGCTCAGTTAATAAAATATCAAATAAATTGAACACTTTTCCCGACGTAAATTCCATTTCATTTTCGCTAGGGGTAGGAAAGCGATGCATGAAATTATGAATCGCAATCATTAAGATACCCAAACCTTTTAAAATATTCGAATCTACCTTAGTGATGCCATTCCAAATCATATATTTATTCCTTTTATAATTATAACGAGTCGAATTATAAAATCACAATCATAACCCTTGCATAGAATAACCCGTCGCTTTAAATATTCGTTTAGTCTGATTTATCATTACGCTATATTAAAATGATAGATCATTTCTGTTCTTACAACATAATAAATATTACCTCGTAATACTGAATACCGAACGCTGGCAAGTTGGGGGGACTTAATATGATTGAGAAACTATTGAGTTTTATCCCTAATACTAGAATTAAGGCTATTTTCGGTGGATTTTAGTGGGTCGGATAAGCTATATACAGGTGTGCTTGATTATTATCTAAATACTTTCCATTTCTGACTTAACAGAAGCCTGTTCACGACAGGCTCCTTATCTGATTAACGTACTACCTACATCAAAGTCAGTTCGTCTATGAGCCAGCAACGCTTATTTACTCTCAATCGCCAGTGGTATTTCGTCTAACGTAATGCTGCCTTTAGTTACACCATCAGCCAGTTTCAAATATTCGCGGGTAAAAATAGGGCGGAATTTATCGGCGTCCATCGCCATATAATTGTTTAATTGGCGATATAGGGTATACACAAAGTTATCACCGGTAGCCGCACGTTCCGCGGGGCTCTTACGCTTAAATTTAAACAAACGCTCGTAGGCTTTATCGTGATCAGAATGCCCCATTAATACGATAGACTCACGCATGATCATATCCGCAACCACAGGTAAACTAGGCGGGAAGTCATAAGGTAAACCATTGCTGCGGCGCAGTGTTGGGATCTGCTCTGCAGCTTTAATTATTGCATTTGGCGGGTAATTAGCCAACGTCAGCTTCCAAATATTAAAAAGATGGGAATTAAGTTTATGATTCCATGATGATGGAAAACTACTTGCCAACATAGTATACATAGTGGTTACAGCTTCTGCATGGGCTTCAGTTAACTCAACGTTTTGTTCCATATTACCTTCCTAATTAAATTCCATATATCAATACTACTGTTCGTCATCATATCCATCTTGAAAACCAGGATCAATGAAGTGTGGCGGCAAGTTCTTATCTTCTATTCGCTCAATAACATTACTATTACGTGGTACTGAAACACCTCCGTTTTTCGGAGTTATACCCACCGTTAGTTTGCTAATACCGAGAACGGCGAATGCTTCATTTAAATCATCTTCTTTAGAGTTTGATCTATTAAAGTTTTGTTTACCATTCAATGCGAGCGATATCAGGCTATGCACGCTAGTATCATCTTTAAATAATAATCCAAAAGCAAAGTTAACTGATTGATAATACGGGTCAACTTGCGAGCCATCAATCGCTAATTTAAGGTCGGCTTCAGTAAAGACTTCCAAACGCAGTAGTAACTTATCTCGTTGCTCTGCGGTCATACGTAAATTAATGCCGACAGCCGTTTGTGTGCGTTCAAGCCAATAATTAAAGATGCGCAACGCAGGAGAATCAGCTTGGCTCACTTCCATGCTATCCGCTAAGCTAATCAGGCTCTCAATGTTGCCGGAGTTAGTAAAAATATCATTAAAATTACGGCCTTTATTCACCAAGTCACGGCGATGATCAACACCATCGACCGCACGCTTAAGTTCGATAATCGAATGCAACATTAGCAAACTATACAGTTTCTCAAAATGCGCTTGTTTTGGCGCAATATATTGCGACATCTGTAAGCGTTTAGAACTAAACCAATAGTCATAAACTTGCTTAATGTCCGCCATCTTTTGTGGATCTTGCCTAATCTGATGATAGCTCGGCATGAACCCACTTTGATTTTGGATATGACGAACCCCTTGACGGCTTAACGTTGGCTGAAAAGGCTGACGCGCTGCAGACGCAGGATTATTAACGGGTTGAATACGGGCTGGGGCATTTACCCTATTGACCGCTGAAACATCTTTAATATGTTGTAATTCAGTGCTATCAAGCTCATACCAATCAAAGGCAGGATTACGGCTATTAAGTTGAATACAGAGCACCTTGATATGCTCGATAGTAAAACCTTGACGCATAAATTCATCACAGCGCACACGGAATTTACCGTTATTAAAATTCAAGCGTTTCTGAGAGTACTCAGCCACCAAATCAAATACTTGCTGGAAATATTGTAGACTTGGATCAGGCGCAGATACAGGCACTTCAACTTGTTCTTTAAAGTCTTCATACATAATGGCGTTGTTGATGTACAAACCAGTATTATCTTGCTGAAGATAGTTTTTATTAATCAGTTCAGTAATGCTATGCTGTTTGTCTGATTGCAATGAGAAACGCGAAAAATCCGCAATGCGATCTTTATTCTTTTTGCATAACATCCATACTAATAAGCGAAATGCAGCATCAGAAAGTGATGATGATTGCACGATATAATCAGGCACGATAAAATATGTGCTCTCCATTTTTCTATTCATAACTGTTTAACACCACAATGCCATATTTAATTACAACTGAGCAATACGCTAATCTAAAGTCTACCATAGAAGACTTACTTGCACCTTTTGATTCCTTTGCTTTTTCAGACTTTGTTACTGTGAACCCTGTATCTGCGCTGACAGTAAAAAAAGCAGACCAACTGGTGACTGCTCAAGGTTATGAAATTACATTAGATCTTTTAGAGCAAAGTGACGAGCGATATATTATCGAAGCGTATTATGATATCACTGATAACAAAAATATCTATGCGATAAATGAATACGCACAACCAATCAACTTATTAAAAAATCCGAGTTTTACCCGTATTTGTAGTATCTGTAATACCACGACTAATCGCAGTCAGGGTCTTATCTTCAGTCATCCGCAACAAGGTGATTACTGTGCACATCTAGCCTGTGTAAAAAAACGCCTGCCCGAACTAATGCCATTTGTTAATTATTTACAAAAACTACCCGCATTAATTAATCATCTCGAGCAACTGCAAAGCAGTGTCTTTAGCCAAGTGTATTCATCCGGTGCCCCACTACGCTTATATTTAGCGATTGTTGAAGATGAAATACGCCAACACGGCTTTGTCAGTAAACAGGATGCAATCCAATTTCATCATAACTTTAATCACGCAACTTATAAAAAAGCAGCCCAACGCTATCAAAAATCCGCTTATCCTAAAGACCTCAGTTTTGAGTTTGTTGAAAAAGCGATTTTGTATACCAAACAAATGAAATCCACCAGCTTAAACGACAAGTTAAAACAACTGTGTGGACAAAGTGTACTGGCAGAAAATGAACTGGCAACAGCCGCTTTAATTATTTCGAACTATATCGTGAATAACCAAGGTTTGTTAAGCCATCAATCACCATTAGCAACCGACAAAAAACTCGCATTACATAATGACGGTAGCAATATTAGTGAGGCATTACGTTTAAAAGGCAAGCTAGGTGATTATGTACGTTGTCGTATTACGATAAATAGCTGTAAATACCAAATCGTCACCAAACGCTACGATATACGTGGTAAAGATGATACCGGCCGTGTTGTTCAGTTCAATCACGGCCAAGCCATGACTGAAAAGTCATATATTTATATTAGTGGCTTTATTTCTAAATTTTATCAAAATCAATACGGCTATACGGTCTCGGTGTTGAAAGGGGTTAAGCTGTTATCTGCTTAACGTTACCACAAGGACAGCGACAACGTCGTCATAATGCGAACTACCACCATGGACAGCAACTCACTGCACAGCCAATAACTGCGCAGAAAAGGCGATCCAATGACAAGGCGATAGCCGCATTATCAAATAACGAAAGCTGGGATAAATTTTAGCTCAACATTAATCGCCACCAGATCCCAGGCAAACTAGTGAATCCGGTGGTGAACCATTTCACCTCACCATCTTTCACAATTAAGATCGTTGGGGTGACCTTCACATTCCAATCACGACCCAAGTCATAGTTTTCATCATTCACTACATCAAAATCATACTCATGATGCCGTAAGTATTTCTTCACCCTTATCTCTTCACCAGAACTTAAGGCGACTGTCACCACCGGATAGAATTCCGATAATGTATCAACCGCAGGGCTAACAAAACGACACACAGGACACCACGTTGCCCAAAAATAAACAACCACAGCTTGATCTTTACTTAACTCCGCAAGATCAATCGGTTCTCCGGCCAATGTCGTCCCTGCTAATACTGGGATATTATGTTTCGGAAAATCTTTCCCACGCCATACATCCACAGCCGCAGTAATAACAAGTGCTAACAATAGAAATATAACTAATTGCTTAGTCCAACCAAGTAGCCGTTGTTTCATTTACTTGCTTCCTTTGATAATGACATTAATATCAACACTACTTCTGACGTTGGGCTTCTAATGCACGTTTCACTTGCTTCTTAAGCTGCCCGTAAGGCACTAGGCCACCGATAATTTGATCGGCAAAGATAAGACCCGGTGTTCCACTCAGTCCAAACTCACGCATCAACGTCATACTACCTTTAATTGTCGTTTCAACACTCTCAGCCGTATTGTCTAACCATTCATTAGTGTCGGTAATCTTACCCACTTTAGCGATAGCACCACTGTCTAAACGACTTGGGCGTGACATTAATTTTTTGTGTAATTCAGCGAATTTAGCGGGCTCATTTGCCCATACTGTTAAGGCTAAATCAGTTGCTTCTTTCGAACTTGGACCTAAGATTGGTACCAACTTATAAACAACACGTATTTCTGGAAATTCTTCGACTAATCGATCTAATAACGGCTCAATTTTCTTGCAGTAAGGACAGTTGAAGTCAGTAAAGTAAGCAATGGTTAACTCTGGGTTTTCAGCGCCCATCCACGGATCCATTTTGTTATTAAACAAGGCCCCGTGATTATCACCTAAATTTTGCGCTTGCTGGACTTTAATTTTGTTCTTTTCATGTGCCTGCAGCGCAATAATCGCTTCTTTTAAGATCTCAGGATTGTTTACCAATGTTTCTTTCACCATTTGGTTAAACTTGTCTTGTTGTACAGCCGTCATATCTATTTGTTCAGGTGCTGCCCACGCCATTTGCGTCGCTAAAATAGCGGCTGAGATAGTGGTGGAAAGTGTTAATAATTTCGTTTTCATTGTTATTCCTATTTATTAAATTTATTTCTGTATTTATGTTACGAATCGTCATACCCCACGCATATACGCAGGGAAAAATTAATTATTATTCGCTGCTTGCTTAATTGCATTCATCACAGCATCGTCACTTAAAATGACAGGCAGTGGTATACCGTTTGGCGCCTTAGGCCCATAAACAATATTAAATGGCACACCAAAACGACCGTTATTTTGTAAGTAATTCGTCACTTTTTCAGATCTAATGGTCCAATCACCTTCCATCGTTACCACGTTTTCCGTTTGCAGTTTGCTATACACAGGATCTTGTAATATGACACCTATCTTATTGGCCTTACACGTAATACACCAATCAGCAGTGATATTCACAAATACCGTTTTACCCTCTTTTACTTGCTGCTCGATGCGCACAGTATCTAGATCCTGCCATACTAAGTCATCCGGCAAACCGTTTGACCATTTGCTTGTCGTTAACGACGCAGCCAACATACCAGCACTACCAAGTAACAAACCAACACTAACGCTAATAAGTACTGCGCGCTTACCTTTAAGTTTTATCATAAAACCAATAAATACCAAGCTAACAAGGCTAAACAGGCCATAAATAGCAAATGTAGGTAAGAAACTAGACAGCAAGGTCACTAGCCATAAACAAGTCAGCATTAATAAACCAGCAAAAACAGTTTTCACCGACCCCATCCAACGGCCAGGTTTAGGTAATAAACTGACAAGACTTGGGAAAGTTGCAACGAACAACCAAGGCAGAGCCATACCAATGGCTAAGGCAGTAAAGATGACAAATAAACTTAACGTATCAGCACCCAGCGCATAAGCAACAGCAGTGCCCAAGAATGGCGCACTACAAGGCGTTGCGAGTAGCGTAGCGAACATACCTTGCAAGAAATGCCCACGGTTACTATCATCACCCGCGGTGGCTAATTTCGTTTGTAAGTTTGACGATAAACTAAACTCAAATGCGCCTAACATGTTTAATGAGAACACTGCGGTTATAACAACCATGGCCGCAATAAACCAAGGACTTTGGAATTGAATACCCCAACCTATTGCCTGACCTGATACTTTTAATGCAAAGATGAAGACGGCAAGTAACCAGAACGACACGATGATACCGGCCGCAGAAGCAAGGAATTGTTGCCTTATTTTACCCTTCTCGACACTTGGCGCATCGATAATAGTACTCAATTTCATGCCCAGAACCGGTAATACACACGGCATTATATTGAGGATCAAACCACCTAATAAAGCAAACAGTACTATTCCCATTAGAGACTGACCTGCGATAGTGACTTGTCCCGCAATAACAGGCGTCGAAAACTCTAACGCTTGATCTGAAGTGATGACGGTTAAGTTTAACGTTTTATCGATTAATTCAACGTCACCCAACCAACTACTGGCGTCAAAGACCGCAATTAAATGATCAACTGACTCTTCTACCGTCTTTAGTTTAAAGGTCGTGTCTAAGTCTCCATCAATCAATAATCTCGGTGTTTCGCCCCAGTTATAGCCAGATATTGTCGCTTGTATTTGACTGTTAGCGTGATCCCATACTAATTGAATCGCGTTATTATCATCCACTTTTCTCGGTACTTGAGTGATGCTTTTATTATATAAAAACATCGCGTCAGCATCGGTTTTCAAATTTTGAATATCAACCGACATGTTAATGTCATAATCCGTTAATACACAAATAGTCGTACACGAAGATAAGGTTAATTTACCCGCCAATACCAGTGGTTTATTCATGTCTTCGAACTGTAACTGCATTGGAAAGCTAACCGCATCGGTATACCCATAAGTCTCTAACCCAAGCAATGAGAAATGTTTTGGTACTGGCCACTGCCAGTCACTGTCAACAAGATTTGTCGACTCTTGCCAATCAATACTTGGTGCGATACCGCCTTCACCCGGTGAACGCCAATAGGTTTTCCAGTCATCAGCAAGCTTTACTTCGAGTACAGCGGGCACTGTATTATTGGTTTTATCCACTTGCCCTGTCAGCATAAAGCGTAACTGAATTGGTGGATGTGATGGATCTTGTAACCAGCCTGTTGTTTGTGCAGAAATACTCGCGGATATAAACAGCAAACAACTCACAAATAAGGTTTTTATTGTCTTCAAATTATGTCTCCAAAAAGTAATTAAAGTCATCTTGCTGATGCTTCAATACCAATTGCTTTTAATGGGGCGTCGATAAAAATAATTATTCTTTAATATACCCGAGCTATAAAGATGAATTAAATACTATTTAATATAAAACGGTGATTAAATTTTGTATTTTAAGCTATCGCAGAGGTATATTACGATATATTACTCTTCGAATTTACACAAAATAAGGTGACGGCGTCGAGAAGGGACAAATGTATTTGCTAGATAAGTAAAGTTGAGTGGCTGACGCGTAAAGTAATGGCTAAATAGGATGATCATTAAAATGACCATGACTAGCTCGTCCATATGCGTACTGGCTTTTTGTAATAATTTCTCAGTCAGTTTACAGACACCGCCACTGTTATCAAGATAACTGGCATCTGTAAGTTCAGTGTTCGCGACTGTGCTTAAGTTAGCACTATAATTCACACTTTCATTAGCACGAGTCTGGCTATTTAACTGAGTATTGTCTAATTGAGCATTGTCTAATTGAGCATTGTCTAATTGAGCACTGCTTAACACAGGCTGATTAAATGAATAAGCATTGTTAACCATACAAACAATCAAAAACGCTACTATTAACAGCAGGCTTATATTTGCGTTGTTTGTTGGTTTAGTGATGCGCATACATTCTTACGTTGTCATTAATCATAGGACTTCTTTTTACCGACAATCATGAAATATAACAAGTAAGGCTAATTAAAATTACCCTTCTTTACGCAAATTCAGCTGAAAATCGACGTAATACAATAAAATGTTGCGATGAATTTCATTAACTGCTGGTGTTTTTGTCATTTTAGCCTAGAATCCCGCCTTCTAATTCATTTCTCTTTATCCAGTGTTGATAACAAAACGTATCGCGATGATTAAGTAGAATGAAAAAGCACAAATAAGATATCCAAGCTAGTCTCTGATAAAGCATCCAAAAGTAGTTTGGGGATATCATCACACTGAATAATCGCTAGGAAATAGACACATGGCAAAAGGTAAAAAGTACGATTTTAATTTGGTACTAGTAGACGGTTCTTGGACTGCTGAGATCGTGAGAAAAATCACATCTAAAAAAACAGTTGTATCAAAAAGCCAAGCAGGTTTTGCTTCAGAAGCAGAAGCACAAATTTGGGCTGAAACTGAATTAAAAGGTTTCTTACAAAACCAAATCGAACGTAACGCACGTCGTATTCGCCTCGTTGCAGAAAGCGTTGAAGAGAATACAGAAGAGAGTGTTGAAGAGTCTGACGAATCAGAAAAAGACGACGCTTAATATCCCCCAGATATAAGCAACGCCTTACTACCATCGCTAATTACGCTTAATTAGCGATGGTCACTCAATACTAGCGTTCCCCTCTCAATATATCATGTGCATCAGGTAAGAATATTTCAAGCAATGATAGCTGGTTGCTCTGCCATCTAAAATAAGAACGTCTTGCATACACTATTTCCGTTCTATCTAGATTTATCATGTCACGATCAAGCTGACTAACTTGGAAAAAAGAATACTCACTACGCTTTACGTTCTGCTCTGCAAATAATAATTGTTCACCCAAAGATTTATCTCCAAGCTCACAAAATTTATTCACTATCACAGAGTCCTCTGACATTAAAGACGATCGCGCTAATATTAAACTAGACTGGTTGTTCATCAATATAGTTTGACGAAAAAACGTACTCGGATCCAACTTACCTTTTTCTTGCTCAATAATATGGAAATTGTCACACCGAGCTTTAAGTCGCTTGGTCAGAGACCCTGGATCATTCATATAATGAGGCACTAAGTTAACAACAGGTACTAATTTCATGAGAAGTCCTTCTCAAAGCAGACGTCATTCTCTTTTACCTTTAACGTCTCCTCTTTTGGCTCTTTTATATCGAGAAAACGAGCGCACAAGCATGCCGTAATAGCCGCAATCATGGCAAAGATAAGAAAAACGAGCCCTTCTGGTAGTAACATATTTAGCTGTAAAACAAATGCACTAAGCGCCTGCCCCAAGAAGTAAGACATCACAAACCCACTCATTAAACGAGCACGCAGTACCGCAGTACTTAACGACATGATCATATGGCTTAACGTTGGTAGTAATAATCCAAAACCTATTCCTGAAAATACAATCGTGACATAAGCCCGCCATTCGAATTGAGTTAGTGCAAGAAAAGTTAATGCAATTGCATAACAACTGAAGCAAATAACCAATAACCATCGCTCACCCAACGTTGACAACATATGCCTAAATAAATAAGCGACAATCACTGAAATTACGCTCATACCGGCCATAACTATGCCGATCATACTACTTGTTAAAGATAACGATGACACTAGTGTAAAAGGTAAATTAATAAGGATCATATAGTAAAAAAGCATACCAATTAAGCCCATTACATAGGAAGGAAAGACCCCTTTAATATCAGATAGTGTTAAACGTTTTTTTATCTCATCATCCCTATGTGTGGGTATAGTAATCGCCTTTGCCGACATAATTAAAATGACAAAGGACAGTAAATATAGGGAAAATGGAAAACGCCAATTATATTCTGCTAAGCTACCGCTTAAGAGCACAAACACAACTCCCCCCAGATTAACTGCGATTGATTGGAAAGAGATAAAGTCTGTACGCGATTTACCTTGAAATGCACTTCCTATAATATGATTGATGACAGTCATGCATATCGCAATACCAACACCAAATAACAAACGAAAGTATAATAGCGCATAGATTGAGTTAAGCCATAGACCACTACTACCAGCGGCCCCATAAATAAATAGTCCAACAAGTAACGCGTTTTTCTCTCCGACGAGCCTCATTAGCTTGTCAACAAATGGCGCCGATAATACCACCCCGATTGCAGGTAATGTCATGAGTAATGACACATAGAACGGGTCATTAAACACCTGATTAATCTGTGTCAATGAAGGGCCTATCGCAGCGTTCCCCATGACAAGTAAGCTACTCCCCAATAATAAACAAATTTTCATTAAGGTATTCGATTTATACGTAGGCATTGATTCTCTCTTTATATTGAAATCAGAATAATCAGAGAGATAAATCTAATTTATTTAATATCATTGTTTAATTTTATATTGGTAGGTATCTCTCTTTCATGCAGTATATGAGTTTCGTCATCACCGTAATAGTCTCAATAAAGCAACACTGCGTTGCTTATTTTCAACGTTGCTTAATGGAATAAAATAGTTAAAATAAACTCGGGATTAATAGGTAGGTGAGCGAAAACTCAATATCTTATGAATGGTTATTTATGATAAAAAATATTCTATACTCGTATAATATTTTTCTGATTTATGTATTACATTTAGGATAGCTATGAATTGGAATTTGAATGACTTACCTTTATTTATTGCCGTAGCTGAAAGCAACAGTTTTTCAAAAGCAGCTGTACGATTAAACATACAAAAATCAAGTATTAGTCGTGCAATAGCTCGCTTAGAAGAGCGGCTTAATGTAAAGCTCCTAGAACGTAACAATCGTTATCTTCGTCTGACTTCTGATGGAGCGCAACTGTATCAGCAACTAAAACCATTACTCGAACAGGTTAACCTTGCTGGTGATGAACTCTGCCAAAAAGGGCTTGCAGGAGAATTAAATATCGCGGTCACCTTGGCATTTTCACGAGAAGTCATGGCACCACATTTAAATGACTTTGTTACGCGTTTTCCAGACATTCGCTTAAACATGAAAAGTACAACTCGAATCTTGAATTTGTATGAAGACAAGTTAGACTTAGCGATCCAACTTGGTCCATTGGCTCCTTCGGGATTTTATGCTCAACATCTCGCAGATATTGAGCTTTGCTGGATGAGTTCCCCTGCCTATTTATCTGCTTATCCAGAGTTGATCAACTCCAGTTGGTTAGAAATACAAAAACATGTGCGTTATTATCATAGCCAAGAAAATTATCCTGCTAATTTTTGTTTATTCGCACCCGATGGAAATGAATATCCAGTGACCTTCCCTATGGCAAACCAACTCGAAGATGTACTGATGGTACGCGACTCGGTCGTAGCAGGTGCAGGAATATCCCTATTACCTGATATTTATTGTCGTAAATTAGTGAAAGAAAAGAAACTTATCAGAATTGCACCCGAAATAAAGGTCAGCCCAAATGTGACGATTTATGCCGTCTATGCCAGTAAAAAAAGTTCATCACCTCGATTAAAAACAATGCTTTCTTTTATGAACGAAATAACCACAAACTACCTAACCGATGATTAACCGTACCAGAATAAATTGCAATGAGCTTATAGATAAGTAGCCACAAAGCAAATTTGTCATTGCAGATAAAAGTTACGACAGTGAGTCGATAAGAGAAAATAAATAAATAGTCCTTAAAATGATGTTATTTGTCCTTTTGTTGATAACAATATTTTGCAATGTTTATTACTATTTACGATTTCAAATCGATGTAGGAAAGACAAGTGTTAGAAACTAAAAACATTCGAAATATTGCCATTGTCGCTCATGGAAAAACCTCTTTAGTCGATCAACTATTACGACAATCGGATGCATTATCGCGCAGAGAAAGCTCTCAACATCTAGTAATAGACTGCAATGAACAGGAAAGAGACATAACAATACTTTCCAAAGTAACAGACATTAACTGGAACGGGCCCCGAATTAATATTATTGATACGCTTGGGCTGAACGGTTGATATCGCCCCCCCCCTTTTTTTTAGAGCCTTAAATTATATCTATTTAATTTCTTATTAAATTCAAGAGAGTTGCTATGTCTAATAAAGATTTATTCCAATCAATTTTATTAAAAGCTGATATTCAGATTAATGGTAATCGTCCATGGGATATCCAAGTTCATGATGAAGAGCTTTATACTAATTTACTAACTGAAGGTTCTATCGCTTTTGGTGAAGGTTACATGGACGGGAAATGGAAATGTGATGATATATCAGAATTAATGAGTAAAATTTTACGCACGGATATAGAGTCAAAACTAGATGGCTTATTAAAGCTTCGTATTGGCGTTGAAGTCGGTAAGAATAAATTACGTAAATTTTTTAATCCTCAAACGATTGAACGTTCAAAAGAAGATGTCTCATCTCATTATGATACAGGAAATGATTTATTTGAGAATATGCTAGATAAAAGAATGACTTACACTTGTGCTTATTGGAAAGATTCAAGTAATATCGACGAGGCACAAGAAGCTAAATTAGACTTGGTATGTCGAAAACTAGATCTAAAAAAAGGTATGCGAGTGCTAGATATCGGCTGTGGTTGGGGCAGTTTTATGATATATGCAGCTGAGCACTACGGTGTTATTTGTGATGGTTTAACCTTATCTAAAGAACAAACAAAATTAGGTCGAGATAGGGTTAATGCTCAAGGGCTAGATGTTACTTTTGTTTTACAAGACTATCGTGATTACCACCCCTCTGAAACCTATGACCGTGTAGTATCTATTGGGATGTTAGAGCACGTTGGACCTAAAAATTACAATGAATATTTTGAATGTGCAAAAAGATTTATGAAAGATGATGCTATTTTCCTTTGCCATACTATAGGTGGTTCAGTTTCGAGAACAATTAATGAAAGTGATCCTTGGATCCAAAAATATATTTTCCCTAATGGCGTTATTCCTTCTATGACTCAAATATCAGGCGCTATTGAGAACAAGTTAAACATTGAAGGTGTGCATAATATTGGTCCAGACTATGATAAAACATTAATGGCTTGGTACGAAAATTTTGAAAATAATTGGACAAATATTGCAAGTAATTATAGTGAAAAATTTTATCTAATGTGGAAATATTATCTTCTAAGTTGTGCAGGTGCATTTCGTTGTCGAGATCTAAATGTATGGCAAATTATGTTGACAAAATTGGGTACTGAAATTCCAGAAACACGTCGAGTATCATAACTATATTAACGAAGTCGCAACTGAAGTTGAAGGTGCATTAGGTTATGTTAAAAACATTCCGGAAATTTCATGAGGTGTAGCGACGAGTCGCTATCTGCGTTTGAAAAACTCCTGCTACCAGTCAAATCCAAACAGTTTGCTTACTGGGCACTCGTCCCCGTATCTTGGTTCATCCAATAATGAGATAAGTTGTCAAAGTGCATTACCTTTGGCAGCAAAAATTGTTATTGGATGGTACAAAATGAAAACAACGCTGGGTGATGATTATCGATGCAATTCTCTGACGGAGATTGTGGGCGAATTGGTCATACCATAATCAGAGGCCTGTATATTTAATAATTCATTCACCAATGGCTATCATTTTTTTAACGCAAAAAACACAATATCAGATAGAGTAAATATCAGACATTTGAATTTAAATCATATCCTTATTGCTATCAAAACCTCTATTTTCATCAGCCTACTCGTTAGTGGTACAACTCCAGTTTAAAATCACAAGTTGTTGATATTTAACAACTTAATTGGTTAAACTTAGATGCGTAAAGATACGTAAATCAAGGTGTCATCTAAATTTTTTGTGATAATATCCCGCCTCAAATTAGTGTCGTCGAAAAGTTAAGATGTCGACACACCGCAACATACTAAACACTTTTTAGTATGTTGTTTTGCAGAAATAGATTAAAAACTTACATGCAATTATTAGCTAAAAAGCAGTAAGCATTACTTCCAGGACGGACTAAGTTATTTAACATTTCTATATATATTACTTTATTCCGAAAAAGGTTAGAAAATGATACGTTTTACGTCTTGGTTATTACTCTTTTGTACATTAGGTATATTAACAGCATGTGGTGGCGGCGGTAGCAGCGATGGTACTGGCGAAGCACCAAAGCCTTCAGATAAAAAAACACTGACATCAATTCAGGTCAATATTAAGCAAGCGACGACATTTGGCCTCCTTAAACCAGCTATTGCAGTAGGGCTTACCCAGTCATATGATGCCGTCGGTTATTATAGCGATGGTGCTACACAGGTCATAACTGATGACGTAACTTGGCAAGTCGATAATGAAGCACTTGCAGTTATTACAAATGGTAAAGTCGAAGGACTTAAGTCCGGGCTTGTAATGATCACAGCCTCAAAAGGCAATGTGTTCAGCCAAGAAATAAGGCTGGAAATCACAGATGCAGTTCCTTTATCAATTAATATTGACCTGAAAGAACATGAGATGCTCCTCGGTCAAAAACAAGATATATCATTAACCGCAAAATTATCTGATAACAGCGCGAGTAGAGTCACTGATGATATCGTTTGGGAAACTTCGGATGGGATTAAGGTTGATAGCGAAGGTCAGTTAGTCGCAACCCAAGCAGGCAGTGCAAACCTAACAGCATCTTATCGTGGTTTAATTTCAAGCATAGAATTAGTGGTAAAACCTGCAGAACTACGCGAACTTGAAGTTGAAGTCAAATCTAATGAAATAAACTTACCGAAAGGCTTAACGAAAACACTTATAGTCAAAGGGTTTTATAGTAACAAAGAATTTAAGGATCTGAGCAACGCAGCGAAATTGGTTATTGATGATGAAAGCATCGCTTATCTCGATAAACAGGGAAAGCTAGTTGCCCTCAAAGAAGGTCGCACTCGTTTGCATGCTGAATATTTATCTATAGAATCACCATCTATTACTGTGGTCATTACCGCAGAAAAATTAACAACATTAGTGATCAGTGCAGATGAAACCATCATTAACGGCCTAAACACTCAGATTAAGATTACTGGTGAATTTACCAATAAGAAACAACTGTCCTTCACAGGTAAAGCCAAGTGGTTTGTAAAAAGCACAGACCAGCTAGACGCCTCTCGTATTTTAACCGTTGTTCAAGGAAAGGCTACTGCGATTGGACAGGGTAGTGTACACGTTTGGGCACAAGTCGGTAACGTAAAAAGTGAATCGATCCTCATTACGGTAATAAAAGCAAGATTACAAACACTATCTCTAACAGTAGATACACCTAATATAGTCCCAAACCAGATGACAAGTTATACAGTCATAGGTCAATATGATAATGGTACCAAAAAAGATTTAACAAACGATTCGTTACTCAGAACAGAGAGGGACAATCACAATGTGAGACTTAACTATAGGGACGCAAAAATCATCGGAATGCATCCTGGTATCGCGACAATTACCGCATCTAGAGGCGAGATATTCAGTGACCCGATTACCATGACGGTAACAAAGGCTAAGCTAACAAAATTAATGGTCGATCTGGGACCTAAATTACCAGTCGCGAGTGGCCTAAACCTTAAACTCGATGTTTACGGGACTTATGAATATGATAATGATGATGCTGGTGAAAGTATTATTCATCCGGTTACATCGAACGTTACTTGGCATAGTCAGGATCCTGCCATCGTTTCTGTTGATAAGCAATCATTAGTCGGTAAGTTACCAGGTACCACCCAAGTATGGTGTAGTTTAGATGGCTTAGAGAGTCAACATTTTGATGTTATAGTCACGGATGCTGAAGCTCAGTCTTTACGTATTACCCAAGAAAAAAAGACTACTATTGCAGGATATTCTGTCAAATATCACGCTTTTTCGACATACACTGACAACAAAGAACTCGAGGTCACTGATCTAGTTAAATGGCATAGTTCTGATATTCAAAAAGCATTTTTTACAGGTAATACGCTCAATACCAAACATGCTGGTAAGGTAACCATTCGCGCAACATTCGGTACGTTTACAAAGAGCGCTAGCCTTACGATTAGCAATGCCAAATTAGAAACGATTAAACTAAATCAGGTACAAGACGATATTCCTCTCGGTCAAACATATACATTATCGGGCATTGGTATAGATAGTTTAGACAACGAGATTTCTATAGATGTAAACAAGTTTAATTGGAACACTGCTGATAACTCAATCGTGACTTTCATTTCGGATGGTGAAATCAAAGCGATGAAAGAAGGCAGCACCGAAGTTACAGTGAGCGATAAAACTGACTCATCAATAAAGTATTCTATGTATATTCAGGTGGGTCCTAAAGCGCTAAAAGCTATCCAGATTAATGCTACTTCCTTTGATCTAATTTACGGTACTGATATGAAGCTTGGTGCAACGGGTATATACACTGACGACACAAGTAATAACATTAGTGATCAAGTAGAGTGGAGCAGTAAATCGGAGGTAATAACGGTTGACAAGAATGGTATTGCTCTTGCTCGTACGCAAGACGATAGCGCCTCGTCTAATACGACTATTTCTGCTAAATTAGGTGATATTCAAAATACCGCAAATTTCTTTATTAGCAACATCAATGTTATCGTTGAAAAACCAAGTGTCGTAAGTATCACCTCAAATACTGGCAGTGCTGTCTTTAGCTTAACACCTTCGAAAGCGCTATTGCGTATGATGGATTTTAACCCTTTAAACAAAGCGAATATAGGACGTCTAAGAGCCGAATCCGATCATATCATTTATGAGGGACAAGGTAGCCATCCACAATTTAAACACTTTAATTCTAAGGATAGGTCTGCTACACAATTCTGCGAAAACCTATCGAATGCAGGGCTCGACGGTCGCCATAATTGGAAACTCGCATCGGTTAAAGAATTGCTAGCGTTGAGATCGGCCCCATCATCCGATAAGACACTAAAAGATAGTGATTATTTTTCCAACTCGACCGATACTAATACCATGGTGGATTTGAACAGAGAAAATGATCATCCGGTCAAGAAAAACCGCCCAAATGATATCTTAGGATATGTCAGCTGCGTCTCAATAAACTAAGTCGTCGTCATTAATCAACATAGATAAAAGTTAATGTATGTCATGCCGCTCAATTAAAATGAGCGGCATTTTTATGCGCATAATTTAATTAATAAGGCCATCAATTCAGTAAAACAGAATCCTAACGAATTTCTTCATCGGATTCTATAGTCGATAGCTTTTCGGTGTTCTCTATTAGACAAACAAATGCTGCCTATGAGCTAAGCTGGTAAAGAGTTAATGGGAAACCCGAAAGTTAACGTCATTTGAATTGAGCTAAATCGGCTTTTAAAAAATCAATAAATACCCTGAACTTTTCAGGGCGAAATACTCGATGAGAGTATACTGCGTATAGGTTTAACGGTGCGGCCTTGGATGCAAAATTTAATTCAATGAGACTGCCATCTTTTATATGTTCATCACAAGCATGACGAGAAAGGATAGCAAAGCCAACCCCCGATAAGGCTGCCTTAAAAGCCATTTCGCCGCTGTTCACTTTAAAGTTACTAGACACGCTTATATGATGAAACTCCCCATTGTCTTTAATAAATTGCCAAGCTTTCCCTTGGAGTGCAGTTGCAGTGGTGATGCAAGGTAATGCACTAAAATCACTGATGTTACTGGGTTTACCCCATTGCTTAATGACTTTGGGTGCTGCCACAATGCAACATGGGAACTCAGCTAGTTTTTGTGCAATATAATCACTGTCTGGTAGATCCCCCCTAGTTACAATAATTGCAATATCGATATCCTCAATTAAGGACTCAAATCCGGCTAAGTTCGTCGTACAGTTAATACTGATTTCAGGATATTTTAATGAAAAATCAATAATAGAATCCCCCAATAATTTGGGGCCCATTTCACTCGGAATACAGAGCCTTAGCGGGCCTTTAAGTTGCGTTTTATTGGATGTGATGTCAGATTCGAGTTGCGCTAAGGCGTCGAGTAATGCACCAGACCGAGAATAAAGTAGCGCACCTGATTCGGTTAACCTCATATGTCGTGTACTGCGTTCAATTAAGCGGACTTGTAGTTTAGCTTCCAATTGAGAAATAGTACGGCTCACGTTTGAAGATGGCATTTGTAATGCCTTTGCTGCACCGATAAAGCTGCCTTTCTCTGCAACAGAAGAAAATATCCGGAGCGAAGTGAAATCAATGTTATCCATTATACTATCCCGTTATTGATATCAATAAGTCCAATTTATACCACCTAACAATCATAAATGATATGAATTATATTGTTTGTTATTAATAACGATTCAGCTCAAAAAGAGATAACTGACAAGACTCAACATTAGCTGGAATGCACGTTTTCCCTACATTATTAGAAAAGGACTCATTTATGAAAATAGGTATATTAGGCGGTGGTATTGGCGGGTTAAGTACTGCGATTGCATTGAAACTAGAAGGCTTTGAGGCAGATGTCTATGAACGACATAGTCGACCAAGCGAAATTGGTGCCGGTATTGTATGCTGGCCGAATGCTTCATTTGTTTTAGACCAACTTGGAGTGTTAAGCCAGGTGGCCAAAGTGTCTGGTTCGCTCAACTATATGCACCGTTTTTCTAGTCATGGCGAACCACTAGGCTCATTAGACATAACTCAACTAAATCAATTAATCGCGTATCCTAGCTATTCTGTTATTCGTAAAGATTTGATGGCTATACTGACCCAACGGGCTCTTGAACTAGGTATCAATATACATTATCAACATGATGTAACTTCACTTTCGAATAACGATAACAACAAAGTTTGTGTGCAATTTACCAATGGTAAAAATATCGAACCAGATATCATTATTGGCGCTGATGGCAGTATGAATTCATTTACTAGACAGTATGTAAATAGTAATAACGATCCTGTTTATCAGGGTGTTGTTAATTGGATTGGTGTATTTGAGTGTAAAGATGATATTTTCACTGACCTTTCGGTTTCAGATTACTGGGGAGTTGGAGAACGTTTCGGAATAGTACCAGTATCAAAAACAAAAGCTTATTGGGCTGGATGTGTCGCATCTCAAAATATAGAAGAGGTAAACCCTGACTTGTATAAATCCGAACTCCGTTCGCTGTTTGCTAGTTGGCCAGATCCTATTAATAAGATAATCAATGAAACACCTTTATCCCGAATTAATAAAATTTATGTTCATGATCATAACCCAATAAAAATCTGGCATAAAAATAATGTCATATTACTCGGTGATGCTGCGCATTCTGCTTTACCCACTTCTGGTCAAGGAGCTTGTCAGGCGCTGGAAGATGCATGGCACTTTGTTCATTGTTTAAAAGAAAATGTGAATGATATATCTAAGGTATTTAAGCAATTTACCGAGTTAAGAGCGGTTAAAACGTCAAAAATTACAATGGGTGGTCGCCAAGTTGCCTCATCCATTTTCAACCAAGATAAAGCATTTTGTGAACAGAGGAATTTAGCGAGTAAAAATATGGATCATAAAAATACTGTTATTGGTATCGCTAAACTCTGGACTAACGGCTTACCTATCGGCGTCTAGCACTGTCAATTTTCGGTTAGTTAATCCAAATATTATTCGTTCACTTAAAACTAGATGTGTTGATGATGCTGCTGATACATGGGTAGTGATAAAGCAGTAAATGACTAACAAGCGGCTGTACCGGACAATTTGGTGACGCCGCAAAGTATTAACCCAAAAACCAACGCCACTTAACACTCTAATTTTATGATCGCGATTTTTTTTCAAATTATGGCTGATTAATCATTTTATACTCACCATTTAGTTTGAAATCTCCTGACAAAAATTCCAACGATAGGCTATCTGCCAGAAAATCACTATCATCATTTTGATAGGTATAATCATAACTTTTTATCTTATCACCAACTGTCTCAGTTAATTTCTTAATTGGATGAAATGAAAGTCCAAAAAAGTCCATATCGACTTTCCACTCTTTAAGCGGATCGACATAATACACGCCATAAATCATATAAAAATCATTAACATACTCGATATCAAATGTCTTAATCCCGCTACCGAATATTGTTTGAATGGCTTGTTTTATCTCTCCATTTTCGTAATATTTCAACAGTAGAGTGTTCTTATGGGACTCTAACGAGGCTTTTATTTCCTGAATGTCTTTCAGACGGCCATTATCATAATAGGTATAATTTACCTTGAGATTCACACCTAATTCACCACTTTGTAAAACTTGGTTACGCGTTATCAATTGTCCAGTATTGTCATACAAATACATAATTTGATAAGTAGCTTTAGGCACCCCCTCAAAGTTAGTATCTAAATCATTAAAAACCCTCTTATCTTCACGAATCACTTTACCTTCATTATCGTACATATACTCAGAGATAAAGTTTTCTTTGGTATGTCTTATAAAACTATTAGGGTTTCGCTTCATCAACGCACGGGCTGATTTTATAGTACTGTCTGAGTTATACGTATAATCAAATGTACTGTCTGTATAATCACGTTGAGTAATACGACCATTATCATCATAAATATAAGCCGCCTTTACTTCATCCCCTTTGGTTAATTTAACCAAACGGCTTGAATTTGCCGTAACCAAATTCTGATCGATTCCGTCAGAAAAAAGTGAATAGTTATCATAAGCATATGCATTAAAAGTAAATACAATGGCAATGGCAATGGCAATAAGTGTTTTATTTAAATTCATGAATAATTTCCTTTATATAATTGTGGTTGTGTCGGAAACTAAAATTTAGTTGTTTAAAATTAATAACATACTGTTTCTCAGATACAATTATGCTACGAGAGAATAAAGCAGTTCCCATGGTACATATTCTATTACCCAACGATTTAATCGTTGGGTGGTCAAAATGCATGTTTCGCTCAGCAAATATTTCTTCTATTTCACGATAACTGAGTTTATAAGCAAGATAATAACGCAGCGCCATTATGATGGATAATGTCGTCCTGAAAAATTGATTTTCATATTATAATGCCTCTTCGAATGTTGAAAATTATCAATATTTTGATTTACCTAGTCAATTTTTCGACACAATCGCTCACAGGCCAAGACTTACGTTATTCGCGACTTCAAGCCTATCTAAAACATGTACAGGTACGTTGGTAATAAACTCTGATAGGTCAACTGAAAATGGGCTGGTAACCCCAGAACGACACATAATAAGGTTCATTCCTACAAGCAAAATTTTAGGTGTAGCACCATCCCATCTCAATTTAGCTTCAATTTCAAGATCACTGACGTTAATACCACAGCTGTAAGTTCTTGCTGTCAAAATAGAATTTTCAATTTGATAACCACCGACAATCGCAATTGGTAATTTTTCTTCCGGGAAAGTGATCGGAACTTCCGTGGCCGACATGCCTGTTAAAGTTGGGGGGGTAATAGCATTGTTGGCTGCAACACTAATGCTAGGTAACAATACAGCCGCTGATAGTAATAGTGGAATTGTAAATTTCATTTTTTGTCCTTTTATTAAAACGTCTTTATAATTAAATATCTTAGTTCGAAATTAATTAAATCATGTAAAATACAAACTTGCAAAAGAATACCACCTAAGGGGTGCAAAAGTGAGACGCAAGTTTAAATCAGATAGGGATTAATGGAATGCATGTAACTTAAATAATTTATTAAAAACGCACAAATATTCTAGATTTAGATCTCATATTATATTTAACTAAGTAGAGTGTGTATTTACGTTTACAAGGAAGTATTAAAATGGCAGAGCTAGCGACTAAGGATTGGCTTGAATTAAGTAAAGATGATGAGACTGGAATTGAAACAATCAGAGCTCATTTTAACGGTCATGCATACGATCCGCATTGGCATGACAGTTATTTAGTCGGTATCACTGAACAAGGTGTTCAACAGTTTAACTGCAGACGTAATACCCACACATCTTTATCTGGTGGTAGCTTTCTACTTGAACCAGGGGAAATACACGATGGCAAAGCACCTGAATATGGTGGCTTTACTTATCGAATGCTCTACATCCCACAAGACTGGATAAAGGACAAATTTTTAACCCTATTCGATAATATACCCAGTAGTTTTGAGCTTAACTTTGATACCACGCTATCGAATAACAAAGCACTGTCAGCCAGTATTTCATCTGCATTTTTATCGTTACACCATCAAGACCCGAAGATAGTGAAAGATGCGTGCTTAGATCAGATGTTAGAAAAGCTAACCATCAATTTAGACTGGAGAAAAAAACAGTCTAAATCAGTTGAAGTTGATGCTATTGCGCTTAAAACACAAGATTTCTTACATGCCAATATTTATACCGATATAGGCTTAGAAGCCTTGTCTCGTGCGGTTGATGCAGATCGGTTTAGAATAAACCGAGCATTTAAAGCTGCCTTTGGCCTATCCCCTCATACTTATTTGATTCAGCTTCGCTTGGTAAAAGCGCGCCAATTACTCTCTCAGGGCTATCAACCTATCGATGTTGCTAGCGAGCTATGCTTTGCCGATCAAAGCCATCTAGGTCGTTGGTTTCGCCGGGTCTATAAATTAACACCTGCAAATTATCAGCAGCTCTGCACAAATCATCCAGACTATCGCTGACAATACCGAGATACTCATTACATCGTCAATTTAATGGTATTTTGTTATGACTACTTTATATTTAAACTTTTTGTTATTTGCTGTTGTTATCTCTATCACTCCAGGTCCAACAAACCTTATCGCGTTAACCCTTGGTCATCGATACGGTATTAATTCTGCTTTCGCTTTTATCATTAGTGCTGCAAGTGCTGCGTCGTTAATTCTCTTATTAACAGCACAAGGTATTGCCAATATATTTATTACCTACCCTCTACTACAACAAACAATGGCATGGATAGGTTGTACATGGTTAATCTGGTTATCTTGGAAACTGTATTGGACACCCTCTATAGCAACAGCAGATAAAAGCGATGCCTTTACAAGGCCGAGTTGGATTCAAGGTGCAGGCTTGCAATTCATTAACCCTAAAACATGGTTTATGGCCATGACCGTCAGCAGCTTATTCAATACTGCTGACTCTCATAGCTTCAATCACAATCTAACCTTAGCAATAATATTCTTCTTCGTTGCTTGCAATACGCTTGTTTGCTGGACATTACTCGGACAATTAACAAGAAAAATATTAAGCAGCACAAAGCAAAACGATATCATCAACAAAATACTTGCAGTCTTACTTTTGCTATCTGTGCTGTCGGCTATGTTTACACTGTGATAAATAACCTATGCGCTTAAGCTTGAAAGCGTCGAGTAAACTGGAGCGCGATTCAAAATGGCTTAAAGATACACTTTCCAGAGCAGGACTAACCCACTGTTACGACCATGTATTTAGTACTTTTATAGTACGTAACACCGTTGCGTTGTTGTTATAATTGGAGACTGTAAGACACTTACAAGCTGTATATCTTCAAACGACAAAAAGGACATTTAGAAATGGAACATACTGTACTTCCTTACAACCTGCCGAAGTCCCCAAAAGAGCAACTTAGGTATTTAGCTAAAATAATTAATATCCCTTACTCATTTGTGGCCAGTGGTGGACAGCAAGAAGTTGAAGCTATGACTGCAACTATTATGTACCGACATTTAAACCGAATTCAGCAAATGGAAGCGTGGAAATTAATACGAGGCCTTGATAGTCGCCCGCTAACTGGAAAGCTTGTTGATAAGGTTTTAGATACAAAAACCAACCCTCAATGGGGGATGTGGTCAATGACGAATGAAGAATTATTAGCTGATAAAAAAATTCACGAAATAATTAATACATATGCAAGTGGGTTAGGTGTAACAGCATCAGCAGCAGGTACTAAAAGTGTACTACAAGAAGTTTGGAAAAATAAAAAATTATCCAAGGGAGGTTGGGTTACTCTAATCATTTGGGGAGCAGTGATATTTAATAGCTCTGAACTTAGTAAGGTCAATACTGAGTTAACAAACCGAACAACATTGAACACCTCTTCTTTATATTAATCATGAATAGACTCTTTGCAATCGTAATTTACCTAATAAATGTAATTGGTGGGATATGGCTATTTAATTCTGCTACTCCAGAACACAAAATATATCTTTTCTATGCTGTGTTTATATTTGCTAACGTTCAAGCTTTTTATTTAAATTTTAAAATAATCAAACTTCAGGATAAATTGGATGGAAAACCTTAAATATATTGCACTGATCTTATTAATCTTTTGTGAAAGCGCACTCGCGAATAGTAAATTAGAGTGTAAAGTAGATCAATTCCACGTACCGAACGTAGAAATTACGGTGGCTAATGCTCCGGATATCAAGAAAACAAGCGCATCATTTATGGATGATGATAATAATTATTGGCATTTGGCTGCGTATGAATTACACAAAAAAGAAAATTTGTATCTCCTAAAGGGGATGAATAATTTAACTGACTCTAAAGCCATTATAACAATAGCACTCCGTAATTATATAAATCGGCTTGAAGATAAAATGTTTTACACTACGCATCTTAGAGAGTCTTTTCCAGTATCTATTTCAACACTTTCTGGTAGTGGGTATATAATAGATGCCACTTTTGATAATTCGACTGTGAATGAAACATTTGCTTTTTGGATGATCGTAAAAGACGACAAAATATTTTTTGGTGACCTTCATATTACTACCGATATGGTGGAACCTTCTATACAGGTAGCTCAAGAAAGATTAACTGATTTCCTTAAAACCTGTGAGATTGTAGCGGATTATACGTGATATCAATTATGCACGTATATTTCAGTTTTTTACGATAGTGATATTTATCCGAAAGGTTAGACTAAATATGAACCTAACGCAGTCATCTCCATTAATGCGTTAGGTAAGTAACCCTCACACCTTAAATAATTTTTAAAAACGAGATAAATCGAGTGTAATGGGAGCGCCTAACCATTGCACATATTCGGTGTGGTCGAGCAAGTCATCGCCTGTTACTGCATGTAACAATACTGATACCCCTTGCCTATGTTCAATACACCAAGGTACAAATACATCAAAATCGTCTGCAGTGAAAGAGGCTTGAAAACTCCACTGTGGATGCGGTCCTACTGGTTTGGTATTGAAATTACCGACATATAAACCCAATTCTTCATTGATGCTTGTTCGTAATGCTTGTGCGTGTACTCGTGATGATTCATCAAAATAAAAATGTGCATGATAGTCTGTATGACTGTTAACGGGCATATCCATAAATACCTCATAAAATAGTGCTATAAAGTTGGCTTACAAAACAAAAAATTCAACATAACACAATTACTACATTGCTGAATACGACCTTTACTTTCTTCACATTCGACGTAAATAGCGCAGAAAAACACAGCGCCTACATTCACTAAATTACGTTTACTTACAATGCTTTACATTCAATCATTGCTTTACATTATTTACCTTTAATTTACTGGTCATCAGTGTTTGTTTTAGTATAATATAGCGAATACGAACAATTATCATTTGGATTTACATTAATATGAAACGAACAGTTGTAGCTACTTTATTTGGTTTATTATTCTCAGCTAATGCTTTATCTGAAACGATCACAGTCTCTCATCAACTCGGTAAAACAACATTAGAAACGAAACCTGAGCGTGTGGTCGTGATTGGCACGGGTACATTAGACGCTCTAGATTATTTTGGTATTAAGCCAGTTGCGGTAAGTAAAGCGACAACAATGCCAGATTATTTATTGAAATATAAAGCGAAAGAGTTCGCCTCGTCAGGTAGCTTAAACGAACCTGATTTCGAAACCATTTACATGCAAAAACCAGACGTGATTATTATTGGTTCTCGCGCTGCCGAATCTTATAAAGAATTATCCAAAATTGCCCCAACAGTGATGTTCGCACCTGAATCGAACGGTTATTGGCAAAGCACCCAGAAACAATGGCGTATGCTCGCTGACATCTTTGAAATCCAACCTAAAGTAGAAACAAAGATTACCAGTGTTGATTCTCAGATCACCGAAATTGCCAACTACAACAAAACCAACCAGGTTAAAGCATTAACGGTAATGAGTGCAGGCGGTAATATCACCACGTTTGGTGCACAGTCTCGTTTCTCTGCCATCTACCGTGATTTTGGTTTCCAAGAAGCAGTACCGAACATTAAAGAATCTCGTCATGGCGATCTGATCTCATATGAATTTATTAGCAACGTCAATCCAGCTAATCTATTCATTATCGACAAAGACAAACTGATTAATAAAGATAAAAGTCGTACCCGTGAAGAATTTGCCAATCCACTGGTTAAATCAACCGACGCCTATAAAGACGACAACCTAAATTACCTTGATATTAACGCCTGGTACATAGCCCTTTCGGGTGTCACAGCAACCGATAAAATGATCCAAGATATGCAGCAATCACGCGCACTGTAATTGAGGATCACCTTGAAAAAGTTATTATTTGTGCTGGTATTACTCAGCATAGCATCGGTATTTATTGGCGTGGCAGATTTGTCTTTATCTGCCATTTTAGCGGGTGATACTGATGCCATTGAGCTGCTGTTAATCAGTCGCCTCCCCCGCTTACTCGCTATCTTACTCTCGGGGGCTGGGCTGAGTATTGCTGGGCTTATCATGCAGCAGATCAGTCAAAACCGATTTGCGTCACCGTCGACATCTGGCACCATTGAATGTGCCATGCTCGGCTATGTATTAAGTTTAGTCTTTCTCGGCCATGGTGACAGCTTACTGCTTATTTTTGGCATGGCGATCGCCGGTACATTGCTGTTTATTCAGTTCATCCATCGCATTCAATTTAAAAATGCCGTCTATGTGCCATTAATCGGTATCATTTTTGGTAATGTGGTGTCTTCTGCTGCTACCTTTATCGCCTATAAATATGATGCAGTGCAAAATCTGTCAGCCTGGACGGTGGCTAACTTTGCTAGCATCCTGCAGGGTAACTATGAACTGCTTTATATCGCCCTGCCTATTTCTATTATTAGCTATTGGTATGCAACCCGTTTATCCGCGGTGGGCATGGGCAAAGATTTCGCCACCAATATTGGGCTGAATTACAAACAAGTACTCTTCATCGGTATTCTGCTTGTGTCTGTGATGTCAGCTTCTGTGGTCATGATTGTCGGTCAATTGCCTTTCTTAGGTCTGATCGTACCGAATTTAGTGGCGCAATTCTACGGTGATAATTTACGTAAAAATATTCCACTAACGGCTATTATCGGCGCTATTTTAATCTTACTTTGTGATGTGATTGGTCGCGTGATCATCTTCCCTTACGAGATCCCAATTTCGATGATCATCAGCATGCTTGGTGGCGCAGTATTTATCTTCTTTATTGTAAAGGGGAAGCAAAATGTCTGATTCAATGAAGCTAGCCGGACTGGCTGTTATCACCGTTGTCTTTACCTTTTTATTCATCGGTATTGGTTTAGATGCCTCTAATTATGAATACTTTTTATCACGCCGCGTGCCGAAAGTATTCGCCATGATCATCGCCAGTATTGCCATTGCGCAATCATCATTGGTGTTTCAAACCATTACCCATAATCGTATTTTGACCCCGAGTATTATGGGTTTTGATGCCTTATATTTACTCACCCAAGTTCTGGTTGTGGTTATCTTTGGTGGTTTTAGTGTATTGCTATTAAACCCCTTTGTTAACTTTGCCTTATCAGTCGCAATCATGGTGGGGTTTTCGTTATTACTGTTTGGCTTTTATTTCCGCAGTAATAATGGCCAGGGTAACGTCATCACGTTATTACTGCTCGGGGTTATCTTCGGCCAGCTGTTTAACAATGTTTCATCATTTTTCATGATGTTGGTTGATCCCAATGATTTCTTAACTATTCAATCAAGCATGTTTGCAAGTTTTAACAATGTGAACCAAGAACTGGTTTATTTATGTATTGTGCCATTGTTTGTGGTCAGTGCTTTGCTATTCAAATTAGCCCCAGTGTTAGATGTATTTTGGCTAGACAATGACAATGCGATTAGCTTAGGCGTTGATACTCGTCGTATCACCAAGCAAGTGTTAATACTGGTGGCAATCATGATCTCGTTATCCACAGCCTTAGTCGGTCCCGTGATGTTCTTTGGCTTACTCGTGGCAAATTTAACTAAAGAGTTCTTCCATACTTATCGTCATCACACTCTGCTTATTGCCAGCAGTTTAATGGCGATGTCGATATTGTTATCGGGACAATGGATTGTCGAAAACATCTTTAGCTTTTCAACCACGCTCAGTGTGGTGATCAATTTCGTTGGTGGTTTGTACTTTTTATCACTGCTTATTCGACAAAAAATTCAATAGCGTCGCTATTTATTAAAATAATGAGGACACATAAATTATGATTTCATTAACTAATTTATCCAAAGCCTTTGGCCAGCACAAAGTCGTCGATCAAGCTTCCGCCTCTTTCATTAAAGGTGAAGTCACGGCAATCATTGGCCCGAACGGCGCGGGGAAAAGTACCGTATTGTCGATGGCAAGTCGCTTATTAAATAAAGACAGTGGTAGTGTCGTTATCGACAACCAAGACATATTAGATTGGGATACCAAAGCACTGGCGAAAAAGCTCGCGGTATTACGCCAGTCTAACAATCTCAATATGCGCTTTACAGTGCGAGAATTAGTGGCTTTTGGGCGCTATCCTTATAGTCAGGGGAAGCTAACAAGCAACGACAATGACGTGATTGACAAAGCGATTGGCTATTTAGATTTAACACTAATCGAAAACAAGTACCTTGACCAGCTCAGCGGTGGTCAACGTCAACTCGCCTTTATTGCCATGGTCGTGGCTCAAGATACCGATTATGTATTTTTAGATGAACCTCTGAATAATCTCGACATTAAACATTCATTACAGATCATGAAAAACATCAAAACCTTGGCTCATGAATTAGGTAAAGCTGTTGTTATTGTGATCCATGATATCAACTTCGCATCTTGTTATTCAGACAATATCGTGGCACTTAAGCAAGGCAAGGTTGTCGCGAACGGGTCAGTCGCAGAGATCATTAACCAAGAAACATTGTCAGCGATTTACGACACTGATTTTGATATTCACGAAATCAACGGTAAGCGTATTTGTATGTACTACGGGCAATAACCGAATTATTAAGGATTAAAGATGAGTAAGAAACCAAGCAGCAGAGTATTAACCGTAATAGACACCCAGCAATTAACGCCTAACATGCAGCGCATTAGCTTTCAGGCTGACGACTTGTCTGACTTCCCCTCCGATGCAGCAGGTGGCTACATTAAGCTACTTTTTACCGAACAAGGTAACACTGACATTTCACAACTAGCAACAGATGAACGTCCTAAAATGCGCACTTATACCATCCGCCATTTACGCCAAGCGATCAATCAATTAGATGTTGATTTTGTTCGTCATGAACACTTAAACATGAGTGATAATAGCAAGGGTTGTAACAATAGCATTGGTGGCTTTGCCGCAGCGTGGTCACAGTCTGTAAGTACCGGTGATACGATCTCGATTGCTGGACCAGGGATGATTAAACCCGCCAATATTAATACCGATTGGTACTTCTTAGTCGCAGACATGACAGCTCTCCCAGCCTTGTCTGCGCAACTCACTAAGCTACCAAGAGCAGCCAGTGGTTATGCTGTTATCGAAATTAACCATCAAGATGACAAGCAAACCTTAGTCAAACCCGAGGGTATCGACGTTATTTGGGTTGTTGCTAATGAAGCTAAGACAAACTTACTGACTCAAGTGAAAGCGTTAACGTGGCAGCAAGGCGAGGTGTCGGTTTGGTGCGCTTGTGAGTTTTCAGATATGCGTGCGCTACGTGTTTACTTTAGAAATGAAAAATCCGTCGATAAAGATAATATCTATATCAGTAGTTATTGGAAAACAGGTTGCACTGAAGATGGGCATAAAATTGCCAAACGTGATGACAACGAAGCTGAAGACTCTTTAGCTAAAGAACGTCTACAGTCATAGTCTGGTTTCCCCATACTATCTTTGCCTAAATATCGCTGAAATCCCCCTTTTTCAGTCATTTTCGAGTAAACTGGCCCGGTTTTGTATCTTTCTAACACGGGCTAAATTATTTTGCATACTCTATCTCAGCTAAAATCTGGTGAATTAACAGGTATTAAGCGTTTATCATTATCAGAAAACCTAACTGCTTTCCCACTTGAGATCTTGTCATTGGCTGACAGCTTAGAGATCCTCGATTTATCAAATAACCAGTTAACAAGCTTACCAGCAGAGATTGCCCAGTTAACGAAATTGAAAATTTTGTTTGCATCAAACAATCAATTTGTAACGCTACCCGAAGTACTTGGCCAGTGTCCTAATTTAGAAATGGTTGGCTTTAAATCAAACCAAATTAACCAAGTACCAGAAGCCTCTCTACCAACAAAATTACGTTGGTTGATCTTAACGGATAACCGAATTGAAGTATTGCCAGATTCATTAGGCGAACGTCCGCGCTTACAAAAATTAGCGCTTGCGGGTAACTGTTTGACTGAGTTACCTCAGACTATGTCTCAGTGTCATAACCTTGAACTGGTACGTATTTCAGCTAACCGCCTAACAGCATGTCCAGAACAGTTGTTTGGCCTGCCTAAACTGGCTTGGTTTGCATTCTCAGGCAACCCATTTTGCCAATCTGATGTATCGATTGATAACGTGCCGCAATTAGCATCATCAAGCTATAAGTTACAAAACGTACTGGGACAAGGCGCATCAGGCGTGATCTCAAAAGCCATTTGGAATGAACAACAAACGCAATTCCCTGATGAGATTGCAGTTAAAGTATTCAAAGGTGAAGTAACCAGTGATGGTTATCCTGAAGATGAGTTACAAGCTTGCTTGAAAGTCGGTAACCATCCTAGCCTAGTGCAATCGCTTGCACAGGTAAAAGAAGACGGTTACTTAGCCCTGATCATGAACTTGATTCCTGCGCACTATGCAAACTTAGGTCTACCGCCATGCTTTAACAGCTGTACACGAGATACCTTCCCAACAGACTTTAGCTTGTCTATTACTCAAATTGACAAGATAGTAACGCAGATGGAAGACGTATTTGTTCATTTACACGATAACCAAGTTTGTCACGGCGATCTTTACGCGCACAATACGCTGTTTGATGTGGATGCTAATATCATCTTTGGTGATTTTGGTGCAGCGACTATGTATCACATGCTAACAGACACGCAACAAGCGCAAGTGAAACAAATTGAACACCGTGCACTACTGCATTTTATTGATGATTTATTAAGTGTTTGTATTAAAGAAGACCAAGAAAGTGACAAGTTTAAACGCCTTAAGCAGCGTACTAATTAAAGATTATTATGCCCGTTTACCCAGCATCAAGATAACAAATTGGCTGATGTTAAACGGGCTATCATGATAATAACGATTATTTATAGCTTAAACTTAGCGTTCTTATAACGCGCCATTGCCGCCACGTCTTTATCCACAATTGTTTGCCCTATTGGTGCAAGTGAGATAACCGCTAATTTCAAATGCTGTAGGGCAAATGGAATACCGATAATCGTAACGAAGCATGCTGCTGCAGACATCACATGGCCGATTGCCAGCCAAACACCCGCAAAGATGAACCACAACGCATTACCGACAAAACCAAAGCTACCGGTACCTATATCTTCAGCGCGCGTTAATTCATCTCTATATATTGCTTCTTTACCAAATGGGAAAAATGAGAAACCCGCGATAACAAAGCAAGATCGCCCCCAAGGAATGCCTACAATACTGATAAACGCTAATAGACCGAATAAAACCCAAGCAAGTCCCATGACAGCACCACCAAACAGAAACCAGATTATGTTGCCAATTATTCTCATCTTATCGCCCTATATTCACTTAAACTAAATTAATTACAGTACATCAGGCATTGGACTACAAAAAAACACTTTAATTCAAGATTTATGATCTAACCTATATAATTTTAGCTTTCATTATATATTGAGGGTCGGCAGTACCTCCAAGGTATAACTCTCCAGTATCCTGCAATCCCGCTTTTTGATAGCAACTGACTGGCACCAGGATTCTGACCATTAATTAGATTCAGACCGCGTCTTCATTACAGACTTTTCACGCGTCAACCACCAGCAAATTAACGAGGCTATAGTCACCATGATCACGCCCTCCCAGAACTTAGTCGTCAACTCGATATCTAATATCATTGCAGAAAAGAAGGTCGACAAAATTGGCGTGAAATAAGATAGCGTGGCTAAAAACACCATGTTGCCGCCGATAATACCGATATTCCACAGCGCATAACCACTGCCCATCACGATACCCGCGAGTAACAAGTCAAACGTCGCTTCAGTCGTAAATACCATGGTAGGTTCATTGCTTATCAAGTATTTAATCCAAAGCGCAATCGCAGTACCAATAAAGAACCAAGTAATACCATTCATACCATTGGCGAGTTTCTTCGTTATGTTGCAATACAATGCCCAAATGAACGCACCAAAGAATGCCATTGAATAACTGGCGGGATTAGTCGCTATATTACTGCTTAATTGACTAATCGAAATACCGTCATCACCGCCCACGGTCCATGCAACACCGAAAAATGACAGGGCAATTGCGGGGTAAAGCAGCTTGTTAACGGGTTTATCACTGATAAATACCGCGAGCAAGACCGTTAACGAAGGCCACAAGTAGTTAATCACGCCCATTTCAACCGCTTGTGTACGATCGTTTGCCATCCCTAATGCCAAAGATAAGCAAATTTCATAACTAACAAACAGTCCACCGCCAATGAGTAAATAGCGAGGCGGAAAGCTTTTAAGCTTAGGAGCGCCTAAAACAATCAGCAAAAATACAGAGCTGACAGTGTAAATCATCGCAGCACCGCCAATCGGACCTAACTGCTCGGCAACATTACGGATAAGCCCAACGATAGTGCTCCAAAGTAAAATCGCGAGACAACCTGCAATAGTGAATTTGTGGTTATTAATCAAGTGAATACCTTTAAAATAATTCAGTAGTGGATAGTACAGTCAAACAATGACAAGCATGTACTTATTATTTGAATCTAAGCTACTTTTCTTGGTACAGGGGGTAATATATATCGGGTGGCATTAAATCTTGGTTTGAATAGCAGGGATATTCCTCGTATCACGAAAGATACGAGAAACATAATTGGTTATTAGCTACGGCTAGTAACGTCTAATAAATGATAACCAAATTGTGTTTTCACTGGACCTTGAACTGTATTTATAGGCGCTGAAAATACAACTTTATCGAACTCAGGAACCATCATACCAGGGCCAAACTGACCTAAATCACCGCCTTTAGCGCCTGAAGGACAATTTGAATTTTTCTTCGCAACGTCAGCAAAATCAGCACCGGCTTCGATTTGTGCTTTTAGTTCATTACACTTTGCTTCGTCGTCTACTAAAATGTGTCGTGCAGTTGCTACAGCCATGTTTTTTTCCTTTGTTTTACTGGGGGGTATAAATTAAAATCAGTGTAAGACAAAAAAATAAAAAAGGCGAGGAATGGTTCATATCCACCACTACTGTTTAACTACATCACGCTCATAATTTAACCTTTTTGCTGCATCCAACGTAAGCATTTGCATAAAGGCTTTGGTCTCATAATCATTACCGACAGGCGCTCCCCCAGCACTACCACCGTTACCAAACACATTCATTGGGACCTGTCGTTTCGCATAAGCTTGCGCCCACAATTGTTGGATTCTAATTTCTGCGTCTAACTTTTGCGCTAATGCATTATCCGCCTGTAAGATCACTTCTTTTTGATACGCCTCTGCGTCGGCCAGTGTGCGCTGCGTTTTAGCTTCGATGATGGCTTTTTCGAAATTGATTTGTGCTGTTTCGCGATGGATCTCGGCTTCAGCTTTTAACTTTTCAGCTCCGGTAATAGCCAATTGTTTATCGGTTTCAGCTTCTGTGGTCTTTTGGATTTGATCGACTTTTGCTTGTGCTTGTCGTTCAGCCACTTCACGCTCACCACGTGCGATAACCAGTAAACGCTGTTCCTCTTCTTGCACACGCTGTTCGCGCGCAATCGCTCTATCAGCCGATGCTTTTTGTTTCAATTGCATACGCTCGATAAATTTTTGATTTGGATTCATGTCAGTAATTAATGCGGATACTACCGTGATACCAAAATCGGTAAACCGTTGGGTTTTACGCTGTGGTAAACCACCAGCATCAAGTACTTTTCGAACCACAAATATCGTTTTTGTATCTTTACCATATTCTTCCTGCTCACTACCTAATGCAGCGTTAGCAGACGCAGAAGCAGTCTTCAGAGACCTAACAACCACTTCTTCACGTTTCACTAAATAAATACCATTATTCATTTGATGTTCAAATTCAGCATTAAACTCAGTACGTCCACCAGCATAATATTCTTCGGCAGTCATTAATGAAGCATTGGCTTGTAATGTTTCCTTAAACGCAGGCAGTAACGCCGTTCGTAACAAGTTTTCAGGAGAACGATACTCATGGGCTAACTTGAGGAACCCTTCTTCATCAGTGGGTATAGAAAATCGCACAGTGGCTTCCGCTTTGGCATCCACTTGATCTAAAAACATGATACTCATTGGTGGTAAACTTGCAGAAGCTGCATCTTGGTCTTTTTCAGCAGTAATGGCATGCTTAATCGCACCCGAAGCAGCCTGTACTGTCATCGCTCGCTTCCAAGAGTTATAACGGCCAAATGGATAAAACTTATAGCCAATTTCGGTCACGATAGCTTCGTTACCCGTTACCGTTCGTACATGATAGATATACCCGGGTTCAGCATAAAAAAATGATTGTGAAAGTACATATAGCATGGTTGATAAAATCACCCCACCCAACGTACCTTTAGCTATTTTCGACCTTATTTCTGCATCCATTGCGAAGTATCCTTTGTCCGTTTATTTGAGTAAAAAATCTAAACGAAACTATCAGCACAACGTAGAAATCACAATTAAATAGCGAAAAACCATACTTTTTTGAGCTGTCACCTCTTCTTCGCCCCCCATTTACCAGCGTATTCCATATTTGTCTTTGATTTTCTTATATAATCTAAAATCGTCATTAATACTGTATTGATACCAACCTTGGCCAACAATACCAACGTAAGCAAAAAATATTGATAAGAAAATGATAATGATACTACCCGTTAGTTTATATTCTATTGATTCAGCCATTCCCCATAAAATGTATAGGGTAAACAGACCGAACGCAGATCCGCTAAAGCAAATAAATCGTCGAAGTATAATCCACGTTTTAGCTATTACAGTTTGCACTTTTGAGGGCTTATTTTGTCGTTCTGGTGATATATACCAGCAAAACAAACAGCAGGCTGATATAACTACAATTATCCAAAACCATGGTGGCATGTGTTCCTTCCTTTCATATTTTTGGCTACATAATCCTTTTCGGCTCATAGCGATAATGGCCTGTAATCTTATAATTAAACAGCATGTCTTCCAGTACTGGGCCACCACCAATATTATGAACAACTAATGGTCTTGCAGAATCATCTGACCATTGATTCAAAATTATGCCAATGTGAGGAAGATTTCCAGGTAGCATCCAAGTGACAATATCCCCAGCTTGATATAATTCCCCGTCCTGTTTAATTGGTAGCACTTCACCATGACGCGTAAAGAAAACTTGCAAATTAGGGACTCGCCGATGATCGATGTTGCTATCTGGGCGAGATAATCCCCATATTCTCTTTGAAGGGTATTTTGAGAAATTAGTTCGCATATCCTCATGCACCAATGACTGAAGATCAACACCCAACTTACGGTAGCTACGAATTAGCAAGTCGGTACAAACACCAATATTAGAGGGTACGTCACCATTAGGATAAGCGATTCGATAATAAGAACCATCATATCGAACACTATGTTCAGTCCTTTCTAAAGCCGCAGCAACCAAATTTGATGTGAAGGTACTTCCATAAGCAACAGGAGTACACAGTAAAGCCAAAAGCAGAGCGAAACGTTTCATAGCTTATCCTATAAAAAATGGAATGCTAAGATAATAACTATCAACTTACCAAGACTTATACGCAATAACAAAATTTAAGAACAAAACCATACTTTTTTAATACATCAACCTTTCTCGAAATACTGAATTGGCATTCCTTGATGCACTCCTTGCTCACGAGATTCAAAGCCGAGTTTGAAAAGTATATGCTGAGATGCCGCATTCTCAGGTTCCGTTAACGCTAAGATTCTCTGGTAGCCAAGCTGCCTTGCGAGCTCTAGCACTGCTTGACTGGCTTCAAACGCGTAACCTTTACCTCTAGCAGAGAGTTTTAAGCGATAACCTAATTCGACAGCTGCATTATTGTGATATTCAAATGACTCAATACCGCAGTATCCAATTAAATCATTGGTAGATTGTTCGATCACCGCAAGCTTACCAATGCCGTGATTTTTAAAGGCGTTTAAGAGTAATTCAAAACGGGACTCAGCTTGTGATTGGCTCATTGCACCTGTCGGAGAGTACGCCATGAAATCAGCATTTTTTAATAGCGTAACGACAGTATCTTTATCACGTTCTACAAACTTTCGTAATAGGAGTCGTTCTGTGAGTAGCATCGATATCATCCCTGTATTTGACGTCGAATTAACTGTCTTCACAAAACCGAAACAGGTATCCATTAGGGTCTTGCACAATGAATTGTTTTTGAGTGACTAGCTGATCGTTACACTCGTAGGTTTTCGTTTCCAATGCCATATAAATAGAGCTTGGTGATAATGATTGAATACGATCATAGATATTATCAATATCGTTTGTATCCCACTGAAAATTAACACCACGGCCAAATGGTACATTCATATCACCCGTTAGCCATTTTCTTCCTGCGCTATTTAACCCTTCTAACATCAAATCAACGCCATCGAGGGTTAGAAATAGAAACTGTTCTTCTGGACGTTGATACTTAATACTGAAGCCCAGAATATCGACATAAAAGTGCTTACTTACATCAATATCAACACAATAAAGCTCTGGTACAACTCTTAAACTCATCAATAAATCCCCAAGAGATCTCACTACAATTATCTAAGCAAATACGGGCCTAAAAAAGCTACGTTCATAACTCACGATACAGTTTGTCTCTTCTGCGAACTTAAAAGCCTTTATACACTCTTGATCATCAAACGATTTAATTCGATATTCCTCGTAAGCTGCCAAACTTGGAAACGTAAATAACGCTAATGCAATATTGCTCGCACCTTCCGATGGTAAGAAATAGCCATTGTGCTGACCACCAAATTTCTCAACCAGCGGGATCCACATTTTAGCGTAGGTTTCGAACTCTTTAACCTTTGAAGCGTTAATCACATATCTCAAATAACAAGTAACCATTTATATCAAACTCCCTTTTAGTAATGTTTATGCTATCCAGTGTACTTAACACCATTTAAGTTTTAAAAAATAATTGTTATACACTGCCTTCCGATTCGACAACCAAAATTCGAGCTTCACCTTTTGGATGTGCAACATGTTCAGTTCCGACTGATGCATAGAATATATCGCCAGTTTCTAAAATAGATGATTGCTCAATACCATTTTCTTTAAACAACATTTCAACCACACCATCTAGAACAACAAAAACTTCTTCTCCATCGTTCACATGCCATTTGTAAGGCTGGTCAGTCCAATGTAAACGCGTTGTAATACCATTCATGTTAGCGATATCTTGTGCACCCCAAGCGCGCTCGGCTTTGAATTGTTTGCTTCTAATTATTTTCACTGCGTTTCCTATTATTAATTCTTACAGCTAAGCGACTTCACGCCATTGATAAAACTTTGTTTGAGCTAATTCCAACATAGGTAAGTCCTCTTTGGTATCTCCATATGCAAACACTGAATCAAACTTTGATAAATCAATATGATGATTAATTAAAGAGACTTTGTTATCACCACCACAATCACCGTGTACGTAATTACCGGTAAGTACTGCACCTTTTGATTCCAATTCACTACATATCAATTCTATATTGTGTTGTAGACACCAGAAATAAAGGTATGGGTTTAACGACGCAGAGACAACAACAATTTTATCACCTCGGGTTTTGTGCCAATTAATCTGCTCCATTGCCGTTTGTCTTAATACCGAAGGTAAATACTCCAAAGCAAACTTTTTGCCCAGCTCAAACACCGATTTTTCACTGCGATTCCAAAATGCGAATTTAGCTAATAGAGGTCTAATTTTAGCGGCAGGAAACAAGCCTATTTTGTGTAAAAATATAACGGGTGATAGTAGTACCATGCCCGAAATTAAGCGATATTTTGGGGTCGCGTAGAAAATGAATTTGGTAAAGGCATCTTCGTTGGTTATCGTGCCGTCAAAATCAAAAAAAGCTATGTTCACTTCGTTTCCTTTAAAGCTGAATATTTCGTTATATTTATGAACAACATTTACTTATATTGAAATACTATAGGTAAAACAACGACAACTATAACCGACCATACTGAATATACAGGTAGGTATTTTGTAATGGTTACCTCAAGCTCTAGCGGGTCAGCATTATACCAAACCTGTTTTATATATTGTTTAAGTAGCAGTGCAAGATGAATGAATATCAAAAGGTTGGCACCTGTTACCACGACACGATTAAGCGTCACGCCGTACTCTGCCCACCTGAATATGATGGCCGATAGTGCAACAATATTTACCATGAGAGTTGCGCCGATTAAAGCCATATTAATAAAATCTGTAATGTGTGTTGTATTTTTTCGCTCTCTTCCTGATATTGAAAATATGGTTATCGCCAAAATGACAACTAATAGTCCATTAAAGATAATCAGAAAGGCTCTGTTGCTATACGGGCTCTCACCTTGATAAATAGCCGCTATTAAGTAGACTAAAATAGTGACAAGAAACAAAGGGGAAAATACATTTGATAAAATGATCGAGAATTTACTTTGTCGCTTTTGAATAGCATCAAATAAATATGTTGCTACCAAAGGGGTACTAACAAGACCCAGTACAACAATATACTCTACATACCATTCCTCAATCGATAAGTTGATCAAGCTGAACAGGCCAAGTGTAATTCCGGTTAACACCATACCACCTAAGAGAATAAGCACTGAATATATGCCAACTTCTCCTATGTACTTAATAAAAGATAATCTAGACTGAACAGACTCCCATTTATCTGACATAAAGCTAACAGCCAATAGACTCAGTAAAAGAAGCGGTAGGTGGATTAGTGCCATTGCTATAGAGGCGGAGCTCGTATTATTTGGTAAAAGTACAGCATATACGGTACAAGCTAATAATCCCCCTGCAACTACTTTTCTTATTTTCTGACTATTCATCATATTAAGGAAATAAAAAATTACAGTCCCTATAACAGCTAATGGGATAAATCTTGGGAAATACCAGTTATCGTCGATATGAAAGAATGTAGGCAATTTAGCAATAAAACCAGCGATTAAACATAATACGATTAATATACCAATAGGCATATTTGTTCGAGGATTTGTTCGAGGATTTGTAGTCGAGTTACCGTAATTCAGCCTTGCATGCCAAACTTTTAGGGTTTCTGACTCATTATGGGTCTCAAGTGCCTGCTTAAAATCCCCTATAAATTCACTCGGAGAACTCTGATATGACGCTTCCAACACCTCCGGATTATTTATATTGTCTAAAATAATATTTTTAGTCATCGTTTTTATAACACCTTGTATAGTCGGTTAAATATAAACGGGTTGCCCCTTACTCTCCAAGGCATTTCGACCTTCCAAAACCAACTACTTGGCAATAGTGTTTGACTGCGACGCATCCATGCTGCGAGTCGACTGACCAGATAATTTACGCTGTGCAGAAGTCTTAACATGGGTGATATACAGCGGTAAACCAACTAATAAAAAGCCTCCAGCTAAGTTACCCAATACGGTTGGAATTTCGTTCCAGACAAGATAATCAATTAAAGTGAACTCGCCGCCCATGATCATCGAAAACGGGAATAAAAACATATTTACAATCGAATGCTCAAAGCCCATAAAGAAGAACAGCATAATAGGCATCCACATCGCCAGCATTTTACCCGTTGCGGATGTCGAGATCATGGCACCGACAACACCCATCGACACCATCCAGTTGCATAGCATACCGCGAATAAAAATAGTAAACCAACCAGCGGTGCCAAACTCTTGGTAACCCAGTGTTCTCGCTTCACCAATACTGCCCACTTTTGCCGCCAACGCACCGCCGTCGGTATTGTAACCGTAGGTTAAAATGAAAGAAGCAAAAAAAGCCACGATTAACGCACCTCCAAGATTACCTAAAAATACCAATCCCCAATTACGTAAAAGTTGAGTTTTGGTACAACCAGGCCGCTTATCTATTACAGCTAACGGCACAAGTGTAAACACCCCAGTTAACAGATCAAACTTCATTAAATACAGCATTATAAAGCCGACGGGGAATAAAATTGCACCAAGTAAGGGTTGTCCCGTTTTTACAATCACGGTTATCGCGAAAAAGGCTGCTAAAGCTAAAATAGCGCCAGCCATAAAAGCACGGACTAACGTATCCTTGGTGGACATAAATATTTTTTGTTCACCCGCATCGACCATCTTGGTCACAAATTCTTTCGGTTCAATATAAGACATTGTCGTACTCCCTGTAGTGTTAATTAAACTACAAGTAGCTACTTTCATGCCAATTCATAAAATATATTAATATTCAACCAATTACACCATAGAGGTACCCACTTCAGTATATAAAAAGCACCATTTAAGTGCATGAATATATATTTTTCGCTCATAAATTAGGTAGGTATATTGCTTAGATTAAATAAGCGGTGGCTAAATATCTTCTTAATTCAACGATTACGGACTGGGTGGTGGGAGTACAATCGGTAGGCAGATGTTCAATGTCGAACCAGCACACCTCTCGGCATAGATAAGGCTCTGCATTTTTAATTTCACCTTTCCAATCATCACACACATAAACATAATGCTGACAATCCACATTAGGATCAGATAATTGAGTTAAGAAACTGAGATTGATTGGTTCAACAGCAACCTCTTCCAATGACTCACGAAGTGCACTTGCTTGAGGCTGTTCGCCAAGTTCAATTCGACCAGCAGGAAAGCCCCATAACTGATCGTAAGATTTAGTATTTTGACGAAAACCAAGCAGAATCAGAGAATCTCTGATGAAAATAATTTGGACTATACTTTGAGCCATTATCTATCCTTAAACGGTACTAAAAGCGACACTTCCCAGTGTCGCTTTATCATTTACTTTCAACTTACTTATCTCAGTTCACTCGCTGTACTTCTCCCAATCCAGTCTTTATATTCATCCCCCCAAAGTGGCGGATGGTGCCGTCCTGATTACTGATACGGCCATCGCGATTACGGTCGTATAAGTGGTACGGAATATCTAAATTGGCAAGACCTTTAGCGTCCGTGAAGGTCATGGGTTCACCAGGGTCGAGCTGTAGGTTATTGTTGGCGTCGAAGTATAGTATTGCGCCTGCTAGCGCTACACCTGAACCTGATTTAGCCCCGCCAGCCCAATGCGCACCGTCTTTATCAAATTCAAACAATGGGAAGTAGCCTATAAGCTCTTCCCAGACTTTGACTTTGAAGGTTTCGATATAGGCTTCAAAATCTACGTAGAAGGTGAAACCGATATCGAAGGTGCTTATTGGGTCGTTGATCATTTGCATCACGAAATCATAGGCACGGATTTTACCGTCGTAAACGCCGCCCGCGGTGAAATCACCATTTTGGTTTTGGATAGGGTCGCACGAGTCTGGAGTGCTTGGTTCACATAAATCCACCACATCGATACCACCGCCTATTCCCGGTCCACCTTGGAAGAACGCACCGAACACACCAAGATCTATGCCTGCGCCAATATCCACTTCGGCGTTACCAGCCAGTTCGTATTTATCCCACACTGTGATACCCGGCAATTGGCGTTCAGCGCCTTTCCAGAACACTTTGTTGGCGCTAGTATCGCCACCAGCGTAGTAGCTTTGCTCGTTCCAATCGCGCAGGAATACGCTATTCAGTAAGCGAATTGACCGATCACCAGCAGACAGTTCACCTTGACAATCCCACACAACCCCCGGCGCGTCACTACCGCAAACAGCAGAGAGAAGCCCCGCAGTGTCAATGCCGACCATGGTATCTGAGACAATCTGCATTTTGCCTGATATCTTGCCTTTAAAGATTGGCATTGGTGGTGGACGCCAACCTTTTTCAACCTCAAAGCCAAAGTGGAGATCTGGAATATCGATGAGCATTAAATCAGCTGGGTCACCGAAGACGAATTTCAATACATCCATTGGATTTGACAGAATTGGGAAACTGATCACGCCGCGCTGTTGTAAATCGGCATAACGTGATTTGACCTTACTCATACTGGTGTTTTTCTGTGTGCTTGGTTTGCCCGGTGGCGGCTTCACAGGTTCCATAGGTTTAACTGTAGATGGTGTAAGTGTGCCACCAAAAGTTTTGATGTATTGGTAATTTTTATCAATACCTAAGACTATATGCCCCAGCTGATTTACATAAGGCACCAGAGATAGGTTGATATTAGTGAAATCCGATGAGGTTTGATAAGGCACGATGCGAATCACTTCAGGTGATAGCTGGTAACCATCCAGTGAAATCACTCGTTCATCCAGAGCTTGCACCCCAGATAGTTCGTCACCAAGATCACCGGCAATTTTGATCATCTGCACCATGCTGCCAATGAATTCCAAGAAACGATTGACGCTTTTCAGCTGCTTCTGAAAACGCTCAGCTTTCGGGCCTCCGCTACGCAAAAATGGCGTTGGCACTTCTAAAATCGTGACTTTACCGTCGTAGTTAGCATCAAATACGTGCGTTAAGTTCAGCGACTGAAAGATCTTCATGTCGGCGGTTAGCGCATTGGCAATCGGCTGAACAGGATCTAAGAAGTTGCTCATTGCCCCCAAAGGTTCTACCAATTTATCGGAAATAAATTCACCAATATCTAGTTCCAAATTAAAGGCACCAAACATAAACTCACCACCGTGACTAGACACATCCGAAAAGCTACCTTCAAACTGGTAGTTCGACACCAGTCCAATATTAGTAGATACCGACGGCCCGGGAATACTGAAGCCTTGGTAGTTTTCATCATCATCGGTTTCTTTATATAGATTGGCGTCAATGCCTGCGTTAATTTTCGCGTACAGCGCCGCATTACCAGCGAGCGAATAGGATACCAGATCTTTTGGATTCGCAAAGTCGGTCAAATAAACCAAGCCTTGAAGTTTACCCGTTTCGGTACCATTACGCGGGTCACGAAGCGCGACACTCAGGTAAATATTTGCCTCCGCCATAGGTTGAATAGCCAGCGATGATGCTTGTAATACTTCACCAAAGCCAAATTCGTGGTAGTTGATGCGTCCACCAGTCCAGCCTTTGGCATCAAGCTTGCCATCTGCTGGATACGATATGGTGTCGGACATTAACCCATTAAACGGCACATTTTCAAAGGTGGCTTGAATGACGCCGTCATTACCCAGTTCAAAGCTAAGTTTACGAAAAGCCGTATCACTAGTAACAGAGATAAAGAAGTCGTCCACTAATTGAGTTTGTCCGTACATGATGCCACCAGGATCGGACGTTTTAATGAGCTCCCATACCTGTTTTAAGGTTTTACGGTTCACTAAGTTAGCTGTATCTTGCCAACCAGTTAAGTCCACTAGCTCGACATTAATGGCGCTCTCCAAAGACGATACTCCGTCCTCAGTCAACACTTTTGCATCTTCTGGCACATATATCACATTCGGGTTTTGCACTTCGCAGTCAGCAGTACCAGCGGCTACTTCTGTGTAGCTGCCACAGCTTTCAACATGATAGCCTTTTATCAGAATGTCATTTTGTGCTTGGGTTTCATTATCCCAATACAAGGCATTACCCTCTTCATCAACTGCAAGTAAATCTTTACAGAAGGCTTTTAAGCTGGCATCGGCCGGGTCAACAGGAGTTTGCTCATAGTTGCCACAACTTAGAACCCAACTCTCTAATTCAAGCTCTGGCTTACGGTAGTAGCTGTAACTTCCGTCTTTGGCTATGGCCAGCACCCCGTATTGGCCGACAACATAAGCAGGGACATCGGCCGTATTGCTTTCTTCAACATTGACGATGGTGCTTTTAGCATTCATAGCGCCAGTTAAGCGACCAAACACTTCATCGGGTGCGATGATACTAGTTGCATCCACATCGGTTGGAATACGTCGCGCTTGGTTGATGGAACCGCCGAGTAAGAAGAATTGCATGTCGCCACGGAATTCAATCGAAGCAGCCAGTTCTCCGGTCAATTTAGATAGAGCATTGGCTTTTTTGCTATCGTCACCTGGTTGATCTTCGACAAACATCAGCATGTGTCGCGTGATGGTGTAGTCCGCAACCACTTTAGACGAAACAGCGTCTTCTGCAGCTATTTCGATAACAGGCACATCAATCAAACTCGAATTTGGCGGGAAGTTCTGCGACTTAGCTGGAAGCGACGAAAATTTCCACGTCCACTTCACAGTTTTACTACCGTCCTTACCTTGTACTTTACCTATGATTTTCAACTTACCATTGGCCACTGCCAAAGTTTCTTTGTAAATGGTTTTGGTTTTAAACGCATTACTATCACTTGGAAAGTATCGTTTCGACGCACTGCCACCTTGCTGCCATGTAGCTTTCACTTCTAAACGAGAGCTGATATTGCATTTCCAACTGCTACTGCTTGTGGAACTGCGGCACTCAGTCGTCACCGATTTGGTTTTGTCGGAATAGGTGCTATTCACTGGCACTATGATGTCACCGACAGTTACCTTATCAACGGGTTCAGCCTTGTTGACTTTGGCTTTCGCTACATAGCTATCTGGGTGAAAGTAACCTAACGGGTCACTTGAGCCCTCTCGCTGTACACCAACACTAAAGCCTAAATTCAAGGTTTGAGACGAGTGGGCAGTCATAGATTTATCGTTAGGGCCGTAGTTTTGCGAGTAGATATCAAATACGCGAATATACTCATTTGCATAAGTTAATTTAGTATTAGTGCTACTCAAATATTCCAACACCCCGCGTATATACTCTTTTTTCAAGGAGTCTGACTGACGATTAGAAGCGAGTACATTACCAGGATCGATGGTAACACCTAGCTGGATTTGAGTAACTTTATTCGGTCCAATCGAGTCAGGCTGACGCAGGGATATTGCAATCACATCGCCATACTCTATTACACGATTGCCTTCAACTGTAGGGTTAGTCACATAGCCAACCAAGGTGCCGAAATCCTTTACCCCACCATGTGAGCCTTTCTTCCAACCATTTAAGTCCCAATTCATGCTTTGGTTTTCTTCCAGCCATTTCCATCGCAATTCCGGACAAATAGTGTAAACGTCGCAGTAACTATCCTTAAGTCCCGTATTAATAGCTTTAATATTTCCCGGCTCGATTGCTAGCGCTTGCTTATCAAATAAGCTACCGTCACGGGTGACAAACGATACACCTGAATTACCAACACTGGTACTTTCCCAGGTTTTCAACTCGTAGATATTCACAGGCTCCATTTGCGGCGCGCCGAGCAATGCATTGAGTGTTTCTTGCTCTGTCACCACAAACACGCTTGGGGTCATCTTGTTACCGTCATCACCACTTTGAACAGAGCGGAAATTTATGCCAAACACTAAGTCTGCGGTAAATTTAGCCGTACCCGCTGCCGAACCGGAGAAGTGCCCCATACTCGGCATACCTAAATCAGTTTTAAGTTCATTGGTGGCAATGCTAATACCCGCAGTATATGACAATCGCATGATCAATTTTTCGCTGTCGAATTTCAACACTTGCAGCGGCACGTTGTACTGAGCGAACGTAGATTGCAGCACAGCATTAATCACGTTGGCAAGGCCTTCAGTAGTTAGATGCGGCTGCGCGGTGATTTTTGCGATTAACAGCGGCAGCATGCGATCGATAAAGCTTGGCACTTTGGCTTCTTCGCTGTTACCTGTAGTGTCAGAAGTTGGGCCTCCACCCATACGGCCAAACACAGGTACGCTGGTATCATAAAAACGCTGCTGTATAAAATTCAGTGCTTCGGCAAGCCCTTGTGCCAACACTTGCGGCGGCAAACCTTGCTCGCGTAAACGCACCGTATGTGGTAAACGTCCGACTCGCACAACATGCAGTTCGTCCTCAGCTGACAATAACACGCCACTAAACTGCACAGCATTGTTTGCATCCGATGCCAGTAGCTCGTCGTTCATGGTGACAACCAGTTTTTCTGCGTTTTGATCCACTTGCAGGGTGCTAACAAAAGTCATGGCAACCCGTGCATGATTACTAAACTGAACCACAAACGTATCATTAACTTGACGCATATCCGTAGGATCAAGACCATTATTCAGCAGGTTGAAATCCACTAGATACTGGAAGCTGCCATCAGCAGTTAAGGTCAGTTCGCCATAATTCCCCTCCAATTTTTCCCCTACTTTCACCAGACTGTCGGTACCATTGATGTTATTGGCATCAAAGAGCGGATTAGTATGGACCAGCTGGTTACCGGCCCATAAATCTACACCCTCGCTATCGCGTAAATTAACACGTGTAACGACGGGTTCCAGCACGGGGCGACCAGCTTTAATGATCTTGTACTTCACACTACTATCCGCTACCGAACCACCTATGGTGTTTGGCGTCACGTTACCGCTAATGAAGCGTTTCGGTCCAGACACTTCACATACGGTTTGCTCGGCGGATCCTTTACAGACGGCTGGCGGGTTACCATTGATCAGGGCTTGATAATAAGTTTTGTCAGTGCCATTGTGATCCTGCTGGTATTTATTGACTTCGATATTGAAAGCGACAAACTCCTGCTGCAATTCACCGCCTGCCACGCCACTACTCATTTCAAACACAAAGGAGTCTGTCACGCGCCACTCCTCGCTGTACTGCAAAGCGCTTTCGATTGTGTCGGTATTAAACATATAGGTATAGGTATAGGTACCGTGGCTGCCATCAAAGGTGAAGGTCAGGTTACCGAATTTTCCCGCTGGGAAGTTGATGCTGGTTTGATCTGTCACGTCAGCAAATTCAATCCGCTCTAAAGCTTTGATTTGCACTGCCACTTGCTGGCTAATAACGCTGCCTTGCAATGGTTTCATGGTGTAATCAAACACATCGTAAATTTCACCACTGGCTGATTGGTTTATCGCTTTCAGCATGTCTTGGCTGTTATCCGCACTGCCATAGTCACCATTGCTGAGCACATATACAAAGTCGCCCGAAAAAATATTATCCGTACCTTTAAGTGGTGTCAGAGTACCGAAGTCTGACTCCTGGTGTGTCATAGTCACGTCACTAATTTCCACCACTTTGGCTTCACCATCATTCTCATTATCTGGCGACGTCATATTCAGTGCGCCTTTCATACTGTTGTAGAACGGCTCACATTTACTTAGGTCCGTCGGGTTGTTCGCACAACCCGAGCTGCTATCTAGCAGAGTGAAATACAGGTCACTGAAGCGTGGCGATTTACTGTCGTAATTTTCCATTTGGTTGTTGTACAGCTGCACATCAATCGTCTGCCATTGGTTCCAATTGGTATTATCAAAAGTCACACTAGACACATTGAAGAAGGAACCATCAAAGGCATTTTTATGACGCACACTGGTATTATAGAAATCTAAACTTACTTGCGTTTGCGGCTGGGACATCAAACCAACCTTAAAGCCATTGAAGTTGCCTTCGTCCACGGTCAATCCCTGCATTGGAAGTACGTATTTCAGGCCAACTTCTTCGTTGTCCATAATGCGCACCCCAGCAGTTTTATATTGCGGATTGCCCTCATCCAACAGATATTGATCGCCGTCGTAATCACCGTTGCCGACTGGCGGTTCAATAATAAGTACCACTTTTTCATAGCGGGCCGCTAAGCTTTCTTCCGGTGTGAAGTCATCGATTGGGAAGATCGGTAAACTGACACGAGTTTTGTCTTGTGGAATAAACAAGGTGCCTTGCTTGATCACATCGTAAGCTTGAAAATCGGGTCCAGGATCGTTCAAGCCTCCACCCGATGGTGGTACTGTTTCCGCGGTTGCGCCAAATGCAGCGCCCTCTTCAACGCCAATAACGCGATAATGCACACCTAAGCCACCAGGAATACCCACAGGATCTAATACCGATAAGGTGAAATAGCCAGGATGGGTATTTTCGCTAGCGTTGAGATCAACCCCTGCACGTACAACAGGTTTGTCGTTGTCTTCGATGCTTACTGTGATTGGGTCTTGTAAGCGAGCAAGGAAGGCCGCTGCTAATGGCTGCTGTGCCACACCAGTCAAGTTAGCATTTATTAAATCAAGATTGGCTTCAAAGCTATTTCCCACTTGCGTGAAGTTGATTGACGTTGGCATATCCGCACAACTTTGGTTAACTCGAACGCAAGTTGGCGCATCAACATAACCCAGAACTTCATAGCTAAAGTTTGACTCACCTTGGTCTGAGGTTTCTGTCATACGCACTGTGATATCTAAGGTATGGTTGTCGTAAGCATCATCATCGTCGGTAAAGTAGAAGCGTTGTTCCACATAGAAACCTTCATTGAGGTCAGGTCGTAAAGTATAACTAAGTGCGCCACCTAAATCCCAGCGCAATTGCCCCATATCACCAGACAAGGCTTGCTCGGGATTTGCCAATAACATGTCGATGGTGGAAATACTGGTGTATTCCACTTTTTGGTCATCAATAGCACTAACTGTAAAGGTTTGTCCCAATTGCCAATCATCTGGCGTGAAGTACAAGGTTAAGCTGTCGCCTGCTAAATTACCGGCATGTTCGAAGAAGTTACCAAGGCTCTTGCCCATTGCTTGTTTAACTACAGTAAGAGAACGGGTCGCAGCATAGTCGCTGTTATTATGCTCTTTGCTTTGCACCTGAATCGAATCTAGCCCATCAGCATTTACCAGCAGTTTTTGCCACTGCAGGTAGTTATCTTTGGTGAAGCTCACTGTCATACTTGAGTCACCCACAACGCCAACATCCACGCTATCCGCTGGAGCTGCAGACAAGCGCACATTGAGGATCACCTTGCCCGCTTCATCGGCGAATACAGCCACATCATCATTATCCGCCAGTTGAACACCACCTTTAGTAAGCGCCATACGCCAATCTTGCAACACGAGGCGCTGCGCAGGGCTATCTACAACAGTTAGATCTCGAGGTTCACCATAAACTGAACGTACACTTTCCCTGGTGAACATGGCAGATAAACTGACGGTATTGCCAGTGCTTAGAGATTCATCGTCGATGCGCTGCCACTGTTGCCAGTCTTGCGCAGTAAAGTTCAGTTGATGCTCGATACTGGTACCTATGCTAGTGATAGTGATTCGGTCATCGCCGCTAATCTTCGTACTTGGACGCACACCAAAACTCACAACAGGGTCCTGAGCCAGTTTATTTTTATGCAGGAGTTCTTGCACAGCGCTAGCACTGTTACCAATAATTTCACCCGTTAACAGATCAATTACTTCGATGGCAGGCGATTTGCTGCTAACATCCGCAGCGGATAAACGTGCACTGATCGTCTCGGTGCTAAGCTTGCCATAACTATTGTCTACCATAAATGACAATTGCTCTAGCGGCTTGTTACGCTCTGCATATCGCATTTGTTGGAACTCATATTCACCAGATTCATGCCAACACCAGTTACCGTAATCGCCTTTAGTGGAAATGCCTGCGGCACCGCTTGGTAATGTACAGTCTAGGATGTTAGCTTCGCGGTGAATGCTTCTGCTATAAATACGACGAATTTGTTGGCTATCATCATTGGTTGTTAGCGCGCGCACAAGTTTGCGCTGTGGGAAAAGTGTAAGCTCCTTGTCTGTCGGTTGTAATGTCAGTGCAACGGGTGCCCTAGGTTGGGCAGCTAAACTCACGGTTAATGCATTCACTTGCCCTTCACTCGATACTACGACGCCCATCGCATCAACATTCGGTAGGCTAGCAAACTGTAGGTTTACCACGGCTTGGTCGTCATTATCGCTACTTATTGCCGGCAGCACCGCGGCTTGTTTGTCGTAAGTAATATCACCACTGCTTGCGACGACCGCGATCACAAACGCTTCATCGGGATCATCCACTTGATCATCAATGCCTTTAATCCAGAATATTTTTGGCTCCTGCCAGTCATTCTTATTAGCAGTGAATTGCATGAAAATAGTATCGGTAAAGCCGCTGTCCGCAGGCGCAGTCTTCAAGTCACTTCCCAACGCCAGTAATCCGCCGTTAATCGGGTTACTGCTTGCCACACGAATAGATACTTCACGTGTTGGCTGACTCCGCAACTTAACTTTGTAGGCGGTCGCATCACCAATTTCTGACACCCTTACTGCAGCAGTAACTTCTGCGTCATTAGCATCGAGTAATACTAGCCCTGGCTGATCATTATCTTCAATTTTAATAATGGCGCGGTCTTCTCCGTCAGCGTAGTGATACTGCGCTTGCTCAGGTTTACCCTCCACCAATTGCACCACAATGCTTTCAGAGGTTTCAACATACGCATCATCAAGTACCGTGACACGGATATCCGCACTGCTGCTACCTTTTGGAATGGTAACAAAATCATAACCTTGCGATGTGAACAAGTGAATTTCCCCAGCATTATCGCTGACTAATATATCGTCAAAGCCATCGTTATCCATATCCGCCAATTGCGCATATGCGACTTGATCAAACGGATGATATTTGATGTTGACTCGACGATATTCAGGAGCAAGATAACGCGCGGCTTGCTTTAAAAAGCGCGCAATATGGCTGCGAGGCGCAGGAAAGTATACAGGTGCTGCGTCACTACCAAAGTTTTCGTAATAAGTCAGCGCGCCAGGCGTTTGTCCTGGTAAATTACGCAAAGTATCAAGGATTAAATCATGATCGCCATCGCGGTCTAAATCCACATATTGCGGCGTAATATTCCGCTGCTGTAGGCGCTTACTGAGTGATAGCTGCGCAAATGATGAACTATCTCGCTCACGTTGGCGCAGTTGCCATTGTTGGTTATCCGCATGTACATCAAAACTCAATATTTGGTTTTTGGCGGTGAGCAACAATCGCGGTTTTCCACTACTAGTCGGCACAAAAGCAGGCGCGAATATCTGTGGATCTTCTTGGTTTCCCCCTCGCGCGAGATATTGTACCTCAACGCTTTGTAATCCAGCGAATTGCACTGCACTATCCGCTAAACCACCAGCAGCACGAATATTCGCGGCATTACTGATATTACGCAATAATGCGACTTTGCCAGAGCTCAAACCCGCAACGAGATCAAGGTCTTTATCACCGTCAATATCTCCCAATGCCAGCGGCGCGGCATAACCTAGGTTAATATCTGTGGTTATCCGTTGATAATGTTCAGCTTTAACTTCACGCGCACCTTTAGACGCTGGCGTTGAAAGCATAAAGCTCAACTCACCACGACGATTCACAATCGCCACATCATTACGCTGGTCATTATTGAGATCACCGATAGCGAACGTGCTTTGTCCGTCGGTCATTTCAGGCGTTAGATCAAAGATGTTTTGCATTTTCGATGCATGGCTGCTCAAACCTTCGTAATCCAGGTTCACCGTGGCAGAACGCTGGATTTTCCATAATGCTTGCTGATTGGCTTGCAAGCTGGTATCGATAATTTCACCGTCCTTGTTGAGCAATAGCAGTTCGTTTTCAGTCTTTTGTAAGGTGAAATCGTTAAACCCCCAATATCCGAGTAAGCCAGCATTATCTCTGTCAGTTAGAGAGACTAAACTAGTGTAATAGTTTTGCGCAATTTCTAGGTCTGAACGCGCTTCGCCCCACACCCGAACTTCATCTATTAAGCCGTTCAGGTAATCTGTTTTTCCTTTGCCAATATCGGTGAGTGTTAACGGTGCTTTGTCGTGAAATAGCGTATCTTTTTGCTTAATTTTTTCACCGTTAACAAATAGTGCTTGACCTAAGTCTCCCACTCGCCACGCTATATGAAAACCAATACCGGCCGCTAGTTTGCTTGGCAACGCTGCCGACAATCCACCAAATGTCTGTAGCTCACCATTCGACAAAAACAGTAAATCTATCGTTTCCCCGTCTGTAGCAGTACCTGCAAAAATACCCTGTTTTGAATTGTTCTCTGTCGGGTAGATCCACGCCTCTAGAGTAAATAGATCGTTATTTTGTTCTTGCAACACTATTGGCTTTGCCAACTGTAGCGCCCGAGCGCTCTGCAGGAAGGCGTCATTACTTTTGGGCTGCGGCGCGAGATCTAAGGCCTTGTTACCTGGATCGGTTACGCCGAGCTGTGCGACCGTGTAGTACACGTTGATGTTTTCGCTCGCGTTAATAATTTCTCTGCCATCTGCAGATTTAAGCGTCACCGTTAACTTTTGTTCGCCAGCATTTTCCTGCACGACAGTAAAACCACTGAGCACGACCCGCGGTTTGGTGAAATCTGGTAACGCGCTCATGCTGGTTGCCAGCGCCGGAGCCTTGTTATAGTCACTCAAATCAATTGTTTGAGGTATATTCACATTGGTTGATAAATGTAGACTAAAACTCAGTCCTTGTGGTTGCGGGCGTGGATTAGGTTCAAAACGCCACCTAATACCACCTTCTTTATTAACCAGTGTAATCTCGCCGAATTCAGTGACTAGCACTTCATTTGGTGCCGCACGCACAGGTTCGCGTCCTTGGGGCTGATAGCTAAAATACTCCAGGTCGGCGAAATTTTCAACGCTTGTACTAACTAACTGACTGGCTAAGGTTAGCCCTGGCTGGCCGGCGTTAATAACCAAAGTGCCAAGTGCACCTTGCTGGTCTGTATTGATCACCCACTGAATGCCCGACACAGTAACCACATCACGAATATCACCAATGTCAGTATAATATTGCTCATTAAGCTCAACAGCGGCGGTGAACGTCACTGGATCTATATCCACTGGAACAGATGTTATGTTTAGCCCAGCAGCTTCTTCATCGCTCATGGCGCTAATGATAATACTGTAGTCACCATCTTCAATTTTTGAACCCAGCAATTTACCGTTTTCCAAACGCCAGAACCAGCCAAGATCATTGCCTTGGGCATCATGTATTTTAATGCTTTCCAGCGTCTTATTGGTAAAACCAATACTCTTGATGGCTTCGCCACGGGCTTTAGCGAAATAAACCGTGTCGTTTTGTGTCGTGTTTGGGTAAATTTGAATAGTGATCGTATCAGTATTGAATTGATCAACTGTCTCTGACTCGCTTCGCTGCGTAGCAGTCACCGTCGCTTTTGACAAGCTAGGATCATAGTCAACATTTGCCACAGGCCCTGCCGCGATTGCGGTAACATTAATGTATTGTGGAATAGACCAGTTATCCGAAGTGAATGTGAACTGCTGACAATTGTCACCCTCACCAGCTTGACACTTAAGACCCAATTCTGCGGTGTTACCTGCTTTAGTTTTTGGATATTCAATAGTAACATCGATAACAATATTGGCATTGTTTGCGGGCTTACCAGCAAGCTGGAAGCCGATTCGCTGCGTTTGGCCCACGCTTAGACTGACAACCGCAGGATCGGTTGGGCGATCTTGCAATGTAATCGCCACCTTGCTCGTACTATCGACAGTCAGAATGCTGTCTGTGACTAGGCTTGCCGAAAAACCAGAGGTGAACTCCAACCAACCCGGTGCTTGGTGCGGCGTAACACCTTCAGCTTGACCTTCCGGATCACCTGCCAAGGTGACCGAGCTTACCTGATATTCACCGCCTTTATAGAGGAAAGGTGAGGCACTCAAACGCAGCTCAATCTCATTACTGCTTGTTTCAACGCCCGCGCCAGAGGCTTCGAGCAAAGTAACAGGCAAGGTAAGGCGCGTGAATGAAATATTCGCGGCATCAATAACTTCCAGAGTTTCGGCACTGGGGCGCTTCCACGCCACGGACAAATGGTCATCATCACGTGAGTTAATTTGCACTATTTCTAGGGTATATTCTTTGCCTTGGGTGAATGTCAATAGCGCCGAGCGCTGCTGAGATGCTTGCTGGCCGGCAGTTCCGTCGCCTTCTGCTACATCATCCCAATACCAATCTCGGATACCGGGATAATCAGGATCTTTGTCCAACTGCTGGCCATCGAGAATAATATTGGTGTAATCCTTCGGGGCATAATAGTCAGGAAAATCTTGGAAAATCAGAGTTAGTGATTTACCATCGTAACCATCAAAAAAAGGATCACAATCGCCTGGATTACTGAACGTCAACGAATTTTCCATCACCGCAGAGCCCTCTCCCTGCCATGTTACACCACCTGAAGAATACGTTAAGTTATCATCTTGACAAATATGGTCAGTATCAATCATACCCTTGAAAATACTGACAGTATTATGGTTCCCCCTTGGCAGGGTACCTTTTGAAGTATCTGCCATGGTGTATTCAATTTCCCACTCGGTATCGGCATAGATATTGTCGCCAAAACGTTCCAACGTAAATTTGGCACGAGTCATTGGACTACCTACATAATTATTTTTTTGAGTTTCAATGTTGTAACGACCGTACTTTTCAACGCCTTTAATCCAACTGATCTCCTCACGTTTACCGTCAGCATCAAGCAGATACATTTTTGCGTCACCATCTGATGCTAACGCAAACTGATATTCGCCACTTTCCGGTGCTGTAATATTGACCGTAATACGTCGACCAATCTTTGAACTCCAATCTATTGCCGGGATCTCCAATTTGTCCGTCAGAATATCCATGCGACTCGGCACACCTTGAGTGAATGCTTCTGATTGCATAAATACATCAAGGGATTCTGTATCGATATTTTCATACACTTCCACCACAAACCCTCCATCAACCGTCGCAGGCGACAACCATTCCACTGGAATCGGTGTCGCAGTGTTGCGTGTCACTCCAGCTTGTCGTGTTTGATTTGGATCCGAGACTGAATATGAATAGTTCATTTGCACTATTTGAAATGGCCCAATGCTTGGCGCTTCATACAGGGCTTCGAGGTAATAACGCGTATTCGCTTTTAGCTCAATGGATGCCGATTCTGCTACAGGTTTCTCATCAGGGATTCCATTGTGATCTGTATCTTTGAAATAAGGAAGAATCAAGCCTTTGTTTTGACTGTAATCATCGATAGTATTCATCCATAATTCAACACGCTGATTACCTTGCTTCTGGTAACTGAAAATATACCAGCCAGTTTGATCGACAGTAATACTTCCGCGCTGGCGCACAATATGATTAGATGGAATGGTAGCTAATGTCAGCGGATCATCACTGTCGTTGATTTGTGCTTTGTAAGGTTGCTCTGGTAACACTATGTACTTGAAATTTTCAGAAGGTGCAGACTCCAATGTTTGGCCTGTTGATCCCGGATTATTCGCCACAAGTTCGTATAACAAACCATGCTGAGTGATATTGCCCCCCTCATTATTAAGGCCGTCCTTAACTTGGGTGATCACAATATTTTTTATGCGACTGTCGTTTTGCTGTACTTGTAAGTTACCCGATGGGGTGATCCCAAGGATCTCGACCTCTGGCAGCAAGCGCACCATGTCGCCTTTGGAAGCGGAATCCGGTAAATGCTGACTGATTAAAATACGCGCCTGCTCGTCATCTTGTACTTGCATCTTCGCCGTGTGCATGCTGCTGACTTGAATATTACTTAACACAGCGTCGTTTTGGTCTACCACCGAATTAACGGTAACACTCAGTACGCGATCACCATTCACTAAGCTATCGTCTGCCACAGGAATAGCCACTTGCGCGACTTGCTGCCACGCTGGAATGGCAACTTTATAGGTTTTGGTGTTACTGTTTATGACCGACGTAACATTCGCCACAACGGCGACAGGTAAAGGCTGGCTCAGCACAACATTGAAGAGTGGGTAATCTAAAAACCCTTCCCGATAGTCTTCCATGGTGGCTTGCACGCCTACCTGCACTTGGCGTGCACTTACTTGCGGTATAGCCGCTTCTTTGATTTTAAAGCGAGTTGGGTTGTCGCTTGGTGTCAACGTACGGTTAAGCTCCTCACTATATTCACTGTCGCTACTACTTACGGCAACCGAGATTGAGTGTTCCCAATTACCATCGGCAATACTAACAGCTTGATATAAATGCCAGGTTTTGGCTCCAAAAGCTAGTTCCTGGTTATTTATCGTAACCACTACATTTGCAGTGGGTTGACTGCCGAGTTTAACCCAAAAAGCCAAACCACCACTTTCATCGATTAATAACGGGTTGTGAAGGTCATTATCATCCGTCACTGGTTCGCCATTAATCGCGTCGATAATCACTATTTCTGCAGTAAATTCACCACTATCGTGCACAGCTAATTTAACATTATTGGCGGTATTGTCGTCTGTCACCGTATAAAATTGGTAATTCCCCGCTGGCGTGTTAAATAACACTTTGCAGACCGATTGATTGTCGTCGTTACAGAAATTATCCTGGTCATAGCTAGGATCTTCAGGAAATGCCTCTAGCGATAAAGCAAAGGTCTGTGTAGCGTCTTTCACGGCATCTGGTAATGCGCTAAAATAAATACGCGCGGAGCCCGGTGGTAGTGCCTGTTCTTCTTTCGACTCAACTGACGTAACAGGAATAACCACGGCATTAAACACCTGAGCACCTTTTTCACCTGGCAATTCGCCTGCAATGCCTTCATATCGTTCATTGTTATAGTTGACTTGATTGCTGAGTACATCACTCGGTTTGTCCACAATGCTGTAATGTACAGTTAAACCACCCGCTAATGCATTATTAAATAATTCACCAGTAATAAAACTTGTATACTTATTTACGTTAGTTGCCCAATCTTCCGGTAAGGCACTGGTTTTTCCATCGCGAAAGAAATTAACCGGACGCTTGGCTTGCACGGTCACATAACCTAAACCTTTAAGGTCATCCACGTCGATACGACTTGCTCGACCGCCCGATTTACAATCCATCTCTGGAGCTTGCGCACGCTGTTCTAACGCATCTGCCGCATCACAGATAGCGGTGTGATTCATCGCTGCGTCTTGCAGTAGTTCCACCTGATAGTTGGCGTCTTCGATAATAATTGTTTGCGAGATGTTATCGTTGGCGAGTTGATAGTCAGGCCCTGCTAATAGTGACACTGTAAAGCTTTCGTCGCCCTCTAGCACTTTATCTAGATACAACTGTATACCGCTATAGACGCCAAGTTCGTTGGTGGCGCTGGCATCTGGCAAGCTCACGTAATATTTGCCAACTTGACCTGCTGGCAACATAAGCTTGATTAAGTTAGAGCCATTCCAAGCGAAATCTGCGCCCTTATCGGTTTCGATATTACCTGAACCTTTTTCCGCTAGGCCATCAAGGTCTGAGAGATATAAATACACTGGAACTTTAGCGCCACCTTGGTTAGGTAGGCTGCCATCAATAGTAATGACTAAATTAGCGCGTTCACCTTCTACAAAGCGTGTTTGATCTGCACCATAAAGGTCTACAACGGACAAGCTCAGTGTAGGTGAATTGTTGTTAATGGTGTTATTATCTTGGTCTGTACCTATTGAGCCGTCCCAGACAAAAATAGCATTGCCTGAATTAGCTGCACGATTACCGCTAAAACTGGCGTTATTAACGATTAATTCCGCGCCATTGTCACCCCGTACAAAAATACCACCGCCTAGGCCAGCACCATCACCGCCGGAACCGCCTGAGCCACCACCAGAGTCGCTGCCGTTTGAGCCACCACTCCCTTTTTCACCAGCAAATTTACCACCCAATCCGCCACCACCACCGCGACCATGTTCCGGCTTAGAAGCAAACTCCCAGTCATCTTGGCCGCCGCCACCGCCGCCACCGCCGCCAGCACCAAAGCCGCCTTTACCGCCATTTCCACCATGACGTGCTGAGTCAGGCGTCCCGCCGTGATCACCACCACCACCACCGGCAGAGCCAGCACCATGTCCAAACTCACCACTACCCCCGTGCTGCTTCTCCTGCGCTGGGCAGCGATTTGCACCATGATGATCACATACGTCACCACCACGGCCTTTCCCACCACCGCCAGAGTCGCTCGGCACATAGGTCGCCCCACTGTTCATACGTGCGCCATCAGAGCCTGCATTTCCGGGATGTGATTGTCCGTTGTCATCACCATTGCCACCTTTACCCGCTCTCCCACTTGAAAGACCTTCTTTCGCAATATTATCAGTTACCGCTATATGTTCTAAAATCACTAGACCATTATTGACAAACATGGCGCCACCCGCACCCAGTCCTCCGCCAGCACCAACCGCCGCATCACCACCTTTTACGTAACCATTGTTTAGTTCCACAGTTTGCAGTGCGAAAAAACCGTCTTTACTGTTATCTACAAACAAATGCTGATCATAGCTACCTGCGTCGATTGTAGTTTTGCTACTGTTATTACCTAGTAACCAAATCGGATGATTAAGATCCCCAATCTTGTTTAAGGCACGACTTAGCGAAATCTTACCTGTTTCACGAATATCAATAACACAACCATCACCACAGTTTCGGTCTGAAATCGCCGCTTCAATCGCTTCATTCAAAGCTGACTCGTTATTGCTATTCACCACAATCAGCCCCGGCATAATAGTAATATCGTCCGAACTCCGATCTGGTGAAGATGGAACTGAACTAACGTCAGAGCTGAAGTTGTATAAATAAACAGAAATCAGGAGCACAACACACAGAGGTACTGCAACTCTCGTTAATTTGTTTATCCGGGTAAGCGAATTCGGAGATATCATAATTATTTAGGTCCACAAGCGAAAGTAACACAAACACAGAAAGTGCAACATACGTAAATTTACGTAAATATATGTAAATTCACGCCGAACATACTCCATAATAGGTACTCAATTGTAAATATATAAACCCTATAAATCAGGGATAGATCACTCTTTAGATTTGATTTTTGTTAAGTAGCAATTAGTGGGGGATTATTGAAAAGGATTATTACGGGGCGGGATTATAGCGACAGTACCAAGCCTATCGCCAATCATCTTACCAGACGCATTCAAGTTATCTAATGCATCTAAGGTAGCAAATCAAACCTCATTAAATGCAACATTAATATATACCTTTCCTGCAGCAATGCTCTCGACAATAATCGACCCGTCTGAAGTTGTTATAAAATCAATCACTAGATCAACGTTGTGCCCAGTATTTGTTTCAGAAACAACGTGGTCGTTCATATTTGTGAATGCTGAAGAAGAAGTGATAATTAATAACGACTGAATTTAGACTTAGAATGACGTGCTTATAAGATCCGACAACTGAAGAATACTGCCTTCAAGTATAATGTGTGGTAGTGATATATAGCAGGGGGCTAAAGAAAAGTTATTATTGCTAAGATAGGTACTAGAACCTATCTTAGTCTATTGGCAGCCACCTATTTAATTTGTTAGTTACTTGCCTCAGGTTTGCAATGAAAGTTCAGTTTATTACCATCTAGGTCTCTAAAATAGGCGCAATAGAAACCACCAGAACGCACACCAGGGTCGCCTTCATTTTGCCCGCCTAAGGCTAATGCTTTTTTATGCAGCTTATCGACCTCTTCTGTCGAAGAAACACTTAAAGCAACCATAGTGCCATTACCATAACTTGCATCTTCACCATCAAAGGGGTTACCGATTGCTAGCGTAGGTTTTCCTTCACCAAAACTCCAAGCTAAAAATGTTTTTGAATCGGCTACTTTTTTAGCGCCCATCATGTCCATTAAAGCGCTGTAAAAATAACGCGAAACGTCGATGTTTTGTGACCCTAACATTACATATCCAATCATTCATATTCTCCTATGTGGTATTTTTCACACAACAACGATTTTATTTATGAAAAACACCTTACCAATTTAAGATAGCAAGATGAATATTGTACCACTACAATACCTACATATTTTGAATTGACGATATCGTACACATATAGTCCACCCCGAGTACGTCAAAGGTGATAAATAGCAGACAAAGGGCCATATATTCGCTCATCGACCGGTAGGCACAGACAAACCTAATATGTTGAATTTTAGATTTATTACTTAGCGACCAAGTATGTCAATATTTCCACAATTTGATTTGGTGTTGTTGCCCAAGATTGCGCGGAACCATCAACTTCTTTCAAAGCATGGATCAAGCTTTCGTCATGTAAGGTAATATAAGGTTTACCTAAAGCAGCGCAGTAACCAGCATCAAAGGCAGCATTCCATTGCTTATATTTCTCACCGAAGCGTATGACCGCAAGATCACAATTTTTGATAGCCGTTTGAATTCGAATAGCATTCACTTTTGATGATTTATGATCTCGCCAAAATGACGTACTTTCTTCACCTAAACAATCGCCAGCAGCATCACTTGCTTCATGATTTGTTATTGCTGACGTAAATTGAATATCCAGACCTTTCTGTTCGCAGCCACTGATAATTTGTTCGCGCCAATCACTGTGAATTTCACCTGACAAATAAACAACGTATTTCATTAATTTTACCTATTGTGTTGAAAATATAGTAACAATACCCTAACAATTTAAAACAATAAGGTAAACGGCGCGATTGATAATGAAGGGGGTTATAGCGATAGTACAAAGCCCGTCGCCATTCATGTCATCATCTATCAATACAACTTAAACTAACTCACAACAGTAAATGAACTCAGGCCTAAGCCACTGCCCTTGTTCACTTTAACTTGCACTGGAATGCGTTCTTTTAAGGCTTCAACATGACTGATAACGCCAATCATCTTACCTGACGCATTCAAGTTATCTAGCGCATCCAAGGCGATGTCTAAAGTCTCCGCATCTAACGTGCCAAAGCCTTCATCAAGGAATAGCGAGTCAATACTGGTCTTGTGGCTAACCAAGTCAGATAAACCCAGTGCCAGCGCTAAACTAACCAAGAAGCTTTCGCCGCCGGATAAGGTTTTGGTATCACGCACCGCATCGGCTAACCAAGTATCCACCACCTGTAAAGCCAAGGCTTCGCTGCCTGATGCGAGCTTACGTTGCAACTGGTAACGGCTGTGTAAACGGTTTAATTGTTGGTTGGCTAAAGTCACTAAATGATCTAACGTTAACCCCTGAGCAAAGCGGCGGAACTTACTGCCATCTTTCGAGCCAATCAAGCTATGTAGATAAGCTTTGTCATCGTAGTCTGCTTCACAGGTTTTGATCTGCTGATAAAAGTCAGCTAAATCAGCGCTACGTGCGGTATCATCGGCAAGACGTTGTTTCAACTCACCTTGACGCTGTAAACCTTGATTTAACTGTGTCGTGATCTCGTCTAACTGAGTAACAATAGTGGCAATATCCAATTCAGTTAATTGTGTCTGTTGCAGTGTTAGCAAACGCTCACTGGCTTGCTCAAATAACACCTGGCAACGTGTTAAGTTCACGGTCAATTGTGATTTAAGCGCCAATAAACGCTGCTTTTCCTCTGCAGGCAGTAACGCCTGATTAAACTCTGCTTCTGTGGCAAAAGGACTCGTCGCTAACGCTTGCTGCCATGTCGCTAAACAATCACTCGATTCTTGCTGTTGCTGCGTCAAACCTTGTTGTAATGTCGTTAACTCACCTTGCTGTGCATGCAACTGATTCGATAACGCATGATCTTGCGTTGAACATGCCTGATGTGCTTGTTCTACGGCAGTTAATTGTTGCTGCATCGTTTGTCGTGCATCTGCTACGCTACGCTGACCAAATAACTGCTGACGTTGCTGCTGTTTAGCCGTGAGGTTCTCAGACAAGCTAGACAAAGTTTCTAAGGTCTGCGTTATCGCTAATTCCAATTTAGCCAGCTGTTCACGTAATGGCGTTAACTGACTTTCTGCCGCGACATACTGCTCATTCGCTGACTGTAACAACTGCGCTTGCTGTTCCCAGGTTTGTAGTGCTTGCTGACACTGAACTAACCAGTGATCTAGTTGGCTCCATTCCGGTAATGTAAGTCCTAGCTCTGTCACGCTATTGGTCAACGCTTGTTGTAATTCGGTTAATACCTGCGCTTGTTGCTGCACTTCTTGTGTTAGTTTCTGCTCAGCGTCTTGTGTTGCCTTTACATCGCGATTTACCAATTCAATTTGATGTTGTAGCTGTGCACTGTTTTTATCAAATTCAGTCAATCCCTGTTGCGCACTTTGTAATTGCATGTTCACTGTTTTCAACGCTTGAATACGTTGTGACAACTGCGTTAATTGCAGGCCTTGCTGCTGGATAAATGCCTGCGTATTGGCGCTATCCTCAATCATAAGGTTGGTATTCAGTTGCTGAGTATAATCCTGCCATTGGGCAGTCAAAGATGCTAGTTGCGGCTGTAATGTGCAGTTACGACGATGACAGTGTTCAAGTTTGGTATTTGCTTCGACCAAACGGTTTTTAAGCTCACCGCCATCGGTTTCAATCTGTTTTAAGTCCAGCTCTAATTGGATTTTACGCTGTACTGTCAACGAGTCGGCAATATGCTGGTACTCTTCCACTAGCGGATGCGCTGTCGAACCACATAACTGACACGCTTGCCCCGGTTCTAACTGACTGCGTAATTGTTCTAGACTGGCAATTTTCTGTTCTTGTTCTAATAAACGCTGAACATCATTTAACTCGTTCTTTTTGGTTTTAAACAAGTCGCGCTTGGCGGTGATCTCGACATTAATATCGGCAAGTTGTTGCTGTAGTCCCGTTATACTTGCTTGATTAACATCAAACTCTTGCGACTCAGTCAGGTAACGCTGTTGTAAACTGGGTAACTGCTCAACAATACCCTGTAAGCGTGATTGCTGACTAAAGGCCTGTTCAAGATCAGCTAAATCATCACCCGCGAGTAAATTAGAGACTTGCTGCAGCGCTTGATTAACGGCCTCTTTCACCGACTGCTCACGTTCAATATTGGCCGTCACGTTATTCGCTAGCTGCTGTTGCGCTGTTAAACTTTGCTGTAGCGACTGCTGGTTAGCAATCACTTGCTGCTGCAGTGTCGCGACATTAGCTTGTTGTTGATTACATTGCTGTATCTGACTTTGCCATAACGGTAATCGGGTACTCAACTGCGCATCTTGTGCATGTTGTTGCTGATACGCTTGGCATGCGTTGACTGTCGCTTTAGCGGTTTCGGCTGTTTGCGTTAATGCGGCTAGACTCTGTTGCGTGGTCTGCAGTTCACTATTTTGTTGTTGCTGTTGCGACTTAAATTGCAGTTGTTCTTTGGTCAACTGCGCACACTCATTATCCAATGGTATGATCTGCTCATTGATTAATATTTCTTGAGCTTGGTTTTGCTGTTTACTGGCATCAAGTTGTGCTTGGCTAGACTGCAGTTTCAGCTGGTTATCCGCGACAGCTGTTTGAGCAGAAATCACTGACGCTTGCAATGCGTGTTGCTTTTGTTCTAATTCCGCTAGCTTGGTATTTGCCTGCGTTAAATGAGTAAAAGGTAAACGCAACGCTTCCGCTGGTTCAGCCTTTTCTAATTGTTCTAATTCAAGCTGTTGGTTTACTGTTTCTTGCTCTGCATTCGCTAAGCTGAGTTGTGCTTCTGTAGCACTGACTTGTGCTTTTTCAAGCTGCTCGCGCCACTGCTTTTTCTGCTGTAAACTGGTTTGCTGTTGGCTAAGGTCAGTCACTAAACTTTCTACCCTAGTTTGCTCACAGACGATCTCAGTACGTTGCTCGTCACTGAGTAAGTTAACCCCGTCTGCTTTCGCACGGAGTTTATCTAATTCCGCTTTGGCTAGGTTATGACTTTCAAATACCGCTTGTGAGATCTGACCGTAAATTTCTGTACCTGTCAGTTCTTCTAATAACTCGGCACGATCGTTAGCGGGCGCATTCAAAAACGCGGCAAACTCACCTTGTGACAACAGCATAGATTTACGGAAACGTGAAAAATCGAGTCCGGTGATTTCCGCCACCAGCTGCTTTTTCAATTTCACTTGGCTTGCCAGAATATTACCCGATACAACTTCAGCCAGTTCTACCTTCATCTCTTGTAAATTGCCCTGCGGACTGTTTTTAGCTCGGCGCTGACTCCAGCTGGCGCGGTAACCTTTACCTTGCACTTCAAATTCAACTTCTGCGGCACACTCTGCGGTATTACGCGTCATCACCTCGTTTTGCGATTTCGATATCGCTAAGCGTGGCGTCTCGTGATACAAGGCCAAACAGATCGCATCGAGGATGGTGGTTTTACCGGCACCTGTAGGACCTGTGATCGCAAATAGACCATTACTTAAAAACGGTTCTTGGTCAAAATTAAGCTGCCACTCGCCTTTTAACGAGTTAATATTTTTAAAGGAAAGACGTTTGATCTTCATTATTTGTCCTCCTGTGTCGCATGCTCTACTTGCTCAACGATTTGGCTAAAGGCGAGTTCAATACGTGATTTACGGGCAATTTCCGCATCTGTCGTAAACTCAACGCCTTCTAAACAACGTTGGAAAACATCATTCACAGACAATTCTGATAAGGTTTCTTTAACTTGGCTATGCAAATGCTGCTCTCTGTCTTTACGGGCTCGGCGCACTTGTAAGACTTCAACAGGCAAGTCTGTGGTCATCATTTCAATGCGGGTTTGTAAATCGGTTAAATAATCTTGCTCTTGCACTTCAATGCTCAGCCATACCGGAAGCTCATCATCGTGTGTTTTAAACTCGGCTAATTGTGCTTCAATACTTTCAAGGTTGCCTTTAAGTACTTGCATCGGTTGGAATTGTGGGATGGTCAGTTCGGTAACATCCTCTAACGCCCCTTTAGCAAAACTCACTAAGTTTACGCTCTTCAAATTTTTTACTTCATCAAAACTAAGGGGGATTGGTGAACCGCTGTAACGGATATGATCTGATTTTGCGACCTTCTGCGCACGGTGAATATGACCAAGGGCAATGTAATCAGCGGCAGGAAATTGATTCGCAGGGAATGCTTCCAGTGTACCAATATAGATATCGCGCACCGACTCTGTGACCGATACACCCAGCGCAGTTAAATGACCCGTGGCAATAATCGGCACTGCGAACCCAAGTTGTTCACGCTTTTGCTTAGCGAGTTGATACAAATTACTGTAATGCTCGGTAATTGCCGCACCTAAACGCTGCTGTTTTTCAGCGCCTGATTGCCATGCTTCACTTTGCATCACGTCGCGGGGGCGAATAAACGGTACCGCACAAAGCAATGCCCCCACTTCACCTTGGCGATCCTTTAACTCTAGCACCTGCTGCTCTAAATCAAGTGACACACTCGAGATAACTCGGGTATTAAGCTGCGACAATAATTGCTTTGATTCATTTAACGTCGCCACAGAATCATGATTACCCGCTAGAATAATTAACTGACACTGCACTTTACTCATGGCAACAACAAAACTATTGTATAACTCACGCGCATAACTTGGCGGTGTGCCGGTATCAAAAATATCACCCGCGACAATAACTGCATCTACTTGATGCTGTTCTACCTGTTCGAGTAACCAAGCCATAAAACAGCTGTGTTCGTTAGCGCGACTTTTTGTGATGAAATGCTGGCCAAGATGCCAATCGGAGGTGTGCAGTATTTTCATGAAACGTTTGTTTCCTAGCGGTAAATGTAAGCTACCGCTAGTGTAGATAAATACTGGTTTTACTTCCAGTTGTTTTAGCCCTAATCACTTAAGTTACAAAAAATTAACATAACAGTGGATTTGTGCGAGAATAGCCAAATAACTAAACACTTAAAAAAGAAGTATTGTTTATGCAAATACATCATATTGAAGGCTATATTCAAACTATTCTGTTAGTCGAGTATCCTGACAAGTTATTATTACTTGATGGCGGCTGTCGATGTGATGTACCCGTGATCAAAGCCTTCATTACCGAAACACTGCAACGTGAAATGAATGACTTAACATTAGTGTTGGTATCACATATGCACCCCGACCATGCTGGCGGTGCACACTTATTACGTAAAAAATTTGGCTGTAAAATTGCGTCAGTTGGATTTGAACGTCAGTGGTATCAAGGATTTAATGGCCGAGTCGCGCATACTATTGATATCATGCTGTCTTTATATGTTGCACATCGTAAAGGTAAAAATATCCGTAACATTTATTATCACCCCGACCTTAAGCCCGATATTATTTTACAACACGAAACTTGTGTACCTGGTTTTAGCGACTGGATGGTACATTTTACCCCTGGGCATACCGATCGGGATTTATCTTTTTTACATCAGCCAACACGACAAATGTATGTGGGGGATATGATCTTAAAACTCAAAAACAAGTTCACCTCACCCTTCCCTATTTATCAGCCTAAGGCCTACAAGCAATCACTCAACAAACTATTGCAACTTAACATCAGTAAGATATTAATGGCACATGATGGTTTCTCTGAAATCACGCCTAAAGACATTCAGCAATTAATTACAAAAAGTACCAACCGACCATTAACGGTAGAAAAAGTAATTAAGCACAAATTTAAAAGCCTCATTTTCAATAAAAAAACGTAAATATTATTGTGTTAGAAGCATGACTTATTTGCCTATCAATATTTACAGCTCAATTCTTTAGGTTGGCGATATTCAGCAGGTAATTTTGCGATTGCGTTACGTAAATCTTTGATACGCGTATCGTGTGATGGATGCGTTGATAATAGCTCTGGCGGTTGCTTACCGTCTGATGCAGCAGCCATATTTTGCCACAATACCACGCTTTCTTCTGGATCAAATCCCGCTTTCGCCATCAATTCTAATCCAACGATATCGGCTTCCGATTCTTGGGTACGTCCGTACGGTAACACCACACCATATTGCAGCCCTAAGCCTAACGCTTGCATTGCAGTGTCTTTATACGCTTGATTTTGCAACGCATAATCAGTCACCTGTAAGCCAAAATTGGTTATTTTTGATTGTGATAGTCGTTCGTTACTGTGGTTTGCAGTGACGTGAACAATTTCATGCCCCATTACAGCCGCTAATTGTGACGGTGTTTTCGCTACTTTTAATAAGCCGGTATACACACCAATATGACCACCCGGTAAGGCAAAGGCATTCACTTGTGGACTATCAAAAATAACCACATCCCAATTGGTTGGCTGATCGACATAATGCGTCAAGGTATCAGCAATACATTGCACGTAATTGTTCAGTTTAGGATCGGTATTAATTTTTTCTTGCTGTTTAATTTGATCGAACGATTGCGCACCAAGTTGCGTCATATCACTCGATGAATACAATAACATCTGATTACGGCCCGTTGGCGATGCCGTGCACCCTACAACTAAGGATGATAATACGACTAAAGGTAAAATTTGTTTAAACATGCGCCCTCCTAATTGGCTATTTGATTTGATAACAAACTAATTATCATCAAGCCAGTATAAGGAGCTGCTTACAAATAGTAAAATACTAACAATCGTCCCTTGGCTAAAAATTTTTAAATTGATTAGTTTTTGTATCGTAATGATAACCAAGTGTGTCTAATTTATTTGCGAGCGCTTCGGTAGGCATTTCATAACATGCAGAAAGATCATGTAGATCGGTACATTCTAATCGCAGTTTTTCATTAACAATACCGAGTAAGATCGCGGTATCCATTTTTTCAAAATTACTTAAGTCCACTTCATCACCCATCATGTTAGTACTGATAAGTTAAGTTTAGAAGACTTAAGTCATTTTAACAGGCTTAGCCTCAATCGCTGTAACTATGATTCAGACGCAGGTGTCTCATGAAGGTGACGCCATAAAACTTCATCTCCTTCGAGCGTCAATAAAACAGTTGAATGCCTCAATGACTCGATGTTGTTAGGCAAAATTTGACGTTCAACATAACTCACCAAAGCCCCTTGTGACCACTCTGCTAATATCTCCATTTTATCCATAACAATTTTGAGCCCATCCTTTGTACCGCAATTATTCTGAAAAAATGCTTCCAAAGTAAGAAAATCTAACTTATTACCATTGGTGGTGATCATCGTAAAGTTCCTATCAAAACGTGAAAGTAACGCTTCAAGATCACCTTTACCTTGCCCAAGCCAATTCTCGATTTTTACATGTGTATCGACAAGTTCATTAAAAAAACGGTTCATACTATTTCCTTTTAAGCGTTTATTTTTTTCAAGACAGCTCTGTTATCAATATATAAACAAAGCAAAAATGGCACGGCAGTAACAGCCGCCGCGATATAAAAACTGATTCGATAAGCACTTAAGCTATCAACTGTTATTTGTAGTAGCTGCAGCATCAAACTCATCAATGCCACCCCAAAACAAAAACTAAACTGGCGATTAATATTCCAAATTGCACTAGCATCAGCCAACGATGCACCATCAATAGTTAAAAAAGCAGAACTCTGGGCAGTACTACTACATAAAGCACCACCAAAACCCATTAATGAAAAAGAAACCAACAATAGCAGCGGTTGATCCACCGTGGTTATTTGAGATAAACATAAAATACCAATACCTTGAACCAAACACCCCAAAATAAATAAAGGCTTAGGACCACAATAATTAAATAATTTGCCTACAAGCATAATGGCTAAAAATGCTGACAGTGACCACGGTACCATCAGTACACCAACCGATGACGCTGACATACCCAACTGCGTTTGAAGGTACATCATTGCGATTAAATTAACGCCCATAAATACACCTGGAATAAATAAATAAATTATCATCGAAATTCGAAGTAATGGATTACGAATTAATCCCAAATCAAGTAATGGCTTAGGATGACGGAAACTATGGCGCACGTAATAAACCAATACCACAACAGCTGTCACTAACAATATAAGTGCACCTAGTCGGTTATTGGGGGCGGCTAACCAGTCTAAACCGAGTAGTAACAGCGTTAATCCCACACTTGCAATAACGAGTCCTCGAGCATCAAAAAAGTGGTTATCTTTCGAAAATGACACTTTATCCCTACGCAGCCATACAAAAGCAAGCACTAAAGCAATCAATGTCAGTGGTAAGTTAACAAAAAATACCCACCGCCAATTTAACTGATCAACAATAATGCCACCGAGAGCCGGAGAAAGGGCCGGCGCTAATAAACCGACTAACATAATGATAGAAGAAAGACGTGCGCGTTCATGACTCGCATAAAGTTGGTAGGTGAGAGTCTGCCCTATCGGAATTAACAAACCACCACTTAAACCTTGAAGTAAACGTAATCCAATCAGAAGTTCGATAGAGTTAGCAAAACCAGCCAGTGTTGTCGTCACAAAAAATAAAGTGAGCGATAACAAAAATACTCGACGCCCGCCAATACGCTGTGCTAACCAAGCACTAATTGGTGTCACTAATATCAATCCCAAAATGTAACTCGTACTTACCCAAGTCAATTGATCAACGCTCGTATTCAGTGCCTGGCCTATCGCGGGATAAGCTACATTAGTAATAAACATATTAATGAGATCGATAAAAAACCCCAGTAAATAAACAATGGCAACTTTAGTACGATATTGCATAAAACCTCCTACACACGAAAGATATGTAGTCTAAATCTGAAATCAAAGTGGATAAATAGGGTATAGTCACTTACACTGTCAAAAATAATTTGACAGTTAACGAGAGGCACATGCTTAACTTACAAAGGATGAAGATCTTCACTGCAGTGGTCGAAGCCGGAAGTTTTACTGCAGCGGCAGAGGTGTTGGATCAGAGCAAGGCTGTCGTTAGCTTCAATGTCAAACAACTAGAAGCTGAACTGGGCGTTTCTTTATTGAGGCGTAGTACGCGAAAAATTTCACTCACAGAACCCGGTAAACATTTCTATCAAAATAGCCTGCGCTTATTAGCGGATGCAGAGCACATTTTGAACGATGTACGTCACGATCATCATGGTTTAAGTGGTGTGCTACGTGTTACAAGTACTCCTGAGTATGGTGCACACAAAGTTGTACCAGCGCTGGCTGCATTCGCAAAAAAACACCCTAAATTACATATTAATTACATTTCATCATCCAAGCATGCTGATTTAATTGCCGAATATTTTGACATCGCTATTCGCTTGGGTGAATTGGCCGATTCAAATTATCACGCGGCATATATTGATAATTTTGCTATTTTTCCTGTCAGCTCTCCAAATTATCTCGCAACGAATAACATAAATACGTTATCTGACTTAGCGCAAGCTAATTGGATCACTAACAGTCGCTTAAAATCGCCACTGAGTTGGCAAGTAACAACACCACAAAAAGAAACTGTATTACTCAATGTCAAAAGTCCTTCAACCATCACTGCTGATAGCGCTAGCGCACTGTTAGCCTTTACATTAAATGGGACGGGCATCGCACTAATACCCGAATGGCTTGTACATCCAGCATTAGAGCAAGGCCAACTCATTCATTTACTCCCTGAGTATATTTTTCCATTACAGAATATTTATGCAATCTATCCTAATACTCGTTACGTTCCTGAAAAAGTGAGAGCTTTTATTGATTTTTTACGAGAGTGGTAGGTACCAAAGTATGCTATTGACCATGGGACGGGATATCTAGATAACAGGTAAGGCCCGCGAAGGGATAACATTGGGGTATTTATCGTCGACAGTATTTGATCAACAAATATTAAGCTTTATCCCTTATCATGAAAGGACTGATTAAGGGATATTTAGAAAATATCAGTCATTTAAATCGGCGTAAGCAGAGGCTAGACTGATTTCTTAAACCAATTACTAATAAAAGCAAAACGCGTTTTCTTACGTTGCGCTAATTTTTCTAAAACAGCTTCATCGATCCATTGTTCCGACATTTTACGTGCGTTATCAAGCGATTTACGATCCATTTTACCTTCGATCATTTTTAGCACTTTTTTCACGTCTTTGCTGTTTTCACCATTTAATTCTGCAGCATAAAGCCACGCATAACCTAAACCATAATGTTGCTGAATACCTTCGGCATAAACATACATCATGCCCAATTGTACTTGCGCTGCTAAATGTCGCTTGCGTCCCGCTTCTGCATATAATTTAAATGCTTGTTTTTTATCTGAATCAGTGCCTAAACCATTAAAAAACATGGCCGCGAGATTATACTCTGCTGCTGACATTTCGTATTTAATCACTTCGGCAGAAAAAGCAGTTGGATTACTGGTAAACGAACGCACTGCGATACTGTACCAGTAAAAAGCATCTTCATAAGTACCTCGCGCATAAAACATATCCGCAGCAGCCAGCTGAGAGAAAGGACTGCCTTGTTCGGCTTCCGAAACGATTTGTAAACGAGGATCTCGCGGTTCTCGCGGTTCTACTCGCGCGTTTTCAATATTGTCTGACATGCTTGTACTTACCAATAAAAACAAAAAGCCAGCAACAGCCGACTTATACATAAAATTGAATACTGTATATAAATATCACTATATTTTTATACAGCAGTTATCACATTCTACCGAAACAAAATCCTCCTGCATAGGTGCTATTACGCCGTTTTTTTTTAACCACTGGCAGGTAATTGTTTAAGCGATTTTAACAACCGATTTAACCTTGTTTGAATATACCTGTGCTATTATCGCCTCATTAAAATAGATAAAGGACAAAAAATGTCACAGCAGACAGCAAACAAAGCGGTATTAGTATTCAGTGGTGGTCAGGATAGTACTACCTGTTTAGTTGATGCCTTACAACGTTATGATAGCGTCGATTGTATTACCTTTGATTATGGTCAACGCCATAGCCAAGAGATCGAGGTAGCGAAAAAAACAGCGGCTTATTTCGGTGTGAAAAATCATAAAATCATCAATGTTGATCTGCTTAGTGAATTGGCAATTAGCTCTCTGACTAGTGACGATATCGCTGTTTCTCACGAGTTAATGGACAATGGTTTACCGAATTCGTTCGTACCGGGCCGTAATATTTTATTCATGACACTGGCGAGCATTTACGCTTACCAAGTCGGTGCTAACACAGTGATTACCGGTGTATGTGAAACTGACTTTTCTGGCTACCCTGATTGCCGAGATGAGTTTATCAAGTCAATTAATCAAGCTTGTAACCTAGGTATGGCTAAAGACTTTAAATTTGAGACGCCATTAATGTGGTTGAACAAAGCAGAAACATGGGCGCTTGCAGACTTGCATAATGAACTTGATTTCGTGACTCACCAATCACTGACGTGTTATAACGGTGTTGTGGGTAAAGGTTGTGGCGACTGCCCAGCCTGTCTATTACGTAATAATGGTTTAAATGATTATCTCACCAATAAAACTGTGCACATTACGGCACTAAAAGGCAAGTTACCACGTTTAGCGGGTATTCAAGCCACGTCATAATAGCGCTTAATAAGTAAGCCAGAACTCAATTGTATGTTCCATTTCAGCACATACAATTGAGTCCCTCTCCACGAAACTAAAAACGCTTTATCTTATAATTACGTAGCCTCTACAAAAAGACGCTAAATAGAAGCGCAGAGATTGCAATCAACCCCATGATGGTAACGAAAATATTACTTAAGGCACCACGGTATTTAGCCAATGCTTCAACTTTAGATACCGCGTACATAGGCATCACAAACAAGATCATCGCAATAACCGGTCCCGAAAATATTTCCATCATATTTAAAATACTTGGGTTCATTACTGACACAATCCAGATACTGATAAACAGTATAAAAATAGTCAGCTTGTTAGTCGCTGCAGGCGTCATGTTTACTTGTTTACGTATCAAACCATTTAAGCCTTCACGAGCGCCTAAGAAATGCCCAAAAAATGAAGATGTAATGGCAATGAAAGCAATTAACGGACCTAAAGAAGCAATTAACGCATTATCTTTCACATTTGCAAGATACGATAAAACAGATATATTTTGTACTTTAGCTTCCAACAACTGCGCAGGTGTTAGGCTAAACACACAGGAGAAAACAAAAAATACGACGAACGAAATAAGCATGATTGAGGTACGTTTAAGGATCTGTTCTGATTTTTCCCCAGCTTGTTTACCATAATGGCGCTTTTGTGCCGTGGAAAAGCTAGAGATAGCTGCGGCATGACTAAACGCAAATACAGTGACTGGTACGGCTAACCATAATGTACGCGAGAATTCACCCATATCCGTTGCCATTGATATGTCAGGCACTTGCCAATCTTGGATCATGTAAATTGACAGTCCAGCAAGAATAAGCACCAATGGATAAACGATGATCCCAAACGCTTTGAGTACTAACTTCTCTCCCCCCATCATCACGCTCACCATGCCAGCAACCAATATACCGGATAACAACACACGTGAAGGAGATGCTAAACCAAGCTGATTAACGATAAAGCTATCGACTGTATTGGTTAACCCTACACCATAAATTAGTAAGATAGGATAAATAGATAAAAAATACAGAATAGAGATAATACGACCCGCATTGTGACCAAAATGTTCTTCAACAACATCGGTAAAATCAGCTTCGGGATTCTTCGATGACAGTACAAATCGAGATAAGCCCCTATGCGCGAAAAAAGTCATCGGGCCCGCAAGCAATGCCATTATGATAAGCGGCCAGAATCCACCAGCACCTATATTGATAGGTAAAAACAATATGCCAGCCCCTACAGCAGTACCAAATAAACTAATTGTCCACTTGGTATCATGTGCACTCCAACTGCTAGCATCTAAATCGATTTGAGAATGAGATTGACTATTCTTAATATTTAACACGCATTAATCCTTGATATATCGAAAGCAGTTTATTTACCCAAGTTATAACTAGAATACAGATAACTAAACTACTTAAACCTTGAAAATCAGTGGTATGGACAATACATAGGCTTCATACCGATGTAAAGTATTGTTAACCATAATACAACATAGGTCACACCAAATTTACATATTTATGGGTATAAACACACATAAGGATATCCCATGAGCAAGTGGCGCGCTTTTCTATCACGCGCAACATTTGGGGAAAATGGTTCAGGTATCGATCATGGCGGGGCTACAGATAACACAATAGACTTTTATGCAGGGCTATTCTCATTTTCCATAATCAAATTATTTGCCTGTTCTCGTAATAGGAATTTTTGGACTTTACCTGTCGATGTTTTTGGTAACTCACCAAATACAATGGTTTTTGGTGTTTTAAAATGCGCCATATTATCACGACAAAAGAGTATGATTTCTTGCGATGTGATATCAACATCTGGCATTGGGGTAATAAAAGCACAAGGTGTTTCACCCCACTTCTCATCTTTTTTTGCCACAACTGCGACATCTTGTATTTTTGGATGGCGATAAAGAATATCTTCAACTTCAATACTCGAAATGTTTTCGCCGCCAGAAATAATTACATCTTTAGATCGATCTTTAATCTCGACATAACCATCTTCGTGCCATACAGCTAAATCACCCGAGTGGAACCAATCTCCAGCAAAAGCCGCTTGTGTTGTCGCTGGGTTTTTCAGGTAACCTTTCATTACCAAATTACCTCGCATAAAAATTTCGCCTATTGCTTTGCCATCCTTTACTACTGGCTCTAGCGTAATGGGATCGGCGACCATTAGTTCATCAAGCAAAGGTGAACGAACACCTTGGCGCGCTTTTAAACGCGCTTGTTGTTCACTGGTTTTATCATTCCATTCATCGTGCCATGCACAAACAACAGAAGGTCCATACGTTTCTGTTAGTCCATAAACATGGGTCACTTTAAAACCTGATGCCTCCATGCCCTCAATCACAGACGCAGGTGGTGGCGCACCTGCGGTCATCACTTTTACTTCGTGTTCAATACCCGTTTTAAGTGATTTGTCCGCGCCATTAAGCATGTTTAATACAATTGGAGCACCACAAAAATGTGTCACTGTTTCAGCTCTAATTAAATCATAAATAGCATCTGCGCGTACATGGCGGACACTGATACTCACGCCTGCAGTGGCAGCAATCGCCCATGGAAAACACCAACCATTACAATGAAACATGGGTAGCGTCCATAAATACACAGGATGAGCACCCATTTCCCACGATAAAATATTACTGACCGCATTTAAATATGCACCGCGATAATGATAAACAACCCCTTTTGGATCACCTGTTGTGCCCGAGGTATAATTAAGTGAAATAGCATCCCATTCATCATCAGGTCTTACCCAAGTAAAGTCATCATCGCCTTCCGCTAAGAATTGCTCATAAGTTAAGTCACCGATAAATTCACCGCCATCAAAAGCAGGATCATCAATATCAATCACCAAAGGTTTATGAACCAACTTATTTATTGCTTGCTGGACAACAGTGCTGAACTCACGGTCAGTGATCAACACCTTGGTTTCCGCATGTGTAAGAATAAATGCTATTGATTCAGCGTCTAAACGTGTGTTAATCGAGTTCAATACCGCACCTGACATAGGTACAGAAAAATGTGCTTCAAAGTGCTCATTAATGTTCGGAGCGATGATCGACACGGTATCCCCTTTACCGAACCCGCGTTTGCTCAACGCGCTGGCAAAATGACAACAGCGTTGGTATACATCTGACCAAGTATGACGAATGTCACCATTCACCGTCGCAGTATGGTTGGGATAAACAAATGCAGAACGTTCTAAAAAAGAAATGGGGGTTAATGCTGCATAATTCGCATGGGTCATAGGTAGGTTTTGTTCGAAAATATTATTTGATTGCATATTCCGTTGCAGTTGATTACGCGTAACTTCAGATGTTGACATAAATAGCGTTCCTTCTATTATTTATGATGAGGCTGTAATACCTACAGCCCCTTAATAAGGACCATGACAGCAAAACGAGACAGTTGCACAACAATTACAACGCAATTTTAAAGCAAAGGTTATATCTGTGATATTCAACGTTTAAACACAGATTAATCTTGGTCTATACAAAAATAATATTTATGCAATTATTTACTATCACCGCCAACACCGCGCTGTTAATATGCAGATTAAGGTGATGTAGGTTGGTGGAATAGGTAAACACGATGGGACAAGAAAAAATTGAATACTGGCATAACCCTGTATTACCCAATATAGAACTAAGCTCAGCGAATGTTGAAAATTTTTCTTTCGAACCGCACATTCATCTTGATTATCACATTGGGATTGTAACCAGTGGTTGCCAGCAATATCTGCATAAGGGTACACAATATCACCTTGCACCTGGTTTTCTATCTACGCTAAACCCAGACGAAGCACACAATGGCGAGAACATTACGCTTGGTGGTTATCAATCACATGTAATGGCATTACCCGTTGATTATGTTAACGAGATTAGCCGAGAAATGAATCAGGCAGAAACCTTTTTTAATGCGCCACTTATAAACAATCCGACGCTATCGCATGCCTTCTTACATCTACATAAACTCTTAACCACAGAGCAAGATGTTTCTGTACAGCTACACATAGAAGCAACTATGATGGCGTTCATCACAGAATTGTTTATCCACAATGGTGGAATTCCGACACAGCAGCACGTATCAATCAAACAGCTATCAGCGCAGCAGCTCGATTATATTAAAGCGCTATTCCACGATGAACCCGGACAGTCATTTCAGTTAGATGAGTTAGCACTGCAACTTGATTTAAGTAAATTTCAATTCCTACGTCAGTTTAAACAATCGATGGGAATAACACCGCATGCATATTTAAAAAGAGTACGATTAGAGTATGCGAAAAAGGCGTTAATGAAAGGCGGTAATGTGTCAGATGTTGCTTATCAGGTTGGTTTTTTCGATCAAAGCCATTTTAATAAAGCGTTCAAGAATGCCTACCTTATTACCCCATCCCACTTTCAACGTCGTGTACTTTAGTTATTTAAGACACAAGCTGTGTTCTAGGATAAGCTGAAAGAACAACCACATTACCGATGTTGCCGACTTCCAGATAGCCGAATATGTAACGGCTTACAGCACAGACTGATTTAAGTACGTTTCTATTTCTGCTACGTGTTATTTAACTGCACGAGTACCGCTCTCACATTTTTCAGTGTTCACAAATTTATTCCAACATAAGAAAGTAATCAATGAGATAAATATGACCGCTGAAGACAGCACAATATAACCAAAAAAGTATGTTGACCATTCTCTCTTAATATCAATCCAGCCTAGCCAATCATTAATTAACATGAGAGGTATAGATAATAAGCCAAAAATAATAAAAGAATATTGAAGCATTAATTGTCGACGGTCTTCACGAGAGGGTTCATTTTCACTGTCATGATTGCATCCCTCACAAATATTTGTGTTGGTCTCTAATTCCTCTTTGCATAATTTACATCTTGTCGTATTAGTCATTACTGATATCCATTATTTTCCCTAACAGATACTAATGGTAATGAGATTCATTATCATTAGATACGATATTGATTAATTAACTTGATCATTATCACAAATAGACATAACTAATTTAGATGTATTAACAGGCTGTTATTATGTTGATTAATCAAGACTGGTATCTACTCTGCAATTTTTTCCTATAATCCACCTCATTTAAACAGCAATATAGCGGCAGAATTTACATTTAAGGATTGCTCTATGAACATCGAACTGTTGTTATCACTCGCTATTATTCACGCTGTCGGATTAGCTAGCCCAGGTCCAGACGTTGCTTTAGTAGTCAAACTAGCTAGCCAGGAATCAAGAAGAACTGCCATTGCCTCTGCTGTCGGTATTTCTATTGCGATTTTAATTCATACTACTTTAGGTGTAACAGGGGTGAGTCTGATAATTAAAAGTTCAGAATCCTTGTATATAATAGTACAAATAATCGGAGCAACTTATTTAGGATGGATGGGATTCTGTGCATTAAAAGATGCGTCAAAGCATTGGAAAACGAGTGTCTCGATTGACAATAATCAGCTAAAATTAAACCAATTGACACCCAAACAAGGTTTTATGCAAGGCTTGTGGACTAATTTACTAAACCCAAAAGCGATGGTGTTTTTCATTGTTTTATTCTCGGCAATGATAACCCCAGATGTTAACCTAATGACTAAATTGTCAGCTACGATTATCATTCTGGTATTATCATTAATATGGTTTGTATTTATCGCATTGATGCTATCGAAACCAGTTATTCAACAACGTATGAAAAAAGCAGCACCAGCAATCAGCTTATTTACCGGAATATTATTCACCGTGATATCCAGTGCCATAATATATAACGTGCTTAAAGGTGCTATGGTACTTAGTGAAAGTGCTATTTAGAGTGAAGCTTAGAATGGGCTTGTATCGTTAATACCATCAATTTAGCGCCTTGACCGTAACTTGGACATACCGAGATATGCTCAAGGCTACTAAAACCATATAGGTGCCAAAATGACGCCGAGTCTTGTACCGCAGTTAATAATAGTCGCTGACAGCCAAAATTTTGCATTGCGATGATAAAATGGAGAATAAGTTGCCTGGCAATGCCTAAACCTCTCGCATCACCAGAAATAGCCAGATCATGTAAATATACTTCGCTATAGCTAGTATCAATCACAACAGCCTCACCTAGCTTCGGCGCTTGTTCCCCCGACCATGGATGTGCCAATAAATACCCTAATACGCGAGAATCTCTGTTAGTGAACACAAAACAGCTCGTGGGAGAGGCAGTCCATTTACTTTTTAATACAGTTAGATCTTCATGTAAATGACTTGCATAGGCATCTGACTGAATTTGCATAATTGCATCCCAATCAGTTTCTTTAATCGTTCTAATCGACATCTGCTTTTCCTAAACAAGTATTTAAAATCATTAACCGAGTTCTTTAGTCATATATAAACTGTACGGATCTTCACGATAATCAGCGAAAGGGGCACATTCATTAAAACCAAAATCTCGATATAATTTTTGAGCGGGTATAAACGAATCAGGTGTACCCGTTTCTAAGCTAACAGTAGTAATACCTTGATTTTTTGCTGTCGCCAAAATATGGGTTAATAATTGTCGAGCAACGCCTTGTCGAAGATAAGAGCGATCTGTGCGCATTGATTTTATCTCCGCATGACCCGCTGCAATGACTTTCATCGCGCCACAGCCAGCAAGATCACCATCTATCCACGCACTCCAAAAGGTCACTTCTGGCGCTTTTAGTCCAGTTAAATCTAACGCGTGTACACTTTCAGCAGGGGTATGCTCCAACATATCTTCATGATGTTCTTGTAATAAAAGGGCAACTTCTTTACCTTTTAAATCATCTATACGAATTTCCATTTCAACTATCCTTTATAATGAACCAACAACGAAGTAATAAGTATCTTAACATCAATAGCTTACTTTAATATATCCATGTTATCCAATTTCATTACGTATTTTATCATTAAAAAATGTTGCCCCGCTTAATGAATAATTCTCTGACAATGAATTCATAAAACCATGATAAAAATTGGTTTTAATACAGTGGACTTGTTTTAGAGGTGCTAAGGCTGAGAGTATATTATCAACCTCAAAGTGTTTTTCCTCACAAGGAAAGACTAATGTCACAGGGCAGCAAGGGATTACATCCAGATGGTTTCGGATCTGACTTGGATAGAAACCAATGCAATGTTTGATTAATGGATTCGAGTGTCGATCGATGGCTTTCCAAGCAGCAGATGCACCTGCGCTGAAACCAAGTAATACCACCTCACCTTCTGATAATTCAATCGCTGATGACACGGCCGTAATATACCGCTCATGACCACATTGAGTCATGAACGTATCGTAAGCGGCTTGCTCATTAATGAATGTTTGCTTATAACCCTCGTAAGGGTCGATTACCGTCACGCTAGCTAGCTCAATTGATAAAGACGCAGCAAGTAATTCGATATCCGTTGTCAGACCAAAAATATCAGTGATTATAATTATTTGCATGCGTTATTTATCCTACAACATTAATAATGTACAGCTAGCCAAACGGTTTCTAGATCAGGATCCGTCCATGCGACTTTGTGTTTTTGATGCGCTGGGATATTAAGGTAATCACCCGCTTTCAGCGTAATCGATGGCTTATCATCAAAACCAATAATTGCACTACCTGCAATAACGATCACCCATTCACTTTGCTCTTGATCATACCAACCAAAATCCGGTGAGGAGTGTCCTTTTGATATAATTCGCTCTATTTTAACTTTATCACTACTCACCAAATCTTCAAATACTTCACTGCTGAGGTCTGCGGGTATCGAATCAAAAATATTACTCATTTTAACAATCCTTTTAAAATAGGTTTAAGCCAAATGCACCCTTCACCTGACGTAATACATCATTCGCTTCATCTTGAGAACGTTCAGTTCCTGCTTTCAATATTGCAATTAGCTGCGAGCGGTCAGCGACAAACTCAGCTCTACGCTGTCGGATTGGTTTTAATAGATCCTGTAAGCATTCTTCCAAAATCTTCTTCACGGTGCCATCTCCTAATCCACCAGCTGTATATTGTTCTTTTAAATTAGCAACGTACACCTGATCTTGATGGAATGCATCTAAATAAGTAAATACCACATTCCCTTCAACTTGTCCCGGATCGCTCACGCGTAAATGATTCGGATCGGTATACATGGCTTTAACCGCTTTGGAGATCTCCTTTTCACTCGAACTTAGCATAATGGTGTTACCCATGGATTTAGACATTTTACTTTTACCATCGACACTAGGCAAACGTGAAACTTTACTTAACAATGGCTTACACTCAACCAAAATCTCTTGTTGGGCAATGTTATTTAGCTTTCTTACTATTTCATTGGTCTGTTCAAGCATAGGTAATTGATCTTCCCCCACAGGTATTAATGTGGCTTTAAATGCAGTGATGTCAGCGGCCTGACTTATCGGGTATGTTAAGAAACCAGCAGGAATAGAGCGGCCAAATGATTTACTGTTGATCTCATTTTTAACCGTCGGATTACGCTCCAAACGAGCAATAGACACTAAATTGGAGTAATACATTGTGAGTTCAGCCAAGGCTGGAATGGCGGACTGTAAACAAATAGTGGTTTTTAATGGGTCGATACCGACAGCAAGATAGTCCGCGACAACATTTAAAATATTCGACGAGACTTTTTGTGGATTATGACCATTATCAGTGAGGCCCTGCATGTCAGCAACTAAGATAGTTTGCTCATATTGATGCTGTAACTTTACACGCTGCTGCAATGAACCGACAAAGTGGCCGAGATGCAAAGAACCCGTTGCACGATCACCCGTGAGGATCTTTTCTTTGGTCGCGTTATTTTGATTTGAATTAGATGTTTGGTCTAAGTGTAGTGATAGGTTATTTTCCATTGTATATCTCCAAAATAGATTACCGGAGACATACATACTTTATTCATCAGTTGCCATCCGGCGATCTGTGAACAAAAGTATTCAACACCGCTCTTATAAAAGAGAGTGCCACCAAGATGTTGTGATAAGTGTAAAAATAGGTTTTAATTTCATGTATTCAAAATATCAGCCTGCGCAAATTAGCGCAAGCGATATTTCAACCTACTTTCAACCTTAACCATTAATCTTAACTATCAAATTGGACTTGCTTGCATGGAAACTATCGTCTTTCTCGACCGTTCTACAATCCCTGAACACATCACCATCCCTCAACCTAATACTGATTGTCAGTGGCAAGAGTATGCGACAACAACACCGGAGCAAGTGATTGAACGTCTGCAACATGCAAGCATTGTCATTACCAATAAAGTCATTTTAAATACGCAGATATTAAGTCAGTGCCCACAATTAAAAATGATTGCCGTAGCGGCGACTGGCACCAACAACATTGATTTAGATTATTGTCGTCAGCACAACATCACCGTCAGTAACATCCAAGGCTATGCCACCAACTCCGTACCTGAACATGTATTAGCCATGATGTTTGCACTAAAGCGAAATCTTGTCGGTTACCATCAAGATATTCAAGCCGGTGTTTGGCAGCAGCAAAAACAATTCTGCTTCTTTAGCCATCCCATTTCCGATATAGCGGGATCTACGATAGGTATTATTGGTAAAGGTAGTCTCGGTAATGCTGTTGCAGCGTTGGCCAAAGCCGTCGGCATGACGGTACTTTTTGCTGAGCGTAAAGGTGCGAATGAGTGTCGTGAAGACTACAGCCCATTTGAATTCGTCTTACAACAAGCGGATGTACTGACATTGCATTGCCCACTTGCAGAGCAAACGCACAATATCATCGGCAGTGACGAATTTAAGCTAATGAAAAGTACGAGTGTTTTGATTAACGCGGGACGTGGTGGTCTGGTTGATGAGGTGGCGTTAGTGGAGGCATTATATAGCCAACAAATTGCTGGCGCAGGTGTTGATGTATTTACCCAAGAGCCTGCTGATACCAGTAACCCCTTAATCGCTAATGCACATCTGCCGAATCTTATATTAACGCCGCATATCGCTTGGGGATCAGACTCTGCTATTCAGACATTATCCAATCAGCTTATTGATAATATAGATGCCTTTATTGCAGGTGATCCGAAAAATCTTGTTTAATATAGTTCAGCTAATATAAAAAACAAAACTGACGCATTATGAAAGTATGATTTAAAGACGAATAAACCACTAGTCCATTGTAATTTAAAATATTAATGGCTAACATTTATATTGTATTAATGGTAATTAAGATATTAAACATCAAAGGAAATGCAATTTATGAAATCAAAATTAGAGATCTACGCTTTATCTGTGTGCTTTGCCGCGATGATCTGCGTCGTCATATCTTCTGGTATTGGCGGATATGCTTTTGTTCGAGTTTTAAATCCAGAATTAACAATGAGCTCATATCAATACGATCAATACCAAACAAATGATGCCTATTGGGCTAGAGATAATTACCAATATGCAGATGACACAACACCAGTAAATAGACCATCAGAAAAAGAACTAACAGCAAAACGTGTAGCGTTATTTGCAATCGCAAAAAATAGTGAAAAAAGGGAGGGCATGCAAACACTAACAGGGTCATTCATTTTTTTATTTACAGGTCTGATTACTCTCCTTATTCATTTAGTCGTCGCTAAAAAATCAAGAGTAAAAGACATATAGGCAGAAACCAAGTTAAATCATGATAACCAATATCGGCAATCTTGCGCTTTCAAGAAGTCTTCAGCAGACTCGCCTTGTAATAACGCAATGGTTGCCAGCATGCCCGCTTGCACACAGTTTTGGGCATAGACAGTAACTTGAGCAGGGCCACCAGTAATGGGATAGCCAGTCTTGGGGTTGAGGATATGACCATAACGTTGACCATCGACTTCAATATAGCGCTGACTATCACCACTACTTGCAAGGCCTCCTTGGGCTAAGCTAATCATAAGCTTACTTTCACCAAGGTGTTTAGGATCTTCAATCGCGACTTGCCAAGCGTCACCATTACTGCGTAATTGATTGGTATAAATATCCCCCCCAAAGTTAACCAAAAATGCGTTATCAGTTTGTTGCAGCAATAGCTGAGCAACTTTATCGACCGCGTATTCTTTACCAATACCACCCAGATCTATTTGCATGCCTTTTGGTAAACGTAATAACGGTTCATTCCAGTTTGCTTTTTGCCAACCAATATTCGGTAACAGCGCTTTAATATCAGCGTCATTGGGGAGTTGGTTTTGTTGCTTAAAGTGCCAGAGTTTACCTAATACACCAGAGCTGATATCAAACAATCCTCCACTGAGTTGGAAACATAAATCAGCTAAATTAATAAGCCGTGTCGTTTCTTCATCTACCGAAATGGTTTCATCAGCAGAGCTATTAAGGCGGGCAATAATATTGTCATCACGAAAACGACTGTATTTTAGTTCAATGCGTTTTGCTTCTGCATATGCTTGCGCAGTAAGGCTATCCGCTTGAGCTTCATCTACGTTATCTAATAAGATCTGACAAGGACTGGCCATGACGGTGAACTCACCGAGCCAATAGCCCGTTTTTCGTTTTAAGGTAAAGGCTTTTTTTGAAGTACCGCCTTGCTGTAAAGCGCTGTCTTTGTTTAATAGATCGTCTTTTTTCAAACCTTATACCTACTCATATAAACATTAAAAACGGTATTAGAAACGATAGAAGCTCTGCAGTATGATGGCGCTTTTATCTGGATAAAGATCTAATCCCGCCATACCAGCCCCTTTAGCCAGAGAATCATCACCTGAGACCTGAGTAAGGTAATATTCAAGCCGCACACTGAACTCATTACCCGCAATCGGGAAACCATATTTAAGCCCAATGGTATAAGTTTGTAACTCACCCAAACGATAATCGGCAGTCATATATTTCGGTATTGGCTGGTCTTCATCAAGATAGACACGATAAAAATCAGCCGCTTGCTGGCTATAATAACGAAGATGCGGCTCAATAAAATGTTGGTTTGAAAGTTGAACTCGCCATTTACTGTCAATGGTATGTGAAGTTATTCCCCAGTCATCCCAAAAATAACGATAACTAACATCAAGCACTTGGCCAGATGGCTGTATATTGTATTTGGTACGCCAAAATAGGCTTTGTTTAGTGCGCTGATCAGGACGATTTTCATAAACATAATCATTCGCCCACCCATTACAGTCAACCACCGACAAAATTTTAAAGGGGTCAGTTTGATAACCATTCACATCACTAATCGAATAGTTTAATTGCATCAATGTTTGACGATCAATGACTTGCGTTAAACCAAAGAGTAAATCAAGGGTTTGCTTGGTATCAGAGTCCGTTAAACGGTTGTTAGGATCATCAACCGAAACACCTGGATCTGGGATGCCGCCTTCTGGTTCAATAGTATCGTTGGCATAAGCAAAGCCGAGAGATGCAGTGGTATTACGATTATTAAAATCACGCGCCAGCGCACTATTGATCGACAAGGCAAGGTAATCATATTCTTTAGACAGGTATGCTCCGCCAGAATACAACCAAAGGCGACTTAATTGTTGTTGGTATTGGGTACTCAGTGCAACCCGCGTATCATGAAAAGTATCATCCAGCGGAGTATCACCTGCAGCCGTAATATAACTGCCATTACCTGACGGACGGGTAAATGTTTGCGCTTTATTTTGTGCAACCGCGCCATTAGGTGAAGCGCCAGTAAGTACATCAATAATGCCTTTAAGATTAATACTGCGCTCGTCATCAATTTGCTTAGTGAGAGAAAGTGCCCCCTCATAGGCTTGCACTTGACTATCACTCTCAGCATAAATTAACAGACCAGCATCAACATCCCAACTGTCGAATTCTGACGGCTGAGCGGTCACAGGCGCAGCAAGTACACAGGTGGCCGCCGCGAGTGTTATCGAGATATTGGTGAAGGTTTTACCTTTGCTTTTTAGTTGCATCCACAGCCCCCACCCGCAAAATTACCGCCGCCACTCGAGCCTTCTTTACTGAAATAAGTGTGGTCGTCAAACCCAATTTCCATCGGATTATCTGCAAGCTGCATTTCAGGTTTCGCTAACAAGTCTCGTTCCCAAGGCGTAACGCCAAGTGATGAACACGCAGTTAAACTCAATACACTGGCCAATAATAAAATCCGTCTCATAAGGCATCTCCACAACTAAGCCTAAGGTAATAGCGACAAGATCTCAGCTTCGTATTTATCTAACTCCGCCAATCTAAAGCCGATATGCTTATACACAATTTCGCCCTTCTTATTAAGTATAAACGAATTAGGCAATCCCATTATTTCATACTGCTCAGCGACAACGCCTTGCGGATCAAACGCGATAGTTAATTTGTTTGGGTAACGTTGCAAAAATTTGGTCGCTAAAATAGATTCTTGATCCATATTAATCGCGATCACTACAAAGCCTTTTTCACCGTACTTTTCAACCATTTCATCCATCCACGGAAATGAACGAATACAGGGCGTACACCAGGATGCCCAAAAATCCACTAATACTACCTTACCGCGATAGTCTTCAAGGTTCACTTGGGTATTATCGATACCGGGTAATACAAATGTCGGTGCTTGGCTAACCTTGTTTTCAGCAAAAATGGTCGTGGAAAAAAGTAGACAGGTAACAACAGACACAGCAATAAAAAAAGAACGAATTCGATTGTAGATACATGGATTCATAAGCTTAGATCCCAAGAGGATGAGTAAGTGTGTGGCTATAGTAATGAAGTTAGCAGAGGATTAGTGAAAAAATGTCGAAAATTGGATATAAAAAAACGCTAACCGACTACTTTTAACGAGTAATCGATTAGCGCTCTCTTGAATGGATGGCGGAGGAGGAGAGATTTGAACTCTCGAGGAGCTATTAACCCCTGCTGGTTTTCANNGCTGGTTTTCAAGACCAGTGCATTCGGCCACTCTGCCACCCCTCCGCAGCAATGGAGCGAATATTAGAGCAAGCACTTGAAGTTGTAAAGCTTTATTCATCATAAGCACTTTGCTGCTCACTTTACGTTTAAATATCGTTCAAAAATAAACTTACAAGCACAATAGTGCTATTTATTGATCGAGAATACATCCCTCATCAATCCAATATTTTGGCGTGATAATTGTTGATCAAAATCAATGCGCCAACAATAAATTTAAAGCCTAATATACTACATGTTGTGCCACTTGTTTAAATAACACCTATATGTGGTATCACACACTAATATATATTTTAAACTGAAGGAGTATTTTGTGGATTTTTTTGTCATTAAACGAGATGGTTGTCGTGTGCCGTTTAACATTCAATGCATACAAAACGCCATTTTCGCAGCAGCTAAATCAGTGCAACAAGAAAGCCGTTGTTATGCGATAGAAATGGCAAATAAGGTTCATCAAGCCCTCATCCAGCAAGATGTTTCCAGCGAACATGCTATCGAGATTCATACGATTCAAAACACCGTTGAAGATGTGTTGATGCAAGAAAGCAACAAACCCATTGCCCGCGCTTATATCGAGTATCGTCATCAGCGCGATATAGCCCGTGAAACGCAAAGTATTCTAACCAACGAGATCAAAGGGCTTATTGAACAAAGTAACGAATCACTGCTTAATGAAAATGCCAATAAAGATAGTAAAGTGATCCCTACTCAGCGCGATTTACTGGCGGGAATTGTCGCGAAACATTATGCCAAGCAGCATATCTTGCCACGTGATATTGTTCATGCGCATGAATCTGGCGACATTCATTATCATGATCTTGATTATGCACCTTTCTTCCCGATGTTTAACTGTATGCTGATCGATCTTGATGGCATGTTAACGCATGGTTTTAAAATGGGTAACGCTGAGATTGAAACACCTAAATCAATTACCACAGCAACGGCAGTTACCGCACAAATTATTGCACAAGTGGCCAGCCATATTTATGGTGGTACCACGATCAACCGTATTGATGAGATCTTAGCGCCATATGTCACCGCAAGTTTTAACAAAAACACCTTATTAGCAGAAGAATGGGATATCCCGAATAAAGAGAAGTTTGCTCGTTCACGCACAGAAAAAGAATGTTTCGATGCGTTCCAATCGTTGGAATATGAAGTTAATACCTTACACACCGCCAATGGCCAAACGCCCTTTGTCACCTTTGGTTTTGGTTTAGGGTCGACTTGGGAAGCACGTCTAATTCAGCAATCTATTCTTAAAAACCGTATTGCGGGTTTAGGTAAGAATCATAAAACGGCTGTTTTTCCAAAACTGGTCTTTGCGATCAAAGATGGTTTAAACCATAAATCCGCCGATGAAAATTACGACATTAAGCAACTTGCACTAGAGTGCGCAAGTAAACGTATGTATCCAGATATTTTAAATTACGACCAAGTAGTAAAAGTTACGGGGTCATTTAAAACACCCATGGGTTGCCGTAGTTTCTTAGGAAACTATGAAGAGCAAGGTGAATTAGTACATGAAGGCCGTAATAACCTAGGTGTTGTCAGCCTAAATTTACCGCGTATCGCCATTCAAGCAAACGGTGATGAATTGCGATTCTATCAATTACTCGATGAACGCTTAATCCTGTGTAAACGCGCGCTGGAAACTCGAATATCTCGCCTTAAAGGTGTCAAAGCGCGTGTTGCGCCAATCTTGTACATGGAAGGTGCTTGCGGTGTTCGTCTGCAAGAAGATGATGACGTATTAGACATTTTCAAACATGGTCGTGCATCTATTTCTTTAGGCTACATAGGTTTACACGAAGCAATCAATGCACTATTTGGCAATCAAACACACCCTTTTGATAGTAAAACATTGCAACAAAAAGCCATTGCCATGCTTACCCATATGAAAGCTATTACAGAGCTGTGGACTGCTGAAACTGGTTACGCATTTAGTTTGTATGCAACACCGAGTGAAAATTTGTGTAGTCGTTTTGCTAAATTAGACAAAATCACCTTTGGTGATATCACGGATGTGACAGATAAAGGTTATTACACCAACAGTTTCCACTTAGATGTTGAGAAGCAAGTGAATCCATATGACAAAATTGATTTTGAGATGCCCTATCCTGCGATTAGTAACGGTGGTTTTATCTGCTACGGTGAATACCCGAATATGCAGCACAACATAGAGGCATTAGAAAACGTTTGGGATTACAGTTATTCACGGGTTCCTTATTATGGCACTAATACACCGATTGATGAATGTTACGCCTGTGGTTATACCGGTGAGTTTGAATGTACCAGTAAAGGGTTCACCTGTCCTAAGTGCGGTAATCACGATGTTGCGAAAGTTTCTGTTACCCGTCGAGTCTGTGGTTACTTAGGCAGTCCGGATGCGCGTCCTTTTAATGAAGGTAAACAGGAAGAAGTAAAACGCCGCGTTAAACATTTATAAATTATTCAATTTTTTACAAAACATTTATAAAAAACCATATTCAGATTAATTAACTAGCTAGCCAATTGCTTATTGGCTAGCGTTTAAGAAGTAAAGATGCACTATTCTCAATATTTTAACCTTGATGTCATCAATGGCCCAGGTACAAGGGTCACCTTATTTGTCAGTGGTTGTGAACACCAATGCAAAGGCTGCTATAACCAATCGACTTGGTCTCCACGCAATGGTTCCCCATTCGATCAAGAGATAGAAGACAAGATAATTAATGATTTAAATGATACGCGTATACATCGCCGAGGATTAAGCTTAAGCGGCGGTGATCCACTCTACCCAGCAAACTTAAACGCTGTATTAAAACTAGTAAAAAGAGTTAAAAAAGAATGTATTGGCAAGGATATATGGCTATGGACTGGTTATACCATAGAGCAGTTAACACCTCAGCAAAGATGCATAGTTCAATACATTGATTGCCTTGTTGACGGTAAATTTGAACAGCAACAAGTAGACCCAAGTTTAAAATTTAGAGGTAGCAGAAATCAACGAATCATCACAATCACAAAAAGTAAAAAGATTGGCGACGTCGAGCACATTATTAACGAAGGAAAATATTAAACAACCACAAGTAAATTAGTCGCATCACAAATGATAGCGCTATCAATTACAGAAACACAATTAAAAAATTATTAATTGTGAAAAGGTTAATTTCAGAATTTAATACTTTTGGGATAGATCTGGGCTATTGAATAAATATTCTAATATTAAAGTCCTACGATGTACTATTACTTAATTAATAATATATGTTGCAAGGTCAAAACACCTTACCAAAATAAGTCATCTAAAATTAATTTTTTTGACTTAAATCACACCAAAATCATCAATAATCTAGGTTGAAAACGGTTAGGTTTTATAAAATCTAACGCAAAAGTATTAGTGAAAAAGTCCACCAATCTACCTATAAATAAATATAAAATATAAAACAAACAGTAAGCCGTTGATAATTACCTGTTTTTATTTTAAATGATTAAATTTATGCTAATACCCTACCACCAAATAATAGCTAACAACAATATTTAGAATATACCATCCAAAATAAGCATTATTTTTAATTTCACACGTCAATACTTGTCAATAACACGTAAAAAAGTAAACTTTTACGTTGTAGAAACGAAGCATAATGACGATTGAAAAAACAGAGCTTTTACACTAAACGTTAATATTTAGTTAACAGAACTTACCAACACAAAAACCTAACAACGCGTCATAAAATACTGACAAGGTGTTGTTAGAAAAGTTAAATATCCAGTTACGTTAAGGGAACATCATTGACATTTATTTTCAAATCGATGATATTACTACTACATAAGTGATATACACTCATTGTTATAAAATCGAAAAGTCGTTTTTATTTAACAAAAAGCAAACACAGTTTAATTGAGGATAATGGAATGAAATACTTAGTTACCGGTGGTACAGGATTTATTGGTCGATTCTTAATTGAACGTCTAGTAGAGAGAGAAGATGCGTTAGTTTATGTATTAACTCGCCAAGGCTCAGAACACAAGTTCAATGCATTAAAGGATCGAGTGCATAAAAGTGTTAAAAGTCGTATCAAAATGGTTACTGGTGATATCACTAAAGCGAATTTAGGGATTGATGAGCAATGGTTAGCAGAACACACGGACCAAATTGATAATGTTTACCACCTTGCTGCAATCTATGACATGAAGGCTGATGCTGAGTCACAAGAAACGGCAAACGTTGTTGGTACACGTAATGCCGTTGAAGCATCTATAAAGATTAAAGCAAAAAGCTTCCATCATGTAAGTTCGATTGCAGCGGCTGGTTTGTTCAATGGTACTTTCTACGAAGATATGTTTGAAGAAGCTGAAAATATGGATAACCCATATCTTCGCACTAAACATGTGTCTGAAAAAGTAGTGCGTGATGAATGCTCAATTCCTTTCCGTATTTATCGTCCAGGGATGGTTGTTGGCCACTCTAAAACAGGTGAAATCGATAAAGTAGATGGTCCATACTATTTCTTCAAACTATTGAAAAAAATCCGTGAGACAATTCCAACGTGGATGCCTATGATAGGTGTTGAAGGCCGTCGTCTGAATATTGTCCCTGTCGACTATGTTGCAGATGCGATTGACTACATTAGCCATAAAGAAGAAGTACACAGTAACTGCTTCCACCTTGTTGATCCAAAACCATTTAAAGTGGGCGAAGTACTTAATATCTTCGCAACAGCAGGGAACGCACCAAGAACGGCATTCCGAATTGATTCTCGAATCGCTAATTTCTTACCGGCTTCTGTTCGCCAAGCAATCACCCATTTACCCGCAGTAAAACAGCTTACTGAAGGGGTATTAAATGACCTTGGTATTCCAAAAGACGTATTGAACTTCCTTAACTACCCAACGAGCTTCGATGACCGTGAAACAGCACGTGCTCTAGAAGGTTCTAATATCAAAGTGCCTCGCTTAGACGCATACGCACCTGCGGTATGGGACTATTGGGAACGTAACCTAAATGATGATCTAATCAATGACATGACCCTGAAAGGTAATGTCAGTGGTAAAACAATTATCATCACAGGTGCAAGTTCTGGTATTGGTGAGGCAACGGCATTAAAACTCGCACCAACAGGCGCTAAATTAATCCTTGTCGCACGTGATGTCACAAAATTAGAAGCAACACAGGCGCAAATCCAAGAACTTGGTGGTGAAGCACACATCTATTCATGTGATATTTCAAACATGGAATCATGTGATGAATTAGTTAAGTCAGTACTTGCTGAACATGAATTTGTGGATATCTTAATCAATAACGCAGGTCGCTCAATCCGTCGTTCAATTGATTTATCATTTGACCGTTTCCACGATTACGAAAGAACGATGCAGTTAAACTACTTTGGTTCAATTCGTTTAATCATGGGCTTCACACCAAGTATGTTAGAGCGTAAAAAAGGGCATGTAATTAACATCTCTTCAATTGGTGTGTTAACAAATGCGCCGCGTTTCTCTGCTTATGTTGCATCAAAAGCAGCACTTGATGCCTTTACGCGCTGTGCAGCATCCGAGTTTTCTGACCGTAACGTAAACATGACGACGATTAACATGCCGTTAGTACGTACACCTATGATTGGTCCAACAAAAGTATATGAAAATGTACCAACACTTGCACCGTCAGAAGCGGCTGATTTAATTGTACAAGCGATTATTCGTAAGCCTAAACGTATCGCGACGAAAGTCGGTATTATGTCTGAAGTACTTTACTCACTATTCCCTAAAGTAAGTGAGATCATAATGAACACGGGCTACCGTATGTTTAATGATTCAGCAGCGGCTAAAGGTAAACTAGAAGATAAAGATGAACCGACACAAGCAAGCACTGAACAAGTTGCATTTGCAGCTATCATGCGCGGTGTGCATTGGTAATCTAACCAGTCTTGAACAGACGCTAATAAGATAATAAAAAGGGACCACTCTATATACTAAAAGTGGTCCCTTTTTTGATCGTTCTTATCATGTTAATCTATTGTTTTCTTTAACAAGGATGTATAAGAATGAACAAATCATTGGGTTTCACACTCATCGAATTAATGATCACAATCGCGATCTTTGCCATACTCATTGGCATTGGCGTTCCCAGTTACCGAAACACCATACAACAAAGCCGCATAGACGATGCGACCACATTGATTAATAGCGCGCTTAGCTATGCTAAAAACACCGCGATTGCGCATAACCGTCCTTTGGATATGACGATATCGAGTAACACACTTACTTTAGCCACAAGTACTACGGCTGAAATTATTAATAAAACCACAATCACGACTGACACGAGCTCAATCTTATCGTTTACTACGCCAAATACCCCCATCACCTTTCGTGCTAATGGCACTGTCGCTACGGGCAATACGATTAGTTTCTGCACCGGTGATTCAGGTATTGAAATAGCTATCGGATTAAATGGTGATGCTGTCACGACCTCCGTCACCTGCTAGTCACGGATAAGTCTTCTATTTCTATAAATAGATTCAAAGAATAAAACCATACTTTTACTTTTCCTCCCTGTGATAAAGTGACGAATATTAGCGAGGGGTGCGAGAAGTGATGCGCCAATTAACCTGACTAACACACAAGAAGTCGCCAAACTAAAAAGGCTCGGACAGGTATCAAGGTGATAGGCAATAGTCTCGTTGCGCTTGATGCAGGGTTTCGTGTTAGCAAAGTACTAAAGGCAAAAGAACAAGGTAAAGAATGGGAAAAAACCATGGTGAAGGAAACTGCTGGTTTTGGATTAGGAACCGCAGCAGGAATTGCCGCTGGTGAGTATGTGATTGGTTCTGCTGTTGGTGTATTTCTTGCGAGTACGCCTGCGGGATGGATTATATTAATCGGCCTAGGTATCACGGCCGGTTATGGGGCATCTAAATTTGGTGATGGTATAGGTCAATATGTAGCAGGAAAAACATATGAGACAAGTTCAAGTATAAGATGGTTTGATTAGAGGATAATATATGGATAATCAAGCGATATTAGGTTTCGGTGGTTTTTTTGCATTCCTATTTTGGGCCATTATGTTAAAGGTTTTTGGTCTTATTTCGGTGCGTTACATTGAATCGAAAATGGTTAAAGACGGCTGTATTTTACCACCACGACGGGCTATGGGGTCGATTGAAATTAATTATGCGATAGTATTATTGATACCTAAATCACGAATTAGCCGTTCTATGTATGCTTATTTTGGTATAGATGCTCAACGAATTGCACGAAAAAAAGATATCGTTTTAGCATGCTTACTGCATATATCGAGTTTCCTTATGTTTTCGTTTATGGGCATTTACTACTTTTTATATGTTGAATAATGAAGCACCAACTAACATAAAAAAGCGGCGTTAGATTTACATCTAACGCCGCTTTAAATTATATAAGCTAATGCATTACGCAATTAGTTATAGAATTTTTTACCTTCTTTCGCCATCGCTTTAAGCGATTCACACGGTGCAAAACGCTCACCGTATTTATCTTGATGACGTTCTAGCTTGTCAACAAGTTCAGCAATACCGATTGAATCCATGTAATGGAATGGACCACCTAAGAAAGGAGGGAAACCGATACCGAAGATTGCACCGATGTCACCATCACGCGCACTACGTAGGATACCTTCATCAAGACAACGCGCCGCTTCGTTCAGCATTAATAATACTGCACGCTCTGCAAGTGCTTTAGGCTTCATTGTCACTTCAGGCTTCAGGTTAAATAGCTTGTAAATTGATTCATCAACTTGCTTCTTACCTTTCTTCGCTTTCTTACCGTATAGGTAGAAACCTTTCTCGTTCTTACGACCTTTACGATCATCAGCCAATAGCTTATCAAACGCTGCAGGTGCTTCAAAACGGCTACCTAGCTCTTTCGTTAAGATTGGACCGATCTTAGCACCAACATCGATACCAACTTCATCAAGAAGTGTTACAGGACCAACAGGGAAACCAAAATCAACAAGCGCTTTATCAACCGCTTCGATAGGCTCTTGTTCTAAGATGATACGTGCAGCTTCATTCATGTAAGGCGCAAGTATACGGTTTACATAGAAACCAGCACCATCTTTAACGACGATAGGTGTTTTGCCTTGTTTACGGGCAAATTCAACCGTTGTCGAAATAGTTTGGTCAGACGTACCTTCATGCGTAATGATCTCAGCAAGTGGCATTTTGTCCACTGGGCTGAAGTAATGCAGACCAATTACATTTTCAGGGCGCTTCGCTTCAGAAGCAATCTGTGTAATTGGTAAAGAAGACGTGTTTGATGCGAAAATAGTATTTTCGTTACAGTTAGCTTCAATATCAGCCACCATTTGGTGCTTCAATTTTAGATCTTCAAATACCGCTTCAATAACAATGTCAGCATTTTTCACACCAGTGTACTCAGTTGTACCGGTGATCATAGCAAGTTGACTTTGCATTTCAGCTTTAGACATAAAGCGACGTTTAACTTTCTTGTTTAGAATATCATACGTATACTTTTGTGCGTTAAGCAGACCTTGTGGTGCAATATCTTTAATACGCACAGGTACTTTCGCTTTCGTTGCAGTAACGTTAGCGATACCGCCACCCATTAAACCACCACCAAGTACGACCGCTTTTTTCACTTTTTTCGGCGCAACGCCTTCAACGCCATCTTCTTTCTTCATCTCTGTTGTCGCAAAGAAAATGCCACGTAGTGATGCTGATTCAGATGTCATTGCAAGTTCTGCAAAACGTTTAGCTTCTAGTTTTAAACCTGCTTCAAAACCTTTTTCTTGACCAACTTTAACCACTTCTAGAATGGCTTCTGGTGCTGGGTAGTTACCACGCGTTTTAGAAAGTGTTTGTTTTTTAGCTTGGTCAAACATGATCTTACGACCAATTTTATTTGTTTCTAATAGCTTACCAGTCAGATCTAGTTTTAGTTTACGCTGGATCTTACCTTTTTTCGCTAGCTTAACTGCAACTTCAAGTAATACAGTTTCAGGCACAACATCATCAACAAGGCCCATTTTAAGCGCTTGTTTACCACGTACTTGTTTACCTGTTAACATTAGGTCAAGCGACTTAGCCACACCGATAAGACGCGGTAAACGTTGTGTGCCACCACTGCCAGGTAATAGACCTAGCATCACTTCTGGTACACCTAATACTGTTTTAGTGCTTTCTGTACAGACTCGGATATGACAAGCAAGTGCGAGTTCTAAACCACCGCCCAAACAAGGGCCGTGAATAGCAGCAACAACAGGAATATTTAATGCTTCCAGTTCACCCATAACACGGTGACCTTCCAGTGATAACTTCTCTGCATCTGCAGCCGTTTCACACGCATCAATCATAGTAACGTCAGCACCAGCAACAAAGCTATCTTTCTTGCCACTGATCAGTACTAGACCTTGTAGATCGGAATTAGATTTAATCTCTTTCATCAAATCAGAAATTTCATCAGCGAACTCTGCACGTAAAGTGTTCATCGTTTCGCCGGGTACGTCCATTGTTAGAACGCCAATTTTATCTTCACGGATCTCAAGTGAAAATGTTTTATCTTGCTGACTCATTACGCGCTCTCCACAATCATTGCTACACCTAGACCACCAGCAGCACATGCAGCCGTTAACCCTAGACCACCACCACGACGTTTCAATTCATGCAATGTTTGCGTGATCATTCGTGCGCCAGTCGCTGCAAATGGATGACCATATGCAAGTGAACCACCAAGTACGTTGAACTTACTTTGATCGATATTAGCAACGCGCTCTGGACGACCTAGTTTTTCCTGTGCAAACGTATCTGACTCTAAACATTTTAGGTTTGCTAATGTTTGTGCAGCAAATGCTTCATGCATATCAAATAGCGCTAAGTCATCAAATTTAATACCTGCACGGTCTAACGCTTCAGGTATCGCATATGACGGGCCAATTAGACCATCAACATCAGCAGGAACAGCAGCATAAGCATAGCTACGAATATAACCAAGTACTTCAAGACCAAGTTCTTTCGCGCGGCTTTCACTCATTAATAATACCGCAGCAGCACCATCTGTTAGTGGCGTACTTGTTGCAGCAGTCACAGTACCGTGTTTACGGTCAAATGCAGGACGCAATTTAGCGTAACCTTCAACTGATGAGTTTTTACGAATGTTGTTATCTTCAGAAATAAATGACTTCATTGGCTCTGGATAAGCCGTCATTACTTCATCTTTTAACTTACCTTCTTCCCATGCTTTAGCTGCAAGAGTATGTGAACGATGCGCTAATTCATCCTGCGCTTGACGCGAGATGTTATAAGACTTAGCCATTTGTTCCGCAGTTTGTCCCATCGTAATACCGGTACTGTATTCTGAAACAGCAGGTGCGACAGGCAGTAAATCTTTCAAGCTTAGTTGGCGAGCGATCTTGAGTTTATCACCCGTCGTTTTTGCTTTGCTTAAGTTAATTAACTGATGAGCAAGCTTTTTAGATACGCCGATTGGCACAACTGAAGATGAATCAGCACCACCAGCAACACCACAGTCAATCGAGCCAGCCATAATAGACTCGGTAACATTTGTAATAGCTTGGAAACTTGTAGCACATGCACGCGATACACTGTATGCATCGGTGCCGATGTCCATGCCAGTGCCTAATACGATTTCACGCGCAATGTTTGGCGCTTCAGGCATTTGAACAACTTGTCCAAATACAACTTGCTGAATAATCTTAGGATCAATGTCGTTACGAGTAAGCATCTCATTAACAACCATTTTGCCTAAATCTAATGCTGGAACCCCATGAAACGCTGTTGCTTGTTTAGCAAACGGGGTACGTAATCCAGTGACCACCGCGATACGATCGCCGTTGCGGGTGGTTAGGCTTTGTGGTTTAGCCATCACTTATCCTCATTCCGTTAAGTAAAAGAGGTCAGACCTCATAAAATTAAGTCAATATTAACCTTTTAGTCACAATATTCAAACATTAGTTTGAATATTGAGTCTTTCATCTTAGAACTGTGACCCAAAAGAAAATATTGTGTGAAAAAATAATGCTTAATAGTAGTCATATCAACCTAAAGATAAAATATCTGTAGGTATATTACTCACCATCTGCACTATAAAATAGTCATTACCAGTAAAGTTCTGTAAAAAAAATTAAAATTTAGTTTTGAACTTTTACAGTCAACGTATTGTCGGTAAAGTAGTGTTTATATTAACTTTATACGATAGATAATTATGCCAAAATCAAACTTTAATCAATTACGCGGCTATCTTAACAGCCAAATTCTTGGGCAAGCAAAACTTGTCGACAATTTATTAATCGCGCTTCTCGCAGATGGTCACATCTTAGTAGAAGGTCCACCCGGATTGGCCAAAACTCGTGCAGTTAAAGCACTTGCCGATAGTTTAGATGCCAACTTCCATCGTATTCAGTTTACACCCGACTTACTGCCTGCAGATTTAACCGGTACTGATATCTATCGCGCCGAAACCGGCACCTTTGATTTTCAACCCGGTCCTCTGTTCCACAATATTGTGCTTGCGGACGAGATTAACCGTGCACCAGCTAAGGTACAGTCTGCGCTGCTAGAAGCTATGGCCGAACAGCAGATAACGGTTGGCAACAAAACCATGTTATTACCAACGCTATTTATGGTAATGGCAACGCAGAACCCAATTGAGCAAGAAGGTACGTACCCATTACCCGAAGCGCAGCTTGATCGTTTTATGCTACATCTAGAAATTGACTACCCAGATAAAGACACAGAATTACAAATTTTACGTTTAACCACGCAAGAAGCACAGCAAGACACGGCTGCACCGATTACAAAAATCAGTCAAAAAGCGATCATGCAAGCGCGAAAAGAAGTACTTAATATTCACCTTGCCCCTGCCCTCGAGCATTACCTTGTCGATTTGATCATGGCCACACGAAATCCTGATACCTTAGATCCTCAACTCGCCAGTTGGATCAACTTTGGTGCAAGTCCACGTGCGACTATCTCTCTTGCCCGTTGCGTACGTGCTCGCGCTTGGTTACACGGTCGTGATCATGTATTACCCGAAGATATCCAAACCTGCCTCTACCCTATCCTACGTCATCGTTTACTACTGAGCTTTGAAGCGGAAGCTGACGGCATTACTGCAAACCAAGTTATTGACCGAATCTTGTCATTAATTGCATTTTCGTAAACTGAGTTAGTCTATGTCAGCAATCGACGTTACGATAAAAGAGCTACAACAATACAGCTACCAAACCAATAGCCTGTTAGCGAGCAAAACCTTAGCCAGAGCACGGCTGGCTGGTGGTCACCTTTCGCCAATCAAAGGCCGCGGTATGGAGTTTAGTGAGTGTCGTCAATACCAACCCGGTGATGACATTCGGAGTATTGATTGGCGTATTACCGCACGTACAGGTAAAACCTACAGCAAGCTATTCAGTGAAGAGAAAGAGCGGCCTGTTTATATCTTACTTGACCTGTCATCAAGCATGTATTTTGGCAGTCAATACCGACTAAAGTCAGTACAAGCCTGTCACCTGACGGCATTACTGGCGTGGGCAACAAAACATAAAAGTGATCGTGTAGGCGGTATTATCATTGGGGATTTTGGGCACAAAGAACTAAAACCACAACGGCAACAACGCGGTATTATGCAATTACTCAGTGAAACAGTAACCTTACATAATACGCAACTGACCCTATCTCAAGCCGATCGTATTAATGCAGCTAATGTAACGAACACAAATACAGTTCTGAAAGAGTCGCTGACCAGCGCCCTCACCCGTTTACGCTTACTGTGTAAAACCGGTAGCCATATCATGATCATCAGCGATTTTCTTCATCTTGATGACAACGCACAAAAACAATTAGCGTTATTAAAACGCCATAATGAAGTTGAAGCTTGGCAAATTTATGATCCTTTAGAACTCGCTCTTCCTAGCATCTCTGGTAATGTCCGTCTCGCGGTATCAAATGGCCAACAACATGGTTTTGTTAACCCGAGTAACGCAAAGAGTCGTCAAAAATATCAACAACATGCAGACATTAAACAACAAGCATTAAGACAAATAATGAACCGATACGGTATTCGTCACCACAGGATCAGCAGTGGCGAGTCATTATTGAGTCAAATTAAAGGTAAGGGTAAATAAAGCGCATGGATCCGTTAGCACAATTAAAAGATATTCATTTACCAGCGCCAGTATCGACGTGGCCACTGTCACTGTATTGGTGGCTAGTTATTATCGCTGTATTATTGATAATTGGATTGACTATTTACGGTGTATTTCGCTACATCGAAAAAACTAAATTAACCCGCTTAGCCCTCGCTGAATTAACACAATTACAGCAGCAGGGTTGTGAGATAAACGACTTACACCATCTACTCAAACGCATCGTTTTATCCAGTTTCCCACGTGAAGCAGCGGCCTCTTTACACGGTGAATCATGGTTAAGTTTCCTCGATCAACAAGCCAGTTCGAGCAAGCGGAAATTCACTGCGTTCTCAAATAATAACGCAGCATGGACTCTCGATTTGTATAGCGCTAAACCCAATATGATTGCCGAATCCTCACACTTTAAAACGTGCCAAGACTGGATCAAGAGAACCCCGCTTATGCCTGTGGAGAAACAGTAATGTTTGAATTTAATTGGCCTTGGCTTTTACTCTTATTGCCATTACCTCTGCTTATTCGCTTTTTTAGCCGCGCGGGTCAAGCACAAACCCCATTAGTATTACCTAACTTACCTTATATAGAGACAGCAACGGGCACTGCCACCAAAAAGCCCCATGCAATCTGGCCATTAATCTTAATGTGGCTATGCCTGGTTATCGCCTCTGCCCGTCCAATGTGGATAGGTGAACCGCAGTCAATTCCACAACAAGGTCGTGAAATGATGCTTGCAGTAGATCTGTCAGGCTCAATGCAGATTGAAGATATGCAAATTAATAACCGTATGGTTGATCGTTTATCACTGGTGAAAAACGTTGTAGCGGACTTTATTAAACAACGTAAAGGCGACCGTGTCGGACTTATCTTCTTTGCTGATAATGCCTATTTACAAGCACCGCTCACTTTCGATTTGAAAACCGTTAGTGGCTACATGCAACAAGCCGTACTTGGTCTTGTCGGTGAACAAACCGCGATTGGTGAAGGTATTGGTTTAGCACTCAAACGTTTTGATGCTGCAGACAATCCCCAAAAAGTATTGATATTACTCACCGATGGTCAGAATAACGCCGGTGAAGTAAAACCGCTAGAAGCCGCTAAATTTGCACAAGAGCAAGGTGTTAAAATCTACACAATAGGTGTCGGTGCCGATGCTTATTATAAACGCACGTTATTCGGTAATCAGAAAGTAGATCCTTCACGGGATCTCGATGAAGCCACCTTAAAGACAATCGCAATACAAACAGGAGGCCAATACTTTCGCGCGCGTGATGCGAGTAGCTTAGCGGCTATCTATACCGAACTTGATAAACTAGAACCAGTAGAGCAAGCTCAGCAACAATTTAGACCACAAACCGATCTATTTCATTGGCCATTATCAATCGCGTTATTATTGTCAATTTTCGCATGCTACCTACGCCAAGGAGCGAACCATGTCTGATTTTATATTATTACGGCCATTATGGTTACTGGCGCTATTACCGCTCATCGCCCTTGCTTGGTACTTCCGTAAAAACAGCCAGACTAAAGGCTGGCATACAATGCTTTCACCTGAGATCGCGCAGTTCTTATTAGCGCAGCATCAACCAACAACAAAATCCAAGCATTTCTTTATACCATTAGCCAGTATTTGGGTACTCACCACAATTTCATTATCAGGCCCTAGCTTTAGCTATACAGAACGTCCTGTTGCGAGTATCTCGCAAGCAAAAGTCATGGTATTAGATATGTCGCTGTCTATGCGTGCAACTGATCTTAAACCCAATCGCTTAGCGCAACTTCGCTTTAAAACCACGGATATTCTGAACGATGTTAAAGAAGGTGAAATAGGGTTAGTCGCTTATGCGGGTGATGCATTTGTTATCTCACCATTAACCACAGACACAAGCACCTTGTTAAACTTGTTACCAAATCTGTCTCCTGAAATTATGCCTGTAAGAGGCTCTAAGCCAGAAGCAGGTATTCGTCAGGCAATCGAATTACTCACCAACGCAGGTTATCAGCAAGGACAAATATTACTGGTGACCGACGGTATTAATTCAACGCAAGCAGATAGTATCAATGCATTATTAACAGACACGGATTACAGCTTATCGATTCTTGGTATCGGTACCGCTCAAGGTGCACCGATTAAAATGCCTAATGGCCAGTTACTTAAAAACAACCAAGGGACAATCGTCGTGCCTCAGCTTGATGCAGCTTTACTAAAAGACACGGCACAATCGAATTCAGGGCAAGTGCAAGTAATAACCCACGGCAGTCAAGCGTTAGCCGATTTATTTAATCATCCTTTAAATTTCCAAAATAACCAAAAAACAGATCTAACCACGATTCAACGTAATGACGATGGTATTTGGCTATTACCCTTAATCGCATTGTTAGCTGCCTTTAGTTTTCGGAAAGAGTTATTTTTCAGCTTTTTCTTGGTGTTTTTACTACAGCCAGAATCAAGCTATGCAGCCGAACCCTCTATATGGAATAACAGTAACGAAAATGGTGCATTGCTGTATCAAGATAAGCAATACCAACAAGCTGCTGATACTTTCTCTGACGAAAAATGGCAGGCCAGCGCATTATATGAAGCGGGAGCATACCAACAAGCTATCGATCTGTGGGCGAATGAGCCAAGCAGTGATTCCTCTTATAATCAAGGTAATGCTTTAATGCAGCTCGGTAATATTGATGAAGCCACTAAAGCCTACGAACAAGCGTTAAAACTAGATCCTAAAAATAACGATGCGAAAGGTAACTTGGCACTCGCTAAAAAAATGAAGCAGCAACAGAAACAGCAGCAAGGTGACAAAGGCAAAGATAGTCAAAGCCAGCAAGACAGTCAAAGCCAACAAGACAGTCAGAGCCAGCAAGACAGTCAAAGCCAGCAAGACAGTCAAAGCCAACAAGACAGTCAAAGCCAGCAAGACAGTCAAAGCCAGCAAGACAGTCAAAGCCAGCAAGACAGTCAAAGCCAGCAAGACAGTCAAAGCCAACAAGACAGTCAAAGCCAGCAAGACAGTCAAAGCCAGCAAGACAGTCAAGATAACGCGGGTGTAGCAGGACAAGATGAAACCGACGATAATTCGGATGAAGGTAATACCCAAGGGCTGTCGGCAGCACAACAGACGCCATTAGAAAAAGAGCAACAAAAACGCTTACAAAAATGGCTTCGGAATATCCCCGATGATCCTTCGCGGTTATTAAGAAATAAAATGTACATAGAAAGTCAGCAACGTAAAGCTGAATCAAATCAGCAAAATAGTTCGGAGCAAATATGGTAAAGGCAATTCAGACACATCGCCGGGTTTCTAAATTCTCACTAATGGCGAATTTTCTCATTCTTGTAAGCTTGTTATTTATACTTAGCTTTCAGGCGAATGCTGCGTTAAAGATGACAGCATCTATCAACCAGAGCCCCGTTGTACAAGGCAGTAGCTTTATCCTTGAAATCCGCGCTAATGAGAGTATTAGCGCCAGTGACTGGGATAATTCTGCACTGCTGGCTAATTTTGTCGTGGGTAGAACATCGAGCAATAGTCGAAGCAGTTATTTCAATGGCAAGACAACACATATAACAACCCTGACAACCGTATTAATGGCTCGAAATATAGGTGCTTATACCATTCCTGCCTTTACGATTGATGGGGCTACAACACAACCAATTAAAATAAATGTCATCTCATCGGCGACTGCAAATAGTCGCGGTCTCAATAACCGAAATATCGAATTAAAAGTAAATATTTCGGAGAAAAACATTTATGTTGATCAGCAGTTTATCTATACGACAACCTTATATATTGCGCAAAATACCCAGATGCAAGCTGGTAATCTAATCGAGCCGACAGTGATTGACGGCGTAGTAAAACAAGTAGGTAAAGATGAAAATGCGAACCAAATCATTAACGGCCGACGCTTTAAAACAATTACACGTCAATATGCTATTACCATCAACACAGCAGGAGCAACCACGATTACTCCAAGTCGATTTGAAGGACAAGTGAGTACAGTTAAACCTGGCTATCGTTTTGGGTCGGTTACGCCAGTAATTATCCAAGCTGATACTTTAGATTTAAATATTAAGCAACAACCAGCGGACTATATAGGTGACTGGTTAGTCAGTGATTTTGTGCAACTCGACGAAGAGTTTCAACCATCGCAAAACAGCTATCAACAAGGTGAGCCAATAACCCGAACGATCACACTAACCGTTGCAAATGTAAATAAGTCCGCTCTACCCGACTTAGCTGTTAACTGGCCACAAACCGTCAAGGTCTACCCGGATAAACCACAGTTGGCTAGTTTTGCACAACAAAAAAGTTACTTCGCGCAACAGGTATTAAGTTTTGCCATTATCCCTAATCAACTTGGTGAACTAACACTACCAGAAATATCAGTGCCTTGGTTTAATAGTAAAACACAACAACAAGAATGGACGACGCTACCCGCTAAAACAGTGACCATACTACCGAGTGAAAATAATGTAGCGAATCCAAACGACCAAACTCCACTTGATGCATCTAATGGTAGTAATCAGGATAATATACAAACCCTACCGGCAGCACCAACTGAATCACCAGTATGGCGTTGGTTAACCTTTATTTTTGCGGGCTTATGGATATTAACCTGTGTAGCTTGGCTTATCTTACGTAAACGCAACCATCAATCGCCTAGCCCCGAAATAACCGTTGCAACTAAAACAGGTAATATCTGGCCGCAATTACAAACCGCACTGAAAAATAATGATGCGAACCAAAGTAGCCAATTATTACATTTGTGGTTTAAACAGTACTGGCCTGAGATCAAAGACCCACAGCTAACCTCACTGCCGATGAATAAAGAATGCCAGCAAGCTTGCCAGGCTCTATTTACGTTTACTTACGGTAAAAATGCGGACATAACGAATTGGAATGGACACGTATTATTAGCACAATTAACCAAACTTAAAAACGCTAAAAACGCAGTAACAAAAAAACAACAATCCGAGATAAAAACTCAACTTAACCCATAGTTTTCACTAAAAAATACAAAGTTGGCGCTTTAACATAGCGCCAACTTCGTTTAAGAAAATAACAACACGCCCATAAAGTTCGCTTTCGAACATATAAACCCCGCTAAATAATGCTCGAACATTAAACAATATATCTCTAGTATGAAAATCAAAGATTCATATGAGCATTTAGCACTTTCAACTGAAAGCCTGCCAGCATTAACTGAAAGTTAACAACTGATTTTACAAATTACATACATTTATCTACTAGCCCACACTAGATCTCCACCTTAAAAAAGCGCAAAATAGTGGCAGCTATCGGATTTAATTATTGCTTTATTAAGGAATTGGAATGTTAATACATAAAACTCTTGGTGAGTTCATCATTGAAAATCAATCTGATTTTCCACATGCGAAAGGTGAATTAACTGCACTACTAAGTGCAATCAAACTTGCGGCTAAAATTGTAAACCGCGAGATCAATAAAGCAGGCCTAGTTGACATAACAGGTGCAAGTGGCATTGAAAATATCCAAGGCGAAGAGCAACAAAAATTAGACATGTATGCGAACGAAGTATTTAAAAATGCGTTGATTGCACGTGGTGAAGTTTGTGGTATTGCTTCTGAAGAAGAAGATAATTATGTATTTTTCGACAACCAAAACAGCCGTAATGCTAACTATGTAGTATTAATGGATCCACTAGACGGTTCATCAAACATCGATGTAAATGTATCAGTTGGTACTATTTTCTCTATTTACCGTCGCATATCACCTGTTGGTGGTCCAGTTTCAATAGATGACTTCTTACAAGTTGGCCGTAAACAAGTTGCAGCGGGTTATGTTGTATATGGTTCATCAACCATGTTGGTATATACAACTGGTAATGGTGTTCATGGTTTCACTTACGACCCATCAATTGGCGTATTCTGCTTATCTCATGAAGCATTAACCTTCCCTAAATCTGGTAAAATCTATTCGATCAATGAAGGTAACTACAGCAAATTCCCACTTGGTGTGAAGAAATACATTAAGTATTGCCAAGAAGAAGACGAAACAACGAACCGTCCTTATACTTCACGTTACATTGGTTCTCTCGTATCTGATTTCCATCGTAACCTGCTTAAGGGTGGCATCTACATTTATCCACAAACAGCACAAGCACCAACGGGTAAACTACGCTTATTATACGAGTGCAACCCAATGGCTTTCCTTGCTGAACAAGCGGGTGCACTAGCGACAGATGGTTATACACCAATCCTAGATCTTAAGCCTACAGAGTTACACCAACGTGTACCTTTCTTTACAGGTTCTGTGGATATGATGGATACAGTACACCAGTTCATGCAAGAGCATAAAGAAGAAGCGTAATTCAAGCCTCTTTAACTACCCCTATTAAGCCACGTCATCTTCTATTCGAGAAGGTGACGTGGCTTTTTTGTTATCAAGGGTGTGTGTATTATAAACAACAACATAGTAAAACGTGACAGACGTGACACTTAATAAAAAATTGTCTCAAAAAAGATTGACACAGTTATATGATACAGATCACAAATTCAAACATTGATTTTGACTTGATAACTATAAGAACAACTACTCTAATTTATTTGGTAGCGATAACAATTTAATAACAACACGTGTACGCTGAAATAAATAGCTGCTTATCAATGACTTAGCAATCCTCTTACCCTCCACTATTTTTTCAATTAAACGTCAAGCCTTAATAACCAAACATTACACACTGTAATTATTCTTAATTACAAAGCATGAACAAGCAGTTATTATTTATTCATACTATCGACAACTGGTCTGACCTGGGTGTTTAAAGGATAAACAAAAGGAACTTTGTTTTTCTATTCAGAGATCTAAACCAGTCACGAGTTAAACAAAATAAAACTTATAAAGATGAGTAATTAACTATGTCTAAATTTAAAAAAACAACGCTTGCTACAGCCCTACTGCTGGTAACTGCACAGTCTTCTGCGGCAGGTTTCCAAGTAAGCGAACATTCAGCATCTGGTCTTGGACGAGCTTTTGCTGGTGAAGCAGCCGTTGCTGATAACGCATCAGTACTTGCACGTAACCCCGCTGCAATGACACGCTTTAAACAAGCTGAATTATCTTTCGCTGGTTCTTATGTTGATCCTAATGTTGATATTACAGGTGTGAAAGATACTAGCGTCGGTACAGTTTTAGGCCGTGATGTAAACGAACTAAATGCTAATGATATGGTACATAGTGCTTTTATTCCTGCTACCTATTTTATCCAACCAATCAATGACAAATTTACTGTTGGTCTTGGAATTTTCTCAAGCTACGGTGTAACAACAGAATTTGAGGATGACTATGCTGCGGGTGCAGCGGCTGGTAAAACTGACTTATTAACATTAAATATCAATCCGAATATTGCTTTTAAAGCAACTGAACAACTAAGTTTAGGTTTTGGTGTTAGCGCTGTTTATGGCAAAGCGACAATCAAGCGTAACTATGGTGATATCATTGCTGCTAAAACTTATGCTGCTGGTGCTGGTGCCGCAGCAGCAAGAGCTGCAAATAATCCAAGTAAAGAACTCTTCCTTTTAGAAGGTGATGCATGGGCTATTGGCTGGAATACGGGTGCATTATATGAAATCAATAAAAATAACCGCATTGGCTTAGCTTATCGCTCACAAGTAGATCTTGACTTTGAAGGTGACTTTACCGGTGCAACAAGCGGCGGTAATAAAGTTAAAGCATCACTTGACCTTCCATTACCTGCCACCGCTGAATTTTCTGGCTATCATGCTTTAAATGAGTCATTTGCCGTATCTTATAGCGTACTTTGGACAGAATGGAGCAAGTTTGAAGAACTTCGAGCAACAAGTTCATCTTGCAAAGGTGGCGAGTGTTTCTTAAAAGAAGAAAGCTTTGATGACAGTATGCGTTATGCTATTGGTGCTGAATATACGATAGATAAAGTAATATTACGCGCAGGCTTCGCTTTAGACGAGTCAGCAGGTGAAACAACACTAAGTATCCCCGAATCAGATCGATTTTGGTATACAGTAGGTGCAACATATAATGCAAGTAGTAATCTAAGCCTTGATTTTGGTGTTGCTTATATCTATGTAGAAGAAGTTGAATTTACAGAAACGCCAGTTCCAAATATGGAATACGGTTTTAAATCTTCAGGTGATGCGATCCTCGTATCAGCACAAGCAAACTACCGTTTCTAAGCGTATTTAGATAAGTAACTTAATACTTAAATACAGTAATAAAAATAGCGCCTTATGGCGCTATTTTTATTTTCGGCTAACCTTAAGATAAACGTTATTTTAAGGGAATAAATATGAAAAAAAGTTGTCGCAGTGATTCGTCCATCGTCTACCTAAGCGCTCTCCTTAGCTTCATATCTTATTACAGCCCTTCAATCTACGCGGCATCATATCAATCCTCAACAACCTCAGCCATCGAACTCAGCAATGCAGGTGCAGGCGCAGCAGCAGACTCTACTAACCTAGCAAATATAGCAGTTAACCCCGCGATCATCGCTGCGTTTTCATATCCGAGTATGGCTATCGCTGGTATCTTAGTTCAATCTGAAAAAGACATTATCGGTGAATATTATTCCAATGGTGATCCTGAAGCATTAGATAACGCTGGAATCGGTGGCGATTATGTCGTTCCTTCTGGTTACTTTGCATTTCCCATTAATAAGAAATGGTCATTTGGGTTTGCTACTTTTTCTAATTATAACGTCCGTAACAACTATGATACTGAATATCCCGTAGGTCTTCTTGCTGGGCGGCGCTCTTTATTCACCTATGAAATTAGCCCAAATATAGCCCTCAAATTAACTGACTATTTTTATCTTGGTACGGGTGTAAGTGCTATTTATGGTAACTATCAATTAACAACAAACTATGGCGCACAAAATACCAATAACCCAAGTCAGATTTATCAAGATTATAATGGTACGGATATCGGTTTTAGGTTTAATATCGGCATACTTTATCAACTAAACACACACCATAAATTTGGGCTATCCTATCGCTCTGCGAGTGACATTGAAACAGAAGGTCCATTTACCACATTGGCGGGTAATAATGATTTAGTATTTCAAGATACGACAACGCTGACGATGGCAATTCCGAGTGAGCTAACATTTTCAGGCTTTCACCTACTTGATCCGCGACTATCAGTACAGTATTCATTAGCCTGGTATGGATGGGGAAGCCTAGATTCCATTTCAGTATCACATCCAGATTGTCCTGCTAACTCGGGGTTTAATCTACCACAAGGTCAATGCTTGACAGAGTCTGTTAACGCAGAGGATGGTTGGAAAGTTGCATTCGCCGTTAACTATAAATTAAATGATGTTGTCTGGTTACGAAGTGGGACGTCAACAGAAAAGTCAACTGAAAGCGCAACCTTCTCGATACCTTTTGATAAAAAAACAAACTTCAGTTTTGGGTTATCCTATTATGCAAGTCGCTCATTAAGTTTCGATATCGGCCTTACCTATGCAAAATATGAATCCACGCGAATTAAAGATACAGTTGGCCAAGATAGCTTCGATATAAGTACCGAAGGCAATAGTACTATGCTTGGGTTTCAACTCAATTACCAATTAATAGATTAATCTATTATCACAATGTTAATAACAAGCTCCCTTAACAATTGGGAGCCTTACACAAACCAACTTGAAGATATACGCTTATAGCGGAATATTAAGCTCAACAATAGACCAGCGCCCGCGATCAAAACAAAAGTGTTGAGCGCAATGATAGTCCATTTTATGCTGTGCTTTTCCTAACATGTTCCAATTCGTCGCGAGCGCATATATCGCACGGATAACACCTTTATGACTGACGCAGCCTATATAATGTTCTTCGTTATCAATGGCCAGTGACTCAACCCAAGTACTTACTCGCGCAGCAACCAACCTTGGCGACTCAGCATTCTGCGGTTTTAGATCTAACCCTAGCGCTTCTTGTTTCGCAAAATAACAGGGATCTTGGGATCTTAATTGTTGTAAGGTTTTACCTTCCCACTCACCCCAACTCATTTCGATCAAAGCCATTTCCGTCTGTGCATCAACGCAGAGTAATTCGGCCGTTTGTTGGGCTCTTAACAGCGGGCTATGAAACCATCGCAACGATGACAAATTCGACGGTAACTGATAAGCGCTAATTTGTTGCCTTCCCGCCTCATTCAACGGAATATCTGTACGCCCCTGTAAACGCCGTTCACAGTTCCATTGCGTTTGCCCATGACGGATAAAATAAACGTGGATCATATATTATCCAACGGATTTGATATCGCATCTTGGATAACACAATTAAGCTGCCGAGCACTGGCCTCGATAGAATGATGCTGAGTAACGTATTGCTTGGCCGCGTGTTTCATTGTTTTCAATTTTTCATTATTTTTCAGTAAACCGTCAATTGTTACTGACATTTCTTGCGCATTATACGCATCGACCAAGGTGCCTGTGACATTGTTATTCACAATTGAGCTCACGCCCCCCTGATCACCTGCAACAACGGCAACACCCGCTTGCTGGGCTTCTAAGAAGATCATGCCAAGCGCTTCATTTATCGCAGGCCAAACGAGTAATTCGAAATGCGGTAATAGTTGTCGTATTTGGCTGTTTTCAAGTGCACCTGCAAACTTGACTTGCCTGTGCCGAACAAAAAGAGTTCGGACTTCTGCTTCCATTATTCCATCACCGATAATCAATAACTGGTGAGGCTGTTGTAAAAAATTGACCACTGAACTTAATTGCTGATAAGAATGGTGCTTATCACCACTGCGCATCATTGCTATTGTGATAAGCCAAGGTAAGTGACTATCTAAACCGTATTTAGCAGCGATGCCTTCTCGCGTTAAAGTCGCAGTTAATTCGCCGCTATCTTTGCTTACCTGAGAATGCTCACTGTTTACATAAGAACCGTCATGATTAACAGGGAGATCATCGATAAAAGCATTAAGTGACACAAGTGGAGAATGACTTTGTTTCTGCCGCTGAGAATAAAAGTCAACAAGTGCTACTTTATCTCTTGGGTTAATACAGATGACTTTACTCGCTAGTTTTAATCCTGTAGCCACTTGCTGGTGATACAGAGCCCAGCCCCCCTTGGCACGTTTCTCTGCCCATGAAGCTTCAGCCACAATGTAAGGGATATGAAGCGCCTGACAAATGATTGGACCAATTAAGTCTGGTGCTTTGTAATACAGGTGATAACTAAACCAAGCATGCGGTCTAAAGCCTTGCTTGTTCCAGCGGCGCATAATTCTAGTCGCTTCTTTTTTAGCAATAATAATCAAGCGTTGCTGACGATGACTGTCACCTCGCTTATCAAAAGTGCGCAACTGGCTCGCAAGTTCAACATGATAACCGCCCTGCTCCAACGCACGTATAAATAAACGCGCTATTTTTCGGTCACCCGAGGGTATCGGATGTAAGGGCGATTTAAGCGGCGCATAAAATGCGATGCCTGTTTTTACGTTTGTATCAGTCACGGCTATCAAAAAGCTTTTCTAATTGATCGATACCAATTTTAACATCAAAGCGTCGGTGAAGTTGCTTCTGCCCCTCTAATCCTAGACGTTCTCGTTTTTCACCATCTCGTAATAAATCATCTAATGCAGACGCTAATTGATCAACATTATTCGACTCAACGAGTACGCCATTTTCACCATTATCAATTAGCTCTGGGATACCTGAAATATCCGTCGCCAGACAACATACAGATTGGCTTTGTGCTTCCATCAACACATTCGGCATCCCATCTCTGTCACCATCGGCAACAATTTTACTTGCCAGTACAAATAGGTCACTTTCTCGGTAAGCTTCAAGTACTGTTAGTTGTGGCTGTGCGCCTTGCCACTCAATGTGTTTATCAATACCTAACGCTTTCGCCTGCTGTCGCAAACTCTTTAAAATACCGCCACCGCCAATATGCGTTAACTGCCAATGTAAATCTTTTGGTAACTTAGCTAACGCATTCAGTAAATCATCGTACCCCTTCTTCGGAACCGCTCGACCAACACTGATAATTTTAACCGGGTTATCTGCCAAACTGCCGTTAACATTGGCGCGAGATAGACGCTCTACATGTTGAAAACGGGTAAAGTCTAAACCGTGATAAACCAAGTGTACCTTACTTGGATCTTGAGCAAGGGATTGTAAATACTGATGGTTCGCGGCGGTACACGTAGACAACCACTGTAACTCTGTCAGTTTTTCGGCAAGATCCCACTTTTCTGATGTCCAAATATCTTTGGCATGTGCCGAGCACGACCAAGGCAGATCATTAATTAATGCGGCATAGCGTGTTACCGATGCCGGAGTATGTAAAAAATGCGCATACATTTGCTCGATACCGTCTGGCATTTCGGCTGCAAGTACGATGCCTTGACCAAAGCGACGAACCCGTCCACGGCTAGTATCACGCTTAATATCTTGAATAAACTGCTTAACCACTTTGGTTAATGAATAGCGTTTGACGACATGAAAAAACGCTTTTAGTACCCGTAATGGTTCAACATGTAAGTATTCAGGTAAATATAATACATCCGCTTCAATCTGTTGGTGAATAGGATGCGTGCTGGTATCTGTCGGATGACGTAATGAAACTAATGTAATATCAAACCCACGTAACTCCAATGCGCGAATTTCTTGAGCGATAAATGTTTCAGAGAGGCGTGGATAACCTTTAAGTACTAATGCAATTTTTTTCACTACTGACTTACCTTAAACTTTGATAATTAAAACGCGATGAGACGTCATAAAAACATATATCGAGCTTGAGCATTACTTTAATGACTTACGAATGTCTTGAGGAAGCCCATTCAATAAGCAGTTCCGCACTTTTATGGGCGCCCTGATTGTCGATATTAATCGTCTCTGCAGGACTGGCTAATGCTTTATTAATCGCAGTTTTTAACGTCTCGATACTCAATTCACTATTCTTAACTAATTGTAATACATTGCTTTGTGCTAACACTTCACTTCGCGCCAACTGTTCTGTTTCGCCTTCACCTTCAAACGGTATTACCACTGCAGGAACCGCAGTCAATAACAGATCCATCACAGTGTTATAACCCGCTCTTGAAATAGACACATACGCATTACTCAATGCTTTTAAAAAATCATCTGCGAGATCAACAACTTGCAAGTTTGATTGTTGCTGCGCTTTAAAATAAGCTTTGTCGGCACTGTCCATATTTGGACCTGTAATCAATAACCACTTTTTATCCGCTGCAAATCCACTATTAAATAACGCCATCACTGCAACTAAAATATCTTTACCGATACTGCCGCCTCCGACAGACACAACTATCGTATCCCGTGTTTTCTGCGACTTATCACCATTTGCCATGGTCGGGCAAACATATCCGGAATAACTGATTTTATCGGCAATCATACCGGCAACTGGAAAGCTTTTTTCTAATGGGTAAAAGTTTTTATCTCCATGCACTAATACATGCTGGTAATACGTTTTTACAAGGTTAACGTACTCTTGTTCTCTTACTGTTGAACGACGTTGCAAAATATCTCGGATAGAAGAAACCAGTACAGGGGGATTACTTTGTGACTTAACCCAATTAAGGAGCGGTAACAACTCAAAGCGCATTTGCCTGCGACCAAAAGGATACGTTTCAGTAACAATTAAATCAGGTTGCAAGGTCTCGCAAAGGGCTAATAGAGCCTGTGTACGCTCTTTTTTATCATCATCATTAACAGGAGTGTTATCTGCTTTAACTAAACCACTAAAACCTGAATCAGCGCTTTTAACCGCCATTAACTGGTGCATCGTCGCATCACCAAAAGACATGCTCGGAACAGGCATACCACCAAAAATAACATCTACATGAGCACCCTTCTCACACAATGCTTGAACAATAAGAGAAGAGCGACGAACGTGGCCAATACCTAATAAATATTGCACATAATACATAATACGTGGCGCTGACATATGCCTAATTCCTTACTAAAAACACAAATTAAAAAGAACTAAATTAGATTATTTTGATACCAACTCACCAAATCGATCAGCAACAAAGTCTAAACCATTCATCAAGTTATCAAGTCTATGTGTACTCGGTTTATCTTGTAGCAATAATTTAATAATACTGTCGCGCATCACTTCAACTGAACGTTCAGACTCCAAATCAAGCATAGATAACAGGCCAACGTCTGCTGCATTACTTGCTCGAATTAGCTGCTCTTTGCGTGGGTAGCTACGAGGTAAAATTAATGCACGCTTATCAAACGACAGTATTTCGCAAAACGTATTGTAGCCACCCATGGCAATCACCGCCTCAGCTTCGCTCATCAAATGCTCGAGATGATTACTGAATGTGATCGCATCGACATGCGGTAACAACTCTGCACGATGCAAAAACGCATTACGATCCGCAGCAGGCATAAAAGGACCAAGTACAAACAAGGCAGGCATCAGTGTTGAGCTACTCTCATAAGCACGTAACACCCAGTCAATCATTTCAACACCATCACCGCCACCACCAGGGGTGACCAAAATATAAGGCCTATCAGGAAAATTAATGGCATCAGTATCGACTTTTTGTGGTAACTGCCTTGGCAAATAACCAGTAAATAAGGTTTTATCTGTGACGACTTGCTTTATATCTAGCCCCTTTAATGGATTAGATACCTCAGCTGGACCATAAACCCAAAGCTCATCATAAAGATTTTCAAGCAATGGCATCACATTTTTCTTCTGCCATTCTTTTTTTAAAAGCTCGGGAGAGTCCATCACATCACGTAAACCGAGAATACATTTGGTATTCGTATCTTTAAAATAGGCTAGCGTACTAACGACTTCATCTTTCAATCCACCCGGCTCTTTATCGACAAGGAAAATATCCGGTTTGAAGACTTTAGACGTATTCAAAATGATGGCTTCACGTAATGCCAGAGTATCAGCAAGATCGATAAGTAAGCCAAGTGAGGTGTATTCACCATTGTGAAGCTTAATAACGCCTGGAATACGAATAAAATCAACACGGGCTTTAAAATCAAAGCGACCAATAATCGGTGAACCAGTAATAATTAAAACAGATAAGCCCTTGTATCGGTCAACAAGCTCATGCGCGATGGTTCTACAGCGCCGCAAATGCCCAAGACCGAAAGAGTCGTGACTATAAATAAGCAAACGGCTATTATTTAATTTACTGCGCACTTGAATTCTCTTTAACTAAATATTATTAAGATGGATAAGGTTATCAAAAAAGAGTTGGCTAAGATAGCTAACTACTCACTTAATAAACCTTTCATTTTATTAAAAATAAACACTCGATTAGTTATAATCAGAGTCTATTTTGTCGTTCTTTTTTATCTCTGTAGAGACGCTTAATGCGGCAGCAGCACCCAATGTTTCAGCAAGTTCATCATTTTTTTCAATCATATCCTTCAGGTCTTCTTTGTCTTTACCTGCATGCTGAGTTAACACATGTACAGAGCGATGAGCAAACTCAATACCATTGGCTTTTAATGATTCTTGTACAAGTCTAAATGCTTCACGGCGAATGACCCATTGCTCACCAGGTACACACGTAAACTTCATCCGGAAGATAAGCGCGGACTCTTCAACCCTCGTCACCCCTTGCGATTTCAATGGAAGTAAAAAATGTTGCCCATATTCAGGATGCAACAGCATTTTTTGCCCCACTTTTTTGATCAACTTACGTACCTTTTCAACGTCAGTTTTGTAATCTAATCTAAACTCTAATTTCTTAGTGATCCAATCACGGGATAAGTTACTGACGGTTGCCATTTCGCTAAAAGGGATCGTTTGTACTGCGCCAAGGTGATGACGTAATGTAATTGAACGAATAGAAATGCGTTCAACAGTACCACGTAAGCCTGCAGCCTCAATATATTCACCACGGCGAAATGCATCATCAAGTAAAAAGAAGATACCAGAAATTACATCCTGTACGAGTTTCTGAGCACCAAAACCAACGGCGATACCGACGATACCCGCACCAGCAAGTAACGGTGCTATTTCGACACCCATAATACTCAAAATCATCAATACAACACATGAAAACAAGAACACTAATAAAAATGAACGGACAAGCGGTAGCAATGTTTCTGAACGAGATGCACCAGCGCCACCACCTTCACCTTCAAGCGTTGAAGTACCTGAGTCATTATTCACGCACGCATCGTAAGGAAGGTGACGCTCAATTGCAGACTGAATAATTTCCCACACAGCGGATGCGATAATAACAACAACGATAATATCTACAAACATTTGAATAAAACCGCCAAGGCTATTCGCTAATTTCTCCCAGGCGTTATGATCAAAACTGGCATCAATGTGATAGAAAATAACAGCGACGAATATGATGCGGAAAGCAATAATGACTCTGCGGATAAATTTATCACAACGCATTTCAAAAGAATGGCTTTGCAACCATGTGATACGCTTAAGCTGGTTAAGCAGAACAAAGATCAACCGGTCTAATATAGGATAGGTAAACGTCAGCCACCAAATAGGCGTAAAGTTATCTGCTTGCTCGTAATAGCCTAAAAATTCGTACGTAGCCCAGAATACCCAAGCCACAAACAACCAGATAGTAAAAATGGTCGCCCAGGTTTGACGTAAAAATCGGGTAAATGCTGAACTGGTTTCTTTTGCATCAATAAACATACCTTCAATGGTTTTACGATTAAACCAAATAAAGGCAATTGATAAAATATTTAAGATCATCCCTGTTGCTGGAATAATCAGTGCAAATAGGATCGTGTCTAACGAGAATAATATGAGGACATACCAGAGTGTTGTAATAGTAAGATATATCGACATAAAAATAAGAATTGACCAATACAGTCGAGTCGCCGACGAACAGTCAATTTTAAACAATCGATTACCTTTAGCATAGGGAGCAAAGATAAGTCGTAATATAATCATTAATGCACGTATTTTAACAACAAGACCTAGCCCATGCAGGCTTAGTACACGAAATGGGTCGGTTTCATTATAGTTGTAAACCGCAATCAGCGCGGCAATTAAGGCGAAAATAGCAATGCCTACATATTGAAAAAATCCACGCATGAGTATGTAATCAAGATTGTCTTTAAAACTCGAATCTTTTTCTTTCGCAACACTCTCAGAAAAAGAATCCATTTTCAGACTAACAACACGCTCTACAATAAAACCAGAAACAAGCATCAACACAAAAATAGTAAACAAAGAGGTGAAACGCCCTACACCTTCTTCATTCGTCAGATTATTAATTAATTGCGCTTGGTGTTGAGGCCACAACGCTAAACTGGCTAATAATTTTGCTTTACGATCTCTGGCATCCATTAAAAAAATAAAACGAGCCATTTCATCATTTCGATAACCGTATTCTTTATTACTCCCACGTTGTGCCGACGCCTCTGTAACACGCCAGTTTTTCGCCTTACGCGCGTTTTTTCTATCTGCAACGAAAGGGTCATTATCATTATTTACAGGTTGGTAATCAGCTGACAGGTAATCACTCTCGTTACTGACTGGGCTGGTCTTTACTATATCAACCGTTTCTTTTGTCAGTGATAACTCGGCCTCTTGCGCATAAGCAAAACTTGTATTACTCAGCATCAAGAGCATATAGATCAATATTGTAGCGACGAGTGTGCGACTAAAGACGCTTGAGGTAATACGTTTGGGCATAGTAATAACCAAATATTGATTGATAAGAATAACTATAGTATCAAAACTTTATGAACGAATGATATGAGATCCGCACATTACTAATTCATTTCATGAATATCGAATTTGATTGATAAAATAAGTAGGTAGTAATAGATAGGGTAAAATTATTTGGCTGTAAAATTCGTTAATACAATACAGTAGTACAATCAATAGCTGAAAAAAAACCGCCCACTTTAGCAGTGAGCGGTTTCATTAGTCAGTGTTGTTTATAGCAACGAATCAACAGGGTTGATTAGAAGTATACACGACCACCGATAGCAACTTTTTGATCTGAAGATGTTGTATCAGTGTCTGAAGAATTAAATTCTATGAATGTTTTTACGTCTTTAACGATTTCGTAGTCAGCACCGATTACAAGTTCTGAACCATCAACTTTTGCAACTTCTAGGATATCGTACATAGCGTATACGCCAGCTTGACCTAGTGCGTAATGAACACCGAAACCGTATGCAGAAGTATCAACGTTGTCAACTTCTAATGTTTGGTACTGAGCACCTAACGTTAATGCGTCAAGAGAGTATTGTGCGCCAACGATAAGAGCTGAATTATCTGAGTTATTAGTAGCTGCATTATCGTTCTTAATGTTGTAAGCAACACCAAGAGATAGGCCAGCAACATCGTATGTACCACCGATAGAGTAAGTATCTTTGTCCATTAGACCAACAACTACTGATGCGCCACCGAATGTTTTAGTATATTCAAGTTGATCTTGTGTATCTGAACCAGCTTCAGCATTTTGGTGGTTATAAACGCCATTCTCGTATGAGAAATCGTTCATTACTAAGTCATCATTTAGACCAAGTTTTTTACCAAGAACAAGTTTACCGTATACGTCATGTTCGAAACCAACGAAAGCATTGTTGATGTATAAAGTATCAAGAGAATTAACGTCTTTATATTTGATTTCCATCTGACCGAATGCTTTAACACCTTCGCTTAATTCTTTAGATGCTTTAATATCGAAACGTGAGCCAGCATCTTCAAATTTAACGTTATCTTTATCGTTAACTAGAACGTGGCCACGGAAAGAACCGCCTAGAGAAACTGAAGTACCTTCGTTGTTATAAACTTCAGCAGCGTTTGCAGCGCCAGCTAGTAAAATTGCAGTAGCAAGAATAGTCTTTTTCATTTTGAAATCCTTTATGATTTATAAGTTAACTCACTCATTACTTAAATCTCTCACTGAGATGATTTTATCTGGTAATGATCGGTTAAACCAAGAGTTAATGTACTCTAACAAGTAGCGAGTTAAACCAATAATTCATCTGATTAAACCATTTGAATAAGATTTAACAACTACGCTTAAAACTTGGTATAGATTATACTCACAATATATTTTTGAAAACTATAAGGAAAATCAATCGGAGATCAAAAACAAGATCATGGACACAAAAAAAGGTATGACATCTAGAAATTTCTTGACAGCTGGAATTACAGACACCCCTAAGGAGAGCTTTTTTCAAGCTAAATGGTTAAAAAGAACACGTATGTTAAGTTTACTATTCTAACTACTATATTCCATTCAATCTGCTAACTATTCAGAACGATAAAATGCTCTAAAGTTCAATTTAATATGCCGATAATGATTTAGGGTTAGTTTCTAGGATAGGAGAATATAAAATTTCGGCAAGGTTAATTTCTTTTATCTATATATAGGCAGCAAAATAGAGGTCGAAAAATACGTAAAAAAATACCCCAGCAATACTGAGGTATCTTATAACCACATAGCTGCCTATAAAGGCATAGGTTGAGCGCTAGAAAGAATCGTTAACTACTTTTCAGCAGCAGGCTTCTTCTTCTCAGCAGCAGGCTTTTTCTTCACCGCTTTCTTCTTCTCTTCTTCAACCCATTTACCATCAATATAATGCGCAGTCCAACCAGTAGCTTTCTTTTCTACCTCCGTCATTACATATTGTTCTTTGGTCTTACGGCTAAAGCGTACTATCGCTTTATTACCTGCAGGGTCTTGCGCTGGCGCATCTGCTAAGTAATAAAATTTCGATGAGATACGGTCTCTGAAGCGAACTAACTCTTCAATCAGCGGAGCACGTGTCTCACGAGATTTAGGGAAAGTATTCGCCGCTAAGAAGATGCCCGCAGCACCGTCACGTAGCACAAAGTAAGCATCCGATTTTTCACATTCCAATTCAGGAAGGAAAACAGGATCTTCTTTTGGCGGCGCAACTTCACCACTTTTCAGGATCTTACGGGTGTTTTTGCATTCTTCGTTAGTACAGCCCATGTATTTGCCAAAACGGCCATTTTTAAGCTGCATATCAGACATACAACGGTCACACTCAACCACTGGGCCATCATAGCCTTTTAGCTTGAATTCACCTTTCTCGACTTCGTAGCCCGTACATTCAGGGTTATTACCACAAACGTGCAGTTTACGTGTTTCGTCAATCAGGTAGCTGTCCATTGCAGTACTGCATTTAGGACAACGACGTTTTGCCATCAGCGCTTCAGTTTCAGCGTCCTCATTCAGCAAATCAATCGCTTCTTCGCCTGATACGAGGTTAATGGTTTTCTTACAGCGTTCTTTTGGTGGCAAATTATAACCCGCACAACCGAGGAAAACACCCGTTGTCGCAGTACGGATACCCATCTCACGTTGGCATGTTGGACATTCGATATCCGTGATAACCATTTCGTTCGAGCGCATACCGCCTTCAGACACTTCAGCACCGGCTGTGAGCAGCTGCTTCTTAAAGTCACCAAAGAAGTCATTAAGTACATCAATCCAATTCAGCTTGCCTTCAGCAACGCCATCAAGTTGAGACTCCATGCTTGCGGTAAAATCGAAGTTCATTAACTCTTCAAAACTTTCAGTCAGACGTTCAGTAACAATCTCACCCATTTTTTCAGCGAAGAAACGACGGTTTTCAACTTTTACATAACCACGATCTTGAATTGTTGAAATAATCGAAGCATATGTCGATGGACGACCAATACCACGTTTCTCTAATTCTTTAACCAATGACGCTTCATTAAAACGCGCAGGTGGCTTAGTGAAGTGTTGCAAAGGATCAACAGTAATCAGGTCAAGTGCTTCACCGACTTCCAGTACGGGTAAATTACTTTCATCTTCAGATTTCTTGCTCATTGGTGGTAACGCTTTAGTCCAACCAGGGAAACGTATAGTACGTCCCTTCGCGGTAAGCTGATACTCGCCAGCAGCAATCGTCAATTTCGTTGAATCGTATTGTGCAGGCACCATTTGACAAGCAACAAACTGACGCCAAATTAGTTCGTATAATTTCTTAGCGTCATCATCCATGCCTTTCAAATCGCCTGACATAATATTTACATCAGAAGGTCGGATCGCTTCATGGGCTTCTTGCGCGCCTTTTTTAGAGCCGTATAAATTCGGTTCTGCAGGTAAGTAATCTTTACCGTATTTTGCTTCAATGAAACCGCGGGCACTTTCTACAGCGTCTTTACTCAAGTTTGTTGAGTCAGTACGCATATAGGTAATGTAACCGCCTTCATATAAGCGCTGTGCCAGACCCATTGTACGTTTAACACCATAGCTATGACGCGTACTAGCCGCCTGCTGTAGTGTTGACGTAATAAAAGGTGCTTTAGGCTTACTGCTTGTCGCTCTGTCATCGCGTTTTAATAACGAATAACTTGCGTTTTGTAAGTCAGTAACCGCTTTGGTCGCTTGTGCTTCATTAACAGGTTTAAATGCTTCACCGGCATATTTAACCGCTTCAACACGTAATGGCTCACCCAGTGACGTCACTAAATCTGTATGGACATCCCAAAATTCTTCTGGAATGAACGCTTTAATGTCACGCTCTTTGTCTACGATTAAACGTACCGCTACCGACTGAACACGTCCAGCAGATAAGCCACGCGCGATCTTTTGCCAAAGTAACGGCGATACCATATAGCCAACAACACGATCTAAGAAACGACGCGCTTGTTGTGCATTCACACAATCAATGTTCAATTCTGACGGTTGTTTAAATGCTTCTTGGATCGCTGTTTTGGTAATTTCGTTAAACGTTACACGTTGGAAACGTGAATCATCACCACCAATAATTTCCCGCAGGTGCCATGCAATAGCTTCCCCTTCGCGGTCCAAATCGGTTGCGAGATAGATAACATCTGCTTTTTCAGCAAGTTGTTGTAATTCAGCAACGACTTTTTCTTTACCAGGTAAAATCTGATACGTTGCTGCCCAGTCATTTTCTGGGTCTATGCCCATACGCGAATATAACGATTTTTTATCACGTTTTTCTTTAAATGCAGCTTTAGCTTCTGGCGTCATGCCTTTAGTTTGTTGCGCAAGCGTCGGTGCACCAGCTCGTTTTTTGGCTGCTCCACCACTTGTCGGTAAATCACGTACGTGTCCCACACTTGATTTAACAATGTAGTCTTTACCGAGATATTTATTAATGGTCTTCGCTTTTGCTGGCGATTCCACAATTACCAGAGATCTTCCCATACAGACGGATTCTTTTAATTTATGAATAATATGAAATTGATGAATACAATTGATAATTTATCGCTTAAGGATAGTCAAAAAGCATCATCTTATATTTGTACTCTATTTATATATATACATTGAATACACTTATAGTAGTCAATAATTTTTTAATTATTTTTTTTATGTCTATATTTCATACAAAAATATTACATAAGAATAGCAATAACTATCTGACATAATTATTCACAAAAAACATAAAAATCAAACTAATAAACCACATACACTTGAAATACGTGGTTTATGTTTCAATGCATATTTTACAGTTATGAACCTACAATTCTATAATTGTGGGTACTTACTCTGCTGTAAAAACTTATTTAGGCTTGTCGAAATAGCCAGTGATGCCGCTTGGGCTAATTTTTCAGCCAGTTTTTTACGCACGACATATTTAACGATGTAAATCGTTTTCGACTTATTCGCTTTTAATAAGTAATCATCACTGGTTTGTAAGGTATCCACTAACCCACGTTCGTGTGCATGAGTACCGAACCAATGCTCACCAGTGGCTATTTTTTCAATATCCATATCCGGTCGGTGAGCGCTCACAAAGTCTTTAAATAACACATGCGTTTCTTCAAGTTCTTGTTGGAACTTTGCACGTCCAGCGTCATCATTCTCACCAAACATCGTTAATGTACGTTTGAACTCACCCGCGGTCAGTTGTTCGACATCGATATTGTTCTTTTTCAATAGACGGTTAAAGTTCGGTATTTGAGCCACTACACCAATAGAACCAACGATTGCAAATGGGGCCGCAATAATATGATCAGCAATACATGCCATCATATAACCGCCACTTGCCGCCACTTTATCCACCGCGATAGTTAGCTTAATATTAGCTTGTTTTAAACGTTCTAGCTGTGAGCTTGCAAGTCCATAACCATGCACAACACCACCACCACTTTCTAAACGCACTAAGACTTCGTCATGCTCGTTAGCAACAAACAAGATAGCGGTAATCTCTTCACGTAATGATGCAACTTCTTTGGCATCAATACCGGCGGTAAAATCAAGTACAAAAAGACGTGGTTCAATGTCTTCTTTTGTAGCTGCATCTTTATCATTGGCTTTATCTTTATGGGCCTTTTTAAATGCTTTTAATTCTTCTTTATGTTTTTTCTTTTCTGCTTTGTGCTGTTCTTTTTCTAATACTTTCGCTTCATCTTCAGACACAAGGTGTAACTGAAGTTCATCTTCAACGTCTTTAAATTGCTCTGATAAATTGGTGATCTCCAAACGTCCATTACTCTTTTTTTGCTTAGACGTAAGATTGATTATACTGACCACTACAAATAATAACGCTAAAACGAATGTTACCGTTTTTGCTAAAAAAATACCGTATTCACTTAAAAATTCCAAATCCTAATCCTCGGTCGGTTATATCGATTTTGCCCTTTATATCATTTACAACATCGCATCTACAAGCTTTGCAGGTTACAATATTGCCAGATAAGTCGACATGGAACCAGAAAATGGATTATCAAGCAGAAAAAAATCTATTAGAAAACAAAACTATTTTAGTAACCGGTGCCGGTGACGGTATTGGTCGTCAAGCTGCACTAACCTATGCAGCACATGGCGCGACAGTGATATTACTGGGTAAAACGGTCGCTAAACTTGAAGCTGTTTATGACGAAATTGAAGCACTTGGAGCACCGACGCCTGCGATTATTCCGCTTGATATGAAAGGTGCGACTGTTGAAAACTATAAAGACATGGCTGACACCATTGATACGCAATTCGGTAAACTAGACGGTTTATTGAACAATGCTGGTCAATTAGGCGTGTTGGGTCCATTTCATCAAATTGATGAAAAGAGCTATGACGAAGTTATGCAGGTCAATGTAAAAGCACAGTTATTCATGACAAGTGCGTTATTACCAGTACTGAAAAAAGCAGATAAAGCATCTATCATTTTCACTTCATCAAGTGTCGGTGTAAAAGGCCGTGCTTACTGGGCTGAATATGCAATTTCAAAATTTGCGACCGAAGGCATGATGCAAACCCTTGCAGACGAATTTGAAAATACCAGTATCCGTGCGAACTGCATTAACCCAGGTGCAACGCGTACCGGTATGCGTGCAAAAGCCTTCCCTGGTGAAAACTCGAATACCCTTGTTACAGCAGAAGATATTATGCCGCTTTACCTTTATTTGATGGGTAATGACAGCGTTGCTGAAACAGGTAAAACATTTAAAGCTCAGCCAAACAGATAATCGGTTAGCTACATAACGTCCCAAATAATGCTGTTCTTCATTATTTGGGAATTGTTATCCTATATTTTCAGTTCTTTCCTACTTTTCCTGCTCTATTTGGCTCTGCCGACTCACCTACTTGTATCTTTGATCGCCCTCTTCCCTATAAAAAACTTGCTATCGTAAATAATTACTGCAATAACTAATGCCTATACCCAAGTTACTTCAAGATGCTATATCAGAGACGTGCAGGGATAACAGAACAAGGCGCAATATGTAGAGAATGGTTATTCCATTTTCAAATATTGTAACGCTGTGCTGCTATTCCTGCTCGCCTCCCGTAGGGCAAGCCGAACGAAGGAATCTTCGGCGTTATGAAGTCTTGATTTAGAATAACTAAATCCTCGACTCCATGCCTTGAATATCCTCTCCTTTCGGTTTGCTGATTGCGCATCTTGAAGTAGCTTGGGTATATACTTCTCTATATATAGAAAGACTTTGTTAATAAGGATATTAACCAGTGAAATTGAATTGTGATATGGGTGAAAGTTTTGGCCTTTGGCAGCTTGGTATGGATGAAGCGGTGATGCCACATATTGATATGGCGAACATCGCTTGCGGTTTCCATGCTTCCGATCCCCTGATCATGCAGCAAACAGTGGCACTGGCTAAACACTATAATGTAGCCGTCGGCGCTCATCCTGGTTATCCCGATCTGGTTGGTTTTGGTCGTCGCCATATGCGCTGCACACCTGATGAAATCCAAGCCTTTATATTATATCAAGTTGGCGCCCTCGCCGCTTTCTGCGATCAGCAACATATTCCCTTAAGTTATGTTAAACCTCACGGTGCACTTTATAACGACATGATGCAAGATGAAGCCATTCTAATTGCTATTTTAAAAGGAGTAGCTGCTTTTAGTCCCGATTTAGCCCTGATGCTAATGGCACAAGCAGACAACAGTCGCAGCGAAGCCCTTGCTGCACAATTTAATGTACCACTACTGTTTGAAGCATTTGCAGATCGTTGTTATACCGATGACGGATTATTACAACCTAGAAATCTACCTGGGGCGGTATTTACCGAGCCCAGCCAAATTATTAACCAAGCAATACAGCTCGCGCAACACGGTAATGTGACAAGTAATAACGGCAATCTAATTAAGTTAAAAGTTGATACGCTTTGTGTACATGGCGATAACGCCCAATCCATCGAAGCCATCGCACAGATAAAGTTAGCACTTACAGAAAACAAGGAGTGAGGTATGCAATATCAGCTCGATATGATCGGTTATGATGCAATTATGATTCGCTTTACCGATACCGATAATACTCAACTATTACCGGTGATTTACACCCTAAATCAACAACTAAAAAGTGCCCCAAATTTAAGCACAGTGATTATTGATATTATCCCTTCATATCAAACATTACTTGTCAGCTTTAATATACTCAATATGGAACAGCATCAGCTGGCAGATAAACTTCACGCTTATGTTAAGCGACTATTAAATACAGCATCACCAAAATCTAATCATGCCTCTCCCAATACCGTTAATTTAATCACTATTCCTGTTTGTTACCACGAAAGTCTTGCGCCGGATCTTGAATCCTTATCACAATACTCAGCACTGAGTATCAATGACATCATCCAGATCCATTCTTCTACTATATATAGCTGCTATGCAATTGGTTTTATGCCTAACTTTGCCTATTTGGGTGATGTTGATAAACGGATACAAATACCAAGGCATGCCAAGCCAAAAGACCAAGTCGCAGCGGGTAGTCTAGGCATTGCAGATAACCAAACTGCTATTTATCCTAAATCCAGTCCTGGTGGTTGGCAAATCATAGGTCAGAGCCCTGCAGCACTGAATACATTATCTGTTGGCTGCCAAGTCAAATTTAGTGCGATCTCACTGGATGAGTTTAATCGTTACGACCAAAAGGCTGACGCATAATGAATATTACTCCTGCATTCGACGTTATCAAACCAGGCGTTCATACTTTAATTCAAGATCTAGGGCGTTTTGGATATCAACATTTAGGTATCACGCCCGGTGGTCCAGCCGATCTTCATGCTTATCTATGGGCAAATAAGATACTCGGTAATGACAGCAATATGGCCAGCCTTGAAATACATTATGGATTAATGACATTACGTGCATTAACGGATACAAAAATTGCGATTTGTGGTGCCGAGTTTGGGGTGAATATTAATGACAACCCCGCTTTTAATTGGCAAACGTATAACGTTAAGACGGGTGACATTATTCAGTATGGTGGAGCAAGAACAGGTAAATGTGGTTATCTGGCCATTGTCGGTGGTCTGCAGACAGAAATGAGCCACCATAGTCGAAGTACCGTCATACGTGATGAACTCAGTGAAATAACGAGTTCATCATTATATGAAGGACAGCGCTTGCCTATAACAACCCAAACCCCTGCACAACAAGCAGCACAATCACAAGTACAACGCGCGGTTCCTCGACATTATATTCCAAATTATTCTGCGCCATTAACCCTCGGGTTATTACCTTGTTATCAATGGCCGCTACTCACTTCAAAACAACAGCAGCAACTACTCACCAATAAATATCAAATAAGTCCGCAAGCCAATCGTATGGGCTATCAACTAATAGGTAACATGATTGCCGATTTGCCAGCAACATTGACGTCAGAAGGGGTTGCATTAGGCAGTGTACAACTCCCTGCAGATGGACAGCCAATTGTTCTACTTCAAGACAGGCAAACGATTGGCGGATACCCGAAAGCAGGTATTATTTCGGCTTTAGATTGCAGTCAGTTATCGCAACGCCAACAGGGGGAAGAAATATCTTTCAAACTCGAAAACCCCCTTATCTCACGCTATAAAATGCAAGCTTTCAAACATTTTTTCGACTTTTAGTTATGAATAAAACCATTTTAATAATGACAAACTCATGAAATGAACATAAAACAGTCAATCAATTCAGTGATGAACTTCACGTATTTAACCATAAGTAAAAATAATTGCGTTATGTTATGAAGATTTAACAAAATATAATATCAGTCAAAAAACGCGCTTTTCGAATTTACAAATGCGTATTTTTATAAAAATAAATCCATCTTAAAGCCCAGTGTGTACTAGAATTCAGCTTAAATTCGCACAAAACAAGTGGATGTTTGTTTTTTGTTAATCCAGTGTCACAAAGTATGGTCCAAACAGATAATGATGGGTTATTTTGCTGTATCATAAGTATTGCATTATTTATTTTTGCTGATTAAATACACCCTCTTGAATTTACGGATTTAATTTCATGGCCATAGAATGCCCTGAAGTAAACAAGCGACTAATGACTAATAAAAAGGAACATAACATGTCTATTACAAAAACAATTGCAAAATCACTTGCTGTAGCAAGTTTAACACTAGCAGCTGCTGCGCCAAGTATCGCAACAGCGAAAACAAGTGACTTTATTACAATCGGTACTGGTGGTGTTACAGGTGTTTATTACCCTGCCGGTGGTGCAATTTGTAAATTTGTAAACCGCAACCGTAAAGAGCACAACATTCGTTGTTCAGTAGAAAGTACTGGTGGTTCAGCTTATAACATCAACACGATGCGTTCTGGTGAACTTGATTTCGGTGTAGCACAATCTGATCAACAGTATTATGCTTACAACGGTTTAAACCAATACAAAAATCAAGGTGCTTACACTGACCTACGCTCAGTATTCTCACTACACGCTGAAGCACTAACAATTGTTGCTCGTAAAGATTCAGGCATTAAAGACTTTAAAGACCTTAAAGGTATGCGTGTGAACGTGGGTAACCCAGGTTCAGGTCAACGCAGCACAATGGACGTTGTAATGAAAGCTTACAACTGGGATAACAGCGCGTTCTCACTAACATCAGAACTAAAAGCGAACGAACAATCTCAAGCACTTTGTGATAACAAAATCGACGCATTTGTATTCTTCGCTGGTTTCCCTAACGGTTCAATTAAAGAAGCAACAACAACGTGTGACGCTGTTATTGTAACGGTTAACGATGCAACAGTACAAAAACTCGTTGCTGATAACCCTTACTACAGCCAAGTTGTAATCCCTGGTGGCACTTACACTGGTACACCAAAAGACACTGTAACATTTGGTGCGCGTGCAACAATCGTTACACCAAAATCAATGTCTGACGAGATCGTATATGAAGTAACGAAAGCTGTATTCGAAAACTTCAATACATTTAAGCGTCTACACCCATCATTTGCATCGCTAACGAAAGAAGATATGGCGAATGCAGCGCTTAGTGCACCTGTTCACCCTGGCGCACTAAAATACTACAAAGAAGTTGGCCTAAGATAAGTCGACTTTTCATTAAAAAAAATTAAGGGGACATTGTCCCCTTAATTTTTCAAGAAAATTACATTACCTAGCTTTACAACCAAGCTACTTCAAGATACACAATCAGCATTTTGAAGTAACTTGGGTATAAATCATTATTTAATTTTTACTACTCTTACTCAAGTTACTGACTATTCTTACACTACGGATTAGTGAAGCAATAAGCAGTACACCCTTTCTGAAATTAAGAGTTCAGTAATTATTAATTACTCTACTAACGAATAACCGAGCCACTTCTTGTGATTAAAATATCGCAGAATGATGGAGGACAAATGTCTAAAACAGAAAATCAAACCACTAGCATGGATGCTGAACTGCAGGAAATGCTTGCACAATCAGATACTGGTGCGCGCGATCCCCAAGGTTTTGCTAAAAAAGTATTGTTAATTGTGCCATTTATTTGGGCGCTATTTCAATTATGGTATGCCTCTCCTCTGCCGTTCGTTTTAAATTTTGGTATTATTAACGATACTGAAGCTCGCTCTATTCATTTAGCATTTGCTATATTTTTAGCATTTACCGCTTACCCTGCAATGAAATCGTCACCGCGTGACCATGTGCCGTTGACCGATTGGATTTTTGCATTCGCAGGTGCATTCAGTGCTGGTTATCTATTCCTATTTTATAATGAATTGGCTGGTCGTTCAGGCGCACCAACTACCTTTGATACTGCGGTTGCAGTAACGGGTATGTTGATGCTACTTGAAGCAACACGTCGTTCATTAGGTCCACCGCTGATGATCGTGGCACTGGTATTTTTGACTTATACCTTTGCCGGTCCTCACATGCCAGACATTATTGCCCACAAAGGGGCAAGTTTAACGAAAACAATGTCTCACCAGTGGTTAACAACCGAAGGTGTATTTGGTGTTGCGCTTGGTGTATCAACATCATTTGTATTCTTATTTGTACTATTCGGTTCGCTATTAGATAAAGCAGGTGCTGGTAACTACTTCATTAAAGTTGCATTCTCGCTACTTGGTCACATGCGTGGCGGTCCTGCAAAAGCAGCGGTGGTTGCATCAGGTTTAAGTGGCTTAGTGTCTGGTTCATCCATTGCGAACGTGGTGACAACAGGTACATTCACGATTCCGCTAATGAAACGCGTTGGCTTCTCCGCAACGAAAGCGGGCGCAGTAGAAGTTGCAGCATCAACGAATGGTCAGTTAACACCTCCAATTATGGGTGCAGCTGCATTCTTGATGGTGGAATATGTTGGCATCCCATACATCGAAGTAATTAAAGCCGCTATTTTACCTGCGCTTATTTCTTATATTGCCCTGATCTACATCGTGCATTTAGAAGCATGTAAAGCGGGTATGGAAGGTTTACCGCGCCGTCATAAGCCGACGATGGCAGAAAGCTTATTCTCGTTTATGACTGTTGCGATAATAATCCTCGTCTTAAGTCTTGCGGTTTACTACGGTATCGGCTGGACGAAAGATGTATTTGGCAGTAATGCAACTTGGGTGCTTGGTATTATTACCATTGCTATTTATATTGGCTTAGTAAAATACTCCACTAATTTCCCTGAACTGGAAATTGATGATCCAGATAGTCCATTGCTGATATTACCGGAACCAGGTCCCACAGCGAAAGCAGGTTTATACTTCCTATTGCCGATCGTGGTACTAGTATGGTGCTTAACCGTTGAACGTTTTTCACCTGGTCTATCCGCGTTTTGGGCAACGATGTTTATGATTTTCATTGTGGTAACACAACGTCCATTACAAGCATACTTCAAACAAAATAAATCAATATCAGGCGCGGTTAAAACAGGTTTTATCGAACTGTTTGACGGTATGATCACGGGTTCACGCAATATGATCGGGATCGGCGTGGCCACAGCTGCTGCAGGTATTGTTGTAGGGACTGTAACCTTAACGGGTATCGGTTTAGTGATGACCGAGTTTGTTGAGTTTATTTCCGGCGGTAACATCATGCTAATGTTAGTATTCACTGCTTTGATCAGCTTGATCTTGGGCATGGGTTTACCGACAACAGCTAACTACATCGTTGTATCTACCTTAATGGCACCTGTTATTGTTGAAATTGGTGCTCAAAATGGCTTGATCGTACCATTAATTGCAGTGCATCTGTTTGTATTCTATTTTGGTATTCTCGCCGATGATACCCCACCCGTAGGTCTCGCCGCGTTTGCAGCCGCAGCCATTGCTAAAGCAGATCCAATTAAGACGGGTATTCAAGGTTTCACCTACGATATTCGTACCGCGATCTTACCTTTCATGTTTATCTTTAATACCCAGCTATTATTGATTGGAGTGGATTCTTGGGGTCACTTATTACTGACTATCTTCTCTGCAACAACTGCGATGTTAGTATTCTCAGCCGCAACGCAGGGATACTGGTTCACTAAATCAAAATGGTATGAAACGATCGGATTATTATTAATCACGTTCACACTGTTCCGTCCCGGTTTCTGGTGGGATATGGTTTATCCACCAATTGAAGAGGTTGCCCCACAACATATCGAGCAAGTACTTGCTGAATTACCAAACGGTAGTAACGTGCGTTTACGTGTTGAAGGTGAAACATTAGACGGTGCATTCCAAACCAAGATTGTACAACTACCTTTTGCTGAAGATGCGATCACAGGTGCAGAACGATTATTGAGTACTGGTTTAGAATTACGTTTTGAGGATGACAAAACTATCGTAGATATGATTGGTTTTGGTTCTCCAGCCGAAAAATCAGGCATTGATTTTGACTGGAATATCCTAATGGTAGAACGTCCATTAGACCGCCCAGCTAAAGAGTTTCTGTTTATTCCGGCGTTACTGTTACTTGCAGGTATCGCAGTTGGTCAACGCCGTCGTATTGCTAGTAATAAGTAATCATCATCGGTAAAAAACATATATGCAGTGTGTTTATCCACACTGCATATATACCCAAACCACTTTAAATAAGTAACTCATTATGTATAAAATAATCTTACTACCCGTTGACCTTAACGAAGAAGGCTTTAGCCACGTGGCTGCCGAACACGCTTGCGCACTCGCAAAAATGTCTGGCGCAACGATTCATTTGCTTAATGTACTACCGACCACGCAAATGCCAATGGTATCTGCACACTTCCCAACGTCGGTCTTACAACAAATTCGTAGTTCAACTCAAACAGCCCTGCAACAATTTGCCAAAAAACACATTGCAGGCGACATACCAGTGCAATTACATCTAATGGAAGGCAAACCGTCAAAAGAAATTATCAAAGCTGCAAATAAATACAAGGCAGATTTAATTGTAATGCCTAGCCATAAACGAGCTAAATTAGAACTTGCCGTTATCGGATCTGTTGCAGCAAGAGTTGTCAGCTCAGCCTCAATGAGTGTAATGGTTGTTAAACCACAATAAACAGATTTATGAGCAGTGTAATTCACTGCTCATAAATCACAAGTCGATATGTTTAGCTGTTATTATTTTTAAGAATATCCCTTCTAATTCTTTTACTTCCCCTCTTTTTTCGTTATTATTGCGTAATAAATCTTTGCTATTTCACTGAAGATGAAAAAGGATATTCATGTCAGTCTCCATACTAATCTGTGATGATTCAAACCTAGCTCGTAAACAAATGGCCAAAACACTGCCTCTTTATTGGGATGTTGATGTGAGTTTTGCATCTAACGGCGCCGAAGGTATTGATGCAATCAAGGCTGGTAAAGGTAGCATCGTATTTCTCGATCTTAACATGCCAGTGATGGATGGTTATCAAGTTTTAGAAGCCATTCAAAAAGAGCAACTTAATGCGCTTGTGATTGTCGTATCGGGTGATATTCAAGCTGAAGCGCACCAACGCGTAACTGCATTAGGTGCACTTGCTTTTATCAAAAAACCGGTAACAAGTCAGCAAATAGAAACCATCCTGATTAATTATGGTATTGTCGAAAAAGATGAATTATCTCAAACAGAAGCACGATTAATTGCCCAACAATCGGCTGAAAAAAGACAGCACGATTTAATACAATCAATTCCGGACAGCTTGCCTACATTAAGTAATGAACTAGAGTTACCCGCTGAATTCCGTGATGCACTGCAGGAAGTAGCCAATGTAGCGATGGGTCAAGCTGCCGATTTGTTAGCACGTTTACTTGATGTATTTGTACTGTTACCCGTACCGAATGTAAATGTCTTTGAAGCCAGTGAATTAACCATGGCATTATCAGCTGCATCTGAACAAGCGTCTATCTCAACCGTGTGCCAAGGCTTTATTTGCTCTGGTATTTCTGGTGAAGCATTACTGCTATTCCATGATTCAAGCTTTGATGACATGGCGAAACTAATGGGCCTTGAAAATCAAGACTCAAATTTCCAAGAGAAAGAAATTCTCATGGATACCGCCAATATCCTGATCGGTGCATTTTTACAAGGCTTTAGCCAACAGTTAAACGTTAGCTTTAGTCAAGGTCACCCTTCTGTTCTGGGTCAACACAGTACAGTAAAAGAAATGATTAACGCCAATAACTTCCGTAAACAAAAAACGGTCGCAATTGAAATTAATTATCAAATTAAGCACCATAATGTGCAATGTGACCTGTTATTACTCTTTACTGAGAAATCACTACCGAGTTTACTTAATAGTCTTTCTTACCTCATCGATTAACTGATTGTCTTTTGATCGTTTACTTAACGTCAAACCGATCAAATGACCAGACAGTTACAAGGAATTGTTAACATGGATAATCAACATTCATTGCATGAGTTTCATTGGATCATGGATATGGTACAAACCATTGATGCGGGTCTCGTGGTTCTAGATAAAGACTTCAAAGTCCAACTGTGGAATGGCTTTATGAGTAACCACAGCGGCCTGAGTTCAAGGACTGTTCAAGACTCAAATCTGTTCTCGCATTTTTCCGAGTTACCTGAAACATGGTTACGAAGTAAAATAGAGTCCGTATTTTTATTAAAAAATAACGCATTCACCAGCTGGGAACAACGCCCTTATATTTTCCGTTTTAATAATTACCGCCCGGTGACTGGTATTTCTGAATTTATGTTTCAGAATATGACCATCATACCGTTAGCATCCCTCACAGGTGAAGTGACACACGTAAGTTTGATTATTTATGATGTGACCGATATTGCGATTAACCGTTTACAACTCGATAAAGCAAATGAAAAGCTAGCACATCTGAGTCAAACAGATGCCCTAACCCAGTTAAATAATCGTCATCATTGGAATAGCCTGATTGATCACGAATTTAAGCGTGTTAAACGCTACGAACAAGTATCAACATTGATGATGTTAGACATTGATCATTTTAAAAATGTAAATGATACCTATGGCCACGTTGCCGGAGATAAGGTGATTGCTGCCGTGTCTAAAGTAATGCGAGATAATGTCAGAGAAACTGATTTTGCGGCGCGATATGGTGGTGAAGAATTTGCAATTTGTTTGACTAACACCTCCGCAATAAATTCGGTGATATTAGCAGATCGTCTTCGTAAAGCGATTGAGGATATTTCTATCATAGATGATGGTAAGACGATTAAAGTAACAATATCGATTGGTATGGCTGAATTTACCCCTACTACAGACGCTGTTGATACATGGACGAAGAATGCCGACAGCGCATTGTATCAAAGTAAAGAAAATGGACGAAACCAGTACTCTATATTTAAATATTAAGCTAAAAACAAAAAAGGTATAGCGAAATGCTATACCTGTTTATATTTATCATTCTTACATTTCAGCTAAGAAAATTTATCCTGCCGAAATTTGCTCTTCCTGAGTCTTCCCAGCTTGCTGAATACTCTCTTCCTTCTGAATAACGTCTGCTTCTAAAGCCATTTTTTCACGTTCGGCTTTAGAAATATAACGAGGTTTATTAGAGTGAGGAGCCAATTTAGCATTCGCTTTTTTAGCTTTTTTCTTTAATGTCGAAACAACTTTTTTCTTTCTATTCATTATTTAATCTTATTACTTGTCTTCAGAACGATATTTTACTTGCATGCCTGCAAGGAAGTTACGTAATACTTGATCTTTACATTCACGGAAGTGTTTGTGATCAGGTTTACGGAAAAATGCACTTAGTTCGTGTTTACCTAAACGGAATTCAGCAAGTTCTAATAATTCAAGAACATCTTCATTCTTAAGATCTAAAGCAATTTTTAACTTACGTAAAATAATGTTGTTATTGATCGCGTGTTCAGGTTCAGGTTGAGGACCGTCTTTTTTACCGCGTTTTGCATTAATCAAACCATTTAAAAAAGTCGCCATCTGCGTATCACTACAACTCACATATGCTGGATCGTCATCTTTTTTTAACCAATCACTGATTTCGCCACGTGTAACATCAGCTTCAGCTTGTTTAAACAAAGCAATCATCTTGTCGTCACTGAAATTAAAAGTGTAGCGAATACGGCGTAGAATATCGTTATTGGTCATTAATTAGTCCTAATAAGGCTAGCGTGATGTCGTTATGACTCACAATTTTAGTTATGGCGCACAGTATAGCAGATAACCGAGGATTGATGACATGCAAGTTTATCCTCGGGACCAATAACATTATATCCCGACATCAATCACATTATTCTTCTATACCGACTACGTTACAACTAACCTTTTTAAGGATCCAGTAACCACTGTCTAATTTTTCTATAGACATCGGGATGATATAACAAATCCATGTGATTCATATCGCGTCCAATCCACTGATGGTGTTCAGGAAACGTAAGATGAAGTAAATCATCATTATGTCGACCTAACGCACTATCAACATTCACTAAACCATCACCAATTAAACCATCACCAACAACCGTTGATTCTTTGCTTTTTACAGCGGCAAGCGTATAACAATGCACACCATTAGGTAAGGCTAACGTGCCTCTATTATCCATTGCATAGCTGAAGCGATCTTTGCCTTGCCAATCTTCATCAATAATCGAACCATAACGTAAGTCGGTGATCCCTGCGCTACGGATTTGCCCTAACTTAGCGAATGGCTTGCTGAACGGGTTTGAGCCAAGTAATACATCAATCAAATTACCACCCTTTTCAAGCGCAGCACCATGATGCGGTGTACCTAAAAACACCATTTTATTTACTTGTTCTAACCAAGTATGTTTCGCTTTTTCACCATAGTAAAAAGCACTGCGAGACACTAAGCCTCCCATACTATGAGCAAGAATAGACAAGGATAAAGGCTGCGGAGATATTCCCACTAAGTATTCTAATAATGCTGATAGATCACGGCCATTTTCCGAGATATGTCGACCCGTATTATAGTGTAAATAAATTGGTTCATAGCCAAGATCACGTGCTAATTCAACACCATGATTATGCTCATCAACTTGCCATTGTAAATCGTTCATGCACAACCCATGTACCATCAACAATATCTTGCCGTTAGATTTCTCAATCAAATTGCGTAAGGCCACATCAGATAATGGTTTACCATCACGCCTTAATTGCATGATCACCGCCAGCGGGTTTTCACGTTCGAGTAAATAGTCCCCCAATACACCATTCAGCATAGAGATCGCAACTTCACGGCTTAGCGACGATTCATGCTGTCCAAGTGCAGTGCCTAATTGAGATAAAGAAAAATCTATTTTGTCACCGACGAATGCGGTAACCGTTCGAATGTTTCGATATACAAACCCTGTAACACCCCGTGTTCTTGGTTGTGTATTTTGGTCATTAAGACCCAAACTTAAAATTGTGTAATGGAGCGCTTCCACGATATCTGTTAAACCAGTTACGGCATCAACCGCAAGCTGATTAATACCGCGCATATCATTTGCGCGATCCGAGGGCGACGCTTGGATTTCTAACTTTTTTGCTTTTCTGCGTGTGTTAAACATACAGTACCTTTTTCTAGTTTTCGTTAGCGACGAATTAAGATCTTTGCACTGTTGTAACGCGAAATACTTGAATACACAATCTAGGTTTTGTTGGCGTTTGCTTGACGTTGCAATAATAAGGTCGCAGAGGCTGACAACAAAATACCAGGAATAACTTGTAAACTAATGCTTTGTCCGTTCACCAATAGCGATAACAAAGCAACAACGGCAGGGTTCATATAGATGTATGCCATTACCCGTGTAGGCCCCAATGCAACCGTTGTTTTCTGATATAAGTATACTGTCATGAGTGTGGCACCCACAACCAAATATGCCATGTAAAATACAGATTCACCTTGGATCAAATGCCATTCTAATGGTAATCCAGATAACCACAGAGCTAGCCCCGTCCAGATACAACCACCAAGTAGCGTGCTGAATACCATCACAATTAGCTCATCACCTCGATAAAGACGTTTCATCGAAATAGAGTAACAACACATGGAAAAACAACCCGCAATAAATAACAGATCACCACTGTTTAAAGAGAAATCGACCAATCGAGACAAGTCACCGCCAAAAATAACCCAGCAAGTCCCCAAGGCACCAAGTAAATAAATCATCAACTGCTTAACTTTGATTTTATCTTTAAATACCAACACGCACAGCATCGCAGTTATAAATGGCACTAAAGTATATAAAGTCCCCGTGTTTAACGTTGTCGTTATTTTTAATGCTTCAAACTGGAAAATAAAGAACACAGAATAAAATAAACTGATCACCATCGACCGCGGTAACGTTCGTAATACCTTATTACGCCATTTTTTAGTCACCAGAATAAACGGTAACAATAGACTAACCGCGCCAGTAAATCGTAATAAGGTGAGAGAGAATGGGTTTACAAGACCTGCAAGATTTGCCGATGCCAGAAATGATCCTGCGACCAATGTAGTAGCAAGCATGACAAGAAGGTGAAATTTTATATTAGATTGTGCCAAGCCTAGGCCTTAATAAATGGTATTTTCGGCAAGATTAGCACGCAAGCAATACTAACTCCAACGCTATGAAGATATGAGTAGCCAATCTGATGTATCTTGCCATACTGATTCTGTCATCGAACGTTTAAAAAAACCAAAGTGATCAATCGATTTCATGCCGACCTGTTTAGGGTCAATGATCACCATATCCGATGCTGCATTTTTAAAATGACGTTGCAGCGCTTTAACACAGCTTGGAGGAGCAAATCGATTGTCATCTGCCATGGCATAAAATCGCATATTGCCCTTATACTGATGATAACCATCGTGCAGTTCGTTACCTTGTTCATCAGTATAGAATGGTTTACGCCCAAAACGACTCCAATCTCGAATGACTTGTTGCGGTAAATATTCAGCGCCAAGCACCCATTTTGGTAGCCCTTTGTTCGCACTATAAAACAAAGGTAAAACACAATAAAAGAACAACATAGATAATGGTTGATCTTTACGTTCCCAGTTTTTCCAGTGGATTTGTTGTGCAGCAATATTTAGAAAAGATTCATAACGATTATTATTTGGAGTAATACCAAGTAGTTGTCCACCGATAGAATGACCAACACCTGAAATTTTCATAGCGGGATAGCAAGCTTGCGTCCAAGTTAACACTGCATCCATATCAAGCTGTCCCCAATGCATCATACTTGCCGGCTTAGCATTTACGCTCGCTTGTTTACTATCTCCAATACCTCGGTAATCGTAAGTAATAATCGTAAAACCCCGTGCACATAAAAATTCTGCATATGCTTGGTAATATTTACGTAGTACCCCCGTTGCACCATTAATAATAACAACGCGGCCATTATTATGGCTCGGTTTGAATTCGCTCGCAACAAGCTGATAACCATCAGCAGTATTAATCTCAACTGTATTTATCATGATCTTAATCCATTAAACAAAAATAAATTCATAAAGTTGAAATTTAACCATATTTACGTCCTATTTACATTCGCCTAAATGACAACATAACGTTTAAACATCATTGCCTTATATTGACGCAAAATGGCTAATCAGCCCCCGATTAAACAAGATCTAATTTCAATCTGGTTTCGCTTATCGCAGCAGTGTACAATGCGCGGCTGAGTGATTTAATTGGAAAGATTTATGTTTGTCGGTTTTGACTACGGTACTTCTAACTGTGCTGTTGGGTATGTTAATAATGCCAACCCAGAACTTGTTTCTCTTGGCCAGAACAGTTCTTATCTAGCATCTACGCTATATGCTTCGCATCGAAATATGATCCCTAACTGGCTCGCGCGTCACTTACCTGATTCAGTAGCAAAACCAAATTATCTGCAATTACGCCGCGGTCCTATCCAAGCTGGCCGTAACTTGATTAATGATGGCTATGAAGACCAATTATTTTTTGGCCAAGAAGCGCTTGATACTTACCTAGAAGATCCCGAAGAAGGCTATTACATAAAATCACCAAAATCATTCTTAGGTGCGACCAGTTTAAGTCCGCTACAACTTGCCTTAATGGAAGATGTTGTCACCGCGATGATTTGCAATATCAAGCATAAAGCTGAAACACAGTTAGATAAGCAAATAACCCAAGTTGTGATGGGTAAGCCAGTTAACTTCCAAGGCCTTAGAGGCGAAGAGAGTAACCAACAAGCGTTATCACTATTAACAACAGCAGCGCAACGTGCAGGCTTTCGAGATATTGAGTTTCTGTATGAGCCGCTTGCTGCAGGTTTTGATTATGAACAAAGTCTAACAACAGAAAAAACCGTACTTGTGGTCGATATCGGTGGTGGTACAACTGACTGTTCATTACTTAAAATGGGACCCGATAATTGCGGTCTGAGTGATCGCTTTCAACATGTTTTAGGTTACTCAGGTGAACGTATTGGTGGTAATGATTTTGATATTCATTTTGCACAAAAATCATTAATGCCACTTTTCGGTCTAGGCTCGCACTTAATAAGTGGCCTGCCTATGCCTGTTAAACCTTTCTGGGATGCGGTTGCGATTAATGACATCGGCAGTCAAACCGACTTTTATAGTCAGCGTAGCCTTATCGGCTTAAAAGAACTGTATAAAAATGCGGAACAAAAACAGTTAATTACCCGTTTACTCAAGGTACAACAACAAAAACAGACGTATCAAGTGGTGAATCTTGCAGAACAAATGAAAAAGCAACTATCAGAAGCGTCTAGCACAATCGCAGATTTAGGCTTTGTTGAAAACGGATTAACTTTAGCGCTAGAACGTCAAGCGCTGGAACTCGCCAATGCGCCACAGTTAACAAAAATAAAAGCATTAATGGATGAGACAATTACCCAGGCACAAACAATACCGGATGTTATCTTTGTGACGGGTGGTACAGCCAAATCACCGATCATCTTCCAATATATCCAACAGCACTATCCAAACTGTGAAATCATTATTGGTGATCATTTTGGCAGTGTAACTAAAGGCCTAACCCGCTGGGCTGATAAGATTTTTTCTTAATTAACGAAGGGCAGTGTGATACAGCCCTTCGTTTATTCACGCTAAACTATGCTGGGTTTATAACCTTACTTAGAAAGTGAAGCTTAAGCTAGCTGAAGTCCCTACTTGATTATTACTCGCGTAAGAACCAGCGATATCAAGATGTAGTATACCAAAGGGACTAATACCGATACCAGCGGTTAAAGCATCCTCTATAGAGCCTTGCATGTCATGCTCGAAGCCTGCGCGTAATTGCGCCCAGTGCCATGCATTCAATTCAACACCAACACGTGCAAACTGTGTATTATCTTCTAATTCAACATAACGTGTTTGCTCTGTTAAATCGACATCAACACCGAAAGTGAAATACTCCACAGCATAGGCTAAACCAAGTGTCGCTTGTGGATTCATTTCATACGTATAACCTGTCGCTGTAGACTTGATCTCTTGTGATAATACGTCTTTTACTACTAATGCTGTACGGAAATTGTTTTTCATCCATACGGCACCTAAATCGAAATTGAACGTTGTTAATTCTGAATCGGCATCTTTTAACTCAAGGTCTAAATCTTCAATACTCGTTAAATATGAATAGGTCTGTAATATTTGGTATTTTGGTGTGATACCAAATGAGAATGATTCACCGTGAACTTTATACTGCTTAGCCAATGCAAGTCCCAGTTCAGAATAACCAAAGCCTGTAACGCTAACCGTTGATGATTGATAGTCAGACTTAATATCAACACTTGCGATGGCTTCAACATATCCACGGCCATATAGATTAACCGAAATATTTTTACTTGGAACCGCGATAGCAAACGCAATACCAGCTGTTACATTGATAGGGGCATTACCATCTAACTCAGCAAGATAAGCATCAATTTTATCTAAATCATCTTGAGATCGACTACTCTCAAAATCATCAATCGCACCTTGTAAATCTATGATTGTTTTTAACGAGTGGTCTATATTCTTTACATTAACACCAATGGCTGGTAACAAAATACCGATATCATCCGATTTATGAAACACAGCCACTAATGCAGGGTTATAAAGTGGTGCGGTTACATAATCAGCTGTCGCCACCCCGACATTACCCATCGCATTAGTTCGACCATCAGGAGCATAACTCGCTGCTGATGATGCAAAAGACGTGAATGCGAGTGCGAGACCGAGTGAAATTCCATTTTTCGACATATTAACAGCGTTGCCTATGTATTTTAAATTAGGCTCATTGTAATCCATGAATTCATTTTATGGCAGCAATATTAATACTTTAGTTAAAAACTTCATCCAAAATAATTAATACAAAAGCATTGGAAGCACTATTTAATTTTTTTCAATACTTGTACCAATCGATTAACTGCTAATGCCAAGTCTGAATCACAAGCATTGGTAAAATTTAACCTAAATGCAGCGCCCTTTCCTGCTTCTGATTGGTAGAATACAGAGCTAGGGACGACAGCAACACCCACCGCAAGCATGTCTTTGGCAAGCTTATCAACATTACACTCTGGTAAGCGTAACCAAATAAACATGCCACCTTCAACTTGTTCAAACTGACAATCATCAGGTAATTGCGCGGTTAATAGATCCGCTAGGTATTGATACCGTTGGCGGTATAACTTACGCAGTCCATCTAAGTGCTTAGGAAAGTCTTCATGCTGTAACAGATCTAATAATACCGCTTGCATTGGTTGGCTTGAATGTAAATCTGCACCTTGTTTTACACGTTCAAGTGCCGAGATCCACGCTTTAGGACCACTCACTAAACCTAAGCGAATGCCAGGCGTTGCTATCTTAGAATATGAACGTAATACGATTGTCTGTTCAGGACAAAAACTTGATACCAAAGGTAATTCAGTCCCTGCAAAACGTAACTCACGATAAGGGGCATCTTCAATCAGTGCAACATTATATTGCTGACACAGTTGCGCGACTTTTTTACGCACCTCAAGTGACCAACATACACCCGTTGGATTATGGAAATCAGGTACTGCATAAAACATCTTGATTGTCTTATCCGCAAAGCATTTCTCTAGTTCTTGTAAATCAGGGCCGTCAGCACATTGTTTGATACTCTCAATACTTGCCTGTGCTAATCCAAATACTTGCAGAGCACCTAAGTAGCTTGGCGCTTCCATTACCACTTTATCGCCAGCGTCTAAAAATGCACGCGCAATCAAATCAAGTCCTTGCTGCGATCCCGTACAAACCAACGCATCTTGCTGCTCAGATAATTGATAACATTCACGGAAGTAAGTTAATAACGGCCCATAACCCGCAGTACTGCCATACTGGAATAATTCTGCACGCGTACTCAATTGTTGGATACTTTTCTCCATTAGCGCTAAAGGGAAATGATCACCATCAGGCAGTCCCCCTGCTAATGAGATGACATCTGCAGAGTTAGCGACACTCAAAATTTCTCTTATATAAGACGGTTTAATGGCTTGTAATGATTTCGCTAACTGCATAGTGTATCTCTCTGGTTATTTTATTTTTATTGGTTTTAATCGCTAACTAGTCACATGTTATATAGTTTTTTAGTTAAATTAACTTTAAAAACTGATAAAAAAGTGATTAATAACGAAATAGCTATCCATTATAGTACGGAGATAAATTTGACATGGCATGTCCATTTATGCGCTTATAGATGTCCATTTATGCTTTTATAAGATCACTATGTCGATAAGCCCATCTTTAAATCATCAAACATCGCGAATAAACGATGTACTCTATTTTATCCATAGTGATATTAGTGCTGAACTGCCTGCTAGAAAGCTGGCTGAGATCGCCGCTTATTCTGAACAACACTTCCATCGCGTGTTCAAAAGTGTTGTCGGCGAATCCGTCCACCAATACATTCGCCGTAGCCGTTTAGAGTTTGCCGCTAACCAACTCATGTTTGATACCAGAAGTTCGGTCGTCACTGTCGCCACAAAATCAGGTTTTGCCTCGGTATCCTCTTTTAGCCGTGCATTTAAAGCCACCTTTGCCATGTCACCGGGAGAATGGCGCAGTAAAGACTTAGCCACCAGCACTCCGCCTTATTTACGCGATCCAGAAATTGCAGCAGCTTACTCACGAATTCAAAGCCGCATATTGCCACGAGTCCAAATTATTGAATTACCCGAAAGGCATGTGGCTTATGTCCGCCATCAAGGTTATGGCCGATCCATTCGTCTCGCTTGGCAAACACTGGTGGCATGGGCAAATGTAGAAGGTAGAAGTTATCAACAACAGTTTGGCTTGCATCATTCCAACCCCGCTTTTGTCGGCTTAGAACAATGTCGCTATGTGGCATGCCTAGCAATAGATAAACCTTTGCTGCGCCGTGGAATGGTGAACAGTATGGTGATCCCTGGAGGCTTACACGCAGTGTTTAAACTAACGGGTAAGTATGGTGAATTACTGCCGTATTTAAGTAAGATAATTGAACAGTGGCTACCATCATCTGGATTTAAAATGCAATCAACACCGGCTTATGTGCATTACCAGAAGAATCACTTTTTAAACGGTGATGAGCAATTCGAATTACAGTTTTGTTTACCCGTATCAACCTTCTTTTAATGCTTTATCATTCATACGTTGCTCTGCATTATTAAAACCCAGATAGCAAAAAGCCGGAACTCAAATGAATAAGTTCCGGCTTCTCTAATAGATGGCGGAGGAGGAGAGATTTGAACTCTCGAGGAGCTATTAACCNNTAACCCCTGCTGGTTTTCAAGACCAGTGCATTCGGCCACTCTGCCACCCCTCCGCAGCAGGTCCGAATAATAGGGTAAACACCGTGGTTTGTAAATACACCTCACAGAATAAATTATAAATTCATTTCAAAGAGTTAAATAAACAACCAATTGTATGAAAACAACGCGACTAGCCATCTTTAGTGCCACATCTAAATATAGCCACTAAATTCTGCGCCAGCCATTCCTAATCCCGCTGTACTGATATACACATAAGCACGAGGATAATTGTCATTGTCATTGATATTGATATTGGATGCTAAAGCTTGGATATGGATGTCGATGGAATTTAAAATTGAACACTCAGTACAGAATGATTTTAAATGGATAAACGAGTAGAAAGCAAAAAGCCGGAACTTAAATGAATAAGTTCCGGCTTCTCTATATAGATGGCGGAGGAGGAGAGATTTGAACTCTCGAGGAGCTATTAACCCCTGCTGGTTTTCAAGACCAGTGCATTCGGCCACTCTGCCACCCCTCCGCAGCAATGGAGCGAATAATAGAGTAAGTTCAGTGACATGTAAATACTGTTTTGTTAATTCGCTCACAACCAAATCTAATATGATAAATAACGAACGTTTTGTATAAAAAGCACAATGTATTTAGCTATTCGTACATCCGTAATAACTAATACATCTGTAATAACAGGGTAAACACAAACACACTCACCGCAAAAGCAAAACCATAGCTTAGTACTTGCTGCCAATCTCGACCACGTTTAATGCCTAAATCATGTAATGCATGGAAAATTCGGTGCAAGGTGTGCCATAGTGGTAGCGCAATTAACACGAGGATAATTGCCGCGCCATACCAGGTCGTCGCAAAACCATGCAAGGTTTGATAATTGAAATTACCTTGACCTATGACCCCCAACGGAATTAACAACCCAGTAATTAAAATCATCACTGGCGTTAAAAACGCCGTTAGCATGCCTCCAGCACCAAACAATCCCCAAAAAACAGGTTCATGAGATCGTATGTAGGTTTTCTTGTTCATCTCAGACATAACGGCTCCTTACAGCATAATCACTAATAGACAAAAAACAGTCGCGGCAATAAAAGCCGCATAATGTCCCGAGACAATCACCTTGTCATCGAGTCGCTTGCCTTTGACCCATAAATCAACGGCTTTAGGCGCTAAAGAAAACCAGGTAATCGTATGATACAGCGCTAGGCTTAATGCGATTACATGCACAACGACTGCAAGCGGACTTTGTAATGACGTCATCCACGCATTAAAAGCGACTTCACCTTGGCTTAATCTCAATAGTCCCCACGCAAGTATCAAGCTATAAATAGTGATGAACACACTGCTGCCTTCGCGGATCATATATTTAGTATAGAAAAGTTGTTTCATCCACCAGTCAATAGGCAGTTCTCTTGTATATGGTTTACGTTTACTCATTGCTACTCCTCACTATGTATTGCTGTACTGCTACTATTTACGACTACTATTCACCGCGACTATTCAGGTTTAAACATACCAATTAGATAGTCTTTACTGCTTTCAACTTTTAACAGCTGAATTGCTCCTGCAGGATCAACCCCTTTTGGACAAACCACGGAGCAGTAACCAACAAACGTACAACCCCAAACGCCTTCTTCTTGATTCACTATTTTCATGCGTTCAGCTGTACCGGCATCACGACTGTCACGGTTATAACGCGCCAGTAATGCAAGGGCAGCAGGTCCGATAAATTTAGTATCTAACGCATATTGCGGACAAGCAGCGTAACAAAGCCCGCAGTTGATACACATTGAGAACTTTTTATATTTTTCCATTTGCTCAGGCGTTTGCTTATAAGTACCTTCGGATAAACATTTATTTTCTTTAGATCCGGTTTTATCTGGGATAATGTAAGGTTTTATCTCTTCCAATTTTTGAATAAAGTCATCCATCACCACCACTAAATCACGCTCAATAGGAAAGTTAGCCAGTGGTTCTAAGCTGATCGTCTTAGGATAATAATCACGTAGAAACACCTTGCAGCCCAATTTTGGTACGCCATTAACCATCAAGCCGCAACTGCCGCAAATAGCCATACGGCAAGACCAGCGGAAACTAAGCGTGCTATCGAGGTTATCCTTAATATATTGCAACGCTTCTAACACAGACATATCGGCTCTATAAGGCAGTTCAAACGTTTGGGTAAAAGGCTTATCGTCCATCTCTGGGCGATAACGCATAATGTCTATTTTGATACTTTGCTGAGTCATTATTTTGCCTCCTGCGCTAACTGTTCACCCGCAGCACCATAAGCACGGACGGCAGGTTGGCTCTTGGTGATCTTCACATCGCTATACTCAATTTTAGGCGCTTTATCACCTTGATAATAAGCCAGAGAATGTTTCAAGAATTTCTCATCATCACGCTGCTCAAAACCATCAATTCGTTGATGTGAGCCACGAGATTCTTTACGCTGAATCGCACTGTGCGCCATGGCTTCGGCAGTATCGAGTAGATAACCCAATTCAATTGTGTATAAGAAGTCAGTATTGAATACGCTGGATTTATCTTCGACCTTGACGTTTTTATAACGCTGTTTTAGCTCGGCTAATTTATCAATGGTCTTTTGCATCGATGCCTGAGTACGGTAGATACCAACGCCCTCTTCCATACAATCACCCATCTCTTGACGAATCACAGCCACCTTCTCGGTACCATCACTGTGCAACAGGTCATCCATGCGTTTAATCACCGCTTCAGTTTGTGCTTCAAGTGGCGCAATATCTTGATGTTGATTATTACTGGCATAGTTAGCCGCTTCCTGTCCTGCTAATTGACCAAATACTGCCAGCTCTGTTAATGAATTAGAACCTAAACGGTTCGCACCATGTAAACCGACCGAAGCACACTCTCCGATGGCATATAAGCCTGCTAGAGACGTTGCGGTTTTAGCATCCGTGGTAATACCACCCATGGTGTAATGTACGGTTGGTCGTACTGGTATTGGTTCATACACGGGGTCAACTCCGACATAGGCTTTTGCTAATTCACGGATAAATGGCAGGCGCTCATTAATTTTCTCTTCACCGAGGTGACGCAGATCTAAATAAATATAATCACCACGTTCACCTTCGACTACCCTGCCTTTTTGCTGTTCTTGCCAGAAACATTGACTGAGCTTGTCACGGGGGCCGAGTTCCATGTATTTATTCTTTGTTTGGCCTACGGGTACTTCAGGTCCTAAACCGTAATCTTGTAAATAGCGATAGCCATCTTTGTTCACTAAGATACCGCCTTCACCACGGCAACCTTCTGTCATTAAAATGCCGCTACCCGGTAAGCCCGTTGGGTGATACTGCACGAACTCCATGTCACGCAATGCAATACCATGACGATAAGCCAGTGACATACCATCACCAGTAACAATGCCGCCGTTAGTATTGTAGCTGTAGACCCGCCCTGCACCACCGGTGGCCATGATCACCGACTTGGCTTGGATCAGTTTGATTTCACCTTCAGCGATATCAAGAATCACCACACCTTGGATCTTGTCATCTTCAACAATTAAGTCTAAACAAAAGTGTTCATCGAATCGGGTTATCTTAGGGTGCTGTATCGAAGTTTGAAACAGTGTATGTAAAATATGAAATCCACTTTTATCGGCTGCAAACCAAGTGCGTTCAATTTTCATGCCGCCAAAGGCTCGAACATTAATTGAACCGTCTGGTTTACGACTCCATGGACAGCCCCAATGCTCTAATTGCGTGAGTTGTTTCGCAGCATTCTCTACGAAGTACTCGACCACATCTTGTTCACATAACCAATCACCACCGGAAACCGTATCGTTAAAATGGTTTTCTAAAGAATCATGATCTTGTGCTACACCCGCGGCACCGCCTTCTGCTGCGACGGTATGGCTGCGCATCGGATAGACCTTGGAAATAAGTGCAATATCAAGATTTGGATGATTTTCAGCTATTTCAATTGCAGCTCGTAATCCCGAGCCCCCGGCACCAATAATGGCGACATCTGTTTTAATTATTTTAAATTTATGCATTTTCACTCACATCAAAAGTCAGCTCACAAACAAGTAGCCATTAAGAGGTATTTTAATGTGAATTGTGACAGTGCCGTTTGATGTGAATCAATAACAATACCTAAATATTCAAGTATATAAATTGAATTATATTTTGTGATCTAGTTTTAGTTTTGAGCGTTAATATTATTAAATAGAGGTTATAAAAAAGCACTAAAGCTATTTTTCAGATTTAGTGCTTTCAACATAATAAATAACAGGACTGTCATCCCTCGACAACATGAGTTATCAAAGAATAACGACGTTACTTTTCAGTACTATCAGTGTTAACCACTTTAAATGATGGCCAATAATGGCCTGATAACACCAATAACCCTGCAAAAATACCGAGGTTTTTAATGAAGTTTTGCATTTCATGCGCCCCTTCAAGACCAGCTAAGTTCCAAAAATCATGCAAATTAACATTAATAACCAGCACAAGGCCTGCTAGCAGTAAAGCAACGATAGCGGTATAACGATTAACAATCAGTAAGAGCGCAGCAACAATCTGAAATATGCCTGCCGCCGCGAGTAATACAGGCACAAATGGCATGTTATGCTTTTCCATTAAGCCAATGTGCATGTCCCAAGACACAAACTTCATGATGCCAGGAATTAAGAAGTACAGCGCCAACATGATGCGGCCAGTGGTAAGTAGCACAGTATTCATCTTATGCTTGACCCTTTACGCTAAGTTGAACATCAATATTGCCGCGTACCGCGTTTGAGTAAGGGCAAACCTGATGTGCCGCAGCCACCAACATCTCTGCTTCCGCTTGCGGTAATGCTAACTCAATAGCAAGGCTTACTGTTAACGCAAAACCACCCGTCGCGTTAGGGCCAATACCAACCTCTGCAGCTACAGGTGCAGCTGTAATTTTGATTTTCATTTCGCGCGCAACATGCAAGATAGCATTAGAAAAACAAGCTGCATAACCAGCAGCAAATAACTGCTCCGGATTGGTTGCAGCACCCGTACCACCCATTTCTTTTGGATAGCTTAATTCTAGCGATAACATGCCATCATCAGTCGCTACTTGACCGTTACGACCCGCTGATGCTGTTGCAGTTGTTGTATAAAGTGTTGTCATCATAAATTCCTTCATTAGCCAAAATAGCTGTTCAATAAATCATGTATCAGTGCTTGCTGCGCAGTGTCGTGTAAAAAACCCAAATTACATTGCGCGCAATTCAGTTGCATTCACTATAATCCTGAACACGATAAATTACAACTAGATTGTGCGCAATTTAAATTTAATTAATCATGAATAAAAAAAAGCACCATCACGAGGAACATGACAGTGCTTATATAATCAGAAAGAAAGTAGGGGCTAAATGCTTGCTAGATGATCTAATAACTGCTGGTTATCGGCAACAGCAACTAACCAACCTTCGTTATAGAAAGCTACATTATTACTTCTTTTTTTGGGCTGTAAATTGCCCTAACGCAAGACCGCTATTACTGTATAACGTTAAAGTATTATCAATTACGCTATAATTATCAGCTTCTGATAAAGCCGTTAAGAATTGCGTTTCTAAATTCATTTGTTGAAAACATAGCTTTTTAGTTGTTAATAATTGCGTCAGATTAACGTTATTCGCCTGTCTGTCATAATTACCACTAAAACGGTTGCAACCCGCAAACCCCATCACTTTATTATCATCTTGACTGAATGTAATATAAGGTGTGTGTAGAGTAACATCTGTAGTAATCGCCTCTGTACCTAACATAGATAACTGCCAGTGCGTTCCCGTTAAACGTACTTGTCCATCACCGTTGATTCCAGCACGTACTTGCGACACCAAAATTTCGGTTGGTTTCGCACTCTGGTTAGTAAACGCATCAACTTGCTCTGTATTGATAAATAATAATTGACCATCCAGCTCAATCTGCGCACGTAACGCATAACGATGCTGCGGCTTTATTTTCGCAGCGTTATAACGTAAATCCATTTTATAGGGTGGAGACCCGACAGCAGTGATCGTTTGCTGAGCAATAACTTCCGCTGCCACATCCATTTTCGAAATATCTTCCAATATCAAGCTCACTTGTGCACCCGGTGGTAAAGCAATACGTTGTAGGTAGAATACGTTCGCAGCAATACTGTGTTGCTGGATAGTGGCCCCGCTCCCAACTCTAGCACTTCCCTGCTCGGTAATTGCACAGCCACTCAAGCCCATTAACAAGCTAGTAATAACCGCGGTGGTTAAAAGCATTTTACGATTTAGCAGACGTCTATTTTTTTGCATGTAAATAACTACCTTAAAATAATTTTTATATTAATCATCAGCTTACAAACTTACTGCGCAGGCGTTGATTGAGGCGTCTGTACAGTATCACTGACGGTGTCAGATTGCTGTGGAATAGAAATAGGCTTAAGCAGCAATTCAAATAACTGTCCTGACAGCTTATCCAACTCAGGTAAATCTAGAGTAGCTGAATACAGTAGCTTACCATTATGTTCAATTCTCGCTCTTACAACGTACTGACCATTGTTATCAAATAATGCGGGATCGTATTGTAACGAAATATTATAAGGGGGGGGCGTATGGGCTACGATCGTTTTTTGACCGAGTATTGAACTGCTAATATCTGTTTTAGAGATATCTTCCAACGTAATCGTCACCGTTGAAGATGGCGGTAAGCTCTGACGCTCTAAATAGATAACACGTGTTTCTAGATGCTTCTTTTTTGGCACAGACACGACCCTATTGACCTGATCTTCAAAGACCACGCCCCACACAGGAATATCTTTAATCTGCATTGGCATAACCTTTAATGGGTTTTGCTCAAGCAAGGTGAAATTAGCCGTTTTACCCACAACGATAGAGCCAATTTTATCTTCCAGTCTTAACGTATGGGCTGCATTAATGGTAATAGCCTGCATCGCCTGATAGGCAGTAATACGTTCTTTTTGCGATACTTTGTTAAGCTCCGATGTTTCTCGGTTAACCGCTGTCCAAGCAAGTGTTAGGGGTTCCATAGGTGCCATAGCAAAATCAGAATGAAATGAAACTGGAATATTTTTCTTCATCAAACTATTAACACGCACCAAGTTTTCTGCACGATAACTGCCTAACCCAACTTCCGAATATTTATCCGCTAAGGCCCATAAATAATACGGATTCACAGATGCTTCGATGTCTAATTCAGCCATCTTTTTTACTTGTTTCTTGGTGAAATAACCCATGTGGTGCAAAGTAAATCGATGGTCCTTTCGCGCTAATTGAACTTGATCAGCTTGATTAAAATCCAATACTTTCTGAATACCTAAATCACCATTAGCATGCACGTGGATCTGATAACCATTTTTCCAATAAAAACTGAGTTGTTGCTGGAATAAATCCAATGGCGTCATCCACTCACCTTCATGGCCATCTAAATAACCATCTTGCATTTGCATCCGCTGAGAGTAAATAGCACCATCCGCAAACAGCTTAATTTGCTTAGGCAAAAATTTAATATTCTCGGTATTATATTCCTCTTCCAAGGTTTCGATGAAATCTAATGCTTTCTGATTACTCTGCCCATTGGCATTATATAAATACGTACCACTCGGGATGAGAAAGACATCATAAGGTGGTTTTTGATCCATTTCTAATTTTAATAATTGATATTCTAAATCAAAATTAGAACTAGGAAAACCCGGTTCAGCTATCGTTGTAATGCCATTTTTAAGCACTAATTTAGACATGATATTTAACCCTAATTTATAACTTTCAGGATTAATTAAATCAGCCGTAATCTTAGGTAATAATGCTAACCAGCCACCTTCATAAAAATGACCTTTGTCCCAATCAACTTGCGGATTGTCAGCAAAGTCGCCTTGCTTAAGACCTAATTTGTTAATCGCAGCATCGTTCAAGAATATTTCGTGGAAAGAACGGTGAATAACAGCAACAGGTTTGTCTGGTGCCAGTTCATTTAATATCTCACGTGTTAATTCACCGTGCCAAAGTTGATGATAACCCCACACAAAAAAGACGCTATCTTTCTCGGCATTATCATCAATTGATTGCTTTAAACGTTCAAGGTAAGCGAAATGACCAGATACCCCTTTTTTAACTTTGTTAGGTAACACCCAATCATAAGGAGCAATAATCTCATTCGGCAAAATAACAGCCGCGATTGAAGGGTGTACGTGCGGTTCGATAAAACCAGGTAACATGGTTTTCCCGCTAATATTAATTAGCTTGGTATTATCTCCACTGAATTTCATTGCTTCTATTTTAGAACCAACAAAAATGATTTTTTTATCTTTCGTTGCAACTGATTCAGTATAAGTCGGCGCAAGCCCTTCCATCGTCAAAATATCACCACCAAAATAAATAGAATCAGCAATGATAGGTAATGTCTTTACAGGTAAAGTAGTGGGAATCTGTATTGGTAAATCACTAGAAACAGGTGTTTTCAACGCGGCGCTATCAGTCACATGGGCTATATCTACGGGCTGTGATTGTTTGTCTGTTAATTGAGTGGCTATCATTTCATCCGACACAGTGATCGCCGATGCCGCCACTGTGGCATTAACGTGCATGCTGAACAGTAGGCCGCACAATAATATAATTTGTATAAACCATTGCACAGAAACAGAAAACAATCGGATAGGGCTAGCTAAGCCTTGAGTTGACATTCAGCCACTCCTTTATAAGTCAGCGAAATTATAAATAAAATAACATAACAGACGCTATAAAACCATAAGATCACGTTGCGTTAACCGGATAGCTAACTTGCCATCATCTCCAACTCATCTTCACATTGTTGCACAAATTGACGGATTTCAGCGTACGCTTCATCGGCCTCTTCTAAATCAAATAAATGCCACACATGCAACATATTAGACCATGTTTGCAAGCGTACATCAGAACCTTGCGAGCACGCTTTATTCATATAACGTCGCGAGTCATCCACCATCATTTCGGTATCACTTGCATGAATCAAAATTGGCGGTAAACCAGATAAATCACCAAAAATTGGCGATACTCTCGGATCGCTAGGATTCATACGGAAAAGAATAGCGATCCAGATAAGTAATATTAATTGAGGGAAATGGTGAAACTTACCCATGAATGGATTAAGCAAAAAGTCAGTTTTAGCATTATAGCTCAAGCTGTCATAACTAAAGGTACTATCAATACAAGGACATATCGCAATGGCAGCATCAACCTGACGGATTTTTTGATGCTTTAGCCAGCCAATTAAGGATAATGTTAAATTACCACCTGCAGAATCTCCAGCCACATAAATACGATGACATGCCTGTTTATTATTTGGGTTATTGGCGAGTAGCCATTGATACGCATAACGGCAATCATAGATCCCCTGTTCACGCTTACCATCGGGGATCATTGCATAATTCACAGCAAACACTACAACACCAAGTTCACGTGCTAAACGCTCTGTGACCACCCGGTGACTCTTCGCACTGCCCACCGCAAAACCACCACCATGAATGTAAAGTAAGCGCTTATTTACATCACTTTTTTTATTCATAATCCACTCGCCCATAATGTTATGGCCTTGAAAGCTAGTCGAGACAGGAATGATCTTACAATCTAATTCAACATCTCCTAAACGATCAATATTTTTGCGCAATGCATAAAGATATTTATTCGGTTTAATAAAATCGATTGGCTCTTGAATACTTTCGAGCAGCTCTAGCGCTTGAGGGTATTTATACGAAGGTGTCGGACGATAAAACGTCGCACTTAAATCCGCACTATCGTATTGACGAAGATCTTCGCCATACAGATTACGAATAAAAAGAAAAAGAACTAAAACAGTAATAGCAACAACCAAAAACCACATAATGATAATATCCCGTGTTTGAACAACCACTAATCAAGCAATAAACTGGAATAAAAGCAATAGCAGTTTTATTTTAAAAAGTAATCAGGCCGTATAAAAAATATAACAATAACACAAGATTAGCCTCAAAATATTAACGTTAATATAGCGCTATATCACAAACCCTACGATCAGCTACAGTCAAGTAAGCCAATAGCATTTACCTAAAGTGGTTGTAGACAAACCGTCACAACCACTAAATTAACTAGTTTAAAATCACCAAATCATCTATTTGTACATTGGCAGTAGGTTGTCTATCAACCGTCATCAAACTTGCTTGCTGATCATACAGTTTGGTTACTTCAACCTGGCTACTACTATTGGTCTCTTTTTTACGGCTGATACCAAACTGATCAACATAACTGCCGGTGTGTTTAATCATAAATTGATCACCTAATTTTAAGCCATTATTACGACCGATATTAATGTTCACTTCATTACCATCAACAGCAATAACTCGTGCTTCCACCAATTTACATTGCAAACTTGCATCTAAATCAAACAATACATCGTCAATAATTAGTTGTAAAGATACACCAAACTTAGAGCGCCAAAATTTTAACGTATCCGTATCCACAATACGGTGTTTAGCAAACTCCCACTTTGTCACTTTACTGTAGTTACGATCAAACAATAAACTGCCATTAAAACCATCAAAAACTTGTATATTCAGTCGAAAATTACGTTCCGGTAAATCACCGGCAAATATCTTCGCGATACCATTCACAACTGGTTTAAATGTCGATAAGTCGGTAATCGAGCCCAAAATAATATATTGGCTATCTGCTGACTTACTAATTTGCTTAATTTCTTGTGCTGTTAAATTACCACGCAGCGGCAAAGCGCTGCCGCTAAAACCAATATTTTGATTAATGAATTCACGCGCATCAAATGTTTGACTATTTTTACGTAAACTTTGGTACAACAAACGGCTGAAAGATTCGTTTATGTTATAGATACCACCATAGCTGGCTTGTTCACGATGCCTAATACCAAAACGCAGTAAAGACACAGATTTTTGATACCCTGCACTCAAGCATTTATTACGGTCTGCAACAATATCAGTGACAATCTGAACGGTGATTTTATCTAATTTTACCGACTCACTTTTTAAGCGAATATCTCTCACTTCGCCATCCATACGGATCTGAAATCGATCAGATAATATTCTACCGCCATTAAAGGTTTGTAAGCTTGAGACCGATGCGCCAGCATATAACAGTGCTTGTTTCAATGCATTACGTACTGCTAACTCGCGAGCAATATCAACATCACCATCAATAATAATAGCCTCACCCTCAACCTCATACCATTCAGCATGTAGAGTGAAAGAACAACAAACCAATAATAGTAGGAGAACGTTTTTCATTTTTAATCGCATATGAATTCTGAATATGTCTATTTTAAAAGCAAAATTTGTACCAGATCAAATTTTTATAAAAATAAAACAGTATCGAGGTTAATTTAATAGATAAAAACGCTATTATAATAATAAATAATACCGAACCTATCTTATTGGCAAGTAATTTGCTTATATTTATCTATAATCACGTATCGCGCAACTTTAGGAACAAATATGAAGCGTTTTTTACTACCGTCATTAGCGGTTGTGTTGACTTCAGCATGCACCGTGATAGAAGAACCTGGACATGTTTTATTAACGGGCTCAAATACCACAGTACAACCTGTCGTTATTAAACAAATTATTGTTCAACCTGTTTACCAGCCAAATGGCTATAACGCCAACATGGCACAAAGTGTGCTTACTAAAGAACAGTACAATAATATATTCAGAAGTCCTTATACCTATCCTTACCGCCGAGACATCTCAACCAGCGATAAATAACGGTTTAACGACAATAATTAAAGCACTTAAGGAAGTAATATGAAAAAGGCAGTCATAGCTATCAGCCTAATTACCTTACTCAACGGTTGTGCATTAAAGCAGCCACCTAGTACCTCAAATGCGGATAAAGAAACACCGCCTCATTCAACTTGGGGCGGTAATTCTTATGAGCCAAAATATCCAAGAAGTTTGTTACCAAACCAGCCGATAAACTATACCCAAGAGTTAAGTTTTATCATCCGTGGTTTAGCGGATCAATTGATCGTCAATGATTTGTCTATTATTCCCAATAATGAACCGATTGCCGTCACTTCTTTCGTCAATCTTGACGATCTGTCGACAACAAATTGGCTCGGCCAAACGCTATCGGAATCCTTTATTCACGAATTAACCATTCGTCGTATTCCAGTGATTGATTATAAAACCACAGGTACTATCAGTGTGACTGGCCAGGGGGATTTTGTATTCACCCGTGATTGGAAAAAATTACGCGGTCAATTACCTGTATCACGCATCTTAACTGGCACGATGTCACGTAACAGTGAAGGTGTGATCGTTAATATGCGTGTCATTAATATGGAATCAGGTTTTGTTGAGTCAACAGCGCAAGGCATTATCCCTAACCATTTGGTGATTGGTGGTTCAAATAGCATGGGGCCACTCAAAGGCCGTGGTCGTTATATTTATCGTACTGGTTCAGCGCCTTCTGTTCGTATTACTAATTAAGGTTTATCAATGAAATATCTGCGTTTGCTTATGCTTGCAACTCTGGTTAGTTTAACAGGTTGTACACTATTAGAAAAAAACACGGTTTATGATATCAAAGAACCGAAATCCTTCCCTGTACTCAAAGCAGTTGGCTATGCTGCGTTGAGCTCTCAGCCAGGCAATAGTGAAAGTGAACGCATGCTTAATGCAATGCGTGCATCTAAATTAGATGCTTATCGAGAGTTAGCAGAGCAAGTCAGTGGCCAAGAAATTTATAGTGATACCAACTATAGATCGCGAACGCTGCAAGGCGAGACAATGGAAGCATCAGTATCTGGTATCATCCGTGGTGCACGGGTGGTGCAAACTTACCCAATTAATGAAGATGTATACGCAACAGAGCTAGAGCTCGATTTTAAACGCGTTTTTGAGTTATATAAGAATACATCGTCAATGCCAACTCGCGTGCAAAAAACACGCTATTAAGTACATCCATATTTGAAGACAACCTAAAATATAAATACCGAGTTACATCCCAACTCGGTATTTTTTCCACTCAATGAATAACCCATCTATTCTGCATTAACCAACGACCAAATCCGCCGAATACAATCCCCCCCACAATAATACCGTCATCGAGGTTTGCGCTAGCTGTAAATTTAACTGTTTGCCATTACGTTGATAAATCGCGATACACAATGCGAGTTGCACTGGCAATACTAAAATCATAATGAGTACAGAGTAACGGTCCACAATCATTAATAACGAAGGTAATAGCATGCTTATACAATAAAGGTGCTTACTTGCTTTCACGCCCAAACGGGTTGCTAAGGTAAATTTTTTCGCGCGACGATCGGAAGTAATATCACGAATGTTATTCACCAGCATGATTGCGACAACGAGAAAGCCTATCTGACTAGCCGGAATAAAGACATCGATAGTCAGCACTTGTGCCTGCAGATAATAACTTCCGACAACGGCTAGCCAACCAAAATAAAGAAAAACAGCCACTTCACCAAGTCCATGCGAAGCCAGTGGTCTAGGGCCACCGCTATAAATATACACGCCAACTAATGATAGCAACCCTAACAAAACATAAATCCAGCCACCCACATAGATAAGATAGCAACCACTAACAATAGCCAGAATACACATAGTAATGATACCAACGCGCAAATGTTCAGCCGATATGAGTCCTTTTTGTAACGCACGATCAGGGCCTAGCCTATCATCACCATCGACACCATTTTTGCCATCAAAATAGTCATTAGAAAGGTTAACCGCAATTTGTAATGTCATGCAGCAGATCATGCAAAGAATGGCGATATAAAAACTGAAATTATGTGGGGAGTCGACCCAAGCTAGCGTTTGCCCAAGTAAAATAACCGCCAGTGCGACCAGTAACGTTTTTGGACGTGTAACAAGAAACCAAGAGGATAATGAATTCATAGTATTTAACGACGTAAAAAGGGAATGAAACTAGCATAAAATACCCCTTTAGTGATGTCCACTTTTATTAGGGGGATAAAAAAGGTCATCCCAAATGGAATGACCTTACGCAATATTAAGTGTAATAATAGACGATTAATTACTCGTAAATCGCTCTTTTCTAAAAATATTATCATACGTTTCAAAACGTCGCTTAATCTCACGAATGTAATGCACAGGCTCTTGTCCGCGCACATACCCATAACGTGCTTTAGCTGCATATTTAGATTGAGACAGCAATAACATGGCCTTCTCTACATGGCCAAACCAGACATCATCACGCCACCCTTTTTGTTTAGCTAAACGCATTGCATCTCGAACATGCCCAGCCCCGGCATTATATGACGCTAACGTGAACCAGATTAACTGATTATCTTTAACTTCATCTTTACGCATACGTTCACGCACCCAATTCATATACAAAACACCGGCTTTAATACCCTGCTTAGGAATATGCACATTAAGGATCCCTAATTCTTTCGCTGTACGCGGCATTAATTGGAACAAGCCTTTCGCGCCCGCCATTGATTTAGCGTTAGGATTAAAACGACTTTCTTGATGCATTTGTGATACTAACAAACGCCAATCAAAATCATATTGGCTCGCATATTGCTTAACAATGTCATCATAAGGGGATAATACACCCGAATTATTTTGGCGAACGTAATCTTTATAATGGGTATCTAAACGTTTTTGATTCTTAAAGTATTTGTTGTAAATAACGTTATAAAATAGCCCCTTATAATGTTTTCTAATAAAGGCATTCGATTTTTCTAATAGCTTATTATTTCCCGATGCAACCGCCCAGCTCTGGGATTTAGGTGCACCTAATGCCATTAACGACTGAATATCATCACGAAAAGTCATTTCAATATCAACAATATGACTATCTGCGATCGTCATTTCATATTCTTTCCTCCCCACTTTATCAATGATCGACTCTGTTTCCTGACTTTCTGGCACACCAATCAAATTAATATTTTTGACCGTTTTTTTCAATTCCACAGCACTCTCCCAATACGAGCTCGATGGTCTAATATAAATATTACTATTAGCGAGATCGACGGCAGAACTAATTTCAGGGTGATCTTTATGGGCAATCACTAACTCCGAGGCATAATGATAAGGGCGAGAGAAAGCGATACCCTTATCTCGTCGCTGTGCCGTCGGGGTTAAAAATCCCAACGCAATATCTGCTTTATCCTCAAGCAAATAATCAAGTAAAGCGACATTGTTCGGCGCAACAATAATTTCGTATCGCAGCTTATGCTCTTTGGCAAAGCGTTTCGCTAACTCATAATGGAAACCAAGTAACTCACCACGCCAGATATAATAAGAAGAAAGGTTATTACGTAATACAAAGCGGACGGTTCTCGACTCTTGAATTTTCTGCCATTGGGTTTTATTACGATATTTTGATTTTTTCTTAATTTTAGCGACTAGATTTTGTTCTTTTAAAAATTGATTTAGCTCTATTAATAATTTCTTGTTACTCGGGGCAACGCCCCAGCCAAGATAACGCGTCGCACTTGCCTGTAAGCTAATTTTAATGTCATCACGATAAGCACTTGCTGACTGAATTAAATTTTTATCTTGGATGGTAATATCATACTCACCACTGGCCAGCTTATCGTATAAGGCTTCGTGGCTAACCGCACTATCAACTAAACGAATTTTAAGCTTCGGATATATTTTTTGTAATCCTAACGCTGTCGACTCGTAGCTCTTTCCCCTTTGGATAACGATTTCACGGCCATTCAAATCGTTACCTGAATTTAAGTTTTGACTTTGACTGCCCATCACCAAAAACTCTTTAGTGAGTAAATAAGGGTCTGTAAAACTAATCAATTTGGCCCGATCACGTGTTTTCGTTAAATTTGCAGCAATAAGATCGCCTTTGCCATTTAGCAGCATAGGAATAAGATCAACAAACTTTTTGACACGAATTTTTTCAATCTTTAAATTATTTTCGTCAGCAAATCGTTGCAGATACTCTAATTCAATATTTTGTGGGTGGCCGCGACGAGGGAAAATAATTTCACCGCCCGCCCACGTTAACACACGTAATACCTTCTGAGCTGGCACGGCGACAAGTGGAACGGGTACAACGGCGACATCAGGTGTCACGCCATTGGTTGCCACTACAGAATAATTGTTAGCAACAATCGACTGAATAGCAGACTCGATACTGATTGTAGGATTTGAATTTGCTACTGTATTTGGCTGTAAAAATACGACAAACGTACCAATAATCAGCATAGTAACCAGCACAAAGTAAATCTTTTGGGCTGTCTTGGTTATTAAAAATTTATACATTACATTCCTTTATAATGTTTATAGTACCACTCGAGTATTTCGTGGCTATCTGATTATGTTATTATCGATAACCTAACTCACACTCTATATAGGGCTTTCTAATTATGCTTATTTCTTTCTTTGTTGGTGTTACCTTGGTTGTTTACATTAAGCAAAAAGCACTCAAGCCAAACTCAAAAGATACGATAGTTATGTTAATTACCGATGGTTATAAATCACTGATTACTGATGTTAAAAAGATAATGAAATAATTACACAGTAACAATAGAATCGTCAACAGTAACTCATTTTGGTTATGTAAAGTTCACTTTACCAACAAGAAAACCAATAAAAACGCATGATATAGTGCATATAACTAAGTATTACCAAAAGGAAAGCATGAATGGCTTTACATTTACAACATGACCGATAAACTGACCGCTCTCAACTGTGCTGAATGAATGAATTCACAGCAGGTTATGCTCCACATTACGATAGAAAAAGTAGAGGACGTCAATTTTGAGTAATACTGAATCAGTAGGTACCCCAACTTTAAGCCAAAAACTATGGTTTAACTTACCCCTTTGGCAGAAAATTGTTATCGGTATGATCCTCGGTATTACCGTGGGTATAACCTTTGGTGAAGATGCTGTCATTCTAAAACCAATCGGGTCATTATTTGTTAACACCATTAAGATGTTAATTGTGCCACTGGTTTTCTGCTCAATCATTGTTGGTATCACCTCGATGCAAGATACCAGTAAAATGGGACGCATTGGTTTTAAAGCAGTGATGTTCTATCTTATCTCTACTGCGGTTGCTATCTCCATCGGCCTATTATTAGGTAATTTATTACAGCCTGGTGCAGGTTTAGGGCTCGTAGCCCAACAAGCAGAAGCGGTAAAAGAAACAACTTCCTTAGCTGACACAATTGTTGGGTTAGTACCAACTAACCCAGTAGGTGCGCTAGCTCAAGGTCATATCCTACAAATCATCGTGTTTGCCGTGGCACTTGGTGTATCACTGACCCTGATTGGTGAAAAAGGAAAACCAGCGATCGCGGTTTTCGAAAGCCTTGCAGAAGCAATGTACAAGCTAACGGATCTAGTGATGAAACTCGCACCGTACGGTGTATTTGCGTTAATGGCATGGGTGGCAGGTAAATTTGGTTTAGCGCTACTATTACCACTAATGAAAGTAATTGGTGCGGTTTACCTTGGTAGCATCTTGCATGTGTTAGGTGTTTATAGCGCATTGATCCTATTTATTGCAAAACTAAGCCCAGTACAATATTTCCGCGGTATTGTTGATGCGCAAGTTGTTGCTTTCACCACGACATCAAGTGCAGGTACGTTACCAGTATCAATGAAATGTGCTCGTGAGAACCTCGGTGTATCGAAAGGCGTATCAAGCTTTGTATTGCCACTAGGTACCACTATCAACATGGATGGTACGGCGCTTTATCAAGGTGTAACAACATTATTTGTCGCGCAAGCATTCGGTATTGATTTAGGCATGCCTGAATACATCACTATTATCTTAACAGCGACATTAGCATCTATTGGTACTGCCGGTGTGCCTGGTGCGGGTCTTATCATGCTAACGTTAGTACTTACTACTGTTGGCCTACCTGTTGAAGGTGTCGCACTGATTGCTGGTATCGACCGTATTCTGGATATGGCACGTACCACCGTTAATATTTCTGGTGACATCGCCGCATCGGTGATCATTGCTAAATCAGAAAAAGAATTAGATACCTCGATTTATAACGCAAAATAGTGATAACGTGATATAGCGGTACGGTTATACCTAAACCGTACAAACAAAGAAGCCACTGATAAGTATCCTATTATTGGAGACAATATCAGTGGCTTTTTTATTAGTTTAAACTCGTGTTTACATAAATGCTAATTTAGCAACAAACACCGCCGTTAATACCCAGATACTAATCGATACTTCTTTTGCTTTACCTGAACCTACTTTTAAGAAAGTATAAGCGATAAAACCAAGTGCAATACCATTCGCGATAGAGAACGTGAAAGCCATCATGATTGCCGTAATACAGGCTGGTACATAATCGGTAAACTCATCCCAGTTCACTTTACTCAGACCACTCATCATCAAGAAAGAAACGAAGATAAGTGCACCGGCAGTCGCATAACTTGGAATAATTAACGCCACATCCGTGAAGAATGTCGCCGCTAAGAATAACGCACCAACCGTCACCGCAGTTAAACCCGTTCGGCCACCAGCCGCAACACCAGACGCACTTTCAACATAAGACGTTACTGGTGGGCAACCCACACATGCGCCCAATACACTTGATACAGAGTCCGCTTTCAGTGATTTTTTCAGGTTCTCAATTTCACCTTTTTCATTAATCAGATTTGCTTTATCCGCAACCCCCATTAATGTGCCTGCCGTATCAAACATGTTCACAAATAAGAACGAGATAATGACACTGATCATACCGACATTAAATAGCCCTTCTGCATTATAAAACAGATGTTCAAAATCCATTTCCATGAATAATGGCGCAATGCTTGGCGGCATAGAAATAATTGACGCAGGTGCAGAAACCAGGCCCAGTGGAATGCCAGCAAGCGTTGTCACTAACATACCGATTAATACCGCACCAAATAGATTACGACGGAATAATGAGCCAATAATAAGGAAGGTTAATGCGGCAAGTAATACTCTCGGCTCTGTAAAATTCCCCATGGTCACTAAGGTCGGTTGAGAAGCAACGACGATACCCGCACTTTTAAAACCAATAATGCCTAAGAACAGACCCACGCCTGCTGTCATCGCATAGCGTAAGCTCTGCGGAATACTGTCTAATATCCATTCTCGGATCTTATAAAAACTCATTAACGCAAAGAGTACACCCGAGACAAACACAGCCGCCATCGCGACCTGCCATGTGTAACCCATGTCAAATACGACTGTATAAGTAAAGAAAGCATTAAGGCCCATACCCGGCGCAAGTCCCACTGGCCAGTTCGCGTATAGTCCCATCAACATACAGCCAATTGCAGCACCAATACAGGTAGCAACGACCAGCGCATCCTTATCCATGCCAGTCTTCGCCATAATGTCTGGGTTTACAAAAATAATGTAAGCCATAGTAACGAAGGTTGTTAAACCTGCCATAAGCTCAGTTTTCACCGTAGTGCCATGCTCAGAGAGTTTAAATAACCGCTCTAATATGCCACCTTTAGCTGATCCCTGTAACTCAGATCCTTGTTGTGTTTTATCCATCATACTTCCCTTATTGTATTCGGGTTTACCGATTTTACGTTTTTATAATATTAATTTTATTATTCGTTTCAACTAACTCCCACGATAAGTCGAATAACTGAACGGGGATACCAACAGCGGTACATGGTAATGCGCTTGTGTATCGCTAATACCAAAGCGGATAACAATGTCATCTAAAAAAGCAGTTTCTGGCACCATCGCGCCACGTGCGCGGAAATAATCTGCCGTATCAAATTGCAGTTGATACTTACCAACACGCAATTCATTACTGGTTAATAATAAAGAATCAGTTCGCCCATCACTGTTAGTGATAGCTGAAGCGACTAACTCTAATTGATCTGCTTCTACCTTATATAATTTAATACTGATACCTGCACCTGGAACACCATTGGCTGTATCAAGTACATGTGTACTGAGTCCACTCATAATCAAAAATACCTTACTGTCACACATAAATATCACGGCTTACAATATCGTCTAAACGACAAATTCAATACATAGATTAATACAAAATGTTAAACTTATGTATCACATAATTGCAGAAAAACACTCAAAAGTTAAATTATTAATCTTATTTTTGTTTTTAAAACACAAAAAAATGCCTAATTAATTCCATAATAATCACTAATGAATAGAAAAAAACAAGAATATACCAATAACCAGCCCCGTTTAGGTACAAAACCAACAATTACAAACTTGTTACATATTTATATGGATTTTGTATACAATAGTTGTAATAATTGTATAACAACGTGATTGCTTATCTATAATTTAAAGAGTGATTATCGAAATATACGCAGAATAAGGAGTCATGATGACTGTTGCCTATCCCAGAGATCTGATTGGTTATGGCCAAAATGTACCAAATGCCAACTGGCCTAACAAAGCACGCTTAGCGATCTCATTTGTCCTTAACTATGAAGAAGGTGGCGAACGTTGCGTATTACATGGGGATAGTGAATCAGAAGCTTTTCTATCCGAAATGCCGGGCGCAGTACCCTTACAAGGTGTGCGTAATCTCAGTATGGAGTCTTGCTATGAGTATGGCAGCCGTGCGGGGGTTTGGCGCTTATTAAGCTTATTCGCAGACTATCAAATACCGCTCACTATATTTGCCGTCGCAATGGCCTTAGAAAGACACCCAGATGTCGCCAAAGCATTTGTTGCTGCAAACCACGAGATTTGCAGCCATGGTTATCGTTGGCTTGATTATCAATATACCGATGAAGCCGAAGAGCGTGAACACTTACATAAAGCTATCGACATTATCAAAACGCTAACAGGAAAACGTCCGACGGGTTGGTATACGGGTAGACTAGGTCCTAATACTCGACGTTTAGTGGCTGAAGAAGGGGGATTTCTGTATGACTCAGATGCTTATGATGACGACCTACCGTATTGGGTTAAAGCCAACAATCAACCGCACCTAGTGATCCCTTACACCCTAGATGTCAATGACATGCGCTTTGCTACACCACAAGGTTTTAATAGTGGTGAGCAATTCTTTCAATACTTAAAAGACAGCTTCGACACCCTTTATGCTGAAGGTATAACATCGCCAAAAATGATGTCAGTCGGGCTACATTGCCGCTTAATAGGCCGTCCGGGTCGTGTGGCATCACTAAAGCGCTTCTTAGATTACGTAAAACAGCATGATGATGTGTGGCTATGTACACGAGAGCAAATAGCAAATCACTGGATCAAACATCACCCATACAAGGACGCGTAACATGACACGTTTTAATACCTGCATCCCAAGTCAACTATCGCAATCCGATTTTGTGGCGATGTTTGCTGATATCTATGAGCACAGCCCTTGGGTAGCAGAAGAAGCCTATCAACAATACCAACATCAAGGTATCGATGGCGATATCAATGACATTGCCACATTACAGCAATGCATGGCGGACATTTTACTTGCAGCTAATCCGGATCAACAGCTTGCATTAATCAATGCCCACCCAGATCTAGCAGGCCGCGCAGCCGTTAATGGTGAACTGACCACCGCATCAACCTCTGAACAAGCTGGTGCAGGCATCGATCAATGTACCGCCGATGAATTTGCCCATTTCACACAGCTCAATGATGCCTATAAAGCGAAATTTAATTTCCCTTTCATCAAAGCAGTGCGCGGCGCTAACCGTTTTTTAATCTTAGCGGACTTTAAACGTCGTATTCAACATAATATCGACACCGAGTTCAAACAAGCATTATTAGAAATAAACAAAATCGCCGCATTTCGTTTAAACGATTTATAACAAGGACGACTACAATGACTACTGAATTAAACTTTGACCGCCATATTAACCTTGCTGATGAAAAGCTTGGTGCAGAAGCCATTTTTGCAACGGATGATTTTTTTGCTGATAAGCAACGTATGCTAAAAACAGAAGCAGCCGTATTTATACCTGATCTATATGATGACAATGGTAAATGGATGGACGGTTGGGAATCTCGTCGTAAACGCCATGAAGGTTATGATTACTGTATCGTACGTCTGGGTCTAGCAGGTTCAATTGAAGGTCTGAATATTGATACATCAAACTTCACTGGCAACTATGCGCCTTCGGCGTCCGTTGACGCATGCTTTGTTGCTGATGGCCAAGATCCACAAGCAGGAACAAAGTGGACAGAGATTCTAGCTTCAGAATCATTACAAGGTGATAGCGAACATTTGTTTAGCCTAACAGGTACTGCTGTTTATACCCACGTACGTCTTAACATTTATCCAGACGGTGGTGTTGCACGTTTACGCGTTTACGGTAAGCCAAGCATTAACTGGGACACTATCGGATCCGACCAAGAAATTGATTTAGCGGCAACGATTAACGGTGGCCGTGCAATTGCTTGTAACGATGAACACTTTGGTGTGATGGGTAATTTATTAAACCCAGGTCGTGGTGTGAACATGGGTGATGGCTGGGAAACTGCACGTCGTCGTACGCCGGGTAATGACTGGGTAATTATCGCATTAGGTAATAAAGGCAGTATTAATCGTATCGAAATTGATACTGCGCACTTTAAAGGTAACTTCCCAGATTCAGTCAACATTCAAGCTGCTTGTGTGGCTGGCGGTACCGAAGAACAGATCCAAGCACAAAGCTTATTCTGGCGCGAACTGTTACCAGCACAAAAACTATCTGCAGATAATATTCATCATTACCAAAAACAAGTGAATGCGCTGGGTGATATTACTCACATTCGTGTAAATATTTACCCTGATGGTGGCATTAGCCGAGTACGACTGTTCGGCACTGTGTCGAAATAATGACTCACATTATTACACTTGAACCATTAACAGCAGAAGCGTTTAAGCCTTACGGGGATGTGATCGCAACTACGGATCGTGATTATTTCATGATCAACAATGGTTCTACGCGTCGCTACCATCAGCTTGCCGATGTAGACACTGAAACAGAGGGTGGTCGTACAATCATCAGTATCTTTCAGGCAACACCATTAACTTATCCATTGTCGGTAAGCATGATGGAGCGCCACCCGTTAGGTTCACAGGCGTTTATTCCTTTATTTGGCAATACGTATTTAATTTTAGTAGCCGCGCCAACCGGTGATCTAAAGCAAGAACGATTAGATAGTCAAACCATTCGTGGCTTTATCAGCTATGGGTCACAGGGTATTAATTATCACAAAGGTGTTTGGCACCACCCCATCCTCGCGTTAACAGATCAAGATCAATTCTTGATCGTCGATCGCGCTGGACCGGGTAATAACTGCGAAGAAGTACATTTTACCGATGCTGAAACACGCATATTTCATAAAGACGTACTCGGTACGCAACTATAATAACAGGGAGTATTTATGGATCCGCATATTACGGAATGGCTGAATCTTGCGATTCGATGGATGCATATGATTTTTGGTATCGCTTGGATCGGTGCCTCATTCTATTTTGTATGGCTAGAAAACCATCTTAATCGCATCAATCCCAAAACAGGACTCGCCGGCGATCTTTGGGCTATTCATGGCGGTGGTATTTACCACTTAGAGAAGTACAAACTTGCGCCAGCAAAAATGCCTGAAACACTACATTGGTTTAAATGGGAAGCGTACACAACTTTCCTTAGCGGTATCTCACTGTTAACCGTCGTATATTACTTTAATGCGCAATCGATGCTTATCGCACCCGAATCAGGCTTAACTGAATGGCAAGGTATTGCGATTGGAATCGCGACCATTGTGGTTGGTTGGATTGTTTATCATTTATTATGTGAATCACCATTAGCGCAGAAACCCGTATTAATGGGCGCAGTACTGATGTTAATGATCATTGCCGTGGCATATGGTCTATCACTGGTATTCACAGGCCGTGCAGCCTATATCCATGTTGGCGCGATGATAGGTTCGATCATGGTCGGCAACGTGTTTTTTGTGATTATGCCGGGTCAACGAAAAATGGTTGCGGCAGTATCGAAAGGTGAACAACCCGATCCGAAAGATCCTGCAAAAGCACTATTACGCTCGCGTCATAATAACTACCTAACATTACCTGTGTTATTCATCATGATCAGTAATCACTTCCCAAGTACCTATGGGAGCGAGTACAACTGGTTAATATTAGCCGCAGTGTCAATTATCAGTGTGTTAGTACGTCATTATTTCAATACGCGTCACCAGCATCAGAAATACGCATGGACATTACCGTTTGCCGCTTTTGCTATGATCACGTTAGCATTTGTCACTAAACCAACTGTAGATAACAGCGCACCACAAGTCGCGTTTAGTGAAGTACAAAGTATTGTCGCAGAACGTTGCGCCGTATGTCATGCAACCGCAGGTGTTGCTCCTATGGCTGGTGTACACCTTGATACAGCTGAAAACATTAAGCTCAATTCAGACAGAGTGTTATCGGCAGTGCGTAACCGCGTTATGCCCCAAGGCAATATCACCAAAATGACCGATGATGAACGTACCGTCGTGATTAACTGGATAAACCAGGGCGCAAAAATATAAGCGCTAACCAATAATACGATGAGTGCTCAGTTGATGATGAATGAACTGAGTACTCCCTTTCATATAGGTTTTTATGTTTAGATTGAACATTTCATCAAAATAAAGGTCTTACCTTTAATACTTTATTTAGATAAGCCTCTACATGCAACAATTAAACAATCTACTCTTTTCTGCAATTAATCAATTCGCTGGCCAAAACCAATTCTTTGACTACCTTTTCATTTTCTTAGCAGAAGCGATGCCTTATGTATTTATCGTATTGGTCGTAACCTTATGGTTTCGCAGTAAAGAGCAATCGAAGCGTTATCTTATTGGTGCGACGCTGACTTCTGTCGTTGGTATCACGATTAATACACTTATTGCTCAGGTTTATTTCCACCCTCGCCCTTTTATGAACGATTTGGGTACAACACTTGTTGAACACGCTGCAAATTCGTCGTTTCCCTCTGATCACACCACATTTATGTTTTGCATTGCATTTAGTTTATTGTTTCATCGAGCAACAAGAAAATTGGCGCTTGGGTTAACGGTATTAGCGGTGATAGGTGGGTTATCTCGTGTGTATATTGGTGTGCATTTTCCTTTCGACATTGCCGCAGCATCCGTTGTCGCAGCATTCTCAGCCATGATGGTACATGCTGCCCGAGATAAATTAGTCGTCTGTTATAACGTTATTATTTCCACTGGTGATCGTTTAACAGGGCGAGTTCTATAATAAGAATAAGAAGCTAATAATGAAACCAGCAGCACGTTGCGGTTGCTGGTCGTTACGCTTCACTGACTAAAAATCGCATGATCTCTTCCATATCTAAATCAAAATCATCCGCTCTCACCGACTCTGAAATTTCATCATCAACCATAGACAAATCAATCTGATTCGTTAGCTCAAAATCCCGTTTATCTAAGCTATAAAACGAATTCACTTTAGGTCGAATCGGATCTGCTTTGTTATAACCTTCGACAATCGCTAAACGATTAGAGTTTAGCTTGACCAGTGAGCCAACGGGATAGATTCCCATGCATTTAATAAAAGCATGGACTAAGTTCAAATCCAATTGTCCATCTTGAGCCAGACTACGCAGAATACCGAATGATTTTAGCTGGGTTAAACCTTTTTTATAACAGCGGTTTGCAGTTAGTGCATCGTATATATCACAGATAGAAAGCATACGGCCAAATCGAGATACTTGTTGTCCCATCAAACCATATGGATAGCCTTCACCATTTAATTTTTCATGGTGTATGGCCGCAACATCCAAGCTGATTTTAGAAATACCAGAGATTGATTTAATAATATCGATAGAATGATTGACATGTAATTTCATAATTCCAAACTCATCGGGTGTCAATTTACCCGGTTTATTAAGAATATGATCAGGTGTTCGGATCTTACCAATATCATGTAAAAAAGCACCGATAGCCAACTCTCTGATCACTGTTTTTTCAATACCAAGATAACGAGAAAATAACGCCATTAACATAGAAACAGCAAAGGAGTGTTCTAATAAATATTCATCTTTATTACGAATATTTATCGCGCACATTAGCGCATCAGAATTGGTAAATAGGGTATCGATTAATTCTGTGGTGAGACTTTTTACTGAACAAAGGTCAATTTGAGACCCCTCTTCAATATGCTGAAATATCTTTCTCTGTATATCTTTAGACGTTAAAATGAGCGCTTTAGCTTGCATCATTTTCACATTAAACGCTTGCTTTCGCTTCGTCGTTATTGAAGTCGCAGAGACAGCTGCAGCCGCCATTTTCGCATCAAATTTGTCAGTATTAACTAATACGCGCTTGATTCCCAGCTTAATAAGCTTATTAAGCACTATTTCGTTTTTCACCCATTCAGGTTGAGTAAGCCTGAAATTACCTGTTTGAAGGGTTATTCTTTCGATGTAAGCACCAATAGTGATACAGGTAATATCTTGCTCTATAAGCATAATGTGTAACTCAAGAAAGGGAACCGTTTTAGCAAAAGCTACTCTATCACCATATAACGTGTAAATACACCAAATAACAAACCACTTATTTATACAGTTACTACTATCTGCGTTTTATGCGCAATATACATACTTTGTAATTTAGCTACCAAACATTTTATATAACATGCACTAACCCAAGCAACGACTACGGTTGATCCCCCTAATTCAAATAAAGCAACAACATGTAATTGAGAGATGTAATGCTCAGAAATACCGACTTTTTCAAGCCAATCACCAATGCTATATAAAGCCTTAGCACTAATCACTAACGGAAATGTAAAGGCAGCAAAACCAGGGTGAAAAGTTAAGCGAGATAAATGTAGAAGCGCCATATAGATAACCACAGTCATCAACACTGCTATACCTAATAAAACAGCAACAATAATTGGTGATGGCTCAGACATAAAGGCTAAATATCCAGTTAGACATAAACTCGCTGGCGCCGCTAATATGGCAATTGACGGTTTAGCGCCAGTCTGAACTTTTTCACCAAAAATAAGGCGATTAAGCATCACGGGCAATAACAGTGCATAATTAACCATACCAAAAACCAAAATTGCATAACAAAGAGATTCAAATTTTTCTGGTTGAGGACAAGTAAATACAGCAACAATCAAACCAATTGGTGGCACAAACCAACTCGGCACCATATGCTGTAATTGCATATCTTTAACACGATGATAAAGAAACACGACTAAAAATACCAAATGAACGACGATTGCAGTCAACCATATGATTGTCGATAACGCGGATGACGACGTAATTAACGAATTTGATACCACCATAGTCGCCATTGCAAACGTTGGAACCACACTACCAACAACATGATGAGAAAGGTCATTCCATAACGTTTGTGGATGAATAATAAAACGTAATAACAAAGAGAGTAGGATCCCAGCAGCAACAACCGCTGTTACAGTCTGAAGATAACCATTAAAACCATACACCGACTCCCATAGAGCCCCCAATGACGATATGCCTAAGGCAAGGCCAGCGACTGGGGTTGGTAATAACTTAAAGTTAATTCTAATTTGATTTAACATAATGCACCTCTCTCGTTGATGCAGCCATTATAAACATAGCCATACGTTAATTAAACCTGTATGTTTTTAACATATAGTTAATAAAAGTTGAACGTATATGAATTTATCATTAAAACAATTACGTGTATTTGTTGCTGTCAGCCAGCAGCAAAGTATCACCCACGCTGCAAAAAGCTTATTCTTAACCAAAGCAGCCGTAAGTATGGCATTAAGTGAACTTGAGAATCAATTAGGTCAACAATTATTTGATCGTACCAATAACCGGCTACACCTCAATCCATATGGTCAACGTTTATTACCTATCGCCGATGAATTACTGCACCGCGCGGCCAGTATTGATACCTTGTTTCAGCAATCAGGGCAGCTTATTGGCAATCTCGCCATTGGTGCAAGCGAGACGATTGGTAACCAGATATGTCCTTGGTTAATTGCACAATTTAGGCAACAAACAGAACATACTCAGCAAACGTTGCATATCAGTAACAGCGCCAACATTGCTAAAATGATATTAAGTTATCAATTAGATATAGGCCTTATCGAAGGTGATGTTAAGCACAATGACATTGAAAAAACGCCTTGGATAACAGATGAAATGTGTATCATTGCAGCATCAAATCATCCACTACAAGAAAAAACAGCATTGCAGTTAACAGACTTAACCGACAATGCTTGGGTGTTACGTGAATTAGGCTCAGGCAGTCGCGCATTCTTTGATAATCATATTGCACCAGCGGTTCAACAATGGCAACTCGCTTACCAGCTTAATTCAATTGAAGCACAACTCAATTTTGTCGCAGCGGGACTCGGACTCGCCTGCGTGTCTAAATTCAGTGCGACGCACGCTTTAGCAAACAACCGGGTAAAAATATTATCACTCAATACGAAACTAGAACGCCAATACAAAATCATTATGCATAAACAAAAATTCAAAAGTGAATTAATTACAGCGTTTATCGAGTTCAGCCAGCAGTGGGATAGTAGCCAATTAATCCGTAAATAAAATGGCATAAAATCAATAACTGTACTTTTAGTCCCTAATATTAGGTAAAAAAAAGGAGTAGCAATTGCTACTCCTGTCGTAATATTTAATCAAATTATTACGCCCACTATATATCCAAGCTAGCTGGAAATTACAGGATAAAGTATACTTACTTCTTTGATAAAAAATTCAAATAGCGATAGCTAGGCAATCGGTAGAAAGGAATAAAATACCGTTGCCAAATAAGTAAACATAATACTCAAAGCCCTTGCAAAGCTTGAGTATTCGTGCCAAGACTATTAAACAAAAAGCTAACCCAAAGGTCAAGTTACTTGTGGCGTTATTGTTAATTTTTATAACTTTCTATAAAATAACTGCGAAGGGATGAATATAAGAATGTCTACCATACGGAAGAAAAACGAAGGAAAGATTTTAAAGGCTGCCAGTCAAGTGTTTGCCAGTGAAGGTTATGCAGCAACAAAAACTATTGATATCGCGAAACTTGCCGGTGTGCCTAAGGCCAACGTCTATTATTATTTTGGTAATAAAGAGACTTTATACTCTGCAGTACTGGAAACAATCATCGAACCATTACTCAGTGCAACCCTCCCTATCGAAACCATCAATAACCCCGCAGTCGCATTAACCGAATACATTAAAACAAAGCTAACCATCTCTCGAGATTATCCTTATGCTTCCAAAGTATTCGCGAATGAAATCATGCGAGGTTCGCCATTGCTTTCTCCTGAAATAAAACAGCGTTTAATGAATCAGAGTACGTTTTTACTTGATAAATTTACGCAGTGGATTGAAGTTGGTCAAATGGACAATGTATCGCCACACCATCTGTTATTCATGATCTGGTCTTCGACCCAAACTTATGCTGACTTTAGTTGGCAGATCAATGCTGTAATGGGAAAAACATCACTGACTGCAAGTGACTATGACGATGCTGCACAGCTGATTAGTCAACTTGTACTAAAAGGCTGCAATGTGAAGTCTTGTGACGAAGTGACGGCACAGACTAAGTAACACTAAGTAATTGGGCTAAGAATTAGTTTTTTAATGTCTCCCAAGCCATTTTTAATGCGTCTAATTTGAGGGTTAAGCAAAAAAGCATAACCCTCATAACACAGCGCATTGATGAATTTTTTTTGCGTACGGTAATAGTCTGCGTAGCCTTCTTTCAATTTTGCATCCGCCAAGGCAAATGTATGCCGACTTAATCCGATATCACGTTGCTTATAACCTGTAATAATATGCTCTATACATTCAAGGTGTTGTAAACGTTTACTATCTGTCTGAGTAATAGAGTCTCTACGCACAAGATAACCCGTGTAGCTTTTAGTTAATACCGCGACTTCAAAGTTCTCACATATCTTTAGCCACAATTGCCAATCTTCACAATAACTCATGCTGGTATCAAACAACCCGACAGTCTCAAATACAGAGGCTTTAACCATCACTGTCGATGTACCTACAACATTATGGCCTAATACTTGCGCTAACGGTTGACTGATATGATAAGTCGGCGTGCTAATGTCAGTAAATTGATTCCAATAACCGAAGCAATCAACAGTATATTGATATTGCTCATCAACATGATCATAGTTAGTAAACGACATGGCAACGTTCGGATTTTCCGCATGCAATGCCAGCTGGGCTAATAATTTATTAGGATACCAATAATCATCGGCATCTAAAAAAGCGATGTACTCACCACTCGCTTCTTCTATTGCAAGATTTCGCGCCCCAGCGGCACCCACACCATGAGCCGTAATCACATTAACGCAAGGCTCTTTCTGACTTAACGCGGCAAGATATTCTGCGCTACCATCACTACTATTATCATTAATAATGATAATTTCAATATCGGTTCTATTTTGCTGGTAAATACTACTTATCGCTTTCGGCAAGTATTCCAAACAGTTATAGCTAGGAATAATTACAGAGACTGTATACATCATAACACCACTCCTTATGCTATCTGCCAACGCCTTATTTTCAGTTCACTAAAGAAACAATCGCATTTATATAGACTATCATTCGGTATAGGCTTTACTTTGGCGATCAAATTAAGAGTAGTTAAGAAATTTATTTTTGAATGCAAAACAGCAGTATTACATTCATTGGAATAAAAGTAAGGGCGTTTAAATGCAAAAGGTAGGGGTATTAGAATGAAAAAAGTGGCATTTTTAGCCCCTTCATACCCAGTGCTCACTGAAACATTTATTCGTACCGAAGTTGACTCGGTAAGTGCATATGGCCATGAAGTTTGTGTCATGACATTTACCAAATACCACGACTGCGGCGAGTTTGAATATGATATTCATGTTATCGGTGCAAAAGCTTATTTCTCACTAATCTCCACACTTAGTCCAATCGGTATAATGAGAGCCCTTCACTTTATTGCGAAGCAACGTGCAATGCCCAAATTATCCTTATTTCGATACAGCTTAAGACTCGCGCTTCAAATGCGTAAAGAAGGCGTCAGTCATGCTCATGCACACTTTGCTCAGCACACCTGCGCCCACGCAATAGTGGCAGCCAAAATGATGGATATCACCTGCTCTTTTGTTGCCCATGGTCACGATATTTACGAAACGCCTTATGATGTAAATTTAAAAATACACAACAGTAACTTTGTTGTTGCCGTTTGCAAAGACATGGCAGAAGATCTAAAAAAAATCAACCACGATAAAATTAGACTATTACACTGCGGCGTCAAAACGAATGAATTTAAGCCCCCCTTCCCCCCTTCAGAAAAACAACATGAACTTAGTCCATTACGATTGATTTTTTTAGGCCGGTTAGTCGAGCAAAAAGGCATTAATTACCTTATTCAAAGCCTGCACGAGCTACATCATAATTACTCAGTCACATTGGATATTGTTGGGGATGGGGATCAATTATCAAATTTAAAACAGCAAGTAGAACGCTTAGGTTTATCAAAACTTGTACATTTCCTTGGTTCGAAATCACCGCGTTGGGTTAGTCATAATCTCTCTAGGTTTGATTGTTTAGTTGCACCATTTTGTATTTCACGATCGGGCTGTGTCGATACAGGACCTCTCGTGCTCAAAGAAGCGATGGCAGTTGGCATTCCAGTAATAACAACGGACCTAATGGGCTGTAAAGAGATTGTAGCACCGGGAACAGGACTGATAGTAAAACAAAAAAATACCCAAGCGCTGAGCCAAGCGATTACCGAATTTATCAATTACCCAGCAGAAAAACGTCAAGACATGGGACGCTTGGCGCGATTAAATATAGAAAATAATTTTGATGCATTGAATCAAGCAAAAAGCCTGTCGTATTGGATTGAAAACTGTGCAAGATAACCTGAAGATAAGATACAAGCGCACACCTTTCAGTATACGCTTGTACCTTCATTTTAAATATTTATGCTTAGCGATTAAAGACTACTATAACGATTCTCACCATACACATAAGTTTCGCATACAACGCGATCATCACCCATTAGCATTAATGCAAACAAGGTTTCTTCTAATGACGTCGAGTTTTCCATGCGGAACTTAAGTAACGGCGTAGCCGCCAAGTCTAATACCACAAAATCAGCTTCTTTACCGACTGCCAAGTTACCAATTTTGTCTTCTAAGCGTAATGCTTTCGCGCCGCCTAATGTCGCTAAAAATAATGATTTAAACGGGCTTAACGCCTTGCCCTGCAGCTGTAATACTTTATACGCTTCATTCATTGTTGATAATAATGAGAAACACGTACCCGCGCCTACATCCGTACCCATGCCCACATTAATACCAAACGCTTCTAGGCGTGGTAAATCTAATAGGCCTGAACCCAAGAATAAGTTTGACGTTGGACAGAATGCCACCGCCGACCCCGTATCAGCCAAACGCTGACATTCGCTGTCACACAAATGAATACCGTGGGCAAATACCGAACGTTCACCTAGCAGGCCATGATGGTCGTAAACGTCTAAGTAATTAGCACGTTCAGGGAATAACTCTTTAACCCACTCAATCTCTTTTAAATTTTCTGATAAGTGCGTGTGCATATACAGATCTGGATATTCACTTAACAAACGCGCCGCTACATCAAGCTGCTCAGGGGTACTTGTCGGTGCAAACCGAGGCGTAACCGCATAGTGTAAACGCCCTTTCAGATGCCAGCGCTCGATTAGCTCTTTACTGTCTTCATAGCAACTTTCAAGGGTATCAGTTAAGAAATCAGGCGCATTACGATCCATCATTACCTTACCGCAGATAATACGTAAATTACGTAATTGCGCTTGAGTGAAGAAGCTATCAACCGATTGTTTGTGCACAGTACCGAATACTAACGCTGTCGTGGTACCGTTACTCATTAACTCTTGTAAGAAAATTTCAGCAACTTTAGTCGCATGCTCTGGGTCATCAAACTTACCCTCGGCAGGGAAAGTATAATTATTTAACCAATCCAGTAATTGTTCACCATACGACGCGATCATACCCGTTTGTGGGTAATGCACATGGGTATCGATAAAACCCGATGTGATGATCTTATTTTCATACACTTTAATATCGATATCACTGTTTTCATTCGCTAGAATTTCATCTGCGTTACCGATTGCTTGCACGATACCATTTTCAATAATCATGGCTCCGTCAGCAAAATATTCGTACGAATTTTCCATACCGACTTTATCGGGGTCACCAATGCTGTGTAATATTGCTGATCGGTATGCGGTTCGAATTGTACTCATTTAAACTTCCTTCATTATGCTACTGCATCGTATCTCGCGCTATCCTAATACTCTGGTGATAGCGTGTCTATAACAATACGTTGCCTATATTAGGCTAACTTAGCGATCTCAGTATTTACCTGAACCAAGTTAGGTTTTTGTTTGTTTTCTAACGCTCGACCTTGGTAGGTTGCAATTAATTCACCAGCAACCGAAATCGCGATTTCTGCGGGATGCTTGCCCACCACCGCACTAATCCCAATAGGACAAATCATTTGATTTATCTGGGTATCAGTGAAATCACGCGCCCGTAGCCGATATTGAAAACGTTTTCTCTTGGTTTGCGAGCCTATCATGCCAAAATATTTAGCATCACCACGTTTTAAAATTGCCCTGGCTAAATCAAAATCCAGTTGATGATTATGTGTCATCACCAAATAGTAGCTATCTTTGGGCATATCAAGCACATCCCCCGCCGGATCATCACTGACTAACTTAGTGACATTATCAGATAACTGCGCCGGAAACTGTTCTTCACGCTCATCAATCCAAGTAACGCGGAATGGCAAGGTTGCCACAACATGCAATAAAGCTTTCGCCACATGTCCTGCGCCAAACACCACTAAATGCTGTAGTGATTGCCCAATCGGTTCAAACATCAAAGTCGCACTACCACCACAACATTGACCTAATCGAGCGCCTAAATCAAAGCGCTCTACGACCAGTGACTCTTTGCCTTCAGTGAGCATTTCTCGCGCCATTTTAGTCGCGAGATGCTCTAAATGACCTCCGCCAATGGTGGCATATTGTTGATCCTGCGTGATCAGCATCTTGGTACCAGCATCACGCGGAGTCGAACCATGATGTTCAAGTACCGTGATCATGATACACACTTCACCACGCTGTTTTAATTCTGCAAGTGGATCAATCCAATTGTCTTTAAACATCACCAATCTCCTTGCTAAACCGTATTCTTACATAATTAAAAGACTACATGGTTAACAGGCTACACAGTTACACTTACTACTTCGGACTCAACAACCTGAGTACGTTTAGCCTCATCAAACTTATAATGCTCTGCATCCTGTACTGCCCATAACACACGCTCTGGTGTTGCTGGCGTATCAAGATGCGGTACATACTGATGGTCAGTCACACTCGCAACCGCATCACGTAATGCACTCCACACCGACATGCTTAGCATAAACGGCGGTTCACCCACCGCTTTTGAGTTGTAAACGGTCTGTTCTGGGTTGCTGCGGTTTTCAACCAAGTGCGTTCTAAAATCAATTGGCGTATCTGCAATCGCAGGGATCTTATAACCCATAGGGCCATTAGTCGCTAACTTACCTTTGTCATTCCAGACTAACTCTTCGGTGGTTAACCAACCCATGCCTTGAATAAAACCACCTTCAATTTGGCCTATATCAATGTCTGGATTCAGTGACGCACCAACATCATGCAGAATATCCACACGCAGGGTTTTATATTCACCAGTTAAGGTATCTACCAGCACTTCGGAACACGATGCTCCATAAGCGAAGTAATAAAACGGACGCCCTTTCGCTGTCGCGTGATCATAATAGATTTTAGGCGTTTTATAGAAGCCAGTACTCGATAGCGAAATCTGGTTAAAGTAAGCGAGTTGGATCAAGTCAGTAAACGTCATGATCTGTTCCCTGATCGTCACCGTATTATTACTAAAGACAACCTCTTCGTCTGTCACACCAAAGTGCGCCACACAGAAATCAATCAAACGTTGCTTAATAGTGCGTGCTGCATTTTGTGCCGCTTTACCATTTAAGTCGGTGCCTGACGATGCCGCTGTCGGTGAAGTATTCGGTACTTTACTGGTATTCGCCGAGGTAATTTGAATATGCTCAATATCTACTTGGAATTCTTGTGCGACAATTTGCGCCACTTTGGTATTAAGCCCTTGGCCCATTTCGGTCCCACCGTGACTTAACTGCATACTGCCATCAGTATAAACGTGCAGTAATGCCCCCGCTTGATTCAAGAAGGTAGCGGTAAACGAAATGCCAAATTTAACCGGTGTTAACGAGATACCTTTTTTCAAAATGGGGCTGTTTTTATTATATTCGTTAATGGCTTTACGGCGCGCCGCATACTCACTTGTCGCTTCAAGATCGGCAACCAAATCATGAATAAAGTTATCTTCTACTTTTTGATAATAATGCGTAATGTTTCTGTCTTCGATACCATAAAAATTCACTTTACGCACATCTAATGGATCTTTACCTAACTTACCGGCAATTTCATCCATAATATGTTCAATCGTAATCATGCCTTGAGGGCCACCAAAACCACGGAATGCGGTGTTTGATGCGGTATTAGTTTTACAGCGGTGACCAGTGATTGTCGCGTCACCTAAATAGTAGGCGTTATCTGAATGGAACATCGCACGGTCAGTGATCGAGCTTGATAAATCCGGTGAATAACCACAGTTACTCGCCACGATAATTTCAATACCGTTGATTTGGCCATCATCATTAAAGCCCACTTTGTATTGATTGAAGAAGGGGTGGCGTTTACCTGTCATCATCATGTCTTCAACACGTGGTAAGCGGATCTTAGTTGGTCGTCCCGTTAGCTTAGCAAACACGGCGCATAAACACGCAGGTCCTGCGGCTTGGGTTTCTTTACCACCAAAACCACCGCCCATACGACGCATATCAATAACAACTTTATGCATAGGTACGCCAATCACTTCGGCGACCAGCTTTTGTACTTCGGTGGGATTTTGCGTTGATGCATATACAATCATGCCGCCATCTTCCGTTGGCATCACTGACGCCGCTTGCGTTTCTAAATAGAAATGCTCTTGGCCACCAATATGAATACTACCTTCTAAAATGTGCTTTGCTGCTGACAATGCCGCAGCCGAATCACCGCGTTTTTGTTGATGCGATTCCGTCACAAAGCTCTTTTTGGCTAATGCTTCTTCCACATCTAAAATCGCTGGTAGCTCTTCATATTCAATGATTGCCGCTTGTGCAGCTTGACGTGCCATCTCCATCGAATTGGCCGCGACTGCAATCACAGCCTGACCAAGGTATTCTACTTTGCCGTCAGCTAATAATGGGTCACCCGGTAAAATAGCACCGATATCGAGTTCGCCCGGAACATCTTTGGCTTCAATTGCTAATTCGACACCGTCAAATTCATAACACGGCGTTAAATCAATTTTCGTAATGTTGGCATGTGCTACATCACTCATGCGTACATACACATGTAACTGATTAGGGTATTCAAGACGATCATCGACATAAACCGCTTCGCCCGTCACCTGAATACCGGCACTGTCGTGTTTTACATTTTTGCCCACACCAGTCTTGATTGAACGATTCGCTTGCGCTAACAATTGCTGCTGTGATAGTTGCACTTTATTGTGATTAGACATAAGACGTTACCCGCGTTTCAATTGTTGTATCTTGCTGTTCTAAATAAAATTTCTTCAGTAGATTCTTGGCGGCTAGTGAACGATACTCTTTACTTGCCCGAAAATCGGATAAGGGTGAAAAGTCTTTATCTAACGCTTGCATCGCCGCATAAATACTGTCGTATTCCCACGCTGCACCCAGCAATATTTTCTCAGCAAGTTGCGCACGCATCGGCGTCGCAGCCATACCTCCAAATGCTAAACGCACATCCGTAATAACATTATTTTCCAGGGTTATATTAAATGCCGCTAACACAGCTGAAATGTCATCATCAATACGTTTTGATAGTTTATAAATGCCGAATACTTGTTCTGGCGTCGGTAATGGAATAATAATTTTGGTAATAAACTCCGCTGCTTTCTGCGCTGTTAGCTTATAACCAATGAAGTAGTCTTCTAAATCCATTAAGCGCACACCATCACCACAACGCAATTCAACTTGTGCATTCAGCGCGATTAACGCTGGCGGTGTATCACCAATTGGCGATGCGTTACCTATGTTGCCACCGATCGTGCCTTGGTTACGGATTTGCAGCGAAGCAAAGCGATGTAATAACTCACCAAAATCAGGGAAGTATAATGCCAAGGTGCTGTAACTATCCGTTAAGCTGCGTGCAGCACCAATTTCGATATGGGTATCAGTCACACTGATGTCTTTCATTTCCGCCACGTTACCAACCGAAATCAAGGTATTAATCGGACGATGGAATTGGGTTACTTCCAAGGCTAAATCTGTACCACCGGCAATAATACGTGCATCAGGGTACTTCACTAATAACGCCGCCAAGTCAGCCACATTATCAGGCGAGTAAGATGATTGACCGTTACCCGTTAATTCTTGTGTCCCGCTGCGCTCAATCGTATTAAGTTTCGCAACAGTTTCACTTTCTAGGCGTTCAAACGCATCAACAATATGGTCTTGCTCTGCCAACGCCATTGCCGAATCAATAATAGAGCGATAACCCGTACAACGACATAGGTTACCTGCTAATGCTTCAAAAATGGCATGCTTGTCGGCTGACGGTGTATTCTTGCTTAATGCAAACATAGACATGACAAACCCAGGGGTACAATAACCACATTGGGTACCGTTAAAATCAACAAGTGCTTGTTGCACCTGATGTAAGGCACCGTCTTTTGATTTAAGATCTTCGACCGTGATCAGTTGCTTACCATGCAACGCGGATATAAACGTAATACACGCATTTACTGATGTATAGCGGATCCTCCCATCGACAACGTCACCAAGCACAACGGTACACGCTCCGCAGTCTCCTGATGCACAACCTTCTTTAGTACCTTTCTTCGCTTCTTCCTGGCGTAAGAAATTAAGTACCGTGGTATTGGGTGAAAGGTCAGATACCTGACACATCTTTTGGTTAAGTAGAAACTTAATCAAGTCGTACCTCCTGCGTTATTCCGTAACATTGACATTGACATTAATTGCTATTATTTTTTATTATTAGCTGTGTTTTGACTGACTAATCGAGCCTGTTAGATTAGAAACCTGACTCTAAAGTCAACTTATTGTTACATAAAAATAACAATTGAGACACAATTTAATAAAATAATTTAAGGATTATATATACAATTATAGTGAAGATTAAATAAGGCTATACTGAGGAGCTAACTTTGGTCGATGCCGATCCATAACTGGAAAGCAGCTATGAATCGTTTCAACATTGAATTTGAAGACCGATTAAAAGACCATCTCTAAAATGGTAATTACACAGAATCATTTACAGAGTCGTATTTTCTAATTAATTTATCGCCATTTCTCTCATGCGTATGTCAACATCCTCTCTACTCGTCCCTCGATATAATTCATCCATATATATCTCTACATCTGACGCACTTATTGTCCTATAAAGTCCATATTTAAAATAAACAGACTGATTATTCTCTGTACGAGTCTTACCTACGTAATTAAGTTTTAACTCACCATTGACCCATATTTTCATAAATCCTTTATTTTCATTTTCATTCTCATGTGCATTTGTACTCCAATGCGCATTAATGACAATATCATGCCACCGTCCTGTAAACGATTCATTATCAATTAGCTCATGAGTTCTCTCTTCAGCCCCTTTTAATGTTGGAAATTGACGGACAAAAAAGGCACCGCCATAAGATTTATTAAATCCCCAGGCAGGTATCCAAGCATGCCCCTCTTCGGGAACTTGATGAAATTGGAATAAACTAATGCACAAGCACCCTGCCCGACGATACATTTCTTGTTTTGTCTCATCATCGAGTTCAGGTTCTATTTGATCCTCAATCCCATTATTATTTATATCGCTATCTATAGGTTCATAAGTATATTTTTTAGATACATAGAATGAGAATGAATACCAAAATTCATCCCCTTCTTTCTGATAAGTTGGACGCCATATTTGCACATTTTCAGCTCGTTCGTATCCTCTCTCACAGTCACGTCCTTTACAGTTACAACTTTCATGTTCTACATCACACTCTTCATTACTCGTATCATCGAATGTTAATTTAAAATGTTCTGAGTTTGATCCATAACGTATTGGAGAATCAGTTAGCATAGATGTTATATGTGTATAATTTCTAGATTTTGATGTATGTGCTTCATACTCCATAATCCATCCCGTCTTATCTTCCCAATCTTGCCACGTTGTTAAATCATTTATTCCTTTACTATTACTATATGTTTTTGCAGGTGACTGAGATAAAACGATAGAGGCTAAAATGGACTCGTCATTATCTGAAATAATATTAATTTTACTTTGTCTTGGGCCCGCTGTATTTTTTTGAATGTGAGCCACAATCATTTTATTTTTTTGATGTGTAATTGTTAGCCATTGACTGTCCTTATCAACCACCGCATACCAAGCAACCTCATATTCAGCTTCAACGGCAATATCTATATCATGAGACTCAGGCTGTAGATAATAATAATCTTTATCCACAGCCATACTTTCAGCGTGTAACATTGTTATGAATGTAATATAAATAAGTACAAATAAGTATAATGTTGAACCCTGTTTCCTAAGCATAATAAATTCCCTTTTAATAAGCATAATCAATTAGATTGGTGTTGGGTGAAAGGTTAGATAAGACAATAGGTGTGGCAGGCAGAAATAGCAATGCCAAGTTACATCGAACTTGGCATTGTTTGTATACAACATTATAAAAATTAACGTTATTTTATTTTTTATTTAACACATTAGAAAAGACAACATGCAGATCGCTGGAAACGGTCTCGCCATCTAAATTCAGTTTAGACTCGATATGTTTTAAATGCTCACGCATTAATAAGCAGGCTTTTTCAGCATCTTTTTCTTCAATCGCATCGAGTAACTCACTGTGCTCATCCAATACACAATGCGTACTGGTCGCGACTTCGTATTGCGCAATAATTAACGAGCTTAACGAGACCAAGCTACGCTGGAAATTAAATAAAGGCACATTACCGGACATTTCAGCCAGTTTTAGATGAAATTCACCCGATAAACGGATCGCTTTACCTAAATCACCTTGTTTGGTAGCTTCATTTTCTTCCACTATTAATTGACGTAAATGCGTAATCTGCTTATTTGATGCATTCTCAACAGCAAGCTTAGTAATAGCATCTTCGAGTGTATGTCGGGCAATAAAGACTTGTTTTGCTTCTTCAACAGAAGGCGATGCAACAATAGCACCGCGGTTAGGACGGATCACCACCACTTGTTCGTGTGACAAGCGTAATAATGCACGACGTACAATAGTGCGACTTACACTAAAAATATCACCCAATGCTTCTTCGTTTAACTTTGTTCCAGGCGGAAGACGACGTTCAAGAATGGCATCAAAGATATGCGCATAGACGATATCGTCTTGAGCCATTGAGCCTGACTTGCCTTCTGTTTCTACAGAACTACTTAGCTCAGACATTATTTTCACCATTGTTAATCCAATTTGGTTATCTCAATACAACTAAGTATCGCTATAACCTGATGTTTATTGATATAAAGTCATAATATGTTAACGCTGTGTAACAATCTAGCCTTATTTTGTATACCATCTTAAAAAAATTGAAAACAATCTTTAGCCTGACATTCCGTGTTGAGGATAGATAGATTTACGTTTACCGTTATCTATTTTTATCGGTTTAGTAACTGATCAACCTCAACAGCTAATGCTACCGTTGCACCAACCATTGGGTTATTACCCATACCAATAAACCCCATCATAGCAACGTGAGATGGCACCGACGAACTACCAGCAAATTGCGCATCGGCATGCATACGTCCCATTGTATCTGTCATACCATATGACGCAGGTCCTGCCGCAACATTATCTGGATGTAAAGTACGACCCGTACCACCACCCGAGGCTACCGAGAAGTAAGGATGACCCGAACGAATACACTCTGATTTATAAATACCCGCGACAGGATGTTGGAATCGAGTTGGGTTTGTGGAGTTACCCGTAATACTCACATCAACGCCAGCGGCCTGCATAATAGCAACACCTTCACGTACATCATCAGCGCCATAACAAAGAATGTCACCACGAGGGCCCGTTGAAAATGAACGACGGCTAACTTCTTTTAACTCACCCGTTTGATAATCAAATTGAGTTCTGACATACGTAAACCCATTGATACGAGAGATCAAATATGCGGCATCTTTACCCAAACCATTTAAAATAACTTTAAGGGGTGATTGACGAGATTTATTCACATTCAGCGCAATTTTGATCGCACCTTCTGCTGCAGCGAAAGACTCATGACCAGCAAGAAATGCAAAACATTGACTTTCTTCATTCAATAATCGAGCTGCAAGTGCACCATGCCCAATACCGACTTGACGTTGTCGAGCAACACTCCCCTCTTTGGTGAATGATTGCAGTCCTTCACCTATAATATTAGCAGCCTCTTCAGCTGAACTTGCTTGACGATATAACGCCAATGCAGTGCCAACAGTATAAGCTTCAGCGGCACTATCAAATGCGATAGGCTGCGTGTCCATCACTACCGACTTAGAGTCGATTCCTTTAGCGAGGCAATATTGATAAGCATCTTCAATTGAAGACAAGTTCATTTCGTTTAGTACTGCTGTAATTGGGTTTGTAATAGTGCGATTAGTCATAATAGTATCCTCAGGTTAAGCTTCACGTGGATTGATAGTTTTAACTGCTTCGTCAAAACGACCATATGTACCTGCAGCAGATTTCATGGCGTCATCTGCTTGGGCACCTTTGCTGACGGCTTTCATCATTTTCCCGAGGTTTACATATTCATAACCAATCACTTCATTATTTTCATCTAACCCTAGCTTAGTAACATAACCTTCCGCAATTTCCATGTAACGAACGCCTTTTGCGCTTGTCGCATAACTAGTACCAACTTGACTGCGTTGAGTTTGGCCAAGATCTTCTAAAGCTGCACCTATTTCTAGTCCACCTTCAGAAAACGCGGATTGGCTACGACCATAAGCAAACTGGAGGAAGATCTCTCGCATTGCAACATTGATCGCATCGCACACCAAATCAGTATTCATTGCTTCAAGAATTGTTTTACCGGTTATGATTTCCGCAGCCATCGCGGCTGATTGAGTCATGCCTGAACAACCAATTGTTTCAATTAAGGCTTCTTCAATAATGCCTTCTTTAACATTGAGAGTGAGTTTGGCAGCACCTTGCTGAGGCGCACAAGTTCCGACACCGTGACTTAAGCCTGAAATCGCAATCACTTCTTTAGGATTGATCATTCGACCTTCAATAGGGATAGGAGAAGATGCATGGAGATCGCCGCGTTGAATCGGGCACATGGATTGAATTTCAGAAGAGTAGTGCATACAATTTTCCTATTAGATTTAGGAAAACAAGGTGTCATCGAGGCATAAATAACAGTATCAACAAATAGCATACATACAGCCACTATTCAGTTCATGTTATTTTACAGATTCACTTGTTTTCAAATTTAATAGGAGTCATCAGCCAACAATTGGCGGTTAAGTAGGTGGCACCCCATCACCTTGAAACCATAATAGATCTTAATCATAATGTTAAGCAAGCCTTGCTTTAGACTCGTTTTTTATATTAAACCTTTCTTATATAAGCATCATAACTATTTAATACATCTAATAAGCTTGCCGTACTCGATTGGCTTTCCAGTGGTAATACAAGATCTTGAGGGGATGTGGAAGATTGCGCTGCTTGAGCACGCTCGTTCGCCGTTGGTTTAATTAGCGAACCGTGCGCTAATTTTTGCTGTAATAAGTGGGAACTGTTTTGTAGTACTGATTCTGCAACATATTTAGCATCACCCACCCCAGCACCGACTTCAGGTGAAAAGCAGATCTCTAAACGCAATGCGGCCATATTATTGTTTGCAGCGTACTCATTTAACCTTGCCATTCGCGCAGCATCATACGCTGACGTATCAACGGCAGTGTGCTTAATTTCGATTTGTTTCTGATCTGTAATATCAGATGACAACATACTCAATAACAGAGAAAACTTAGCTCTATCACCATTTAAAGTACATTTATTTAACTGTTGGCCAAGTTGCAGCTCATCAATTAAGGCATGTTGTCGTATCGATTGAACGTAAATAAGTTACCTCTTGAACAATATTGCGCGCAGAACAACCAAAATTTGCCGCGAAATAATCAACTAGTAAGTTATCGACCTGTTTTTATAAATATTTAGCTGTTTATTCGAATTTTTTATTCACATACAGAAATTTTCTGATACTATCCGTTTCGTACTTGTGGAGGGGTTCCCGAGTGGCCAAAGGGATCAGACTGTAAATCTGACGGCTCAGCCTTCGAAGGTTCGAATCCTTCTCCCTCCACCACAATATTTAAATTATGTTGATTGCATAAACTCATTTTTAAAATGAATTAAAAGGTCGACATGATACAACATCTGCCATTACGAGTAGATGAAAAAAGCATTACTTGTGGAGGGGTTCCCGAGTGGCCAAAGGGATCAGACTGTAAATCTGACGGCTCAGCCTTCGAAGGTTCGAATCCTTCTCCCTCCACCAACATTTAGTTTTGCTGATTACTTATATATAAGCTGTACATTGTGGCCAATTTACTACTTATTAAATATGAACTTAACGTAATCAACGAAATGAAGACAACATCTACCATTGCGAGTGGATGAAAAAAGCATTACTTGTGGAGGGGTTCCCGAGTGGCCAAAGGGATCAGACTGTAAATCTGACGGCTCAGCCTTCGAAGGTTCGAATCCTTCTCCCTCCACCAACATTTAGTTTTGCTGATTACTTATATAAAAGCAGTACATTGTGGCCAATGTAGTATGTATTAAATATGAACTTAAAGTAATCAACAAAATGAAGACAACATCTACCATTGCGAGTAGATGAAAAAGCATTACTTGTGGAGGGGTTCCCGAGTGGCCAAAGGGATCAGACTGTAAATCTGACGGCTCAGCCTTCGAAGGTTCGAATCCTTCTCCCTCCACCATCATTCTACTTTGATGATTTTACATTCTGGTCAATGTAAAAGCAGTCATCATCGTAAAAGATCCATCTAGCAATAGATGACAAAAATAGAGAAAAATGTGGAGGGGTTCCCGAGTGGCCAAAGGGATCAGACTGTAAATCTGACGGCTCAGCCTTCGAAGGTTCGAATCCTTCTCCCTCCACCACTCTCTATTTCAATTCAGAATATACTACGTCATTATTCCCATACTTAAATCTCTTCTATTTTTCTATATCAATACTTTCTCTAACCAAATGAATATTTCATATAACATCAATTCCAACACAAAAATGCCACCTACTAACAACCGCTATCAAACACCACAATCTGATTCGTTTTATGCGGCTGATAAATCAATTGGCAATAAGCACCTGCCACAAGTTCATTGTTAGTATAATCTTCATTTAATGAAATAATTAATGTCCGATAACCAGCGTTATCCTCATAATTATTAAAAATGAACCCATCCGAATTCTCCAAACTTAATAGCCTTTGAATAGAACTGATATAAGCGACTGGGTAACCATGACAAGTATAGTAACCTTCAACCTTAGATTCATGATCACTATTTTCCTCATAACAAAGATTATCAACACCTAAGATAAGCGCCTTGTAATAAATCAAATCAATAGCAATACGCAGGTCTGCCGCAACACTAGCGATTTTAGCTTTTTTCGCATCACTCGAAAGATCAATAAACTTAGGTACTGCAACTGCCGACATAATCGCTAGGATCACGATCACAATCGCCATCTCAATAAGGGTAAAACCTTTCGTTCTAGACTGCATATAAACCTTTTTTTAAACTAATAACTTAGCGCATGGTATCAACTACCCATATAGTGGCAGTATTATAATTCACCTACCGCAAACCATAAAGTAGTTTATGTCTGTTACTATCGACTAGATTAATAGGCTATTCCAATGCATTAAGACTCTTATTTTTTCGCACAAAAAACACTCAGTTAACAGTTCTGATTAACAAAATGGTGTTCCTCTCAAGACAGTATTATGCATACCTGTTATTGTTGTTAATGCTAATCATTAACGTCTAAATTTATCCATCACCCTTGAGCACTCAATAAACATGAATCATAATTTTGACTATCGAAAAAAACGCGTACTCATTGTTGATGACCAACGTGCTTTTCAGATCATGCTCAAAACCATGTTGCTTAACTTTGGGGCGAAAGATGTCACGCATGTGGGTAGTGCCGAAGACGCATTAAAATTGTGCCGCCACAATACCTATGATTTACTGTTAGTTGATTACAATCTTGGCTCTGGCCTTAATGGGCGTCAGTTATTTGAAGCATTAAAAGTGAATAACCTATTACCTATCCACACCGTGTTTTTCCTAGTAACAGGTGATAATTCGAAAGCGATTGTATTAAGCGCAATTCAAATGACACCCGATGATTATTTAATGAAGCCGTTTTCACAAAACGAACTTAATTTACGTATTCAAAAAGCATTCAATAAAAAAGAGGCTCTGCTACCTATCTACCAAGCAATTAAGAATGACGATTTTGCTCAGGTAATGGAAGAATGTGATAACGCAATAATCTATTCAGCACGCCATCGTAATTTCTGTCGTTTGTTTAAAGCAGAGCTGTTAATTGAAAAGGAAAAGTACGCTGAAGCGCGTACTATCTTAGAAGAATTTATAGAGGACCATCCGCATACCCAAGCACAACTGCTGTTAGGTCGAGTATATTATCTAGAGAAAAATTACCAACAAGCGATTCCACTGTTATCCGAGATCATTAAATATAATCCAATGCTGCTAGATGGTTATGATTGGTTAGCACATTGCTTTAGGGACGGTGGCGACAGTGAAAAAGCACTGCAAATTGTGCAACGCGCGATCAAACATTCCCACTTGTCATTAGACCGTCAAGGACTACTCGCAGAATTGGCACTTGATACACATATGAATACGATAGCCAAAGAAGCCTTTTTCGCTATTTTAATGCAGACCAAAAACACCATACATCAAGATCCCCAACATCTGATTAATTATGTTCAAGCTATTATTCTTGTCGCGAAAAACGAAGAAGACAAGTTTAAACAAGGCCGCTTATTACAAGAGATTAGCGGTTTGTTTCACCGTTCTTCGCAACAACACCCCTATGTTGAAGAAGATGAGTTATTGGCATTGGAAGGTTACAGTTTAGCGTCTATTCATAATGTGAAAGGCAACCAAGTTAAAGCGAAACACACCTTGCTAAAAAGTAATGAAGCATACTTAATGGAACCCGAAGGCACACCAGAATGGTTAGGGCCACAACTGGTAAATCTACTTGTCGAGTTAGAAGAATTTGAATTTGCTGAAAAACTACAGCCTTATATTCAACACTCCAACGTACACGGCGAAAAGTTACTTGCGAGTATCAGTGGTGAAGAAGACAGTAAAGAGGTTCAATTTCAGCATCACAACAAACTGGGTATTGAAGCATTTACTGAAGGCAATCTTGACGTCGCATTACAGCACTTTGAAACCGCACTTTCTATCGCGCCACTCAATACTGGTGCAGCGCTGAATAAAGTGCAAGTGTGTATCGCGCTACTCGTCAAAGTCGAGCGACCATGGCCAGAAGTAACCAAGAAAATAGCAGATACCTTTACCGAACTAGAAAACTTCCCTCTGTCTGAACAACAAGCAGAGCGTAAAGCAGAATTGAGAAAAGAGTTCAATATTCAGCGTATGCAAGAGAAGAAAAGAGCAAACAAAATCTAAGTCTGAAGACTTATCTAACCACAATTGCATCTACTACAGTCTATTTCAGGCAGGAACACCTGCCATAGCCACTCCCGCCCTGAGGCGAAAGACATATAATCTAAGGTTTAATTAGAAAGCGACGTGTTACCACTAGATATAACTTTTAAGCTAGCGATATATCATTCAATTACATGCTTAACCAATTATAAACACTACATTACGTGAACCATATCACCTAACATCCCCCCACCTTGTTAAGAACATCTAACTATTTGATTTTTAATTATTAATTAATTTTGATCGGCATACTAATTACTGTATTAACATAGGCATGTTTACAAGGTACTTTATTCTTAGCGAACATATTTACCAATAATTGAGCATTACAAAAAATCTTTAGGTTTCTGTATATGCTTAACCACAAATATAATATGAGAAATACCAATATGAAAAAAATAATACTTGCCACATTATTACTTTTGCCCGTTGCTGCTTTTGCATCTGGCAATGAACTAATTAAAAGCATAACCCCTGAAGACATTAAATATGTTCAATCCTCTGAGACTTATACCTATGTGAGGTGCTGGTATCGTCCTCATTATAACCATGACGATCCAGCAACAGATTGGAAATGGGCATTAAATAAAAATGGCAGCTATTACACCATATCTGGTTACTGGTACTCGTCAACTTCATTTATGAATATGTTCTATACGACATCACCTCAAAAACAAATTATGGAGAAATGCGCAGAAACTTTAGATGTTACTCACGACACCGCAGATATTACGTATTTCGCCGCTGATAATAAGTACTCTTATAATCACTCAATTTGGGTAAATGACATCAATGCACAACCAGATGCGATCAATAAAATTGTGAGCTTTGGCGATAGTATCTCAGATACAGGGAATTTCTTTAATGGCGCACAATGGCAAGCTCCAAATAAAAATTCATGGTTTTTAGGTCACTTCACTAACGGTTTTGTATGGACAGAGTACCTTGCAAAAGAAAAAGCGCTACCTCTATACACATGGGCTGTTGGTGGGGCTGCAGGAAATACACAAAAAAAAGTACTGTCAGGTATCCATGACCAAATAGACTCATATCTTAACTATGTAGCTATGGCAAAAAATTATCAGCCGGAAAACAGCCTATTTACACTCGAGTTCGGGCTTAATGATTTTGTAAACTATGACCGTTCAGTTATCGATGTAAGTAATGACTTTAGTTACGCATTGAAGGTACTAACGGATAATGGTGCACAGAACATTCTTATTCTCAACTTACCTGACGCGACAAAATCTCCTCAATTTAAATACAGTACTGAGGAACATGCAAAAATAGTAAAACAAAAGATCACAAGTTTTAACCTATTTATTAAAAAATTAATTAATGAATATCAAAATAAAGGTGTAAATATAGTCCTATTTGATACAAATACATTAATTAAAAACATAATTAATACACCTGAAAAATATGGCTTTAGCAATGCTAAAGATGCCTGCTTAAACATCAACAGGTCATCAACTGCCGATTATTTTACAAGTCATGCATTAACAAGTGAGTGCGATTCGGATGGCTCTGATAATTATGTTTTCTGGGGGGTGACTCACCCGACAACAAAAACTCATAAGGTAATTGCCGAACAAATATCAGGCTCTAAACTGAAACAATTTAAGTTCTAATAGGCGTCAGTGAACATGATCGTCAGCACTTATTGAAAATAATAAATTTAGACAAGCGCCAAAATAGTTATATAGCGCTTGTCTCGATATTACGAATTATCAGAAGAGCATTTCAAATTGCTTTCCCAACACGCTCCACCTTTTAACTCGCATTTCTCCAATGCTTTACCTTTAGCTTCAGCTTCTGTACGACCTGTACCATATACCGCACCAGCAGAAATATCCTTGATATAGCATCCCCATACATCTTTCTTCGTTGGAGTAGGAACAGTGTCATCTTCATCGTCATCAATTTTATCTGATAACCTTATAATTAACGTTTCTAATCTTCGAATGTCTTTTCTAAGCATCCGCACTTCTTTTTTTAGATCCTTAAATGCAGCAGCATCGGAAACTTCGCTTGCACTTACCTTCCCGAAAGACATTAAAACCATAATTGCTAAAACTAAACTTTTCATTCTGATATACCATAAATTAAAGTAAACACGATTTAAGTCTGTTGTATTCATCAACGAACCTAAATATCAGACGGATTCTATGGTTCTGTATATTAAACGCAAGGAAATAGGTACTAAAACCTGTTTTAGGTCGTCCTAAATCATATTCCAGGGCGTCTACACTCATGCTTATTGACATACTAGCGTCACTTTTTAGCCTAAATCAGGAATCGTTAAATGAAATTATCCGCCGTCCTTACTGTTTTATTTTTATGTATTAGTAAGTTAGCCTTCGCAGAGTCTGTTGGATTTCAACAGTTTCAGTTAGCTAGTGATACCAGCCGCCCATTAAAAGTCAGCCTCTGGTATCCCACCTCACAAAATAGCCCCTCAGAATCAGTTGCCGAAAATTTAGCGTTTATTGGAACTGAAGTGATCAAAGATGCTTCGGTTTTACCCACAAAGCATCCTCTTGTATTACTCTCACATGGATATCGCGGAAACTGGAGAAACCAAAGCTGGCTTGCAAATTCGTTGGCACTAAAAGGTTATGTGGTCGCAGCTATCAATCATCCTGGAACCACAACATTTAATCATTCTAGACTACAGGCATCGCAGTGGTGGCAACGACCTCACGATTTGGTGCGTGTATTAGATTACCTACTCGAAGATACGATTTGGCGCGCCTCGATTGATGCAGAAAACGTATCTGCTATCGGTCACTCTTTAGGAGGCTGGAGTGTTATGCAATTAGTCGGCGCACAACTTGACCGAGACGCATTTAAAGCTCAGTGTCAGCTGTATGCCAATCCCAAAACATGTGGCCTAGCAGACGAACTGGGACTCACATCATCACAACCGGGAGAACCAAAATTCTTTAATTTCTATGATCCACGAATCAAAAAAGCGGTGATTTTAGATCTCGGTGGTGCACGTAGCTTCTCTTTAAAAAGTATGGCAAAAGTGGAGACACCCGTGCTGATATTAGGTGCAGGGATCGATATTGGAGACTTGCCTCAAGCAATGGAATCTGGTTATCTGGCCGAACATCTACCATTATTTAATCGTCATTATAAGGTGTATGAACAAGCAATGCATTTCAGCTTCTTACAGGTGTGCAAACCGGGAGCGATAACGCTCATAGAAGAAGAAGTGCCGGGTGATGGTATTGTATGTAAGGATGGTTCAGGTACAAGTCGACTCAAGCTCCATCAGCAAATGTTTAAGGATATTTTTAGCTTCCTCACTCATGCATAGTAAAGTAGTCTAATATACAGGGCTCTCTCTTCACCGGATAGTGCCCTGCATTGACATCATACTGTTATTTTTCGCAAAGCACTAAGCGTCATTTCTATATGTGCTCGGTGTTTGGCCTGTGATGCGCGTAAACTCACGGTTAAAGTTGGACTTGGTCTGAAAGCCAGCGCTAAGATAGATATCAGTAATGCTATCTTCACTGTCTACAAGTCGCTTTTTCGCATAAGTAATTCGGTATTCATTAAGCACTTTCGAAATATTCATGCCGCACACCTGATTTACAGCCATAGAAACTTGCCGCGTAGGAATGCCGACTTTTCGCGACAAACGACCCAAGGTTAAATTCATATCGCGGAACGCTTCTTTATCCTTCATCAAGGTATCAATTTTACTCACGATGTCCTTAGCATCCTGTTCAGATAATCCAACCCTTTTCGAAGGGGGCTCGATGCTAGCATCTAGCAACGACTTTTCCTCTACATCTGACAATGCCTCTGACTCCGTACTGAGTGTGCTAAAACCAACAATAATCACAGCAACAACGACGCTCGGAATAAGGATTAGATAGCTGAGCGATAAAATATATAGCGCATGCTCTCCACCATACACCATAAAATCAAAAGACAGTACGCCATCAATGCAGGCAGACACAAGCAAGGTGATACCTGCAACACGCTGCGCAAAAAGAACCCGCTCAACATGAGAAAGCCGAACATCGTCCGGCATCACGAATGAGGAACGAATGAGTAAAGTGCCATAGCTAAGATAAAGCGTAGTCAAAATAACATCTATCGCGTTCAACCATAATTCGGGCCACCACGAACATATAATAATCACAAGGGGTCCAGAAAGATGTAACCATGAAAGACGTCCTGCATTGTATGTTTTAGAAAAACAACACCAGGCCATCACAGGTAAAAACGATGCAAAAACAGGCTGTAAAAACCTAAAAATGGCGATATCAAAGGTCCAGCGAAGTCCAACCACCGCCGTACTTATCGCACATAAAGTGATAAATAAAGAAGGTACTTTTCCCTCAATTGGTTTCTTAGCAAATAAAGTAATTGCAATGATCACCAGTAACAGTGACATGATAAAAGGCAGTGGAATAGCAATCATTAAAATTCCGTTTAGATATTAAAGATAGGCAAGTTAGCAAAGTCACCGATTGTTAAAATGGGATGTTTGATGCTAGCGTTAATCTTTTGTCGATTTAGCGATAAAGTGAAGCGGCGTAAATCCTGTTTTTTGACGAAAAAAACTAATAAAAGCACTATCGCTCGAAAAACCGAGACGATAAGCAATCTCAGTAACACGTAGCTGCTTTGATAATAATTCTATCGCCCCTAGCAACCGCCATTGTTGACGCCAACTTTGATAAGGCATCCCGGTCTCTTTTGTAAAAATACGCGTAATCGTCTTAGCACTGGCTCCTACTTCGGTGCTTAACTGTGTCAACGTGGGGGCGAGAAAGTCGTCGTTATTCACCTTAAGTAACCAATCTTTTAATCGATAATCATAAGGTAAAGGTAAATTCAAATGTGTATCTTTAGCGGCATTCAATTCTTCAATAAATAGGTTCAGAGAATTAATCATTTCATCTTCTGGTTTATCAAATGACCACATTGCCATTCTCTCAATCAAGGCTATAAATAACGGATTAACATCCAATATCCTCATTTCACGTGATAATCTTGATTGTAGCGATTCATTAAAAAACAGTGACCGATAATGGTTCACGTTCGTCATTTGAGCACTATGCTCAATACCGGCAGGGATCCAAGCGGCGCGCATCGGAGGAAGAACACACTTCATCCCTGCCATTGTTATCACCATGCAACCGTGCTGAGAAAACAGTAATTGATCTTTTGTATGTGTATGTCGCCCCGAGTCATGATCGCCCAAGATAGATGCAACGCCAACGACTAAAGCTGAATGCTCATCTACATTGAAGTCAGATGCTTTCGAAATAAAAGCCATTTCCCCTCCCTGTCCTTAAATCGATGTTTATTGTACCAATGTTAACATTAACACCCTTCTATGTACTATATACTTCTCATTATCGTAACAGATGTGATTTCTGACTCATAAAGTAAATTCTCTAACGTTAGCTTGTACTAGCACTAAAGAAGCAATAAAAAGTAGGTGAAAATAATGAATACGGAAGTAAAAAAGATTTCAATTCCTTTAGCGGTCATCTTACTGATGTTTCCGCAAATTATCGAAACCATGTACAGTCCAGCACTGACATCCATTAAAAATCATTTTGGTGTTTCGGCTGCAGCTGCCGCACAAGCACTATCTATTTTCTTTATTGCTTTTGCTGTCGGGGTTGTTGTTTGGGGTCGTATGTGTGATGTCATTGGTCGACGTACCTCAACATTAGCAGGCTTAATGGTCTTTATTGTAGCGGCCGTTTTTACGTTAATAGCGCCAAGTTTCAACATGCTGCTTGTAGGGTTTGCTTGTTGCGCTTTTGGGGCAGCGGTAGGTTCTATTTGTATTCAAACCATTATTCGTGATGGCTACCATGGTATGGAACTTTCACACGTTTTCTCAATCGTGGGGACTTCGATTGGCTTAAGCCCTGTAGTTGGTATGTTAACAGGCAGCTGGCTAACGACACACGGTGGATACACTTGGGTATTTTCTGCCATGGTCATATTTGTCGCAGCGCTATTAGTATGGGCATTTATTCAACTACCAGAAACGAAACCAGCCAACAACCGTCGTGATAGCTTATTGGCCGTCGGTTCAAAAATGCTAAAAGATGGCCATGTTTGGTATGTCTCTCTTATGGTCGCAATTTTTAATATTTCGCTGTTTTCATACTACAGTATTGCGCCATTTATGTTTGAAAAGCTTGGTGTCAGTGTTGAGTACTTTGGTTATACCGGTTTTGTACTTGCAGTAGGCTCTATTGCAGGGTCATTGATCAACATGCGATTGATCCGCCGCCACTTAAGCCATGATAGTATCGTTCGCATTGCGACTGTCTTGCTTTTACTCAGTGGTATCTGTGTGTACCTTTTAAAAGACTCAGTATGGTTTTTTATCCCAATGACGTTGGTTTCTCTGTCTTTTGGATTAGCATTACCTAATCTATTAAGTAGCGCATTAACCGATTACCGAGATCACTTAGGCAGTGCAGGCGCATTACTTGGTCTGTTTTACTATCTCATTATTGGTTTTGGTTTACATGCCGCAAGTGACTCTGGCAGCCTCGCCATCACTTTACTTATATGTGGGTTAGTCGCCTGTATACTTGTAGGGCTAAAATTGACACTCAGTTTAATAGACATTGACATAGACCTTAAAGACATCGATTTCTAACTCACTATAAAACGAAAAATGTCGTAAATATTGCGGCATTTTTCGTTTAACTCAATCACAATGCATCACATTCTCAAATCTAAACTTGATAATCAAATACCACTATATCTTCCAACAAAGACCTAAGTACTTCCTTCAATGCTTCATGTTCTGGATGCGGCAGATAGTTTTGGCGACCCTCTTCATTAGCGAAAGTCATGACAACTGAATGCGTATAACCTTTATTCTTATTCTCAGGGCTATCGTTCAGCCCCCACTCTACTGCAATTACGCCTTCAACTTTATTCGGCATTGACTCAAATAAAGCACTAAGTTTATCTATTTGTGATAGTTCAGCTGAATCTTTAAACTTAATAAGTAATATATGTCTTATCATATCGCGAATCACCTTGTCCTTAAGTCGATGTTTATTGTCCCAATGTTAACATTAACAGTGGCCTATATATTATATACTCCTCATTATCGTAACTGATGTGATTTATGACGCATAAAAACACTTTTTATGTAAACAAAAATCAGGCAAAGACCACCTTGGCACTAACAAGAAGGTTGATTTTAATAAAGTAAATTCTCTAACGTTAGTTTTCGCTAGCACTAAAGAGGCAATAAAAAGCAGGAAAATGATGAATACAGAAGTAAAAAAGATTTCAATTCCTTTAGCGGTCATATTACTGATGTTTCCGCAAATTATTGAAACCATGTACAGTCCAGCACTGACATCCATTAAAGATAGCTTTGGTGTTTCGGCTGCCGCTGCGGCACAAGCACTATCGATTTTTTTTATTGCTTTTGCTGTCGGGGTTATTTTTTGGGGTCGTATGTGTGATGTCATTGGTCGACGTATCTCAACACTAGCAGGCTTAATGGTCTTTATTGTAGCGGCCGTGTTTACGTTAATGGCACCAAGTTTCAACATGCTGCTTATAGGGTTTGCTTGTTGCGCTTTTGGGGCAGCGGTAGGTTCTATTTGTACCCAAACTATTATTCGTGATGGCTACCATGGTATGGAGCTTTCACATGTTTTCTCAATCGTGGGGACCTCGATTGGTTTGAGCCCAGTGATTGGTATGTTAACAGGCAGCTGGCTAACGACACACGGTGGATACACTTGGGTGTTTTCTGCCATGGTTATATTTGTCGCGGCGCTCTTAGTATGGGCATTTATTCAGCTGCCAGAAACGAAACCAGTCAACAATCGTCGTGATAGCTTATTAACGGTCGGTTTAAAAATGTTAAAAGATGGCCATATTTGGTATATCACACTGATGGTCGCTGTTTTTAATATTTCGCTTTTTTCATACTACAGTATTGCGCCATTTATGTTTGAAAAGCTTGGTGTCAGTGTTGAATACTTTGGTTATACTGGTTTTTTACTTGCTGCAGGATCTATTGTAGGGTCAATGATCAACATGCGATTAATCCGCCACCACTTAAGCCATGATCGTATCGTTAGTCTTGGGACCGCCTTGCTTTTACTCAGTGGTATCTGTGTGTACCTTCTGCAGGACTCAGTATGGTTCTTCATCCCAATGATGTTGGTTTATTTATCTTTTGGACTCGCGTTACCCAACCTGTTAAGTGGCGCATTAACGGATTACCGTGATCACTTAGGCAGCGCAGGTGCACTACTTGGCCTGTTTTACTATCTCCTCATTGGTTTCGGTTTACATGCCGCAAGTGACTTTGGCAGCCTCGCTATCACGTTACTTATATGTGGGCTAGTCGCCTGTATACTTGTAGGACTAAAATTAACATGTGGCTTAAAAAGCAGTGAACTTGGTCAACGAACAAAATCTTAAACACAACACCATACACCCCTGCTCACTTTAGATAAAACCTTGTTAGAGTACTGGTTCTAGCAAGGTTTATAACGATGAAGAGATTGACTTGTTAGCCGCTGATTGACTGCGACATCAACCGATATATCCTCAGGGTCATAATTAAATGGCATGAATAGATTTTCACCGAGTATATAAGGCTTGGAACTGGCATAACCGATGCGATTAGAAACAACTGTTTGATGTAAATTATTCACCTCATGCCCGGCAATCTTCACGGTTCCCTTCTGTGGAGTAACCTCACGCGTTAATATATCAGCAAACGCGCCTTTTGGAATGGTCAAGCTAATATCTTCCAGTATCAAATGCCCATCTTTATCATGCACAAGATCGATGCCTCTACTAAGGCTCGTAAACGTATCTGGCTCGCCATCAAACAACGTGTCTTTCACCAGGTTTGTTGGTGCGAAACGTTCGGTTACTAGCTCCCAACGCAGTGCCATATCTTGGGTCTGGTTGTAATAAGCTAACAGCTCTTTCCATGGCGACGACAGATCTTTGTAAGCTGCAAGCGCAGCAATCAAGGCGCCTACTGTTACTTCTCCTTTAATCGCTAAATAACCACCAACAGAATAAAAAAAGAAGGGTGTCAATTGATTGATAAAGTTGTTCAAAAACTTCATAAAGAACTTCTTTTGATAAATCTTAAAACGAATGCTGAACAAGTTCCCCAAACGATTAGAAAACAATGACAATCTATGACGTGTTCCACCGTTCATACGAATATCACTGACACCTGCTGCGGTTTCACCAATATCAGCAGCAAATTTTCTAACCTCTTTTATCCTCTCTTTATTCAACACATTAATCTGGCGCTGTAATTTAGGAATAATCCATGCCTGCAATGGAATTAGCGCTATGGACGCGATCCCAAACCAGAAACTCTGGGCAAATAGAAACACAAGAATTGTCAGCATCTGCCCAGCCTGAAAGACAGGTTGCGATAGCATATTCCCCATAAATGATCCCATGGGTTCCGCTTCAGATGTCACCATAGAGACCAACTCACCTTGACTTGTAGTGCGAAAATATGAGCGTGGAAACTTCAACATCCGGGCGACAAGTTGAAAACGAAATCGCCGTAATAATCGTTCCGACAACACACCTTTCATGGTGTTTAAGTGCATCTTCAATAACCCGTTGGCTAATACCGATAATAGAAATCCGACACAAAGAAGCATCAAAAACTGGGTCTGACTTAGTTTCATGGCCAGCAAAAAAACGTCTTCCCCTGTTCCACCAATAGCATCGTTAATAATGCGCTTAGGTAACTCCAGCGAAACGTACAAAATAGGGAAAGTCAGGAGCGTGGTAGCGGTTAGGGCCAACTGATTTCTTTTTGAATACTTCCAGATAAATTGAAAAATGCTCTTTTCCATTTTTCGAGCTCCTCTTGCAGGATTAGTAGATATGCCACACATTTACAGGCCATTTAATGTTTTAAGTGGATAACATCTATGTTTATGAATCTGGCACGTTATAACTTTAGTCCATTTGAAATAGCCGCTTTAAATGATTTGTAAATTGTGCGACATGAGAAGCTGCAAGGTCGTTCCCAGTGGTGTAGCCATCACTATGAGTACCAAAACATTGATAATTAACTTATTTTTTACACACTTATCTCAAATATAGGCTATTGCCATATGATTAGCATCACCATTGATATAGCATGTTTAAATGTAATTTCGATCTAATCATGGTGAACAACACCATCTGTATGATATTTTTAAGAATAATCAATGGCTTTTATGACTTACTTAAGTCATTTTAGGTTGTTTGGTGAGTTCATTAATTTATATTTTTCAGACATACAAGAATTACTACATTCATGTAAATTTAACTTTACTTATCATGTAGATAGGAGGTAATTTAAAGTTAATTCCAAAAAAACTAATACAAATTAGATACGTACCATTGGTGCTTTACTCAGCACTAGGTAGTTAGTTCCGTTCAAGAAGAAGCGGAACCTACATCAAGCGGTTATTTATTAGATATCGATGGTGAAACTTAGACAGTGAAGTCATCGCCCCATTTGACCGAATCAGCATACTGACTGGCAAAGAGTTCTTCCGAAATACCAAGTACATTACAATGATTATTGACTTGTTCCCAATCAGCGTTCTCATAAGCTTTTACTGCATTAAGCAGATGTCCAAGCTCACCTTTACCTTCGTTCAATGCCAATTTAAGTTCGTCACTGAGAGGTAAATTAGTTAGAAGCTGAGACAGGGGTTTATCCAATAAAGCATCTAGCAAAGAAAACATCCCCATTAAAAAGGCTTGGTTTGGCTCTGCTTTAAATGATCCTTTAGTAACGAGCTGTTCACAAATTCGCGCCCGTTGGATAGACAGAACATAGAGAGACTGAGGTTTATGCTGATTGGCATGAGCGACTGTCATTAAAGATATAAATCGGCGCAGCTTATCCTGCCCTAGATAAATCAAAGCATGCTTAAATGAAGTAATGGTTTTGCTAATAGCAGACGATGCATTTACATATTTCAGGAGTTTATAAGATAGGGTAACATCGCTGGCTATCAATTTCCCTATCGCATCATAGTCCAGTTCTGGAGTGGCAATTTCAGTGCACAATTGCAATGTGACCAGTTCTGATGGTTCAATAGTCCGTTGCTGCACCATTTCTGGTTTACTAAAGAAATAGCCTTGAAAGTAACTGAATCCAATTTGTTTTGCTTGCTGAAATTCTTCGTAGGTTTCTACTTTTTCAGCTAAGAATTTTATCTTATAATTGCGATTATTATGAATAAAAGACTTTGCCTCAGAGAGTGGAAAAAGTTGGATATCAAACTTAATAAAGGTGATGTAAGGTAAGAATCTGTCCCAGCGAGCATCTGGGATAAAATCATCAAGGGCCATCTTGTAGCCTTTTTCATAAAAAATAACGACCGCTTGTAATAGTTCATCCGTCGGTTCGCAATCTTCCAGAATCTCAATAATAAGTTTATCTTTGGGGAGTAAGGTAGGTATTAACCTAATTAAACTACTGTATGGAAAATTGATAAAAGCAAGTTTATTCCCTGTTGTATTCCAACATGAATTCATGAACTGATCTGATAGCAGGCGACTGGTTGCTTGCTCTGCATCTATATCGGGAAACGAATTTTTTGGACCATCCCGAAATAGCAGTTCATAACCAATGGTATTTTTATCAGTATCTAAGATCGGTTGTCTGGCTACGTATGAATACATGCGTTATTACCTTTTTATACAAAAGCCTACAATATTATGAGTATTGTATCGTTGTTATCAAAAGTAAGCTAAATCTTACTTGATATTACTATCAAAATACCTATTTGTAGTGTACGTATCTTGGGGGAACCGTCAATATGTTGCCTATTCTACCGATTCAACGCCGCTATTATGCCGCCGTTTTTAATCAGGAACGATGATTTTATACCGTATTATTCTTATTTCTCAGTTGAGTCACAGTTTTTCAAAAAATAGTCTTGTTTTTCTTGCTGTAAACAAAAATGATAATAGAATAAATTATATGTTTTGTTTGTTAATAATTAACAGGGATGGATCCCAATGTCTAAATATAAATTATCGTTTGGTGAAATAATTATACTGAAGCCAAATTTAGCTGAAGTGATAGTCGACAATAATGTTGAGATGAATTTAGAAATGGTTGAAGAATACCATGAATTTTTACTCTCCAAACTTGAATACCCTTTTAATCTGTTAATCAATAAAGTCCATCAATACACTTATACCTTTGAAGCTCAACAACATTTAGCCACACTCGCGCAAATAGGTTCAATGGCTGTAGTTGCTTATAGCTCTGTCACAAAAAAATGTACAGAAAGTCTTGTGGACGTTCCTAGGCCAATGCCCTGGAATATCAAAATCTTCAGTGACCGTCATTTAGCATTGGACTGGCTTGCTAATACGCAATCATAATCTAATATAACATGCGTTATCTGCTGTGATTTCGAGACCTTGAACTATACGCTAGGTGATTTATGCTCACTTAACTCACTGTGATGTAGATATGGTCTTAGAACGTTCATCCTATTGAAGCTCCCCCACCTCGCTTCGCGCCCGACAAGTCGGGGAAGGAAGGGGATTCTTGT
>NZ_LOCN01000008.1 GCF_001574435.1 Moritella sp. JT01
TGCAAGTGCTCACACAGATTGCTTGAATAAATTGTTAAAGAGCATACTGAGCGGCTGTTACCGTGTCAGTGGGATGGATTATAGAGAGTTCGATCACATAGGCAAGCGTTATTATAAAATAACCTCACAAACAACAAACTCTGTATGGATTTAGTACAGAACCGTTTTTTTCCACTCTTAATCGTAGATAAACACCCCAACATAGCGAATCAGTCCATTTAAAAGTCACTATTTACGGAGCCAGATAACTAGTAATGTCTATTTATCGCGATACAATAAGCTTAACCAAGGAGATAAACCCATGACTGAACTTAAAAAACAAATTATCGCAGAGATGAAAGTTAAACCAAGTATCGATATCGCCGATGAGATCCGTAGTCGCATTAACTTTATCAAGCAGCATTTAACTAACTCAGGATTAAAAAGTTTAGTATTAGGTATAAGTGGTGGTATTGATTCATCAACTTGTGGCCGATTATGCCAACTTGCGATTGAAGAACTTAATACTGAACACGGTAATGACGATTATAATTTCATTGCAGTACGGTTACCTTACTCTGTACAGGCTGATGAAGATGATGCACAAAAAGCACTTCGCTTTATTAATCCAAAAACATCTGTCACAGTCAACATCCAATCAGGTGCAGATAGTATTCATGCAGAAGTACTCGAATCCGTGAAAGCAGCAGGATTACCAGAAAGCACCGCATTCAACCAAGATTTTAATAAAGGTAACGTAAAAGCAAGAATGCGCATGATTGCACAATATGAAATTGCAGGTTTATATCAAGGTTTAGTACCAGGGACAGATCACAGTGCAGAAAACATTTCCGGTTTCTTTACTAAGCACGGAGATGGAGCTTGCGATCTAGCGCCATTGTTTGGTTTGAATAAACGTCAAGTGAGATCTCTCGCTGCCTATTTAGGCGCATCAGAATTAGTTTATCAGAAAGTACCTACAGCCGATTTGGAAGAAGACCGCCCTCAATTAGAAGATGAAATAGCCTTAGGTGTTACTTATGAGCAAATAGATGATTTCTTAGAAGGAAAAGCGATCGATGTTAAAGCTGAAGCAAAAATTATCGATACCTATAAAAGAACGACTCATAAACGTAATCCAATTCCAACCCCGGTGTAACGCATAGTTAATGAGACGAATTAAAAAGCAGAGACTTATCTCTGCTTTTTTATAGTTAAAATAACATTAACGCTTACTTTGCAATTTTAGTTGGTTTTGGCCAATTTTTGATATGGCGTTGTTTCACTCGCGTGATCACAAGTTCATCGGCAGCGACATCTCTCGCGATAGTAGAACCGGCGCCAACAACGGCATTTTTACCAATAGTAACAGGTGCGATCAATTGGCTATCTGAACCAATGAATGCGCCATCTTCAATAACCGTCTGGAATTTATTTACCCCATCATAGTTACAAGTAATAGTACCCGCACCAATATTTACTTTTTCACCAATAATGCTATCGCCAAGATAAGCAAGGTGACCAGCTTTAGAGCCTTTACCTAATGTTGTTTTTTTCAGCTCGACGAAGTTACCTACATGTGCATCGTCTTCCAGTATAGTATTAGGACGTAAACGCGCAAATGGGCCCACACTACAATCAATACCAATTGTCGCTGATTCAATAATGGAGTTTGGTTTTATCTCAGAATTATCACCAATATGACAATCTTTCAAAATACAGTTAGCACCGATAGTGACACCACGACCAATCGTTACCTTACCTTCAATGATAACATTAATATCAAAAGTAACATCGTTACCAACATTCACTTCACCGCGTAAATCAAAGCGACGTGGATCAAGCATAGTAACGCCTTGCTCCATGAGTTTATATGCTTGTAATTCTTGGTATGCGCGTTCTAGTTCAGCCAATTGCATACGGTTATTCACACCTTCGACTTCGATATTTGCAATCGGGTGAACGGCGTTAATCGTGCGACCAGCTTTATGCGCAAGTGCAATTACATCCGTTAAGTAATATTCAGCTTGCGCATTATTATTATCTAACAGAGATAACCAGTGCTGAAAATCAGCCCCATTAGCAACGAGAATACCGGAGTTAACTTCATTAATTTTAAGTTGTTCTGCTGATGCATCTTTCTGCTCAACAATACCGACAACTGTCTCGCCATCACGGACAATGCGACCATAACCCGTCGGATTATCTAATTTCACAGTAAGTAAACCAATACCACCTTCAGGCTGTGATTGGCATAAATGTGTTAACGTTTCTTGACTAATTAATGGTACATCGCCATACAATACCAATACCTGTTCATCTGCTTTAAATTGATCAGCAGCCTGCTGTACCGCATGCCCTGTACCTAATTGCTCGGCTTGCAGCACCCAATCTAATTTGTCATCTTTGATCCGCGATTTGAGTAATTCTGCACCATGGCCATAGACTAAGTGGATATCGTTAACATCTAACTGTTTTACGGTATCAATAACATGTTGAACCATTGGTTTTTTAGCGATAGGGTGAAGAACTTTAGGGAGATCTGAACGCATACGCGTTCCTTTACCAGCGGCAAGAATAACAACACTAATAGGCATAATGGACTCTTATCTGAATGATGACATTGAAAATATAAATAATATGTTCAGGTTATAGGGAATTATTAAATTTAACAATATGCAGAGTGTATTAAAGGCATAAAAAAAGCGACCCTAAGGTCGCTTTATGACAACTGAACGTGTTCAATTAAAAATTAAAATTAATTGTATTTTTTAACCAATTTAAGCACGCGTAGTTGAGCAATAGCATCAGCCAGCTGAACAGCTACTTGAACGTAATCTACATCTTGATTAGTTGCAGAATTGTTAAGCAGTTCTTCAGCTTGTCTTTTGGCTTCTTGCGCTTTGGCTAAATCTAGATCTTCTGCACGAATTGCAGTATCAGCCAGAACGGTAACTTCACCCGGTTGTACTTCACAAGTACCACCAGATACGAAGATAACTTCTTCTTCACCGTGTTGTTTAACCAAGCGCACCATGCCAGGTACTATACCAGTAAGTAGTGGAGTGTGACCGGCTAAAATACCGAACTCACCACCAGAACCGGTAATTTGAACGCTTTCAGCACGGCCGGAAAATAACACTCCTTCAGCGCTTACTACATTCAAATCAAAAGTCATAGCCATAGTGCCCTCGCTTAGTTACATTTTCTTCGCAGCTTCAACAGCATCGTCGATTGAACCACAATACATGAACGCTTGCTCAGGAAGATCATCATAATCACCCTCTAGCAGGCCTTTAAAGCCACGTAGAGTTTCTTTTAGTGATACTAGAACACCTGGGTCACCCGTAAATACTTCTGCAACATGATACGGTTGAGTTAAGAAACGTTGGATCTTACGAGCTCGAGATACGATTTGCTTATCTTCTTCAGATAGCTCATCCATACCTAGGATCGCAATGATGTCTTTTAACTCAGTATAACGCTGTAGTACACCTTGAACACCACGAGCGATGTCGTAATGTTCTTGACCAACTACTAGCGGATCTAACTGACGAGAAGTAGAATCTAGTGGGTCGATCGCAGGGTACATACCCATTGAAGCAATATTACGGTTCAGTACAACTGTTGCATCTAAGTGAGCAAATGTTGTTGCTGGAGATGGATCCGTTAAATCATCCGCAGGTACGTATACCGCTTGGATAGATGTAATTGAACCACTCTTAGTTGAAGTAATACGTTCTTGTAGGATACCCATTTCTTCAGCTAGTGTAGGCTGGTAGCCTACTGCTGATGGCATACGACCTAACAGTGCAGATACTTCAGTTCCCGCAAGTGTATAACGATAGATATTATCGATGAATAATAATACATCTTTACCTTCGTCACGGAAGCGCTCAGCCATAGATAAACCAGTCAAAGCAACACGTAAACGGTTACCTGGAGGCTCATTCATTTGGCCGTAAACCATGGCTACTTTATCAAGTACGCCGGCTTCTTCCATCTCGTAGTAAAAATCGTTACCTTCACGAGTACGCTCACCAACACCAGCAAACACAGATAAACCTGAGTGAGCTTTAGCGATGTTGTTGATCAGTTCCATCATGTTTACGGTTTTACCAACACCGGCACCACCGAATAGACCGACTTTACCACCTTTAGCAAATGGGCAAATCAAATCGATAACTTTAACACCCGTTTCTAACAATTCGTTAGAAAGTGACTGCTCTTCATAAGAAGGGGCTGCACGGTGAATTTCATAACGCACATCTGTAGGAATAGCGCCTTTACCGTCAATTGGGTTACCAAGTACGTTTACAATACGACCAAGACACGCGTCACCAACAGGCACGCTAATCGCGCTACCAGTGTTAGTTACTTTAAGGCCTCGGCGTAAACCGTCACTTGAACCCATAACGATACAACGAACAACACCACCACCAATTTGTTGCTGAACTTCCAGCACCAATTCAGATAGGTTAGCGTCGTCAAATGTCAGTGCATCGTACACTTGAGGTACGGATTGCTGTGGAAACTCAACGTCCACAACTGCACCGATGATCTGGACAATAATACCAGTACTCATTTTAAATCCTCTAAACTTTACAAGTTTGCCTAAACCGCTGAAGCGCCAGCACAAATTTCAGAAATCTCTTGTGTAATGGCAGACTGACGGGCTTTGTTAAATACTAACTGCAGCTCATCAATAATGTCACCAGCATTGTCTGTTGCATTTTTCATTGCAAACATACGTGCTGCTTGTTCAGATGCTGCGTTTTCAACAACACCTTGATACACTTGAGATTCAATAAATCTAACTAATAATTTAGTTAAAAGCTCAGCAGGTTCACCTTCATATAGGTAATCCCAGCCATGCTTCGGTAATGCTTCATTTTCTTCCGATGCAGGCAACGGCAGTAGTTGATCGATAGTTGGTTCTTGCGTCATTGTATTAACAAATTTGTTATATACAACGAATAAGCGATCCAACTTCCCATTATCGTATGCTTCTAGCATAACTCGAACAGAACCAATCAAATCATCTAACTTAGGTGCTTCACCGAGGTTTGCTGTATTAGCAACCACGTTTCCACCTACGTTAGCGAAAAATGTACCAGCTTTAGCACCAATAAGCCCTAAATCTATATCTACATTTTTGTCAGACCATCCCTTCATATCAGAGATAGTTTTTTTGAAAAGGTTAATGTTCAAGCCACCGCATAGACCACGGTCAGTTGAAATCACTATATAACCAACACGTTTCACGTCACGTTCTTCTAGATACGGATGAGAGTATTCTAGAGAACCTTCGGCGAGATGACCGATCACTCTGCGCATTGTGTTAGCGTATGGGCGACTAGCTGCCATGCGATCTTGTGCTTTACGCATTTTACTCGCGGCAACCATCTCCATTGCGCTGGTGATCTTCTGAGTATTAGTAATACTCCCGATCTTGTTTTTAATTTCTTTAGCGCCGGCCATTTGCTTCTCCTATTAAGCTAACTGTGGCAGCAAAGGCTGCCACCGCTCTTACCAGGTTTGTGTAGACTTAAAGCTTTCAAGTAAGCTTGACAGCTTAGCTTGAACATCTTTGTCGTACGCGCCTGTTTCATTAATAGAAGCAAGTAAATCAGCGTGTTCTGCTTTAGCATAAGCTTGTAGAGACGCTTCGAAGCTAACAATTTTGTTAACTGCGACATCTTCTAATGCGCCAGTTTCTGCTGCATATAAAGATAGAGCCTGCTCAGCAACAGTCATTGGAGCATATTGGCCTTGCTTCATTAGCTCAGTAACTTTTGATCCATGATCAAGCTGCTTACGCGTTGCATCATCAAGGTCAGAAGAGAATTGAGCAAATGCTGCTAATTCACGATACTGTGCTAGTGCGGTACGAATACCACCAGATAGTTTCTTAATGATCTTCGTTTGTGCAGCACCACCAACACGCGATACAGAGATACCTGGATCAACAGCAGGACGAGTGCCTGAGTTAAACAGCTCTGTAGTCAAGAAGATCTGACCATCGGTAATAGAAATTACATTCGTTGGTACGAACGCAGATACGTCACCACCTTGGGTTTCAATGATAGGTAGCGCAGTTAAAGAACCCGTCTTGCCTTTCACTTCACCTTTAGTGAATGCTTCTACGTATTCAGCGTTTACACGAGCAGCACGCTCTAGTAGACGTGAATGCAGATAGAAAACGTCACCTGGGTATGCTTCACGGCCCGGTGGACGACGTAATAGTAATGAAATCTGACGGTAAGCAACGGCTTGCTTAGACAGATCATCATATACGATCAGCGCATCTTCACCACGGTCACGGAAGTATTCACCCATGGCACAACCAGCGTATGGAGCTAGATATTGTAGTGCCGCGGCTTCAGAAGCCGTTGCAACAACAAAAATAGTATTTTCCATTGCGCCATGTTCTTCAAGCTTACGTACTACGCTAGCGACGGTAGAAGCTTTCTGACCGATTGCTACGTATATACATTTGATGCCTGAGTCTTTTTGGTTAATGATTGCATCGATAGCGATAGCACTCTTACCAACCTGACGGTCACCAATAATAAGCTCACGTTGACCACGACCGATTGGGATCATAGCGTCAATCGCTTTGATACCGATCTGGATAGGTTGATCAACCGATTTACGTTCCATTACACCCGGTGCAATTACTTCAACAGGAGAGAAACCATCGTTGTCGATTGGTCCTTTACCGTCGATAGGCTCACCAAGTGTGTTTACAACACGACCTAATAAGTTGCGACCTACTGGCACTTCAAAAATACGTCCAGTTGAACGTACTTTTTGGCCTTCTGCAAGACCCATGTAAGAACCCATTACTACCGCACCAACAGAGTCACGCTCTAGGTTAAGTGCGATACCAAAACGGTTGCCAGGTAATTCAATCATTTCGCCTTGCATACAGTCTGCAAGGCCATGAATACGAATAATACCATCGCTTACTGAAACGATAGTACCTTCATTTCTTGCTTCACTAACAACGCTGAATTTTTCAATACGTTGTTTGATCAGATCACTGATTTCTGTAGAATTCAGTTGCATGCTATTCCCCAATTACGATTGTAGCGCTTCCGCAAGTTTATTTAACTTACCGCGTACAGAGCCATCAATAACTAAATCACCAGTCTGAATAATCAAACCACCAATTAACGTGTTATCAACGTTGCAATTTAACTTAACTTTGCGTGCTAAACGTTTTTCCAACGCGATTACAATATTTGTTTCTTGCACTGCCGTTAATGGCATTGCAGAAGTAACATCGGCTTCAACAGATTTCTCATGTTCCGCTTTGTAGTATGCAAATAAAGTAACAATGTTTGGTAATGCGCTTAAACGAGCGTTCTCGGCCAATACTTTAATAAAGTTTTGGCCTGATTCGTTAAGTTGCTCATCAGCTACCTTGATAAAGATATCAGCGATAGCGTGTGCACTTACAGCACCATTTAATAATGTAGAAATATCTTTATTTACTGCAATTTCCGCCGTAAACGCTAACATATCTTGCCATTTATCAATAGCCTGTTCCTTAACGGCAAAATCAAATGCAGCTTTAGCATATGGACGAGCAATAGTAGTCAAATCAGACATAAGCCCCCCAGTTGTTAAAGTTCTGCAATGATTTTGTCTACGATGTCACTATTAGCAGCGACATCAATAGAACGTTCGATAATTTTTTCAGCACCGGCAATAGCTAAGCCAGCTACTTGTTTGCGTAACTCTTCTTTTAGACGATTACGTTCAGCTTCAACTTCAGCTTCCGCTTGAGCAAGAATTTTAGCTCGCTCCGCATTTGCTTCTTCTTTAGCTTCATCGACAATTTGAGATTTACGCTTGTTTGCTGCATCAATGATATCTGCCGCTTTCGCTTTAGCATCTTTCAATTGATCTGTTGCTTTAGCTTCCGCTAGCTTCAGATCTTTAGCAGCTTTATCCGCACTTGCAAGACCATCGGCAATTTTCTGTTGACGTTCTTCGATAGCCGCAATCAGTGGTGGCCATACATATTTCATACAAAATAGTACGAATAACGTAAACGAAATCGCTTGGCCTAAAAGAGTTGCGTTGATATTCACAACGAACCTCCTTGGTTAGTAGTGGACCAAAAGCTGATTAAGCGATGAATGGGTTCGCGAATAATAGGAATAATGCGATACCAACTGCAATCATAGAGATCGCATCAAGAAGACCAGCAACAATGAACATTTTAGTTTGTAGTGCTGGCGCCATCTCTGGTTGACGAGCAGAAGACTCTAGGAATTTACCGCCTAAGATAGCGAAACCGATTGCTGTACCGAATGCAGCAAAACCTAGTAAGATAGCAACAGCGAAGATAGTAGCTGATACAATTTCCATTTTATTCTCCAAATAAGATAAAAAATTTTAATTAAAAATTTGTGTTTATAAATTAATGATCTTCACATGCACTGCTTAGATAAACCATAGACAGCATCATGAAGATAAACCCTTGTAGAACGATTACCAAAATATGGAAAATCGCCCATGGCACACTTAGTCCCCACTGAAGGTACCAAGGCATAAGCGCGATCAAAATAAAGATCAGCTCACCTGCGTACATGTTACCAAACAAACGAAGCGCTAATGAAATAGGCTTAGCCAGTAAAGTAACCATTTCCAGTGCAAAGTTAAAAGGAATAAATAACCAGTGGTTAAATGGGTTCATAGTCAGTTCGCGAGCGAACCCTTTGACACCTTTAACCTTGATGCTGAAACCAACAATAAGAAGAAAAATACTAATCGACATAGCGAATGTAGTATTTAAATCCGTTGTTGGAACAACTTTCATGTAGTCAATTCCCATTGCTTTTGCGGCTTCAGGAATGAAATCCACAGGAACCAAATCCATTGTATTCATCAGAATAACCATCATGAAGATAGTTAATGACAGCGGTGCAATTAACGCGTTACGACCATGAAAAGATTCTTTCACGATGTCGTTAACGAACTCGATACTCATTTCAACAAAACATTGAAACTTGCCTGGTACGCCCGTTGTCGCTTTCTGACCAACTCGATAGAATGTCCCTAAGAATAAAATCCCTAAAGCGAGAGTTACGAAAAGTGTGTCTAGGTGCCAAGTCCAAAATCCTTCACCAACCGCTAAATTAGTTAAGTGATGTTGGATATATTGGGTCGACGTTAGTGCTTCACCTGTTGCAGACATTTTTCATCCCAGTTTTTTGTTCATAAAATAAGGAGCAAATAATTGTGAGCCTATTGCTAATGAGAACGTCACGTAAAGAGGAAGATAATTCACCTTAACGAAACCTAATACCACAATAAAGAACACAACTGTCAGTACCAATTTTAGCGATTCGCCTAATGCAAATGATGCTACAACATCTTGAATCTGTCTGGCGCCCATAAACCGGAAAGCCAAACGGGTAAAGATGTAATTTGGCAAGACATAAATAATGCCACCAAAGATTGCAGAGCGAGCTGAAAGCTCACCATCAATAAGCAAAAAGGTTAACGCGCAAACGGCCACTAATAGCACCTGAAACACAATCAATTTAATAGCTTGACTGAGCGCATTCATTGCTAATTTATTTGACACAATAAACCCCTAAAACAATCTTTTTGAAGCATTCAAAAAAAATATATAAAAACGCTTCTAAAAGCAGGATAAATTATACGTTGAAGTGGTGCTAATGCAACTCATTGCAAGCCAGATAAGGAGAGCTAAGTAGAATATTCTGAAAAATGCGATATGACAGGCGTTACCCACTAATGAGTACCGCCCTTATAATATTAAATTCTAAACAACGCAGTTATTATGAAATAAAGTTATTTTGACATCAGGTGAAATATAAACCTTTGATATTTCAAGTGAAGATAATTGTAAAGAAAAGCCTATCTTACTGAGCTAAGTATATTTATTGACTCATAACTGCACTTTTAAAAATATTAACTTAATTTGATCTTTATCATCCAGAGATTAAAATTTAACCCAAAGTTGCAACTATATCATCCAATTCAGCAAGGCTCGTATAGTCAATTGTTAACTTCCCACAGCCATTTGCACCTTGTTTGATGATAACCTTGGCTTTTAATCGTTCCGATAAGCGATATTCTAGGTTAACAACATCGGGATCTTTTACCTTTATTGGGCTTATTTCAGCTTTAGGTTCAAGTAGCTTTCTCACCAATTTTTCGGTATCCCGAACCGTTAAACCTCGCTGGGCAATATTGCTTGCAGCTTGTGATTGCAGCTCACCTTCAAGTGCTAATAATGCACGGGCATGACCCATTTCAATATCACCATGCTCAAGTAATATTTTAACGTCGGTATTTAAGCTATTTAAGCGTAATAAATTAGAGACTGAAGCTCGTGATTTACCTACCGCATCAGCGACCTGTTGATGCGTTAATGAAAACTCTTCAATTAAGCGCTGTAATGCCGTTGATTCTTCCATTGCATTTAAGTCTTCTCGTTGAATATTTTCAATCAGAGACATCGCCATCACCGCTTCGTCAGCCACATCTTTGACGATACAAGGAACTTTACTTAAACCCGCTAATTGCGCAGCTCGCCAGCGACGTTCGCCAGCAATAATTTCAAATTTTTGCGCGCTAAATTCACGCACCACGATAGGTTGGATAATACCTTGTGCTGTAATTGATGCAGCTAACTCATCTAAGGCATCCGTAGCCATGTCTTTACGTGGTTGATACTTACCTGGATACAACCATTCAATCGGTAATTTTTTGAATTCATTCTCAACGGTTAGTATCGATTGCGATAAATCATCAGCAGCTTGTTCTTTGGTTCTTGCAATGGCACTGGTACCGAGCAAAGCATCCAGACCTTTACCTAACCCTCTTTTTTTCGCGTTCATGCTTGTTCCTTTGTCTGTTCGCTCTGTTCATCAGCTAATTCTTGACGACGAATAATTTCACCGGCGAGCGCTAAATATGCTTTAGCCCCGTTAGATGATTTATCATAATACATGGCAGGTGCACCAAAGCTCGGTGCTTCAGCTAAGCGAACATTACGCGGGATCACCGTGCGATAGACTTTATCCCCGAAATGTTGCTTCAGTTGTTCGGACACGTCAGATGCTAATCGGTTACGTGGGTCATACATAGTACGCAGTATGCCTTCGATTTTTAACTCAGGATTCACAGCGGCGGATAATTTACTGGTGGTATCCATCAATGCGGTAAGTCCTTCTAGCGCATAATATTCACATTGCATTGGCACTATAATTGAGTCTGCAGCAGCCATAGCATTAATTGTTAATAAGTTTAGTGATGGCGGACAATCAATAAAAATATAATCGTAATAATCTTTTACCTCCGCTAATGCATTCTTCAACCGTAACTCGCGGGCAAAGAATGCCATTAACTTAATTTCTGCCGCAGTGACATCTTGGTTTGCTGCAATCAGATGATATTTACCCGACGTTTCAGTCACCACGACTTCTTTTACTGATTTCTCATCAACCAATAAATCATAGGCAGAATACTCGACGCTATATTTGTCGACACCACTGCCCATGGTTGCGTTACCTTGTGGATCAAGATCAATCAGCAATACCTTACGTTTAGTCGCCGACATTGAGGCTGCTAAATTGACACAAGTAGTTGTTTTTCCTACGCCACCTTTTTGGTTAGCTATTGCTATGATTTTGCCCACAAATGTTCCCTATTATTTAATCTCAGACATGATTATTAGATGACGTTCGCCCTCTAACTCTGGCACTGTTAGTTTATGTGCAACTTCCAGTTTAAATTTAGTATTCAATGTTTTAATTTCACCCGTTGGTTTTACCCCTTTCAACGCATAAAACAATCCATCTGGTTTTGGTAAGTGCTTACACCAATGTAACATATCTTCTAGTGAAGCAAACGCACGACTTAATACCCCATCAAATTTAATTTCTGGGTGATACTCTTCGACACGAGATTGCACAGGTGTGACGTTGGTTAATTTTAATTCATGTACAGCTTGGGTAATAAAACGCATTCGTTTGCCTAAACTATCAAGTAACACAAATTCTTTGTCAGGATTCATGATTGCTAGCGGTAAACCCGGTAAGCCAGGGCCAGTACCAACATCAATAAAACGTTCACCTTCTAAATATGGGCTCACGACAAGACTGTCCATGATATGTTTTACTAACATGTCATCGGGATCACGTACCGAAGTTAGATTGTATGCCTTATTCCACTTGTGTAATAAAGTCACTAATGCCACTAATTGCTGCTTTTGGATATCAGTAACAACCAAAGAGGTTTGTGCTAATAATGCTTCGAGGCGGTTGATCATACGTAGATTTACTCCGGTAAAACGCGATTATTTAAGTTAATATTAAATCGTAGAAAAAAAGAAAAAGACAACCTACTAAGTAAGGTAGAGGCACCTTAGTTAAATAGTAACATTGCGAATTAGGGAATGATGTCAAAAATGCAGTTATATAGCCACCGATAAATGCGTTAACGGTGGCTGTTGTACTCATTATTTATTTACTGAGTAGGTTTTGTTTTTTCAAATAAATTAACAGAATTGAAATCGCAGCAGGTGTGATACCTGAAATACGAGATGCCATACCAATCGTTTGTGGTTTAACGTCGACTAACTTAGCAATAACCTCATTAGAAAGACCTTTAATTTTTGCGTAATCTAAATCCGTTGGTAACAAGGTATTTTCATGACGCAATTGCTTTTCAATCTCAGCTTTCTGACGGTTAATATAACCTTCATACTTAATCGTAATTTCAACTTGTTCTGCAGCAGATTCATGTTGCAGTTTAGGACCCAGCTCTTCAATTGTCATCAAGGCGTTATAGGTTACTTCAGGACGACGAACAAGATCTTCTAATGTATGTTCACGTGATAATGGTTTAGCCAGTAATGCATTGATCTTATCCGCAAATGCTTTATTCGGATTGATCCAAGTAGAACGTAAACGTTGTTGCTCCAGTTCAATAGCTTCCATTTTCTCGTTAAATACTTGCCAGCGATGATCATCAACTAAACCGAGTTCACGACCTTGCTCCGTTAAACGAGAATCCGCGTTGTCTTCACGCAGTAATAAGCGGTATTCAGCACGACTGGTAAACATACGGTACGGTTCTTTGGTCCCTAATGTTGCAAGATCGTCGACTAACACACCCAAGTAAGCCTGATCACGGCGTGGATGCCATGTATCTTCTTCTCGTGCTGTGCGTGCTGCATTTAAACCAGCAAGTAGCCCTTGTGCCGCGGCTTCTTCATAACCAGTGGTACCGTTAATTTGACCCGCGAAGAACAAGCCTTCGATAAATTTACTTTCTAACGTCAACTTAAGATCGCGGGGATCGAAGTAATCATACTCGATCGCATAACCAGGGCGAGTAATATGGGCATTCTCTAAACCGCGGATCGAACGAACAAGATCGACTTGTACATCATACGGTAAACTTGTTGAGATGCCGTTAGGGTAAACTTCATGTGTTGTTAAGCCTTCAGGCTCGATAAAAATCTGATGCGATTCTTTATCTGCAAATCGCGTGATCTTATCTTCGATCGATGGACAATAACGCGGTCCAATGCCTTCAATCACACCTGTGTACATTGGGCTACGATCCATACCACTGCGGATCACATCATGGGTCTTATTATTAGTATGGGTAATGTAACAAGGTATCTGTTGTGGATGATCTTTACGGCTACCTACGAAAGAAAATACCGGTGTAGGATCATCACCGTGTTGTTCTTCCATCACAGAGAAATCAATTGTACGACCATCGATACGAGGCGGTGTGCCCGTTTTCAAACGACCAGTACGGATAGGCAATTCGCGTAAACGTGCAGCTAACGAAACGGAGGCAGGATCACCAGCTCGGCCACCCGCATAGTTCTGTAAGCCAATGTGGATAAGCCCATCAAGGAATGTACCAACCGTCAATACCACTGATTTCGCTTTAAACTTAAGTCCTGTTTGCGTGACAACACCAACAACACGATCGTTTTCAATAATAAGATCATCAACAGATTGTTGAAATATAGTTAAGTTTTGCTGATTTTCAAGTTTTTGGCGTACTGCTGATTTATACAATAAACGATCCGCTTGTGCACGTGTTGCTCGAACTGCAGGACCTTTACTTGAATTTAATGTTCTAAATTGGATACCACCGAGGTCTGTGGCTTGGCCCATGATACCGCCTAGTGCATCAATTTCTTTAACCAAGTGACCTTTACCAATACCACCGATGGCTGGATTACATGACATATGTCCAAGCGTATCGATGTTATGGGTTAATAATAATGTATTTCGTCCCATACGAGCAGCAGCAGAAGCAGCTTCTGTGCCAGCATGTCCGCCACCTACGACGATAACTTCAAATTGTTCATGGTATGCCATGTATCACCTCGGTTTTATTTGGCGGATATATTCAGAGCGGCACAGTTTACGGTTTTCTCTAACAGATGCAAATGATCTTAAATATATTTTTTATTTAGATCTAACTGTTGATCTTAAGATCTTATAAGAGATCTTATTAGATCTATTATTAAGGGAGCCTTGATCTGTTGATAACCCTCTTTGATCTAGAAAGATCATGCGTTTAGCTGCGATCACTTACTGTTAGTAAGGGTTGTGCTTGTTACGTATAAGTTGGGTATAAATAGCCGAGTTATACACAGGCCGTTGGGGAACTGATTTATTCTACAAGGATAACTATAGGTTGATCACAAGAAAGATCTATAGTTATCCACAGAAAATAAAAATAAAAAAATACGATCATGGTTATATTATAGCCATTTTTTAGACCATTCAGGGAACCATATGTCGATCGCATCTTCAGGGATCGGCGTTTCCAGCGTGCAAATTTCGAGTGTGATCGCCACTTTTTCGGCATTCAATTGTGTTAATTGACGATCGATCATGTGTCCTGCATTGCAAAATTGATCATAAGACTTAGAGCCTAGTGCGATCACGCTGTATTTTATCGAGCTTAAATCGGGATTGTTTTGTGCGAGTTGTTGTGCGAAAAGGGCGATATTTTCTGGGTAATCACCAGCGCCATGGGTTGCAGTACAGATGATCCAAGGGTTGTTTTTGTTGATCGGTAAGTCTTTTAGTTGAGGATCGAGGTGTATATTGGCTTTGAAGCCTTGATCAACGAGCTTCTCTGCTAAATGATCAGCTACATATTCAGCTGATCCCAAGGTCGTACCGACAATAATTTCGAATGTATACATGGTTTTCTCTTATTTAATGGTTTATTCCGATAGTTTTATTGTAAAATATCATCAACAATTATTATTTTATTTATTGCTGATTAAGGCGCTTATGGCTTCATTATTTCAACGTTTTCTTAATGTATTTGGGAACTCCAAAGCGACAGAGAAAGCAACATCCACTTCCCCTAAACCTGTAATTAATAACATTGCTACACCTAGAGTCAGTATACCTGATGTCGCTGTGAGGAATGAGATAATTGATACCAGCTCGTTATTTTACGATCTGTTGTTTAATCATCAGGAGGTTAATGCAGAGGCAAGCCTAGGTTTGAACCCATTAGAAAAAAGTATTTTGCTTAAAGTCGAAGCAAGTGTAGGCCGTCCTGAAAACATTGTCTTGAATGTGGTAAGACTGCCTGCGGTATTACATAAAGTATCAAGCTTAATTGACAGTGATAATTATACTGCACAGCAGCTAGCTGCCTTGATTACGCAAGATCCTGCTCTGGCTGCGGATGTGATTAAGTTAGTTAATTCTGCGCACTATCAATTAGGCACTCAAGAAGTGACAAGTTTACAAGAAGCCGTTGTTCGTTTAGGTGGTTTGCAAATTAAGTCGATTGTATTGACGATCGTTATGCAAAATATAACCGAAATAAAGCCGATCTATTTTAAGTTGTTTGGTCAGTATTTATGGCAACATTCGCTAACCACTGCCTTGTGGGCAAAAAAGCTGGCGAAGAGTAGGGGAGGTGATCCTGATTTAGCATATTTCATTGGTTTGATCCATGATGTGGGTAAAATTGCATTGTTTAAATTGATTGTGGATGAAATGAATATGAGTGATCCACAGTTTAGACCAAACTCCAAGTTATTCCGTCAAATGATGACGAAACATTCATTGCGTTTGTCTGCTCTGATAGCGCAATCTTGGCTGTTACCTGGGCCTGTGGTTAAAGCGTTATATGAACAGGTCGAATCTAGCTCTGTGATAGACCACACGGGGCCTGGTGAGCTATTAAGAGAGGCTAACTTATATAGTGAAATACACTTGCTATTAGCGCAGGGATATATCTCTCAGCAGCAGGCCAGTGAGTTTTGTCTCGATCATCAATTAGATATTAAAGTTTGTATTACTGGGATATAAAGTCGATTTTTTTATCGACTAAAACTCATTTTTAAGGTCTAAAAAAATGCTTTACAAAGCCAGTATATTTACAGTTGTAGTTGTTATTATAGTTGTTATTCAGCGGGGTTAAGTTGTGGGTAACTCTGTGGATGGGTTTGTAATAAGGATCTTGTTGAATCGTTGCTGAAGTGTATTGGGTGTGGGCAATCATGATCTTACTTTAACGGTAAATTGTGATGTTGTGGATAAAGTGATGATCCCAATTAGGATCATCACTTTTATTTTGCTTTTTTATTTACCGATACAGAATGAGGTAAAGATGCGACCAAGAAGATCATCTGAAGTGAACTCGCCTGTGATTTCTGAAAGTTGTTCTTGCGCTAAGCGTAGCTCTTCTGCTAGCAGCTCTCCTGCCATGTAAACTTCAAGTTGTAGTTTACCTACCTGCAGATGCTCATAGGCTTTTTCTATCGCATCTAAGTGCCGACGTCGAGCTATAAAGCCACCTTCTGTATTACTTTGATAACCCATGCATTCTTTTAAATGGGCCTTTAATTCGTCTAAACCCAGGTGTTCTTTTGCTGATATTTTAAAAACAGGGTGACCATGATCGTCACCTGTTGTTAAGGTTTCACCGGTTAGATCCATTTTATTTCTGATCACGGTAAGTCCGATCGACGAAGGTAGACGATCAATGAAATCTGGCCAGATTTCGGCAGGATCCGTTGCGTCTGTGGTTGTACCATCGACCATGAATAATACTTGATCCGCATTATTGATCTCTTCCCAAGCGCGTTCAATACCTATTTGTTCAACACGATCAGGGCTCTCGCGTAAACCCGCGGTATCAATAATATGTAATGGCATGCCATCAATGTGGATATGTTCGCGTAATACGTCGCGTGTTGTACCTGCGATGTCGGTGACGATAGCGGACTCTTTACCTGCTAATGCATTTAGCAAACTTGATTTTCCGGCGTTAGGACGACCAGCAATCACGACCTTCATGCCTTCGCGAATAATGCTACCTTGTTTTGCTTCTTTTTGTACTGCGGTAAGGTTATCAATGATTTTATATAATGCTTGAGAAATTTTACCGTCAGCAAGGAAGTCGACTTCTTCTTCAGGAAAATCAATCGACGCTTCAACATAAATACGTAAGTGAATTAAACTTTCGGTTAGGGTATTAATTTTTTTCGAGAACTCACCTTGTAGTGAATTCATTGCTGATTTGACTGCGCGTTCAGAGGTTGCATCAATTAAATCGGCAATTGCTTCTGCTTGGGTTAAATCCATTTTGTCGTTGAGGAATGCACGCTCTGAAAACTCACCCGGGCGGGCCATTCTAATGCCATCAATTTTAAGGATTCGGCGCATTAGCATATCCATGATCACAGGACCGCCATGGCCTTGTAATTCTAAAACATCTTCACCTGTAAATGAATTAGGCGCTTTGAACAAGATGGCAATACCTTGATCTATGGTTTGTTGTTCTTCATCCAGGAAAGATAAGTAATCGGCTTTACGCACTGCGGGCAATTTATTTAAAACTGTCTGTGCGACTAACTCGGTTTTTGGGCCTGAGATACGAATAATACCAACACCACCTCGTCCTGGCGGTGTGGCTTGTGCAATGATTGTTTCATTAGTTAGCATGTTATTACCCGAAGATAGTAGGTTTTTGAGATGAAAAAAGGCGGCACAAGGGCCGCCTTGATAAGATTAGCAAGTTTATTTCTTGCTATGCAAACCTTGTTTTTCCAATGAGCGGAAAATAATAGTTTGTTGGATAATTGTAACTACGTTACTCATTAACCAGTATAGAACTAGCCCTGCAGGGAACCACAAGAAGAAGAAAGTAAACATAACAGGCATAAACTGCATTACTTTCTGCTGCATTGGATCCTGAACTTGTGTCGGAGACATTTTCTGGATCATGTACATAGTAACACCCATTAATAGGGGTAATACGTAGTACGGGTCTTGTGCTGATAAATCATTAATCCACAATGCGAATGGTGCGTGACGTAATTCCACACTTTCCATTAATGCCCAGTATAGTGAGATGAAAATAGGCATTTGGATGATCATTGGGAAACAACCACCTAATGGATTTACTTTCTCTTCTTTATACAATGCCATCATTGATTGCGACATTTTTTGTTTGTCGTCGCCACATTTTTCACGTAATGCAGTCAGTTTTGGTTGCAGTAAACGCATTTTTGCCATTGACGTGTATTGCGCTTTGGTTAGCGGATACATTGCACCACGTACGGTAAACGTGATCATGATTACGGCAATACCCCAGTTACCCACTAAACCGTGGAAGAACTGTAACAGTTGGAATAATGGTTGTGCGATGAACCATAACCAGCTGTAGTCTACTGTTAGGTCAAGACCTTCAACTAATTCACCCATCTTATCTTGTAATTTTGGACCAACCCAAAGTTTTGCTGAGATAGTTTTTTCGCTGTTTGCTGCAATTGCTTCAACAGGTTGTTTGAAGCCGATAATTGCTTGACCTTTTGTAAAGTCAGTTCGGCCAATGTTCAAACTATAAAAATGATTTTGGCTATCGCCTGGGATCCAAGCTGTTACAAAGTAATGCTGTAACATGCCAACCCAACCAGCTGTCGTTGTGCGGCTTAGGTTCGCATCGCTGATATCACCGAAATCGTATTTTTCATAACGTTTATCAGTCGTCCCCAATGCTGCACCACGGTAAGCTTTCATCATCATGCTGCTACCTTGGTCTTCTGCAAGATCAATGTTTTGTTTTAATTGACCGTACATTTGTACCGAAATTGCATTCGCAGATTGGTTATTAATGTTGTAACTAACTTCAATGTCATAGCTGCCACGAGTTAGGGTAAATACTTTCGTAAATTGAACCCCATTAGCATCTGTATAAGACAGTGGGATACTTAATGTATCACCTGAAATCGTGAAGTTTTGCGCTGTCGTTGTATATTGTGGACGACCATTTGCGTTTGCATCTGGACCGTTTGCGCCAATAAGACCACTTTGTGCAACGTAAACATTTGTTGCATCATTTTGTAATAAGGTGAAACGTTCTTTAGCATCTAACTCTGTCGCATGCTCAAGTAAGTCCGCACGAACAATATCACCACCTAGCGTATCGATAGTTAGTTCAAGTACATCTGAGCTAATCGTGATTAGGTTGTTTGATTGTTTGCTGTTTGGCGCATCAGTTGATGAGTCACTGCCTGCTGGTATATCGCCAGTTAAACCATTGGTGATCGCTTGAGTCGTTGTTGGTACTGCAACCGGGTTGTCTTTATTTTGCCACTCGGTGAATAGCAAAAAGCTGACAAACAATAATCCGATGACAAGTAAATTACGTTGGGATTCCATAATCTAATTAATCTCTTTGTTTGGGTTCTGGTACAGGATCGTAACCATGTTTATTACTAAAAGGATGACATATTAATAGACGTTTGGCTGTGAGCCAACAACCTTTTGTAAATCCGTGGAGTTTTATTGATTCTATCGCGTATTGAGAACACGTTGGAGTGAAGCGACAGCGAGGCCCAATCATCGGACTAATGAATAATTGGTACCCTCGTATTAATTTGGTGCCTAACCATTGCAGCGGCGACAAAGTTTGCGCCATAACTTCTCCAATAATGCATCGATTTCTGCATTTTCCAAGTTTGCAATACCTGATTTAGCGATAACCACGATATCAACATTAGGAAAATCATGTTGGCGTGTCCGAAAACTTTCTCTGAATAGACGTTTAACTCGGTTACGGCCGACAGCAAGTTTAATCGCTTTTTTAGGTACAGCTAAACCAAGACGAGGATGTCCAAGTGAGTTATTTTTGGCAAGTATAGTTATATGAGGTGAGGCTGATCGCACAGGGTCTGCGAATACGTTTTTGAAGTGTTCGGGAGTTAACAAGCGTAACTCCCGAGGAAAGCTCTTATCTATCACGTCTGATAATTAAGCGCTTAAAGTCTTACGACCTTTTGCACGGCGACGTGCAAGAACCTTACGGCCACCTACAGTTGCTTTACGTGCGCGGAAACCGTGTGAACGTTTACGCTTAAGGTTACTTGGTTGAAAAGTACGTTTCATAGCTTTATCCGTTATAAAATTAACTGTACAGTTATGTTGAGTTAGCCAAGAAATAATGACCGGTCGTCAACTTGACTAACACAAAAAGAGGCGGAATTTTAATCATTCTTGTAAAACAAGTCAATAATTAATCAATACTCGCCTCGTGAAAATAGCAATATCTTACTTAAATTCGATATTCTCGGCCGATTATTATGCGATTGGATACATGAAATAATAGGCTAAATTCCTATCTATATAGATAAAAATTATAATTCGGTTTAATAATTGCTGTTATTCCAATCTGATCACAAGGGATCAAGCGGGGAATTATACAGGCTATTTACTAACTAACAAGTCAGCGCTGCTAATTTATCCACTTTATAACGTCTGATTATTGATTTACTCGCTGTAAAAATGTACGAGTACGAGGATCTTGCGGGTTATTAAAGATCATATCCGCGGATCCTTGTTCAATAATCTGACCTTGGTCCATAAAAATCACCCGGTCTGCGATTTCTTTTGCAAATTGCATTTCGTGCGTCACGATTAGCATCGTTTGCTTTTGTTTGGCTAATTTCCGCATTAATCCGAGTACTTCGCCCACCCATTCAGGGTCTAACGCTGAGGTTGGTTCATCAAATAAGATTACTTTGCTTTGTGCCGCCATTGCTCGTGCTATGCCGATACGTTGTTGCTGTCCTCCTGACAGTGAAGAAGGGTAACTGTCTTTTTTATCGGTTAAACCAATGCTTTTTAGGATAGTAAGCGCTTCCTTTCTGGCGACTTCTGCCGATTTACCTCGGACGGTAATCAAGCCCTCTGTAATGTTCTCGAGTGCGGTTTTATTGGCAAACAGTGCATAGTTTTGAAATACGAAGGCGGTTTTTTTACGCAGTTCTGTAATTTGTTTTTTAGTGGCAGTGTTGGCATCAACAACTAAATCATCAATGGTAATCTTCGCGCTGGTTGGCTGTTCTAGAAAATTAAGACAACGTAATAGCGTTGATTTACCTGTGCCTGAAGGGCCAATAATAACCGTGGTTTCACCTTCTTTGATATCTAAATCAATTTTGCGTAAAACCACGTTATCACCAAAATGCTTACTTAAATTAGCTACTTTGATCATGTTAATAGGCCTTGTTGAGGTAACGTTCTAAATGTACTTGCATTTGGGTAAAGACGAGTACCACAGCCCAGTAAATTAGCGCCACAGCCAGGTAGCTTTCGAAGAAGTAAAAACTTGATGACGCTTCCATCTGCGTTTTTGCCATGATCTCGGTAACACCTAACGTAAATGCCAAAGATGTGCTTTTGATCATATCGATAAAGTAATTCATCAATGATGGTGTCGCAATACGTGCAGCTTGTGGGAGCACTATACGGCGCATCGCTTGACTCGAGGTCATTCCGATACTGAGTGCGGCTTCCATCTGTGATTTATCCACCGCCATGATTGCAGCGCGAATACTTTCAGCTTTGTAAGCTGCAAAGTGCAGGGTTAATCCAATCACGGACGCGGTAAAGGCATCCATGTGGATCAATATTGGGAATACTCGCGGCAGACCGTAATACAGCAAGAATAACTGTACAAGGAGCGGGGTGCCACGAAAGAAAGAAATAAATAACATCGCTAATTGATTGAGCACAGGTATTTTGAACGTGCGTACAACCGCTAAGCCAATGGCTATTATCAGGGCGAAAACGACACCAATCAGTGCCATCTGCATGGTTGTTCCCAAATACTTAAGTAGTATCGGGAACAGATTTAGCATGTACTCAAAATTAAATTGCATTTATTTTACAGTGATATCCGTTGAGAACCATTTTTCTGAAATTGCTGCTAGAGTGCCATCTTCACGCATGCTATCCAGCGTTGCATTTACTTTTAGACGTAGTGCTTCTTGTTTTTCTGTTTTCAAAAATGGCATTGCATTTTCGATAGTTTCAAACGTTGGGCCTGCAAGTTGCAACGGTAATGGTGATTTGTTAATTAATTCAAGTGATGATAAACGATCCATCACAAACGCATCGGTACGACCTAATGCTACATCACGTTCGATACCTGTGTCGTAGGTTTTGATGGTAATGTTGTTATAGGTATCGTATTTGCGTAATAAACCGGCAAAATTAGAGCCTAAATTTACGCCTACGGTTTTGTTTGCAAGGTCGTCAATACCGTTAATTTCGGTATTACCTTTTTTCACCACGACTTGAGCACCGTCATACACGTAAGTTTGGCTAAATGAATATTTAGCGGTACGTGCTGGAGTGATGGTTACTTGATTTGCTATCGTGTCGATACGACCTGTTTCTAGCATCCCAAATAAACCGGAAAAATTAACAGTGATGAATTTTACTTTTGAATCATTACGCTTGGCGATCTCTTCCCATAAATCCACTTCAAAACCTTGGAGCTGATCATTTTTTGAAAAAGTGAACGGAAAGTAGTTACCTGACATACCGACTTTAATTGTTTCTTGTGCATGTGCTACGCTTGTTAATGTTGTGCTTACAAGCATTGCTGCCGCTAATAATAATTTTTTCATGATCTATCCTGGTTACGCAAATAATATGTTTAATGCGTGCATGATATTCTAATGTAAAATGAATTATAAATAGCGTTTAGTTATAACTAATTGCTAAAAGATAGCGTGATTTATTATATTTACCGGTTTTTTCATATCTATTCGCACCTTATTGGTTTTTATTTTGCTTTTGTGTGGATAAGTGTTTATTCATGCTAGCGCTTATGCACAATTAGCAGTAAAATAATCCATTATTCTTTATTTTTATCTGGAGTGTGGAGAGTGTCCGTTTCTCTTTGGCAGCAATGCCTTTCGCGCTTACAAAATGAGCTTTCTTCTACTGAATTCAGTATGTGGTTACGCCCACTGAAAGCTGAACTTACCGATAGTACTCTCACCTTGTATGCTCCGAATCGTTTTGTACTTGATTGGGTTCGTGACAAATACCTTAATTCAATTACGGCATTATTCGATGAATTTTGTGGTGCGGATGCACCTATCTTACGTTTTGATATTGGCGGTAAAGCGACGAAGATAACACAAACGACGACCAAGGTTGATCGTGTGGTTACTCAAAAAGTGATCTCAAGACCTGCACTGGATCCGTGGGAATCAAGTTCGCCACAGCAGCCGATAATTAATCACCGTAGCAATGTGAATTTAACGTATACGTTCGACAACTTTGTTGAAGGTAAGTCAAACCAATTAGCACGTGCAGCTGCGCAGCAGGTGGCGAGTAATCCGGGTGGTGCTTATAACCCGTTATTTCTATACGGTGGAACAGGTTTAGGTAAAACGCATTTATTACATGCAGTTGGTAATGGTATTAAAGCGCAAAAACCTAATGCCAAAGTCATCTATATGCACTCTGAACGTTTTGTTCAGGACATGGTTAAAGCATTACAGAACAATGCCATTGAAGCGTTCAAAAATTATTACCGCAGTGTTGATGCATTATTGATTGATGACATTCAATTTTTTGCCAAGAAAGAACGTTCACAGGAAGAATTCTTTCATACTTTTAATGCCTTACTTGAAGGTAACCAACAGATTATTTTAACGTCTGATCGTTATCCAAAAGAGATTGATGGTGTTGAAGATAGATTGAAATCTCGTTTTGGTTGGGGTTTAACCATTGCCATTGAACCACCTGAGTTGGAAACCCGTGTTGCCATCTTAATGCGTAAAGCGGTTGAAAGTAACATTCATTTACCCGATGAAGTAGCATTCTTTATTGCCAAACGTTTACGTTCGAATGTACGAGAGCTGGAAGGGGCATTGAATCGAGTGATCGCCAATGCTAACTTTACGGGTCGTGCTATTAATATTGATTTTGTCCGTGAAGCATTACGTGACTTATTGGCACTGCAAGAAAAACTGGTGACCATTGATAATATTCAAAAGACAGTGGCAGAATATTATAAGATTAAAATCGCCGATTTGTTATCGAAGCGTCGTAGTCGTTCTGTTGCCAGACCACGTCAAGTTGCGATGGCATTAGCCAAAGAATTAACCAATCACAGCTTACCGGAAATTGGTGATGCGTTTGGTGGCCGTGACCATACTACGGTATTACATGCTTGTCGTAAGATAGTGCAACTGAAAGAAGAAAATCACGATATTAAAGAAGATTACTCTAATTTGATTAGAACCCTATCGTCGTAAAAAGCGTAGTAAAGAATCGTCGTAAAAAAGGTTATATTAAATGCAGTTTACAATTAATCGCGAAGCATTATTACGACCGCTACAGTTGGTATCGGGTGCCTTGGGTAACCGTCCAACTTTACCGATCTTAGGTAATGTATTACTTGACGCCAAAGATGGTAAATTATCGTTAACGGGTACTGATCTGGAAGTCGAGTTAATTGGTCAAGTTAGTCTTGAAGGTGAGTACAGTGAAGGCCGTACTACCGTGCCGGCGAAAAAATTTCTCGATATATGTCGAGGGTTACCTGATGGTGCACAAATTCAAGTTAATTATGCGAATGATCGTATTGTGGTGAAATCAGGACGTAGCCGTTTTTCTTTATCAACGTTACCAGCAACAGAATTTCCAAATATTGAAGATTGGGATAACGATATTGAATTTGAACTGCTGCAAGGTTCATTACGTCGATTGATTGATAATACCCAGTTCTCAATGGCAAGTCAGGATGTACGTTATTATCTTAACGGTATGTTATTTGAAACTGAAGGCAATGTGCTACGAACCGTCGCAACCGATGGCCACCGCTTAGCTGTGGCAAGTTGTCAGCATGATGCTAATCTCGCGCAGCAGCAAGTGATCGTACCGCGTAAAGGTGTACTTGAATTAGTGCGCTTGTTAGACAGCGAAGAAGACATGGTTAAGATTCAATTAGGGAGCAATAACATTCGTGCGATCACCGGCGGTTTTGTTTTTACTTGTAAATTGGTTGATGGTCGTTTTCCTGATTACCGTAGGGTATTACCAAAGAATGCCGATAAGATGTTAATATCGGGTCGTGAGGAATTGAAACAAGCCTTCTCGCGTGCCGCCATTTTATCGAATGAAAAATTCCGTGGTGTGCGTCTGAATATGAACCAAGGTCTACTTAAGATCACGGCCAATAACCCAGAGCAAGAAGAAGCGGAAGAGTTACTTGATGTTGAGTTTGGCTACGATGAGTTAGAGATTAGCTTCAACGTAAGTTATGTATTAGACGTTTTAAACACGCTTAAATGTGACAAAGTTAAAATTTCATTATTAGATGCTAACAGTAGTGCCTTGATTGAAGATGAACAATCTGATCAAGCATTGTATGTTGTTATGCCAATGCGGTTATAAGTTTAGATGGGACTGGTTAAGCTAAATATCACCGATTTTAGAAATATTAAACATGTATCTATGCAACCGGGTGTGGGTGTTAATATTATTCTGGGTGAGAATGGCAGTGGTAAATCAAGTGTACTGGAAGCGATTCATTACTTGGGGTTAGGGCGTTCTTTTCGCACTCACTTAACCAGTCGCGTTGTGAAACACGGTGAGAAGGATTTCATTTTATTTTCGCAATGTCAGCAGCGATTAAACGATGAACAGATTACGACTATCGGGTTAAAGAAATCAAAAAACAGTGATACAGAATTAAAAATTGCCGGACAAAAAGCAGAACGGTTAGCAGAATTACCCGGCATATTACCATTACAATTAATTCATCCTGAGAGTTTTACCTTACTTTCAAGTGGCCCTAAATTACGTCGACAATTTGTTGATTGGGGGGTGTTCCACATGGAACCTTCATTTTTTGCTACATGGGCAAAGTTGACGCGATTATTAAAACAGCGTAATGCTATTTTAAAATCGGGCAAGCGTTATGCTGAGCTAGCATATTGGGATAAGGAGTTTGCAGTTCAAGGAACTATTATTGCGCAGATGCGTAGACGTTATCTTGAACAGCTTAATCCGATAATTAAATCTGCCTTGGCAGACTTCTTACCCGAATATGAATTTGATATTCGCTACCACCAAGGGTGGGATAGTGATATTGAGTTAGCTGAATTATTAAAACAAAATTTTATGCGCGATCAACAGCTAGGTTACACTAGCTTAGGTCCGCAAAAAGCGGATATCCGAATTAGAGCGAACGGAGTACCGGCACACGATATTTTATCGAGAGGCCAACTTAAATTGGCCGTGTGCGCAATGCGATTAAGTCAGGGACTTTTTTTAAGTCAGCATAGCAACAAGCGATGCACTTTTTTAATCGATGACTTTTCCTCAGAACTTGATGACAGTAAACGGAAGTTGCTGGCGCAGTATCTGATTGAGAGTAAGGCTCAAGTATTTGTTACGGCTATTGAGAAAAGTCAGGTAACAGCACTTCTTATAGAGGGCTGTAAAATGTTTCACGTGGAACATGGCAAATTAATTGAATTTTAATATAAAGGCGCGAGAGCTAACTATGTCTGAAAATAATTACGACTCTTCAAGTATTAAAGTACTGAAAGGCTTGGACGCGGTGCGTAAGCGCCCTGGTATGTATATTGGCGATACTGATGATGGTTCCGGTTTACATCACATGGTATTTGAGGTTGTTGATAACTCGATCGATGAAGCATTAGCGGGTCATTGTACCGATATTGTAGTGACAATACATGACGATGGTTCTGTATCTGTTAGTGATGACGGTCGTGGTATTCCGGTTGATATTCATGAAGAAGAAGGTGTCTCTGCTGCCGAAGTTATTTTAACGGTACTGCATGCCGGTGGTAAATTTGATGACAATTCTTATAAAGTTTCAGGTGGTTTACACGGTGTTGGTGTTTCTGTTGTAAATGCCTTATCAGAAAAACTGGAACTGACGATCTACCGTCACGGTAAGATCCATAACCAAATATATCGTCACGGTGTACCAGAGGCGCCAATGGCTGCGACGGGTATTATCGAGGGCACGGGTACTAAATTACGTTTTTGGCCTAGTCATGAGACCTTCACCAATACATTATTCCATTATGATATTTTAGCCAAACGTTTACGTGAGTTATCTTTCTTAAATTCGGGCGTATCAATCAAGCTAATTGATGAACGTGAAGACGGTAAACAAGATCATTTCGTTTACGAAGGTGGTATCAAGGCATTTATTGATTACTTAAATGTGAACAAAACACCTATTAATAAAGAAGCATTTCACTTCTCTGTTGAACGTGAAGATGGCATTACGGTTGAAGTTGCGATGCAGTGGAACGATGGTTTCCAGGAAGGTATCTATTGCTTTACCAATAATATCCCGCAACGCGATGGTGGTACTCACCTTGCTGGTTTCCGTGGTGCTTTAACGCGTACCCTGAATAATTACATGGAGAAAGAAGGCTTCCTGAAAAAAGCCAAGTCTTCGACAGCTACGGGTGATGATGCCCGTGAAGGTCTGACTGCGGTTATTTCAGTTAAAGTACCTGATCCTAAGTTCTCTTCACAGACTAAAGATAAACTTGTTTCTTCAGAAGTTAAATCTGCAGTAGAGCAAACGATGGGTGAGAAGTTAGCGGAATACTTGCTAGAAAATCCAAAAGAAGCATCAACAGTAGTAATGAAAATTATTGATGCATCACGCGCGCGTGAAGCAGCACGTAAAGCTCGTGATATGACACGTCGTAAAGGTGCGTTAGATTTAGCTGGTCTACCTGGTAAATTGGCTGATTGTCAGGAAAAAGATCCGGCACTTTCTGAACTGTATATCGTGGAAGGTGACTCTGCTGGCGGTTCCGCTAAGCAGGGACGTAATCGTAAAAACCAAGCAATTCTACCGTTAAAAGGTAAGATCTTAAACGTAGAAAAAGCGCGTTTTGATAAAATGTTATCATCACAAGAAGTCGCTACCTTAATCACAGCGATGGGTTGTGGTATTGGCCGTGATGAATATAACCCGGATAAAACCCGTTACCATCAAATCATTATCATGACAGATGCCGACGTCGATGGTTCACACATCCGTACCTTATTGTTGACTTTCTTCTTCCGTCAAATGCCGGAACTTATTGAGCGTGGTTATATCTATATCGCACAGCCACCGCTATATAAAATGAAGAAAGGTAAACAAGAACGTTACCTCAAAGATGATGCAGACCTAACTCAATACCTTACTACTATCGCGTTAGATGGTGCTGGCTTGTTTGTTAATTCAGATGCGCCTGCTATTCAAGGTGCAGCATTAGAAGATTTAGTTAATGGTTACCGTAAGATTGAAACATTAATGGCGAAATTAAATCGTAGTTTACCAAAAGTGTTCACTAACGAAATGATTTATCAATCACCGTTAACCGCTGAGATGCTGACAGATGAAGCGCTAACGACGGCATGGGCTGAAGAACTCGTTGCCACGTTAACCGCGAAAGAAATGTCGGGTACCTTGTACTCTGCACGTATTGCACAAGATGAAGAAAGTCAGTTATTCTATCCAGTGCTGTCTATCCGTCAACATGGTTTAGATACGAACTATGACTTCACTCCTGGCTTCTTTAAGTCAAAAGAATACGCGATGCTTACTGGTTTAGGTATTGCGAATTTACTTGAAGAAGGCGCTTATATTAAACGTGGTGAAAAGAGTCGTGAAGTAACCAACTTTGTTGAAGCACTAAACTGGTTAATGGCTGAATCGAAACGTGGTAGTTATATCCAACGCTATAAAGGTCTAGGTGAAATGAATCCTAGTCAGTTATGGGAAACAACCATGGATCCTGAAACGCGTCGTATGTTACAAGTGCGTATTGAAGATGCTGTTGCAGCCGATCAATTGTTCTCAACCTTAATGGGTGATCATGTTGAACCGCGTCGTGAATTTATCGAAGAAAACGCATTAAAAGTAGCTAACTTAGATTTCTAATCCCGCTATATTAAATGTATTAAAAAGGAGCCGAGTGGCTCCTTTTTTGTATCTGTTGATTTTTTATTTAATAATTCAGATAAGTACAACTGCAACCGTTTACTGCAAACTTATTCTATAAGGTTAAGCGGTAGCTGTACTTATTACTACCATTTCAGCGTAAGCTTTTTGTACTTCTTCGGCAATAATTTTGATCCCACGTTGTACTGCATCATCTGGTTGCGAATAGTTCATACGGATACATTCATCGGTATGACGCCATTCTTCATCGAGACCAGGGAAGAAGTGATGACCCGATACGATGAGTACGCCACGTGTTTTTAAACGCTCATACAGTTCTTGGCTGCTGATCGGAAGGTCTTTGAACCATAACCACAAGAAGATTGCACCTTCCGGTTTATGAATGCGAAAGCGTTCATCGGTAATACTATCTTGTAACCAAGTAACTGCTTGCTGTGCTTTGGCATAATAATAAGGTTTAATCACGTCTTCACTTAAGCTAATGATATCACCAGACTCAACAAGGTTTTGTGCCAGCATTGGCCCTAAGCTACCCGGTGCTAAGTTAATAATACCGCTTAAGTTCGAGATTGCGGAGATGACTTCTTCATTACCTATCACGATACCACAACGGGTTCCGGGTAAACCAAGTTTTGATAGACTCATACATAAGATGGTATTGTCGTTATAAATCGGTTCTACGGGTTCAAAAATGATATTTGGAAAAGGTGTGCCGTAGGCATTATCGATCAGTAGGGGGATGTTATGTTGTTTGGCCAGTGCATCAAGACGTTGCATTTCTTCATCGGTTAATACATTCCCGGTTGGATTGGTTGGACGCGATACGCAGATTAAACCAATATCATCGGTAATATGAAGGTTGTCAAAATCAACATGATATTTAAATAAACCACCATCGAGTAATTCAATCTTAGGTTTCACCGTCTCAAAGAAGTCATCGCTAAGTGCTGTGTCGGTATAACCTATGTATTCTGGTGCTAATGGAAACAATACCTTTTTTTTCTTGTTACCAGCAAAGTCACCTGCGAATAAGTTGAATAGGTAGAAGAAGGCATTTTGGCTGCCATTAGTTAGGGCGATGTTTTTATCGGTTAATTCCCAGCCGTAAGTTTTATTTAATAATGTAGCAAGTGCAGTGGTGAAACTGTTCTTTCCTTGTGGACCATCGTAGTTGGACATGGCTGCAACCAGATCGCCATTGCTTAATAATTGTTGTGCTTCACTGTTAAAGCGCTCCAGCATCTCAGGGATCTGAGCAGGGTTACCACCACCGAGCATGATGACATCATCACCGCTGCGAATACCTTCATTTAGATCATGCATTAGCTGCGTGATCCCTGAGAATTGAGTAAATCTTTGACCAAACAATGAGAATTCCATATCAGCACTTCTTGTAATTATTTAAAGGGTAAACAACCAACATAGCTGAACTTGACGCGGTTGTCGATAGTACGAGAGAGGCAAATTTACTTTTCTTACTGGTAATGTTTCACGTGAAACAAAAGGGTTTTAATGGTATCGACTTGACAATGTTCCACGTGGAACATCATTTAAAAAGGCTGTTAGTTCCGTGTGCTTATAGCCAAAAGTACTGAATAACAAAGCTGTAATAATAAAAAAAATACTCTACTCATTATGTATTTATTGTCCGCGACAGATAAGGTAAGGTTGAACTCCAAGATTACAATAATAGCCTTTAAAGAGGCAGGAAGAGCTTATTCCTATGCAAAGAAATTTGTTATCAGAACGTATTGAAACACTAATAGATCATCTTTCTTATGGTATTTATGAACGCCGAGATGCCATAAGATTATGTTTATTAGCCGCCTTAAGTGGTGAAAGTGTGTTTTTATTAGGGCCGCCAGGTATTGCTAAAAGTTTGATTGCGAAACGTATGATTGAAATCTTTGAAGATGAAAGTTACTTCGAATATTTAATGACGCGATTTTCCACACCTGAAGAGATCTTTGGCCCATTATCAATTAAGGCGCTGAAGGATGAAGGTAAATATGTACGTTTAACTAAAGGTTACTTGCCAGAAGCTGAAGTGGTGTTTCTCGATGAGATTTGGAAAGCAGGGCCTGCGATCTTAAATACCTTATTAACCGTAATTAATGAGCGTACCTTCCATAATGGTATTGAACATCAAAAAGTACCGATGCGGGTTATTGTCTCGGCATCAAATGAATTACCGAGTGCTGATTCAGGCTTAGAAGCCTTGTATGATCGTATGTTACTACGTCTATATTTAGAGCCTATTCAAGATAAGCGTAATTTCAAAGCCATGTTAATTCAGAAACCAATACGCCAAGTAAACGATAAGATCTTAAAAGTGAGTAATGATGAGTTCGAACTTTGGCAAAACGAGATTAATCAAGTACGTCTCAGTGAGCATTGTTTTGAGATAATTTACGAGCTTAAATTATTTTTAGAGCAACGTAATACCAGTGGCGAGATGATTGTAGAACCCGTTTATGTCTCTGATCGTCGTTGGAAAAAATCAATGCGTCTGTTGCAAGCCAGTGCTTATTTTAATGGTCGTGATGAAGTAACAGAAACCGATTTATTTATTCTTAAAGATTGTATTTGGCATGACCTGAAATCGCGTGATGTGATTATCGAAGCCACCCACCAATTTGCCAGTAAGCGTTTCTGTGACCAAGATGAAGTGAATTCTGCGTTAGCGAGTATCAAAAATAGATTGATTAAACTTGATGCTGAATTCATTGATCGCTTTGCAACACGGTTGACCTCTGACGTGCTATTAACCAAATTACGCTATAAGTTAGAGCGTCAATTTGTGCGTAAATCGAGTCTAAATGGTATTCCGGGTTTATGTAAAATTGCATTATTGGGTGAGTACGATGTATTAGAACAGGGCTCACAAGAAACAGCAAAATGGGTACACGTTGGTTTGGATGATTTCCAAAAACAGATAAGAACAGGTTCTTGCTTAGTAAAAGGCTATGTGAATGATCACCGTAACGATGTGTGGTTAAACTTTTCTGTGGATGCGAATCAGCATTTACAAGTTCACAACTTTGCCAATAAGAGTATTCCGGTTGCCGTTATAGTTTCGGATGTTGCGCTGAATATTGATGAAAACTGGTTACAACCTTTAGCGGATATTGATAATGAGATTACGGTTATCGCGGATAAATTGAAGAAAAGTCAGCGCGAGTTTAGCTTAACGAACCATAATATTTTCGTCAGTGATGATTTTATGGATGATGTCGCGACCAGTCTTGGTTCATTATCGTTAGAGTTAAATAATTTAGTACAGCATAAAGCATCGCTATTAGATCGTTTGAATGCCATTGCACGTTTGTTCGAACAAGGTTAATTGCTATGGCTAAGTCTTATAATCAAAACCCCGCTATTCGACAATTAGTTGATGATGCCTTGTTAGATGTTACCGCCAATAATCGGGTAACCAGTGATATTAAACTGGCTTATATTAATGATTGGAAGCAGCAGGTTACGAGCTTATTAGCGGATACGCCACTACCTGCTGGTTTGAGCAATGAGATCCATTTGTGCGAGACGGCAAGATTATTGAGTCCGAGTAACTTTAGAAATAAAGTTGAAGGTATTTTGAATAAGATAAAAGCCGACTCATCATTTTATCAAACGGGATTAACTATCTATCAGCAAAATAGAAGCATGCAGGATGATGTATTCTTTGCTGTTTTTTTAGATAGCTGGCAGCAAGTAATTGAATTAATGATGTATCAAGAGCAAAGTCGTTTAATTGAAGAAAAACGGGAACAGTTATTGATAGAGTTAGCCGAGCGTGAAGAAACTATTGAACAATTAGAAAACGTGCTAGACCGTGATTTGTTGTGTAATGGTGAACGTTTATGGGATCTGGCTAAGGGTAAGTTGACCCATTTGGATACCAAATTACTGCAACGTTATGCGGTCAATTTACGTAAGAACAAAGAAGTTAAACAAATGGCCTCTGAGCTTGGACGCATGGCGCTTGCGCATATTAATCCGGAAGAAACGCAGCATAGTTATGAGACTTGGGTATTGGATAATAGCTATCAAGATAATGTTCCAGATGATATGCAAGGCGTTACTTACAGTGATGAAATTTCGCGGATGTTGCAAAGCGAAGCTGTTAATTTAACGTTTCCTGAGTTAGAGATCATCTTTTACAAACGCTATGTAGAGCGCCACTTACTAACTTATCAGTATCAAGGTGCACTGCAACAGTATAAAAAAGTAACCCAGTATCGTGACATTACCGATGCTGATGAGCAAACCGGCGGGCCTTTTATTATCTGTGTTGACAGCTCAACATCAATGCAGGGTTTTCCCGAACTGACTGCCAAATCGATTTGTTATGCTTTGTTGCAGGTTGCATTTGAGCAACGACGTCAATGTTACTTGATGATGTTTTCTAATGAAGTGATCACCTTTCCTGTAACGCAAAGTACCAGCTTATCGACGATGCTAACTTTTTTGTCATCAAGCTTTCGTGGTGGTACAGACCTGAAACCTGTAATCGAAAAGTCACTTGAATTGATGAGTTCGGCACAATATAAAAATGCGGATACTGTAGTTATTTCTGATTTTATAGCACAGAAGTTACCAACGCATTTGGCAGATAAAGTACGTGCAATTAAAGCAAAGAAGAATCGTTATCATGCTATTTCATTATCACCGCAAGGTAATCCTGAGTTAATGAAAATATTTGATCACGTTTGGCGTTATTCAGCGGGTTTAACAGGGCGGTTGAAGAAAGTAAAATAGCCGATGTTCCACGTGGAACATGTTCGATATTATTTGGGGTTTTGTTACCTGTTACAGTCTTTATTTTGACCTTGTCATCGAGGTAATAAAAAAGCCAGCATCATAGATGCTGGCTTTTTTTATTGCTATCACAAATTCTAATTAAGGTTTATTTCTGTAATACAGAAATATCAGCTACATTTAAGAATTGGTTACGCAGTGTATTTAGTAATGTTAAGCGGTTAATTTTAAGCGCTTCATCATCAGCCATTACCATTACGTTGTCGAAGAATGTATCTACAACATCACGTAGTTCGGATAATTCTGTTAATGCTTGTTGGTAATCACCGGCCGCGAATAATGGCGTTAGTAATTCAACTTTAGCTTCAACAGCAGCTGCTAATGCTTTTTCTGCATCTTCTTGCAGAAGAGATACATCAACTACCGTATTTAGTTCACCTTCAAATTTAGCTAAGATATTACCAACACGTTTGTTCGCTGCTGCTAATGTTGCAGAAGCATCTAAACCACGGAAGTGATTCACTGCTTTAACACGCTTATCAAAATCAGCAGGTTTAGTTGGGCGACGCGCTAGTACTGCTTGAATTACATCTACACTGATACCAGCATCTCTGTACCATGCAGGGAAACGACCAAGTATAAATGCAACCACATCAGTGGATACATTTTTGTTCGATAGTTTGTCACCAAATAGTGCTTTAGCGGTATCAACTAAATCAACAAGATCTAGCGGTAAGTCTTTTTCGATAATGATACGCAATGTACCAATCGCAGCACGACGAAGTGCAAACGGGTCTTTATCACCTTTAGGGATTTGACCAATACCGAAGATACCAACGAGTGTATCTAGTTTGTCAGCAAGTGCGACTGAACAAGCAACAAGCGATTCAGGTAGACGGTCACCAGCATAACGCGGCATATATTGCTCGTTAAGTGCAACAGCTACTTCTTCTGCTTCACCGTCGTTACGTGCATAGTGCATGCCCATCACGCCTTGTACGTCAGGGAATTCTACAACCATGTCTGACATTAAGTCAGCTTTAGCTAATAGACCTGCGCGTTGTGCATGTTCTGTATTTGCTGATATTTTACCTGCAATAGCAGCAGCTAAATCAGCAATACGTTGTGATTTTTCTTTTAACGTACCTAGTTGTTTTTGGAATAAAACAGTTTCTAGATCAGCAAGACGACTTTCTAATGAGCGTTTCTTATCTGTGTTAAAGAAGAATTCAGCATCTGCTAGGCGAGGGCGTACAACTTTTTCGTTACCTTCAATTACTTGTCTAACATCTTTACTGATGATGTTTGAAACAAAGATAAATTTAGGTAAAAGTTCACCGTCTTGACTTAGCATTGGGAAATACTTTTGGTTGTCCTTCATCGTGTAGATGAGGGCTTCCGCTGGTACGTCTAGGTAGCGTTCTTCAAAGTTACCGACTAATGTTACTGGCCATTCGACTAGAGACGTTACTTCTTCAAGTAGGTCTTCGTCGATTTCAGCAACACCACCGTGTTCGCTTGCAGCTGCGATAACTTGCTTACGAATTACATCTTTACGACGTTCGTAATCAACCATTACCATGCCGTGATCTTCAAGCAAATCTACATAATTGTCAGCGTGTGGTAATTCGAAATCACCTTTACCTAGGAAACGGTGACCACGAATAGTACGTGCCGCTTTAATACCTAAGATTTCGCCTTCAAGGGCTTCAGCACCAAATAACATCGTAATTGTATGTACTGGACGAATGAATTGAATTGGGCTAGAACCCCAACGCATCGGCTTGCTAACAGGCAGCTTAGCCAAAGACGTCGCAACCATGTCAGCGACAAGCGCTTGTGTTGGTTGGCCTTTTACTTCTGATTTATGAAGTAGCCATTCGCCTTTGTCTGTTTTAATTCGACCTGCTTGCTCAACAGTAATACCATTACCACGAGCCCAACCTTGAGCCGCTTTCGTTGCATTACCGTCGGCATCAAATGCAACAGAAACCGCAGGACCGCGTTTTTCAATTACTTTGTCAGCTTGAGAGTCTGCAAGTGCTGTTACTGTTAACGCTAAACGACGAGGTGCTGCCATCCAACTAATGTCAGCAAATTCTAAACCCGCTTTTTCTAGCTCAGCTTGGAAGTTTGCTGCAAATGCTTCTGCTAATGTGCGTAACGATTTTGGTGGTAACTCTTCAGTACCAATCTCGATTAATAAATTTTCAGTTGCCATGCTACTTCCTATTTGTCTTTTTTACATAGCGGGAAGCCTAGCGCTTCACGAGATGCGTAATACGCTTCAGCAACACCTTTAGAAAGGGTTCGGATACGTAAAATATAGCGTTGACGCTCAGTCACAGAGATTGCATGACGTGCATCTAGCATATTAAATGCGTGGCCTGCATCAAGAATACGTTCGTATGCTGGTAGCGGTAGCGGCACTTCTAAATCTAGCAGCTTTTGCGCTTCTTTTTCACTTTCATCAAAGAGAGTAAATAGGAAATCAACATTTGCATGCTCGAAGTTGTAAGTAGACTGCTCAACTTCATTTTGGTGGAAAATGTCACCGTATTTAACGGTGCCCAGTGGACCGTCTGTCCATACTAGGTCATAGACGCTGTCTACTTCTTGGATATACATCGCAAGACGTTCAAGACCATAAGTCATTTCACCAGTAACTGGTTTACACTCGATACCGCCAACTGCTTGGAAATAAGTAAATTGCGATACTTCCATACCATTTAGCCAGATTTCCCAACCTAGACCCCAGGCACCCAATGTTGGATTTTCCCAGTTATCTTCAACGAAGCGGATGTCATGAACTAATGGATCAAGACCAACTTCTTTCAGTGAGTCCAAGTATAATTCTTGGATATTAGCTGGCGATGGTTTTAGCACTACTTGGAACTGATAGTAGTGTTGTAAACGGTTCGGATTTTCACCATAACGGCCATCGGTAGGACGACGTGATGGTTGAACATAAGCAAATGCCATTGGCTCTGGACCTAATGAACGTAAAAACGTCATTGGGTGAGAGGTGCCGGCACCTACTTCCATATCGAATGGTTGTACAATCGCACAACCTTGGCGAGCCCAGTAATCCTGCAGTGCTAGGATCAGCCCTTGAAAGGTTTTAACATTATATTTTGACATGATATCTGCACAATAAAGCAAAGAAATAATCATTAAAGTATACCTGCTGCGCAGATATGAATATAGGATAAATTACAATATTTCGCATTGTTAGTGTGGTTTTTTCAGGTATTTTAGCTAGGTAAGCAAGTCTTCGGCAGAAAGTTGGCAGGGTATAGGGGAGACGCGAATATACCTTGTTGATATTCGCGTATATCGAGTGGCTAATTTACACCTTTTTTAATCAAGTATTGATACGGTAAATGATCCGTCTGACTCGCCACTAAGGTGTGATCCATAAACTGACAAAAACTGGGGATATCTCGCACTGTCGCGGGGTCGTCTGCAAGTATTAATAACGTTTGACCATCCTCTAGTTTCCTCACTGTTTTTCTTACCATCATTACAGGTTCTGGACAGCGTAAACCGAGGGCATCTAGTTCATGTTCTGGATCGGAAAATAATGAGTTCATCAGGCTTTCTCTATGTGGTCAATATACGTAAATAGACTAATATTAATGAGTGATTGTAATTATATATTGGTAAATCACCATTATGTTGTTAAATTGTTAATGATCGCGCAATATTCGTTTTGCGCCGTTAAGTAACCATCAACAAGGAGTGTGTATGTTACTACAAGCCAGTGGCAGACTAAAAGTATATTCTTCAATCGCTTTTTTTGCTTTATTAATCATGCTTATGGAAGTGCCTATTGCTGATACAGGTACTTGGCTAGGGGTGCTGAGTATTGTTGGGATCGCAGTTTGGGTGGAATTAAGTGATTATTTTGTTGAAGAAGATAAAGCGGAAAAAACCAAACACGACGACGAAAATAAATAACAAAACAGAGGGCATATACCCTCTGTTTTGTTATCTTGCCTGCAATTTCTGTTCTTGAAATTGTAAAACTTAAATTGTTATCTAAGCTTAATTCTACTATCTGTTTATTGGAGTTAGTTATGAAAGGCAACACTAAGGTACTCGCGAGTTTAAATGGTTTATTGCACAATGAATTGGCTGCCATTGATCAGTATTTTACTCATTCCCGTATGTATCAAGACTGGGGTTTAGAAAAACTCTATCACCAAATTAATCATGAAATGCAAGAAGAGATCACCCACGCCGACGCGCTTATAAAACGTATCTTATTTCTGGAAGGCATACCGAATTTAAAAGACCGCCGAGATCTACTGATCGGAAATGATGTCCCGAGCATGTTAGCAAACGATTTAGTATTAGAAATGGAAGTCGTTACAGCGCTTAAAGCCAGCATTAAGTTATGTGAAGCTGAAGGAGATTATCAAACACGTGAAGTACTCTTACCCTTGTTGGCAGATACAGAAGAAGATCATGTTTATTGGTTAGAGCAGCAGTTAGGTCTGATCCATAAAATTAGTGTAGAAAACTATATTCAATCCCATATCGAGAGCTAAGCAAGCGTTAAGTCAGTTACAGTTAAATCATTATTAAGGAACTATTTATGCAAGGCGACAACCATATATTGACTCTGTTAAATAAAGCGTTAGCGTGTAAATTAGTGGCGATTAATCAGTATTTTTTGCATGCCCGTATGTATCGAAATTGGGGATTGGAACATCTAGATAAGGCAGACTATAAGCAATCTATTTTAAAAATGAAACAAGCGGATAAATTTATAAATAGGATTTTATTTTTACAAGGGTTACCTAACTTACAAGACTTAGGACGTCTGGCAATTGGTGAGGATGCGCCAGAAATGTTGCACCTTAATATGGAACTAGAACTGAGTATTCGGGTGGTATTACAAACCTTAATTGCGGAATGTGAAAAGAGCCAAGATTACATTAGTCGAGATCTCGCCGCTGACATACTGGAAGAAGTAGAAGAACAAATCGATTGGATTGAAAGCCAGGAGTATTTGATCCGTCACGCTGGTTTAGATAACTATTTACAGTCACAGATGTAATTGTGAATGGTTTTATCTGTGTGATTAAGCAACCTGTGGATGTTGTTGCGCTTGTTTGATTAAGGTCTGATTTAAGATCTTTTTCGCACATTGGCAACACTTGCCACACTGACTACCGATACCAAGCTCAGTGCTTAATTCTTTCATTGTTGTCACACCTTCATCAATGCTCTTAATTAGCTGTTTATCGGTAATACCGCGACAAATACATACGTACATAAATAACCACTCTGGGCTTGAATTTATGTCGATGTTAATATGAATGAGAATGATTATCAAGCCGCTAAACGACAAAAACCTTGGCTTTCACCATGTCTCGATATTGTTTTGGAGCCATATCAAAGTGTTGCTGGAATTTTTTTTTGAAATAATAAGCGTCACGAAAACCGACTTGTTCGGCGACATCACACATAGTTAGGCCAAAGTCGCGTAATAGCACTTGTGCAGTTTCTAGTCTCAGGGTTAACAGGAACTGATTTGGGGTTTGTCCCACTTGTTCTTTGAAGCGGCGATTGAAAGTGCGTAGTGGTAATTGACAAACATCGGCAACTATTTGATTAGTAATGACGTTAGCCATATTACGCTGCATCCAATCTTGTGCGAAGGCTATCGATTCATCAAATTGTACTTGGCCGCCAATTTGGTAGAAAGGTTGCTGCTGAGTACGTGATATTTCATGGGAGAAATGATTTTCAATGACGCTCGCTATTTTCTTACCAAACATTTCATTAATTAAAAACAACATCATTTCTGATTGCGAGTTAATACTGCCTGCACAATATAAACCGTTTGCGGCAGTGATAGAGGCTTGACGATTGAGTTTGACTTGTGGGTATTGTTGGCTAAATTGATCGTAAAAATACCAGTGTGTTGTTGCGGGTAGGCCATCAAGTAATCCAGCTTCTGCTAACCAGCAAACTCCGGTACCAGTCGATAGTATTTTCGCGCCTTGGTTATATTGTCGATGTAACCACGGAATGATTTCTTTCTGTTTAATAATTGATACTAAAGGGTTTCCCCACATAGGCGGAAAGATAACAAGATCAAATTCTTGCTCGCAGGAAAAAGTTAGATCGGGTTGTAAACGTAACCCTGCGGTGAGTGATTTAGCCTCTAAACTGGTCGAAATTAATTTTATTTCTAACGGATCTTGATGCTGGGTTTTTCGGTCGCGTAAGCGAGAGGCGCCGGATAGCATTTCTGCGGCTAAGGAGATCCCAGTGACTAATGCTTTATCATAAAGTACAAATCCAATTTTCATATCAAGCTCCCATTCTGTTGCGTTCTAAACTTAGTATATCTATTTGTTTATGGTTCTGTACCTTGATTTTATAGGCTTAAAATCTACATTGGCATAACCATCATGGTTATTGGCACAGTTGAAAGTGTATTGTTAGTATAACTTGCTAGACTATCTAGCAATAGCTGAGATTCGAATTGAGATGTAATAAAATGGCAAAGTTACCGTTAATTGTTGGTTTAGGTGGAATTAATGCAGCCGGACGTAGTTCTGGTTTCCACAGTTATAAGCGTTTAGTGTGTGATGTCCTGAAAGAAGATGTCATGGCCAGTACTTGGCAAGACCTCGCGCAGCGTATGGGATTAGATACTAACGATATTAATGCTGACATTATTGCCCAGATTAAAGCGGGTACGTTAGTGCGCCGTACCACTACATTTGTTCCTGAAGCCGTACCTTTTCAGCGTAAAGCTAAATTAGCGCCAGGTGCAGCGCCAATTACATTTCAATTGAAAAAATCTAAATTACCACAGACGATTCCAGCGAATTGGTCACTTACCGACGTGGATAATAAAACCGTTGAAGTTGTTGTTGAGGGTGAATTCGAGGCGTTAGTTCATGACACCATTACTTATCCAGTATCAAGTGCCGGTAATATTCCTACGGGCTTTGACTTAGATAAATTATACAATTCACGTTCGCACCCTCGTGGTTTGAAACTCACAGTATATGGTGCATCCGATGCGCTAAATTCTTTGGGCATTGATTGGGATAGCATACTTAACTTAATTAACCCTGATGAAGTATCTGTTTATGCTGGTAGTGCATTAGGGCAAGTAGACGAAAATTCATTTGGCGGCATGCTTTCTGCCTATTTTAAAGGCGGTCGTGTCAGCTCTAAAATGATGGCAATGGCGTTAGCCGAAATGCCTGCTGATTTCATTAATAGTTATGTGATCAACAGTGCTGGTACTACCGGCACCAACATGGGCGCTTGTGCGAGTTTCTTATATAACTTGCGTCAGGGGATGTTAGATATTCAGTCTGGCAAGTCAAAAGTCGCTATCGTGGGAAACGCTGAAGCACCTGTTGAAACTGGAGTCATGGAGGGGTTCCGCGTGATGGGGGCCTTGGCTGAAGATGATCAGTTAAAAGCATTGGATAACAGTGATACGGTTGATAATCGCCGCGCCTGTCGTCCATTCTCATCGAATGCAGGGTTTACGATGGCAGAGTCAGCGCAATTTGTGGTGTTGATGGATGATGAACTTGCATTAGAGCTGGGTGTGTCTATTTATGGCTCTGTTGCCGATGTATTTATTAATGCCGATGCTAATAAAAAATCAATTTCAGCGCCGGGCATTGGTAACTATGTGACCGTCGCAAAAGCCACCGCATTAGCGAAAGCAATTTTAGGCGAAGCAGGTTTACAACATACTTTTGTACAGGCGCATGGTACCGGAACACCACAAAACCGCGTGACTGAAAGCCATATTTTGAGTGAAGTCGCGACCAGTTTTAATATTAAAAATTGGCCTGTGACGGCAATTAAATCTTATGTCGGTCATTCTATGGGCGCTGCTGCAGGTGATCAATTAGTCGCCTCACTCGGTGTTTGGCAGCACGGCTGGATCCCAGGGATTAAAACCATTGATCATATTGCCGATGACGTACATCAGACCAACTTGAATATCTTAACTGACCACAAGTTTGTTGGTGATAAAGGTCAAGAAATGAAAGCGGTGATCTTAAATGCTAAAGGCTTTGGTGGTAATAATGCCAGTGGTTTGGTGTTATCACCTCAGCAAACATTAACCATGCTCGAAGCTAAATACGGTAAGTCGGTAGTAAGCGCTTACCATGAAAAAAATAATAAGATCCAAAAAACGGCTAAAACGAATGATAACAAGGCTTGTTTTGGCGATGAAAATATCCGTTATGAATTTGGCAATGCGGTGATTGACGAAAGCGGTGTGAATATCACGACTGAAGAAGTGCGTTTACAAGGCTTTGTAAACGCCATCAAGTTAGCTCAAATTAATCCGTACCACGATTATAGCTAATACGTTCATGACTCTTGCACGTTACTGCGTGCAGGAGTATCTGCAACGAGATTCATCTCATCTGCCATGATCTGCAACTCTTCAGTAATTTCTGCAATCTGTTTCAGTTTCTGAATTAATAATAGCGTATGTTTATTATCATCATTTTCATAGCGTTTGAGTAACTTCTCAAGCTCACTAATATAAAAGTTATTATCATTGATTGGCGACAAAATAGTGTTTTTCGTTTGTGCTAACGCCTGAGTAATCATTTGCTCCACTAGGCGTAGGTCTTGTTGTAATCTCACATCAATAATTTTATTTCTGTGTACGCCTAATGCAGATAATGCCGATAACATGGCATGGTTCCGACGAGAAATATCGTAAACATGATTCAGTTTATGCCGCTTATCGTTAGGCTCAACTTGCATGTCTTTCCAAGAGGCGGTCAAGTGGCTATCTGCTACATAGGCTTTACGGCGCGAAACGCGATACGGTAATTCATTGTTTTTCCCTGAGACATATTGATTAATGATCTCGTGAAAGTAAGCCTGATTAGCGGTGATCGCTTCGACCAAATACTTCGGGAATTGCTTATATTGCCAATTTGGCAGTACTAATTTAACCAGTAGGTAGGCAATACTACAACCCGTTAAGGTATCGATTATACGTGGGAGCGTCACGATATAACCTTGTTGGTAAAGCACGTTAAAGGCCAGTAATACCAGCAATGTTATATAGGTAACCGCGCGACTGTAATTTTTACGTAAATAATAAAAGAACAAGAATGCCGATATTGCCAATAATAATAACTGACTACGTTCTGTCGGGAACAGGTAGAGCAAAATAGCACCGATGATGATGCCCATCAACGTACCTGTGATACGCTGTTTTAATTTAAGTCGAGTCGCACTGTAACTGGGCTGAAGCACAAATAATGTCGTTAACACCACCCAATATCCATGTAGATCAGAAGCAAAAATAATCCCTATTCCTAATGCGATACCGATGGTTAAGCGAATGGCATGGCGGAATACTGGGCTGGATAAGTGTAATGCGTTAGTGAGTCGTTGTTTTATTGATAATCGCTCACGTGGCGCCATGACTAAGAATTCATGCTCACTTGTGGGCTCGCTATTAATTAATAGCTCATCAGCCTTGCATAAATTACGAAACAATAATTTTAGCGGGCCAAAGAGTTGCCATTCCACAGATTTTTCTAATGTCAGCAATTCTTGTTTTAAAATAGCCAATGACCACGTCAGGCCATTATCATGTGCATAAGCTTGCTTGTATAGCGTTGCATTAGCCCTTTGTGTGCAAGCGTTAGCCAGTTGTTTTAACACCTGCTCAAACCCACTGATAATCAAATCGTTATTTAAATTACGTTTTAGTGAATCATAATGAAAATGGCTGGATGTCATTTTTTCATGGAGTTCTTGCGCTTCTTGATAAAGGTGTATCAGGTGTTGAAGTTCATGGGATAGACTTTTATCCATATGGTAGTCAATGTTAGTACGACATGCCGACATGGCATTGACGATATTAATATTCAACGTCGATAAAGTATGGCGAATGGTTTTATGGTCATGTTTTTTTTGTGAGAAAAATTTGGCTTTTTCTTGTTGGTATAACCCCAGTGAAAAATAAATGTCAGCTAATTGCTCTCTGATCGGGTTATATAAAGTTACCTTAAGCAGTACTGTCGAGATAATAAAATACCAAGCCGCACCGGCAATGAGGAGTAAAGAATAAGGATTAAATTCGACTTCAGTAGTGAGTAACGTTGCGGATTCAGCATCATGGCTTAATCCTAGCATGGTATAAACTGCAATCATCAAAGTAGCAAAACTGATGGTGACATAGCGTTTACCTAAGGAACCAAGAATGATGATCGCAAAGCTAAATAAACAACTGCCAATTAAAAAAAATAAAGGATAAGGGAATAGCAGGCTGACTAATAATGAGGAGACTGCAAAGCAAAATAACGCCAGTAAACTATTAATAATACGCTGCTTAATGCTGTCATCACCTTCTGAAATTACCGCGGCCACAATACCGAGTACGGCAGTAACTGAAAAGGCCGATAATTCGAGGAAATAGCCAGGGATCAATAAGGTTATTGATGCTAAAAATGCTTTTAGCGCAATAAAAAAATTACTGTTGGCTGTTAAATAAGTCAGCTTTCGCCATTGCTGTAGCATGCGTGATTAGTCCCTTATAAAAATAGTGTTCACGTTGTTCTGTGTTTTACTGTGCTGCTTTAATGGCATTGGCGAGTTGTACTACTGCCGCTTCATTAGTAATACTTTTATCATAAATAAAACTACTGATTACCCGTGTTATTGCTGACTGCACATAGGTTGTCGTTGCCATTGCCTGAGAAAAGGTAGGTACTAATGTGTTGTCTCGGGTTGCTTGTTGATAGTCTTGGTATGCCTGCTGCGTACAAGCATTAAAATTACGCTTATCGGCTGTATCAATAATGGGTAGTGAACCTTTTTTGGCGTTAAAATCACGCTGTAACTCAGGGGTCAATATGATACTCGCTAGGGTATTTTGTGCTTTTTTGACTTCTGATGATACACTTTTTAATTTAAAAAAAGCAAAACTATCAACATTGTAGCTAAATATACCTGCAGTGCCAGGGAAGGGGATACAGTGGATTTTAGTATTTAATTGCTGCTTTTCTTGGAGTAATTTACCCGCGACCCAATCACCCATGATTTGTATCGCTGCTTGATCTTCAATCAAGAGTTTAGTGGACTGCTCCCAAGTCCGATTTTTGGCATTTACATCGATGAATAACGATATCATGCGTAATTTAGCAAAAGCTTGGATCATCGCTGATGATGATAATACTTGTGGATTAAGGTCGACAAAAGCCTGCTTATATTGCTCTGCACCAAGAATCGATAAACTGATGGACTCAAATAAAATCGCATCAGCCCAGGGTTCAGATGTATGGGCTATTGGTAAGTAACCAGCGACTTCAAGCTGTGGTAATGCCGTGATCAACTCGGTGAGATCGCGGGGAATAGCAATGTTCGTTTTGTTAAAAATTGTTTCATTGAACCATAACCAATTAATACGATGAATATTAATCGGTACTGCCACGTAATGCCCTTGGTATTTCATCACCGGCTTAATGAAGGCTGGGAGTTTAGCGTCCCATTGTTCCTGTTTGGCGATGTCGTCTAACGAGGTAAGAAAGCCCAGCTTTGCCCATTCTTGAATATTATGGCCTTTGATTAATGCTGCTGTAGGTGGATTCCCCGATACCGCTCGCGAACGTAATACCGTTAACGCACTATTACCACCGCCACCTTTAATGGCAAAGTCGAGCCAGGTATTATCTGTTTCTTCGACTTTATTTTGTAGTTCGCTGAGGGCATCAAGTTCACCACCGGATGTCCACCAATGTAATACTTCTACTTGGCTTGCTATTGCAGGGGAAGTGAATAAAACACTCAGTAGTATAAAGAGTCGTTGGATGCGATTACTTATGATGGTGCTCATTATTATATCCGTGATGATGGTTTGTGCGGGAGTCGTAAGATCACTTTTAATCCTGAATTTTCTCGATTGTGTAAGGTGAGTGTACCGCCATGGGCACTCGCTATACTGCGAGCAATACTTAAACCTAACCCTGATCCTTCACTATCTTGAGCTATACGTGTATAAGGTGTAAAAATATCTTCTAACATATCTTCTGGAATACCAGGACCTGAATCAATCAGGCAAATGACGATGTGTTCTTGTTGTTGTTCTACGATCAGGTGTAAGAACTCCCCATATTTGATGCCATTTTCAACCAAATTAGTTAGACAGCGTTTGATTGCAAGGGGTTTTCCATAATAGTGAATGGCCAGTTTTGGAAATGCAAAGGTCACTTTTTCGGTACTGTGATTATGATGTTCAGTGATCTCATACAGTAACTCTTGTATATCAATGGGTGCACTGTTTTCGTGAATATCGGTATCTTTCACACACTGCAGAGCCCCTTTAACCATCATTTCTAATTGGTCGAGATCATTATTGAATTTCGCTGTTTTTACATCGTCATTGAGTAACTCTGCCCGTAAACGTAGTCGCGTGATAGGGGTTTTTAAATCGTGAGATATAGAACGAAATAAACGTTCTCGATCGTCAATATAACGCTTTATTCGTAAGTGCATACGGTTAAATGCTTTAGTGGCAATCACTAATTCCGATGCGCCTTTTTCTTCAAGCAGAGGTTGGTCTAGATCTTGGCTTAATGTCGCCGCTGCCGCTGCCAATTTTTTAAGTGGTTTGGTTTGCCAGCGCACTAATATGTAGATCATCCACATTAAATTAGCTGTGATAAGAAAGATGAAAAACAGTTGATCATTACTTACCAATGTATCATTAAGGGATACATAAGGTGCCGGTAGCAATGCGGCGATATATAGCCATTCATCAGGTGCTAACATCATTTGTATTACTAATACGGGTGGGTTTAACGGTTCTAGCGTGAGTGAGTAGTGTGCCCAAGAACGAGGTAATTCGGATAACAGGATATCGTTGTTTAATACGTGTAAGGTTTTGGGGTGAGAAAATTCCGTTTTAATGACGATATTATTACCCAGTTTATTACCGAGCACACGCTGAAATTCATCGAGTACTACACGTTTCATTTCACTGTTGGCAACGGGAACGATGTTAATTTCAACTTCATTTAATGATACAAAATAGCGGCTGCCACCAAAATCGCGTAACTGTTCTAATACGATGTGACGATATTGCAAGGGTAAGGAATTAAAGAAGGTTGCGGTCGAGGCTATATTTTGAGCCATGCTTTTCGCGGTGTTTTTTAATCCTTCGAGTTCTTTATCTTTACTAAAATTATACCAAATACTGGTTGAAATTAACTGCGCGGTGGCGATTGATAACAGTGTCAGTAATAACATTCTAGAGACTAAAGAGCTGGGCAGTTGGCGGTAAATATGCTCTTTAAGCGTCATAGGAAACTTCGGTGATCAAGACATAACCACGACCGCGGATGGTCTTTATCAAGGTCGGACTTTTACTATTATCTCCTAGTTTTTGACGTAATCGACTGAGTTGAATATCGATGCCTCGCTCGAGGGGGAGCGCTTCTCGACCGCGGGTCGCATCCGAAAGGGCATCACGACTCAGTACTTGATTTGGGTTAGTTACAAACAGTTTCAGCATATTGAATTCACTGCCTGACAGTTCTGTTGTACTGCTATCATGTTGATTAATTAATTGGCGTGTTAATGTATCAAGTTTCCAATGAGCAAAAACAAAATAGCGACCTTGCGTTGGTTTGGTGTAACTTGAACGGCGTAATAAGGCTTTGATTCGCGCCAGCAATTCTCGCGGACTAAACGGTTTAGCCATGTAATCATCAGCGCCAATTTCTAAACCGACAATGCGATCAGCTTCATCTGAGTTTGCTGTTAACATGATTATCGGTACTTGTGAGGTTCGGCGAATTTTTTGGCATAAAGTAAAACCATCATCACCTGGCATCATCACATCTAAGACAATCAGGTCGGGTGTATTGGTGGCTAAGACACGTTGCATTTCTTTGCCTTCACCGGCTGTCAGCACTGAAAATCCAGCTTGTTCGAGATATTCACTGAGTAATTCTTTGATCTCAACGTCATCGTCAACTACTAATATTTGCTTTTTTGTGCTCATGCCCAGTCCATTATTTACATTGCGTAACTTGTATTGAACCGCTTGGAGGGGGAAATTTCAAGAAGAACATTTTAAGAAGAACATAAAAAAGCCAACTATCGTCATAGTTGGCTTGATATAGATTAACTAACCGTATGTTTTATACCGTTGTTTTTAGTCTTCGATACGCTCAAAGATAGTCGCGATACCTTGACCAAGACCGATACACATAGTCGCTAGACCATATCTACCGCCTTGAACTTCAAGTTCGTTAACAAGCGTAGTTGAGATACGTGAACCAGAACAACCTAGAGGGTGACCTAATGAGATTGCGCCACCGTTAAGGTTAATCTTAGTATCAACAACATCTTCTAAGCCAAGATCTTTAACACAAGGTAAAGATTGCGCTGCGAATGCTTCGTTTAATTCGAATACATCGATATCGTCAATGGTTAGACCTGCACGCTTAAGTGCTTTCTTCGTTGCTGGTACTGGACCGTAACCCATGATTGATGGGTCACAACCTGCGACAGCCATTGAAACAATTCTTGCACGTGGCTTAAGACCCAGTTCTTTGGCTTTGTCAGCAGACATAAGTAACATCGCTGAAGCACCATCTGATAACGCAGATGACGTACCGGCGGTTACGGTACCGTTTACTGGATCAAATACAGGACGTAAACCAGCGAGGCTTTCCATTGTTGTTTCTGGACGAATTACTTCATCGAAATCATACAATTTTAATACGCCATCAGCATCGTGACCTTCGATAGGCAGAATTTCACGTTTAAAACGACCTGAAACAGTCGCTGCTTGTGCTAATTTGTGTGAACGAACAGCAAATGCATCTTGTTGTTCACGTGTAATACCATGCATTTTACCTAACATTTCAGCTGTTAGACCCATCATACCCGCTGCTTTCGCAGTAGATTTAGCCAGACCAACGTGGAAATCAACACCGTGGTTCATCGGTACGTGCCCCATGTGCTCTACACCACCAATGATCATGACGTCACCGTCGCCCATCGCGATAGCACGCGTTGCATCATGGATAGCTTGCATTGATGAACCACATAGACGGTTAACGGTTGTTGCGCCTGCTGTGATAGGGATACCTGCAAGTAATGAAGCATTACGGGCGATATTAAAACCTTGCTCTAGCGTTTGCTGAACACAACCCCAATAAACATCTTCGATGTCATTTGGATCGACTTTAGGGTTACGGTCAAGTAAGCCTTTCATTAATTTTGCAGATAGATCTTCAGCACGAACGTGACGGAATGCACCGGCTTTAGAACGACCCATAGGTGTACGTAGGCAATCGATTACAACTACATCTCTCATTTTATTATCCTCGTTCGTGTCTTAGTAAAAAGTTTTGCCGTCAGCTGCGCGTTGACGCAAGCCATCAGTTACTTGGTAAAGTGGTCCTAAATCAGCAAATGAATCTGCTAATGCAATGTATTTATCTAGTCCCATCGTGTCTAGATAACGGAACACACCGCCACGGAATGGAGGGAAACCAATACCATAAATAAGTGCCATATCAGCATCACCTGGCGTAGCAACAATACCTTCTTCAAGACAACGAACAACTTCGTTAATCATTGGGATCATGCAGCGAGCAATAATGTCATCTTTCGAGAAATCAGCTTTCTCGCTTGCCACTTCAGCAAGCAGTTCATAGCTTTTTGCATCTGGTGTTTTTTGTACGCGACCACGACGGTCTTTTGCGTAAGAGTAGAAACCTACACCATTCTTCTGACCATAACGCGTTGCTTCGAACATCACATCGATAGAATCTTTGCCTGTTTTAGCCATACGCTCTGGGAAACCGTCAGCCATAACCGCTGCTGCATGGTGACCAGTATCAATACCTACAACGTCGAGTAGGTATGCAGGACCCATTGGCCAGCCGAACTCTTTTTCCATTACTTTATCTACAGCAACAAAATCAGCGCCATCAGCGATGAGTTTTGAGAAACCGAAGAAGTATGGGAATAATACGCGGTTAACGAAGAACCCTGGGCAGTCGTTTACCACGATAGGTGTTTTACCCATTTTTGCTGCGTATGCAACTGTTGTAGCAATTGTTTCATCAGATGATTTCTCACCACGGATGATTTCTACAAGTGGCATTTTGTGGACTGGGTTGAAGAAGTGCATACCACAGAATTGTTCAGGGCGTTTTAAGCTCTTCGCTAGTACGTTAATTGGAATCGTCGACGTATTTGAAGTGATGACTGTGTCTGCACTTACGTTATCTTCCAATTCAGCTAATACAGCCGCTTTAATTTTTGGATTTTCAACAACCGCTTCTACGATAATGTCAGCTTCATCAACTGAGTTATAGCTTAGTGTTGGTGTGATTGAAGAAATAACTTTAGCCAGTTTAGTACCGTCAATACGGCCACGCTTAAGTTGCGTTGTTAATAAACCAGACGCTGTCGCCATACCTAGGTCAAGTGCTGCATCATTGATATCTTTCATGATAACAGGTGTGCCTTTAACCGCTGATTGGTAAGCGATACCGCCACCCATAATGCCAGCGCCAAGTACAGCGGCTTTATTTGTTGTTTTACCTGCTTTTGCTGCTTTCTTCGCGCCTGCTTTTAATGCTTGGTCACTTAAGAATAAGCCAACTAATGCTTGTGCAGCATCTGTTTTAGCAAGTTTAATGAATGTTGCTGCTTCTACACCAAGTGCACCTGTACGCTCCATTCTTGCTGCTGCTTCAATAGTCTTCACTGCTGCAGTCGGTGCTGGGTAATGTTTACCTGCTTTCGCGTATACCATGCCTAGTGCAGTAGAGAAGCTCATTGTTGCTTCAATTTTATTTAAACCTAATGGTGCTTGTTTTTGCGCACGACGTGATTGCCAGTCAAGTTTTCCTGCAATCGCATCTTTAACCATTGATAGTGCTGCATCACGTAATTTTTCAGGTGCTACAACCGCATCTACAGTGCCAAATTTAAGGGCCGCAGGTGCTTTATAATCTTTACCTGTTGTGATCCATTCAACAGCATTATCTGCACCGATCAGGCGTGGTAAACGTACTGTGCCACCGAAACCAGGCATGATACCTAATTTAGTCTCAGGTAAACCGATACGTGCTGTTGTGTCTGCTACACGGAAGTCTGTTGCAAGAATTGCTTCACAACCACCGCCCAGTGCATGACCGTTTACGGCTGAGATTGTTGGATATGGCAGGTCTTCAATGGCATTGAATACTGCATTTGCTTGTTCCAACCAACCTAATAATTCAGCGTCAGGTAGTTTAAAGAGTTCAAGGAATTCAGTGATATCAGCGCCAACGATGAATGCACCTTTACCTGATGTTTGAATTAATCCTTTAATGTCTGAATTAGTCTGTAATACTTTTACAGCTTCAGTTAATGCTTGTAATGTTGCTTGATCAAATTTATTAACAGGGCCTTTCGCGTCATATTTTAATTCTGCGATGCCATCTTCTAATAGAGTGACCGAGAGTTGTTCGGCTTGGTAAATCATTACGTTTCTCCTTGCTAAAGCGATGGTGATCATCAGCTCCGTTTGCTATTTACCAGCTATGTAGGGCACTGGTTGATCTCATTCTGTCGATAATCTAACAATATTTCAACACTTATTTTAAACGACTGTTTAAATTTTTATCGAAGGGGTCATACTAATCTAATCACTAAGTAGTATAGTTGTTGGGAGGGATAGAGAGGGTGACAATACTCGTAAAATAAGTTATTTGTCTTTCAGTTTAGCACTAAGCACTTTGTTTAAGCTTGTTTTTGGTGGTTAACTCTTTAATGTTGTTGTTTTTTGGTTTTGTGTGCCCCATATAGTTCGGCTTACAACTGTTTTTAATTGTTAGATGTTTGTTGATGAATGTTTAATAAAAAAAAATGACCATCACTTAACTTTTAAAATTTGTGATCCTGAACCTGCTATTATCAACAGGCATATAACAGTAGAATAGCGATGAGTATCTCATCAGCACCAAATACACAGGATTTAAATGATAGCGAATAGCCCTTATTTTGTTTTAGAGCAGGCCTATGAATATACTGAAGAAATAAAAAAAAGCCGTTTTATTACTTATCTAGCACCAACCAAAGGACGCCAAATAGCCGAGCAATTTGTTCGGACAATCAAAGCACAACACCCTGATGCGCGTCATCATTGTTGGGCATTTGTTGCTGGACGCCCCAGTGACGGGCAACAATATGGTTTTAGTGATGACGGTGAACCTTCAGGTACCGCGGGTAAGCCTATTCTTCATTGCTTAATGGGCTGTGACGTAGGGGAAATGACCGCGGTTGTTGTACGTTATTATGGTGGAATTAAATTAGGTACTGGAGGGTTAGCGCGTGCATATGCAGGCGGTGTACAACAAGTATTAAAATTGATTGATCCTATTGAATGTTTTATATATGCAGAACTTAATTTAACTTGTGATTATGCTCAAATAGCCGCAATAGAGCGCTTATTTTCAGTATATAATGGTAAATTAAAACATGCCGAATATGGTGAACAAGTAATAATGCAGCTTGATGTTGATGCAAGACATACGCAAGCGTTTATTATTGCGGTTAAAAATAAAACGAATGGCCAAGTTAATGTCAAAGTGGTCGATTAATATTTAGGGAAAAAAATAATAATGCAATTCAGGGCAATTTTAAGAATTGTTGGGATATTAGTTACCATCTTTAGTGTAACCATGATATTCCCTGCACTGATCGCCGCAATATATAAGGATGGTGGTGGTCTCGTCTTCATTAATTCGTTTGCTTTTTGTGTCACGTTAGGCAGTATCGTATGGTACCAAAACCGCAATTATAAAAAAGAATTAAAAGCTAAAGATGGTTTCCTGATTGTAGTTTTGTTTTGGACAGTACTAGGGAGTGTTGGTGCGTTACCTTTTATTCTTTCCGATCAACCAGATCTCAGTGTCGCTGGTGCATTCTTTGAATCTTTCTCTGGTTTAACAACAACAGGTGCAACCGTTATAGTTGGACTTGATGAATTACCTAAAGCATTGCTGTTTTATCGCCAGTTTTTACAATGGCTAGGTGGTATGGGTATTATTGTACTTGCTGTTGCCGTATTACCTGTTTTAGGTATTGGTGGTATGCAGCTTTATCGTGCAGAAACCCCCGGCCCAGTCAAAGACTCTAAGATGACGCCTCGTATTGCTGAAACAGCAAAAGCACTTTGGTATATTTATTTATGTCTTACAGTTATTTGCGCAATGGCATTTTGGCTGGCAGGAATGACTATTTTTGATGCTATTGCGCATAGCTTTTCGACTATTGCAATCGGTGGTTTCTCTACACACGATAGTAGTATGGGTCATTTTGATAGTTCGATTATTAATATGATCACTGTGGTGTTCTTAATTATTGCGGGGATGAACTTTTCACTGCATTTTGCCGCATTCTCAATTAAAGGTTTTAAACCTGGCGCTTACTTACATGATCCGGAATTACGTACATTCTTATTTGTGCAGCTTACGCTTGTGGCTATTTGCTTCTTTATCCTCTTGTCTAAAGGTGTTTATGATTCCCCTGAAATGGCACTAGACAAAGCTGTTTTTCAGGCCGTGTCAATTTCAACAACTGCAGGATTTACGACGACTAGTTTCCACGATTGGCCATTGTTCTTGCCTGTACTGCTTGTGTTTTCGAGTTTCATTGGTGGTTGTGCTGGTTCTACTGGTGGTGGTATGAAGGTGGTGCGTATCCTATTACTTTATTTACAAGGTATGCGCGAAATGAAACGTTTAGTACATCCTCGTGCCGTATATAAGATTAAATTAGGCAAAAAAGTATTACCCGATCGTGTTATCGATGCGGTTTGGGGATTCTTTTCTGCTTATGCCTTAGTATTTGTTATTTGTATGTTGGCATTGATCGCGACCGGTATGGATGAGCTATCGGCCTTTTCTGCTGTGGTTGCAACATTAAATAACTTAGGGCCGGGACTCGGACAAGTTGCGGTACATTTTGGTGACGTTAATGACAGTGCAAAATGGATATTAGTTGTCGCTATGTTGTTTGGTCGTTTAGAAGTCTTTACCTTATTAATTTTATTTACTCCAGCTTTCTGGCGTAGTTAAATGGAATCATATAAATGAAAAAAATGTTAGTACTGTATTCTACCGTTGATGGTCAAACCTTAAAGATAATTAAAGCTATCGAGGAGTCTATTGCCAATAAGTATCATTGTGAAGTTATGAGCCTTGAAGAATGCCAGCATCTTGATATGGCTATTTTTGATAAAGTCGTTATTGGTGGCTCTGTACGTTATGGTCATTTGAATAAAAAGCTCTATCAATTTGTTGCGACGCATAAAGCAGAGCTTGAAGCAAAAGAGAATAGTTTTTTCTGTGTAAACTTAACCGCAAGAAAAGCTGAAAAGAATACCCCTGAAACGAATGCATATATGCAGGCATTTTTAGAAAAGTCGAATTGGGTACCCAAGCAGCAAGCCGTATTTGCAGGCGCATTGTTATATTCAAAATATAATTGGTGGCAAACACTTATTATCCAGTTGATTATGAAAATAACCGGAGGTAGTACTGATAAGACGAAAGATATTGAGTTTACTGATTGGGCTAAAGTGAAGTCATTTGCGAAAACCTTATAGATTAGTTTGCTTAATATAACGATACATTGACGTTCAGCGTTAAATTTAACCAGTGGTCGTTGGTTAATCGCTCATGTAATAATATTTGTAATGCCTGACGTTGAAATGCTTGCCTATCAAATTGTTTTATCTATAATAGCGCCCACTGACACGGCAAACGTCGCTCAGTAAAGGTGTTTAAAATCGACCCCGGTTACTTTTTAAGCGTCCTGAATAAAGCATAAATATATGCTTGACTTCAAATTCGGTTTGCGTAGAATACGCAGCCTGACCACGACGAAAGACGTCAAGGTCAATGCTCTTTAACAATTTATTCAAGCAATCTGTGTGAGCACTTGCAGA
>NZ_LOCN01000009.1 GCF_001574435.1 Moritella sp. JT01
ACTACAATCAAGGTTTTATACCTTGTATACAGAATAGACTGATGGAAACATTAGCACAGATTGTGCGGAGTGGTAGTTCAGTTGGTTAGAATACCGGCCTGTCACGCCGGGGGTCGCGGGTTCGAGTCCCGTCCACTCCGCCAACAACAACGAAAGCCTGAATCGAAAGATTCAGGCTTTTTTTGTGCCTGAAATTTAGGATACAAAAAATACAGATTGTTCGGAGTGGTAGTACAGTTGGTTAGACTGTTTACCAAAAAAGGCGGCCTGTCACGCCGAGGGTCGCGGGTTGTGGTTTATAGAAAGCCGTTCACTCTCTCTTTGCCAACAACAACGAAAGCCTGAATCGAAAGATTCAGGCTTTTTTTGTGCCTGAAATTCAGGATACAAAAAATACAGATTGTTCGGAGTGGTAGTTCAGTTGGTTAGACTGTTTACATAAAAAAGGCGGCCTGTCACGCTGCCGAAGGCTTCGCGGGTTGTGGTTTGTAGAAAGCCGTCCGCTTTCTCTTTGCCAACAACAACGAAAGCCTGAATCGAAAGATTCAGGCTTTTTTTGTGCCTGAAATTTAGGATGCAAAAAATACAGATTGTTCGGAGTGGTAGTTCAGTTGGTTAGACTGTTTACCTAAAAGAGGCGGCCTGTCACGCTGCCGAAGGCTTCGCGGGTTGTGGTTTGTAGAAAGTCGTCCGCTTTCTCTTTGCCAACAAACAACGAAAACCTGAATCGAAAACTTTTTATTAGAAATAGAGGCTTTTTTGTGCCTGAAATTGGAGATAGAAAAAAGCCCAAGCATATTTCAATATACTTGGGCTTAAATATCGTTTCCAAGGCTCGTAGGCCGCGTTCAGTCAGTCCACTATCTTACGTGCGGATTAGTTCTTTTTTCGTGACCGATAGTCGATGTTGGTCCATGACCTGGGAAAAATACTGTTTCTTCTGGTAATGTCCATAACTGGCCTTTGATCGCTGTCATCAAGGTATTAAAGCAACCTTGTGGGAAATCAGTACGACCGACAGAGCCATTGAATAATACATCACCAACAATCACTTGTTTCGTTGCTACGTGATTAAATACCACGTGCCCGGGTGTATGACCTGGGGTATGGAGAGCAGTTAATTCTTGATTACCAAATGAGATGATATCACCGTGCTCTAACCAGCGTTGTGGTTCAAACGGTGGTACTTCTGGAAAGCCGAACATCTGACCTTGCATTGGTAGTTTGTCTAACCAAAACTTATCTGCAATATGTGGACCTTCAATAGATACCTTTAATGCTGCAGCAAGTGCTTCAGTGCCGCCAACGTGATCAATATGAGCATGTGTTAAAAAGATCTTCTCTACTTCTACGCCATGTTGCTTTACTTGGCTAATAATCTTTTCAATGTCACCTCCGGGATCAACAATCGCGGCTTTATTGGTTTCAGGGCAGATTAATAGACTGCAATTTTGTTCAAAAGGCGTAACTGGAATGACTTTAACTTGCATTGCTTATCTCTCTTGGCTAGATAGTCGTGTTTGTTTAGCTATATACCCAAGTTACTTCAAAATGCTGATTGCGCATCTTGAAGTAGCTTGGGTATATATAGTTGCGCTAGTTTACCGATTTGTAGAGCAAGAGTATACGGTCTAAATTGTTACGCTGTTGTTACTTGATGATCTGTGTCAAAGCAGATTTTAGATTGCTGGTTATGATAACAACCCTTATTTCTATTCTTTTAACGGAACTATTATGTATCCATTGCTGTTGAAAGCTCATTTAGCTTTATTGTTGGTCAGTTTGTTAAGTTTTGCATTACGTACATTTTGGGCGATCAAAGGTTCTGAATATATTAACAATGAAGTTTTTTTTAAGATCCATAAAGTACTTAATTTGATACTTATTTTATCTGGTTTCGCGTTATGCGTGACGATCAATCAATACCCATTCGTTGATGCTTGGGTAACTGAAAAATTTGTGCTGTTATTTGCTTACGTTGGATTTGCGATGTTAGCGTTTAAGCCTCAGATGAACTTAAAAGTACGTCAGTTCTGTATTGCAGTGACTATGGTGTTTTTTGTGACTATTTTTTATATTGCGAAAACTAAAGTAGCATTGTTGATATAAATACTGATGTTATCGTGAGCGACGACTCATACGGGGATATTGAATGACAAAAATGGCACTCTAGAGTGCCATTTTTATTACTTAGTCATTTACGCGATTTATTTATAAGGAGACGTTGAGCTGACTTTTAGTTTTTCTTTTCTTCGTCAATAAATGATGACTTATTACACCTGCGAATAACATAAATGCCAGTATTAATAAGGGTGTATTACCATAACGGTTAAAAGGGGTCGTCCCTTGATAAGGCGTTACTTGTGCACGTAATACGGCTTTTTCGAATTGAGCTATACGGCCCACTTCTTGACCTTGTGCATCGTAAATAGCAGTGATACCTGTATTAGTACTGCGGATTACCGGACGCTGGAATTCAAATGCGCGCATTCTCGCGATCTCTAAATGCTGATCTGGACCTATTGAAGTGCCAAACCACGCATCGTTACTCACCGTTAAAATAAAGCCTGTATCAGGCGTTACAGTGTGTACTAGGGTCTGGTTAAAGGCGATTTCATAGCAAATTGCGGTGGCAATATGCACGTTACTTGCTAATAAATTCAATTGTTCCTCACCACCACGTTGGAATGATGACATCGGTAAATTAAATAAGGGCGCAATCGGTCTTAACAGATCTTCAAACGGAACGAACTCACCAATGGGCAATAATTTATTTTTGTAATAACGGTCATTAATAGGGGAATGATTATCATGCTGTTCAGGTTGACCGAGTACGATCACAGCATTGTAATATTCATCAATATTATCAACACGTTGGTAGTTAATGATACCAGTGATAAGGGTGGTATTCGTTTCGCGCATTAATTCTGATACATGATCCAAATAGCTTTTCACTTGGAACTCCAATGCTGGGATGGCTGATTCTGGCCAAATAATAATATCTGCATCGGTATTATCTAAACTTAGTTTTAAGTATTCATTGAGAATCTCAGCACGTTTTTCTGGTAGCCATTTTTCGTCTTGATCGGTATTACCTTGCACTAGTGCGATTGATTTTACGGCTGCAGGTGTTGTCCATTGTAGGCCTTGTAAGGCCATTGCCGACAATACGGTAAGGGATATAACGGCGGCTGGCATGATGAATTTACGTTCACGATAAACATAATACAAACTGGCGGTGATGAAGCAAACCGCGACCGTAATCCCTTCTACACCGAGAATTGGCGCGTAGTTAACCAACGGGGTATTCATCTGACTATAACCAAGTTGTAACCAAGGGAAACCTGTCATCACCCAACCGCGTAGCCAATCTGTGATTAGCCAGATTGCAGGAAAGGCAATAAAATAGCGTACTAAGGCTGAATGTGCGCTAAATCGGTTAACGAGATAAGCACAAAGCGCGGGGTAAATGGCAAGGTAAGCACACAATAGCAGAACCAATGACCATGCGACAGGTACAGGTAAACCACCAAAATCTAAGATGCTCACTGAAATCCAGTGGAGACCAGCGACAAAGAACCCAAGCCCCCACAGAAAGCCATATCCGGCGGCGTGTTTTGCTGATTTATTGTCAATGATAAAGAGTAGGGAAAATAATGAAACGTATAAGCTAATGCTGTAATCAAACGGTGCAAAAGCAAAGACGCTTAGTGCGCCAGCGAGTGGCGCACCTATTTTATGAATCAGTGATTTGATAGGTTATTCCTTTGTAGCAATTTACAGCGACAAGTGGAGTAACCTGCCACTGAGACGGTTAAGCTGATTCAGCTAAGCGATTCTGTTGTGCTTCAGGTACTTTCACTTGTAATTGGATGATACGACGGCGATCAGAAGAAATGACTTTAAATTGGAAGTCGTCAACCGTGATGATCTCGCCTTGCTCTGGTAGATGGCCAAATGCATGGGCAATCATCCCCCCAATAGTATCTACTTCATCATCGCTAAAGTCTGATGCGAAATAGTCATTAAAGTTATCAACAGGTGTTAATGCTTGCACTGAGAATACGCTTTTATTAATACGGCGGATATCTTCTTGTGCTGATTCATCTTCATCGAATTCGTCTTCAATTTCACCCACGATTTCTTCAAGAATATCTTCGATGGTAACAAGGCCTGATACACCACCAAATTCATCAACCACAACGGCCATATGATAGCGTTCAGAACGGAACTCTTTTAGGAGTTTATCAACACGTTTACTTTCTGGTACAACAACTGCTGGGCGTAAAATAGAAGACAGCTCAAAACTATCTGGCGCGCCAGTAAACACAAATTTAAGCAGATCTTTGGCTAATAAGATCCCTTCGATATGATCTTTATCTTCATTGACGACGGGGAAGCGCGAGTGCGCAGAGTCAATCATGATCGGTAAGAATTCTTCTACTTTTTGGCTCTTATCGATAGTAATTATCTGTGAGCGTGGGATCATGATATCACGTACTTTAAGTCCTGAGACTTCGAGCACACCTTCAATCATATCCTTTGTGTCTTGATCGATCAGTTCGCGATTTTCTGCATCCTGAATAACTTCTACAAGCTCTTCTCTGTTTTTCGGTTCACCTTGGAATAATTGAGAAAATTTGTCAAAAAAACCTTTTTTTGATGAACCGTTTGTCGAGTGAGGTTTGTCGCCGTTCATAGTTTGTTGTACCTAAGTTATATAAAGTTAATGGTATTAATATTACTTTTCAGTAATATAGGGGTCTTCAAATTCTAGCTCTAGCATGATTTCGGTTTCCAGACCTTCCATCTCTTCGGCTTCTTCATCGATAATATGATCATAGCCGAGTAAATGTAAAGTACCATGAATAACCATATGCGCCCAATGTGCGGTCAGGGGTTTTTGTTGCTCTTGTGCTTCGTGTTCAACAACTTGTTTGCAGATAATTAAATCACCAAGCAGGTCTAATTCAATGCCTTCTGGTACTTCGAATGGAAACGAAAGTACATTTGTGGGTTTGTTTTTGCCACGGTAATCGTTATTCAATTGTTGGCTTTCTTCGTTATCAACAATACGAATTGTTACTTCGGCACTGTCTTGAAAACGTTTAACAACCGAATTGAGCCAAGTTGTAAATTGTGCTTCGGTTGGTAATTGCTGTTCATCTTCAGTCGCAATTTGTAAATCTAGCGTAGTATTCATTGGTCTTTATCCTTACGGGCAATGCTATTTTCAAAGTGTTCATAAGCATCGACAATTTTTGCAACAACAGGATGACGAACGATATCATTGGACATGAAAACATTAAAACTGATTTCTTTTACTGGCTCAAGTACATCCATTGCATGGCGTAAGCCTGATGTGATATGTTTTGGTAAATCAACTTGCGTAATATCACCAGTAATCACCGCTTTGGAATTAAAACCAATTCGGGTTAAAAACATTTTCATTTGTTCAATAGTGGTGTTCTGACTTTCATCTAAAATAATAAACGCATCATTTAATGTACGGCCACGCATATATGCAAGTGGTGCAATTTCTATGACATTGCGCTCAATTAAACGTTCCACTTTTTCAAAGCCAAGCATCTCAAATAACGCATCATAGAGTGGGCGTAAATAAGGATCAACTTTTTGGCTTAAGTCACCGGGTAGAAAACCTAACTTTTCACCGGCTTCAACAGCAGGGCGTGTTAATAAAATACGACGGACTTCTTGTCGCTCTAAGGCATCGACAGCTGCCGCAACGGCTAAATAGGTTTTTCCTGTACCAGCAGGACCAATACCAAAGGTTATATCGTGGGTTAAAATATTGGCAATGTAATTGGCTTGATTGTCACCACGCGGCTTAATTAGGCCTCGTTTGGTTTTAATCACAGTGCTAAAACTAGCTACGGTTTGCTTAGGCTCAGGTTCGAGTAATCGACATGCTTGTATCGCAAGATGAATTTTCTCTGGCTCAATGTCGATTACTTGGCCTTTAACAGGTTGTGTCTCAACATAAAGATCACGAAGAATATCCATACAACTGTGCGCATTAACCGGATTACCGGTAATATGGAATTGATTATTTTGATAAGTGATTTCGACTTCTAAACGACGTTCAAGTTGTTTTAGATTGTCATCAAATGGGCCACATAAATGAGCGAGTCGCGCACCGTCTGCGGGTTCTAAAAATATATCGAGCGTTGTCGTATTTTTATTCAAAATCATCTCATTAGGCAGAGCCATTAAAGGTCATTAATGGCTCTTAGTCTATCTCTTATGGGTTGAACTTAGCAACACCTAGCTCATTGGGCTGATTGGTAGCTCGCGCCAATATTTCGCTTGGTTTGACGGCACTACGTAGACCCATCTCATTTTCTCCACGGATGAACACACCGCGGATAGAGTTAGGGAATACATCCACAATGTCTACATCTACAAACGTACCGATTAGATCTGGCGAGCCTTCGAAGTTAACAACACGGTTGTTTTCGGTACGGCCAGTCAGTTCCATGATATTTTTCTTCGATGGACCTTCAACTAAAATACGTTGTACGGTATTGACCATATTACGGCCAATCTTTTGTGACATTTGGCTGATACGTGTTTGTAAGATACTTAAACGTTCTTTCTTTTCTTCTAGCGATACGTCATCCGGTAAATCTGCCGCTGGCGTACCTGGACGTGCGCTGTAGATAAAGCTAAAGCTGATATCGTATTCAATATCTTCAATTAGTTTCATGGTATCCGCAAAATCTTGTTTGCTTTCACCAGGGAAACCGATAATGAAATCTGAACTCATCACCAGACCCGGACGGGCTTTACGCAGTTTACGGATCAATGATTTGTATTCTAAGGCTGTGTGCGCACGTTTCATCAAGGTTAGGATACGGTCTGAACCTGACTGTACCGGTAGGTGTAAGTGTGACACCAGCTCCGGTGTATCTTTGTATACATCGATAATATCGCTAGTAAACTCAATTGGGTGACTGGTGGTATAACGGATACGGTCGATACCATCAATTGCGGCCACATAACGTAATAAATCAGCAAATGAGCATATATCACCATCATGCATTTCGCCACGGAAAGCATTGGCGTTTTGACCAAGTAGGTTTACTTCACGTACACCTTGTTCTGCGAGTTGCGCAATTTCGTATAAGACATCATCAAGTGGGCGGCTTACTTCTTCACCACGGGTATAAGGAACTACGCAGAATGAGCAGTATTTTGAACAGCCTTCCATAATAGATACAAATGCTGATACACCGTCGGCACGTGGCTCAGGTAAGCGATCAAATTTTTCGATTTCAGGGAAACTGACATCCACAAGACCTTTTTTACCAGCTTGTGCATCTATGATCATTTCTGGTAAGCGGTGTAAAGTCTGTGGACCAAATACCAGGTTTACAATGGGTGCGCGTTTCTGAATTGCTGCACCTTCTTGTGATGCTACGCAGCCACCCACGCCAATCACTAATTTCGGATTACGTTTCTTTAGCTTTTTCCAGCGGCCCAGTTGGTGGAATACTTTTTCTTGCGCTTTCTCTCTGATAGAACAGGTGTTTAATAGAAGAACATCCGCTTCCTCTGGGTTGTCAGTCAGTTCAAAACCATTTTCGGCATTTAACAAATCTGCCATTTTTGATGAATCGTATTCGTTCATCTGGCAGCCCCAGGTTTTAATGTGCAGTTTTTTACTCATTATCCACGTTGCTCTTTATTATTTATTGCTATATTCGGGTTGTGTGAGAACACACAGAAGATCGAGTATTCTACTGCCTTAATAGCCAGTTGACTAGACGTTATCACTGCTTCTATGTATAAATTTACTGTAATTTTCGTTGTACAAAGCAATCATTTCGACGTAAAGCTTGGTAGAATTCTGATTCAGATAAGAATTTAGCCTTAAACGGTTCAGGAAGCATGATGCAGGAATTTGATGTAATTATTGTTGGTGGTGGAATGGTTGGTGCAAGTACCGCTAATCTACTCGCACCTTCGGGACTTAAAATTGCGGTAATTGAAGCGCAAGCACCGCCTGCTTTTTCATTTGAGCAACCGATGGATCTGCGTGTGTCGGCGATCAGTCTGGCCTCCCAGCAACTGCTTGTTGCGACAGGTGCTTGGTCTAATATCAGAGAAATGCGTCTTTGCCCTTATCGTCGTTTAGAAACGTGGGATCAAGGTGGCTGCGAAATCAAATTCCATGCTAACGATATTGGTTACGACAAGTTAGGTTACATCATTGAAAACCGGGTGATCCAATTAGGCTTACTCGAAGCAATGAAACGTCACAGTAATGTACAGTTAATGTGTCCTGAGAAAGTTGCCACACTTGAGCAAAACAGTGAATACGCTGAAATTACGTTAACCTCAGGCGCTAAACTACGTGCTAAGTTGGTGCTTGCTGCTGATGGTGCTAACTCGATTATTCGTCAGCAAAGTAATATTGGCATTAACAGTTGGGATTATCGCCAAAACTGCATGTTAATTAATATTGATACTGAACAATCGCAGCAAGACGTTACTTGGCAGGAGTTTTCACCAACGGGGCCAATGGCGTTATTACCGTTACCTGGGCATAAAGCATCGTTGGTTTGGTATCATCAAACCGCGCACATCAACTATTTAAGTAAACTGTCTAATGCTGAACTTAAAGTGGAAGTACAACAACATTTTCCTGATCTGATTGGTGGATTTGAGATCACTAACCATGGTTCATTTCCTCTGACACGACGTCATGCGCAGCAATATTATAAAGGCCGTGTGGTACTGCTCGGTGATGCAGCACATACCATTAATCCATTAGCGGGGCAGGGCGTTAATATCGGTTTTAAAGATGTAAATGTATTATGCGAGCTAATTAGAAGTGCGGTGATTGAAGGCGAAGCCTGGGACAGTGAAGCATTATTAAAACAATATCAACGCAGCAGAAAGCCAGATAATATGTTAATGCAAACCAGTATGGATCTGTTCTATTCGGTATTTAGTAATAACTCTGCACCTGCGAAGATACTGCGTAACTTTGGACTTGCTGTTGCACAGCGCGCCGGACCCTTAAAGCGTCAGGCGCTACGTTATGCGATAGGCTTGAGTTAATTAAAGCTAGAATTTGTAACCTAAAGAGATATAAAGTGATGAAAATGTATAATCATCACTTACTCTTTTTCTTTCTTGATAATTTATATCTTCAATGATTTCATCATATTTAAGCTTGGCTGTATTGACCTGATATTGTATACCTATATCGAAATTATCAGAGATTGAATACTTCCCTCCTAAACTGGCAATATAACCAAAACCGGAGCCTTTTACTTCCATCGGTAATATCCCTTCCCCAGATTCAGTACGTAGTATGTTGTAGCTTACTCCAAGAGTGGTGAATAATTTTATGCTTTTATTCGGACTGAAATAGAGTACAGGGGCTACATGTGCTGAATAGGTCGTTAAATCTAGTATTACTGATGAATTGCTAAAGCGATAGAAGCTATTTTTATGGAGATCTAAGCCGCCTTTGACACCGAAGTAAACACTGTGGTTATCAGATAATGTTGCCAGTATATGCGTTCTTTCTACGGCAAAACTATAATTATGCTCATTGACATCGACCGCAGAGTTCTCTGCTATCGATGTAAAACCTAATTTTAAATCGATAAAATGGGAAGTGTTATCAAGGGTCTTGTTGGCATTGGCAGTCCCCGTTGTTATTAATAACGCTATGGTAAGAATTATTTTCTTCATTTTTATGTTCATCTTTTTGATTTAGAGTATTTTTGATTACGCATTAGGCTTAGGGCAATCATGAATATAATTAACATAAAGTCTATAGACGCAGCAGACTTTGTAGCGGTGGATTTGACAGGTGTAACAGGCGTGACAGGCGTGACAGGTGTAACAGGTGTGACAGGTGTAACAGGCGTGACAGGCGTAACAGGTGTGACAGGCGTAACAGGTGTGACAGGCGTGACAGGCGTGACAGGTGTAACAGGTGTAACAGGTGTAACAGGTGTAACAGGTGTAACAGGTGTAACAGGTGTAACAGGTGTAACAGGCGGTATCACTATTACAGCGGGTTCTACATTGACAGTTGTTTGATAAGGTATGCTGTTATGTTCTGTGATGGTAATCTTGAAGGACTTTTCAGCTTTAATGTGATCAAATGCTATGTGACCAGATGCATTGGTTTTACCTACCAAAGACTTACCATCTGAAAATACTAAAGCCACTCGCGCACCTTCGATAATGTTAGCTTGAGTTCGCACTGTAATATTAAAGTTTGTTATGTCACCTTGAGTAAGCGATTTATCGTGGTCGGCATATAATTGCTGAGGCTGTGCTGTCCGTAATTCTAACTCAGGATCGCCGTACCAGTTAAATAGACGAGCTGTTAATACCGCTATTTTGCTATTGGCCGTGTATTGCGTAAAGACACGATCTTTTGCCCGATTTAACGCAATGGCTGGTTTCCATGATGTGGGATATAATGCACTCGACCAAGTGGTATCGTAATCGTCCCAAAAGGTATCCATGATACCTACATGAAATAAATCATTATATCCAGAATAACTGACACGTGCTGCACCGGTAAATCCGACGGAACCACCGCTAGTACTTCGCATCCAAGATTCGGCAAATGTATCTTTACCATCAAACCAGCCCGTCGCACAGTTTAGGCTGAAAACGACAGGGGTAAGCGTATTATTGGTTAACGTGCTGACATCTGAACTGACAAATTGAGGATCTGCCCAACCTTGACCTCCGGCATAACCATGGTCGCGATGCATTACAAATCCGACTCCGGAATTAATGATGGCTGTAATGTCATCTCGGTCACCTCTCCCCTGGTTTTTCCACACTTGTGGAACAATAGCTGGAGGGGGAATTCTGCCTGTGCCATAACCCCAACCGCCATAAGTGAGGTCTTTATTGGTTGCTGAATCCCATTTTAACGCTGTATGAATCTGAAAACCTTTATTAAATGGATCTACTGGCTGGTCAAAAAAATCATAATCAGGCCCAAGAAAATCGGCTAGACGGTGCAAATCTTCCATGAACATGCGATCGGCTTTTAAATCACCTTTGCTGTCCTGGAATTGACCTGCTAATAAGACATGATTATAACGCTCACTGATTACTGGTTTTTTTTGATACGTTAAGGTTTTGTTGACCATTGCTGTTATCTGAACGGCTGTATCTCCCGGTAAGCGGCCGATGACAATATCGGCGTAGTAATCATTCCCGTCAAGTAAGCTATATTCAAAATCGGTATACCATTTATGGTCTTTGCCATGAAAAGAGTGACCAATCTGTTCCCAGGCCGGTAAATCTTCATGATCACCGACTAATAATACATAACTCGTCATGGTTCCATTATCGTAAGCATCTTTAATGAATGCCTTAATTTCTTCCTGGCTATTACCTGTGATATCTGTAGAGGCTACATAAACTTGATAACCCATCTGGCGTTTCCATTCTGCCAATGGTGTTATCGCATGAATAAAGTTAGGTGGGGTAATAATCAAATAATCGGCCTGTTGTGAAGCTGATAATGATGTATCTATTTCCAAATTGCTGTTCGTACCAGACTTGGCTTTGTGTTCATACGGAAATTCATCTAAAAGGGGGTCTTGGCGTTTTTGTTCCTTCCCCCTCATTTCAGGATAAACATACTGCAAATGGAAACGAATCTTTTTTGCAAAGCGTACTGTTTTGTTTAGTGGATTGAAGTCGATAGGATGATAGCTTACTACAATAAATTTTTTACCGCGGACATTAACCGGAGATAAAAGTTCGACCGGCGCAGCTGTACTACCTGCCATTTGCATATATGCTTCTTTATTTTTTACAAAGGGTAACAGTTCATCGGGACGCTCACCATTCATAAGGGCAACATCAGGAAAAGGCAGTTGAACAGGGTCTATCGTTGTATTGATAAATGTATCAGACCAGAGTATCTCATCGATGATTAACTCAACTTCTGCAGCGTCGGGGATAGCCAGCATTTGAGAGTAACTTTCAATATTAGGGTTACCTGGTATTTTGTGCCCCCCACCATCAGGCAATAGAATACGGTCGTATGTTATGCCGTCATCCAGTACTACTTTTGAAAATGTGGCTGAGTGCAAAGTAGCTTCAAGATTTTTACCATAAGCATCTTGGCTTATAATTGAGATATGTTTAGTGTTTTTTTCTGATGGGTAGTTGAAAATAATTTCTTTTTTATCTACAAGCTTACTATCAACATGCTCTGAAGCGATGACTGGCAGTACAGATAAAAAATAGATCATACTGAGTAATATTTTCTTCATTATAAATTCCAAGTAGACGAATAAAAATATATTTACGTGGAATTCTGCATTTAGAATAATGATTAGTAAAATAATAAAAAATTATTTTACTATAATGAAATTTTATTAAGGCATCGTTGAATTATGATTGACGGCATTAATGTTAGCGGTTGACGAGGATTATTAAATTTAATTATCTATGCATAATAGATAATTATTATACAAAACTTATATTGTGTAATATTTTGGCTGTCAATAATATTAAATTGTCAGAGATTATAATAAGTGAGTGGTGCTTTAAGTAAGTTTATTTTTATATTCGGATTCGTTTCTCAGTCGACTTTAGCTGTGGGACCTATTAATTATAAACTGGTTGATTTACCTGACTTTCATCGTGATGATGGTTACGGTGATATGCTGCAAGGTGAAGTATTATTAGCTCTAGATACTGCTTATAGTCGGTATTCACCGCTAAATGAAATTCGGATTATGCCCGAGCAGACGGTTAATGCGGGCAGCTGGCTTTTCCTCGATGCAAGTCAGTCTGTTGTACAAATTGACGGTTTTTTGTATAAGTGGAGACAAACGGCTGGAAAAGAAGTACTTATTAATAGATCGGACTCTATAAGAGCATGGGTACAAACGCCGAGTAATATAACCCGTGATGAAACACTTGAATTCGAGCTGATGGTTATAGATGATAAGGGCAAATATGTTGTTATTACACATACTGTATTCTTGACGGCTATTGCTAGTAGTCCTGCGCAACTCGATCATCCTACCCTGACTCGTTATAGTGAATCCTGATAAATAAAATTAATTGTATCCGTAATTATATTTATATTATTTTATTGTGTTCGAAGGGACTCAATTACGTATTAAAAATTAGTGAGTTTAATATTAAATGTAGGAGTTTAGATTATTAAATCATTTATTTTTCTGGTTTAAATTGTTGTTTTTACCTCTATTTAGTTATTCTGACGAGTTTAACTCGGTTATATTTATCGATTAAAGAGGTGATGGATATATATAATGATCTTGACAATAAGCCGATGTTAAATAGTTGTCGGGTACATAAAAACTAGCTTAGACCTGTAGGTATGGCTTGGTTCTAACCGTAATAATCGTTGACTATTTTACTCCCGTTTTACAATCAAATAAAAATGGCTGATACAGACGTTCTGTATCAGCCATTTTTATTTTCTATGAAATACCTAGTTGTGGATAATATTCTAAATACCCAGTATTTGGTAGTTCATATGTCTGTGTGGGTAGGTTGTATTGGCATTACATTTTGTTATAGGGACATAAATATAGATTATTGTACAGTTTCATTACCTTAATTTACACTCATTTTCTATTCCAACAATATAATGACTTAGGATATAAAAGATGAACTTACTCAATAATATGTGTGTACGTATATATGTTTCTACGCAGAGCCAACTACGTGCTTTTGCTAAAGATGAAAAGGGTGTCACGGCCATTGAATATGCAATTATCGCCGTGGCTGTGTCTACGCTGGTATTGGGTGTATTTAATAGTGATGGGTTTGGCAAGGTTCTGGGAGAAGCAATCGATAAAGTTAAAGCCAATATTGGTACAGCAGGAACATAAGCGACGATTTTAATCGTGTCTAGTATGAGCTTATATGCCTTGTTGTTTGCGTTGTTTTTCTGCACTACGTATATGGATGTGACGGTAAGGCAGCTGCCTAATAGCTTGGTTATACTAACGGCCTTGTTATGCCTGACGGTAGCGATAAGTGGTGACTTTTACATTAGCTCACTTCAGCAGTCAGCTTTGGCATTAGCGCTGGGGTTCGGGCTGTTTCTGTTACGAGTCTGTGGCGCTGGCGATATTAAGTTAATTGCTGCTTATCTGCTGGGTATAAAGCCAGAATATTGGGCTCTGTTTCTATTTGTTATGTCACTGATAGGTACTTTTGTCGGCGTAGTGCAATATATTTTCAGGGGTCAACAAAATGCGGGTATACCTTATGGTATTGCTATTTCATTGTCAGGCTTATCCTTTGTTATCGCGTCAGTTTAAGAACATAGTTTTAGGTACATAGCATGAATCAGAAAGTCATATTTTTCGTTGTGTTGGTGGGGTTGATCGTCACTCTGATGGGAATAAAAATAATGCTGTTTCCGGCTGATACAACTAGCACTGGTAAGGTTGACGATATAGCCATGGTTGATATTTGGCAGGCCAAAGAAGCATTAGATAAAGGTGAGCCGCTGTCAGAAGATAAGCTAGAGCACATTTCTATGTCACAGAGTGAAGCTCGCTGGAATGGATTCTCGGGTGAACAAACCTTGCCTTTTCATCATCAGGCGATATTGAGTCAGTCAATTGAAATCGGTGCTGAGGTCACGCGCAATGATGTGGTTTTACCCGGTGATCCTCGCTATATCAGTTTAGTTCTACCAAGTGATAAATTGGCTTACCCTCTTACTGTCAATAAAAAACAATTGCTTGCAAACGCATTGAGGGTCGGCGATTTTGTCGATGTATTTACCTTTAACTCTCCAGATGTCAATACTGCTGACGATGGCTTTGGTTCCCATCGGAATCTCATGATCACAATGTTACTTAACCGTATCAAATTGTTGTCGGTACCAGAATTAAATAATGAAAATGAAGCGGTGACTAATGCAGATTCAGTCAACGTGCTTATCGAACTTGGCAAGGAAGATGCGATGACTCTGGCGCTTGCTGAAAAAATCACTCAGATTGATCTTATGCCGTTCACCGAAGGTACGCACCCGAGCAGTATTGGTACTGAAGCATTGATTGAGGCGATTAAAGCAGATCAGCGTGAATCGGTCCGAGAGATTCGTGGTGTGAATGATTCACTTAAACAGGATATGTACAGATGAAATTATTAAAGCCTGTCTTCGCCGTCTTATTATTGTCTATAAGTTCAACGGCCTTTTCTGCCGGAATGATCCGCTTACATCCGGGCAATGCTAAAACGATTAATTTTAGTTCAGAGGTTGCCACTATCTTCGTTTCTATACCTGAAGTTATGAATTATAAAGTGATTAATCATCAGAAGGTTGTGATATTTGCATTGGAAGAGGGTCTATCCGCTTTTATTGTTTATGATCGGGATGGCAATGAAATTTATAACAAATCAGTTGATGTTGTAAAAGTAGTGGTAAAAAAAGGCGTACGAGAACTAAGAGCAGATCAAGAAAAAGGGATTGGCGATGAATAAGATCAATCTCACATTCGCAATCCTACTGCTGTTGGTATGCAAGCCTTTATTCGCATCCAAGATCATTAATTTGAATACAGGCGATGCCCAAACTGTCATGTTAGATACCAGCGCAGCCACCGTATTTATGTCTCAACCTAAAATCGTTGATTATAAAATGATTGATGACAGTAAAGTGGTTATTTTTGCAAAAGAAGAAGGCCAATCGACGTTTATTGTTTATGGCGATCAAGGCCAAGAGATCCATAATAGTTTGGTGGTCGTAAATCGAGACCTAACATTATTAGAACAACAGCTTGCGGCTTATTTTCCTGATGAAGAGATAATGCTGAATAATGTTGGCCAGCAGGTTGTGCTATCTGGAACTGTTGCTACAGGTAGAGTCAAACAAAAAATTTATAATTTTGTTGGCGAAATGATGGGAAAAAAAAGTAAAGACTTACTCGTAACTGTATCTGCTGACGAGCAAGATCAAGAACTTGATTATATGACACGTCAAATATATTCCGGCGTGATTAATAATATCAAAGTCATTAGCAGTCAGCAGATTAATGTGAAATTAACGATTGCTGAAGTATCAAGTTCATTTATGGATGAGATTGGGATTAAATATTCAGCGGTGGCGGGTACAGCTGGAAATCATATTAATCAGTTATTACATTTTAGTGCCACTGATATTGTGAACATCATCACTGCCGTAGACGATGATAAAGTGGGGCGAATCCTTGCTGAACCAAACCTGTCGGTTATCTCTGGTGAAACGGCCAGTTTCCTGGTTGGCGGTGAACTTCCTATCGTCACTTATATCGATAATACCGCTAATGTGATGTTTAAAGAGTACGGAATAAAATTGGACGTAGCTGCTCAAGTTATTGATGAAAATAATATCAGAGTAACGCTGATTCCTGAAGTTAGCTCATTAGATACGACTAATGCAGCCAGTAATTTTAATCTTCCGTCGCTGAAAACACGTAAAGCTAAAACAACAGTAGAATTGCAAAATGGTCAAAGTTTTGTTTTGGCTGGCTTATTAACGTCTGAGAATAGTGAATCAGTCACTAAGGTTCCTTTGCTTGGTGATATTCCCATTCTAGGCGCATTATTTACTTATACCAAATCGAAAAGAACCACTACTGAGCTAATTATTGTTGCGACAGTGAATTTAGTCAGCCCGATATCAACAGAGTCAGTAGTCCTTCCTTCGATGCAGAAAGTCACCATGTTAGAAAGAATATTACGCGTTAATTTATCCGATAATGATCGTGAACAAATTGGTGAAATCACCGCTACAATGGGATTTAAATGATGCGGATTATAAGCTTTATATTAGCTGGAATATTGCTATGTGGTTGCAATCAGCAACTACCGTGGACGAATGATTTACAAGTTAGTGAGAAAGTGAATCAGGTCGAATTTAATCTGTTCGAACCTGAACAGGCGAAGCGCGTACTTGCTGATTTTTTACGTAATAAAATTAATAAAGATCAATATTATGCGGTGACTGTGAATTACGCCATTGAGCAAAGTTCTTTTGTCGATGATATGAAACAGTTAGTGAAAGATATTGGACTTGACCCTCGTAAGGTTAATTTTCTGGTGAAAGACGAACAGCAGAAAAAAGATTTTAAAATTGAGATTAAAACACAGCATGTCAGTCATCAGGAATGTCCTTCCTACAATATTTTTAATGAAGGCTTTCGGGCTGGCTGTGTCGTGGAAATTAATCGCTGGAAAAGCATGGTTTCACCAGTAAGCAATTTACAGTAGAGGTCATATGTTGGATTTAGCTGATATTTTTAAAACAGGAAACAAAAAAGATAACGCAGTTAAAACGAAAGTTGTTACTGGACTAATTGTGTCACCGGACACTGATTTTATAGAATATCTCAGTGAGCTCTATGTTGTGGAAGGGTTAGATAAACCCGAAGTTAAAGCGATGCTTAAAGAGAGTGATATTGCAGATCTTAGCGAAGAATTTATTGATGTCTTGTTCTTAGATCTAAGAGGCAATACGGATGCATTTACGTATGCAGAGCTGGTGGCTAATCTATTAGCAAAAGGGATTAAGTTAGTTGTTATCGGGAAGCAAGACTCGATAGTGATTAGCCGTGAGTTGGCTAAAAAAGGCATTGATTATATTTATTGGCCAGCAGAAGAAATGATATTTATTGATATTATTCGCGTCCAAAAAGGCAGTCAAGCGTCGGGGCTTAGGTCTTATCAAGGTCGAAGAGCCAAGCGCATTGCCATCGTGGCGACTAAAGGAGGGGTGGGGAACAGTCTCATCGCTAGCGGTATTGCGTTATCCATAGCAAATCAAGCAAAAGTTAAAACCTTATTGGTGGATAATGCTTATTTTGGTACTAACGTCGATATTAATTTAGGATTGAAAACATTTTCCCGACATTCTGTTGTTTTTGAAGACGTTAAAAATGGCATTGATAGCACAGTTGCGAAATCTATGACAAGTACGGTATCTGATAATTTAGATCTGCTTGCCGTTAACCATGATAGCGCCAAACCGGTAGATATACATGGATTCTCAGTGCATGTGGTGCATGCTCTATCTATGCAATATAACTTTATTATTGATGATATTTCCCTACCGTTAATTTATGCCTTAGGCATGGATGAATTATCCATATTATATGATCGGATTATATTTGTTTGTGAACCATCTATAACCTCACTGCGAACGTTGAAAAAATTTAAACAGAGTTTTGCAGAAAGTCATACCTTGATCGATATTGTAATTAATAATAATAAAGCGGCGAGTGAATTTTCTTTGTCTATCACTGATATGTGTTCGAAAATTGAAGGTGACGTTATTGCTGTGTTTCCTTTTGAGTCAAAACTAAAACCAACGATTATTAATAACGGTGGTTTAGGTAAATGTACGTCAAAGTTAAATGAAGGTTTTGATCCAATATTAGCCAGACTGACGGGTAAAAATGTAGCTGGCGCTGTCAGCAAGGGTAAATGGAACGGTTGGTGGAGTCGTAATAAATGAGTGATATAAAAGACATCTATGTATCAATCAGAGACAAAGTGTTTGATGCACTTGACGCTGCGGCAGTAGATAGCCTGAGTAAAGAAGAGTTGACAGCGCAGCTGACCGAGGGGGTCAATGTACTCATTGAGCAATCTGAGTATGTGTTACCCCATGTCGTGAAGGTCGGTATGGTGAGCAGCTTTGTCGATGAACTTACTGGGTTAGGTCCATTACAGCGGCTGATGGAAGATGATGATGTTGCCGATATTATGATTAATGGACCGGATAATGTGTACATTGAAAAAAATGGCAAAGTATCCAAATCGGATGTACGTTTTTTAGATGAAGCCCAATTGATTTCAATTGCAAAGCGGATCGCATCTCGGGTCGGTCGGCGTGTCGATGAGTCGGAGCCGCTATGTGACGCCCGTTTGATGGATGGTAGTCGCGTTAATATTGTTATTCCGCCAGTGGCTATCGATGGCACGTCGATGTCGATACGTAAGTTTAAAAAACAGACGATTACTCTGTATGACTTAGTCGGATTTGGTGCTTTGAGCATGGAAATGGCACAGGTGTTGACGATAGCAGCCCGTTGCCGATTAAATATATTGATTTCGGGTGGTACTGGCTCAGGTAAAACGACCATGCTAAATGCACTATCGGCGTTTATTTCTGATAATGAACGTATTGTTACGATTGAAGATGCTGCTGAATTGCAGATATTACAGCCTCACGTGGTACGTCTAGAAACTAGAAATGCGGGACTTGAGGGTAACGGTGCTATCTCAGCAAGAGAATTAGTGATTAATGCCCTGCGGATGCGACCGGATCGTATTATTGTCGGTGAGTGCCGTGGCGGAGAAGCATTTGAAATGCTGCAGGCAATGAACACCGGGCATGATGGTTCCATGTCTACTTTACATGCCAATACTCCACGTGATGCCATTGCCCGTGTTGAGAGTATGGTGATGATGGGCACGGCAACGCTACCCTTAGAAGCGATTCGCAGAACAATTGTCAGCTCGGTTGATTTAATTGTACAGATCCGTCGTTTACATGATGGGACGCGTAAAGTGATGAGTATAGCTGAAGTCATCGGTTTAGAAGGATCCAGTGTCGTTTTAGAAGAAATTTTCACTTTTGAAGCTGGCCATTCGGAAGACTCAAATAAGGTGGTTGGTGAATTTGTGACTCCAGGACTAATGAAGCGTTCGGTATTATTTGAAAAAGCGCGTTTTTTTGGCGTTGCTGATGTATTAGAAGGAATCTTTAGCCAGTGAATATGTTACTCGTTTTGACGCCTTTGCTGGCCGTACTCTTGTATATGTGGTGTACAAGAAAGAAGAACCAGAACTTGATCGAAGTCTATTTGAGCGAATTTAATGCTAAGGAATTTACTGGCCCTAAAACGACGATTATGAATCTTTCAGCTTTCAGTAAGCTAAGCCTATTCGATAAAATAAAAAATTTTGTTACTGACTCGATATTATTGATCGGGGACAAAGCCGTGCTGAAAATCTGCCTTTTTTATGCAGCGACCTACATACTGAGTATTGTTCTAAATACGTATTTGTTGCAGGCCAACATTACAATCATTGCCATCGTTATTGCTATATGTGCAACTTTTTTTATGTTGCAAATACTACAAAATAAACGTGAAAATGAATTTAAAGACGGTTTTCCTGATGCCTTAAACTTGCTGATTAGTGCGGTATCTGCGGGGGACAGTATTACTCATGCAATCGATTTTGTGGGTAAAAAATTAGACAATGTTGTTGGCCATGAATTTAAGCGGATCAGTGAACGCCTATTGATCGGTGAAGCACCAGAGCAAGTGCTAAAGAAATCATGTCAAATGTTCCCTTATACGGAATACTTCTTTTTTGTGGTGACATTAAGAGCAAACATGAACCGTGGTGGTCAGTTAAAAGAGATATTACAGCGAATTAATCGCATTATGTTTGAGAGTTATGCAATCAACAAAAAGAAATTCGCGCTCACGTCGGAATCCCGGGCCTCGGCTAAAATTGTCAGTGCTATCCCCGTTATTTTTATTGTAATCCTTAAGTTCATTAGCCCTGACAACTTTGATTTTGTGATGTATGAAGAGGCGGGTAAACCGATTCTATATTATGTGGTAATCAGTGAGCTTATTGGCTTGGGGATCATTAGAATGCTAATGAAAAGTGTCGGGTAATGTGGGTATTATTCGTCGAAAATATCAATTTACTCTTGCTTACGCTGATTATCGCGGTGGTTCCCGCGCATTTCATGTCGCGAAAAATATATAAAAAGAACCGTGACGCCTGGCTGGACAAAATGACAATCGAAGAGAAGAAAAAACAAGCCGTATTTGCTAGTTTCATGGTGTGGCTGGTGGCTAAAATAAGTATTAAGAATGAAGAAATCGAGGCTAAATTTATTGCGGCAGGGATCCATAATACGTTTATTGCCCAAATATACTTACCTTGTAAATATCTAGTGTTAGTGCTCCTTAATGCGCTAGTTATGGTGATTGGCTCTTACTTGGACCTTGAATTATTGAATTTAATCTCGGCACTTGGGTTTGTTTGTATTGTAGTGATTATGATCCCCGATGGGATTTTAAATATGAAAGTAAAAGGCAATGTAGCTAAGGTATCTGATCGGCTACCCTTTTTATTGGATTTGATGTCTGTGTGTGTACGTTCTGGGATGACGATTGAAGCGGCATTGACGTATTTAGCTGAAGAGATGGTTCTGTTTGATCAAATGATAGCTTATCTATTAACGCGAACTATGCAGCGGACCAATTTAGTTGGACTTGAACAGTCGCTGGAAGAGCTCAATGTGGTTATTCCGTCAAAAGAGATGCGCAGTTTCGTGATGACCCTGACACAAAGTCTGCATTATGGCACGTCTATTAGTGATGTTCTGGCGACACTGGCTGCTGACATACGAGAAATGCAGATCTTAGAAATGGAAGAAAAGATAGGCAAGCTTGGTGCTAAAATGTCCATGCCTTTAATTCTATTTATCATGCTTCCAATCGTTATATTAATTGTCGCTCCTGGCATTATGAGGGCTTTTTCCTGATGTTTAACAAAATATGTATAATTTTTTTGCTCGTATTTTTGGTTAGTTGTAGTTCTACAACGTCTGAAATCGATGTATTGAAAACGACAGAAGAGATTATTATGACTTCTCATGATGACGCTAAGTTGATCGCATTTTATAAACAAAATCTGAAACGTCAACCAGATTATATGCTGAAGTTAATTAATATATATCTTAATCAAGACGATACAGCATCAGCTAAGATATATGTTGAGATGCTTAGTAGTGATGAAAAAGACACTCCTGCGGCACTCTTTGTGATTGCTCGTATGTATTATCATGATGGGGAGCTGAACTCGGCACTGGATAAAGTTAAAAAATTACAGTTAATTCGTAATAAAGACTCCAAGGTTGAATTACTCGCCGGTAAGATTTATGCCGGATTGAGACAGTTTGTACTCGCTAAGCAAAGTTTTCAAGATGCTCTTCGCCTGGGTCATGAAGATAAAGTGATTAAAAATAACCTTGCATTACTGCATATGATGCAAGGTCAGTATGAGGCCGCGATTAAGATCCTACGGCCGTTATATAAAGCTGATCCAGAAGATCAAACTGTTGAATCGAACTTATTAATCGCAGTCATTAATAATGGCAATATCGATCTGGCGAGAAGCATATTAGCCAGTCGCTACAGTGGGGATGTTGCCGAACAAAACTTAGAATTACTGATGGCAGCGAAAACTAAAAAGCGTAATGAACCTATTGCTATGGTCGAAGAATGGCCAGCTACCGCGCTGTATAAACAAAGTATAACCGAAAATACCAAGTTAATTACTGATGACAGTATAGAAATGGCGTCATTAATGAGCCGTGACTTTACACCTGTAAATTCAGATGAAACAGTATTCAGGGTACAAATTTTTGCATCCAATGAACAGCTTAGTGAGATACAACTAGCGCGTTTCAAGAAGTACCAGACTGATATCTATTTTTATAACTTTGGCTTTTGGAAGCGTTATTGTATCGGAAAATTTACGACATTAAAGGAAGCAAGATTGTTTAAAGAACACTTGAATGCGAAAGGTGCTTTTGTCGTGGAGTATCCAAATAAGGATTACAAGATAGTATATGAATATGCAGCGTAAATTACCCTCGGGTAAGCAGAAGGGTGTTGTAGTCATTGAGTTTGCTTTGGGATTTCCAATATTTATATTGATGTGTTTTGCATGGATTGAGTTGTGTTATCTCTCCTATATTTCAGCGTTAACAGACTATGTTGTTGCTCATTCGTCCCGGGAAAGTAAAAGCTATGTTAGTAAACAAGGTATTAATTCACAGCAGTTCTATCAAGCTCGGTTTAAAGATATTTTGACGACGAATGATTCATTTTGGGCGGATTATGTGGATGTGAATAAATTTAAGGTACAGATCTCGTATTTTAACGATCTCGCCCCATTGATCGAACCTTGCGTTGATAAAAATGTGCCTGTCGAGGAGCAAAAGCCTAACGAAAATTGCTTGCCTGAAGGTGAGTCTTCCTCAAAGGGAGCTGCTATTGCATTGTATAGTGTTGAATATCAATATCGGCCATTAATTATGCCATTACTCAATAAGTTAATGTTAACGCGTGAAGTTATTGCAGTTCAAGAACATGAGCGTTGCAGCTTTGATATTAGCGGGAGTTTAAATTGTGATGCATAAACAAAAAGGTATTTTTATGGTTGAATTATCTTTGGTATTACTGGTATTTAGCCTCTTATTCGTATTTTCTATGGATATTATTTTGAAACTATCACATCAGGGGAAGTTGGATCGCATGTCACATTCGATAGTCAGCATATTAGCTGAACGCAGACAACTATTTAATGGTAATGACATGCTTTGCTCAACAGAAGACCGTGGTTGTGACCAAGCTGTTGATAAAATGTATCTTATGGCGAAAAATTCATTGGCTAGAATGTTTTCAAATTTCGATGTGAAAAAAATGACGATGGTGGTTGAACAGCTGCAGTTTGAGAAGAATAAACCAAGTCATTATTATGCTAAGTGGTTAGAGACAAAATCGACGGATTGTACATTTGTTCCACTTAGAAAATTACAATCGTTGTCGCCTGAAACAAATTACAGTAGGCGTGCAAGTTTATTTCAAGTCACTATCTGTTATGGAAGTGATGATTTAACCACCGATATATTAGGGAATGGCTTTACTACATTAAGCTCATCTTCTGTGGCATTAGCGAGGAATGGTTAATGAAAAAGCAGCAAGGGGTGGCAATGATCATTTTTGTTATTATTGCGCCTATATTGATGACAACGTTTTTTATAGGCCTTCAAGGTGCAAGAGCACTACAGAATAAATCACGAATAGAAGACGCTGTAGATATGGCTAATATGGCTGTGATATCACAAAAATCAACCGAGAAGCAAGCTGCTAAGGCGTTGGCGGATGAATATATGCGTACTTATATGACAGGTGAAAACAACAGTATCAAAGTTAATGTTGAAAAATTGGGTTGCTATGATTCTGCCGCATGCCGCAAAGATAGTGCTAACGGAAAGTCTATTTATATCGAATCTAAGTTGTCAGCGGTGAGTACTCATGATTATTGGTTCAAAAACCCTTTTAGTGATGAATCTAGTTACGATGTCGCGGCAGCATCAACGTCAAGAAAATTTCAGGGTAAACCTGCGGATGTTTATTTTATTGCGGATATGAGTGGGTCTATGACCATTCCGTTTAAGGCTAAAAGAAATGGTAAATCTAAGTTTGAAGTATTAGCTGGGGTCATAAAACGTGTAACAGCAGATCTCGAGATATATAACTCTCGTCATACCTATAAGCATCGAGTCGCGCTTACTGGTTATAATTATTTCACTTACCATCGAGCGACGAATGGGACGATTTATGAAGCTAGGCAATACAATCAAAATAACATAAATATAAGGTATGTGGTTGATAATATGCTTAAAGTAAAACCTCTAGGTCGTCAATCTTCTGGTTCCTATGGTTATTTTTACGATATGTTATTGACGAGTGAATTTAAGACATTTAATGATCAAATTGCATTATTTCGACCATATCGATATGGCGTAACAGCGTCAGATCAAGGCATCATGAGGGCTGCACAAATTGCAGAGCGGGCTGTTGATCTAAATGACAACCAGGTATTTATTATTCTATCTGATGGTGAAGACACATATCCTTTGGTTACTCGAGATCTTGTCCAGGCTGGAATGTGCAGTAAAATAAAAAAATTATTCAATAATAAGAAATCGTTTCATGGAGAGGATATTACCGTTACATTCGCCGTTATTGGGATTGATTATAATGTTAAATCGTTTCCTGCTATGTCGACTTGTGTCGGGCCTGACAATGTATATCACGCATCGTCTGGTGAGGATGTATACAAAAATATTATCAATTTGATCAGTGAAGAAAGTGGTCGACTGGTTACTAATTAGGAAATGAAAAATGAAAGCGCTTACTCTTGTTATATATGGACTATTAATGGTATTTACTGCAACTGCAACGGCAATGCAGAAATGTGAAAAAATAAATAATGATTATGTATTTACAGAGTTAATTGAAAATACATATTCAGTGATAACGAACAAAGAAAATAATCTGCATGAGAGCGAACTAGAACCGAATAAGCAGAAGGATAATGTTAATTCAATCAATGTTGAAGAAATACGTTGTTATGATGTTAGTCGTTCTTTGACGTTAGTTTCGTTTAATTTTGATAAATATAATATAAAGGCCAGTGAAAAATTGGTGTTAGACGCATTGATTATTCGCGATGATTTACCAGCCAATTTAGTTGTTGTTGGTCATACAGATAATGAAGGTAATGCAGAGTACAACCATGATCTTGGGTTGCGTCGTGCTAATGCTGTGAAGCAGTACCTTGAAATTAAAGGAATTAAACATATTCGTTTGATAACGAGATCTGAAGGTCTACGAAGCCCTCGTTGTGAAGGTGAGGGGAAGGTCGTTGGGGAATGTAATCGTAGAGTTGAGATATTTTATGAGGCGCTTTAATAAAGAATTTTATTATTGTGTTTTATATCAATAAGCTATTCTAAAACAAATGTTTAAATTTTAATATGCGCTATGATATAGTATTTCTAAAGTGACAAGGTGTCACAGGGAACTTCGCGCTTATGTAGAATTATGTTTTAACTTTCATGTTTTAGGTGGTTTTTGGAACTACATCTATCGCGCTTAGTGGTTCATTATGCTTCTTTAGGTGGTTTGGTTTGCCTATTTGTAGTTTGAAATTAAAGGAATAATTGATGAAAGTAAGCATTAATCCAGTCTGGCTTCATAGTTTTTTACAGTTAGTAAAAACTAAAAGCTTTACTGAAACAGCGCAAAATCTATGCATGACGCAGCCAGGCGTTTCCCAGCATATTAAAAAACTAGAATCTTTTTTTGATGGTGAGGTAATTGATCGTAACGCTAGAAGTTTTAGTATTACACCTCTTGGTGAAGAGCTCTATAGATATGGACAGTTAAGATGTAAATCTGAATCAGAGTTTATTGATCGTTTAAGAAATAGGAATAGAAAGGTGAAACAAATAAAGCTATTTGTTGATCACGCATTGTATCCTGCTCTTTTTGCTCGGCACCTGGCTATTTATTCGGATGAAAATAGAAAAAAATTAAAAATCACATCTGGTTATGTTGAGTCGGTAATCAGTGCGATGGCAAAGGGGGACTGTGATGCTGGATTTTTGTTGTCATCTGAGCGACCTGAGGCTGCCGAAGCTATCTATATCGGTGATGTTGAATTTGGCGTTATATGTAAAAAAGGCCACTTCCCGTCGTCAGTTGTTACGCTTGATTCGCTTAGCCAACTTGGTATTGTCAGTTATCCCGATATGGAACAAGAGTCGTTGTTGGAAGATTTAGTGACGAGTAAGTCATCCGTTAGTGCGATTCCGATGCATTGCCATGCTGAGACTATCTGTGCTGCTTTGCAGGCTGTATCTCTTGGTACTGGTTTTACATTGATGCCAAGGTTTTACTTCGATAGCCATCATGAGCGGCATAAATTACATTTTTTTCCGTTAGTAAAACATAAGCAATTATATTACTTGAAAAAAAATGTTGATTTGGATGATGACATAAAGGTAGAAGATATGCTTACACCACTTATTTTGAAGAGCGATAGTCAGGATACGCTCGTACCTAGCCGTGATGTAATGAATAATCTCAATTTGTCAGAATATGCCTCTATACAAAGAGCGCCTAGTCAATCGTCTTGTTATATTTACGCTCCGATGCCAACCTCTCTTAGAGTCACTATATAGTTAGTATTTATTATTAGGATTCTTATTTTAGTCATAAACGAGTGACAGTAACTCGTCTATGACTAATTTAGTTTAAATTCTTTTACCTTCGTGAGTAGTTCGGTCGAGTGGTTTAATAGCTCTTGGCTGATACTACTTGCATGTGTTGCGACTCGCGTTGTTTCATCGGAGTGGACTGCGATAGTTTCAATGTTGTGTTGAATATTTGTGGTTAACTCTTGCTGTGTTATCGATGATTCGGCAACCGAATTATTTAACTGATTAATCTCCTGCATTTCTCGTGCAATTTCATTTAACATGTCCGCTAACTGCGATACTTTTATTGCCCCTTCTGCCGCGGTTACTTTGGCGGTATCCATCGCTGAAAATGAACTGTTTGATGTTTCAATCAATGAGCTAACAATGGTTTGTATTTCTTTGGTCGAATTATTGGTTTTAATGGCCAATGCGCGCACCTCTTCTGCAACTACAGCAAATCCTCGGCCACTTTCACCTGCTCGAGCGGCTTCGATGGCAGCGTTGAGCGCCAATAAATTGGTTTGCTCTGAAATGGAGTTGATCACCCCTAATATTTTAGTCACATTGTGGGTCTGCTCGCCGAGCTGATGCATCTTATCGACGACATGGTCGAGTTGTGTTGTCAGTGTACTGATTTCATCAATTGTTGCACTCGCTAATGCATTGCCCTTATCGGTTTGTAATGCCGCTTGTGTTGATGCGAGGGTGGTCATATTTGCTTTCGCTTTAATATCTTCAACTTGTGTTTGCATATTGATGATACTGGCGCTGATTGTCGCTGCTTCTTGTTTTTGTTGGTTGGCTGAATTGTAGGTTTGTGTTGATGCTGTACTTAGTTTTGTCGAAATGTCTTCTAATTTCTCTGCTGTATTAAGTACATGAGTAAGGCTGTAATGAAAATTACTCATCATGTAGTTAAAGGCCGTGACCATTCGGCCTATTTCGTCATGATTTTTTACTTCAATCAGTGTTGTTACATCTTGGGTGTCACTGGCTAGCTCCATACTATCAGTCAGGTCACTGATTGGTTTTAGAATTATTTTACGAATAATAAACAATGTCAGTAACAATCCTGCAAATAATACCACGGCTAAGATCGCGCTCGAGCGTAAAATGTTTTGTTGTACTTGCTGGTAGAAGTTATCTAAGGAGTACTCTAACCTCACTACACCCAGTACATCACCTTCTTGGGCATTATGACAAGCGGTACAATCTGTACCTCGGTAATTTTTTGATGCGATAAGCGGTTTTGCTATCAATAAGGTTTCACCTTGTAGAGTGCTAATGACTTGGCTGATTTCTTCACCTGCAAGTGCACGGCGGTCAAAATCGTCTTTGATTTGTTCGCTTGGCAGTCCTGCGCCATAAAGTTGATTGACCTTATCGGCTCTGACTACGCGGATATCGGTAATATTATCGTTCTCTAGCATTTTGTGACGTAAGGTTTCACGTTGCCCAATGCTGCCGGTGAGCATCATGGTATTTAAACTGTCAAAATAAGTATCAGCTTGTTCATGGGCTTGTTGTTCTAAGATAGATAACACCAGTGCTGTCTCTTGCTTGCTTTGCGATAATGCAGAAACGGCGAGGATCAGGATAAAGAGACTGCTCAGTGCGAGGTTTATTTTTTTAGTTATCGAGACGTTTTGTAACATTGTTTTTTCCCATCAGAAAATTAACCAAAGCACTCAACTACTTAATGACAGCCATTGGCATTTTAATTCTACTGTAATTAGTAGGGTTAATTGTAACAAAATAATGCTGGTACATATGTGATATCGGCCAAAAGAGGTATATTCTTAAGTTGGAATATAAAAATAAATAAATAAAGTAGATAATAGGTAAATTAAGTCGGAAGTCAGGATACTAATAAGCGAGAGGGGAAATTAAGGTATTAAAGTTTGCGTAGTGAACTACATACGTATTTAAAATGCTGAAATTAGAAATTAGAAATTAGAAATTAGAAATTAGAAATTAGAAATTAGAAATTAGAAGGGGTATTGATGAGGAGTGAAAATTTGAAAAAAGTGGCAGGGATATGAGGATTTGAACCTCAGAATCCCGAGATCAAAACCCGGTGCCTTACCGCTTGGCGATATCCCTACATTCTTTCTACAGCTGAGCTGTATTGTGTTATAAAACATGGTGCGGAAGGAGAGACTTGAACTCTCACACTTTGCAATACTAGAACCTAAATCTAGCGCGTCTACCAATTCCGCCACTTCCGCAATGTTTTATTTTAAAATAAGAATGGTGGCCATGACGGGACTTGAACCTGTGACCCCAGCATTATGAGTGCTGTGCTCTAACCAGCTGAGCTACATGGCCATTCTTACTTTTTTTCATTTTGTCCGTATAAATACGTGCAAAATAAAGTGGCAGGGATATGAGGATTTGAACCTCAGAATCCCGAGATCAAAACCCGGTGCCTTACCGCTTGGCGATATCCCTACAATCTGTTTCATGAACATTACTTATTAAGTAAGTCATGTTAAAACATGGTGCGGAAGGAGAGACTTGAACTCTCACACTTTGCAATACTAGAACCTAAATCTAGCGCGTCTACCAATTCCGCCACTTCCGCACAATATTCTTTGTCTTTACGAGGTTGGTAGTATTGAATGGTTAGAGTTCAATAAACCTTGTAAAGTTAACACTGACCGAAGTCTGTGTTGGTATATGGCAGGGATATGAGGATTTGAACCTCAGAATCCCGAGATCAAAACCCGGTGCCTTACCGCTTGGCGATATCCCTACAATCTGTTTCATGATTATACTTATCAATAATAACTATTAACTAAGTAAGTCATGTTAAAGCATGGTGCGGAAGGAGAGACTTGAACTCTCACACTTTGCAATACTAGAACCTAAATCTAGCGCGTCTACCAATTCCGCCACTTCCGCACAATATTCTTTATATTTATAAACTTGGTAGTGTTAATCAAATTAATGAGAAACAGTATTTATAAATTTAACAATCCGCTAAATAGCCAATCGTTTATATAATGGCAGGGATATGAGGATTTGAACCTCAGAATCCCGAGATCAAAACCCGGTGCCTTACCGCTTGGCGATATCCCTACAATTAGAATTAAGATGGTGGCCATGACGGGACTTGAACCTGTGACCCCAGCATTATGAGTGCTGTGCTCTAACCAGCTGAGCTACATGGCCATCTTAAATCTCATTCCGACTAGCAGTTAACTGTTTCGTTGGAACGGGGCGCATTATGCTAATTACAGCCAAGTTCGTCAACTATTTTTTAGTTAAAAAACGTTTTTAACTACGCCTGTTGAAATTCTGTACGAATCCTGTTGTCACTCTATGCTATTTGTAGCAAAACTGCAATTATTGATGGTTTTAAACAGGTAAAGTGAATCTTTAATTATTGAACTATTTTTCTGTATTTAGTTATTTCAGTCAATGCGTGGTGGTGTGATGAAAATAAAGCTGCCACGATGAATAGAAACAAAAAACGCTGGCAATTGCCAGCGTTTGGTTGTGCTACTTTAAGTGTGTTTTTAGATATAACTAAAGGTTTTTAGCGTAAGTAAAGTTATACGTTGAAACGGAAATGTACAACATCACCATCTTTAACGATGTAGTCTTTACCTTCTAAACGCCATTGACCTGCAGTCTTAGCGCCGGCTTCACCTTGGTGTTCAATGAAAGCTGCATATGGCACTACTTCTGCACGGATGAAACCTTTTTCGAAGTCGGTATGGATCTTACCTGCTGCTTGTGGTGCTGTCGCATTCACAGGGATAGTCCATGCGCGCACTTCTTTAACACCCGCAGTGAAATAAGTCTGTAGAGTCAGTAGCTCGTAACCGGCACGAATGACACGGTTAAGACCAGGTTCTTCAATACCCATGTCTTCCATGAACTCTGCACGTTCTTCGTCTTCAAGTTCAGCAATGTCTGATTCCATTGAAGCACAGATAGCCACTACTACGGCATTTTCTTTTTCAGCAAGTTCACGCACTTGATCTAAGTGTGGGTTATTTTCAAAACCTTCTTCGTCAACGTTAGCTATGTACATGGTTGGTTTTAGCGTGAGGAAGTTCATGTAATCAATTGCGGCAACTTCGTCTTTCGTTAATTCTAAAGAACGAACCATTTCACCTTCAGCAAGGTGAGCAAGGATCTTTTCGATTACGGGTAGTTCAAATTTAGCGTCTTTATCGCCGCCTTTGGCTTTTTTAGCTAAACGTAGGATGACCTTTTCACAGCTGTCTAGATCGGCAAGTGCTAATTCAGTGTTGATAATTTCGATATCATCTAATGGTGAAATTTTATTGTTAACGTGAATGATGTTTTCATTTTCAAAGCAACGTACAACATGACCGATTGCATCAGTTTCACGGATGTTTGCTAGGAATTTGTTACCTAGACCTTCACCTTTTGATGCGCCCGCTACTAAGCCTGCAATATCAACAAATTCCATTGTAGTTGGTAATACGCGTTCTGGGTTTACGATCGCAGATAGTGCATCTAAACGCTTATCTGGTACAGGCACAACACCCGTGTTCGGCTCGATTGTGCAGAATGGGAAATTGGCAGCTTCGATACCCGCTTGTGTTAATGCATTAAATAGTGTTGATTTACCTACGTTTGGTAAGCCTACGATACCGCATTTAAAACCCATGATTTTTACCTTCTTTGCTATGTACTAAAATTGGTTCACACAGTTAAATTATTTACCTGAGTGTGTTGAATTATTTCTTTTTTTTATTAATCATTGCGCTTTAAACGTATGTAAACGACTCATCGCTTTGGTCATGCCGTCTTTAGCTAAAATATCGATACAGCGCACTGCTTCATCAATCGCTGCATCCATTTGTTCTTGTTCTTTGGCTTGTGCTTTGCCAAGTACGTAACCGGTTACCTTGTCTTTATGGCCTGGGTGACCAATGCCAATCCGTAAACGGTAGAATTCTTTGCTGTTCGCCATCTTGCTAATAATGTCTTTCAGTCCATTATGGCCACCATGGCTACCACCTTGCTTAAATTTAGCCACTCCGGGTGGTAAATCGAGTTCATCATGAACAACTAAAATCTGTGTTACATCAATGCGGTAAAATTTAGCTAACGCTGAAACCGACTTACCGCTCAAATTCATGAATGTGGTCGGGATTAATAGTCGCACATCTTGGCCGGCAATCGCTATTCTTGCAGTGTAACCAAAATATTTAGCTTCTTCACGTAATTGCGTGTTGTGCCATTTCGCTAATTCGTTAATAAACCAAGCACCGGCATTATGACGGGTGCGGCTGTATTCTTGTCCTGGATTAGCCAGGCCGACAATTAAACGAATGTCGTTGCTCATGGTATACCTATATTACTGTAATGATGGCTTAATGCGTATTCGAGTCAGTCGACCCTTACTCATTGGATAAAAAACGCGCTATTTTACCTTGTGTCAGCGCAAAGCTCAACTGACGTATTCACCAAGTTGAATGATAGCGTGCTTATGGCTTAAAGTATTCGCTGCTTAGAGAAACAAAAAACCGAGCCTGGTAATACCAAACTCGGTTTTTATTGCACTGCTTAAATTAAATTATGGGCTAATTTAATTAGTTAAACATTGCTGAGATAGATTCTTCGTTGCTAACGCGACGAATTGCCTCGGCTAGCATAGGGCTAAGACTCAATACGCGTACGTTTGCCATTGCAGCCACTTCTGGAGAGAGTGGAATTGAATCGGTAACAACAATTTCATCAATGCAAGAGTTACGCAGATTTTCAACCGCGTTACCAGAGAATACTGGGTGAGTCGCGTAAGCAAATACACGTTTCGCGCCATTCTTCTTCAGTGCTGTTGCAGCGGCACATAATGTGCCGCCCGTGTCGATCATGTCATCAACAAGGATACAATCACGGTCTTTCACATCACCAATAATGTGCATTACCTGTGCTACGTTTGCTTTTGGACGACGTTTGTCGATAATTGCAAGATCTGCTTCATCCAATAATTTAGCGTTAGCACGTGCACGTACTACACCACCGATATCCGGAGATACGATAACTGGGTTTTCAAGATTTTTTTCTTGCATGTCGGCTAATAATACTGGCGTACCAAATACATTATCAACAGGCACATCGAAGAAGCCTTGGATTTGTTCTGCGTGTAGATCAACCGTTAATACACGATCAACACCAACACTAGAAAGGAAATCGGCTACAACTTTTGCTGTAATTGGCACGCGAGAAGAACGTACACGACGATCTTGACGAGCATAACCAAAATAAGGAATAACAGCAGTAATACGACCCGCTGATGCACGACGCATCGCATCAACCATAACGATCAATTCCATTAGGTTGTCGTTCGTTGGTGCACAAGTAGATTGTAGTATGAAGATATCTCCACCACGTACATTTTCTTCAATTTCAACACTAATTTCACCATCGCTAAAGCGACCAACTTTGGCTTTGCCAAGTTGAATGAAAAGGCGGTCTGCAACTTTCTGTGCAAGTTCTGGTGTAGCGTTACCAGCAAAGAGCTTCATGTCGGGCACGGTGTAACCTCAGGTAATCGATGTATTTGGCTGGGATATAATTATACTCCTAGTCAGCGAACTGCCTAGTAGAGATCCCCAGCGTTAATCTCTTAAAATTTGGTAACAACTTAATAGCTAAGATTCAGGTATCGTATTTATTTTCTCGTGTTCATTATTATTGCGCCGTATTTTTCAATCATGCAATAGTCGCGTTTTCTAAATCACGTAATAGCGGTGATTTATTTAAGCTCTTCGCGATATAAATTTGCATACCTTTAGGCGCTTTCGCTAATACTGTTAATGCATCAGACTTAGTTTTAAATTCAGAAAAAACACAACAACCGGAACCTGTCAGTCGAGATGGCGCATATTTTAGCAACCACTCCAATGCTTTTGCAACCTCAGGATGACGTTTTTTCACAGTTGGTTCAAAGTCATTTCGCCATTCGTCTTGTAATAACTGATTCAGCGGGCGTTTTGGCGTATCACGTATTAATTCTGGATCAGAAAATAATTTTGCCGTATTGACCTGTGTGTCTGGTACGACAATAAGATAATAGTTCTCATCCACCTCAATAGAGGTAAGCTGCTCACCTATTCCTTCAGCAAATGCGGCATGACCACGGACAAACACGGGTACATCCGCACCGAGCTTAACGCCAATTGCGGCTAATTGATCTTCATCAAGGTGTAACTGCCAAAGTTGATTTAATGCGACTAAGGTGGTTGCAGCATCTGAAGAACCGCCACCAAGGCCCCCTCCCATAGGAAGGTTTTTGGTTAGTTGAATATCTGCACCCAATGGCAGCGCTGAATGTGCTTTAAGCGCCATAGCGGCTTGATAGATGATATTGTCGGTAACAGGAATACTTGGGATCTCTGGCGTAATCGTGATGCTATCAGTGAGGTTTGGGGTAATAGCTAACTCATCACCGATATCAACAAATTGAAATAAAGTTTGTAATTCATGATAGCCATCCGGACGACGGCCATTAATATACAGGAATAGATTCAGTTTTGCGGGTGCTGACCAATGGCTAGTATTTTGTTGCATTTAAATTCCAGTTTCGAGTCGTGATTTTTATACGCATGTCGTCTTTTTTGATAACTATATTTTTAGGTAACCAAATATTATCGATTAATTGATAATGAGTATAACTGATGTGCCAACCGAGTGGATGATTAGCTTGGGTTACACGACCATAATTATCGAGTTGAACATCGTCAGTTAATGGGTCTCCCATGATCCAAGCGCGTAATTCATTCACCGGAATTGGGATTGGACTGAGTTGGTTAATCAGTGTTTGAGTGTTGCGGCCTTGGTATTGGCGGTCATCATTTAAAATCAGCGTGGAGATATTATCACTACGCTTAATCGTAAGCACATGAATACCAAATGGTCCCGTTAGGTTAATCTTGAAATCATGGTCATATTGCTGCCAGTTTAAGGTAGCAGAATTACGAGAATCAGGACTAATAAAAGCAATTTGTCCTTGCAGTTGCCAAGTCCGAATACTTTGTAATTGAACTTGGTGTTGCTGCCATAATTGTTGTGGGTTACCAACAGGGGGTTGTATCTGTGTTGTACTACTACAGGCACTGAGTAATATGCTAACAATAAAAATGTAAATAGAACGCTGAAATGTCATAAGATACTCAAAAAAATAAAGTAATGATGATAAAGAGCAAGCATGAGGTTATAAAAACAGATATGCTTGGTTTTGTCACTTTAAAAATACATACTTTTTGCGTAGAATAGCCTCCTATTTGTTTTACAACTATCCACAGTAAGTAATACATGACTCTGTTAGCACTAGGCATAAATCATAATACGGCACCTGTATCATTACGTGAAAAGGTTGCTTTTTCACCTGACAATATTGAAGCGGCGTTCGCCAGCATTACGGCTGAGGGTATCGCGTCGGAAGTGGTGATTGTTTCAACTTGTAATCGTACCGAGATATATTGCAAAATTGAGCAAGGACAGCCCGAACGCGTTACGCAGTGGTTAGTTGATTTTCATCAGGTTAAAATTGATGAATTAGCAGCATGTACTTACCGGCATTACGATACGGATGCGGTACGCCATCTGATGCGAGTGGCTGGTGGCTTAGATTCACTGGTATTAGGTGAACCGCAAATTTTAGGGCAGATAAAACAAGCCTTTGCGAAAGCAAAACAGTTAAATTCTGTTGCTCAAACTCTAGATAAGCTATTTCAGAAAACGTTTACAGCCGCTAAGCGCGTGCGTACCGAAACTGAAATCGGTGCTAATGCAGTCTCCGTGGCTTTTGCGGCGGTGAGTTTAAGTAAACATATCTTTGATGATTTATCTAAAACGCGTGTGTTACTGATTGGGGCGGGTGAAACCATTGATCTGGTTGCGACGCACCTTGCGGATCAAAATGTCTGTGAGATGATGGTGGCTAACCGTACTTTATCCCGTGCGCAAGTGCTGGGTGACAAGTTTGGTGCCAGCACCATGACCCTAGAAGAGATCCCTCAGCATTTACATAATGCGGATATTGTCATCAGTTCGACGGCAAGCCCATTACCTATTATCGGTAAAGGAATGATCGAAAGTGCATTAAAACTACGCAAACAAAAACCTATTTTCCTGGTTGATATTGCCGTGCCCCGGGATATTGAAGAAGAAGTCGGCGAGTTAGGTAATGCATATTTATACACTGTCGATGACCTGCAGGGCATCATTGAACAGAATAAAGAAGCACGTCAAGATGCTGCAGAGCAAGCAGAGCACATTATTACTGAAGAAACACAACTGTTTGCTGAATGGATTGCTTCATTATCAAGTGTCGATTCTATTAAAGAATACCGGAATGCAGCAATGGCTGAAAAAGAGCTGTTACTTGAAAGAGCGATAGCGGCGCTGCAAAATGGCACTGACTACGAACGTGTATTAACTGAGTTAGCCAATAAATTAACCAACAAACTTATCCATGCACCGACGCAAGCACTGGTGAGTGCAGGCAAGCGTAATCAAGATGACGAGCTATTATTAGTGCGTCGTGTCGTTGGTCTTGACTCATAACCACGCTCCTAAAATAAAATAGATATTACCGTTGCTGATAATTGAAATTCATTAGCAACTGGTTACTCTATTTCAAACTGTTTTGGCATATATTCGGTATATCAATAGTAAATTATCGGAAAGCAATCGACTATTTCCTTACATATAGGTATCCTTGCCGATCACAACAAAGAAATAATCCATATTCAATTACTGAAGCAGCCTGTAAGACTTCGGTGATCTATTTAACGGTAATACGAGAGTAAAGATGAAAGCATCGATCATTACAAAATTAGAAGCCCTAATCGAACGCCATGAAGAAGTTCAAGCACTGTTAGGTGAGCCAGAGATCATCAGTGATCAAGACCGTTACCGTGCACTAACAAAAGAATACGCGCAATTAGAAGAGTTAGTTACTTGTTTTAAAGAATACCAAGACGCAAAAGAAGATTTTGAATCAGCAGAAGAGATGTTAAAGGATGAAGATCCTGACATGCGTGAAATGGCTGTTGAAGAATATAAAGAAAGCAAAGCCACTGTTGCACGTGTGAGTGATGAATTAGAAGTCTTATTGTTACCACGCGATCCAAATGACAGCAATAACTGTTTCTTAGAGATCCGTGCGGGTGCAGGTGGTGACGAAGCGGCAATCTTTGCGGGCGACCTTTACCGTATGTACAGTAAGTATGCTGAGAAAAAAGGCTGGCGCTTATCAATCATGAACTTAAGCAGCAGTGATCAAGGCGGTTACAAAGAAGTTATCGTTAAGATGGAAGGTGCTGCAGTATTTGGCACCATGAAGTTTGAGTCAGGTGGTCACCGTGTACAACGTGTACCAGAAACTGAATCACAAGGTCGTATCCATACGTCAGCTTGTACTGTGGTGGTTATGCCTGAGGTTCCTGAATCAGATGCGATCGTCATTAATACTGCCGATCTTAAAGTTGATACGTTCCGAGCTTCGGGCGCCGGTGGTCAGCACGTAAATAAAACCGATTCTGCAATCCGTATTACTCACATTCCAACGGGTACAGTGGTTGAGTGTCAAGACGAACGTTCACAGCATAAAAACCGTGCACGTGCGATGTCAATTCTACAAGCGCGAATTCAAGCGGCTGCTGATGAAGTTGTGCGTCTTGAAGAAGAAAGTACCCGTCGTAGCCTAGTGGCAAGTGGCGATCGTTCTGAACGTATCCGTACTTATAACTACCCACAAGGTCGCGTTAGTGATCACCGTATCAATCTAACACTTTACCGTCTAAATGAAGTGATGGAAGGTGAGCTAGACGTATTGATCCAACCAATCATTCAAGAACATCAAGCGGATCTGTTAGCGGCGCTTGCTGAAGCAGATTAGGTGTGTCGAGTACTGTGAAAACAATCGCACAATTACTGCAGTGGGCTGTCAAACAGCTCACTGACAGCGAAAGCCCGAAGCTTGATGCCGACGTTATCCTTTGTTTCCTACTCGATAAAGATCGCAGTTATCTTTTCACTTGGGATGACAAGGTAATGGATGATGATATTATTCGTCGTTTTACTGCACTTATCACGCGTCGTCAGGCGGGTGAACCTGTCGCTCATATTCTTGGTTATCGTGAATTTTGGTCATTAGAATTAGAAGTGTCTCCGGATACGTTAATTCCAAGACCTGATACCGAAGTCTTAGTCGAACAAGCACTTGTTTGCATGCCGACTCAAGCTTGCCAAGTATTAGATTTAGGGACGGGTACGGGCGCTATCGCACTGGCCTTAGCATCAGAATCACCACAAGCGACAGTGACCGCAATTGAATATCAGCAAGGCGCGGCTGCATTAGCACGTCGTAATGCCAAACGCTGTGGTTTTGATGTGACGGTATTGCAAGGTAGTTGGTTTGAACCTTTACAGGTGAGTCAACGCTTTGATGTGATAGTCAGCAATCCTCCCTATATCGAAGAACACGATCCACATCTGGCAATGGGCGACGTGCGTTTTGAGCCGTTAACTGCCTTAGTTGCTGCTGATGATGGACTGGCTGACTTAAAACACATTATTCGTGAAGGTTATCAGTTTTTAACCCCGGATGGCTGGTTGTTAGTGGAACATGGTTTTGAGCAAGGAACTGCGGTACGCGCATTATTTACCGCATCCAATTATCATCAGGTTGTTACCCATAAAGATTATGGTAATAACGATCGGATTACTGTCGGACAACGAAAAGAAGTCTAATCATGGATATTGTTATTCCGCTGCACATCGCGACGCTGTTATTAAGTGTGCTGATGTATTTTTTAAATTTTGCCTTCACAATAAAGCAATCACCGTATCTTGAGCATACTGGTTTTATCAAATCACGTAAGGTGATAGATATGATCACTGTGATGATGATTGCATTAGTGTGTATGGTTTCAGGTCAAGCACCGTTTGTTGATACGGTCATGACAGAAAAATTATTGTCGACACTGGCCATCACCTTTATGGTGTTCATGTCATTACAGCAAGATAAGAATCTATTTTTCCGCTGTTTTGCATTTGCCGGTAGTATCGGCTGGTTATTTTATGTATACACGTTAGCCGTTAATGGCGAAGCATATTTGCTGAGGTAGTGATGGAATTAGATGCAAATGCAGCGCTGACAGAAACAGAACTGGCAGAAGATGTAGCAGTAGATAATAACGATATTGATAGTGAACAGCTTGAAGAATATGACGATGAGCTCGCAGAAGAAGTGCTTATGATTGATAACGTCATGCTCGCAACACTATCAGCCATCGAGGAAATAACGGAGAAACCGTTACTCGAGCAGGCGATTGTTGAATTGGATGAGCTCATTGAACTTATCGAAGTGGATATGCAAGGCTTTACCTGTGATGTTGAGAAACGTGATCAACTCTTGTATTTGTTTTATCAACAACTTGGTTTTTCCGGTGATTGGCGTAAGTGGCTCGAACTCGACAGTGTCTTATTGCACAAAGTGATTAGTAGTCGTAACGGCGTTCCCCTTTCGCTCGGTACGGTATTCATGTACTTTGCAGAGCATTTTGAAGTGGATGTGACCGGGATCTTATTCCCTGGTCAATTTGTGTTACGTTTCGGTTGTGAACAAGACGGGATGTATGTTGATCCCGCGGATGGACAAGTACTGAGTCGTCATAAACTGCAGGTACTCTTACGTGGTATCGAAGGTAATCATGCTTTATTATCGGATGATGATCTATTAGAAGCCACGAATGAAATGCATTATTTACGGTTATTACAGGTATTAAAAGCAGCGTTAATTCGAGATGAGCATTTTTCATATGCACTACGCAGTATTGATCTCATTTTAGAGTTAGAACCAGATGAACCTTATGAGATTAGAGACCGCGGATTTTTGTTACAACAACTAGATTGTAAAAAATTAGCCAGTGAAGATTTTGCCTATTTTATTGAACAATGCCCAGACGATCCAATCACGCGGGTGTTAAAAGCACAGATCGAAGAACTTGCTGCCGCAGATGATACGATTCATTAAAATTAACTGATTTAAAATGGACCCTTTAAGGTAACAATTATGAATGCAAAAATAGTAAAAATTGGTCAGAATATTGTTTGTGCCAACGATCTACCCTTTGTGTTATTTGGTGGCATCAATGTATTAGAAGACGAACTGTCGACTTTACGCGCGGTAGAAGCGTATAAAACAGTGACTGATAAATTGGGTATCCCTTTTGTATTTAAAGCGTCTTTTGATAAAGCTAACCGTTCTAGTATCCACTCTTTCCGTGGTGTGGGGATGGAAAAAGGGTTAAAAATATTCCAGCGCGTTAAAGCTGAATTCAATGTGCCAATCATTACTGATGTACACACTGAAGCACAGTGTCAACCAGTGGCTGATGTTGTTGATGTTATCCAACTTCCTGCTTTTCTTGCGCGTCAAACGGACTTAGTGCAAACAATGGCGGCAACTGGCGCTGTGATTAATATTAAAAAACCACAGTTCATGTCACCGCATCAAGTGGGTAATATCGTCGATAAGTTTGCTGAATGTGGTAATGATCAAGTTATTTTATGTGAACGTGGTCATTGCCATGGTTACGATAACCTGATCGTTGACCCGTTAGCATTTGGTGTAATGAAAGAGCTTACTCAAGGCACACCAATCATTCTAGACAGTACCCATGCAACACAACAGCGTGATGCGGGTAGTGCTGCGTCGGGTGGTCGTCGTAAACAAGTACCTGAATTAAGCTATGCAGGTTTAGCGACCGGCATTGCGGGTCTGTTCATTGAAGCTCATGAGAATCCAGCACAAGCGCGTTGTGATGGTCCTTCTGCGTTACCTTTTGCTACGTTAGAAGCATTTTTAACACAAGCAAAAGCGATTGATGATCTAATAAAGAGTTTTACTGCGATTGATATCGATTAATTTCAGGCATAAAAAAAGCGCTGTAATCATACAGCGCTAAAAAACCTTTGACGAATAATACAAATGTATTAAGCATATTATCAAGGGTTTGAAATAAGTAATTTCTACTTAAAGGCCTAAACCAACAAGTTTAAGCAAACAAACACAACATTACATAACAAAGACTAACTTATATAAATAAGACTAATTAACGAAAATTAGTATAAATAAGTATTATGTCCTATATACATACGTGCACTATAGTTATTTTCTAGCATTCTTACAATTGACAAATTATAATGTTTCGCATTAGTTTTTCTTATCTAACTGGACGCCACTATGTCACGCAGACTTCCGCCATTAAATTCGCTACGTGTTTTCGAAGCCGCAGCTCGACATTCTAGCTTTACCCGTGCCTCTGAAGAGCTTTATGTGACGCAAGCGGCTGTAAGTCATCAAATTAAAGCACTGGAAGAGTATTTAGGCATTAAACTGTTTCGTCGCCAAAATCGTGCGTTGTTTTTAACGGAAGAAGGACAGAGTTATTTTTTGGACATTAAAGATACTTTCACCTCATTAATTGATGCGACAGAACGTTTATTAGCCAGAGGTGCAAAAGGCTCATTGACGGTTAGTTTACAGCCTAGTTTTGCGATCCAATGGTTAGTTCCGCGTTTATCTTTGTTTTCAGAACTCTACCCTGATATTGATGTCCGCATTAAAGCGGTTGATATGGATGATGGCTCACTGACTGATGATGTCGATGTGGCAATTTATTATGGTCGAGGAAAATGGAAAGATTTATATGCGCAGAAATTACATACCGAGTATTTAGTGCCGGTGTGCTCACCACGATTACTCAATGGTGTTAAACCACTTAAAACGCCGGATGATTTAAAACTGCACACGTTATTGCATGATACGTCTCGTCGTGATTGGACTGCTTGGTTTAAGCAAGGCAATATTATCGGTGTTAATGTTAATCAAGGGCCTATTTTTAGCCATACGTCGATGGTATTACAAGCGGCAATACATGGTCAAGGTGTGGCGTTAGGACACAGTGTATTAGCCCAGCCCGAAATTGATGCGGGTCGTCTTGTGCGTCCTTTTACTGATGTCTTAGTGAGTAAAAACGCGTATTACGTGGTTTGTCGTGAAGAGCAAGATGAACTCGGTAAAATTGTGGCATTTCGTGATTGGATGTTGTCTTTAGTTGAGGAAGAACAAGAAGACTTTGTGGAGAATTAATTCATCACGAAGTCACTAAACCCTTGGTGTTATATCGCCAAGGGTTTAGACTGTGCGGCTTTTGTATGCAAACCAGTTCAAGATACCGCGTATTCTGCACTGGTTTGTGTATATTTTATGAATTTTTAATCTTAGTATTGTATCTATACTGAGTGTATATCGTCAGCCATGTTGATGACGAAAATGAGGTTATTAGAAAATGAATGGTATTTTATTATATTGCCGCCCTGGTTATGAAAAAGAATGTGCCGCTGAAATTCAAGCACGAGCGACAGCCATGGAGGCGTATGGTTTTGCTAAAGTAACGCTGAATTCGGGTTATGTTGTGTTTGAGTGTCACTCTGCTGCAGATGTGGATACAATAGCGAAAAAATTACCACTTTCATCATTGATCTTTGCACGTCAAATGATCGCATTACACGCACGTGTTGATGATATGCCACTTTACGACCGTGTAAACCCTGTGGTTGCTGCCTGTGACGGTATCGAAGCAATGGGGGAGCTACGTGTTGAAATGCCTGATACTAACGAAGGTAAAGAACTCTCTAAATTCTGCCGTAAGTATACTGTGCCACTTCGCCAATCGTTACGTAAAGGCGATCACTTATTACCAAAAGAAAATAAAAACCGTCCAGTACTGCACGTATTTTTCATTACGAATACCAGTGTTTATATTGGTTATTCATATAGCTTTAATAACTCGCCATTACCTATGGGTATTATGCGTCTTAAGTTCCCTTCGAAAGCACCAAGTCGCTCGACATTGAAACTAGAAGAAGCATTCCATACATTCATTCCAGCTGATCAGTGGGATAAACGTATCGGTGGAGCAATGCGTGCGGTTGACTTAGGTGCTTGTCCTGGTGGTTGGACGTATCAGTTAGTACAACGAAGCATGTTTGTTGTTGCTATTGATAACGGTGCAATGGCGGATAGCCTAATGGAAAGCGGTCAAGTTAAGCACTTCGAAGAAGACGGCTTTAAATATGAGCCTGCTAAAACGACGATTGCGTGGACCAACCGTAAATTAAACGGTAATAAGATCAAGGTTCCTGAGAACCCACCAGTTGATATGCTGGTATGTGACATGATTGAGAAACCAGAGCGTGTTGCGCGTCTAATGTGTAAATGGTTATTAAATGCATGGTGTAAAGAAGCAATCTTTAACCTTAAACTGCCATTAAAACGCCGTTACCATACATTAGAAGATTGTTTAGCTATCTTAGATAAGCAACTTGACGATCGTTTTGTTATTCAAGCGAAGCACCTTTATCATGATCGTGATGAAGTGACTGTGCATGTTGCTTGGGCACACTTCATTCCTGACGATAAATAGTATAGAGTAATAAAATAAGACCGAGGGGGGATACGTCCAGTGTTTCCTCTTATATTCCAAGCCATTAAATACCATATCTGAGGTTTATTTAATGGTTTTTTTATTTAAAACGATAACGAAAATATAATTTTGGATCGTTGCCACGTACTTTAATCCCAATGATAGCCCCCTCGATATTCATATTATAATACGCCTCGTGCTGTAGGATTCCGTCTGATTTAACTTTTGTTTTGATGGTGATACGTTCGTAATTAAATAATAAATAAGGACTGCGCTTTAAGCTGTAATGCAAGTTTAAGCTTAGCTTTCCGATATCTTTGAGTCTGGGGATAAAGAGGCGAGTAATATCTGGATCTATCCACATATTAAGCAGTTGTAGTTGCGCGGTATCTTTACGCTTATGTTTGCTTTTTTTGATAACAAACAGCGACTGTTTAAACTCAAATGTTGGGCTAATGGCTGCTGGTGCCATTAATTCGGTTTGACTATAGCGGCTAGAAAAGTGCGGCTCTGATATATAGGACCTTAACTGATTTTCTGTCGCTAGAGTGATCCCGCTGAATAAACTTATTGAGAATATGATCAAAAGATTATATACCATATATCACCATAGCTGCTGATGAAATCTTAACTATAGCTTGGTATCGGCAAATTACTAGCGGTGGCTTAATTACTATCTGAAGCGTGTATAAAGCGGCATATGAGGGGGGAAAGAAGTTATCAGCCGCCTAACATCAGTGATGCTAAGCAACTGAATCAATTAATGAGTTTGAGTATAGTTAATTAATTGTGTTTATAAACGCTCTAAAATTGCTTGAGTAAAGTCTGTCGTACCATGTGTACCACCAAGATCATGCGTTGTTCTATCACCAGACTCAATGACATCGCGTACTGCGTTACGAATATTATCTGCTTCTGTTTTCATTTCTAGGTGTTCTAGCATCTGGATAGAGGCAAGGATCACGGATGTCGGATTTGCTAGGTTTTTACCTGCAATGTCAGGTGCACTGCCGTGAACAGCTTCAAAAATCGCGATGTCTTCACCGATGTTTGCGCCTGGAGCCATACCAAGACCACCAACGAGACCCGCACATAAGTCAGATAAAATATCACCAAATAAGTTCGTGGTCACGATCACATCGAAACGTTCAGGGTACATAACCAGATTCATGCACGCCGCATCAACGATCATTTCTTCTGATTCAATTTCAGGGTAACGTTTTGCCACTTCACGTGCAACTTCTAGGAATAGACCTGATGTTGTTTTCAGGATATTAGCTTTATGAATAGCTGTTACTTTTTTACGATTTTCTGATTTTGCTAATTCATATGCGGCCACACAAATACGTTCTGCACCGGCACGTGTGATGATACTTTTTGCTTCTGCTTCGCTACCATCAGCCGCAATAATTTGGCCTGCGCCAGAGTACATACCTTCTGTATTTTCACGTACAGTAATAATATCGATATTTTCGTAGCGGCTACGTGTACCTTTAAAAGAGACGACTGGGCGTAAGTTAGCGTATAAATTAAAATGCTTACGCAATGATACATTGATTGACGTGAAGCCTGCGCCAACAGGTGTTGTTAACGGGCCTTTTAATGCTACTTTGTTCTTTTCAATTAAATCTAATGTTGCTTTTGGCAGCAGTTCACCTGAATTTTGTAGGGCTACAAGACCAGCATCAGCAAAGTCATACGCGAAATTACAGCCAGCTTTATCTAAAATTTGAATTGCAGACTCAATAATATCCGGACCAATGCCATCACCCGGGATCACTGTAATTCTTCTTTGTGTCATACATATTCCTTATTTAATTAGCGTACTTTCAAATGAAAATGTTTTGTTGCCGTATGGTAACAAAGTATTACTTGATTGTTAATGTAGTTACTGCTGTTATTTTAGTAAATAAAGCGTTTAACTTTGTAGGTATGCCATTTGTTAGACGTAGATATAGAGTTTCAATTTTTTTGTACTATTAACGCTTAGTGTGAATACTCGACTTGTTACCCTAAGCGTTATTTTTATGATTAAGGCTGATACCGTAAATCTTTTAAATTAAAGCCTAATGGAATATCAATTTTTAGTTGTGCGAGTTGTTGGGTGATATAAGCCATTTCTTTATGCGTATCAAGTTTTTCGCGAAGCTTGGGTTTTAACTCTTCACTCGCATAAATCGCGTCTAAAGTCGTATGCTGTGTTAATAGCTGAGTGGCTGTTTTAGGTCCAATTCCTGCAACGCCAGCGAGATGACTACCACTGATCCCTGTCAAGGCCCAGTAGTCGACAAGTTGCTGTGGTTGTACACCGAATTTATCGTTAATAAAATTTTGGTCTAACCAGCGTTTGTTAAAATAATCACGAATTTGAATGTAAGGATTTAACAGTTGGCAGTAACCCTTATCTGTCGAAATAATGGTGACTTGTTGCTGTTGCGCCGACATCTTGATGGCGAGCGTTGCAATCAGGTCATCCGCTTCATCTTGTTCTGTTAATAACGAGTCTACGTTCAAATCCCACAGGTCATCTTGGATTAAATTGAGTGCTTGTTGCAAGCTTTCTGGCATCGGTTTACGATTTGCTTTGTAATCAGGGTAGATTTCATGGCGCCAGCCAGTTTGCTCTGCATCAAATACGGCGACGACATGAGTCGGAGCCGTGATCGCTAATAATTTTCGAACTGCTTGCTTAATGGTTTCGCGCGTTGCGCTTATTTGCGCAACCGGATCATTACTTTGATTTAGTTGTACTGCATGAACTCGACGGATCAGGTTTAACGCATCGATAATTAATAAGTGATTTTGGGCCATATCCGTGTTTCATCAAGTTAATTGGGCTTTATTATTTCATAGCAAGGTTCATACTTACTACCTGGAAGTTTCATTCTATTCTGTTTTATGAAATTTTTTAATAAATTGTCCATTAATTGCATTAATTTTGGGTCACCGTGCAATTTAAATGGGCCATTTTTTTCAATTGACTTGATTCCTGAGTCTTTAACATTACCCGCGACGATACCGGAAAAGGCTTTCCGCAGGTTCATTGCTAATACTTCAGGGGCTTGATCAAGGTTGAGGTTTAATGCCGCCATATGCTGGTGGCTTGGAATAAAGGGCAGTTGAAAATCTAATTCTATTTTTAAGCTCCAGTTATACGAATAAGCATCACCAATGGCACGGCGATATTCATAGGTTTTATGCATGGCTTGTTTCATTATTTGTGCTGCACTTGCGGCATCATCAATAATAATTTGATAGTATTTTTGCGCTTCAAAACCAAGGGTTTCACCGATAAATTCATCAATGGTGGTAAAGTAATCTTCGCTTTCTTTAGGCCCGGTAAGTACAATCGGCAACGGCTGTCGTTTATTTTCTGGGTGCATCATGATACCCAGTAAATATAACAGTTCTTCGGCGGTTCCAGCACCTCCGGGGAAAATAATAATACCGTGAGACAGGCGTACAAAGGCTTCTAAACGTTTTTCGATGTCCGGCAGAATAACGAGCTCATTAACAATGGGGTTGGGTGGTTCGGCTGCTATAATACTGGGTTCGGTTAAACCAAGATAGCGGCGTTGTTTCACGCGCTGTTTCGCATGCCCGACTGTCGCCCCTTTCATTGGACCTTCCATTGCGCCTGGTCCGCAACCAGTGCAAATGTTTATCTCGCGCAAGCCTAATTCATGACCAACCGCTTTCGCATATTCATATTCAGGAGAACGTATTGAGTGGCCTCCCCAGCAAACGACCATGTTAGGATCGGAGTCTGATTTGATCACGCGCGCATTTCGTAAAATGGAGAATACTTGGTTGGTTAAAAATGAAGATAACTCTTTTTTGGGGACGGGCTCTTGTTCTATATAACTATTAACATAAAGAATATCGCGTAATACTGAAAATAGATGTTCTTGAATACCTCGAATAATTTCACCATCGACAAACGCTTGTTCTGGGGCGTTATGCAGTTCGAGCTTTACACCGCGTTCACGTTGTACAACACTGATATCAAAGCTGCTGAATGCTTTTAAAATTTCACTACTGGAATCAGTACGAGAACCTGAGTTTAATACGGCCAGTGAGCAATTTCGGAATAATAAATATAAATCACTGGTGGCCGTTTGTTGTAGTCGGTCGACTTCAAGCTGTGAAAGCAAATCCATACTGCCAACGGGTTTGATGTGCGTGATCATAAGCTAAACTCCATGTCAGATAAGCTGGCATTAAGCACGTATAACTGGTTGATAAAAAATGAATATGGACGTACTTATGACTGCTGGTCTCATTAAGTTTAGTTGCTAATGATAACTTTATCTCGTCCGGAGCTTTTTGCTTGATACAAGGCTTTATCCGCTCGCTCGAAAGGTTCAACGGTTTCTTTATCTTCTGGTGCGAATTGAGTTGCACCAATTGAAATTGTTATTGAAATCTGTTCGCCTTTAAATTTGAACGGTATACTTTTAATTGTCTTGCGCAGCTTGTCTAAAATTACTTGAATTTCATTTAGTTCTAAATCAGCAAGTAATACGACAAATTCTTCACCACCAAAACGGGCGATAAAATCTTTGCTCTTAATCGATTTTTGTAAGGCCCTTGCGACTATTTTAAGGGCTTTGTCCCCCGCAATATGACCAAAGGTGTCATTGATATTCTTAAAGTGATCAATGTCGATAATCGCGATTGTGGTATTGGTTTGATAACGCTGCCAACGTTTAAACTCAAGTTTAAAGCGTTCGTCTAATGCGGTGCGATTATATACTTGCGTTAAAGAGTCAAGGTACAGCTTATGCTGTTGTGCTTCTAGGCGTTGTGTATGCAGTAATGTTTCTTTTTTGAGTTGTTCAAGTTGAGCCTGAACTGCTTTTATTTGTTGTTCTAATCGGATTTTTTCTTGTAGTAATTGTTCTTGTTGTTGGATACTACTCGAGATGATCTCAAGCCCTTGTTGCACGTGTAACTTCGTTTCTTCTAAGTTTTCACAGGTACTGATATCTAAGTCTAAAATATCAATGCGCTCTTTTAGGTTTTCCAACAAACTTATCTGTTTTTTATTTATTTTACTACTATCAACTAATGAGTTATCAAATTTATAGGCGATATTATTGAGTTCTTCGACAATCGCATGTAAAAACGTCTTCGATGCTAAGCGTTCTTCACGTGCCCCTTCGATAATATTGTTGATGATCTGCAAACAGATATCAACGAGTTCATGGCTTTCGACACCTTGCAATAAACGTTGACGAATTTTTTGAAGATTTGAGCCAAATCCACCGGCAAAATCAAGTTCATTGATTAAGCGTTGCAAATCGTCACATATTTTTTTGTGCACGGTAGCCGTCACACCGCTATTACTACCGCGATACAGTTGTAAATTTTTGACTGCACTGTGGTAAATACAGAAGAGTGATTGCACTTTCGTTTGCAATTCAGCTACTGCGGTAGCTTTGGGCTCCGCTAAGAGTAATTGCAACTCGGCGGTGAGTTTAGGATCGTCCTGTAATAAATGAATTAATGATTTAGTGGCTTGAATTGTAGCGCTATCACCAATTTTTAAGGTATCGGATAAGATATGTGGTTGTAGCATCACTTGACGCTCAACCTGTTTGATTTGAGTGATAAGATCATTGTCAGACGCACTGCGTTCAAGAATTGCTTTTAGCTTACTTACTTCAATGTTTAGCTCGGTATCGATACCTCGCGTGGCACCCAGTAAACGATTAATAAATGCTAATAACATGGCAGTGTTAATTTTTGTGTACCCGCTGGCATCACTTTGCTGTGTTGCTGAGTGCGAATCTTGTGATGTCTGCATGAATACTTTTCACATAAGTTAAATCAAAGATGAAGATTAGCTTACCACTATATATACATCTATAAAATAGTTTGGTGTTAAAATGTAAGCTTACAGCCAATTAATATCATTTTTATCTGTTGATGAGGTGACTTTTACTAAGCCTTTTTCAATGGCTTGTTTGGAGCGATTCCAGATATCGCCATGGAAGAATGCCGGTTGTGTATAGGTCAAGGCACTTAATTTAACCCAACTATTTCGCTTATGTTTACGACTTAACTGGATTGCTCCTGATAAGGCTAAGGTGGCAATATTTAACAGCTTTTTGCTGTCTATTGCCGTTGGGTATTTAAATAAGAACGGGTGAGAAACCATACCAATCGAAATATCTTTGTCAAAATTAAGCTCACAATCAAATTGTTCGAACCAGTCTAAGATACGGTCGGCAATGATCGCAGGATCGTAATTTTTGTTTACTTTCTTAATCAATAATAACTGCGTGTCGTTCAACTGAAATAAGCGTTCTGAATCATGTAGTTGATTTTTTAAATGTGCGCCTAATTCAGTTTCTATTTTATTGACGAGTGAAAGGCTGCATTTTTGACGTAAAGGCAGTAAAAAGTCGAGACTAATGATCGCGCAGCTATGCACACTGTTTTGCTTATCTGAATATTCCCAATCAGAATAAAATCGTGCTTCTTGCAGTGGCGTTGGTATATATTGATTCAGGCTGTGGATGTTATTCAAGCCTGTATTTGAATGAATATTGTAGTTATTCTCTAACTGCTCTACATCTTGTTTTTGTAATTTCATTTTTTGCGTATTGACGTAGTACAAATAAAGAATAATTAGCATAATTGAAGCAAGTAAGAAAACATTAATAACCAAGTTATGTTTTGATTGTTTTAGCTTGAGTACTTGTTTTTGTAATTGGTTTATTTTTTGCGATTTTATTTCATTATTTTCTTTGTGCTGATTAGAGACGGGAAATGCTTTTTTTGCTTCAAAATTAGAGAGCTTGTTATAACGTATAAATTGCTTATAGCTATCGAGTGCCTTCGCGTATTGATCTGTTTCTTCATAGGCTGTAGCAAGATACAGATAGACGGTTTCAAATTGTTTGCTATTGTTTAGTTTACCAGCGATCGATAACGCTTTATTTAAACGTATTAATGCGGTGTCGTAATGTTGTTGTTGAATCGCTAAATTAGCGAGGTGTACGAGTGATTCAAGTAATAAATCTGTTTGACCATTACTGTAAAACAACTGCTCTGCATTCGATAAATATTGTTCGGCTAAACTATAGTTGCCCATTTGTAAGTAAGTTTTACCCACTTCGAAATAGACTGCGTTTAATTTGTTTTTCTCATCAAACACCTTCAGTAAATCGAGTGCGTTAAAATAATAAACGAGCGATAAGTTATATTCTTTAATTTTACGATGCATACTGGCAAGTGCTAATAAAGAATCGGAGAGTTGCAATTTGTTGCCAAGATTCTGATAGTACTGGGCAGATTGATTGGCAAAGCTGATCGCTAATTTAAAGTTGTCTTGGGCTATATAGGCTTGGCTCATTTTTTTAGTGAGCAGGCCATTGAGGGTATCTTGGCTATCAAGTAGTTTTTGTTGGGCTTTGTTGTAAAAATTAATCGCTAAGGTTAATTTATTTTGCTGTTGGTAATTATACCCAATTGCGTAAGCTGCCCACGCTGCATTGTTCGTGAGGGGGGTCTGGACGCCATATTGTTCGGCTTCGCGAAATAGTTGCATTGATTCTTCGTAATCATTGAGCTTTAACGCAATTTCACCGGCAATAATCTTGAGCGAAAAAGAGCCATTAGCAGTCGGATTATAGGTATTGTCATTAATGCTATCGATGACTTTGTTAATGGTTTCTTGTGCAAGTTGGAAATTAGCGAGCGTATTAGATTGTGCGAGAATGTGGCTTTTGATTAATAAGCTTTGTTGTTTTAAATGCAGTGGTACGGAATTCGATTTTTCAGCGAGCATTTTATCGAGCGTAATAACGGCTTGACCGATATTATTTGCATAGAAATAGCAGAGTGCTTTTTGTTGTTTGATGAGCGCAAGATCTGAAGGCGTCACCGATTTTGCTCTGATTTTACTCATGCGGGAGACTTCAGTGATGATGTCTTGTTGTTGTGTTTGCAAAAATTCATCAATAATTTGAATACATTGATAAGGTTGGCTGTATTGCACAGACTGACTGCGCTTGAGTTCATTCGGTAAGATCAGCTGATCAAATAAACTTGCAGCTGCAGTCGTGCTAAAGAGAAGAAATACAAGAGCATAAACAAAACGTAAAATCATGAGTTTAATATCGAATAGAAAGGCTGCTATCACATTCTTATGATCACATGTCCTTATTAACATTAGCCTTCCTTTGCTAATTCAGGCCTCCACCTGAGTGAGGTCGATGCTTTAATCAATACAATATTTTATAGTATTGATTAAAGCCTTCAAATACTAAACTATTTTGCAGGCTTTGTTAATGACTGGATATTTAAAAAACGTCCAGTCTCGGCAATGTTATTGGCGAATTAAGCGGATATTATCTATTTTAGCATCACAATTGGTTCTAAATGGGTTTATATCTAAGCCACCTCTGCGGGTGTAGCGCGCATATACAGTTAATTGTTCTGGTTTGCAGAAGTGCATAATGTCCGTGAAAATACGTTCAACGCATTGCTCATGAAACTCATTATGCTGACGAAATGAGATTAAATAGCGTAATAATGCTTCTTGGTCTATTTTATTTCCTTGATAAGCAATATAAACGCTGCCCCAATCGGGTTGATTGGTCACGAGGCAATTTGATTTTAATAAATGGCTGTAAACCACTTCGTCAACCACGTCATTGTTGTCTGCCGCGGCTTTGAGTAAGTCGGCATTAAACTCATAACTATCGACATCAATATCAAGATGGTCAAGACAGGTACCTGTTATTTGTGTGATTTGACTTGGCGCTTTATCTAAATCATCAAACATAACGACTTCAATAGGGCCTTGTGCACAGGCTCCCAAGTCGCGTTGCAGTGTTTCGGTTACAGCTTCTGTAGAGTTAAAACGGGTTTGGTTAAAGCTGTTTAAATAGAGTTTGAATGATTTTGATTCGATTAAGTTAACTGATGTCGCGCAGACTTTTACTTCGGCAACCGCTACGATTGGCTTACCTTTGCTATTTAACCAAGACAGCTCATATAAATTCCATAAGTCGCAACCCGTGAATGGCAGTTGATCGGATAGTGACAGATCATCTCGATTTAATTGTCTTGGCACGGGTTGTAACAAGCTAGGTTGGTATTGAGATATGTATTCCGTTTTTTGCCCTAAGTTTAATTTATCCAGTGCAGTTGAATCTTGGTAACGGTTTGTAATTGTCATGGTTTATTCTCATCGGTTAGCGCGTAATATAGCCAAGCTCCCTCAAGGTGTATATTCAGGTAGTTTGGGTATAGTTAATTTACTTATCAGTGGCGAGATTGTAATAAATTTTACTGCGTAGTGATATGCTATAGCAGATTTAATCATTTTTATGGGGAATATAATGACTGCAGCTGTAACCGATGCGTTGATTGCTTTTTATGCGCGCTGTGAACAACTTTGGCAAACACAAGATTATTTACCACAACAGGCGTTTGATCCAGAGTGGGATTCACCATGTTTTATTGCGGATTCAAATAATTCCCAACTGCTTGTGGGTCATAAAGCTTGGCTGCCTGTAAAACGTGATGAGATAACATCATTTAGTAATATTGAGTCTGCGTTAAGTATCGAGCTTGACCCGCAGATAGCCGATTTTTTTGGCGCTTATTTCAGTGACCATATGCCTGCACGTTTTAATGATGAGATCATTGAATTGGTACAAGTATGGAGTACCGATGATTTTGAGCGTTTACAAGAAAATACGATTGCGCATTTAATGATGAAGAAAACCCTAAAACAGCCGCCGACGTTGTTTATTGCCAGTTGCGCGGATGACATGCAGATCATAGCATTAGATAACGTCAGTGGTGAAGTAGTGCGTGAAGTGCTGGGGAAAGGCATTTCTGAAGTATTAGCGCCAGACCTAGCGACGTTTATTGGTCAATTAACACCTGTCTTACTCGAACAGTAAACCGCTGTTTCATTCTTATTAAACAGCGCAAGTATTAACTCGCGCTGTTTCTTGGCAATCTTATGCTTTGTTAGCTGCTACCAAGGTAAATTGGATAATAAACGGCAGGGCTCGCATTTAAAATCAAAGATACCGTGTAATGCTTCTTCTAGTTGCCATTCATCGCCACAGCTTGGGCAAGGCCGCGTTTGTGCTTGCTCGTCTTGTTCTGCTGTATCCGCTAAATGATAAAGATAATAATAGGTTGGGATATTAGTTTGCTGCTCAATATCTTTAGCGAGTTGCCAGCCTGTATTATTTAACGGGCTCTTCATATCCGTCAAGGTTTCACTACAGGCTTGCTTTAATGTGGTGCCGTGCATTTGCAATTCATCTGTTGAACTCCAATCGACTTGCCAGCGTAACAACGCTTGGTGATCGCCTATCGCTGGTGTTGGTAGTTTATATAGCGGGATAGGGGCGAGATGTTCTCCGCAACGCAAAGGTGAGCAAGTACTGAGATAATGGGTATATAACACTTGCCATTCGGGTTGCTGGCAAGGGTCGGTATTATCTGAATGTAAATCCATGCCTGTCAGGCGGATCTTAGGGGCGAGTAAACCTGCTTCATTTAAGGCTTGTAAGCGTTTTTCAACAATGCTGGAATGATGTCTCGGATGTAGGCTTTCTTCTTCAGGACAGACGACACGGGTAATAAAGACACCGTCATCCATACTGGTTGGGAACTCGCGGCCGAGTATTTGGCCGTTGTAGCGTAAGGCGTCAATAAGCTGGGTGATCGCACTATCGACAGCATCAATAGTGGTGTCTTGGTAACATTCAAAAGTGAGTTCTGCAGTAAACAAGGTATTCTCTCTATGACGGCTACTGACATTGTTTTATTTATTTTGGCTTAAATAACAATCGTCAGTAGCGTGTAATTTTCGTAATTGCCGTTATTACGTTAATAGGGCTTTTTTCAATGCGACTATTTCAGCTTTTAGTTCGCTCACTTCTTGGCGTAGAGGTGCAATCTCTTCGCGTACAGATGCAATCGCGGTTGCAATAAGCGCCGCAGTTGGATCTGCTACGTCTACACTTGTGGATATAGGCGTATTTTTTGGTGGGACGACTGCATTCGGATCAAAACGCCATGTTTTCAGAGTCTCAATAATATCGCGCATGCTTGCTGGTTGTGAGAGTCGAGATTTAATCAGTGCCATTGATGGTTTCTTCCCTTCGAGAGCAATTTGGTTTGCGGCATCGACAATGTGTTGTAGGCTCATAGTATTCCTTTTTTCGTATGTCAGATTATTAACGCAGCATAGCATCAAAGTGATCGATAACTTCGGCCCAGTCTGCATCTTCGTAAATGGCTTCTTTGAGAAACATTGCTTGCGAATCGTTCCAAAATGGTGCTTCAAATAATAATACACCTGCTTGGACTTTATGCTGATGGATAAAACGTTTCATGCTTAACTCATCATTTTCTAACCCGAGTTGCGCAAATAACAATTCTAAGGTTTGCGTGGCTAAAAACATCATCTGGCTCCTGTGTTTTTTTTCAGTATAGCCAGAGATGAGCAACAGCGTTAGTTTATCACGGTTAATCTATTGCATAAGGGGGGACGACAAAGTGTAAAACCGTTGGCCCAGCCATGATCAATGTTCCTTGATATGCGTTTTCGCCGTTGCTGCTAAAGTCAAAATTAAACTTATAACGGAATAAACTTCCCTTATGTGGGAACCAAGAAATACCGGCTTGTGCCGTTGCTAACCATTGTAATTGCTGTTGCTCACAATACTGTTTAATCAATGCATTGGCTAATTCTGCTTGTTTACGCAGGTGTATAAAGATCACCACCCCGATAAACCCAGCAACAATGGTTAACAAACTTCCCATATTCAATTTACTCCGTAATGACGATTGTCTTATTTGGTATTGTTCAGGTGATTAAGTGCGTTTTTGACGAAACAGCCTATTCCTTAACTGCGGTTCTGGCGAAACAATAGTCCAATCGCACTACCTAGGGTGTTGGTGCGGTCTGGGTTACGTAACATGGCTAATACCTTGTCACGTAGGCTTGGTATTGCAACTAAATCAGAGAATAGGTAGATGAATAGTTCTTCGCCTTGTTGCTGTTGTACCGCGGCTTCAAAGAACGCCAATAGCTGTGTCTCGTCATTAAAGTCGTGCCAGCAACGACCCGCTAACGCGACAATCGTTTGACTAATGTCGGTATGTTTAAATAGCGCAGGATAGAGATCGGTACGTAAGCCCTGTGCAGGTGCGCTTGATAATGCACGTATCAGCATAGATAAGCGTACATCGTCCGGTTTTTCTTGTGCTACTTCTTGGCTGATTAGTTTAGCTAAGGCTTCACTTAATATTGTTGGCAACGCTTCATGTTCCAGCGCCAGACAAAGCGAATATAAAGGGTCAGTAGGCAGTTTTGGTAATGCTACTGCAAGATGTTCTGCGTTGTTATCACGGTTTAAGCGTGTCGCAATATCGCAAATACCTTGTACACCGACTTCTTGCCATTGGTCAAAACTCAGTTTATTGGCAAAATAATTGTGTGCTGTTGGGTAGTATTTACTTTCTGGGCGAATAAAATCACGGTTGATAACGGCATTTAACATCGCCACTTTATCTGTGCTTGGTTTAAATACATACGGATTTGTTGCGAGTTGTTCTTGCTGTTCTTCACTTGGGGTCTTTTCTAACATTAGACCAAGCGATTCAACTACCATGTTAAGGAAGACATTACGCGTCCCTTGGATGAGTAGACCTTGCTCATCAAGTGGGAACTTAAGAAACCAGATGTAGTGCTGATTATTTTCGTTTTTGTTCCAGAAGGTAATGGCAAATTGAGCATGGCGTTGCAGTGGCGCAGGGTAAGCTTGCTGTGCCGATTCAAATTGCATAAAGTCGTCGGTAGAAATTTTGCTGATCTTACGGCCCATGTCATACACGCGAAACTGAGTCTTTGCTTGTAACAGAAATTCCGATAGCGTATTGAGGGTATGCGTATTTGCCATGATCTAATGTATCCGAGTTAAAAGTGGGGCCTAAGTATTGGCGTATTATACGCAAACCTTATCAAGATGCGAATGAGATTACGATGCGCTTTTGTATCTGGTCGCTGCTGGCGTATAATGCCGCTAAATTTGTTTCATGAGATAATAGTATGACGATCTATCTGCAGGTCCAGCAGTTATTAGTGGCGATTGAAGCTGAATTAAAAAATACGTCATTGTGGAATAGTGTGACGCCAAGTGCAGAAGCGTTAGCGAGTACGACGCCATTCTGTATTGATACCATGCCTTTTACAGATTGGTTGCAGTTTATCTTTTTAGTGAAGATGAGGCAGCTGGTGGTGATGCAAATGCCATTACCACATAAAATGGCCATCCAGCCGATGGCGGAAGAAGCCTTTAAATCCCTTACTGTGGATACCGGTGAATTGTTGTCTCTGATCTTATCGTTTGATCAGTTGTTAAATACAAATAGTTAAATAAAGCTAGTTAGGTAATAAAGCATAATGTTAAATATTTTATATCAAGATGAATACTTGGTCGCGATTGATAAACCTGCGGGTTTGTTAGTGCATCGCAGTTGGTTAGACAGTCATGAAACTCAGTTTGCCATGCAAATGGTCCGTGATCAGATTGGTCAGCATGTTTATACTGTGCATCGTTTAGATAGACCCACATCAGGCGTATTGTTATTTGCATTATCAAGCGAAGTAGCAAGGCAGATGAGCGAGATATTTCAGGCGCATGCGTTAACCAAACGTTATCTTGCAGTGGTACGTGGTTGGATTAATGAAGCCGGAACATTAGATTACGCCCTAAAAGTCGAGCTTGATAAAATTGCGGATAAGCAAGCAACGCAAGATAAAGATGCACAAGAGGCGGTCACGCATTATAAACCTTTGCATCAGGTTGAAATTCCATATGCGATAAGTAAAAACCACCCGACGAGTCGTTATTGTTTAATGGAGCTTGAACCTCAAACAGGTCGTAAACACCAATTGCGTCGTCATATGAAGCATTTATTCCACCCAATAGTGGGCGATACTACCCACGGTGATGGTCGTCATAATGTGTTTTATCGCGAACACTTTGAATTGCCACGTCTGTTACTTATTGCAAAATCATTATCTTTTATCCATCCGGTAACAGCGCAACCTGTGCATATTGAAGCCGCTGTAGGTAACGAAGTATTAGGGTTATTCAAGCAATTTGGTTGGCCTGCACAAGAAAGTGATTATTTACCGAAAACGGCAGCAAAATAGCGCTTTTTCGATTGTTAACGTACAGATAAACTTAGGTTACACTTTGTTACGTAAGTTTATCTGTAAAACTGATATTATCATCGGTTAGTTTTTATTTCATTATTCTTTCACTAATACGCCAACACCCATACTTTTACTGTGTTTTAGGCTAAATAGCTGCTTTGCAGCGCACTTCCTAAAACAAAAACCGTCTATGCAATCATCTTGGTTGTTTATGTACTGACGCCGTCATTAAAAAGTACACCCAATTGTACCGTTTTGTACCATTGTGAGTGGCTATTCAAATCTAAACTGCCGATCCGGTAATTGTTATGACTATTGTTTTTGGCAGGCTATAGTTAACGCAACCAAGGAGGCTAACCATGCATCCTCAACAAATTTCAACTGTATCAGCTCGCTGTTGCAGTACTATTTAGTTTGTTCACTATTAGGAGTGAGAGATGAGTAACGCGTTTGCAAATCTACAGAAAGTAGGTAAGTCATTAATGTTACCTGTATCGGTGTTACCGGTGGCAGGTATTTTATTAGGTGTTGGTGCGGCCAACTTTAGTTTTTTACCTGAAGTTGTTTCACAATTAATGGAACAAGCTGGTGGTTCGGTATTTGGTCAGATGGCGTTGCTGTTTGCCGTTGGTGTCGCCTTAGGTTTTACCAAAAATGATGGTGTTGCAGGTCTTTCTGCTATTGTTGGTTACGGTATCATGACCGCCACGTTAAACGTAATGTCGACAGTGATGGGCGTCGAAAGTATTAACACTGGCGTACTTGGTGGTATCTTTGTTGGTGGCTTAGCGGGCTGGGCATTTAACCGTTTCTATCGGATCCAATTGCCTGAATACTTGGGCTTCTTTGCTGGTAAGCGTGCAGTGCCAATCATTACCGGTTTCTGTGCCATAGCGCTTGGTGCGTTACTTTCTGTTGTTTGGCCACCAATTGGCGGGGTGATCAGCACTTTCTCAGACTGGGCTGCGCATCAAAATCCTACATTGGCGTTTGGTATCTACGGTGTTGTTGAACGTGCATTAATCCCATTTGGCTTGCACCATATTTGGAATGTACCGTTCTTCTACGAAGCGGGTACTTGTACTAACAACGCTGGTGAAGTTGTTCATGGTATTATGACATGCTTCCTGACTGCTGATGATGCAACACGTGCTGCAGGTAATGGTTTCGGTCAACTTGCTGGTGGTTATTTATTTAAAATGTTTGGTTTGCCAGCTGCGGCGATTGCGATTGCGCATTCTGCGAAACCTGAAAATCGCGCTAAAGTCATGGGTATTATGGCATCTGCTGCGTTGACGTCATTCTTAACGGGTATTACTGAACCAATTGAATTTGCATTCTTATTTATTGCACCTGTACTTTATGCAATCCATGCTTTACTTGCAGGCCTTGCGTATGTATTAACGAACTCTTTGGGAATTGTTCACGGTCATACCTTCTCGAACGGTTTTATTGATTTTGTAGTACAAGCTCCGCACGCTGAAAAAATGCTGTTGTTAGTAGGTCTAGGCGTTATTTATGCGATTATTTATTATATCGTATTCCGTACAGTGATCCGTATGCTGGACTTGAAAACACCAGGTCGCGAGGATGACGATGAGGTTGCAGTGGTTGCGGTATCTACAGATGAAATGGCGGGTGAATTAGTTGCGGCATTCGGTGGTAAAGACAACATCACTAATTTAGACGCATGTATCACACGTTTACGTATAAGTGTTAATGATGTCGATAAAGTAGACCAAGAGAAACTAAAAGCCTTAGGCGCCCGTGCAGTGGTTGTGGTCGGCTCTGGTATCCAAGCAATCTTTGGTACTAAGTCTGATAACCTACGTACTGATATGGAAGACCATATCAATACGCTATAACTAAACATACGGTCTTTTTGAGGCTGCTGAAACGAGAATGGCATCAATAATGATGCCATTTTTTTGCTCTGAGGACTCCGTATTCCCTCCGTAGTGTATTTTATCATCCTTGAATGTCACGGTCATATCCGACTCTGAGACGGAGCTGGGCATAACGCATTATCCATTAAGAGGTGTTTCATGTTAAAGAATATGTCACTCAAAAATAAACTAGCACTATCAGCTAGTCTCGCGATCATACTAGGAGGCGTACTGGTTGCTGCTGTTTCTTTTTGGTCTTCGATGCAACGTTTAGATGTCGAAATAGAAGAACGACTAAAAGGATCTTTCACATCATATAATCAATATGTAGCTGACTGGATTGAATCTAAGGGTACAATTTTAAGCTCATTATCTAATGATATAGCACCTGAATCGCTTGAGAAGCATTTACAACAAATGGCAGTGTCAGGTGGATTTGACAATGTATTCGCAGCGTTTCCCGATGGTAGCCAAAAGAACGCAAACGGTGTGACGCTACCGGCAGGTAATAATGACCCGAGAAAATGGGGTTGGTACATTAACGCCAAAGCGACGCCTTCAAAAGTGTTTATGGATAATCCAACGGTTGCGGCGGCAACGGGAGCAAATGTTGTCTCTTTAGGGTATTTACAGCAACTACAAGGCCAATCAGTCGTTATTGGGGCAGATGTTGAAATTAATGATATTTTACAAAACATGGAACAAGTTGTATTACCTGGCGATGGCTATATGCTTATTAGTAATAATCAAGGAGCCATTTTTGCCCATCAGGACATCAGTTTATTAAATAAAAAAATCTCCTCATTAGGTCTGGATTTTGTCGCTATCCAACAGATTCTACGTGACCCCCATGTTGAAAAAATCACGGTAAACGGCAAAGAAAATATTGTTTATGCCGCGCCAATTACAAATAGTGATCTGTTCATTATTATAGTTGTTGATTACAATTCATCGGTAGCGCCTCTTTATTCTGCTATTTGGAATCAAGTTATCGCAACAATACTTGTTGTTGTTATTTGTACTTTTTTATTCAATTTCTTGTGTAATATTTTATTTCAACCTCTACTTAGAGTATCTGATGCGTTAGCTTTGATTGCACAAGGTGGGGGCGATCTTACTCAGCGCATTGAGGTCCAGGCTAACGATGAAGTGGGGAATTTAGCCAATAGTTTTAATTTATTTGTGAGTAGCCAGCAGCAATTAATTCAGCATATTCGTACTCAATCGGAAACGTTGACAACGGAATCCATAGAGAGCGAACGACAAGCAAACCAATCGGTGAGAGAGCTTAATCATCAACAACAAGAGATTGATATGGTGGCAACGGCAGTGACTGAAATGGCCTCTGCAACTTTAGAAATTGCTTCGCATGCAGAACAGACTGCAAGGGCGGCACAAGATTCTACTGGCAGTACCAACGAAGGCCGCCAGCTGGTACTAAACTCAAAACATTCGATCAATAATTTAGCCAGTGAAGTTTCTGAAGCGTCTAAAGTGATTGGTGATTTAAGCCTGCATGCGCAGGAAATATCAACCATACTTGCTACAATTCAGGGCATCGCACAACAAACTAATCTATTGGCATTAAATGCGGCAATTGAAGCTGCTCGAGCTGGTGAACAGGGGCGTGGTTTTGCTGTTGTGGCGGATGAAGTTCGGGTACTGTCACAGCGAACGCATTCATCTACAGAGGAAATTAAAGCAACGATTGATACTTTACAATTAACGACTGCAAGGGCGGTCGGTCTTATGGACAGTAGCTCGAAATTGGCTATCTGTTCTGTAGAAGATGCCGATCAGGCGGCTCATGCATTAGAAGAAATTAATCAATCTGTTGTATTGATTAGTGATATGGCTACCCAGATTGCAACCGCTGCTGAAGAGCAAACTCAGGTTACAGGGGAAATATCACAGAATATCGTTTCAATTAAAGATGTGACGGATATTCTTGTTTTAGGCGCTAATCAAAACCTGTTGCAATCACAGCAGCTCAATACTCAGGCGAGTGAATTGAACGGCAGAGTATCCACCTTTATTGTGGAAACATAAGCCTGAGTCGTTCGAGTAAAACCCGGCTAATGCCGGGTCAGCCAGCTGTTAGTTGTTTGAGTGTAGTTCTGCGTTTAGTTCAACCGCTGATTTGTTAGTTAAACATTCAATCGTACCTGTGATTGAATTACGACGGAATAACAAGTCATCTTTACCGGCTAAGTCACGCGCTTTAACAACTTCAACGGCTTGGTTGCCCGCATCTAATATTTGAACTTTAGAACCTGCGGTAATGTATAGGCCTGATTCAATGGTACAGCGGTTACCCAGTGGAATACCTAAACCGGCGTTAGCACCCAGTAAGCAGTTCTCACCCATAGAGATCACTAATTGGCCACCGCCACTTAATGTACCCATGATAGATGCGCCACCACCGATGTCAGAACCGTTACCCACCATCACACCTGCAGAGATGCGACCTTCAACCATGCTTACACCTTCTGTTCCCGCATTAAAGTTAACAAAACCTTCATGCATGATAGTTGTGCCTTCACCTACGTGAGCACCTAAACGCACACGCGCTGTATGAGCAATACGCACACCTGTTGGTACCACGTAATCTGTCATTTTAGGGAATTTATCAACACAGCTTACGGTCAACACTTCACCTGCAAGACGTGCTTCAATTTGACGCTCTGCAAGCTCAGGTAAATCGATAGGGCCTTGGTTAGTCCATGCGATGTTATGCAATAGACCAAAGATACCGTCAAGTACTGTGCCATGTGGCTTAACTAGGCGATGTGAAATCAATTGTAGCTTTAGATAACCTTCTGCAACAGATGCGGGTTTTTCATCAGTAGCAAGTACAACAAGCACAAGCGGTTGTTTGCTGTTCGCTGCGGCAGTTGCAAATTTCGTATTCGCGGCATCATCATTTGCTGCAAATACCGTTGCAAGTTGCGCTGCATGTGCTGGCGTTATTTCAATGACTTGATTTTGACCTGAGTAATTAACGATTTCACTAATGTCGGCAACCAGTTTGTCACTTGGGTTTAGCAGAGGATTAGGGAAAAAAGCTTCGATAATTTTACCTGCAGTATTTTTAGTAGCACTACCGAAAGCGAGTGAAAAAGTGGTCATAGCTGAGAAATCTCCATTTAGAATAAGGGCATGATATTCATACATCACGCCGGATCTGAGTATTTTTTCTATTTATTACAATATTACCGTTAGTTCTATCACATTTGTCTTCGTTGTTTCAAAGATTATTGCGATTGTTATTTTCAGAGCAATTAGTTATCAGCCAATTCGGTAATCAAATTATGACGTAACTCCGCTTGCTGTTCTGGTGATAGCGGTTGATTGTTATTACCCGAAATAATGAAGAAATCTTCTGCGCGTTCACCAATAGTTGAAATTTTGGCATTATGCAGCACAATATTTTCTGAGCTCAAAATAGCACTGATCCGGGCAAGTAATCCTGGTGTATCTAAGGTGATTATCTCGACAAAGGTACGCTTTTTCTTGGTTGCTAAAAAGGTTACTTTGGTTTTTACTGAGAACTGTTTAATTTGTCGTGGGATACGCTGTTTTCTTAATATCGGCGCTTTACCCGTCTTTAACACCGCCTCTAATGCTGCTTGCAATGCATAAACACGATCAGGGGCGAGGGTATCACCGGTTTGATCCAAGATCACGAAACTATCGAGTACATAACCATTACGGCTTGAGGTGATTTTCGCATCATGAATGTTTAAGTTTTTATTCCCTAATGTAGATACAGCTGAAGCGAACAAATGCTTATTGTCTTTGGCATAGATAAACACTTCATTACCACCGCGGGTACTATTTTGACTGATCAGTACTAGTGGTTGAGTCGGATCTTCATGATTGAGAATACCTGTCGTATGCCAACAAATCTGGCTTGGATCATTACGTAAAAAATACTCGGAACGAAATGTGCTCCACAATGCTTGGATCTGTTCGGAGCTAAAACGGCTATTTTCCAAGAAGGCCAACGCAGTATCTTTATTATTTCTAATTCTGAATTTTGCATCGAGCGGATTTTCTAAACCACGGCGTAATGCTTGCTGAGTTAAGAAATATAATTCACGTAGCAGTGAACCTTTCCAGTTATTCCACAGACTGTCATTGGTGGCACAAATATCGGCAACGGTGAGGCAGTAAAGGTAGTTAAGGTGTTCTTGATCACCAATGGTTCGGGCAAACTCGGTAATTATCTCTGGATCGTGAATATCACGACGTTGTGCGGTTACCGACATTAATAGATGGTATTTGACCAATCGGGAGACCATTTTTCGGTCGGCCTTGTTGATCCCATGCTTCTTACAGAATGCGCGTGCGTCTATTGCCCCAATTTCAGAGTGATTGCCTTTTTGGCCTTTCCCTATGTCATGAAAAATGGCCGCAATGATCAATAATTCCGGTTTTTCTAAACGTGGGTATATCTCACAGCACAATGGATGGGTTTCTTTGGTCTTGTCCCATTTGTAAGAGTTAATGATCTTCACTAAACGGTGGGTATGCTCATCCACAGTATAGTTATGGAATAAATCAAACTGCATTTGTCCGAGGATGCGACTCCACTGTGGAATATAGGCGGCAATAACCCCATGTTTGTGCATTAATGTGATAGCTAAACCACAAGCATTGGGATGTTTAAATAATTGCATTAACTGTTCACGACACTCGGGAATATCTTCTAACCAGGTCGTGAGCTTACGTCTGGCATCACGTAATTCACGTATAGTGCCCGCATAAATACCGATAATCTGTTCGTTATCCGCAATATGATAAAATAATTCGATAATGGCGCTTGGGCGACGCGTAAATAGGTCGGTGCTGGTGGTATCAATTAAACTACCACGCAGTTGAAAGTCTGCGGTAATATTACGCACATCCATCCCCACGTGTCCGAGGATCGCTTGATTAAATAGCTGCAACAGCATTTCATTTAGCTCGGTGACTCGGCGGATAGTCTGGTAAAACTGTTTCATCATGGTTTCGACAGCTTGATTGCCTTCACCGCGGTAACCGAGTGCTTTGGCGACTGTGGTTTGTCTGTCGAATAATAAGCGGTTATCACAGCGTTTTAAACCAAGGTGCAGCGCAAATCGCACTCGCCATAAGAAGTTTTGGCAATCTTCAAGCTCGTGGTATTCACCTTTGGTTAAAAACCCGTGATTAGTTAATTCGAAGAAACTGCTTGAGCCAAAATGACGACGGGTGATCCACAGAATAGTCTGTAAATCGCGCAAGCCTCCGGGACTGCTTTTTAGATCAGGTTCTAAGTTATAAGATGAACCTTTAAATTGGTGATGACGAGCGAGTTGTTCTTCATGCTTGGCTTGGAAAAAGTCTTGGCTTGGCCAAAAAGTTTCAGGGTCAATAATGTCTTGTAACTGTGCATAAGTGTCTTCAGAACCGGTGATCAAACGCGATTCTAATAAATTAGTCGCAATAGTGATATCAGCTAAACCTTGTTCTAAACATTCATCGATGGTGCGAACACTGTGGCCAACCTCTAAGCGTAAATCCCATAACATAGTAATGAAGAGTGATATTGCTTGTTCTTGTTCTATGGTTAATGGCAAGGTTGTTGTAATGAGTAAATCAATGTCTGATTTAGGGTGTAATTCACCACGTCCATAGCCACCAACGGCAACCAAAGCAAGTTCTGGCTGTTTTTCCAAACCAAACTTTTGCCAAAGGCGATTGAGTAACTGATCCATGTATTCTGCACGGCAAGCGACTAACGCAATAATATCATCACCATCAAAAAAGCGTTGTTCTAGCCATGCCTGAAATTCTTGCATGTGTGATTTACAATGACTCAGTGTTAACTCTTCATCTGAGAGTAATGCGGGGACATATTGAGTTGGATCCATGCGACGCCTTCCTGGAGTTCGATAGAGAGATGGAATCAGCAGGGCACTGATTCCATATTATCTAATATTCAAACTAGTTTTTATTTAGTTTTTTAAGATACGTGAGATAGTTTCTTCTTCACGTAATGTCATAATTTCACAACCGTCTTTGGTTACAACAATAGTATGTTCCCATTGCGCTGAGTTTTTGTTGTCTTTGGTTAACACTGTCCAGTGATCATCGGCTACTTCATTGTGTTTTTTACCCGCGTTGATCATAGGTTCAATCGTGAAGCACATGCCTTCTTTAAGGACTAGGTTTTGGTTGCTTTCGTTGAAGCGTGATTTGTAATGTAATACTTGTGGCTCTTCATGGAATTTTTCACCAATGCCGTGACCACAATATTCTTCTACGATTGAGTATTTACGTGTTGGATTGGCTTTATTGTGAGACTTGATTTTTTTCTCAATGATCTCGCCAATGCGGCTTAAACGAGTACCCGGTTTTACTTGACGTAAACCTTCGTATAACGCTTCTTGTGAAATTCGGCATAATTGCTTATCACGTGGTGATACTTCTCCAATTAAAAACATCTTTGAGGTATCGCCATGTAGGCCATCTTTGATCACGGTAATATCCAAGTTAATAATGTCGCCATCGACTAATGGACGATCACTTGGTACACCATGGCAAACAACGCTGTTAATTGATGTGCAGATCGATTTTGGAAATGCGGTGTCATCATTTTCATCATAGCTTGGGTAGAACAGTGGTGCAGATAATGCGTCGTTTGCTAAAGTGAATTCATGGCAACGATCATTTAACTCCTGAGTGGTCACCCCGGCAACTACAAACGGTTCTATCATTTCTAGTACTTGTGCTGCTAAACGACCCGCAACGCGCATTTTTTCGATTTGATCTTCAGTTTTAATGATTACGCTCATTTTTCACTCTTCAATATATAGGTTTTTTGTTTTATAACTATCATTGTAACGCTAATGAGAGTAAGAAGCCTAAATTTTTTTTGTGGATTAAGGACTCTATTTAAGCGTCTGCTATTTATAGGTATTCAGGGATAAAAAAATAATTTATTTAATGTCGGTAAATATCTTAATAACCCGCTAGATTAAAGGTTGTTCGGTGTATTTACTCTCTACATCAACCTTAAAAACAACGCTACAAAATTTGTGCTATTTATCTAAATATGATATAAAGCGCGCAATGAATTTAGTAAATGTCAGTAACTGGTTATTTGCTAAATCTCATACACATAAATTTATATAAATCACACACACATCGTCACATTTGTCGGGGTGCTTTTATTTTGTTTGTTAATCGCTTGCTTTTGCTCGCTTTTAGTTAGAAATAAAGGTCGAAAAAATGGGATGTGTGGAGGCCTAACCCCATACAAATTTAAGGAATTTAAAATGTCTACAGTATCAATGCGCGATATGCTACAAGCCGGTGTTCATTTCGGTCACCAAACTCGTTACTGGAACCCTAAGATGAAGCAATACATCTTCGGTGCTCGTAGTAAAGTACATATCATCAACTTAGAGCAAACTGTTCCTCTGTTCAACGAGGCACTTGGTTTTATCAAGAACGTTGCAGACAAAAAAGGTAAAGTTCTTTTTGTTGGTACTAAAAAAGCTGCTGGCGAAACAATCAAAGAAGCTGCACTTTCATGTGACCAGTTCTACGTTGATCATCGCTGGTTAGGCGGTATGTTGACTAACTGGAAAACAGTTCGTCAATCAATCAAACGTCTTACTACTCTAGAAGCACAATCACAAGACGGTACATTCGAGCAACTTACTAAGAAAGAAGCTCTAATGAACACACGTGAAATGATCAAACTAGAGAAAAGCCTTGGTGGTATTAAAACTATGGGCGGTTTACCAGATGTTCTTTTCATCATCGATGCTGACCATGAGCACATCGCTATTAAAGAAGCTAACAACCTAGGTATCCCAGTAGTAGCTATCGTTGATACTAACTCAAACCCAGACAACATCGATTATGTTGTACCTGGTAACGATGATGCGATCCGTGCTATCAAACTTTACGCTGGCGCAGTAGCTGCAAGTGTAAACGAAGGCCGTAATCAAGACATCGCTGCACAAGCTGAAAGCGACTTCATCGAAGAAGCTAAATAATAAAGCTTTTCGATTTAATCGATGCTCTTATTAACTAAGTGCACTATTTAGTTAACAGGAGCCGTATGGCTCCTGTTTTTTTTTGTATAAGAAATTGAGGAAATTACCCATGGCAATTACTGCTGCAATGGTTAAAGAACTGCGCGAACGTACAGCTGCAGGCATGATGGATTGTAAAAAAGCTTTAGTTGAAGCTGAAGGCGATATGGAACTTGCAATCGACAACATGCGTAAATCAGGCGCTGTAAAAGCGGCTAAAAAAGCGGGTCGTATTGCTGCTGAAGGCGTTGTAAAAACTAAAATTGCTAACGGCGTTGCTGTTCTAGTTGAAATCAACTCAGAAACAGATTTCGTAGCAAAAGATGCAAGCTTCCTAGCATTTGCTAACCAAGTTGTTGAGGTTGCTCACGCTGGTGAATTTAACACGGCTGAAGCACTACTAGCCGCTAAATTTGACGCTGAATTAACAGTTGAAGAAGCGCGTGCTAACCTAATTGCTAAAATTGGCGAGAACATTAATGTTCGTCGTTCAGTTGTAGTTAAAGGTGATAACATGGCGTCTTATATACATGGCGGCACTATCGGTGTTGTTACTGTACTTAAAGGTGGCGATGAAGCATTAGCTAAGAAAATTGCTATGCACGTAGCAGCAGCTAAGCCTGAATTTGTTAAACCTGAAGATGTGCCTGCATCTGTAGTTGAAAAAGAACGCGCTATCCAAGTTGAAATCGCTGTAAACAGTGGTAAGCCTCAAGAAATCGCTGAAAAAATGGTTGTTGGCCGTATGAAGAAATTCACTGGTGAAGTTAGCCTTACTGGTCAAGCTTTCATCATGGATCCGTCAAAAACTGTTGGTCAACTTCTTAAAGAAGAAGGCGCAGACGTTGAAACATTTATCCGCATCGAAGTGGGTGAAGGTATCGAGAAAGCGGAAGATGATTTCGCCGCTGAAGTTGCAGCTACAGTAGCAGCAGCGAAAAAAGCATAATTTCATTATTGCTTAAGATTTAATACAGACCGCGGCTCAGGCTGCGGTTTTTCCACAATTAGGATAAAGAGATCATTATGACTACCAACCCGAAACCTGCATATCGTCGTATTTTATTAAAGCTTAGCGGTGAAGCGCTGATGGGAGACGAGAATTTTGGTATCGACCCTAAAGTTCTGGATCGCATGGCACAAGAAATCAAAGAAATTGTTGAGTTAGGTGTTCAAGTTGGTTTGGTTATTGGTGGCGGAAACCTATTCCGTGGTGCAGGTCTGGCTGAAGCGGGTATGAACCGTGTAGTGGGCGATCACATGGGCATGTTAGCGACTGTGATGAATGGCTTAGCAATGCGTGATGCACTTCACCGTGCTTATGTGAATGCTCGTTTAATGTCTGCAATTGAATTACGTGGCGTATGTGACAGCTATAACTGGGCTGAAGCAATTAGTTTATTAAAAACTGGCCGAGTCGTTATTTTCTCGGCGGGTACAGGTAACCCATTCTGTACAACGGATTCAGCTGCCTGTTTACGTGGTATTGAAATTGAAGCCGACATTGTATTAAAAGCAACAAAAGTTGACGGTGTATACTCTGAAGATCCAGTGAAAAACCCTGATGCTGAATTTTACGCTACTCTTGATTATCGTGAAGTTGTAGAAAAAGAACTTAAAATCATGGATTTATCTGCATTTACCATGGCGCGTGACCATAATTTACCGATGCGTGTATTTAACATGAATAAGCCAGGTGCTTTACGTCGTGTTATTATGGGTGAAGCTGAAGGCACATTGATTTCAAATCAAGCAAAGAAATAAAACTGGATCTCAAATTCAGTAAATAAATACAATAGTTTAAAATTTAGGGGGATTATAACAAGACCTCTAAATTGAATTGATTTACACTAAATAAGTAAATTCTCATCGATAAAGCAATGCTGACCATTGCTCGACAAATTTAAGGAAGACGTTGTGATCAACGAAATTAAAGATGACGCTCAGGCCCGTATGGGCAAAAGTATCGACGCATTGAAAAGTCAACTATCTAAAGTTCGAACTGGCCGTGCACACCCAAGTATCCTAAACGGTATTACCGTTTCTTACTACGGAACTAATACACCACTTAACCAAATCGGTAACGTTGGTACTGAAGATTCACGTACATTAAGCATTACTGTATTCGATGCAACAATGGTTAAAGCCGTAGAAAAAGCAATCATGATGTCTGATTTGGGTCTTAACCCACAGTCTGCTGGTACTAATATTCGTATTCCATTACCTGCACTTACTGAAGAACGTCGTAAGAGCTTAATTAAAGTTGTACGTGCTGATGCTGAACAAGGCCGTGTTGCTATCCGTAACATCCGTCGTGATGCCAACGGTGATATCAAAGCACTACTAAAAGAAAAAGAAATCGGTGAAGATGACGATCGCCGTGCACAAGATGAGATCCAAAAAATGACTGATACCTGTATCAAGCAAGTTGATACTATATTATCAGACAAAGAAAAAGACTTAATGGAAGTGTAATTTACTTTACGCTTTTTAAGACGCCGTGTTTCGATACGGCGTTTTAATTTTTGATGGATAGAAATTGTAATGGTAAACACCAGCGAACTCGAAGCGTTAGTTAATGACTCGAAACCCAAGCATGTTGCGATCATCATGGATGGCAATGGACGTTGGGCTGAGCAGCGTGGAAAAATACGTATTAAGGGCCACCATGAAGGTGTTAAGTCTGTTCGCCAAGTTGTGACTAGTGCATTAACTATTGGGGTTGAATCACTCACGTTATTTGCTTTTAGTAGTGAGAATTGGCGTCGACCTGCAGCTGAAGTTAGCATGTTGATGAAATTATTCATGACAGTGTTAACTCGAGAAGTTAAAAAGCTACATAAACATAAAATCCGCCTAAACATCATCGGCGATATATCTGCTTTTAGTCCTGCTATTCAAACCAAGATCGCTGAAGCTCAAGCGTTAACCATGAATAACACCAAGTTAACCCTTAATATTGCAGCCAACTACGGTGGTCAATCGGATATTGCGCATGCCGCTAAGAAAATTGCTGCCGCCGTTAAAATGGGTGCAATTAGTCTCGATCAAATCGATGATAAAATGCTAGGTCAACACATCGAAATGGCTGACCAACCTGCCGTTGATCTGATGATCCGTACTGGCGGTGATCACCGCATCAGTAATTTTCTGTTGTGGCAATTGGCTTACGCGGAATTGTATTTCACTGATATATTATGGCCTGATTTTGACAATGTCGCTTTTGAAGATGCCATTTTTAGCTTTGTAAACCGAGAACGTCGTTTTGGCGGTACTGGCGAACAAGTCAGAGCTATTTTAACAAAGCAGCAATAAACACATATAAGTAAGTACTTAGATTTTATTCTGAGTACTTTTAATAGGAGAACAACTTTGCTTAAGCAACGAATTACGACCGCGTTAATCTTAGCGCCATTAGCGCTTGCCGCTATTTTTTTGTTACCCCTGCAATGGTATGCGCTTGCAATTGCGGGTGTTTTTATCTTAGCAACAAAAGAATGGGCTGTATTGGTTGATAAGAATAATAGTAAATTACCCAATGCCTTGATTGTCGGCTATTCCCTTATTCTTGGTGCATCATTATTAGTTATTCCACCTGATGTTCGTAATATCTGGGAAGTGACTAATGGTGAAATTGTTTTAGTACCATTAGTCAAAGGTATTTTAACTGTCGGTGCTGTGTGGTGGTTAATTTGTGCAGCATTAGTTTTGACGTATCCAAATAGCGCTAAAATATGGACTAAAAATACACTTGTCAAAGTGGTGTTTGGTATCGTTACACTAGTGCCTTTTTTTTGGGCGATGTTAGCACTACGCTCTTATGATTATGCGCATGACCAGATGTCAGGTGCATGGTTAGTGATGCTCGTTATGTTCTTAGTGTGGGGCGCGGATTCGGGTGCTTACTTTACCGGTAAAAAATTCGGTAAAAATAAACTAGCACCAAAAGTTAGCCCAGGTAAAACCCGTGAAGGTTTTCTTGGTGGCGTTGCAGTATCAATGATTATTGCGTTAATTGCTGCCGTTGTGATGACTGTATCACCTTCAGGGGAACTTGATAGCACTAAGCTTGTCGTAGTTCTGTTCACGTGCTTTGTAACGTCAATTTCATCAACATTAGGTGATCTTAACGAGAGTATGTTCAAACGTGAAGCGGGTGTAAAAGACAGTGGTACATTATTACCTGGTCACGGTGGTATCCTTGATCGGATTGATAGTTTAACTGCTGCATTACCGGTATTTGCTGTTATTTATTTAGTTTGGCTTTAAGGGAGCGTTATTGTGATTGGATTAACGATACTGGGTGCAACCGGCTCGGTTGGTAAAAGTACCCTTGCAGTTATTCGTCAAAATCCTGAGCGCTTTCGGGTACAGGCTTTAACCGCTAATAGTAATGTTACTGAGATGCTGGCGCAATGTTTAGAGTTTAAACCTTGCTACGCTGTTATGCTTAATGACGTTGCAGCCGGTCAGTTAGCGCAACAACTTAAATCACTTAATTGCTCTACGGAAGTGCTTTCTGGAATGGATGCATTATGTCAGGTTGCTGCGCTTGACGATGCAGACATGGTGATGGCTGCAATTGTCGGCGCAGCTGGTCTTATGCCAACCTTGGCTGCTGTTCGCGCGGGTAAACGGATACTGCTAGCAAATAAAGAAGCGTTAGTGATGTCTGGCGCTTTATTTATGGAAGAAGTAAAAGCCAGTGGTGCTGAATTATTGCCAATTGATAGTGAACATAATGCTATTTTTCAAGCAATGCCAACGGCAGTACAAACTAATCTGGGTTTTTGTGATCTGGTTGCTGAGGGTATCAGTAAGATCTTATTAACCGGTTCAGGTGGCCCATTCCGTTATAGTGATATTGCTGATTTATCAGCCGTCACGCCAGCACAAGCCTGTGCACACCCTAATTGGTCAATGGGACAGAAGATCTCAGTTGATTCTGCTACCATGATGAATAAAGGTCTCGAATACATTGAAGCTAAATGGCTATTTAATGCCGATGAAGCACAAATTCAAGTGGTTATTCATCCGCAGTCGGTGATCCATTCAATGGTGCAATATACCGATGGTTCGGTATTAGCACAGATGGGTGAACCGGATATGTGTACGCCAATTGCCCATGCAATGGCTTATCCACAGCGTGTTCCTTCTGGTGTTAAACCATTAGACTTTTTCGAAATGGGTGAGTTAACGTTTTTAAAACCTGATTATGCGCGTTACCCTTGCTTAAAATTAGCGATTGATGCTTGCCATCAAGGTCAAGCGGCGACAACAACGTTAAATGCTGCGAATGAAATCGCGGTAGACGCCTTCTTAACTGGGCAGATTAGTTTCACTGATATTGCGCGTGTAAACGAGACAGTATTAGACGCGATGACTATCTCTGCACCCAACAATATTGATGCCTTGATTGATATTGATGAGATGGCTCGAGCTGCAGCAGAACAAACAATTAATAGAGTAATAAAATGATATCGTCTTTATGGAATTTAGGTGCATTTATTGTTGCCCTCGGTATTTTGGTTGCAATACATGAGTTTGGTCACTTCTGGGTGGCACGTCGATGCGGCGTTAAAGTATTACGTTTTTCGATTGGTTTTGGTAAAACTTTGTGGATGCGTACGGGTAAAGACGGCACTGAATATGTTATTGCAATGATCCCGCTCGGTGGTTTCGTTAAAATGCTTGACGAACGTGTTGATGACGTACCTGAAGCATTAAAATCTCAATCATTTAATCGTCAACCTGTATTAGCCAGAATCGCCATTGTTGCCGCCGGGCCGTTAGCAAACTTTGCGTTAGCCATTGTTGCATTTTGGCTTATGTTCATGATCGGTGTGCCGAGTGTGAAACCTGTGATTGGTGAGGTTGCTCCCCATTCGGTTATGGCACAAGCAGGTGTTACTGACAAAGCGATTATTACCGCGATTGACGGTCAAGAAGTAAAAGATTGGAATGATGTAAGCCTTAAAATAATTGAGCACATGGGTGAACCATCGATGGCTGTTCAATTATATCTTGAGGACACTAACTACACCGTGTCTCGTCAAATAGATTTACGGGATTGGAAATTTGATCCTGAGCGTGAGTCACCGATAAAAAGCGTTGGTCTGACGCCTTATCAACCAGCTGTGAGCCAAGAATTAGCGCAAGTCATTAAAGGTAGCGCGGGTGAGCGTGGTGGTCTGCTTGCCGGTGATAAAATTATTGCAGTCGCACAACAACCTATTGATAACTGGTTAATGTTGGTTGAAAAAATTCAAAACAGCCCTGAACAAATGTTAGCTGTAACCATACTGCGAAATGGCCAGAAACTAGAATTAAATGTTATACCAAAAGGTAAAATCGGTGCGGATGGGGTATTAAAAGGTTATTTAGGCGTTGCACCTGTTGTCGCGAGTTATCCTGAAGATTATCTTGTTGATATTCAATATGGTATTCTAGATTCTGTACAACAGTCTGTTGAGCGTACTTGGCAACTTACTGCGCTAACGTTTAAGATGATTGGCCGTTTAGTGACAGGTGATATTTCGCTGAACAATTTAAGTGGACCGATTTCCATTGCTAAAAGTGCTGGCGCGAGTGCAGACTATGGTTTGGTTTACTTTTTGGGTTTCCTCGCCTTGATTAGTGTTAATCTGGGTTTAATGAATTTAATGCCACTTCCTGTACTAGATGGTGGTCATTTGCTGTATTACACATTTGAACTTATCACAGGTCGACCAGTGTCTGAAAAGATCCAAGAAGTCGGTTTCAAAGTTGGTTCAGTCATAATTATGCTATTAACGGGACTTGCCTTATTTAATGATTTTGCTCGTTTATAAATCATTGAATTGCATTTAGGGATTATTTAATCAGAATGATAATTAATAAATATTTAGCTGGCGTACTATTTTCAAGTGCTTGCTTATTTACAAGTACGACAGCGATAGCCGCTGCTGGTAGCTTCATTGTTAAAGATATTCAAGTCGAAGGCTTACAGCGCGTGACATTAGGTGCTGCATTGTTGAATATTCCATTACGTGAAGGGGATAGTATTAGTCCTAGTGATACGGCTCTCGCGGTGAAAAAATTATATGCATCAGGTAATTTTGATGATATCGAATTGTACCGCGACGGTTCAACGCTTGTTTTTAAAGTCACTGAATTACCCACGATCAGTAGTATTGAGTTTGTTGGTAATGAAGCCATTCCAGAAGAGCAGTTAAAAGAAAGTCTTAGTTCATCTGGTATTCGTGTCGGTGAGCCTATCGATCGTACTATTATTCGTTCAGTAGAGCAGGGACTACAAGAATTTTATTATGGTGCTGGTCGTTACAGTGCGAAAATTAATACCATTCTTACCCCGTTACCACGTAACCGTATTGATATTAAATTCAGTTTTGTTGAAGGCAAGTCAGCAGAAATTAAACAGCTTAATATCTTAGGTAATACAGTCTACTCAACGGCAGAGCTAAAAAATCTGTTTGAGCTGAGTGATCACACGCCGTGGTGGAACGTTATGGCTGACCAGCAGTATCAAAAACAACTGCTGGCGGGTGATTTAGAGAAACTGCGTAGTCACTATGTGGATAATGGTTATATTCGTTTTAAGACGGAATCAACGCAAGTATCCATGACACCGGACAAGCAAGGTATTTATATCACCCTTAAAGTGAATGAAGGTGAGCAATATAAACTCGGTAATATCAGTTTAACAGGTAATTTACTCGATAAAGAAGAAGAATTACGCGGTTTATTAGCGCTTGATTCTGGCGAGCTATACAGTGGTGCAAGTGTCACTGCCACGGAAGAAAGTTTAAGTCGTTATTTAAGCCGTTTTGGTTACGCTTATCCAAAAGTATCAACTTACCCAGAAATCAATGATGAAGACCATACGGTTAATCTAACGATTGCCGTTGAACCGGGTCCTCGTATCTATGTGCGTCGTATTAACTTTGCGGGTAACGATGTAACTAAAGATGAAGTACTACGTCGTGAAATGCGTCAGATGGAAGGTACTTGGTTATCTAATCGTTTAATTGACCGCTCTAAAACCCGTCTAAATCAGCTTGGTTTCTTCGAAACCGTAAACACCAATACGGTACGTGTACCAGGTGAAATGGATGTGGTTGATGTTAATGTGCAAGTGAAAGAACAGGCTGCCGGTTCATTTACCGCTGCTATTGGGTATGGTAATGAATCGGGCGTAAGTTTAAATTTGGGTATTCAACAGGATAACTTCTTTGGTACGGGTAACAAGGCCGGTATTAGTGTTAGTACTAATGACTACTCGAAAAAGGCGAGCTTAAGCTATACCGACCCTTACTTCACTGTTGATGGCGTGAGTTTTGGTGGTAAAATTTACGTTAGCGATTTTGAAGCAAAAAAAGCGGATATTGTTGATTATAACAACCGTACCTATGGTATCTCTGGCACCTTAGGTTTCCCGGTTAATGAAAATAATACCTTAAGCTTTAGTTTAGGTTATGAGTGGAATAAGATCTCGCAAACAACGTCTTATGCACAAACTGATATTTTCTGGGACATTTATAAAGATGAAATTGATCAGGATGGTAGCTTTGTGGTATTCCAAGGTTTTGATGTGTCAGCGTCTTGGCGTCGTCGCACCTTAAACCGCGGTGTATTTGCGACATCGGGGTCGGAGCAAAAAGCTAACTTTACAATGACTGTGCCAGGTTCGGATGTACAGTATTTTAAAATGAGTTTTGATAACAAATATTATGTACCGCTATCAACAAACCACCGCTGGTCAGTATTAATGCGTGGTCGTGTTGCTTACGGTAATGGTTATGGTCAGACATCAAATGGCGATGATCATGTGTTACCATTTTATCAAAACTATTATGCAGGTGGCTTCTATTCTGTACGTGGCTTTAACAGTAATACAATCAGTCCAAAAGGCCTACAGAACTCTAGCGCACCCGGTAGTGGTAATTCAGGTTATGTAGCAACAGACTCTTCTATTGGTGGTAATGCATTAGCAACCGCGAGTGCGGAACTGATTTTCCCTACGCCATTCTTAAGTGAAGAATATGCCAACTTAGTACGTACAACGGTATTTGTTGATGCCGGTTCGGTATGGGATACTGAATTTGATGCATCAGTATATGAATCGCAGACTTGTCTTGGCGGTTGTAAATACTATGGTGACTATTCAGACCCAATGCGATTGCGTGCTTCTGCTGGCGTCAGCTTGCAGTGGTTATCACCAATGGGCCCGTTAGTATTTTCATTAGCAACACCACTGAAAAAATATGACGGTGATAGAACTGAAGTATTTACCTTTAATATTGGTACTACTTTCTAAGTTAACTTATATTGATTAAATGCGTACTTTCAGTACTGAAAGTACGCTTTAAGTCGAAACTTCACTAGGAACTAAAATGAAAAAATTTATTAAAGCAACGGCATTGGCACTGGCTCTAGGTGCATCATTTACTGCAAGTGCAGCAGGTTATGCTGTTGTTGATGCAGGTAAGATCCTACAACAATTACCACAACGTGAAGCGATTGGTAAACGTTTAAACGAAGAGTTCCAAACGCGTGCTGTCGAACTGAATAAATTACAAAAAGAGTTAGTATCATTAAATGAAAAGCGTCAACGTGATGCGGCATTAATGACCGTACAAGAGCAAACGAAACTGGTCCGTAAGTTAGAAGAATTAGATGCGCAACTGAAATTAAAAGGTAGAGCGTTTAAAGAAGATCAACAGCGTCGTGGCCAAGAAGAAAATAACAAATTGTTAGTATTATTACAAAATGCAATTGAGACTGTGTCTAAGCGTGATGGTTATGATCTTGTGGTCACCAAACAAGCTGCGCTATTTGTCGATCCAAAACTAGATATCTCTGACAAAATAATTCAAGAATTAAGCAAGTAACTATATTTAACTGCACAAAAAATGTAGTAAAATAGTATAAGAATTTTATAGATATAGAAAGGTTTCACATGGCAATGACGTTACAACAAATAGCAACTGCAATTCAAGCTGAACTACACGGCGATGGCAGCATCGAGATTAATGCAATTAATTCGATGCAAAATGCACAGTCAGGTAGTATCACGTTTTTAAGTGATAGCAAATACAGCGCTCAATTAGCTACTGTTGCGGCGTCCGCTGTGATTCTTAAACCGGATGATCTTGCCGCGTGTAATACCAACGCATTAGTAATGAAAAATCCGTATGTTGGTTTTGCATTAGCTGCGCAGTTACTTGATACCACTCCTGCGCCAGCAACAGATATTGCCCCGAGTGCGGTGATTGCTGATGATGTGGTATTAGGTGACAATGTCGCTATTGGTGCTAACGCGGTTATTGAAACAGGCGTATCACTCGCGGATAACGTGATAATTGGTGCGGGCTGTTTTATTGGTAAAAATACCCGAATTGGTCAGAGCACTAAATTGTGGGCAAATGTTACTATTTATCATGACATCGAAATTGGCAGTGATTGCTTGCTCCAAAGTGGCGCTGTGATTGGTGCCGATGGTTTCGGTTATGCCAATGATGCTGGTAAGTGGATTAAGATCCCACAATTGGGTCGAGTTATTATTGGTAACCGTGTTGAGATCGGTGCGTGTACAACGATTGATCGTGGCGCGTTAGATAATACCATTATTGCCGATGGCGTGATTTTAGATAATCAATGTCAAGTCGGTCATAATGTTGAAATAGGTGAAAATACGGCTATCTCGGGCGGTACTCTGTTAGCAGGAAGCTTAAAACTAGGTAAACAATGCATGATTGGTGGTGGTAGTGTTATCAATGGTCATATGGAAATAACCGATAATGTTAATATCACAGGTATGTCGATGGTAATGCGTCCGATTGATAAAGCGGGTCTTTATTCATCAGGCATTCCAGCACAAGCCAATCGTGAATGGCGTCGTCAAACTGCCCGTGTAATGAAAATTGATGATATGCACAAACGCTTATCTAAATTAGAAAAATCAAGTTAGAAAAACGGAATAAAGCTTTCGTTGTGACAGGAATAAAATTTTGAGTGAACAACTAAATAGAATTGAAATACAAGAAATCATGGAATTACTGCCACATAGGTACCCATTTTTACTTGTTGATAGAGTACTCGATTTCGAAGCGGGTAAATCGTTACATGCAGTTAAAAATGTATCGGTAAATGAACCACAATTTACGGGGCATTTCCCAAAACAACCTATTTTCCCTGGTGTATTAATTTTAGAAGCATTAGCGCAAGCATCTGGTCTTCTTGGTTATAAGTCATCTGGGGGGCCTAGCGATAATGAACTATATTATTTCGCTGGTATTGATAAGGCGCGTTTTCGTAAGCCTGTAATACCGGGTGATGTATTACATCTGCATATTGAATTAATTAAAGAACGCCGTGGTATCGGTCGCTTTACTGCAATTGCAAAAGTTGATGGCAAAGTAGTTTGTGACGCAGAGATCATGTGCGCAAGACGAGAGGCGAAATAGTGATCCATAAAACAGTTATTGTGCATGAAAGCGCAAAAATTGGTAACAATGTAAAAATTGGTCCTTGGACTACCATTGGCGAAAACGTTGAGATTGGTGATGATTGTGTGATCGCTTCTCATGTTGTTATCAATGGACCTTGTAAAATTGGTAAAGGCAATCGCTTTTTCCAATTTGGTTCAATTGGTGAACAATGCCAAGATCTTAAATACGCAGGTGAAAACACGCGTCTTGAGATCGGTGATAATAACGTGTTCCGTGAAGGAGTTACCATTCACCGTGGAACAGTACAAGACCAAGGTTTAACCAAAATTGGTAGCAATAGCTTGTTTATGGTGAATGTGCATGTTGCGCATGATGTGATCATCGGTGATAACTGTATTTTTGCTAACAACGCGACATTAGCCGGTCACGTACACATTGGTGACTTTGTGATCTTTGGTGGTCATGCTGCGATCCACCAATTTGGTAAAGTGGGTTCTCATGCCTTTGTTGCCGGTGGCTCGGTTATCATTAAAGATATTCCACCGTATGTAATGGCATCGGGTCATCACGCTAAGCCTTTTGGTATCAATTCTGAAGGCCTTAAGCGCCGTGGTTTTGATGCTGACGCGATTAAAGCGGTTAAGCATGCTTACCGTGTATTATACCGTCAAGGCAATACCCTTGCTGAAGCATTAACGGCATTAGAAGCAAATGCAAAGGAACAATCGAGCGTTGCTTTATTTACAGAATTTTTAAAAACCAATGAACGTGGTATTATTCGTTAATCGTATTCTTTATAGATAGCTTACAATGACAACGAAACCATTACGTATTGGTATTATCGCCGGAGAAGTCTCCGGCGATATTTTAGCTGCCGCCCTGATCAAAGAAATTAAATCTCGTCATCCTGATGCCATTTTCGAGGGTATTGCTGGACCTCGCATGCAAGCGCTCGGTTTTAACACCTTATTCGAAATGGAAGAGTTATCTGTATTTGGTCTTGTTGAAGTACTTGGTCGTCTCCCTCGGCTGTTTAAAGTTAAGCGAGAAATACTTGCCCATTTTAAACAAAATCCGCCCGATATCTTTATTGGTGTTGATGCGCCCGATTTTAATATTCCCATCGAATTAAAATTAAAAGCGAACGGTATAAAAACCGTACATTATGTCAGTCCTTCAGTTTGGGCATGGCGTCAAAAACGCGTTTTCAAAATTAAAAAAGCCGTGGATATGGTGCTCGCCTTTCTGCCATTTGAAAAAGCATTTTATGATGAATATGATGTACCTTGCCGTTTTATTGGGCATACCATGGCCGATTCCATTCCATTGGAAGGTGCAGATAAACAGGCTGCTATTGCCCAATTAAAACTCGATCCTAAGCAACGTTACGTGGCTATTTTACCTGGTAGTCGTGCGGGCGAGGTCGGGTTGCTGTCAGCAAGCTTTTTAGAAACTGCGGTGTTATTAAAACAGCGATTCAGTGATCTAGAGTTCGTTGTGCCAATGGTGAATGAGCAGCGTAAAGAACAGTTTTTAGCGATTAAGCAAGAAATAGCACCTGAACTTGAGGTTATCGTGCTCGATGGCCATGCGCGTGAAGCAATGACTGTTGCGGATGCCGTATTATTGGCATCAGGCACTGCTGCGCTCGAAACCATGTTGATGAAGCGTGCGATGGTGGTTGGTTATCGTGTTAAGCCGATAACGTATAAGATCATGGTGCGCTTGATGAAAGCACCGTTTGTGTCATTACCAAACTTGTTAGCAAACAAAGAAATTGTCGCCGAGCGTTTACAAGATGACTGTCAACCCGAGATATTGGCTGACGAAATGGCCAAACTATTAGAAACAGACAATGCTAAACTGATTGCACACTTTACCGAGCTACATAAACAGATCCGTTGTGGTGCGGATAAACAAGCCGCGGATGCCGTGCTTGAATTGATTAATGATAAAAATAGTTCAACGCTAGAAAAGACAGGTGAATAATATGTATGATGAAGTAATTTACCCTAAGGGGAAACTTGTTGCTGGTGTTGACGAAGTAGGTCGTGGCCCATTAGTTGGTGATGTTGTCACCGCTGCAGTGATATTAGATCCTAACAATCCTATTGTGGGGCTAACCGATTCAAAAAAATTAAGTGATAAGAAGCGCCAATTGCTCTTTCCTGAGATTAAAGAAAAAGCATTAGCGTGGAGTATTGGTCGTTGCAGCCCAAGTGAAATTGATGAACTCAATATCTTACAAGCAACGATGGTCGCAATGCAGCGAGCGGTTGCTGGACTTGCTCTGCAACCAGAACATGTATTTATTGATGGTAACCGTTGCCCTGCATTACCGATGACTGCAGAAGCCATTGTGAAAGGCGATTTGCGCGTGGCAGAAATAAGTGCAGCGTCGATCTTGGCAAAAGTAGTACGTGATGCTGAAATGGATGAATTGCATGAACGTTACCCTGAATATGGTTTTGCGCAACATAAGGGTTATCCAACCAAAGCGCACATGGAAAAGTTAGCGGAACTTGGACCAACAGAAGAATACCGTAAAAGTTTTAAGCCTGTGCAACGTGCGTTAGGTTTATTAAAATAAAGTCTGGTGGCTTCGCGCCACTTTACCGTTATTGTTTTTAATTTTATTTTTATCTACTCTCAATTAGCAGAAAGTCTTAATTATGGCAGAACCTCGTTTTATTCACTTGCATTTACACTCTGAATTCTCGATGGTGGATAGCTTAGTACGTATGAAACGTCTAGCGCCCCGTTTACAAGAACTCAATATGCCGGCGATCGCATTAACCGATCAAACCAATATGTGTGCATTGGTCAAATTCTATGGTGCGATGCAAAAGGCAGGGGTTAAACCCATTCTTGGTGCTGACTTTTGGGTACAAAGTGAAGAATACCCAGATGAGCAATTTAAGCTAACCGTCTTAGCCAAAGATAATAAAGGTTATAACAACATCACGGTGTTGATCTCTAAAGCTTACAGCCGTGGTCATGTTGATGGTCGAGCGATTATTGATAAAGCTTGGTTAGCTGAGCATGCCGAAGGCGTCATCTTATTATCTGGCGCGCGTAATGGTGATATAGGTAAAGCCCTATTAAAAGGGAATGATGTACTTGCACAGCAGTGTTTACAGTTTTATCAAACCCATTTTCCCGATAGTTATTATCTTGAATTGATCCGTACCGGACGTCAGGATGAAGAAGCCTATCTGCACATGGCTGTTGATTTTGCCACCAAGCATCAGTTACCTGTTGTTGCCACCAATGATGTGGTGTTCTTACATACAGATGAATTTGATGCTCATGAAATTAGGGTGTCGATTCATGATGGTTATACGTTAGAAGATAAACGTCGCCCTAGGCTATACAGTAAAGAACAATACTTACGCAGTGAAGATGAAATGTGTGAGTTATTTGCTGATATTCCTGAAGCATTAGCCAACTCGGTTGAAATTGCTAAGCGCTGTAATGCGACAGTACGCTTAGGTGAATACTTTCTGCCTAACTTTCCAACCGGTGAACTGTCGACAGCAGATTTCTTAGTTAAAGTATCTGAAAATGGGCTAGTTGAACGTCTTGATTTCTTATTCCCCGATCCAGAAGAGCGTGAGCGTCAACGTCCGGCGTATGAAGATCGCCTCGAGATTGAATTAAAAGTAATTAACGACATGGGTTTCCCAGGTTACTTCCTGATCGTAATGGAGTTCATCCAGTGGAGTAAGGATAACAATATTCCAGTTGGACCTGGTCGAGGGTCCGGTGCTGGTTCATTAGTGGCTTATGCACTGAAGATTACCGATCTTGATCCACTTGAATACGAATTACTGTTTGAACGTTTCTTGAATCCCGAACGTGTCTCGATGCCCGATTTCGATGTCGATTTCTGTATGGATCGTCGTGATGAGGTGATTGATCACGTTGCCGAATTGTATGGCCGCGATGCAGTAAGTCAGATCATCACTTTTGGTACGATGGCGGCAAAGGCGGTTATTCGTGACGTTGGTCGTGTACTGGGTCATCCGTTTGGTTTTGTTGATCGTATTTCTAAGCTGATCCCCGGGGATCCGGGCATGACCTTAGCCAAAGCGTGGGATGTTGAACCGCGTTTGGATGAGATGTATCAAGGTGATGAAGAAGTACGTGCACTGGTCGATATGGCGCGTATTTTGGAAGGTGTCACGCGTAACGCCGGTAAACATGCCGGTGGTGTTGTTATCTCACCTACCGTGATCACTGATTTTGCACCACTGTATTGTGATGATTCAGGTAATAACCCGGTTACCCAGTTTGATAAGAATGACGTGGAAGAAGCCGGGCTGGTTAAATTCGATTTCTTGGGCCTACGAACCTTAACCATTATTCAGTGGGCACTGGATATGGCGAATCCGCATCTCGTGAAGCAAGGTAAAAAAGAAATCCGTATTGAGTCGATTGATATTACCGATCAACGATGTTTTGACTTATTACAGCGCTCAGAAACGACGGCGGTATTCCAGTTAGAATCACGTGGTATGAAGGATCTGATCCGTCGTCTAAAACCCGATAGCTTTGAAGATATGATCGCACTGGTGGCCTTGTTCCGTCCTGGTCCATTGCAATCAGGCATGGTAGATAACTTTATTGACCGTAAACATGGTCGAGAAGAAGTATCTTACCCTGATGCCCAGTATCAACATGAATCGTTGAAAGAGATTCTTGATCCGACTTACGGCATTATCTTGTATCAAGAACAAGTCATGCAGATTGCCCAAGTCTTATCTGGTTATACCCTCGGTGGCGCCGACATGTTACGTCGTGCCATGGGTAAGAAAAAACCAGAAGAGATGGAAAAACAGCGTGGTACTTTCAAAGAAGGTGCGATAAATAATGGTGTCGACGGTGACCTGTCGATGAAGATCTTCGATCTGGTAGAAAAATTCGCGGGTTACGGTTTCAATAAATCGCATTCTGCGGCTTATGCATTAGTATCGTATCAAACGCTGTGGATGAAGACCCATTACCCTTCTTATTTCATGGCGGCTGTAATGTCAGCTGATATGGATAATACCGAGAAAGTGGTGACCTTAGTCGATGAAGTCGAACGCATGGGACTAACGTTGTTACCGCCTGATGTGAACAAAGGTTTATTCAAGTTTAATGTCGATGAAGACAAGACCATTATTTATGGTATTGGTGCAATTAAAGGCGTGGGTGAAGGCCCTATTGATGCCATTATTGCGGCCCGTGAAAGTGGTGGTGAGTTTTCCGATCTATTTGATTTCTGTAATCGTGTTGATTTGAAAAAGATCAATAAACGTATTATGGAAAAGCTGATTTACGCCGGAGCATTAGATAAATTAGGTCCTCATCGTGCCGCCTTGCATGCTACATTACCTGAAGCAATGAAAGCGGCAGCACAGCATGCAATGGCTGAATTACATGGTCAAAGCGACTTGTTTGGTATTTTAACCACTGAACCAGCAGAAATTGAAAGCAAGTTTGCTGATGTACCAGAGTGGCCGGATAAAGTGTGGTTAGAAGGAGAGCGAGAAACGCTAGGTCTTTACCTTACTGGTCATCCAATTAATCAGTACATTAAAGAAGTTAAGCGTTATTCGAGTAATCGATTGAAAGATGTAAAACCGACCGAACGTGGCAAAGTCGTTACCGCGGTTGGTTTAGTTATTTCTGCACAAGTTAAAGTGACGAAAAAAGGTACCCGCATGGGGATCTTAGAGATTGATGATAAAAGTGGCCGCCTAAGTGTGATGTTCTTCTCAGAAGCGTTTGAACGTTATGAGGAATATATAGCTAAAGATCGCATTTTAGTGATTACTGGAGAGGTCAGCTTTGACGATTTCAATGGTGGGTATAAGATGACCGCCAGAGAAGTTATGGATATTGAAGCTGCGCGAGAGCGTTATGCGCGTGGCCTCACATTGCAGTTAAATGCAGAAAAAATGAATGATACGTTTATGCGTAAGTTTATGGACACACTTGAACCTTATCGTGCGGGTACTTGTCCCATAAATATAGTTTATCAACGCGCCGACGCGAGGGCTAAATTAACTTTAGGTGTCGAATGGCGAGTATCGCCCACAGATGAGCTTTTATATGGATTAGAGCTGATGTTAGGGTCGGGAAATGTTGATCTTGAATTTGATTAGTGCTGACGTTATAAGATTGTCGTCATTAGCCATTAGTAATAATATTAGATAAGGAAGCAGCGCCTCATGGCCATAAATTTTTTAGATTTTGAACAGCCGATTGCAGAATTGCAGGCTCAAATCGATGAATTAAAACTTGTGACTAACAATACTGATGATGTTGATCTACAAGATGAAATCTTTCGTTTAGAAAAGAAGAATGCAGAACTAACAACAAAAATATTCAGTAATTTGAAACCTTGGGATGTCGCTAAGATGGCTCGTCATCCACAGCGTCCTTACACTCTTGATTATATCGAGCATGTATTTACCGATTTTGATGAACTTGCTGGTGATCGCGCGTTTGCTGATGATAAAGCAATTGTTGGTGGTACGGCCCGTTTAGATGGTATGCCGGTAATGATCATTGGCCAGCAAAAAGGCCGTGATACCAAGGAAAAATTAAAACGCAACTTTGGTATGCCGCGTCCAGAAGGTTACCGTAAAGCGTTACGTTTAATGAAAATGGCAGAAAAATTCAAGATGCCTATCATTACCTTTATTGATACCCCTGGTGCTTACCCTGGTGTTGGCGCTGAAGAACGTGGTCAAAGTGAAGCGATTGCACGTAATTTAAAAGAAATGGCTGAGCTTACAGTTCCGGTTGTTTGTACTGTGATTGGTGAAGGTGGTTCGGGTGGTGCATTAGCGATTGGTGTTGGTGATCGTGTGAACATGCTGCAATACAGTACTTATTCGGTGATCTCTCCTGAAGGTTGTGCGTCAATCTTATGGAAGTCAGCTGATAAAGCACCTTTAGCTGCTGAAGCAATGGGTATCACTGCAGAGCGACTTAAGAGCTTAGATTTGATTAATACCGTTATCTCAGAACCACTCGGTGGCGCACATAGAGATATGGCTTTAATGGCTGCTAACTTGAAAGAGTGTATTAAAGCGGATCTTGCTGAGCTTACACCGCTTGGGCATGAGACATTGTTAGAACAACGTTATGAGCGTCTAATGTCATTTGGCATGTAAGCGGCTATAACGATACATTGTTATAACGATATAAAATAATATTGATTAAACCGCTGATGCTTTGTTAGCGGTTTTTTTATATCTACAACTTTTCGGTATATACTGTGCTGGTCTATTCTAACTGTGATGATAACTGTGGTTACTAACGTCGATCTCTTCTCAACATTTCAGCACTCGTTACAATCGTTAACGACAAAACCTATGCAGACAGTACCTATGCAAATAGTACTTGCCTATAGCGGTGGTCTTGATTCTCATGTGTTATTACATCTACTTGCCCGTTATCAGCAGTTATATCCTCAGCATGATTACCTTGCAGTACATGTTCATCATGGTTTAAGTGACAATGCGGATGCTTGGTTAACGCATTGTCAGCAAACTGCTGCGGCGTTAGGTATTAACTTTATCGCTGAAAAGGTCGTGCTTAATGTTGGCAGTCGAGAAAGTTTAGAAGCACAAGCGCGCACCGCCCGTTATCAAGCGATAGCAAAACATCTCAATAATGGATCATTATTATTACTTGGACAGCATCTTGATGATCAGCTTGAAACATTTTTGTTGCAGCTTAAGCGTGGTGCAGGTGTCAAGGGGTTGTCAGCGATGGCTGCGCAGATGCCTTTTTTATTACAAGAAAATTGCCAAATAGTCCGTCCTTTACTGACTCATCCGCAACAAATGTTGGTAGATTATGCCAGCCAAGCACAATTATCTTGGATCGAAGATGAAAGCAATAATGACCAGAGCTTTGATCGTAACTTCTTACGACATCAAATTATTCCCAGCTTAAAACTGCGTTGGCCGGGTATCGCGCATGCTGTCCACCGCAGCGCTGAACTCTGTGCCGAGCAACAAGCGTTGGCGGATGAAATTGCGCAAATGGATCTGGTTACTTGTGAACATACTTTAGCTGGGTTAAAAATTGTTGAATTAGATAAGTTATCAAAAATTCGCCGTAACAATGTCATTCGATTTTGGCTTGCTGGTCAACAGTTACCGATGCCAAGCCGCCACCATTTAGATAAAGTATGGTTAGAAGTAGTGAATGCCGCTGATGATGCTAATCCACAATTGAGCTGGCAGGCGGGTGAGTTTCGTCGTTATCAAGGAGTCCTTTATAATCAGCAGAAATACGCAGCGCTAAAAGACGTAGTGATAGGGCTTGGACATACTAAATCTCAACGTATTGTGTTACCTGACAATATCGGCGTCTTGCATTTACAAGACACGATACAAGATACTATACAAGACAAGAGTGGCGTTGATATCGGTAATGTAATTGATGAAGATGCCAGCACGATTTGTTTGAAAGCTCCACTCGCACATGAAAAGGTAACCATTCGTTTCCGCGGTGAGGGTAAGTGTCATCCTGTTGGACGTAGTGGCTCGCGTAGTATTAAAAAGTTATATCAAGAATATCAGGTAGCACCTTGGCTACGCGATCGTATCCCATTAATCTATTATGGCGAAGAACTGGTGTGTGCGGTCGGGCTTTGGGTGTGTAAGGGCTACGAAGCGCAAGAAGGCTTATATTGGCATGTCACTCGCGAGTGATAGCGTGTAATGACAGTACATTATGAGATCGGAATCGTCGCATTTGAGCGCGTCAAATAAAAGCAGATGAATTGATTTCATCTGCTTTTATTGTAGCTTAGCTGAACAGGTTATTCAGCTTCAACTTCTTCTTTAACCTGCTGGTGACCTTTTTCTAGGTGTACGAAGTCAATATCGTCATTACCGTTAACGGTATAAGCTTGACCAAAGCCTTTCACATAACGACCTGTTTTTGGTTCGATACGGAATAGACGGAAATCACTTAAACCACTTAGGTTCGTAATGATTTCACCAAAACGTGCTTCTAATGCTGGGATTGCTTGTGACCAAGATTCGCTTTCACGGGCAATAACTTCGGCATTTGCTTTATATGTTAGACGGTGACGAGCAAAAATTTGTTTCGAATTTTGCTCATCTTCCAATAACATGAATGACAGGTTTGGATTTACCAATAAGTTTTGCGTATGCTCTGCAATCTCACTGATTAAAATGTAATAGCCATCCTCTAAACGGACGAATGGTGCATAGCTGATATGTGGAAATCCATCTGCGCTTAATGTTGATAAAATTAACGTTTTACGCTCTTCTCTGAATTCTGCAATTTTTGGTTGTAAGCGATTTTCTAAGCGTTCTTGTTTGTTCATCATAATGACCTTCGAGTCCGTTATTTATGTTTAATTAGTAACGATAGCGATAGTTTCGTCGCTTACTGTTTGTGTTGATAGTGCATGAAAACGTGCTATTTGTTCTGGGTTCACTTCGCCGTCTTTATTACGACCGAGGTAAATCTTAAATACGCTGTTACCCTGATGGTCAAAAAACTGCACGTAATAACTTAACTTACCACGTACCTTACGTGTGAGTAAGGCAATTGCAGATACATTATCAAGTTTTAAATGGCCTTGTAAGCCGTCACTATCATGCGATAAATTGTAATAACCGTAAGCATTTCTTCCTTTCGGGAAAGGCGCTTTTACTTCAAATACAAAACCAGATACTTCAATAATACAAGTTACTTTGCCCCAAGTTGCAATATCAGTTAATAAGCGTTGTGCTTGTTCTGCTGGCAGCATATTTACTTCTTGTTCTGGTAATGCTTGGATCACCTGTAATTCACTGCAATTAAGTTCAAGCGCGATTTCAATGCTTCTTAATCGAGGTTGGTCAGACATTAACTGACGAATTTCATTGTGGGTAGTATTTTCTAGCATACTGGTTAGCCTTTTTAAACGACTTATCGTTAACGTAATAGTTGCAGATTAATATAGTTGTAATGATAATGCAACCAATTCGCATTTGCATTATCGGGGTTTGTTATTTACACTGTCGAGAAAATATTAGTTAAATTTAAATACTGTCGTTGAGATGAAATATCGATTTTTATTTAACTATAAAAACTATTATATTAACACTAGGTTGGAATTAAGATGCATAAGGTTTGGATTAGCGTTTGTTGTTTATTATTGTCATTCGGTAGTGTAGCTGGGGAACGTATCATTAGTGCTGGCGCGGGTGTTACTGAGATATTAATTGCTTTGGATAAACAAGATGATTTAGTTGCTGTCGATTTGACTAGTCGTTTTCCGGCCGTATCGAAACTACCTGTAGTTGGTTATCATCGTAAATTGTCTGCAGAAGGATTATTATCATTAGCACCAGATATGCTGATTGGAAGTAGTGAAATGGGCCCGCAATCAACGCTCGATCTGTTAGCACAAAGTGGTGTTGAAGTGATGGTGTTACCGACAGAAACAACAACGACAAACCTACTTGATACTATTGTCTTACTTGGTGATAAATTAGATAGAAAGTCACAAGCTAAACAATTAATTACCAAGCTTAAACGTGACATTCACCAGCTAGAAAAAAATCAACAACAGATTAAAACGGCGAAAACAATGTTGTTCTTACTGTTGAATGATAAAGGCACTTATACTGCTGCGGGTAGTAATACGACTGCACATTCGGTGATGACATTAGCGGGCGCAGTTAACCCTGCTGCAGCGCTTCATTCTTACCAAGCATTATCAGCAGAAGCGCTCTTAACGATGGCCCCAGAAAGTATTTTAGTCAGTGGCCGTCATTGGAAAAAGTATCAAAATATCGATACCATAATTGCGGCAATGCCATTATTAGCACAAACACCTGCAGGTCGTAATAAAGCGATTTATGTCATTGATGGCAGTGCGCTAATCGGTGGTCTGGGACTGAATAGTATCGAACAAGCAAAACAGTTACAGGTTAAGTTATATCCTCAGTTATCTGCTAATTTAGAGCTTGAATTAGAGTATTAGGGGGCGTATATGTTTGTTAATAGCCGTTGGCCATTGTTGTTACCGAGTGTTGTTTTATTTTGTCTTTCTTCTATGGTGGTGTTATCTGTTTCTGTGGGACCAATGGCGATCTCGTTTGCTGATAGTATCAAAGCATTATTGGTTAATTGGGTTAATTGGCAATCGCCAGTAAGCACTCAAAACGCCATTGTGGTAAGTCATATTCGCTTGCCTCGCACACTACTCTGTTTATCTATTGGCGGTATATTGGGATTAACTGGCGCGGTGATGCAAGGTGTGTTTCGTAATCCGTTAGCTGATCCTGGTATTATTGGAGTAAGCAGTGGTGCGGCGCTGGGTGCGGGTTTAGGTATTGTTATTTTTGCTGATTTGATGGTTGATCTACCTGACTGGTTACAATTGAGTACGGTGTCTTTTTTTGCATTTACTTTTGCTTTAGCGGTTTGTTTATTGGTCTACAAATTAGGGACTAGTAGCCAAGGTAGTTCTGTGGTGGTGATGTTACTTGCGGGCGTGGCAATCAGTGCGATTGCTGGCGCGGGGATGGGCATGCTCACGTATATTGCCGATGATCAAAGTCTGCGTGATTTGAGTTTGTGGCAAATGGGCTCAATGGCGGGCAGTAATTGGATCAATATTACTATCAGTAGTATCACTTTGGTATTTTTGCTGGTGGTGTTTATGTCATCAGCGAAAGCATTGAATATTTTATTATTGGGAGATGCGGAAGCGGTACACCTTGGTATCGATATTGTACGTATAAAACGTCGGTTAATATTTTGCTGTGCAATAGGAGTCGGGGTTGCAGTATCAATCGCAGGTATGATTGGGTTTATTGGGCTGATTATTCCACATCTAGTTCGCTTGTTAGTGGGGCCAAACCATCAGCGTTTATTACCATTATCGGCGATGTTAGGGGCATTGTTATTATTACTTGCCGATATTTTAGCACGTACTGTCATGGCTCCAAGTGAAGTACCTGTTGGTATTATTACTGCGTTATTAGGTAGTCCTTTCTTTATTATGTTATTACTCCAACAACGTTCTAAATTAGGGATATAGTCTGATGTTAAACGTGACCAAATCGGTATTGCATTGCCAGCAGTTGAATTATAGTATTGCGGGTAAATGCATTTTTAATGATCTTAATTTGACGTTAGATGAAGGGGAGTTTTTGGCTGTCTTAGGTCCTAATGGAGCAGGTAAAAGTTCGTTGTTTAAAGCTATCACCGGGGAATTGAAACCCACATCGGGGACGATATTTTTAAACGGTGAAATGCGGAACAATATTAATCGGAGTGAGATAGCCAAGACGCTAGCGGTATTACCACAAAGCGCCAGCTTAAGTTTCTCATTTCAAGTGATAGATGTGGTGCTGATGGGCGGCTTACAGGCTGATTGTGGCCAAGCCAAAGTACAAAACCTCACGGATACGATTTTAGTTGAACAAGAAATCGATCATTTAAGAACCCGAGCTTACCCGACATTATCGGGTGGTGAGAAGCAGCGTGTGCATTTTGCACGAGTGCTGTTGCAGTTAGCGGTCGGTAATAAAAACAAACCGCAGCTATTATTATTGGATGAGCCAACCGCCGCGTTAGATATAAATTATCAACATCAATTATTAAAGAGTGCCAAGCATTTAGCGCAGACAGGGGTAGCGGTTATTGCGGTATTACATGATCTTAATTTGGCGGCCAAGTATGCTGACCGGATCATCTTATTGAAAGAAGGAAATATCTGCGCCAATGGCAGTGCCGAGCAGGTGGTGACCACTGATAATATCCGTGATGTTTATGGCTATGAAAGTACGGTGATTAATCATGCTGCGTTTTCGCATCCTATTGTGATGTGATTTTGTTTGTTTCTACTTTTGGGATGATAGATAACTATCTAATAAGTGATAGGTGTTAAAATGTTGTCATGAACCCAAAGTGTAATGAAGACATGATCAATAGTGAGCGTTGTACGAATAAACATAGTACGAGTCAACATAGTACGAATAAAGACTGTTCGAGTAATAAAAAAATTAGCCATGAAGAGCAAGCTTCGATTACCCGTGTGATCGTCCACGCGGGGCAATTATTACAGGCGTATAACGCTGAAAGCCGGCTTATCGAACAAACCACTGAGCGCCTTGGCATGGCGTTCGGTTTAGACAGTGTTGAGATAGCACTTACCTCCAAAGCCATCATTCTTACCTCTCGATCTAACGACCACTGTGTTACTACAACGCGTACCATGAAATCCCATGGTATTGATATGGGGATTGTCTGTGGAGTACAACGTATTTGTATTCTTGCAGAAAAGCAGATTTATGACGTCGAGCAGGTAAAGCAACGCTTAGATAACTTAGCGGTGCCGAAATACAATTCAGTCATAGTCGCGTGTTTTGTGGCATTATCTTGTGCTTGTTTCAGTCACTTATTTGGTGGCGATTGCATTGTATTTATTGCGACGTGGTTAACGAGCTTTATTGCGATGTGCATTCGCCAATGGTTAACTCAGTTACATCATAATTTACTCACGGTATTTTTTATTACCGCATTCACAGCTACTTTTATTGGCAGCTTCGCCAGCGGTTTTGGTTGGGGTAATAAACCTGAACTGGTCATGATCACCAGTGTGTTACAACTTGTCCCTGGCTTTCCATTAATTAATGCAGTATCAGATATGGTGAAAGGGCACGTGACTATCGGGATGGCAAGATGGATGACGGCGACCTTGTTAACACTTGCTTCTACACTCGGTATTGTCTTGGCTGTGCAGCTCGCGCAACTGGGAGGCTGGTTATGAGTGAATTATTGCTAATGCTGGTAGATGATGCTGTTTTTGCAGGTATCGCTGCCTTTGGCTTTGCGTTGTTATTCAATGTGCCCAAGCAAGCATTATTGGCGTGTGTGTTATTCGCTGCCAGTGCTCATGCGGTACGCACACTATTATTACATGTAAATGTACCTATTGAATGGGCATCATTTATTGCAGCGACCTTGCTGGGATTAGCGACTGTACCTTGGTCTCGAAAAGTGGTTATTCCCCGACCTGTGGTGACGGTTGCTGCGGTGATCCCAATGATCCCTGGGGTTTATGCTTATAAAACCATGACAGGATTGATGACGTTACACCATCAAGGTTATAGCATGACATTACAGCAACAAGTTGTTGAAAATGGTTTACTGACTCTTTTTATTTTAATTGGCTTAAGCTTTGGTCTGGCGATCGCGCCTGTGCTGGTGTACCGTAACAAACCTATTGTTTGATTAAGGAGTTGTTGTGATTGTTTCTATGATTGCCGCACTGGCAAATAACCGCGTGATTGGTTTAGATAATAAGATGCCGTGGCATTTACCTGCTGAGCTACAACTATTTAAACGCGCGACGTTAGGTAAACCTATCGTGATGGGGCGTAATACCTTTGAATCAATTGGTCGTCCATTACCGGGTCGTTTAAATATCGTATTAAGTCGACAAACAGATTATAAGCCGAAAGGCGTTACTGTTGTTGCTACGCTAGATGATGCAGTCGTGGCAGCTGGTGATGTGGAAGAGTTAATGATTATTGGTGGTGCAACGATTTACAACCAATGCTTAGCCGCTGCTGATCGTTTGTATTTGACGCATATTGAACTAACAACAGAAGGGGATACTTGGTTCCCTGATTATGAGCAGTATAATTGGCAAGAAATTGAACATGAGTCTTATGCGGCAGATGATAAAAACCCGCATGATTACCGCTTTAGTTTACTTGAACGAGTGAAATAGTTATTCGTTAGTGAGTCGAGTTACTCTAGACCAGAAAATAAAATGCCGCGCTAGTGATAGCGCGGCATTTTTTATAGCTATTGCTGGTGGCTATTACGCCATTGTATCTAAGCTAGACTCGAATTCGTCGAATTGAGCGTGGATACTTTCGTCTTCTTGTTTACCAATCAGTGAAATGATAACAATCGCGAGAGAAGCAAAGATGATACCCGGTACGATCTCATACAGGTCAAAAATACCGCCACTTAATTGTTTCCATACGACTACTGTAACCGCACCAATAATAATACCCGCAAGCGCACCGTTACGCGTCATACCACGCCAGTATAGTGAGATAATCAGTGTTGGACCAAATGCAGCACCAAAACCAGCCCATGCGTAAGATACTAAGCCAAGTACCGAACTGTCAGGGTTAAGGGCAAGTAACAATGCAATGATAGACAGACCAACCACACCAAAACGACCAACAGTAACAAGCTCTTCACTTGTTGCTTGTGGACGAATTAACTGTTTGTAGAAATCTTCAGCCAGTGCTGATGATGATACAAGTAGTTGTGAATCCGCAGTACTCATGATTGCAGCTAAGATCGCAGCAAGTAGAATACCAGCAACAACAGGGTGGAAGATGCTGTTCACTAATAACATGAAGATCGTTTCAGCGTCAGCGATAGTGATGTTGTTCGTATTCGTGTACACCAGACCCACTAGACCGACTAACATTGCACCAAACATAGACAATGAAGTCCAAACAACCGCAATATGACGTGCTTTAACAAGGTCTTTATTACTACGTGTTGCTTTGAAACGCGCAAGAATATGTGGTTGACCGAAATAACCTAGGCCCCAAGCAACTAATGAAATGATTGCAATTGCGCTCAGGTCTTCACCTTTGCTGTTTTGCCATATTGTTAGTAGTTCCGGATTAATGTCGTTCATGGCAGATGCTAGATCGCTAAAGCTACCGTCCATCGCGCTGAGAGGCACGATTAATAGTGCAGCTGCCATCAATAGACCTTGAACTAAATCAGTCCAAGATACAGCAAGGAAACCACCGAATAGCGTATAAGAAACCACACACAGTGTGCCGAGAATGACCGCGAGTTGATAATCTAGACCAAATACTGTTTCAAATAATTTACCGCCTGCCACTAAGCCTGCACTTGTATAGAACAAGAAGAACATTAGGATAAAGAATGCTGAACAAATTTGAATTGCCTTTGAGTTGTCTTTAAAACGACGAGATAGGAATTCTGGTAAGGTAATTGACTTAGTTACGATACTGTAGGTACGTAAACGTTTCGCACAGATCAGCCAGTTAAGCCAAGTACCAATTAATAAACCACCTGCTAACCAGATCGCTTCCATACCAGCAGCATATGCATAACCCGGTAAGCCAAGTAGCAACCAGCCACTCATGTCTGAAGCACCTGCAGATAGGGCCGCAGGCCAAGGACCTAAATTACGGCCACCTAAAAAATAATCCGTTGAACTCTTGGTTTGTCGATAAGCATACACACCGATACCAAGCATAACAGCAAGGTAAACAAGGAATGTAGCTGTAATAATGAAATTATTTTCAATCATGTATATAAGCCTTAGTTGTAAAGTCGTTATTTTTTATTTTTATAGCTAAACTCAACCAAACCACGTCAATATACTGGTTTGCGGTAATATTGATGTGGGTTGGCTAAAATTAGGGTGCAGTATATACGAACAATTATGTCATTACTTAACATTAGGGCAACACTGTGATAACCCGCTTATTATTTAATCTTATTCTAGTCAATTATGTTGCATGTGTGAGGCATGGAACGGAAAAAACTGCCTTATCTTCCCAGCGTAACATGGTTAAGCTGTTTCCCCATACGCAGCCAGTATCAAGTGTTGTCGCATTTTTATGACTGCAATTTCCTTCTAATGCAGCCCAATGACCAAAAATAACATGGGCGCCCTCAAGGTGTGAACCCGTGACTTCATACCAAGGAATATGCTGTATATTATTATTTGTCGTAGGTGAATGCTTGTTGTGAAACTCTAACTGTCCATTTGGTGCGCAAAAACGCATCCGGGTAAAGGCATTAATAATAAAGCGGTAGCGATCGAAACCTTGCAACTCTTCTCGCCAATAATCAGGTTGAGCACCATACATGTTTGCGAGTAATGCTAGGTAGTCATCGCCACGCAATTGTACATTAACCTCTTCTGCATAGTGTTTTGCTTGTAGCTGGGTCCATTGTGGACTGATACCGGCATGCACCATGATAATATTGAAGACATCATGATATGCAAGTAGTGGTTGCTGACGTAACCATAATAGCAATTCATCTTTGTCTTCTGCTGCAAAGATCGCCTGCGTTTTATCCTTAGGGTTTAGCTTCGCTAACCCAGCGTCAATGGCGAGTAAATGTAAATCATGATTACCAAGTACGGTGACAGCAGCAGAGCCGAGCTGTTTAACAAAACGTAGTGTTTCTAATGATTTTGGGCCTCGGGCAACAAGGTCTCCTGTTAACCAAAGTTTATCTTGGCGTGGATCGAAATTAGCTTGCTGTAACAAATGTTGCAGATCGTCGAAACAACCTTGAATATCACCAACAAAATAAGTTGCCATGTATAAATTACCTTTCTAGCTGAGCGTGATGAAGTATGTGAGTTAACGCGTTTAATTGATCAGTGTAAAAGATTTGGTGTGACAAGACGAAATGGTTCGATAGTAATCACCACTAATTCACTGGCATTGAGTTGTAATTCTATCTTTCCCTGAACGATACTCAATGGAGAATGGGTAATTATATCATTGCTATAGCAAAAATCTTGTTGTGAAGAGATAAGATAATCATTATCTTGAAATGGGTTGTTTAATTCGGAAACTGTGCCGTCGCCGTCAGTGAGTAATAGCTGGATATTTGATAAGTTAACAGACTGGCTTAATGGATTGGTTAAAGTAATAGTATAAGTAAAGAAGTACCTGTGTTGTGCTGGTACAGATACTTCTTCGACATATTCGGTGTCAATGGTAAGAGTGAATGAATCAGCGATACTTACCATTGATATCGACCGTCTTAATCCGCTGTTTGCATTGGATTATCGGTGACGAAATTGGCGATCGTAACATAGTTTTCAAGCGTTAAGTTTTCAGGACGTAGAGAAACGTTAATACCTAGCGCTGCAATGTCATCAACCGAAATCACCTTTTTCAGGCTATTACGAATTGTTTTACGGCGTTGGTTAAAGGCATTTCTCACGACATGGTTAAGTACTTTTAAGCTTTTCGCCGGGTGCGGTAATACAGTATGTGGTTCTAAACGAACAACGGCTGAATCTACTTTGGGTGCTGGTCTAAATGCTTCAGGTCCGACTTCAAGTACCGGTGTTACTCTGCAGTAGTATTGCGTCATTACTGTTAAGCGACCGTAACTTTTAGTGTTATGGCTAGCGGCTAAACGTTGTACCACTTCTTTCTGTAACATGAAGTGCATATCTTGGATATCTTCATGGAACTCAAATAAGTGGAACATGAGTGGCGTTGAAATATTGTAAGGTAAGTTACCAAAGATACGCATTTTCATGTTCGGTTTGATTAACTGTTTAAAATCAAAACGCATTGCATCTGCTTGGTGAATTTCTAACTTTTTAGATAATACCGGGTGTTGCTCTAGGCGTTCAGCAAGATCTCTATCCAGCTCTACGACTGTCATCTTATCGAGACAATCTGCTACAGGCTCGGTTAAGGCACCTAAGCCGGGACCAATTTCAATTAGGTTTTCACCTTTTTGCGGGTTAATCGATGCAACGATCTGACCAATTACATAGGCATCATGTAAGAAGTTTTGACCAAAACGTTTTTTCGCGGTGTGACCTAAATGGACCTTGTCGTTCATGCGTGTTTCTCTACCATTTCTATTGCTTGGTTTACTGCTGTAAACATACTGCCGGCATCGGCTGTTCCAGTACCTGCAAGTTCAATTGCAGTACCGTGATCAACTGATGTACGGATAAAAGGTAAGCCCAGGGTAATATTTACTGAGCTGCCAAAACCAACCGATTTTAATACCGGTAATCCTTGGTCGTGATACATTGCTAATACAACGTCAGCATCATCAAGATACTTAGGTTGGAACAAGGTATCTGCAGGGAGGGGACCTGTCAAATCCATACCCTCATCGCGAAGTTTCATTAACGTCGGAGAGATGATCTCAATCTCTTCGCGACCTAGATGTCCATCTTCACCTGCATGTGGATTGAGTCCACATACATAAATTTTTGGTCGTTCAATACCAAACTTATTTTTCATTTCAGCGTGCAGGATGCGAATAATATTACTTAATCGTTCTTCTGTTATCGCTTTTGCAACGTAGGCTAGTGGAATATGTGTGGTTACTAACGCAACACGTAGCCCCGTTGTTGCCAGCAGCATCACCACGTCGGCGGTTTCTGATTGCTGCGCAAAAAATTCAGTGTGGCCGCTAAAAGACACACCTGCTTTATTAATAATGCCTTTATTAACTGGTCCTGTGACTACAGCGCTAAATTCTGCAGACATATTCCCTTCACATGCAAATTGCAGAGTATCCAATACATAGCGGCCATTCGCTACATCAAGCTTACCGGGCTCCGCGGATACCGCCATTTTCATTGGTGCGATAGTTAACGTACCGGCACGTTGTGGTTGTGCTGGTACACTTGGATCATAGTCGATTAATTCAATCGTTTTACCCAGTATTTTTGCTCGAGATAAAATGAGTTCTGGATCTGCGCAAAGTACCAGTTCAACTGGCCAGTCTTGCTTCGCTAATTCCAGTATTAGATCTGGGCCAATGCCAGCTGGCTCACCTGGAGTGATTGCTATACGATGAGTCACATTTTCACCTGTTACGATTCATTATCTAAAATACGAATATAAGCTTCTTGTTTTAATTCATTTAACCAAGCTTGGCTTTCTTCGGCTGCACGACGATTATACAACAATTGCCATGCTTTTTGGCGATTTGCTTTATCTGTCGTATCTTGTGTACGCCTATCAAGTAGTTGCACTATATGCCAGCCATGGCTAGAACGAAATGCAGGGCTTATTTCACCTTTTTTCAAGTTTTTTAGCGCTAATTTAAATGCGGGTACATAGATGTTTGGATCTGCCCAGCCTAATTCACCGCCTTTGACAGCAGAGCCTGTATCATCTGAATAGGCTTTAGCGAGTTCAGCAAAGTCCGCGTCACCTGATTTAATACGGGCTAAATAATCATTTAATAATGATTTCGCTTTGTCGTCGCTTAAGATTACGGATGGTTTAACCAGAATATGACGTGCATTGACTTCTTTTGTCATTACAGTTTCTACGCCACGCATATCGGTAATTTTGATGATATGTAAACCCGCACCACTGCGGATAGGACCGATGATGTCCCCTTTTTTGGCATTGGTCACTGCTTCTGCGAATAGTGTCGGCATTTCATTGATATTCATCCAGCCCCAATCACCACCATCAAGTGCTTTTGGACCTGCAGAGACGGCTAAAGCGAGACTTGAGAATACTTCGCCTGCATTTAGCTGTGTTTGTATATCGGTAATTTTAGTTTGTAATGCTTCCATCGTCGTGCTATCTGCTTCATTAGGTACACGTAGCATGATATGACTTACACGATATTGTAGATTTTTCTGTCCCTGTTCGTTGATGATCGCAAGTAGGTTATCAACGTCTTGATCCGAAATGGTGATCCGACGACGCATTTGCATACGCTGTACTTCGTTGGTTAATAACTGAATGCGTAGTTCTTCTTTATAGTCGTTAAAATTACCACCATCAGCAAGGATACTTTCACGCAGCTGTTCAACGGTTTGGTTATTACCTTTCGCAATATTGTTTAACGTATCATCGAGCTGAGCATTACTAATACGCATGCCCATTTTTTTTGCTATTTGTAATTGCAGGCTATCAATGATGAGTTTATCTAACGCTTGTTGGGTCAGTACCTTTTCCGATGGTAAGGTTTGGCCAGCTTTTGTTGCTCGTTTTGTTACCGAGCTTGTTAATGCGTTGACATCACTCGCTAAAATAACTTCTTCATTAACAATCGCAATCACTTCATCGAGCTTAGTTAGCTCGGCCTGAGCTTGCCAGCTCGCTACAACTATGACTCCAGATAATAGAGTCTTAATTACTTTTTTAATCACTTTATGAATTCCTATTCAATATCGACTATAACTGAGACAGCAGTAGGCTGAAAACTATCAATTTTTACCACGGGAAAGTATGAGGATCGTGTAATTCGCTGAAGACCGAGGTGAAAAAGTAAGCGGAAGTATACCTTGTCAGGCTTTCAATGCAATCGTCATAATCTGTAAATCCCTTTTTGACTGATAACGGCGGGTTCATTACCGCCGTTATCATGCCTAAGTTGTATTTATCAATTTGTTTATAAACCACGTTTATTTACGTAGTTGAAACGGTTGACCGTATGTAAATAAACTTGCACCACCTATATTATTAATATCATTCGCAAGACCGCCTAAACCTTTTAGCTCGAACATCAGTGTTGGGCCCCGATCAAACTCTGTTTCGCCGGTAGTACTATTGCGTTTCATGCGATAGCCATAATCAAGACGAATTGTCCAACAGCAAGATTCATATTTAATACCAATAAAAGCGTCTTGGGTTATTTTATTTTCAACATCGTAGTAATAACTTGCGCCCATGTCCCACTGATTATTGATTGGTAAAATATATTTTGAACCTACTTGGTTGATTTTCACATCGCCATTTGGATTTGTCATTATAGATGCGGTATTTTCAATATAACGGTAATTGAATTGCACGCGCTGTCCACGATCAAAGTGGTATTCAATCGCGGCATCCGCACGACGTACTAGATCATCTTCGAGTGCATATTCAATACTATTATTAAAGAATAAATTATCGTTAATCTTAACATCTGTCTCCATTACGATACTTGATGTCGTCACGTCAGTGTTATTTTTATCCGTCTTCTCCTTTGGAGATAAACCAACTCGAGTATCACCAAAGTAAACGATTTGGCCAAGTGAAAAACGGAATCGTTCACTGCCTATTTCATCGAATACTCGACTTGTTAAACCAACTGTAAATTGATTAGTATCGGCAATACGATCGAAACCATTATAAATACGATCGCGGTATAACCCGAGGAAATCTTGTTGCATCATTGATGAATCGTAAATACCAATGTTATCTTGGTTTTTATACGGGATATAGACATATTGAACTTGCGGCTCTAAAGTTTGAGTGAATGAATTATCAAACCAAGATGTAGAACGTTCAAAATTTAAACCTGCGTGTAACCTTGTGGTCGGTATTATTCGAAGTACTTCTTCTTCTAACTCACCCTTGTAGCCATCCTTAAACTTGCCATTATCGGACTTGTTAAATGTTTGATTGTAGTAAGTCATTGGTAGTTTAAACTCGGCAACCGCGAAACCCGCAGGACGTTTATAAGGGAAGCTAATTCCAGGTTCTATGTGGGTTCTTATGCCGCTATACATCTTATTATCAGGATGAGTGAAATTCGTTATTTCACTATAAACGGATAGTTCAATCGGATTATTATCGAATTGTTGGTAACCGGTAAAAGAGATCTTCGGCAATACTTTATGTGGAGTTAGCGCCTTACTTAAAATTTGAAAATCACGGACTTCAAATTGTGATGACGTCATATCGGTATTGTAAGTAAAGGCTGCTGTTCGAAGTAGTGTATTGCTGCTTCGAGAACCTACTAACGTATCAAGGTCAGAAAAATAGGCGTTATCACTGACCTGTGTATAGTTAGCTTTGAAGTTTAAATGTTCATCTAAATTACCGTTCTGCTCCCAATGGTAGAGGACGCGATTAGTATTTTCTTTGTTATCATCAGTCCTTTTTTCATTTTCGTCCTGGATTTTTTTATCATTACCAAGATATTCAATATTAATATTACCACTTTGCTTAGAGACTAAATAACGAAATTCAGTGGTTAATTGGACACCACGCTTCTCCATATAAGTCGGTGTTATTGTCATGTCATAGTTTGGCGCTATATTCCAATAGAATGGCTGAGAGAGGGTAAGACCATTTCCTAATGGACCTATTGGATTACTATATGATGGGGATAATAAACCTGTTCTACGCTTATTTGTCGTTGGATAAGTAAAATATGGCATATAGAAAACGGGAACTTCTTTAAAGTACAGTGTTGCGTTATAAGCTTCAGCAGACTCATCTATATTATCGATGTCAATAGAGGATGCACGTAACACCCAGCTATTATCTCCATAGGGACATTGGGTATAAGTCGAGCGCTGCATTAAAATATTGTCACCACTATTAGTAACATAAACCTTTTTAGCTTTACCATTAGCGGCTTGACCATGCAGTAAATAATCTACCTGTGTTAGCTCGGCATCTTTGGTGTCTAAGTTTGCTTTCAATGAGCGACCATTAATTGTCGACGCCCTGTCTTCTAATACAACATTACCTTCGGCGGTTAAGATATTGGTTAACTGATACAAAATAATTTCATCAGCGGATAATTCTCGATTACCTTGAGTAAAGTTTACATCACCAGTAAAAATAGCCTTGTTACCTTGGATCACTTTAGCATTATCTGATAATAGCAGGATCTCGTTCGCGGCTTTAGTATCTTCAATCGGTGGCTTTATCGCGGGTACATAAGGATAGCATTGTTTAAACCAGTTTAACTCAGCTAATTCTGACGCAGCTGTAACGTCATCAACGATAGTTGAAATACCATCCTCATTGGTGATAATTGTAGCTGCGCTAGCTGAGAATACGACACCGCTGAGTGTTGAAAATAAGGTGAAAAGGCGCATTTTAACAATCCATTTTGTCATCGATAATTTCATTAAAATTAATAAATAGTTGGATATAATAATCCATATTACAGCGATAGACCATTTAATGGCTGGTTTTATCCCGTAAACTTTCAAAAAAATGATGAGATTGATTGATTTGTTACATTTTAAACAGCCATAATACAATTCTTATATAAATATATGTCATTTTTGCTTGGTAGCTACTTTTATGAATATGTTGTTTTACATTTTATTATCCGCGATTGGTATTAAGTTTGGTGGATTCTTTGGTGCGATTTTTATGATCTGGGTTGGTTCGATATTAAAACGCCAATTTGGACCTCGGCTTGGTATTGATACAAGACCTGCGGCACATAAGCGTCAGGATATTTTCTTACATACCTCATTTTCGGTGATGGGGCACATGGCCAAAGCGGACGGCCACGTTACCGAAGCTGAAATTCATGTCGCGACGCAGTTAATGGACCGGATGAAACTGACGGGTGAAACGCGTCGTGCCGCTCAAGTGTCATTCAATCAAGGTAAGGAAGCTGATTTTCCGTTAGAGCAAACGGTTCGAGATTTTCGCCGTGTGAGTGTGTTACGTCGAGATCTGGTTAAAATGTTCCTGGAGATACAAATTCAGGCTGCTTTTGCCGATCTTGAATTATCAAAAGCAGAGCGTGATATCCTTCATCGTATTGGTGCGATCTTGGGTGTGACGACTCAGGACATGGATAATTTATTACGCATGATGGAAGCGGAGTTACGTTCCCACCGTCATGGCAGTAAAGTAAGCCGTGAAGAAGCATTAACTAACGCCTATCAGCAATTAGGTGTGAGTGCTGAGGATGACGACAAAGTGATTAAGCGTGCTTATCGTAAATTAATGAATGAACATCATCCGGATAAATTGGTATCGAAAGGTTTACCAGAAGAAATGATGATTATTGCTAAAGAGAAAGCCCAAGATATCCAAGGTGCTTATGACGTAGTAAAAGAATCGAGAAAAATGCGTTAATACCAGCCGAGCTTAATCAACCAGCCATAAATTATTTGGCTGGTTGCGATCTGAGTCTCTACTTGACCCTGTAAACCTATCACTTCAGTTTGTCTGTACTTACCTGTGTTAATACGCTTTGCTGCTATCAGTCTTAATTTTGCTTCATTAATTATCGCTAAGCTATCCGTTTGCGCATACAAATCTAAAATGGGTGCTTTTAGTTGGTGTATTTGGTTAATTAATTGAGATGCTAACGCTGGGGTAGGGCTATGTGCACTGAGTAATACAATCGCATCGACGTAAACATCTTTATTTTCTATTAGTACGTTTATCATTGCCTGGCAATTAGCGCCCTGAAGGATAAGTAGGCGCTTACCACTTTTACTCACTATCTTGTCTTGTAAGATGCGTAATTGTGCTTGTAAACGTTGCTCGGCTTGCTCTGATGTTAAGGTTTGACTTAATGGCGATATAGAATAGGTATGTAATCCTTTATCACTGAGCTGATAGCGCAGAGTTTGGATAATGTTGGGGTTATTGGCTGAAGTATAGGTATCGGCAAAAATCCAACTTGTACCTGTGACTTCTGCTGTCGTTTGTTCAAGCCATAAAGTAAGAAATCTATTTTCTTTATCACCTAACCAAGCCACTTCGCTTGCATTACTGTATTTAATTAAGTCTTGATCAAACATATGTTGCTGAGAAATAGGGAAGGCGATTGTCGGCTTATTCGTCTCATTTTTGTCTTTATTCTCTTCAGCATATATTTGTAGCGACAAAGTGGATAAAAGTAATAATACCAGGGCCTTCAACATTCATCATTCCTACATAGTTCGTTGTGCTTAATCAATTGGAAAAGGTGGTTTGACCTTAAATGTAATTTTTTCTGATGTTAGGGGATGTTCAATTTCTAACATAGCGGCATGCAGTTGTAAATGCGCTGCACTGGCAATACCTTGTGTTGATGCATATAACTCATCACCCAAGATGGGAGTGCCTAATGCTAACATATGCACACGTAGTTGGTGGGAGCGGCCGGTCACAGGTTTGAGTAATACAGTGGCGCTGGCTTGTTGATTGTTATCATCATGTGCTTGTTGTTTTGCAATCACCTGCCAATGCGTCAGCGCTGGTTTACCCTCCTCGAAATCAACAAGCTGCCTTGGTCTATTTGGCCAATCACAACGCAATGGTAAATCAATGCTGCCAGACTCAGCAGTTGGGATACCCTCTAAACGAGCATAGTAATACTTTGCGGTTGAGCGTTGTTGAAATTGTCTGCTGATGTGGCTCTGAGCGGATTTAGTCAATGCCATTAAGATCACACCGGAAGTGCACATGTCTAAACGGTGCACAATTGTCGCAGCGGGAAATAATTCTTGCACCCGACTCGCAATGCTGTCGGTATGTTCGGGTAATCGCCCTGGTACGCTTAGTAATCCACTCGGTTTATTTAATACAATAATGGCATCGTCTTGATAAATAATATCTAATCGAGGGTGTTGCGGCGGAGCATAAATAAAATCGGGCATAGGGTATATACAATATAGTGAAGAATTTAAAAGGTAAGTTTTAAATTACCGTTTGTTAATAATAAAAAGTAATAACAAAGGGGCTAACCGAAATTAGCGCCTTTGTTGCTCGTCATTATAATGTGCTTTTATTTAGTTCGGTGTAACGACAATAAAGCGTACCGCATCTAGTTTAAGCTGAGCATTATTAATGTGTGTGGTGAGTTCTGCTGTTTGTTTTTCAATAAACGCCAGTTCTTCATCTCGTACATTAGGGTTAATCTTTTGTAATGCTTGTAGACGTTCAAGCTCGACACTCATGTTTTGCTGCATTTTTGCCAGTGCCGCGTTGGTGATTGCTTGCTTTTGATCTTCAGCGACAGCTGTTGATTTACCAATAAGGTCGTGAATAATCGTTTGAGATGCCGAAACTAGCTTTGTTGCTACATGGCGGTTAATCGCATTAAGCTGACGATTGAAACTATCAAAGTCTACTTTTAGGGCTAAGTTATTACTGTTTTTATCCAGTAATAAACGAATGGGTGTTGCCGGTAAGAAACGATTAATTTGACAATAAGGCGGTGCCGAGGTTTCTACTACATAAAGTAGTTCTAGTAAAATAGTGCCAGCAGGTAGGGCTGGATTTTTTAATAGTGAAACAGCCGTTGAACCCGTGTCAGACGTCATGATTAATTCAATGCATGCGCGTATTAATGGGTGTTCCCAAGTAAGGAAATGTACATCATCACGCGATAATGCGGTTTCACGATCGAAGGTAACTGTAATGCCGTCTTCAGATAGATGTGGCAAACTTGGTACTAACATTTGATCTGTCGGTTTTAATACCAGCATATTTTCGCCACGATCTTCTTGGTTTATACCAATAACATCGAATAAGCGTATCGCAAAAATAGGTAGCGTAGGGCTATCATCATTGGCTTTTAATTGCGCGATAATGTCGTCTGATTTACCCAAACCGTTAGAATTTAGTTCCAGTAAACGATCACGACCACTTTCCATTTTTGCTTTTAATACATCGTATTGACTGCGTGTATCAGTGATCAATGCATCCGTTGCAGCCACATCAATTTCTTTTGCGGCTAGCTGAGTCAGTAATTCATCTTTTACTTCTGCAAAAATATCGCCACCGATAGGACAAGTATGCTCAAACGCATTTAGGCCATTTTGATACCAGTTTTGTAATACATCCTGTGCGGTATTGGTAAAGAAAGGAACGTGAATACTGATATTATTTTTCTGACCGATACGATCTAAACGACCAATACGTTGCTCAAGTAAATCTGGGTTTAATGGTAAATCAAATAATACGAGGTGTTGTGCAAATTGGAAGTTACGACCTTCAGAACCAATTTCAGAACAAAGTAGAACTTGTGCCCCAGCATCTTCTTGAGCGAAGTAAGCGCCTGCTTTATCGCGCTCGATAATAGACATACCTTCATGGAATACGGTTCCACGAATACCTTCACTTACTCGCAGCGACTCTTCGATTGACATCGCTGTGTCGGCATTAGCTGCAATGACTAATACTTTTTCATTTTTATTGGCAAGTAAGAAGTTTTGTAACCATTCAACACGTGGGTCAAAACTACACCAAGATGCGTCTTTGCCTTCGAATTCTAAGAAGATTTCTTCTGGGTATAGACCACGACGCGCAGCTTCCGCATAACTTGCTGAGCCATTCATCATTTGTGCAACTTTTAATGACGTTTTATATTGGTCTGGTAGTGCTAAAGGAATTGGGTGATAGTGACGAGTCGGGAAACCTTTGATTGCAGAGCGTGTATTACGGAATAATAAACGACCTGTGCCATGGCGATCCAATAATTGACTGATGATTGATTGTTTAGCCTGCTGTGCTTCATCTGAATCTGGTGACGCTTGAATTAAAGTCAGCTTGTCTGATATATCAGCTTCACTTAATAGTTTAGTTAATGATGCTGCTGTTTCGGGGGAAACGATTGGTGAATCTAATAGTTCTTGTGCTGCTTGTGCAATAACAGAATAACTATTTTCTTCAGCAACGAATGCGGCATAATCATAGAAACGGTTTGGATCTAATAAACGTAAACGTGCAAAGTGACTTTCATGACCAAGTTGGTCCGGCGTTGCAGTGAGTAGTAATACGCCTGGCGACTTTTGTGCCAATGATTCGACAACTTGGTATTCACGACTTGGTTCTGTTTCGCTCCATTTAAGGTGATGGGCTTCATCAACAACCAATAAATCCCAATCGGCACCCACGGCTTGTTCAAAACGACGACGTTTTTTGCGTAAGAAGTCCAGACTACACAAGATCAACTGTTCAGTTTCGAATGGGTTATCTGCTTCAGCGAGCGATTCGATGCAACGCTCTTCATCAAAGATACTAAAGTGTAGATTGAAACGACGCATCATTTCCACTAACCATTGGTGTTGTAATGTTTCTGGTACTAGAATCAACACACGATTGGCAAGGCCAGCTGTCAGTTGTTGGTGGATGATCAAACCCGCTTCAATGGTTTTACCTAAACCCACTTCATCGGCAAGTAAAACTCGAGGAGCATGACGTTGACCCACTTCGGTTGCAATATGTAATTGATGTGGGATCAGACTGACACGTGGACCTTGAATGCCATTTAATGCAGATTGTTGTTGAGAAAACTGATGCTGTAATGTTTGATGGCGTAATACAAATCGATCCATTCGATCAATTTGGCCTGCAAATAGGCGATCTTGTGGCTTATTAAATTTGATAAAATTGTTCAGGAATGTTTCACGTAAGGAAACTTCTTCACCGGTGTCTTGATGAATACCTATATAAGTAATAATACCTGAGCTTTCTGTTACTTCAGTAACGGTTAAGCTCCAGTCTTCATGAGAGAGTACCTGATCACCGACATTAAACATGACTCGAGTGATCGGCGCTTCGTTACGAGCATATAAACGGTTCTCACCACTTGCAGGAAATAATAGCGTTAACATTCTGCCTTCTATGGCAACTATTGTTCCTAATCCTAATTCTGATTCCGTATCGCTGATCCAGCGCTGACCAAGTTGGAAGGGCATGTATATTCAAACTCCAAAACCGTAAAAAGGGCGCATGTTACCTAAACCAGAGAGTTAGGTCACGTATTAAAGACAAATTAAATAATAGTTTAAATTGACCCAGTAAGTAAATCCTACCTATATAGGCAAATAAAATATAAATATAGGCAAATAAAATATAAAAATTGAATAAGTAACACGCTAAATCATGATCATGATGTGAATAATTTGTCGAAAAGAGCATGGCTAGGAGAACTGTTGCTTGTTTTTAATTTGTTTTGTTTGAATTGTGTTCGGTTTTTAAGGTTTATCTTTAAAATGGAATGAAATTTATAAAATCACTTGCCAATGGAACCCTATTATCTATAATGCATCCCACTGACACGGCAACAGCCGTTCAGTATGCTCTTTAACAATTTATTCAAGCAATCTGTGTGAGCACTTGCAGAGATATAATGACCAAATATTATATCAATGTAATTGTGAACATTAAATTAAATCGAAAGATTTGGTTTTATAAACAATAGAACTTCGGTTTTATTGTTGAAGTACAGAATTCATTGAGCCGACTTAATTGCTTAGGTA